>CAVPTU010000020.1:0-11189 GCA_963708565.1 uncultured Alphaproteobacteria bacterium
AGGGCGCCTGCCGTTGATCGTCGCTTGGGGCGATGATCGGGGGATGGCAGAGACCGTAACGGAAGTGTCCACCAACGGCGTAGTGGACACTAAGCGAAGCTCCAATGGCTCCAAGCGTCGCCAATGGACCCGGGCATTGAAACGCCGGATCGTGGCCGAGACGCTGGAGCCTGGCGCGTCGGTTTCGATCGTGGCGCGGCGGCATGATGTAAACGCGAACCAGGTTTTTAAATGGCGGCGCGAGATGGCGCCGAAGCCGCGGGCCGCGGCGAAGCAAAGCGTCACCATGCTGCCGGTGGAGATCGTGCCGGAAGCGAACGAGCCGCGCCCGCGAGCACGGCGCAGCGGCGTGATCGAGATCACGTTCGGGTGCGGCACGCGCGTGTGTCTTCGCGGCGCGGTGTCGCCTGAGATGCTGCGGCAGGTGATCGAGCTATTGCAATGATCGGTCTGCCGGCAGGCACGCGCGTGTGGCTGGCGGTCGGTCGCACCGACATGCGAAAGGGCTTTGACGGGCTTGCCGCCGCGGTCCAGGAGCGAATGGCGCAGGATCCGTTCTGCGGCCATCTGTTTGTGTTTCGCGGTCGGCGCGGCGATCTGATCAAGGTGCTGTGGTGGGACGGGCAGGGTCTGTGCCTGTTCGCCAAGCGACTGGAGAAGGGCCGGTTTGTGTGGCCCTCGCCGGCCGACGGTAAGGTCGTGATCACGTCGGCGCAGCTGGGCATGCTGCTGGAGGGGATCGATTGGCGGATGCCGCGGCGGACCTGGCAGCCGGAGCTAGCTGGCTGACTGCGGCCGATTGACTCACCCTATGGTTGAGCAGCGATTGAACCTTGGCGACGTGAGATAATCGCGCTCGTGCCGACCCCGGAAGCCCTGCCCGACGACATCGCGGCATTGAAGCGGATCATCGCCGAGATGGCGCGCGATGCGGTGTCGGCGCGGGCCGAGATCGCCCGGCTGAAGTTCCAATTGGCGCGCTACCGCCGCGCCGAGTTCGGCCGGTCCTCGGAGAAGCTGGCACGCGAGACCGAACAGCTCGAGCTGGCGATCGAAGCCCTGGAAACCGACCAAGCCGAGCGGCTGGCGAGCGCCGCGCACGAGGCGGCCGCCATCGTCGAAAGCGTGGCCGAGGGGCAAAAGCCAGCCCGCCGGCCGTTGCCCGAGCACCTGCCGCGCGAGGAGGTGATGCATCGCGCCGGCCCAGCTTGCCCGAGCTGCGGCGGCGCGCTGCGGCGGATTGGCGAGGACGCGACCGAGACCCTCGATTACGTGCCCGGCCGCTTCAAGGTGGTCCGGCACGTCCGCGAGAAGCTCTCCTGCCGGACTTGCGACACGGTGGTGGCGGCGCCGGCGCCGGATCACGCGATCGCCCGCGGTCGCGCCGGCGCGGGGTTGCTGGCGCACATCCTGGTCTCGAAGTACGACGACCATCTGCCGCTCTATCGCCAGGCCGAGATCTTCGCCCGCGAGGGCGTCGGCCTGGAAACCTCGACCCTGTCCGGCTGGGTCGGCGCGACGGCGGCGGCGCTGAAGCCGCTGGTCGACGCGCTCGCCGCCGAGATCATGGCTTCGGACACCCTGCACGTTGACGATACGCCGGTGCCGGTTCTGGCGCCGGGCACCGGCAAGACCAAGACCGGGCGGCTGTGGGTCTATGTCCGCGACGAGCGGCCATTTGCCGGGGCGCGACCGCCGGCGGCGCTGTTCCGCTACTCGGCCGACCGCAAGGGCGAGCACCCGCGGACCCATCTGAAGGCGTTCACCGGCGTCATCCACGCCGACGGCTATGCCGGCTTTAACGAGCTGTTCGCTGGCAACCGGATCACCGAGGCCGCCTGCTGGGCGCACGTCAGGCGCAAGTTCTTCGACGTCCATGCCGCCACCGGCTCGCCGATCGCCAAGCAGGCGCTCGACCGCATCGGCGACCTCTACAAGATCGACAAGACGATCGCCGGTTTGCCGCCCGATGTTCGGCGAGGGGAACGTCAGCAGCGGTCCAAGCCGATCGCCGAGGCGCTGGCCGCCTGGGCGGAGACGACACTGCGCCGGCTGTCCCGCAAATCCGAACTCGCCAAGGCCTTCCGCTACATGCGCTCGCGCTGGAAGGCACTGCTGCGATGCTTCGACGACGGCCGCCTCGCCCTCGACAACAACCCCGCCGAGCGGGCGCTGCGCTGTGTCGCGATCGGCCGCAAGAACTATCTGTTCGCCGGTTCCGACGCCGGCGGCCACCGCGCCGCGGCGATCTACTCCCTGATCGAGACCGCCAAGCTCAACCGCCGCAACCCGCAGCACTACCTCGCCGACGTGCTGGCCCGCATCGCCGATCACCCGGCCCGGAAAATCGCCGATCTCCTCCCCTGGAACTGGACGCCCGCCGACCTTCAGCGCGCCGCCGCCTGACCCAGCGCCCTCACCGAGCGCTTACCTCGGCGCTGCGTAACGTCGCTCTGAAAGGACGTACGTATTATCTGAAAGCGCTGGACCTAGACAAAATCAACTCACGTCCTGGCATGTTGATGCCGTACAGGGTATCTGACGCAATGCTCCCCTGGGGCAATAGAGGCGAACATCAACAACGCCGCGAGCGGCTCTCCCTCAGTCTCCGAGCCCGACGAAACTAAGGCTTAAGCGGCAGCCGTATTGACAGCGCCCGTCACCACTCTGCTGCCACCCGCTGTCACTGCCCCGGTGCCCGAGAAGCCGCAACAGCAGGTCCAGCGTCGAATTACGGTGGTGCCTCCAGTCGCGGCGAACTATCGCCCGTTCCTCCTAGACCCGAGTGCACCGTACAGCCTACCTCAATTACGAAGAGTCTTTGCGGCATTGTGTGTCCTGGAGACTGAAATAAGCCACGCTGGGGCCTTAAATACGACCGCACACACAAGGGCCTTCCGGCAAGCGCGGAATTACCGCCCCGGGCAACCAATGCCCTTGGCCACAGGCTTGCTCACCACTGGGGAAATCGGGATTCTAACGGGTGGTCCAAAATGCGATCGGGGACGCTTCCAAAATGTCTTCAAATCCTATTATCTCTAGGGACAACAGGCACCCCCAGAAGGCGCTAAGATCAACTCTGGGGATGTGATCAAAAAGATCAACCAGCAGATTGACATTGCCGAGCCAGGGAGAAAGTTGGCCGAAGACGGAACCGCGAGCCTAGAGGAGGTGAGAAACCAAATCCCAAACGTCCGTAAGGGGCTAGCAAAACAGTTGACTCTGACTGACGCCGCCCTTTCGGAGCAACTCACCATGGATTTGTGGAACATTCTTTCAGGGATTAAGTAAATGGCCTTTGAACTCAATCTCAATGATTCCACAGACGTTAAGGCGACACCAAACGTCGACGCCCCGACACTCTTTTCCTTCTTGGGCGGCACATTTTTTAGTACGGGTAAGAAATTCACCGACGATCACCAAGTAGAGTGGGTCAATGTATATCTGCCACCGGATCAAACCCTTGACGGGTGGGTAAAAAGCGCGACTCAAGCCGGTGCCCGATCCGGCGCCCGCTCCGCTCGACCCGGAGATGTTCGTCCGGCAATTTCCGCTGGTTGACCGGCAGCTTAATGCCGACCCTGCTGTCACGCCCAATTTCGTCACCGCCGATTTCTTGATCGCCCGCGCGATTATCGAGACCGGCGTGACGCAGAGCATCTTTTCCGATCCGTTCTGCACGGGGCCGTTCCGGTTATCCTGGACGGAGTGGATCGACTTTCTCAACAGCGAATTACAAACCCACAGCCTGTACCAGCTTCCGGATGTGATCTACCCGATGGCTCAGGTCTACGCCGCGGGATTGTCGATGCACGCCGCCGGTAAAGCGTTCGCGGATACGTGGGCAGCCGGCGACGCTCCGGACGGTGATGCCGAACCTTTTGTCCCCAGCTATCTTGACCTATTCCACGCGTATTTGACCGATGTCGCAACGGCCGTGGCCATCCGCAAAAACGAGACGGATACAAACAAGCTACTGTCGGATATTGCCAGCCTGGCGTCGATCGCGCCGATTGCCAGTCGCGCCCAGCTAAGCCAAGTTAACGGCTCGATGACGATCACCGCATTCGTCGCCGCCACGGAAGCGGTGCTGGCCGCGGCGCTCGACGCAGCGTTCGACAAAATCAAAACTCTGGCGCCCGACGAGCTGCCGTCCGGCGGCAATGCCGGCACCGCGCCTTGGTTTCAAGTTGCTCAGGCGGAGCAGGCCGCCGGGGTTAGCGAGGCAACCGCACCGGATAGAATCAGGTCTTATTTTGCCGCCGTTCCACAAAGTGTCGGGGCTACGATACCGGCATGGTGCGGTGCTTTCGCGGCTTTCTGCATGAGAACGAGCAACAATCCCGTGCCGGCAGGCGCAGCGCGAGCCGCCAACTGGACGGTCTGGGGCTCGCAAACCGTTCCTCTAGGGTCACATAACATACCCATCGGGGCGGTCATCGTTCTGACGGAGGTGCCCGGGACGACCGGTACGCACGGACATGTGGGGTTTTTTCCGCCTTCGACGCAAGCAGCGGAAACGTGCAACTGCTCGGCGGGAATCAGTCCAACGCCGTTAAGATCAGCTCATTTCCCGCCGCCATACGTGTCCTGCAGACCGAAGCCGACGCGACCGGCGCCGCCGATCATTGCGGCCTCACGGCCGCAGGGGTCCTGAAAGGACTACAAAAGTGGGGCGACGTGATAGTCGACCGCTTTCAGAGGGCAGGCTTTACCCAGGGCCAACACCTCCGGACGGCGCTCGCCAACGCCATCGCCGAATCCGGTCTGGATCCGAGTAAGAAAGCGGCCGGCTCAGAAGAGAGCTATGGCCTCTTCCAATGCAACCTCGAACATGGGGAGGGAGTAGGCTTTACCCCTGACGAACTGAGGGATCCAGAGACCAACATCGCGATCATTTTGCGTGCAGCGCGCCGTACCAAGAGTTTCTGTTCGGCCTCCTCCTGCAGGCAGCGATGGAAGCGTTTGTTAAGTTCGTAGAACGCCCGAAGGATACAGCCGCAGCTATTAATACGCGTATGCACTTCGCTAGCCTGCTTTGATGTGGCCGTCGCAGGTGGCAGCCCTGCAGAAACTCACCGGGCGTGGCGCTCGAAGAAATCTCTGGCAGTTCCCGCATCCGGTGATCGAAATCGGTGAGACGGTTTCGAAATGATGTTAACCCGGACGATAACAGCTCGATGAATACAGCTGCGAACCTCTCTGGGAGTTTAGGAAATGCCGCTATCAGTGGCGATTGGCGGGTTTGGCGCGATCGGTAAGGTGGTCGCCGAGCGGCTCGATCGCGGCATCGAAGGGCTGATCTTGGCTGCGGTTTCGGCGCGCGACACGTCGCGGGCCGAGGCGGCGATGGCCGGCTTTGCGAGGCCAGTTCCGGTGCTGCCGCTCTCCGAACTCGGCGCCTGCGCGGACATCGTCATCGAATGCGCGCCGGCTCATCTTTTGCGGGAAGTCGCCGAGTCCGCGCTTCGCAGCGGCCGTTTGGTGATGGTGCTCAGCTGCGGCGCGCTGCTCGATAATTTCGATCTAGTCGAGTTGGCGCGCCGGCACGGCGGACGCATCCTGGTGCCGACGGGTGCATTGCTCGGCCTCGATGCGGTCGGGGCGGCGGCCGAGGGCCAGATATCGAGCGTACACATGATCACGCGAAAGCCGCCCGGCGGCCTGATCGGCGCGCCTTATCTCATGGCGCACGGCATCGGCATCGACAGCTTGTCGGAGGCCAAGCGGGTGTTCACCGGCAATGCCCGCGAAGCTGCCCGCGGTTTTCCGGCCAACGTCAACGTCGTCGCGGCATTGGCGCTGGCCGGGATCGGCCCTGAGCGCACGACGATCGAGATCTGGGCCGACCCGGCGGTAACCCGCAACATCCACAGAATCGAAATCGAGGGCGACGCTGCGCGCTTTTCGATGCAGATCGAGAATGTGCCCTCAGCGGAAAATCCGAAGACCGGGCGTCTGACGCCGCTTTCAGTTGTCGCCGCGCTCAAAAAGCTTACGAGCCCGCTCGCGGTAGGGACCTGACCGGCAGCTTTACTCCGCGACGAGCAGCAGATTGTGCGCGTCGCCCGGGCGGAACGGCGGGTCAGCTGCGACATACGCCGGCCAACCGGCCTCGGCCATCCCGAAATCGAGCAGCAGGCCCAGCATGCGATAACCGAGACCGCCGAGCAGGTCACGGACCGCCTGGCGATCGTCTCCCGCCTCATGCCCGGTTTCCAAGGCGAGCACCGGGCGAAAGCGCGTGAGTGTCGCGCGGGCGCCGTCGAGCACCTGCCGTTCGCCGCCCTCGCCATCGATCTTTATCAAATCGATCCGGTCGAGGCGGTGCTCGGCGGCGAGCGAATCGAGGCTGCGCAATACTACCTTCAGGGCTTCCTGTCCGCCAGCGGCGGGTCCGATGCAGGCAGTCCCGGTGTCGACTCGTACCGAAGTCACGATCGGCACGGCAAATTCCACCGTTCCATCGTGGTCGCCGATGGCGCAGCGAATGACCTCCGCCTGAGAGAGGGCGTTGGCGAAGAGCGTCTTGTTGAGGGCAGCGGCAGCGCGCGGCGCCGGCTCGATCGCGAGCACCCGCCCAGACGAACCGACCCTGCCGGCGAGCGGCAATGCCCATTCGCTGAGATTGGCGCCGACGTCGATCGCAACCCCACCGGGGTTCAGAAAGGTGAGTACCGAAGGATGGACTGTCGGCGGATGCAGCAGCGCGCGCCGTCCGCGCGCATCGAGCGGGTGCGGCACATAGATGAGGTCGCCGTTGCGATGGAGCGCAAAACCGCCGGGCCACTGCCGCTCCAGCCGCCCCAGTAGACGCTTTTCGCGCCAGCGCCGCATCAGCCGAGCGCCGGTTGGTTCGGGTCCGCCGGGCGGGCGCAACTTCCACAGCGCCTTCAACGGGCGAAGATCGCCGGTATCAGTGGCGCGTACGATCCTCTCCCGCTTGCGCAATCGAGTGCCGATATGAGTGTTATCGGTGGGACGAGAGATCCGCGAGGGACAAATGAACCGAAACTCGGGCGCTCGGACAGCGGGCGATCGCGACGTTCTGGTGATCGCCGATGTGCAGAACGATTTCTGCCCCGGTGGGGCGCTGGCGGTGCCGGAGGGCGATGCGGTTATTCCGGCGATCAACCGGCTCGCCGTTGAGTTCGCCCATGTTGTCCTGACTCAGGACTGGCATCCGCCGGGACACACGTCCTTTGCCAGCTCGCATGTCGGCAAGCGGCCCTTTGAGACAATCGAGGCGGCGTACGGCGAGCAGGTCCTGTGGCCGGACCATTGCGTGCAGGGGACCGAGGGAGCGGCCTTTCACCCCGGGCTGGCGGTTACGTATGCCGAACTGGTTTTGCGCAAAGGCTTTCGGCCGGCGATCAATTCCTATTCGGCATTTCGCGAAAACGACCGGCGTACGCCTACTGGGCTCGCCGCCTATTTGCGCGAACGCGGCTTCGAACGTCTGACCATATGCGGGCTCGCGACCGACTATTGCGTGCTGTTTTCGGCGCTCGATGCTCGCGAGGCCGGTTTCGCGGTCCAACTTGCGACCGCTGCTTGCCGCGGGATTGACCTCGACGGCTCGCTCGCCCAGGCGATGCAAGCGATGGCCGAGGCCGGGGTGACGTTTTGTGATTAGAACCGGCGTGGCAGAGATCGACGTTCGACCTGGAAGGTAGGCTGCCGCCTCGGTGTCACGCGCGGGGCGAAGGCACCGTCCGAAACGTAATCCTCGGTGTTATCGCGCGGGGCTGATAGCGGCGCCCGACGAGCGGCGAGGCGGGGCTTGGGCGGCTTCTTCGCCGAGCTCGGGTGCTCGCTGATCCGCACGTCGAGATTATGTCCATCGATTGCGGTCCCGTTCATCGTCGCGACCGCGAGCTTGGCAGCGCGCTCGGTCGCGATGTCGACAAAGCCGTAGCGCAGCCGCTTTCCGGTCGCCGGGTCGCGGGCGACGAAAGCGCTCAACACCATCCCAAACGGATCGAAGGCCTCGGCCAACTGATCGTCGGTGAAATCCGGTGGCAGGTTCGCGACGAACACGTTTCCCCGGAAATACTGCAACCTCATCGGCGCCACCCCTCGGCTCAGCCATCCGCCCCGCAAACGCGGGCGGAGGATGGATGGCGTCATCGCGGCGCCGGAATGTTGACTTTGCAGTGCTGCATTGCACAAAGAGCGTTCCCGGCGTCGTCGACCGGCGGCGGCGACTAGGGCTTGCCGGACGAGAAATGCGGGGCGAGATTGTGGCGTCATTTCTGTGTCATGATTGGAGATCGAATGCTCCCCCGCAAACGCAGCACCTTCTCGGCGATCGTCGACCGGCCACCGCTCAAACTGCCGGACCGCTCCCGGATCGTCGTGTGGACGATCGTCAATCTCGAATTCTGGTCGATCTCGCGACCGATGGCACGGCAGGTGCTGCCGGCACCGACCGGCCAGTTGCTGCTGCCCGACGTGCCCAACTGGACTTGGCATGAATATGGGATGCGGGTCGGGGTTTGGCGCTTTTTCGATTTTTTCAGGCGCCTCGGCATTCGCCCCACCCTGTCGATCAATGCGCGGGTGTGCGAGGAATACGAGCGCGTGGCGCATGCGGCGCGCGAGGCGGGCTGGGAATTTATGGGCCACGCCTGGGAACAGATGCCGATCCACAAAGTCGACGACCAGGCGGCGATGATCGCCAAATCCTTGGATGTGCTCGGACGTTTCGCCGGCGTCAGACCCAAGGGATGGCTCGGGCCAGGGCTGACCGAAACCTACGAAACACCCGAGCTGCTGGCCGCAGCCGGCATCCAATATATCGGCGACTGGGTCTATGACGACGAACCGACCGAGATCCGCACCAAGCGCGGCCCGCTCGTCACCCTGCCTTACTCGGTCGAGCTGAACGACATCCCGATGATGCTCGTACAGCACCACGAGTCGGGATATTTCACCCAGCGCTGCATCGATAGCTTCGAGCGGCTCTATGAGGAAGGCGCGGAGCGGGCCAAGATCATGGCGATCGCGATTCATCCCTATATCAGCGGCCAGCCGCACCGCATCAACTACCTCGAAGCCGTGTACGACCACATCTCCCACTACGCCGGGGTGCTGCACTGGAATGGGATCGAGATCCTCGACTGGTATAGACGGGCGCGGGCCGGCGGATGACTGAGCTAGAGAAGGCGAGCGAGACGAAGCCCGGTCCGCTTGCCGGGATTAACGTCATCGATCTGACAACGGTTGTGTTGGGGCCTCTGGCAACGCAGATCCTCGGCGATCTCGGCGCCGAGGTGATCAAGATCGAACCGCCGGACGGCGACATCATGCGCTATGCCGGCCCCGGGCGCCACCGCGAGATGGGCCATGTTTTTTTGAATCTCAATCGTAATAAGCGCTCTCTCTGCCTTGATTTGAAACGCGGCGAGGCGGCCGACGTATTGCTGGCGCTGGTGCGGCAGAGCGATGTCTTCATGCACAACATGCGCCCGCAGGCTATGGCGCGGCTGGGCTTTGCTTACGAACGACTGCGTGGCGTCAATCCACGGCTGGTCTATTGCTCGGCGCACGGCTACGGGCAAGTCGGGCCGCTGGCCGACCGGCCGGCCTTCGACGACATCATCCAGGGTGCCAGCGGATTTGTTGCATTGGAACAGGCGACTGGCGGCGAGGCGCGCTTTGTCCCGACTCTTGGTCGGCGACAAGACCGTCGGGTTGACTATGGTCTATGCGGTCATGGCGGCGCTGGTGCAGCGCGAGCGCACCGGGGAGGGCCAGGCGGTCGAGGTGCCGATGCTCGAAACTATGACCGCCTTCGTCATGGCCGAGCATATGGGCGGACTGACCTTCGACCCGCCGATGGGACCGCCCGGCTATTCGCGCATGCTGGCGCCCGACAGGCGTCCGCACCGCACCGCCGACGGGCACATCTGCATCCTGCCGTACAGCGACCGGCATTGGCGGGATTTCTTCAGCATCGCCGGGCGGCCCGAACTTGCCGATGATCCGCGTCTTGCCGATGCGCAAAGCCGCAGCAGTCACGTCGCCGACCTCTATGCACTGATCGCCGAATGCGTACGCGGCAAGACAACTGGATATTGGCTTGCCAAACTCAAATCCGTCGATATTCCATGCGGGCCGGTCAACCAGTTGACCGAGTTGGCTGATGACGAACAGCTCGCTGCCGTCGATTTTTTCCCGCTGACTGACCATCCTTCGGAAGGCCGCATCCGGACGGTTCGGCCGCCGGTCCGGTTCGGCGATGCTGATTGCACCTTGCGTTATCACGCGCCGCGCCTCGGCGAGCACTCGCGCGAGATCCTGCGCGAGGCGGGGCTTGGCGCGAAGGAGGTCGAGGACCTGATATCCCGTGGGATTGCGATTGCCGCGCCAAAGTAACACGCGATGCGGCTGACTGACGAAGAGCGGGCGATGCTGGCCGGCGAGCTTGGCGAGCCAAGACGCTGGGCGATCGCACACCAGATCGCCGTCGGCGAGTTCTTCGACGCCGCCGACTTCGTCCCGGTCTCGCAGGCGCACATCATGGCCGACACCGAATCGCTGGGTGAGGCCGGAGTGCGGTTTCTCGAGGGCCTCGCGGGAGCCCCCAAAAACGAGAGGCGCGTGCGGGTCCCGACGATCACCGATCCGCGCGGCATCGATTTCAGGGTCTATCGCCAGCTTGGGCAGAGCGATTGGATGGCGGCGCTCAAGCGGCGGGCGATCGACGCCCTACGCGCGCGTTCGGCGTTCTGATGACCGATACCTGCATCAACTATCAGACCACCATAGCGCCGGTGCGTGGTGACCATGTGGCCTACGGCGACACCGGGGTCGTGATCTATTCGAACAGCGTCTTTGGCGCGCGCAGCAATTTTGAGGGCGGGCCTTCGGCGCTGGCCGCGGCGTTAACCGGCCGCACCCCCCGCTACGGCTATCACCTCGGTAAATGCCGCCGCTCCACGAGGCGGTTCCGGCTGACCGACAGGCCACGCGATTTCAGCGAATGGGGGGCTGTCGGTGGCATCGTCGGCGAGGCCTGCGGCTCGTATTGGCAAGTGCCGGTCATCGACGGTATCGCCGAAATCCCGAGCTCCGACGACTTGAAGCATTTCGGCACCGCGCTAGCGAGCTTCGGCTCGGTGGCGTTGTTTCACATGCCCGGCATCACCGCCGAGGACGCCGCCTTTGCCGGGCCGATGACCGAA
>CAVPTU010000021.1:5000-202254 GCA_963708565.1 uncultured Alphaproteobacteria bacterium
AAGCAGCCATCCTTTAAAGAAAGCGTAATAGCTCACTGGTCTAATAGAAATCCCGCGCCGAAGATGTAACGGGGCTAAAGCCACGTACCGAAGCTGCGGGTGTGCTTGTCTGAGCAATCGGACAGGTGCGCGGTAGCGGAGCGTTCCGTAAGCCTGCGAAGCGGCAGCCGTGAGGCGCCGTGGAGGTATCGGAAGTGCGAATGCTGACATGAGTAGCGACAAACAGAGCGAGAAACTCTGTCGCCGAAAGTCCAAGGGTTCCTGCGCAAGGTTAATCCGCGCAGGGTGAGCCGGCCCCTAAGGCGAGGGCGAAAGCCGTAGTCGATGGGAACCAGGTCAATATTCCTGGGCCTGCCAGAAGTGACGAACGTGAAGTCTTGTCTGGGCTTATCGGATTGCCCAGGCTTGTGGATCGTTCCGGGAAACAGCTCTGGCGACGAGACCGTACCCGAAACCGACACAGGTGGACTGGTAGAGAATACCAAGGCGCTTGAGAGAACGATACCGAAGGAACTAGGCAAATTGCTCGCGTAACTTCGGGATAAGCGAGACCTTTCGCCGGGCAACCGGTGGGGGGTGGCACAGAGCAGGGGGTGGCGACTGTTTAGTAAAAACACAGGGCTCTGCGAAGTCGAGAGACGACGTATAGGGTCTGACGCCTGCCCGGTGCCGGAAGGTTAAGGGGAGGGGTGCAAGCATCCGAACCGAAGCCCCGGTAAACGGCGGCCGTAACTATAACGGTCCTAAGGTAGCGAAATTCCTTGTCGGGTAAGTTCCGACCTGCACGAATGGCGTAACGACTTCCCCACTGTCTCCGGTATCGGCTCAGCGAAATTGAATTCCCCGTGAAGATGCGGGGTACCCGCGGTCAGACGGAAAGACCCTATGAACCTTTACTGCAGCTTTGCAGTGGCGCCAGGAAAATTCTGTGTAGGATAGGTGGGAGGCTTTGAAGCCGGGGCGCTAGCTTCGGTGGAGCCAACCTTGAAATACCACCCTGAGTTTTTCTGGCGTCTAACCGAGACCGGTCAGCCCGGTCCGGGACCCTGCATGGCGGGCAGTTTGACTGGGGCGGTCGCCTCCCAAAAGGTAACGGAGGCGCGCGATGGTGGGCTCAGGCCGGTCGGACATCGGCTGTTGAGTGCAATGGCACAAGCCCGCCTGACTGCGAGAGTGACAGCTCGAGCAGAGACGAAAGTCGGCCATAGTGATCCGGTGGTCCCGCGTGGAAGGGCCATCGCTCAACGGATAAAAGGTACTCTAGGGATAACAGGCTGATCTCCCCCAAGAGTCCACATCGACGGGGAGGTTTGGCACCTCGATGTCGGCTCATCACATCCTGGGGCTGGAGCAGGTCCCAAGGGTTCGGCTGTTCGCCGATTAAAGTGGTACGTGAGCTGGGTTTAGAACGTCGTGAGACAGTTCGGTCCCTATCTGCCGTGGGTGAAGGAGACTTGAGAGGATCTGTCCCTAGTACGAGAGGACCGGGATGGACGCACCTCTGGTGCACCGGTTGTCGCGCCAGCGGCACGGCCGGGTAGCTATGTGCGGACGGGATAACCACTGAAAGCATCTAAGCGGGAAACCCACCTCGAAACGAGGTCTCCCTGAGGGCCGTGATAGACCATCACGTCGATAGGCCGGGTGTGTAAGGGCGGCAACGCTCTGAGCTGACCGGTCCTAATCGCCCGATAGAGCTCGTGATTGCACCATGCATGGAAATCATCCTCAGCTTCTCAGCGCACGACACACACCAGAACCTCGATCAGCCCTGAACGCGGATGGGCTGGATGACCTGGTGGCTTTGGCGGGGGGCCTGCACCCGATCCCATCCCGAACTCGGCCGTGAAAACCCCCAGCGCCCATGGTACTGCGTCTCAAGGCGCGGGAGAGTAGGTCGCCGCCAGGTCTTCCAGCCCATCCGCTTTCGCATTGGCGCGGGGTGGAGCAGCCCGGTAGCTCGTCAGGCTCATAACCTGAAGGCCGCAGGTTCAAATCCTGCCCCCGCAACCATCTCAAATTGCGATGCCAAATCGCGTAAGCCGGCCGCTCCCAGTGGGCGTCCGTTTTGCAGCTGCAAAGATCGTGTCCCCATGCCATGGCCGGTGAGCCGACGACGCTGGAGCAGGACGGTCCGATAAGGAGATACGGAGCGGTCATAAGGGTAGTCGTATGACTGGCGCTATCCAGCGGATCGAGGCGTCGGGGGCTCCCCGAGCTCCAGCGTGAGCTGGCCCACCGCGCCGAAGCTCGGCCGGTGATGGCGGGTTGCCCCGAGCCGGCGGAGCGCTGCGATGTGATATTCAGTCGCATACCCGACATTGCTGCCCCAGCCGTAATCCGGGAAACGCACCGCAAGCCGGGCCATCGCCCGATCGCGCAGGACCTTCGCGACGATCGAGGCCGCAGCGATCGAGAGCGAGCGCCCGTCGCCGCCGATCACGCACTGCACCGCGCAGGGCAGCGGCGGGGGCTGATTGCCATCCACCAGGACGAGATCGGGCGGCGCAGGAAGGCGGTCGACGGCACGGCACATCGCCAGCAACGCTGCCCGCAGGATGTTCAGCCGCTCGATCTCCGCCACGGACGCGGCACCCACCGCGATTTCGGCGCGGCCAAACTCGCGCAGCGCCTGGAAAGCCACAAGCCGCTGTTCGGCGGTCAGCTTCTTGGAATCATCGAGCAGCGCCGCCAGCCGGCGTGGGACGCCGGTGGGAAATACCACGGCGGCCGCGACGACCGGGCCCGCGAGTGGGCCACGCCCCACCTCATCGACCCCCGCAACCCGCCCACCGGCGCGCTTCTCCAGCAAAAAATTCGGCATGAACCCTGATTAACAAGCGGCGGGGAGTCGAGCCAATCGTCACTCGGGCTCAGCGAGCTTCGCCGTGAGGTGGTTGACCAGACTGCGGACCTTTGGCGACGCGGCACGGTAGGCCGGGCTGACGGCATGCAAGGTGCTTCTCGCGGGCTTGTGGTCGGGCAGCAGCCTGACCAGCCGGCCGCTCGCGAAATCATTCTCCACCAGATATTCCGCGCAGAGCAGGACACCCGCGCCAGCGCGCGCGACGTCGCATCGCAGCATGGCGTTGTTCACCTGCACCCTGCCGCAGATTGGCACCTCCGTCTGTCCATCCGGTCCATCGAAGCGCCAGTTCACTCCCTCAGGATCGGTCGCCGTGATGCAGTGATGCGTGTTGAGTTCCGCGGGGCTGTTGGGAACACCATGGTCTGCGAGGTAAGATGGTGCCGCACAGAGCACGAAGTCGAGTGGCATGAGCGGCCAGGCAACGAGGCCCGCGCCGGTGCTTGGACTGGTGCGGATCGCCAGATCATAGCCTTCCTCAATCAGATCGAAGGAGCGGTCCGATAAGTCGACATTCAGCGTCAGTTCCGGGTGCCGTTGCAGGAAACCGGCGACGAGAGGCCCGAGCCGCGTGCTGCCGAAAACAACCGGCGCGGTAATGCGCAGGGTGCCTCGCACGGGTGCCTCTGGCTTGGCCGAAGAGCGCGCTGCCTCCATCTCCTCCAGGATCCGCGAGCACTGCACGAAGAAGCTCTCGCCGACTTCGGTCAGCGCGACGCGTCGAGTCGTGCGGTTCAACAGCCGAGCGCCAAGCCAATCCTCAAGTGTCTGCACATGCTTGCTGGCAGTCGCCTGGGAAATTCCGAGTTCGCGCGCGGCCCCGGAAAAGCTCCGTGTGCTGGCCACCTTGGCGAATACGGTCATGCTCGTCAGTCGGTCCACAATTTCCATCCACTGGGGGAACGTATCCCCATCGTACCGAGCAATTTGATCCTCTATACTCCTAACAAATAGTTCAAGGGCCCGCGACAAAACACCTGTTGCGGTAGTTTACTCCCAAAAGGATTATAGCGACCCGTCTCGCCGTCAGAGCGAGAGAATATAGTTAACGTCTGCCATACAACCGAAACAGTCGGGCGAACGTGAGATCAACACGCTCTTCAGAGCCGTCGTAGCAAAGCCGGCTGCTCGACCAGTCCCGAAGGATGCTTGATCTGATCAGGCAAATTCTCTGTCCAACTCCATGCCGGCGGACCAAACAGGCGGCGCATCGCCTGGATATCGCAATGGAACGGCGGTCCGTCGCGCCGGTCGCTCTGCATGAAAAGAATGAACATCGAGCCGTCCTGGCGTAACCAGCGGTGCAGACGTTGTGTGTAAGCGGGCCACAGGTTCGGTGAGAGTGCGCAAAGACAGGTCTGGTCATAGATCGCATCAAATGCCGTGTCAGGCTCCCATTCGAACAGGTTTGCCTGTTCGGCGCGGGCAGGAGCTTTCAGCCGCTCGAAACGAGTCCGCTGCATCGCGATGGCGCTTGGCGCAGCGTCCACGACCGTAACGTCGAAGCCTGCCTCGGCAAGCGCCAGAGGCTCCAGACTGCGCCCACCGCCCGGGAACAGAATTCGGCACGGTGCCAGAACACCTGAGCCGCGCCATTCGAGGAAAGCGGGATTGAGGCCGTGCCGTTCCCAACCGGTGGCGCCGTCCTGATAGCGGCCTTCCCAGTCGAGCACCAGCGTTTCGCTCATTCGGTCATCTCAGGCGGTTGCATCGATTTCGGCCGCGGACAACAGCGGCGAACGCTGCGCAACCCGACGCACCGCCGCGTCGAGCCTGGCGCCGACACACATCACATCGAACGTCTCGCGCGCGTTCCGATAGGCCTCCGCGCCAAGCCGGGCGGCGCGCTCCGGATCCGCGATCAGCCAGCCCAGCGACTGCGCCAACTGCTCGGCATCGCCGCGCGGCACCAGCACGCCGTCGGTTCCATCATGCAGAATCTCCGAGGGGCCTTCGCTGTCGGTTGAGACGATCGGCATCGCGTGCGCCATCGCCTCGATCAGGACGATACCGAACGGCTCGTGATGCGAAGGCAGGCAGAACACGTCAACGCCGGCAAAGAATGCCTGCTTGTCGTCTACCCAACCCGGGAGTGCCACCACGTCTGCGAGGTTATGTGCGGCCACGAGCCGTTCGATTGCCCCGCGCCCCGGGCCATCGCCGGCAAGGATGGCACGAAACACCACGCCACGTGACCGCAGCCGGCCGAGCGCGGCGATGAAGATATCGAAGCCCTTCTTGGCGACGAAGCGCCCCATCGCCCCGATGACCGGCGGCCGTCCCGGAACGCGCGGTGTTAATGCCGATGGCACGTCGACCATGCTGGGGATGTGGTAGAGGCAGGCATCCGCGACGCTCTGACCTTGCGCATAGCGTTTCAGGTCCAGGGTCGGATAGAACACCGCGGCCGCACCGCGGCAACGCATCTTGTAGTTCGGCAGGACAGCTATCAGCGGACTCGCCCCGGCCCGTCGCAGCAGGCTCGCTGCGCGATTGCCGTGTGCGATGTACACGTCGGCCTCCAGTCGCCGCAGCAGCACGCGCAGCCGCATCGCAGCGATCATGTCCCACGCCCCGTAATGCAGCAGTCCGTGCCATGTCGCTCCGCGCGCCTCGAGCGCAGGACGGATCGCCGCGGCGGGGTGGACCACCGCGTGGACCTCGTGGCCGAAGCGGTTTAGCGCGTCGCCGTAGTCGAGCAGTGCCTGTTCGAGGCCACCAAGTCCTCGGCCCAGCATGGCATTCACGATGCGCAAGGGCGGTTCCATGAGGGAGGTGCCTTCAGCGCAATTGCATCCAGCCCGGCACCCGTGGCGCCAGCACCGCTTCGCCGCAGCGCAAGACGCCCTTGAGTGCATCGAGCCGCAATACCGCCAAGCCTGCCTGATCGCGTCCGGATCGCATGGTCCCCACCTCGGTGCCGTCGCGCATCACCGGCGCGCCAAGTGGCGGAAGGGGACCCTCAATCGCCACCGGAATGAGGCGGCGCTTCACCAGCCCTCGGTATTTCGTGCGCGCGGTCAGCTCCTGCCCCATGTAGCAGCCTTTGCTCCAGGACAGGCCGTGCAGTTCGTCGAATCCTGCTTCGAGCAGAACCGTCTTCTCGGGTTCCAGGTCATGCGATCCATCGGGCAGACCCAGCGCCAGCCTGTGGCGGTCCCAATCGGCCTCGACCGCGGTGGTCGGCAGCGGCACCAGGGACAACAGGCGCCAGCCGGCCTCGGACAGGCGCGGATCGGGCGCGGTGATCGCCTGCGCGGCCGGCGCGCTGCCCCAGGCGACGAAAACCGACAACTCGTCGGCGGCACGGAGGGTGACCTTCGACCGCAAGCGATAGCGCAGCAGGCGCTGCAACGTCGCCGGCGCCTGATTGCGCTCGCAGTCGAGCAACAACCGGTCGCCGTCGGCGAACACGAAGAAATCAGCCAGCCACTTGCCCTGCGGCGTCAGGAGAGCCGCCCACACCGCTTGACCAGGCCGGGCTTCGGTCACGTCGTTGGAGACCAGCCCCTGGAGGAAGGCAACGCGATCCTCTCCGGCGATCTCCAGCACGGCGCGGTCCGGCAATGCGGCTAGATGGCTCATGCACTGAGAATTGGCGTTTTGGTGCCTCAGGGCAATGGCCGTCGTGGGGCTTGCCCAGGACTTTGCTCCGCTGGCCGCCTTGGTCGCGTGGGCTGGTGCGTCGGCCGTGCTTCGCTCATATGTGGTCGCGAAGCGGCGGACTGATCGAGGGAGGAAGATTCCATCCGATGTGCGGCATTGCCGGATTGATTCTGTCGAGCGGTGCGCCGCCCCCCGATCCCGCCACACTGTCGCGGCTGATCGACAGCCTGCGGCATCGCGGTCCCGACGGCGCGGGCCACGCGGTTGTCGGCCGCGTCGGGCTGGTGCACAACCGGCTGTCGATCATCGATCTTGTCACTGGCGACCAACCTCTCTTCGCCGGACCCGCGACGCTGGTCTGCGACGGCGAAATCTGCAACTACCGAGAATTGCGCGCGGCGATGCCTGAGGTGAACTTCGCCACCGACAGCGACTGCGAGCCTCCGTTGCATCTGTGGTTGCGCGACGGGGGCGCCTATGCTCAGCACCTGCGCGGCATGTACGCGATCGCCATCCACGAGCGGATGCGGCGCACGGTTACGCTCACCCGCGATCCTTTCGGTATCAAGCCGCTTTACATCGCCCAGGTGGCAGGCGGGCTGGCTTTCGCCTCCGAGGCGCAGGCGCTGCTGGAAGCCGGACTGGTGGCACGCACGGTGCGTCCGGCGGCCCGCGAGGAACTGCTGCAACTTCAGTTCACCACCGGTGCCGACACCATTTTCGAGGGCATCCAGCGCCTGTTGCCGGGCGAGACGCTGACCTGCGCCGATGGCCACGTGCTGGACCGCCGGCGCATATCGCACCTCCCGGACGGCGGGCCGGAGAACATAGACGAAGACACCGCCCTGACGCGGCTGGATCGCGCGCTCGAGGAAAGCGTCGATCTGCACCAGCGCAGCGACGTGCCGTATGGCATGTTTCTCTCCGGCGGCATCGACAGTTCGACGCTGCTTGCGCTGATGGCGCGGTTGAACAACCAGCCGGTACTGGCCTTCACCTCCGGCTTCGATGCGCCGGGCGCGGCGGATGGTCGCGAGCATGCCGCCGCGGTGGCGAAGGCGCTCGGTGCCAGGCACGAGACGATCGAGATCGGCGAGCGGATGGTCTGGCAACATCTGCCGGAAATCGTCGGCTGCATGGACGATCCGGCGGCCGACTACGGGATCATCCCGACCTGGTTCCTCGCGCAGCGTGCGCGGCAGGACGTGAAGGTGGTGCTGAGCGGCGAGGGGGGTGACGAGATCTTCGCCGGCTATCCTCGCTACCAGAGCGCGATGCGGCCTTGGTGGCGGGGCGGGCGCGCCATGTGGGCGCGTGGCACGTTCGACCGGCTCGACGTGCTGCGCGCCCGCCCGTCGACCTGGCGCGACGGTATCGCCGCGGCCGAGGCCGAGGCGGCGGATGGTGGCCGCTCGCGACTGGCGGCTGCCCAAGCCACCGACATGACAGACTGGCTGCCCAATGACCTGCTGTTGAGGCTGGACCGCTGCCTGATGGCGCATGCGGTGGAGGGACGTACGCCGTTCCTGGATCCAGGCGTGGCGAAGGCGGCATTCCGGCTGCCGGACGCGATGAAGCTGCGCGACGGCCTGGGCAAGTGGATCCTGCGTAAGTGGCTGGAGAAGCACGTGCCGGCGGCGCAGCCGTTCGCGCCGAAGCAAGGTCTCAACGCGCCGATAGCCGAGTGGATCAAGGGGCAGGGATCGCGGCTCGGACCCCTGGTGGCGGCACAGCCGGGCGTGGTCGAAATAGCGGATCCGGCAAAGGTGCGCCTGCTGTTCAGCCACATCAGCCGCTGGCGGCACAGTTTCGCGTGCTGGAAGCTGCTGTTTTACGCGCTTTGGCACCGGCGGCACATCCTTGCCCAGCCGCCGGTGGGGGACGTCTTCGAGACGCTGGCGGCGGTTTGATCAGTCCACGCTGATCGTCCCGGCTTCCGGGCCTTTGGCGCCCTGCACGACGCCCATCCGCACTGACTGGCCCTCCTGCAACGGACCAAGGCCGGCACGCTCAAGCACTGTCGCGTGAACGAACACGTCCTTGCCGCCCGATTGCGGTGTGATGAAGCCAAACCCCTTGTCGGGGTTGTACCACTTCACCGTCCCCGTCATCTCGACGGCAGTGCTGAGGTCCACCTGCCGTCTTGGTCCACCGCCCTCGAAGCTGCGCTGTGGGCGTTGCTGGAAGCCACCCGGCCGGCGCGCAGGCGTGGCGGTCGCAGTGCTTTCATCGACCGATACAACCTGGTCGACCTGCTTCCCTTTCTGCCCCTGGCCAACGCGGATGCGGAGCGTGGCTCCCGGGCTGACGGTCTGGACACCGGCCGCCTGCAGCGTGTTGACGTGCAGGAAGACGTCGCCCGAGCCATCGCTGAGCGCCACAAACCCGTAACCCTTCTCGGCGTTGAACCACTTGACCGTGGCCTCCGTCTCGGGTCCTGCCGCGCTGGAGGCGAAGGAGGGAAACGGCATTGGTGGCGGCGCACTGCCGTAAAAATTGTCGTCGTCAAAACCGCGGCGGCGTGGAGGCCGTTGGCGGTCGTTCCTGGGCGGTCGCAAGGCCTTAATGTCCCCTATGGTCGGCTGGTACCTGAACCTACGATACGCCTGATTGAGACCGCTGGGTAGCGTCACCCACGCGACGCGAAATCCTCAATGCAATCAGGCGAATGCGCGCTTGATCCGGGCCCAGTCCTCGATCGCGCGCTCCTCTCCTGGCGCGATCGGGATGACGAGTTGGCTCCAGCCTGCGCTGCGCAAGGCTTCGACCCGCTGCTTCAGTTCCTGCTCGGTGGCAGTGAACGTGGTGCGTCGGATCAATTCGGCGGTAACGAATTTCCGCTCCTCCGGTTTGACGAATACGAAATGGCCGCGGTGGTTGTTGAGGTAGCGTGCATCGGACGGTTCAAACCCGCGCGCCATCGCGACGTAGCCGTCCACCTGCTCCTGCACCGACGGCGGCACCGGCGAGGTATTCTGCCAGCCCTCCATGTCGAGATCGGCGGCTCGATGCAGAAGCACGGCCGCGCGCGGTCCCGCCTGAGCGACGGCGCGCGGACTGTCGGCAGGCTCGCCGTCGGCCAGCACGCAGCCGCAAGTCCAGGCGGTCGCGTATAGATCACCTGCGCTGCGCCCGGCCGCCTTCCAGCTCTGCTGCATGCTCTCCAGTGCCGCCATGGCGCCGGGCACGTCGGAGATGAAGCTCTTCCATCCGGCATTCAGCTTTGCCGTCAGTGCCTGCGACTTCGGGCCATACGCCGAGACGTGCAGCCGGATCGGATCGTGCGTGTTGATCAGGCCGATGTCGGGATTGAGGAAGCGGATCTTCTTGTGCTTGCCTTCGAGATTGGTCTCCAGCGTTTCTCCGTTCAGCAGGCCGTAGACGACTCGGATATACTCTTCCATGTCGGCGAGCTTCATGGCGCCGAGGCCCATGGCGCGGCGGGCCGAGAAGCCTGTGCCAACGCCGAAATCGATCCGGCCGGGTGCCATGCCGTTCAACGTGGCGAAAGCGTTGGCCGTCACCGCGGCGATGCGATTTGATGGCACCAGCACGCCGGTGCCGAGACGAATGCGCGATGTCTTCATGGCCGCAGCGCCCATGGCAACGAAGCAGTCCGCGGTGATCATCTGCGTGTCGAAGAACCATGCATGCGAAAACCCCAGTTCCTCGGCGCGCTGCGCGAGCTTCCACAAATCGTGCGACGTTGCGATGCCGATGCCGAAGTCCATGCCCGCCTCCCATTCCCCAATGATGGTTCGGCCGTTATCCCGCCTGCACGTCGCCCGCTACAATGCGCGCACGGCCGTCCACCGTATCGAGCAGCAGTGCGCCATCTGCATCAATACCGGCGAACGTGCCGGTGGCGAGCCGGTCAGCCAGCCGCACCCTGAGCGCGGCGCCGATCGGATGCGCGCGTGCGAGCCAGGCTGCGCGGATCGGCGGAAACCCCTCCTGCTGCCACATGCCGGACCAGTTCGCCATAGCGGCGAGCAATCTTTCGCGTGCGCCATCAACGGTGGCCAGCCCGCCACAGCCGACGATCGTCGAAACCTGATACGAGACGCCACACGGCGCCTGGAGGACATTCAGACCGATACCGAGAATCACCGCGTCGTCGGCCCGTTCCAGCAGGATGCCGGCGATCTTGCCTTCGCGCACCAGCACGTCGTTCGGCCATTTCAGCGTCGCACGCACATGCTGCGGCAGCAGCGCCTCCACCGCGTCGGCCACCGCGAGCGCGGCAACAAGTCCGATCTCGACACTGCGCGCCGCCGGCACATCGGGCCGCAGCACGATCGACAGATAGAGGTTTCCCGGCGGGCTAAGCCAACGCCGTGACAACCTGCCGCGACCGGCAGTCTGTTCGTCCGCGTGCACGACGGTGCCGTGCGCGGCGCCTTCGCGTGCAAGCCGCAACGCCTCGTCGTTGGTGGAGCCGATGCTGGCGTAGTGCCGGACGTCGAACCCGGTCATCGCTGCCGATTCACATGATCCAACCCTGCAAGCGCGCTGCCTCGTCGCGGCAGTGCTCAGGGCTGCCCAGCATCTGGCGATTGAAGCTGATACGTTTGAACCAGTAGTGCAGGCCAAGCAGGTCGGTGAATCCCATGCCCCCGTGCGCCTCCGTCGCCATGCGTGCGATGTCACGACCGACATCGCCGAGATGCGCCTTTGTTTGCAGCGCCGTCAGTCGTGCCTCGCCTGGCAGCGCATCCTGCGCGTAGGCCGCGTACCAAACCATGGCGCGGCAAGGCTCAAGCATCGTCACCATGTCAGCGAACTGGTGCTTCATAGCCTGGAAGCCGCCGATAACACGGCCGAACTGCGTGCGCCGCTTCACAAAGGCGAGCGCCTGATCAAACATGTGCTGGGCGGCGCCCAACGTGTCGGCGGCAAGCACGATGCGTCCGGCATCCAGCACGCGCTGTGACGCCGCGACTGGCTCGTTCGCCGCATCGAGCCGTACCGCCTGCGCATTATCGAAGGTGACGTCGGTCACCGGCCGCGTGCGATCGATGCTGCGATGCATCTGCCGCGACACGCCTTCGGCGTCGGCCGCGACAACGGCGGCGTTGCCGTCGGGCAGATAGACCAACAGATGCGTCGGTGCGCCGGCATCGATCGTGGCTGTGACCCGTCCCGAGAGACGGCCGTCCGTCAGCGTCGTGGTGCCCCCGAACCCCACACCGAAGCGTACCTCACCGGCGGCGATACGCGGTAGCCACGCGTCCTGCAATTCCTCCGTCGCGCCGTGCACGAACGCAAGAGTTGCCATCACGACACCGCCGGCGAATGGCGCGAACGCCGCCGCTCCGCCCAGGGCTTCCGCCGCCACCGCGGCGTCCAGCACGCCGAGGCCCGCGCCGCCGAAACGCTCGGGTACAAGGAGCCCGGGCAGGCCGAGTCCGACCAGGCTCTCCCATAATGCGGCATCGAAGCCGCAACCAAACTCGGCATGGCGGCGCAGCGCCTCGATCGATAGGCGATCTGCCAGAAGGTTGCGCAGCGAATCCGCGAACAGGCGCTGCTCCTCGTTGAGGGCGAATTCCATCAGACCCTCGCGACCTTTGGCTCGCGCGGCAGATCGAGGCCGCGCTCCGCGATGATGTTCTTCTGGATGTTGTTTGAGCCGCCACCGATCATCAGGCCGACATCGTACAGATAGTCGATGTTCCACGTCGTCGCGTCATCGTCCTCGGCATCCTCGCCGGCGCTTTCGAACGGCAGGCCGTCAGTGCCGAGTGCATCGACTGCGAGCGCGGCCAGTCGGAAGCCGAGCATTGTGCCGCCATATTTGATGATCATGCGCCTGACACCGGAATCGATGCCAGTCGCGGTTTCGGTCAGCAGACGCAGGTTGTGCGCTTTCCAGGCGATCACCTCGCCTTGCAGCTTCAGCAGCCTGTCGCGGTACTCCGCCATGCCGAGTAGGCCATTCGATTTCAGCAGCGCGATGAGCTGTTCCAGGCGCGTCGTCATCTTCTCGGCGTTGCCGATCATCGAGCGCTCATGCTTCAGCGTCACGTTGGCGACATACCAGCCTTTGCCGCGGCCGAGGACGATCTGATCTTCGGGAACGCGCACGTCGGTGAAGAACACCTCGTTGAACTCGGTGCGACCGGTCATGGTGCGCAGCGGGCGAACCTCGATGCCAGGCGTTTGCATCGACAACAGCAGATACGAAATGCCTTCATGCTTTGGCTTGTCCGGCTCGGTGCGACACAGCAGGAACATCATGTCGGCGTAGTGCGCCGAGCTGGTCCAGATTTTCTGGCCGTTGATGACGAACTGCCCGTCCTGCAACACGCCGCGGGTCTGCAATGACGCAAGATCGCTGCCGGCTCCCGGCTCCGAATAGCCCTGGCACCAGATGACATCGCCGCGGACGGTCTTCTCGATCCATTGCTTCTTCTGCGCCTCGGTTCCGACCTCCAGAAGAGTGGGTACCAGCATGCTGATGCCCTGGTTGGTCAGGCCGGCGTAAATTCCCGCGGCGGCAAATTCCGCGGCGATCACCGCGGCTTCCAACACATCGGGTTCCGCACCGAAGCCGCCGTATTCACGCGGGATGGCGCGCGCGACATAGCCGTGATCGACCAGGAGATTCTGCCAATCGAGTGCCTTCTGATCAGGCCGCTTGCGTCCGCCACCGAGTTTCGGCGACTTGTGGCCGTGCTCGCGGACGAACGCGCGCACTCGATCCTGCAAGGCCCGATGCTTGTCGGACAGGCTCAGGTCCATGGCGGTTCCTCCACTTCTGTCTCTCCCCTCCCCCAGCCCTTCCCGCAAGGGGAGGGGAGGGTGTTCAATGCCAGACTGCCAACGCATCCAGCGCCTCGACCTCACCACCGCGAACCCATAGCGGGTTCACTTCCAGCGCCTCGAGGTCCGGGCCGAGCGCCACCGCGGCATCGCCGATCCGCGCGATCACGGCCGCGACCGCGTCGAGATCGACGGCCGGCATACCACGTATGCCGCGCAGCAGTCTGGCGCCGCGCAGTTCGGCGAGCATACGCTTCACCTCGGCCGCGCCAATCGGCAGAGGGCGTAGCGAAACGTCCTGCAACACCTCTACCCAAACGCCGCCCAGACCGACTGCAATCACCGGCCCCCATTGTGGGTCACGCGTGCAGCCGACGAACAGCTCCAACCCGTCGCCGCGCATGGGTGCCACGAGCACGCCATCGACGCGCGCCCCTTGCGGCGCGGCCGCCATGATACGGCGGAACGCATCCGACACCGCGGCATCGCCCTCGAGGTTCAGCGCGACGCCGCCGATATCGCTCTTGTGCGCGATGTCGTCGGAGGCGATCTTCAGCACCACGCGTCCGCGGATCGTGCGCGTGGCCGCTACCGCTTGATCCGCGTCGCGTGCCAATGTCAGCGGCACCACCGGCACGTTGCGCCGCGCAAGGAAATCGAGCGTCGCTCGTTCCGAGCGCGGCCGTTCGCTTGCGTCAGCGATCGTTGCAATCGTGGCCGGTGCGCCGGCGAGGCGGCGATACTGTTCCGACCACCAGAATGCATTGCCCAGTGCGTTCATGCCGTGATGCAGACCGGAGCTGACATAGGGCAGGCCGATCTCCTCGATGATGCGCGTGGAGGTCTCCGTCACCGGCTTTACAGTGTGGCTGATCATCAGAGCGGGGACGTTGGCAGCATGCAGGCCGGCAGCGATATGCCGCAATGCGGCGAGCACGAATTCGGTGGCATGCTCTTCGGCGACAGGCACGTCGAACAGGCAGGCGAGGGTCGAGAACTCCGGCTGCTTGCCCAGGATGCGCAGGCCCTGCTCGAACAGATCGGGCTGCAATACCGCGCCGCCCGTGATGTCCAGCGGATTGTTGGGCGTGCCAAAACTCGGCAGGGCGGCGCGCAGTTCGGCGACCGCGGCATCCGACAGCGCGGGCATCGGCATATGAAGCACCTGCGCACGGTCCGCGGCGATTTCGCACGCACCGCCGGAGATCGATACCACGCCGATTCCCTGCGGCCGCAGCACGCCGGTGCGCGTGATCACATCGGCGGTGAACAGCAGGTCCTCGATCGACTCAACGCGCACGATGCCGTGCTGGCGACATACCCCGTCGAATACGCGGTCATCGCCGACCAGCGCGCCCGTGTGAGCCTGCGCGGAACGCGCTGTGACTTCCGACAGACCAATTTTCAGCACGACGATCGGCTTGGCCGCAACGATCGCGCGTCGTGCGGCTGCGGAGAAGCTCGGCGCGTGGCGAATTGTCTCAGCGAACAGCGCGATCGCGCGCACGTCAGGCTGGTCGATCAGATGGTCGATGAAGTGTGCACAATCGAGGTCAGCCTCGTTGCCGGTCGAGATCATGTGGGACAGGCCGATCTCGTGCTGCGCCGCCAGGCTGGAGATGAAGCTGCCGTTCGCTCCACTCTGTGTCACGACTGCGATTGAACCTGGCTTGCTGGGTGCACGAAAGCCGCCAGTCCACAGCGGCACATTGTCGATGAAGTTTACGAAACCCAAGCAGTTTGGCCCGAGCAGCGATACGTTGTGCTGGCGCGCCAATGACGCGAGTCGCGCCTGGTGATCGGCGCCATCGTGGCCGGTCTCGGCAAAGCCCGAGGTCAGGATCACCGCGTTATGCACATCGGCTGCCGCGAGGTCCGCCAACGCCTCATCGATCGCCTGCATCGGCACCATCAGCAGCGCGAGGTCGATCGGCGCCCCGACCGCGACGCACGATGTGGCGGCACTGCGGCCGTGCACGGTGCCCCCGCGGCGGCTCACCAGGTGGATCTCACCCGCGTATTTCCGGCTGATCAGGTTGTCGAACGTGTTCTGCGACCAGCGCGAGCGATCGGTGGCGCCGACCAGCGCGATCGAGCGCGGTCGCAGCATGGCGGTCAGATCGCGACGGGCCGAAGTCATGACGTTCCTCTCGAACACAGATCGCGCAGCAGCGGCATCGCCTCGGTCGCGAAGCGCGTTATCTGATCATTCCGCTGCTCGTATGGCCCGAGCAGATCGAGCATGACGTGCCGCACGCCGGCCGCGTGGAATTCGCGGATGCGTCCAGCCACCTGCTCGGGCCGGCCGAGCGCGCAATAGCGCTGAGCGGCGCGGCGAAAGTCCATTGCATACCGCACGCTGAGGGTTTCCGTCGCGGCGTCGAGCGCCTTGTCGTAGCTGTCGTCGATGCGGGTGAAGAGCAGATGGCCGGTGCCGAAGCGTGTCACGCTTCGCCCTGCCTCGCTGGCCGCGGTATCGATCTTGTCCAGCGACGCGCGATACATCTCTGGCGTCACGACATAGGACAGCCAGCCATCGGCCAAGCGTCCGGTACGTCGCAGCGCGCCGTCGGAACGCCCACCGCACCAAATTGGCGGCCCACCGATCTGTCGCGCCGGCGGCTGCATCGCGACGTCGGTGAACGGGCCATAGAACCGGCCTGTGTGGCTCACCAATTCGCCGCTCCAGAACCTGCGGAGCAGCGCAATGCCTTCGCTGAGCCGCGCACCGCGTTCGCTGCGCGGTATGCCGCATACCTCGTATTCGCGCGGAAATTCACCACCGACGCCGACGCCGAAGATTAGCCGGCCCTCGGTGAGATGATCCAGAGTGGCGACCTGCTTCGCCACCGGTGCTGGATGGCGCAACGGGAGTAGATAGACCGAGGTGCCCACCATCAGCCGCCGGCTCGCCATTGCCGCTTGTGCGAGCTGCAGCAAGGGATCGAGGACGGGCACGGCAAACGAGATGTGGTCGCCAACCCACAGCGAGTCATAGCCGCTGCGGTCCACGAGTTCGACCAGCTCGACCAACTCGTCGATCCTCGGCAGCCATGGACCGGTCGCCGGTTCGGTGCGGCGGTGGATTGTCTGGATGCCGATGCGCAGCCTGTCGTCGAGTGGCAGCATGATGTCCTGCTCGCATTGTGAATTCGCTGCCCCCTCCCCCAACCCCCCCCCTTGCGGGAGGGGGTTGGGGGAGGGGCGTTGCCTAGTTCGGTTCGTACCTCCGCCACGCACTCATCTAAATCGCTGACGTATGGCAGTGCACCACAACCGGCCTGGTCTTCACCGCGAACGCCTGCGCGATGCCGGCCGCAATCTCCGAATTCGTCGCGTATCGTGATTCCCTCTGCCCCGAACGAACGTGCCCACGCGGCGAAATCCGGATTGGTCAGCTTCATCGATTCCTGGAACGGCCGTCCCGGATAGCGCACATGATGATGCATGCCGATCGTGCCGTACATCCGGTTGTCGGAGATCACGATGATCGGTGCGCCGCCGTACTGGGCCGCGGTGGCGATCTCGTTGCCGGCCATCAGCGCACCGCCGTCGCCCATGAACGCCACCACCTGCTTGCCCGGCCGACGCAGCGTCGCGGCAACTGCCATCGGCATGCCGGAACCCATCGCGCCCACCACCGATGACAGGAAGATCTGGCCCGGCCTGAAGCCGATGTAGCGATGAATGAAGCTGCCGAAGTTGCCGGCGTCCGAGGTCACCGTCGCATCCGGCGCAAGGTGCTTGTCCACCTCGCACACGATAGCTGCGAAGTTGATGCCGTCCGGCGTCGGATCCCACTCCTTCGCCAGCAGCTTGCGATGGATCGCGTGCAGCCCGTTGACCCAGCCGCGCCGTTTCTCAGCGCCCGCCG
Source organism: uncultured Alphaproteobacteria bacterium (assembly GCA_963708565.1). Lineage (GTDB taxonomy): Bacteria > Pseudomonadota > Alphaproteobacteria > Acetobacterales > Acetobacteraceae > JAMXLO01. The sequence goes on from CAVPTU010000021.1 coordinate 22,112, forward strand.
GTGCGCCACGCTTCAGCAACGCCTTGACCACCTCGTGTGGGGAAGAGGCGATGCCAAGCTCGGGCCGCCACACGCGGCCAATTTCGTTCGCGTCCGGCCAGATATGCACCAGCGGCAGTTGCGGCTGCGGCGCGGCGGGGAAGGTGTAGGACTGGCTCACGCTGTCGGTCAGCCGCTCGCCGATCGCCACCATCAGGTCGGCGCGCTTCATCTCGGTGATCAGCGCCGGCGGCACGCGAATGCCCATATAGCCGCCGTAGTGCGGATGCGTTGCGTCGAACAGTTGCGGACGGCGATGGGTGGGCGAGATGGGCAACACCCACTCCTCCGCCAGCCGCAGCAGATCGCCGAACACCGCCTCGTCGTACAAAGCGTCGCCGAGCAAGGCGCCGCCCACCAGGATCAGCGGCCGCTCCGACTTTGCCAGCATGTCAGCAAGGCGGTCCAGATCCTCGCTCCGTGGTCCTGACAGTACGCGCGGGCGCGGCTGATCGACCTCGACGTCGGTGGTCGCATCGAACAGATCCTCCGGAAGGATCACCGCGACGGGCCCCGGTGTCCCGCTCTCGGCCAGATGGAAGGCACGGGCGATCGCCTCTGATGCCTGCTCCGGCTCGATCACCTCGATCACCGACTTGGTCACATCCGACAACAGCCGCGAGTAGTTCTGCTCCTGCAGTGCCATTCGGCCAAAGTCCTTACGCTCGACCTGGCCGACCAGCATCACCATCGGCGTCGCATCGTGATAGGCGGAATGCAACGACACCATGGCATTGGACAGGCCGGGGCCGCGCGACACGATGCAGCAGCCGGCGCGGTTGCGCAGACGGCCGTCGGCCACGGCCATGTAACCGGCGCCACCCTCGTGGCGGCACACAATGAGGCGCAGCGAGTTCATGTCGGTCAGCGCATTGATCAGTCCGACATAGCTCTCGCCAGGCACGCAGAAAATCTGATCGACGTCGTGCGCCTCCAGGCTTTCGGCCAGCAGGCGGGCAACGGAACGGGTCATGTCGGTGACGTCTCCTTGATGATTGTCAGCGCGCCGGACAGCGCACGAGCGGGTAGGGGAAATCGGTGCACCCGGGGAAGCTGATTTCGTTCTCGCTGCGGCGCAGCACGTGCAAGATGTCGGGACTGGCGCAACCAAAGCCCACGTCGCTACCACCGGCGGGCGATGGGTTGAATGGTCCGGCCGGCGCCACCGGCGGGGGGCTGGCGAAGCGGAATTCCACGCCGTCCGCCCGTGACGCGCGCGGTCTCTACCACGCGCTGGGTGTAAAGCTGGTCGGTGATCACGGCTCGCATCACGATGTCGCGGGTGAAGATTACAACCGGGAGCGCGAGGCACTCCTGCGCGGTCAACGTGCTGGGAGGCGGGAACAGCCCGCCGGTCCAGGCGCCGAACAGCCAGGCATGCGGCGGCAGGTTGCCTTGCGCGCGCGCCGGCGCGATGTGCAGCGTCGTCAGGGCCAAGGTCAGGATCAGACAGGCGATGCGGCGCATGCAGGGTCCTCGGATGGTTGCGCCGGCACGATAGGGCGGGCGGGAATCAGTGACCAGTGGCCCTGGTCGGTGGTAGGAGACGCCATGCTGCATCGCGTCTACATGCGCACTCTCGCGCTGGCTGCGTCGCCGCGCGCGCTCTGGTGGCTTGCCGCCGTGGCGTTCGCCGAGAGCAGCTTCTTTCCGATCCCGCCGGACGCCCTGCTGATCCCAATGGCGCTGGCGCGGCCGGACCGCGCCTGGCGCTTCGCCGCGGTCTGCACGGTGGCAAGCGTGGTCGGCGGCGCGCTCGGTTATCTGATCGGCTATGCGGTTTTCGACCAGCTCGCACGACCGCTGATCGACCTCTACGGTTACGGCGACCGGTTCGCGGCATTTCAGGACCTGTATGCCCGCTACGGGCTGTGGGTGATCCTGATCAAGGGACTGACGCCGATCCCTTACAAGATCGTCACCATCGCGTCGGGCGCGGCCAGGTTCAACTTCACGGTGTTCATGCTGGCCAGCGCCGCCACGCGGGGCGCCCGCTTCTTCATCGTCGCTGCTTTGCTGCGCTTCTTCGGCACGCCGATGCGCGACTTCATCGAGCGGCGGCTGACGCTGGTCACCAGCCTGTTCGCGGCCGGACTGGTCGGCGGCTTCCTGGTGCTGAAGCTGCTTTAACGCATTCAACTCGGCTTGAGTGGCATCATCTCGCCCCAATCGGCATGAATCCACCTGCGTCCTCCGACTCAGAGGAAAAAGATGCGTCGTCGTGATATCCTGTTGGCCGCGGCTCTGCCGATCGTTGCGACGATGGGCCACGGCGCACGCGCCGAGGAGTTGCGATGCCCTTCAATAGTGCGACCGTGCGCAACCTGGCACGCGACACGGCACAGCGCCCATTTCAGGCGCCGGACGCCTCGCTGCCAGACGCGCTGAAGGGTCTGGATTATGAGCAGTATCGCTCGATCCGCTTCGATCCCGGCAAGGCGCTGTGGCGTGGCCAAAGGCTGCGATTCACCGCCGAGTTCTTCCACCGCGGCTTCCTTTATAAGGAGGCCGTCAAGATCTATCAGGTCGCCGATGGCCGCGCCGATCTGATCCGCTACAGCCCGGATCTATTCACCTTCGACAAGGTGAAGCGGCCCACCGGCGACATCGGCTTCGCGGGTTTCCGCCTGCACTATCCGATCAACCGCCCCGACTATTTCGACGAGATCTGCGCCTTTCTCGGCGCCAGCTACTTTCGCGCGGTCGCGAAGGGTCAGGGCTACGGCCTCTCGGCGCGGGGCCTTGCGATCAAGACCGCCGATCCGTCCGGCGAGGAGTTCCCGCTGTTCCGTGCCTTCTGGCTGGAGCGGCCGGGCAAGGGCAGCGACGCGATCGTGGTGCACGCGCTTCTCGACAGCCAGAGTGCGGCCGCGGCGTTCCGCTTCACCATCCGCCCGGGCAGGCAGACAATCTTCGACACCGAAATGGCGCTGTATCCGCGCGTGGACATTTCCACGATCGGCATCGCCCCGCTTACATCGATGTTCCTGTTCGACGCGAACGATCGCATGCGGGCCGACGACTATCGCGATGCAGTCCACGACTCGAACGGACTGCTGCTGTGGACCGGCCAGGGGGAACGGGTCTGGCGTCCGCTCGCCAATCCGCGCGAGCTACAGATCAGCGCCTTCACCGACCGGGGCCCGCGTGGCTTCGGGCTGATGCAGCGTGGCCGCTCGCTTGCCGATTACCAGGACCTGGAGGCGCATTACGAGAACCGCCCTTCGCTGTGGGTCGAGCCGATCGGCGATTGGGGCGACGGCATCGTGGAGCTGGTCGAGATCCCGTCCGATCGCGAGATCAACGACAACATCGTCGCCTTTTGGCGGCCGCACGATCCGTTGAAGGCGAAGGGCGAATACATTCTGAACTACCGGCTGCATTGGTGCTGGTCGCTGCCGGCCGCGACGACGCTGGCCGAGGTGATCGGCACACGTTGCGGCCTGGCGTCGGATCAGAAGAACCGGCTGTTCATCATCGACTTTGCCGGCGGTGCATTAAAGGCTCGCCGGGTGGCTGCGCCGTCCATCGATATCGGCGCCAGCAAGGGCAAGATCGAGAATCCGGTCGCGGAGCCCAATCCGGCGACTGGCGGATGGCGGCTGAGTTTTCAGCTCGACCAGGGCAGCGAGAAGCTGGTCGAAATGCACGCGCGGCTGATGGACGGCGAAACGCCACTGACCGAGACCTGGATCTACCGGTGGACAACCTGACGGGAACTGCATTTCGAGCGCTGCCTGCCGAGGCGCCGCTCGCCATGCCGACGCAGTCGCTGCGCGTGGCGCCGCCACGCACGCCGCGGCCGGCGAGTTCGCCACGTGCCATGTGGCTGCGGCGGTTCGTGGTGATCGGGGGTGCAATCGCGCTGACCATCGCCGGCGCGCACGAGATGTATCTGGTGTTCGCGGGGAACGGCGTGACGTCGCTGGCGATCTTCATGATGGCGCTGTTCCTCGCTTTGTTCGCCTGGATCGCGCTGTCGTTCACCAGCGGGCTCGCCGGCTTCTGCTCGCAACTTGCGGGGGGCGGCTGTCGGCTGGAGACCGGCGCCGATGCACCGCTGCCACATCTCGCATCGCGCACCGCATTGCTGATGCCGACCTACAACGAGCAGCCGGCGCGTGTCATGGCGGGGTTGCAGGCGATCTGTGAGTCGCTGCGCGAAACCGGTTCGGCCGATGCGTTCGACCTGTTCATCCTCAGCGACACCACCGATCCCGAAATCTGGATTGCCGAGGAGGCGGGCTTCCTGGCACTGCGCGACTGCACATCAAGCCACGCGCAGATCTTCTATCGGCGGCGGCCAAAGAATGTCGCGCGCAAGTCGGGCAATATCGCGGAATGGGTGACGCGCTTCGGTGGTGCGTATGCGCAGTTCCTGATCCTCGACGCGGACAGTCTGATGAACGGCGAGACGCTGGTGCGCCTGGCAGGGGCGATGGAGCGGCATCCGGATGTCGGACTGATCCAGACGCTGCCGATCATCATCGGTGCGGCAACCCTGTTCGCCCGAGTGCAGCAGTTCGCCGGCCGCGTCTACGGTCCGCTGATCGCGCACGGCATCGCCTGGTGGCATGGCGCGGAAGGCAACTACTGGGGCCACAATGCGATGATCCGTACGCGCGCCTTCGCGGAGCAGGCGGGCCTGCCGGAACTCGCCGGCCGCAAGCCGTTCGGCGGCCCAATCATGAGCCATGATTTCGTCGAGGCCGCGCTGATGCGGCGCGGCGGCTGGGCGATTCACATGGTGCCGGGCGTGCGCGGCAGCTACGAGGAGGTACCGCCGACGCTGACCGATCTCGCGGTGCGCGACCGGCGGTGGTGTCAGGGCAATCTTCAGCATCTCGCGGTGCTTCCCGCACGCGGGCTCGCCGCGATCAGCCGGCTGCATCTGCTGACCGGTGTGGGCTCCTACATTACCGCGCCGCTGTGGCTGCTGTTCATCCTCACCGGCATCCTGATTGCGGTGCAGGCGCGCTTCGTGCTGCCGGATTATTTTCCGCAGGGCAAGTCGCTGTTTCCGCAATGGCCGGTGGTCGATCCGGTGCGCGCCATGTGGATGTTCGTCGGCACCATGGGCCTGCTGCTGGTGCCGAAGCTGCTGGGCTGCATCGTGATCCTGCTGCACCGCGACGAGCGGCGCGGCTTCGGCGCCGCGCGTCTGTTGGCAGGCATCCTGTTCGAGACGCTGATCGCCGGATTGATCGCGCCGGTTGTGATGCTCACCCAAACGATTGACGTGGCGGCGATCCTGGTCGGGCGCGATTCAGGATGGGTCGCGCAGCGGCGTGGTGACGGCGCCATTCCGGCACGGGAGACGCGGCGGCTTTATCGGCGGCATACCATGCTCGGTTTGCTGCTTGGCGGAGTGGCCTGGGCGGTCTCACTCTCGCTGGCATTGTGGATGCTGCCGGTCGTGCTCGGGCTTGCACTGGCGATCCCTTTGGCGTTACTGACCGGCGCGCGAAGGGCAGGGGGTCTTCTGCGCACGCCAGAGGACGTGGCACCGCCCGGCGTGGTGTCGCGCGCCGCGGCGCTGCAACGCGAGTGGACAGCGCGGACCAAAGTCGACGTCTCGTGTTTCCTGCGTGATCGGTCGCTGCTCGAGGCGCACAAGGCGATGCTGCCGCCGCCGCGCCGACCGCGCCTCGATCCGATCGACGTTACGCTACTGTCGGCACGCGCCAAGATCGACGAAGCGGAGACGCTGACGGCTGCGCTGGCGGCGTTGGCCATGACCGAACTGGCCGCGGCGTTGGGTGATGCCGTCGCGCTCGAACGGTTGGCCGCGCTGGCGACGTCCGCGGATCGTCACGCCGCGACTGTGCCGGCCACGACGACTGGCGGATACACGGTTCAACCGCGCCTCGATCCGCAATGACCGAGTGTTCAGGTTCGTAACCCCCCCGGTGCACTCTCAGGAAAACAGGAATACGGCAGCAGCAATCGCACAGGTCCAGTGATTGTCCGGGCCGCACTCCGCGACGGCGGTGATCGAAGTGCTGTCGATGATCAGGCTGCTATGCTCGTATATCTGCTTGCGATCGTTCCATGCGGCGTCTGGGTCGAAATCCAGACCCAATGTCGATGCCAGCATGGTGGCGGCGAGATCCTCCGCCTCTTCACCGCTTGCCGCTGCGGTCATGCCGTATCCGTGCAGTTCTGAGATGTAGCCATACATCTCCGGATCTGATGGCCTGGCAAGACCGAGGCTGGCGTAAATGCGGCGCCCGAATTCATTGGTCTCTGATCGGGCCAGGACGCAGAAGGTGATATCCCCAGGCTTCAGTAATTCACCCCCTGCTTCGCGACTGATAACCTCGCAGTGCGGCGGAAGAATGGACGACACATAGACCAGGTTCTGCTGCTCGATGTCCGCGTCACGCAAGGCGAACTCGAAGGCCGTGAGGGCATGACGATGGACCCCGATACCCTTGGTCAAGAACATGCGCGTCGGACTTGGGAACATTTCGCCATCCCTTCATATACTCGTCTGCTCGTTCCGCCGATGGGATCACCGTTGCCACAAAATCCGCGCATCCTCCAACGGGATCGCAACGCCGGCGCAGCACGGTACCAGGCGCGGCGTATAGTCCGCTGGTGAACGCGTTGTGGATATAGCGGCGGTATAAACGTGACCGCCCTCGGCGCCGGTCAATCGGCGATCTCGCCGCATCTCCAGCCGCGCAGGCTTTTCACCTCTGGAGCCGTTGGCATAGAGCTCTACGCACACCGCATCCGGATCGATTTCGCCGAGGTACAACTCGACTTCAAATACATGCCGGTCGCCAGAGGTCTCGACCTTCAGTACGCCGAAGCGTATCGGGTCCCAGTTTTTGTCGAGTGAACGCTGCCAATCGGTTATGGCCGCGCCGATCTTGCCTTTGGCGGCAGCCCGCTGAAGGTAGGCCGTCGCCCTCGGCAGGTAGTATCGCTCAGTGTATTCGCCCACCGTCCGGTTGGTGGAAAACCGCGGCGTCAATCGCGCCATGCTCTCCCGCATGCGGGTTATCCAGGCGTTGGGAATGCCTTGCTCATCGCGGGTGTAGAACTCTGGGACCACCTCGCGTTCGAGAAGATCATAGAGCGCCTCGGCGTCGGATGCGTCCCCATCGGTGGCGTCGTCATGTTCGAGTCCATCGCCCAGTGCCCAGCCGACGTCCGGCGAATAGGCTTCGGCCCACCAGCCGTCCAATTCAGACAGGTTGATTCCGCCATTCACCAATACCTTCATGCCGCTCGTTCCACATGCTTCCCACGGGCGTCGCGGCGTGTTGAGCCAGACATCCACTCCCTGTACCAACTGCTCGGTCAACTGCATGTCGTAGTCGCTGAGGAACACCACGTGCGGGCGCGCCTCGGGGCGACGGACGAACTGCATCCATTCGTGAATCATGGCCTGCCCCGCCTGGTCCGCAGGATGGGCCTTGCCGGCGATGATGAGCTGCACAGGATGCCGAGGATCGGTCAACAGGCGCAGCAGTCGCTCCGGATCGTGCAGCAGCAGGTTGGGTCTTTTGTAGGTGGCAAACCGCCTTGCGAAACCCAGCGTCAAAGCATTGCTGTCAAACAGAAGCCGCACATCAGCCGCTTCAGGCGACGCGCCGTAGGCGGCCACCTGTCGCGACAAACGTTCGCGAGCATATTCTACGAGAGATTTGCGGGCCTCCGCACGAAATTGCCAAAGCCTGGCGTCGGGCATGCTGCGAATGTCGTGCTCGAGCGTCTCCGCGCTGCCCAGCCAGCGCTCCTTGCCACAGGCTGCCGTCCAGAAATCGTCGGCTGCCGCTGAATCCCAGCTGGGCATGTGGACGCCGTTTGTCACATGCTCGACCGGCACTTCATCCACCGGCCAGCGTGGAAAGAGCGGCTCAAAGAGTTGCCGGCTCACCTCGCCATGCAAGCGGCTCACGCCATTCACTGCTCCACTGCCGCGGATCGCCAGGTACGCAATGTTGAACGCCTCCGATGCGTCATTGGGGTTCTGACGGCCCAGAGCAAGCAGGTCGTGGCAGGATATCCCGAGCTGCGTTTGCGCATAGCCCGCGAGGTATTGCTCGATGAGGGCCGGTGGAAAACGGTCGAAGCCGGCAGCTACCGCCGTGTGGGTGGTGAACAGGTTGCCCGCCCTGGTGGCGGCCAACGCGACCTCGAAATTTGTGCCCGGTTTCCTGCATGAAACTTCGCGCGCGTTCCAGCACCGCGAACGCCGCGTGCCCCTCGTTCAAGTGACAGACTTCCGGCTCGATGCCGAGCGCTGCGAGTAATCGCCACCCGCCGATCCCCAACAGCAGCTCCTGCTTGAGGCGCAGATCCGGCCCACCGCCATACAGCTCACTGGTGATGCCGCGATGTATCGGGTAATTCGCTGCGTCATTGCTGTCCAGCAAATAGAGCTTCACTCTGCCGACCTGGACCTGCCAGGCACGCAGCCAGAGCGGGTACCCTGGCAGCGCGATCTCCAATCGCAACCACTCGCCATTCGGTCTACGCAATGGTGTGATCGGCAGTTGTCCGGGATCGTTATAAGGGAACAGCGCCTGTTGCTTCCCGTCCTTGTCGATCACCTGACGGAAGTAGCCCTGCTGGTAGAGCAGTCCGACCCCTACCACCGGCACACCCAGATCGCTGGCGGCCTTGAGTTGGTCGCCGGCCACGTTGCCAAGTCCGCCCGAGTAGATCGGCAACGCTTCGCTCAACATGAATTCCAGACTGAAATACGCCACACAGCGCAGCGGAGACTGCGGATAGGCCCGCTGAAACCATGCGGGCGCCTCCGCAGCGTCCCGCCTGGCTTTCACCAGATCATCAACATTCTTGCTAAAGGCGGGATCCGCCAGCGCAGACTGGAGTTTCTCTCTCGAGACCGTCTGCAGGATGACCCAGGGGTTGTTCGTGATATCCCACAGCACGGGATCCAGCATCCGCCACACGTGGTCGGAGGCGTGGTTCCATGCAGAGCGCATATCCAGGGCAAGCTCGGTCAGCAAATCAAAACCTGCGACGTCCGTGGATACGGTGTACTCCTTGGGATGTCTGCCCCCGTATGGGTCGCTCATAGCCTCTCCTTCAAATGTGTCCAGGGCGCAACTTCCTGCCGGCGCAAGGGTCACCAGCGTAGCACCGGCATGGTCCGGGCTTTCGTAAGCCTTCATGAACTTTACGGACGGACGCTCGAGAAATTGGAAAGCCGCCTGTGGCGACAGGCCGCGAGGCCTATCCGCGCAGGATCGCGGCGTTGCTCAGCACCCCACGGACCTCATCCAATGCCGCCGGGTCCTCGATGGTCGGCGGCACCGGCGCTGTTTCGCCATCGGCAATTCGGCGGATCGAGGCCCGGAGGATCTTGCCCGACCGGGTCTTCGGTAGCCGAGGCACCACGCGGGCATCCTTGAACGCGGCGACCGGCCCGATCCGCTCACGTACCAATGCCACCAGCTCCGCGACGATTTCGGCTTCCGGACGGTTCACGCCCGCCTTCAGCACCACCAGTCCGATTGGCGTTTGACCCTTCAAATCGTCCTTGGCACCGACAACCGCGCATTCGGCGACCGCTGCGTGCGATGCCAGCACCTCTTCCATCTGGCCTGTGGAAAGCCGATGCCCAGCGACGTTGATGATGTCGTCGGTGCGACCCATCACCCAGACATCGCCCTCCGCGTCGATCATTCCGGCGTCGCCGGTGCGATACCAGCCGGGAAAATCCGACAGATACGCGGTGTGGTAGCGTTCGTCGTTCTGCCAGAGGGTCGGCGCGCAGCCCGGCGGCAGCGGCAGTCTGGCGCACAGATTGCCGGTGTGACCGGCCGCGACGGCGTTCCCCCCGTCGTCCAGTGCGTGTAGGTCGATCCCCGGGCTGGGTCGACCGCCCGAGCCAGGCTTGAACGGGAACAGCCCGAACTGCCGGAACCCGCTGGTGATCGCCCAACCGGTCTCGGTCTGCCACCAGTGATCGACCACCGGCTTGCCGAGCAGCTCCGCCGCCCACACCGCCGTCGGGGGATCGCAGCGCTCGCCGGCGAGGAACAGCGCCTCCAGCTTCGACAGATCGTGGGCGTGCAGCAGCTTGCCGTCGGGATCCTGCTGCTTGATCGCCCGCATGGCGGTCGGCGCTGTGAACAGCACCTTCACGTCGTGCCGCGCGCATACTCGCCAGAAGGCGCCTGCGTCCGGCGTGCCGACCGGCTTGCCCTCGTACATCACGGTGGTGCAGCCGCGAAGCAGCGGTGCGTAGACGATGTAGGAGTGGCCGACCACCCAGCCGACATCCGATGCCGCCCAATAGACGTCACCTGCATCCACTCCGTACAGCATGCGCATCGAGTTCCACAGCGCCACCGCATGGCCGCCATTGTCGCGCACCACACCCTTCGGCCGACCTGTCGTGCCGGAAGTGTAGAGGATGTAGAGCGGATCGGTGGCAGCGACGGAAACTGGATCGTGCGGCGATGCCGCAGCCTCGGCCTCGGCGAGATCATGGTCGCGCCCGGCAATCAGCGTGGCGCGCTCCGCATCGCGTTGCAGAATCAGGCAGGCGTCCGGCTTGTGCGGCGACAGCGCGATCGCCGCATCGAGCAGCGGCTTGTATTTCACCACCCGTCCAGGTTCGAGGCCGCATGACGCGGACACGATCACCTTCGGCTTGGCGTCGGCGATGCGCGAGGCAAGCTCGGCCGCGGCAAAGCCGCCGAACACGACGGAATGGATCGCGCCCAATCGCGTGCAGGCCAGCATGGCGAGCGCCGCCTCCGGCACCATCGGCAGGTAGATCACCACCCGGTCGCCACGCGTCACGCCCAGGGCAGCCAACGCGCCGGCGAGCTTCGCGGTGCGCGTCTGCATCTGGCGGTAGGTGAACGTTTCGATCCGCCCGGTCATCGGGCTGTCCCAGATCAGCGCGGCCTGCTCGCCGCGGCCTGCCAGCACGTGACGGTCGATGCAGTTGAAGCAGGTGTTCAGCAACGCGCCGGGAAACCATCGTCCGTAAGGCCCCATTGTAGGATCGAACACGCGGTCCCAGCGCCGCTCCCAGGAGACGCCCTCGGCCACGGCAGCCCACCAGGCTTCCGGGTCAGCGCGCCACGCAGCGTAGGCTTCCGCGTAGTCGGACACGGGCGCGGCATCGTTCATGACGGCCTCCCTGAATATCACCGGTAGCATGCTGCCGCGGACCATCGCTCGGCAATCGTCGCGATCAGGGCTCCGACGAGCGAGCCGTCTGCGTGCAGCGATCGTTGCTGGCCGAGGTATTGAGATACGAACCCAGCACGCGCTCGATCTGACAGGTGGAAAACCTGTGGCGTGAGCGCGCGGGTTGCCGGTTCACGTTGATCGGCGTCGATTTCCCGGCGCCCAGCGGCAGGCGCAAAGTGCCCTGTCGGATCGCCCGCACGTACAGCGGGACCGGTTCGAGCACGCCACGCAGAATACGCGCGCCGGCCATCGCGATGTGATCCCGATAGTCCGCCGCGAGACTTGCCGTGTGCGAATGGTACAAACCGACCGCGACATTCCAGTTGTGCCCAGCCTCGTCGCGATACAGGGACATGAGATAGCGCGCCGCGTAGTCAGCGTTCGCAACGGGATCAAACGCCTCATCGAACGAGGCAAATGCCCTGGGATGCAGCGTTAGATCGACCTGTAGACAGCCGACATCGATATACCTGCGATGCGATACTTCCTGCGCCACCCAGGCGACCGCCGCCGCCTTGCTGTCCAGGAACAGGCCATCGCCGTCGGCATCGATCGTCCAGGGCCATGGCCGCACATCGTTCATCGCCGTCAACGGCCGGCCGCTCTCCACCCGTGCGATCGAGGTCAGCAAGCCCGACGGCAGATGATAGCGCTGCTCCGCGTCGCGGATCGCCGAACTACAGAGCGCGCTCTGCTGCAACTCCCAGCTTTCCGGAGAGACGGCGTCCTGCTCCGCGGCACTGGCCGCGTCGGACACACATATCACCAGTGCCGCCGCGATGAGCCGTAGCCCGCTTCCCTGCCATCCCTTCATCTCGGCGGAATGTAGCGGCCTGCTCCGCGCACGGAAAGGTCATTGTGGAACCCTTACGGAAGCCAGTATGAGCGCCATCTTCCTCGCCGGTTTGGGATAGGCTACGAGCACCTGCCACACGAGGGAGGATAACCATGAAGGCGAGCACCAATCATATCGCCACCAGCCATGTCGGCAGCCTGCCGCGTCCGGACGGGCTGATCGCGGCGAACCGTGCCCTCGAGGCCGGCGAGGCTTTCGATGAACAGGCGTTTCGGCAGACCCTGCGGGAGGCGGTGACCGAGGTGGTGCGTCGTCAGCACGATCTCGGCATCGACATCCCGGGTGACGGCGAGTTCGGCAAGCCGATGGGCCAGAGCGTGAACTACGGCTCGTGGTGGCGATATTCCTGGCAGCGTCTCGGCGGCCTCCAACCAGGCGAAGCCACTCTCTATGAAATGGCGCCGCGGCGGTCGCGCCCCGGTGAGGTGGTGCTCACGAGCTTTGGCGATCGCCGTGACCGAACCCAGTTCGCCGCGGCGTACGGCGATCCCGAGTCCGGTATCACCACGGGGCCGCGACCCCCCGCGCCGGTCTGCGTCGCACCGATCACCTACACCGGCCACGATGCGATCAAGGCTGACATCGCCAGGTTCAAGGAGGCAATGCAGGCGGCCGGCGTCGAGGAAGGTTTCATGAGCTCGGTCGCTCCGGCCAGTGCCTCGCGAATTGGCAACACCTACTACAAGGCCGAGGAGGAACTCCTGTACGCCTGCGCGGATGCGATGCGCGAGGAGTATAAGGCGATCGTCGAGGCGGGGCTCATCTTGCAGCTCGACGATCCGGCGATCGCCGAGAACTGGGACATGATCAACCCCGAGCCGACGGTGGAGGAGGTACAGGAAGTTCTCTATGGTGCGCGTCGAGGCGCTCAACCATGCAATCAAGGGTCTGCCCCATGATCGCATCCGGTTCCATCTGTGTTGGGGTAGCTGGCACGGCCCGCACATGACCGACATCCCGATGCGCGACATCGTCGACGTGATGCTCGCGATCGACGCCCAGGCGTATTCGTTCGAAGCCGGCAATGTTCGTCATGAACACGAATGGAAGGTCTGGCAGGATGTGAAACTGCCGGACAACAAGCTCATCCTGCCGGGCGTCGTCAGCCACGCCACCAACGTGGTCGAGCACCCCGAACTGGTCGCCGAGCGTATCGTTCGCTTCGCGGAACTCGTCGGCAGGGAGCGGGTCATCGCTTCCACCGACTGCGGTCTGGGCGGTCGCGTCCATCCTCAGATCGCCTGGGCAAAGCTCGAGGCACTGGCGCAAGGGGCAGCGCTCGCCAGCCGCCAACTCTGGGGCTAAATCGCATGCAAGCCAGCGTCGATCGCATCCTTACAACTCATGTCGGCAGCTTGCCCCGTCCGGACGACCTGATAGCGGCCAACCGGTCGCGTGAAACCGGCGGGGCGTACGACGAGGCGAGCTTTCAGGAGTCGCTTCGTGCAGCGGTGACCGCCGTCGTGCGGCATCAGCGGGCCCTCGGTATCGACGTCCCGGGCGACGGTGAGTTCGGCAAGTCCATGGGGCACCGCGTGAACTTCGGTGCATGGATGAGTTACGCCTATCATCGCCTGGGCGGACTGGATCTGGCTGGGCCGGACATGCACGACGTCGCGCCAAGGCGATCCAGCCCAGGCCAGCCCGTGCTGACCAGCTTTGCCGATCGGCGCGATCGCGCGCGGTTCGCGGCGGCATACGCTGATCCCGAGTCAGGCGTGTCGACTGGCCCTCGGCCAGCGACCGGGCCGGTTTGCGTTGCACCGCTGAGCTATATCGGTGGAGACGCAATCAAGGCCGATATTGCGAACTTCAAGTCCGCGCTCGATGCAGCGGGTGTGGCTGAAGGCTTCATGACCTCAATTGCACCCGGCAGTACCACGTGGATAGCGAACACATACTACAAGACCTATGAGGAGTTCCTGTTCGCCGCCGCCGATGCGATGCGCGAGGAATACACGGCGATCGTCGAGGCCGGACTGATCTTGCAGCTCGACGATCCGGCGCTGGCCACGAATTGGGACATGATCAATCCCGAACCCACGGTGGCAGACTATCGAAAGTTTGCGATGATTCAGGTGGCGGCGCTCAATCACGCGATCCGCGGGCTGCCGCAGGAGCGCATCCGGTTCCATCTGTGCTGGGGAAGCTGGCATGGACCCCACACGACAGACATTCCGATGCGGGACATCGTCGATGTCATGCTGGCAGTCAACGCCCACGCCTACTCGTTTGAGGCCGGCAATGTCCGTCATGAACACGAATGGAAGGTCTGGCAGGACGTGAAGCTGCCTGACGACAAGCTGATCCTGCCGGGCGTCGTCAGCCATGCCACAAATGTGGTCGAGCACCCCGAACTGGTCGCCGAGCGCATCCTTCGCTTCGCGGAACTCGTCGGCAGGGAGCGCGTCATCGCGTCAACCGATTGCGGTCTCGGCGGTCGGGTTCACCCGCAGATCGCCTGGGCCAAGCTCGAAGCACTTGCTCAGGGAGCCGCCTTGGCCAGCCGTCAACTCTGGCGCTGAACGGCTTATGTCTGCAAGGTAGCGGTGCTTCCTGGTTGCCTGTCGATCGTCGGCGCGTAACCTGGCAGAGGCGCAGCGTTTCGCGAGTGGTTTTGGGGTGAGGACGATGAACGATGGGGTTGCCGGGCTGCCGACAAGCGATGCCAGGCCGCAGGGAGTCATCCGGGCATTACAGGCACTCAGCGATACCGCCGCACGGCCGTTCTCCGATGCCCGCGCCATGCCGCCGGAAATCTATACGTCTGCGGACGTGCTGACGGTCGAGCAGGAGCGCCTGTTCCGCAAGGAATGGATCTGCGTCGGCCGGGCGAGCGCGATCGCTGAGCAGGGCACGTATCTGACCTATGAGATCGCCGGTCAGCCGGTCATCATCATGCGTGACCGGGCTGGCAACGTGCGTGCGTTCTCCAATGTCTGTCTTCATCGGATGTCGGTGCTCCTGGAGGGGCGCGGCCGCACCTCCGCGATCGTCTGCCCGTACCACGCCTGGAGCTATGGCCTCGACGGCGCGCTGATCGCGGCGCCGCACATGGAACGCACGCCCGGCTTCCGCAAAGCCGACTATCGCCTGCCGGAGCTGCGCACCGAGACCTGGCTCGGCTGGATCTATGTCACACTCAATCCGGAGATCGCACCCATCGCCGAGCGATTGGCTCAGCTCACAGGGCTGATCGGGCGTTACCACATGGAGGCCTATGTCGAGACATTCCGTGAGGAGCTGGTCTGGAATACGAACTGGAAGATTCTCGCGGAAAACTTCATGGAAAGCTACCACCTGCCGACCTTGCACCGGGCCACGATCGGGCCCGCATCCAAGATGGAGGAAATGGACTGTCCGCCGGGCTTCGATACGTTCAACTATCACTGGATCACCAAGGACGCCTCGCTCGCAATCGGCAACGCCCACCCGGACAACACGGCGCTCGAAGGAGACTGGCGCAAGACGGTCGCCTTGATGTCGATCTATCCAACGCAGCTCGTCTCGCTGACGCCTGGCTATTTCTGGTACCTGCTGCTGTCGCCGCGCGGTGTTGGTCAGGTGCATATCGTGTTCGCTGGTGGCCTCGCGCCGGAATTCATCCGCGACCCGCAGGGGCAGCAGCATATGGACACGCTGAAGACGCTGTTGGACAAGGTGAACGCCGAGGACAGGCAGGGCGTGGAGGCGGTGTTCCGTAACGCCCATGCGCCGTTGGCGAGGCCGGGCCATCTGAGCTACCTGGAACGGCCGAATTACGATTTCGCACGGTACCTTGCGCATCAGCTCGCGGGCGGCGCGGCCTGATTCAGATATCCTTGGCCAGTCGCAACGCATCGTAGATGGCAGCATGGATGTTGCGGCTTGCCACAGCGTCGCCGATACGGAAAAGTTGAAACGCGGCATCCGGGTTGCGCACCACGTGCTGTGGCCGGTTCGCGATCAGTGCGTTGTAGTCGACCTCCCCGAGATTGCGCGAAAGCGGGCGCAGTGCGTCGTACAGATCGGTGACCGGCAACGTGCCGTGCTCGACCACCACCTGGTCGACCGCGCGATCGAACCGTTCCGGCCCATGATCCGAGCCGATGTTGGCGAGCAATGCATTACCTTCGCGCCGCACGGACATCAGCCGCGCGTTGATCGTCACCCGCACGCCGTGGCGATGGAACACTTCGGCATAGGCCGCATGATTGAGGCCGCCGATCTCGGGAGCGAAATAGCGCTCCGGCGTTACGATCTCCACCATACTGCCTGCCTCCGCCAGCAACTCGGCTGCCTGCATCGCGGGATGGGCGCCGTTGTCGTCGTAGACCAGCACACGCTGTGCAGGCTTCGTGGTGCCAGATAGAATATCCCAGGTGGACACGACAAGCTCGCCGCCGCTCTCCAGCACGTCGGTGTTCGGCACGCCGCCGGTGGCAAGAAACACGATGTCGGGCGTCTGAGCCAGAACCTCGCCGGAACTGGCGTAGGTGGATAAATGCAGCGTGGCGCCATGGGCCGCGAGGCGCTGCATCCGCCAATCGATGATTCCGATCAGCTCCCTCCTGCGCGGTGTCCGGCTGGCGAGCAGCACCTGTCCGCCCGGTCGCTCCGCCACCTCGAAGAGGACGACATCATGCCCGCGCGCTGCCGCGACGCGGGCCGCTTCCAGCCCGCCGGGTCCGCCGCCGACCACGACCACCTTGAGCGACGCGCCGCTGCTGCGCGTGATGACGTGCGGCATCGCCGCCTCACGTCCTGTGGCGGGATTGTGCACGCACACCGCATCATTGCCTTCGTAGATACGGTCAAGGCAATAGGTGGCGCCGACGCAGGGACGGATCTCGTCCTCCCGCCCTGCCATGAGCTGGCGCCCGATATGCGGATCGGCGATATGCGCGCGGGTCATTCCCACCATATCGAGCTTGCCGGCGGCGATCGCGTGTCGCGCCGTCGCCACATCCTGGATGCGCGCGGCGTGAAATACCGGGAATCGGGTCGCATCGCGCACTTCGCCGGCAAAATCGAGATGCGGCGCGGCGGTCATGCCATGGATCGGGATTACCCGCCGCAACGCGGCATCGGTATCCATGTGACCACGAATGATGTTGAGGAAGTCCACTTTCCCCGAAGCGACGATGCGATGGGCGATCTCGATACCCTCGGCGCGCGACAGCCCGATATCCCAGGCCTCATCGGCCACCATGCGGATGCCGATGATGAACCTGGGGCCGGTCGCGGCACGCACAGCATCGAGCACGCGTCGCGTGAAGCGCAGGCGGTTGTCCAGGCTGCCGCCATAATCGTCGGTACGGTGATTGGTCGCCGGCGACCAGAATTGGTCCGGCAGATGGCCATAGGCCTCGATCTCGATGCCATCAAGTCCGGCGGCCTCCATGCGCTGCGCCGCGGCGGCATAATCGGCGACGATGCGCTCGATGTCCCAGTCCTCGATCACCTTGGGAAATGCACGATGCGCCGGCTCGCGTACCGGCGAAGGCGCCAGCACCGGCAGCCAATCCGACTTGTTCCACGTCGTGCGCCGGCCGAGATGCGTGAGCTGTATCATCACCGCGGCGCCATGCGCATGGCAGTCGTCGGACAGCCGGCGCATCCAGGTCACGATCTCGTCCTTGTAGGCGAGCAGATTGCCGAAAACCGCCGGCGAATCTGGGGAAACGACCGCGGAGCCCGCCGTCATGGTCAGCGCGATGCCGCCCTTCGCCTTCTCGACATGATACAGTCGGTAGCGATCCTTCGGCATGCCGTCCTCCGAGAATGATGGCTCATGCGCTGTGCTCATCAGCCGGTTGCGCAGCGTCAGGTGCTTGAGCTGGAACGGGCGCAGCAGCGGGTCCCGGACAGGATCGAATGCCATGGCCCTCTAGCTTTCGCTATCATTGCGCGGAGCGCAGCGACGAAGAAATCCGCATCGTGAGTAAGCACCATCGCGCCACTCAGCGGGTGTGTGCACTACCGCGCGGCCTTCTGGAGAATTTCATCCGGTGTGGAGGAGACGACCTCCACGTATTTCGGCACGAAGCGGCCACCCTCGATGAGCTTGATGAAGCCGGGTCTGATCTCATCGGCGAGAATGCGGCGGATGCGCGCGTGCTCCTCGATGTCCGCCCATTCGGCAATCAGGAAGAAGCGCTGCGGGTCCTCTTTATCGCGGCAGAGCACGCCGTCCTTCACCTGAGCGGACGACTTGTGCATCGGATTGCCGTCCGAGTAGTCGAACTCCTCGAACAGCCTGATAAACTCTTCCTCGTGTCCGGCCTGCACGCGGAAGTCGTAGATATGCAGAAAATTGCCTCGTTTCGCCAATGGTTCCTGTGCCATCGCGGCCTCCTTGGAGCGGCGTCTGCCATCGGCCTATACTCCGGACGCAACCCGAAACCGTCAACGCCGCGAGGATCGGAATGACAGACGGCCTGGTCTTCTCCGCCAATACGGACCATGAGTGGCCAGCCGAGGGGCTCAGCCGCATTCCCGATTGGGTCTACACGGACGAGACGATCTATCAGCGCGAGGTCGAACGGATCTTCCATGGACGCACCTGGAACTACGTTGCGCTGGAAGCCGAGATCGCGAACCCGGGCGACTTCATCCGCTCCAATGTCGGCCCGACTCCGGTCGTGGTCGCGCGCGATCAGGATGGCGCGATCCATGTGGTAGAGAACCGCTGCGCGCATCGCGCTGCGGAATTTTGCCGCGAACTTTCCGGCACTGTGAAAGAGTTCGTCTGCCCCTATCACCAATGGACCTACGAACTGAATGGCCGGCTGCGCAGCGTGCCGTTCCGTCGCGGCGTCGCAGGTAAGGGCGGCATGCCGGCTGATTTCGAGCCCGCGCGGCACGGTCTGCGGCGGCTCAGCTGTCACCACGCATCGCGGGGTCGTATTTGCGTCCTATGCCGAGGATATGGAGCCGCTCGCGGACTATCTCGGCCCGGATATCCTGCGCGAATTCGAGGCGACCTTCGACGGCAGGCCGTTGCGCGTGCTCGGTCATTATCGCCATACGCTGCCGGGCAACTGGAAGCTCTATCATGAGAACCTGAAGGACCCGTATCACGCCACGCTGCTGCACACTTTCCTGGTCACGTTCGGACTGCTGGTTGCGGGAAACCGCTCGCTGATGCTCGTCGGATTCATCCGGTCGGCACGGCGTGATGTGTTCCGCCAAGTCCGATGCTACGTCGGTCGCGCAGGAGCATCGTGCCGAGATGCGCGCCTACAAGGAGGGCATGCGCCTCGCGGACCCTCGGCTCATGGACTTCGTCGACGAGTTCGACAGCCCATGGTCCGTAACCATGGCGACGATCTGGCCGAACCTTATCGTGCAGCGGGAGATGAACACGCTGGGCATTCGTCAGATCGTGCCAACCGGGCCGCACGAGTTCATCATGAAATGGACCATGTTCGGCTTCGCAGGAGATGACGATGCGATGACGCGCCACCGGTTGCGCCAGGGCAATCTGATGGGACCAGCGGGTTTCCTCGGGCTTGAGGACAACGAGGCGATCAAGTTCGTGCAGGACGGCATGCTGGGTGTGCCAGGCGGCGCGGCATCTTGTCGAGCTCGATCCCGCCACCGCGACAGGCACCACCGATACCCTGATTTCCGAGGCTGCCATTCGCGGGATGTATCGCCATTGGCGCGCGGTCATGGGCCTGTGAACCGGCCGCCAGCGATGCAGTCTTCGGATGCCGAGCCGCGCCTCGCGGCTTTGCTGCTGCATCATGAGATCGAGCAGTTCAACGCCCGCTATGCCGCCGCGCTCGACGAGCAGCGGCTGCAGGACTGGGTGGAGTTGTTCGTCGATGATGCGTTCTACCTCGTGACGTCGCGCGAGAACGCGGACCAGGGACTTCCCGTCGGGCTGATCTACTGCGAAGGCAAGGCGATGATTCGGGACCGCGCCTTCGCGCTGGAGAAGACGGCGATGTTCGCGCCGCGCTACCTGCGGCATGTCATTGGCAATCTGCTGGTGCAGGGCGAAGCGGACAATGGCGATATACATGCCCAGGCCAACTATGTCGTTCTGGAAGTGCTGTTCGATCGGCCCGACGCTACGCTGCATCAGGTCGGGCGCTACCACGACGTATTCTCTCGCACCGTGGATGGCCTCAAGCTGAAAGAGCGCCGGTGCGTCTATGACAATCTCCTGGTCCCGAACGCGCTGTGCATTCCCGTGTGAGGCTGGACCGGGCGCTTCTCCTTGCTATGCTGCGTCACTGGATCTTCGTCGCGAAGGTGAATGCCGATGTCTGCCATCAATGCAAATGTCATCACGCAAACGCGAGACGTGCCGCTGCGGCGGCCGGTAGACGGGCCCGCGGCGTGGTTCGGCGCAGATATGCGAGGCCGTGAGGCGGAGTGGTGCTATTGCCTATCACCTTCGGAGATCGCCGAAATCGAAGCGGCGTTGAAGGCGGTACAGACACGATGGCCTCGATATCGCCGATATCCGCCGCGAGCATTTTCCGTTGCCGACGCTCGGTCCGGTGCTCGACCGGCTGCGCTCCGAAGTGTTGGATGGGCGCGGCTTCGTCCTGCTGCGCGGCGTGCCTGTCGAGGATCGACCCATCGCGGAGAGTGCCACAGCGTTTTGGGGCATCGGGAGTTACTTTGGCAGTGCCCGTTCGCAGAACTCCAAAGGGCATCTGCTCGGCCACGTCTATGATCTCGGCGGCAGCAGCGCGACCAATCCGAACATTCGCAGTTATGCGACGTCGGAGCGCCAGAACTTCCATATCGATCGCTGCGATGTCGTCGCACTGCTTTGCCTGCGGCGCGCGAAGTCCGGCGGGCTTTCAGCGATCGCAAGTTCCATAGCCGTGCATAATGTCATGCTGGAGCGCCGGCCCGATCTGCTGGAGCGGCTGTATCAACCGTTCCCAGTCGATCGGCGCGGCGAGGTGCCGGAGGGCAAGGCGCCATTCTACAATGCGCCGGTGTTCAATGAACTTGCGGGCCGGCTTTCCGTGCTGTATTCGCGGCTGCATATTGGTTCATCGCAGCGCTTTCCCGGCGCGCGCCGGCTTACCGCCGAGGATATC
Organism: uncultured Alphaproteobacteria bacterium; assembly: GCA_963708565.1. Taxonomy (GTDB): domain Bacteria; phylum Pseudomonadota; class Alphaproteobacteria; order Acetobacterales; family Acetobacteraceae; genus JAMXLO01. The sequence goes on from CAVPTU010000021.1 coordinate 43,250, forward strand.
GAGGCGCTGGACATGCTTGGCGATCTGGCGGGCGACCCGCAAGTGCGGCTCGACATGAACTTCATGCCAGGCGACATTCAGTTCCTGCACAATCACACGATCCTGCACGCCCGCACGGCGTACGAGGATTGGTCCGAAGCGAAACGCAAGCGCCATCTGCTGCGCCTGTGGCTTGCACCGCTGGACGCCCGGCCGCTGCCGCCGGTATTTGCCGAATGCTACGGTGACCTCACGATCGGCGATCGCGGCGGCATCGTCTGCGAGGGAACCCGTTTGCACGCGCCGCTGGTGCCGGCCTGAATGAGACTCATCGGATGACCCGGCTCCGCGTCGCTCTGCGTGTTCCGGTCGGCCGGTCATTGCCCGAGATTGCCGCATTCGTCGCCCGCTGCGAGGACGCTGGCTTCGACGGTGTGGGCATTCACGACCATCCCTCCAGTGGCCGGGACGTATACCTGGCGCTGGCGCTGGCTGCCCAGGCGACGCAGCGGCTGCAACTTTTCCCGGCCACGTCGAGTCCCGTGGTTCGGCATCCGCTGGTTCTCGCCTCGCTCGCCCACAGTCTCGAGGAAATCGCGCCAGGACGCGCATATCTCACCGTCGCCCCGGGGTTCATCTCGACGCGGAACATCGGGCAGCCGCGCGCAGGCGTGTCCTTCATGCGTGAATCTATCCGCGATCTGCGTCGGCTGCTGGCCGGAGACGAAGTGGGTTTCGGCCTAACATCGATCCGACTTCGTAACCGAAGCGCGACACCAACACCGGTGTATTTGCTTGCGGCAGGCCCGCGTATGATCGAACTCGCGGGCGAGGTTGCCGATGGCGCCCTTCTCATGGTCGGTCTCCATCCGGCCTCCGTCCGAGCCGCGCTGCGTCACCTGGGGGCAGGAGCCAATCGCGCGGGCCGTTCCCTGACCGGCTTCCCGGTCAAGTTCGTCGTCACGCTCGGCCTAGGTGATACCGAAGTGGGAGCGCGTTGGGTTCGCAGCCGCTTCGCCCCGGATCAGCCGTTCCTCAACTATCCAAGTGCCTCGAATTTTCGCTGGCTCAGGGAAGCGGGCTTCGCATTGGCGGAAGCTCACGATCCTGCTGCCATCCCAGAGAGTGAGGCGCGGCAGATTGCCGATGCGTTCGGACTCTTCGGCTCGCCGGAACGTTGCGCGGATCGGCTACTGCGTGCGCGCGACGAAGCAGGTATTGAGGATGTGTTCCTGTTCCCGGCGCATGATCTTGCCGGCGGCTACAGCATGCCAGAGGCAGCGGTCGCGGCCTTCGAGCAGGTCATCCGCCCAAGACTCGGCGGATGAGCACTGTCGGAACCCGCTAAAATGCACGCGCTGTCACTGCCTCGTCGCGGCGCTCCTCGCAACGACAGCACACATGTCTAGCGATACTTTTCCTGCCAGCCCGGCATCCACCATTCAACAATCTCTGATGATGCCTGCTTGGGCGGCCGCCCGCGCCGACGCGGCCGCTCGCCTGCCTCCGAAGTCGCCGTGGCCAGCTTCGCTTCGTTTCCAACCTGCCGAGTCGCCGTTGCTTGTTGCGGGCGCTGCTGCACGGCCCGCAGTTCGGCAATAGCGCGGTCGCGTTGCTCCTCAACCTGCTCGCGCATGGCGCGCTCGTCCGATAGTGCTTGCTGAGCCGTCGCCAACTCTTTCCGGATTCGCTGTTGCTCGGCGTCGGCATGGCTGCCGACCTCGTCCTTCGCCAGACTCTCATGAGCCAGCTTGGTTTGCAGGTCGCGAATCGTGTTTCGCGCGTCTGCCAGCGCTCGCACCGCCTCTTCGAACGCAGTGGTCTGCGCACGAAGCGCTTGCCTCGCTGTCTCCAACTGCTGGACAAGGGCGCCGCCGTGCTCCCCGCGTACCATGGTAACCGGCACATCGCCGTCGCGCACGAAGTGCCGGCGCTGTGGAGCTACCAGCGTATTGGCGCCGGCCGGTGGGCTCTTTGAGGGCGTGGATTGCGAAGGCTCATGCTGGAGCCCGAGCGCACGGCGCATCTGGCCCTCTGCAGCGAGCAGACGTGCCTCATCTGGATTCAAATCTGTCATCTACTGTGGCCCGGATAGCGACGCTAGCATGCGTTCCGCGGATTCTTTGTCGATCCCGGTTACATCCTGCTTTCAAGGTCGAAGTCAAGGTTGCTTGAGGAACAAATAAGGTAACATATGGTCGTACGCCAATGGCCAGCGAAAAATTGAGGTGCCGCATCCGCGTAAAGGACATGGCTGCTCAGCTCAAAAAAGCAATGGACCGCACAACAGGCCGAGGTTGCCAAAGGTCCACGTCCAGAACATCCGTAAGCAATTCACGTGGGTCCTACAGTCCCGCCGGGAGTTATGCCAATTCTGATGCGCTGGCGAGCGGCGTCCGTCGTCTGTTGCAGTGCCGAGTCACGGGAGCCTCGGACGAGCACCTCCTGCTCTGATGCCTGAGACATCTGCGACGGCGACGCCAAGTGCTGCTGAGCTGATCGGGCGTTTGGCGATGACGACCAGGTAAGCGACTGCCGAGGCAAGTGCGATCGCTGCACCGACCAGCGGGGCAGGGACGAATGTGCCGGTTGCCTGGACAATAAAGCCGGTCGCCGTTGGCGCGAGCGCTCCGTCCAGATTGTCGCCGAAATTCTGAATCGATCCGAGCGATGCCGTGCAGTGGGCAGGCGCCGAAACCGATGCCAGTGCCCATGACATTCCGCTGGCCCCGCCGGCGAAGAAAACCGCGGCCGAGAGGGCCGTCACTGCCATCACGTTGCTCGGGGTCTCGGCGGCGATGAAGGTGGCGACTGCCATGCCCACCAGTCCGACGATAATCGGCAGCTTGCGCGAGTTGATCGGTGAGAACGCGCCCGCCATCAGCCGATCGGTTATCCAGCCTGCGCCGACGCTGCCAGAAGCTTCCGACGACGCCTGCAAAACCTTGCGCGACCGACCACACCAGGGGACCGAGCCCGAGCGGCGGGCGGGGGCCGATCCTGTCGGTCGAGGCGCCGCCAGGAAGCTGGCTGAAGGCATGCGCCCGGAGAAAGGCAGGCAGCACCAGGCCCATGTCGGCAATGGAGAGACTCAGGTCCTGGCGGATTGGCGATCGAGAGCGTGGTGCGGTCAACGTAGTTGAGGGTTCCCACCGTCACCAAAAGTACAAGCGCCGAAACCTGTATCCGCCTGATGCGGATGCGGGATGGAGCCGATGCGTGCGCCCTTATGGTTTCCTTCTCCGACTATCGCTGGAGCAGACGCTAACAACGCGTTAACCATCCAGTCTTGATCAGGCGGACAGTGCCTTCACCAGAAAGGGCAGGCTCTCATCCATGCGATAATCGACTCCCGTATGGTTGTCCGGAAATTCCTCGTAGCGGTGTTCGATGGCAAGAGCGCTAAGGCGCTTCGCGAAACGGCGTGCGCCATACAGCAGATTGAACTGGTCGTTCACGCCGCAATCGATGTACAGTGCCTTCAACCTGCGCAGATTATCAGCCTGAGTTTCGATCGCGACAGCAGGGTCATGCCGCAGCCAGTTGGCCCAGCGATCCTCGATGACATCGCAGGTATCGAACGTCACCGGCAGCCGCATGCCGAGAAACTGGGTCGGGTCGGGATCATAGCTTGCAGCCATCGCCAGCGCGTTCATCACCTTGAAGGAGTTGTCGGGCCGTTTTCTCGCCGCCTCAAAATCCGTCCACCAGCGCTCGATCGAGTTGTCCACGCTTGCGAGCGCCCGCAGAACCGCCGGCATATCGGGCAGATAGCAGAGCTCGAATGCCATATCGCCCGAGTGGCACGCCGCCGCTGCCCAGATGTCGGAATGCCGCAATGCGTGGGTGATAGAGCCATAGCCGCCCGAGCTCTTGCCGAATACGCCGCGACGACCTTCGCCGCCGCATTCGAAACGCATTTCCACGGCCGGCAGCATTTCATGCAACAGGAAGTCCTCCCACGCGCCCATCGCTGTCGAGTTGACGTACTGATTGCCGCCGAGCCGGGTGAAGCAGTCCGGAAAGGCGACGACGACGGGCGGCATGCGTTGCTCGCCGATCAACCGATCGAGGCGCTCGGGCACGTTCTCCTGAAAGCCGGCCCAGTTGGTGTGGGCAAGTCCGCTCGCGGTGAAGCCGACCAGATCCACCAGCAGTGGCAGGTCCCGCCCGCTGTGTCCGGCCGGGATATAGATGTCGACCGGCCGTGTGTCTGGGTCGCCGAGCAGGTTCCCCTTGAGCGCTTGACTGGCAATCTCGATGCGGCTCACTGCTCCCGCGGGTCCCAAAAATTTCCGCACGGCACTCTCCTCTCCACTCGCTATTGCAGACGGTCCGGGTTTATCGCGGCCGATCCACCGGCGCCACAGGGGCGCCCTCGCAGCCTTCCTGGTTGATCACGCCGTGTGCCGATCCGGCCATCTCGTGCAATTCAAATGAAAGTTGCACCAGGTGCCCATCCAGAGAGGTGCGGGCCGTGGCCGTTGACGCCGGCCACCTGCTCAGCGCCGGATACCGCAGAGGCGCTCTCCACAGCGTGCCGTCTTGCGACGTGGATGCCCTGACGGGCAGGTCGACGAGCCGATCGGCCTTGAACCCCGGCAGGAACACCGGAATGTCCTCGCCGTCGCGCGGCAACCAGCGAACCCAGTAGAAGGCCATGGCAAGTGGCGAGCGCAGCCCCGACGGAAGCGGCGAGCCTTTGAGGTCGAGATCGGCGCGGCGCTCCGGTGACGCGTCTGGATAGTCGCGAAGCCACGGCTGGCCGAATGTCGCTGGGTCCCAATGCTGCACGAAGCCCGGGTGCTTGTGGCGGAAGTCTCCGAGCCTTTTCCCTTGCACGCGCTGGCCCAGCAGATCGTCTCCAGCCCGTCGAAAGTCGTCCCATTGCTGGCGGATGATGTGGTCGCCGATCAAATAGCGGCTGTTCACCGCGACGCTCTCGAGCTCACCGCTCCGCCAGGTGCTGACCTCTTCGAGCAGATAGCGCAGGTGGTGCCAGAGCATCGTCGTCGATTCGAATGTTGCGACGACATCCACCCCGGTGACACCACTTGCCGCGGTCACCTCGGTCCTGACGGCGACGCGACCAGCGTAATCGGTCGTTCCAGCGAAGTGGCAGACTTCGGCAGCGGCTGCATCAGGCTGGCACAGCAGCATGGCAAGGATCGCGGCGAGCGAGTGTCCGGAAACGATCTTCGGCACGCAGGACGCCGGGTTCAGTCTGCGACACGCGAACGTGGCAGCTGAGCACCTGCTGCGGCAGCCGTGTTCGCGACGGCGATCCTCATCCCTTCCCTGGCGACCAACGTGCCAGGGCGTCGTTTGTCGGCGGCGCGAGCGATATCGTCCATTGCCGTATCGTCGTGACTCGGATCATGGTGGAACAACACGAGCCGCTCGACCGCGGCCGCATCCGCCAGGCTTGCTCCGGCGTGCCAGGTGGAATGCCCCCAGCCCACGCGCGATTGATATTCCGCATCGGTGTAGGTGGCATCGTAGATCATGATATCGGCGCCTTCGGCAAAACGCCGCAGGTTGTCATCGAGCCCATCGGCCGGATGCTCCGTGTCTGTTATGTAACAGACACTCGATCCTGCCCATTCGATCCGATAGCCAACCGAATTGCCAGGATGCCGCAAAGCCGCGGTCCCGATGCGCAGGCCAGGATGCAGTTCCAGGTAATCCCCCGCGGCAAAATCATGGAATGCGGTGTGCGCGCGAAATTCCGCGTCCATATCGGGCATCAAAGGCGCCCGCCAACTGGCCCGTAGAGCCTCGGCAATACAGGCCGGGGGAGCAAGATGGCCGGCCCAGAAACGAACCTGCGCCTTCGGGTCATACATGACCGCGAAAAACGGTAGTCCACAGATATGATCGAGATGCGTATGGCTGAGCAGGATATCGGCGTTCACGGGCGTCCCACGTGCCGCCAGCGCAGTGCCCAGTTCGCGCATCCCGCTGCCGGCATCGAGTATCACCAGATGCGGGCCGCAGAGCACCTCGACACAGAGCGTATTCCCACCATAGCGCGCTGTGGCGGGCCCGGGCGCGGGCAGGCTTCCCCTGACGCCCCAGAACCGCAGGGTCATCCCATCGTCGTGCTCAACCGTGGACAACGCCTTGTCCTCGCCTGTCACCGGTCCCGATCCTCTTGCATCGCCACAAGGTTCGTCTGGTTGTGCCACTTTGCCAATACATCCGGCGCATCGGCACCGGGAAGTGATCCCGCAATCCAAATGGCACCGCGCGACGGTATCGGCAGTCTCCGGCCAAAACCAGGACGATCATGCGAGCTACTATTCACTGCCCAGGCGACCAGCGAGGGCGCTGATCGCCCCCGCCACGTTACTGATACGCTATAGGAATATACCACAGCGCAACCTGGGTTCCAGGACAATTGCGCGGGCGGTTCCCGGGGCGCCGCTGCACGCTTAATTGCTGGCGCCCGCGATGACCCCAAGCTATCAAGTCGCCGTGAGTTCGCGAACGGGTCGGTCAGTGGACATTGCCGAAGAGGCTGCGATAGTCACGCTTGCGGAAGCGGTTGGGATCGAACCCAGCTACCGCGACACTGACGGGCACATCCAGAGAACTTCGGTTAAGTCGAGGCGCGGCATTCTCCAGGCGATGGGCTTCGATCTAAGCTCAGCGGCTTCGCTCCACGCTGCGCTGCACCAACGGGAAGCAGCAGACTGGCATCGACTCGTCGCTCCGGTCATCGTGCTGCGACGTTCGCCGGGTGCCATCCCGTCCGTCATAGTGGCTCTGCCCGAGGCGCTGCTGTCCCGCCCGCTGGAATGGCGCGTCGAGCAGGAAGAGGGGTCGACGCACGCGGGAATGCTGGTCCCAGAATCGCTCGACCATCTGGAGCATCATATCGGACCATCCGGTTCGTGCGTGCGCTTACGCCTGCCGCTGCCAATGGACTTGGTCGACGGTTACCATCGATTAATCCTCGCAATCGCAGGTATCGAAACCGCGACGACGCTCATCATCACCCCACCGACCGCGTTTGTTCCGGATTGGCTGGAACGTGGCGAGCGGCGATGGGGGGTCGCCTGTCCGCTCTTCTCCCTCTGGTCAGACGCAAGCTGGGGCATCGGTGACTTTTCCGACCTGACATCGCTTGTCGGAATTTCGCGCGCGTTGGGCGCCTCCGTGGTCGGGTTGAATCCAGTGCATGCGCTGTTGCCTGGCGAACCGTTCGATCCGAGCCCCTATCTGCCATCCAGTCGTATCTTTCTGAGCCCGGCTTATATCGACGCGGCCAAGGTTCTGACGGCGGTCGAATGCCTCGATCCGCATTTCTTTGCCGCCCGCATTGCACAGGCTCAAAGCGTCAGGCTGGTGGATTATCCGTTGGTCCAACGCCTCAAACAGGATGCGCTGGAAGCCGCGTTCCGATCGCCTCGACAAGACGACGATTCCGCCGAAATGCAGACATTTCGTCGGCTACACGGACGATCGCTCCATCGCTTTGCCGTCTTCAACGCACTCCAGGAACAGTTCGGAACCATTCCCTGGCAGCAGTGGCCGGAACAGCTCCGCACGCCGGAATCAGCTGGGATTGCGGATTTCGTGCAGCAACACGCGGATCGCATCGACTACCACGTCTGGACACAATGGATTGCGGACCGGCAGTTGGCGATTGCGGCTGCGGGAAACGGCGGAGGTGGCCTGTACCTGGACCTCGCCGTCGGCGTCAGTCCCAACGGCGCCGACGCCTGGGCCGATCAGGACACCTACCTCACCGGTGCCAGTATTGGCGCTCCGCCGGATGCGTTCAATCCAGCAGGACAAGATTGGGGCATTCCACCCCCGAACCCGCTCGCGCTCCAGGCAAATGCCTACGCTCCGTTCATTGCTGCCTTGCGCGCCAATATGCGGCACGCGCAGGTCCTGCGTATCGACCACGTGATGGGTATTCAGCGGTTGTACTGGGTGCCAACCGGGCTGTCGGCGCAATTGGGTGCCTATGTCCGCTATCCGGTCGATGACATGCTCGGCATTCTCGCATTGGAAAGCCAACGCAATCGCTGCATGGTCGTCGGCGAGGATCTGGGAACGCTGCCCGATGGCTTTCACGAACGCATGGCTGCCGCGAAGGTTCTCTCGTATCGCCTGACCATGTTCGAGCGTTATTCCGACGGTCTGTTTCTCCGCCCCGCGACTTATCCGCAGCTTGCGGTCGCCACGTTCGGCACGCATGATCTGCCGACGATACGAAGCTGGTGGGACGCGCAGGACGTCGAGCTTTGCCGCACGCTAGGGCTCAGCACGCCAGCCGAAGCCGAACGAGAAGCCGAGAAGCGACAGACCGATCGCCAACTCCTGCTCGCGGCGCTGCGCGATCAACACCTCATCGGGCCGGAGCCGCCGGAAGACCTGGACGAACTGGTGATCGCGATCCAGCGCTTTGTCGCGCGAACCCCGTCGGTGCTGATGATCGCCAACCTGACCGACATGCTGTCGGAGGCGGCGCAGATCAATGTGCCCGGGACTGTTACGGAGTGTCCCAATTGGCGCCATCGGTGCCGCTCGCCAGTCGGCGAGCTGGCAACCAATCCGTTAATTCGTCGCATCGTAGCCGCTGTCAGCGCGGAACGGCGCGACGCTGAGACACCGCGGTGAAGCTCAAGGATCGTCGTCGACCAGCACGACGTGCAGCCGCCGCGGACCGTGCGCGCCGAGTTCCAAAGTCTGCTCGATGTCGGCCGAGCGCGACGGGCCGGTGACCAGCATCACGTTGCGCGGCATGCCGCCGGCCTCGCTGCGCAACAAGTCCCAGGCTTCCTCGTAAGCGCCGACCAGCCGTGAGGCGCGCAGCAGTACGACCTCGGTGTCCGACAGCAGGTTCAGCGTGGTCGGACGCTGCGGCGCAGACGGCAACATCAGCGTGCCGGTCTCCGCGATCCCGGCAAAGGCGTGCTGCAGGCTGACCATATCGGACGCCTCTGCGCGGCCTTCGCGGAGCCGCAGCAACGGGCGCGTCGCCCAGGGGATCGCCTGCAACTCCGGATGCGGTGCCATCACGATGTCGGTCGGCAGAATCTGCGCGGCGAGATAGGTGGCGATCGCCTCGGGCACGGCGTCGAGATCCGCCACACGCGCGACGCTGCCGAATTCCTTCTCGATGTTGGCCACGAACAGCCCGATCTGCTCGGCGTGCGGCAGGCGCGAGCGTGCCGGGATCAGATGCCGCGGATGCGACGCAAGCCGGCCTCGCAGCATCGCTGTCTGGTCCGCCGGCAGCGCGCCGCGCCGCAGGCCGCGACGGATCGCCGCAAGCATCGCCTCCTTGCTCACCGCATGTGCCCGGCGCGCTGCTCGCGGGCGTAGCGGGCGAAGAACGTGTCGCCTTCCGGCGCAGGCAAGTCGCGCCCGCTGGTCCATCCGCCGGCGAACGGCAGCTTGTGGAAGCGTCCGTGCTTGCGGCCGAACAGTCCCAGCGTCCAGGCGGCGGCGCGGGTCGCCAGGCGATACAGCGATGGGCGGCGTGCGAAGAAGGCCCACAGCGCGAGGTTGGTGCGCACGGCTGGCGGTGTCAGGTGACGTTCGAACTCGCGCTCGCGCCAATGGCGCATCAGCTTGGGCAACGGGATCTTCACCGGGCAGACGCTCTCGCACTTGCCGCAGAAGGTGGAGGCGTTGGGCAGATGGCCGGCCTCGTTCACGCCGATCAGCGAGGGCGTCAGCACGCTGCCCATCGGACCAGGATACACCCAGCCATAGGCGTGGCCGCCGACCACACCATAGACCGGACAGTGGTTCATGCACGCCGCACAGCGGATGCAGCGGAGCATCTCCTGGAAGTCCGTGCCGAGCATCGCCGAGCGGCCATTGTCGACCAGCACGACGTGGTACTCATCCGGCCCATCGAGGTCGCCGGGTCGCCGGGCGCCGGTCGAGAACGTGGTGTACACGGAAAAATCCTGACCCGTCGCGGATCGCGCGAGCACGCGCAGCAGCGATGTGCAATCCTCGATCGTCGGCACCATCTTTTCAATGCTGGCCAGCACGATGTGCACGCGGGGCAGGGTCTGAGTGAGATCGCCGTTGCCCTCGTTGGTCACGATGACACTGCTGCCGGTCTCGGCAATCAGGAAATTGGCGCCGGTGATGCCGACATCCGCAGCCAGGAACTTCTCGCGCAGCTTGGTGCGCGCCTCGGTCAGGATGTCGCGGCGTTCGCGGAATATGCGGTCCGGCGGCAGATCGGTGTGTGACTTGCGGAAGCTCTCCTCCCAATCCTCCCTGTTAAGATGGAAGGCCGGCGCGATGATATGGCTCGGCAACTCGTGACGTAGCTGGATGATATATTCGCCGAGGTCGGTCTCGACCGGGGTGATGCCGTGGCGTTCGAGGTGGTCGTTGATACCGAGCTCCTCGCTGATCATCGACTTGCCCTTGGTGACGGTGCGCGCATTGGCGGCGCGGCAGATGTCCAGCACGGCCGCGCGCGCCTCATCGGCGGTGGCGCACCAGTGGACGCGCCCGCCGGCGGCGACCACCTTCGCCTCCCACTCCTCCAGATAGAAGTCGAGATGCGCCAGCGTGTGGTTTTTGATGTCGCGCGCAATGTCGCGCAGCCGCTCGAATTCCGGCAGGGCGGCCACGGCAGCGGTGCGGCGCGCAATGAAGCTGGGCCCGCTGCGCGCCAGTGCCCTTTGCAATCCCGCATCGGCGATGGCGCGGTGGGCGCTCTCCTTGAAGGCGGACGAGGTGGCGACGTGCATGCGGATCCCGTTCTGCTGCGCGATGCAGTCTAGCGGCGCGGGTGGCTCAGTCACAGAGCGCCCGCCGCCGCATTGCTGGCGCCACCCGCAAACAGTACCTCTCGGCGCCCGACGCGGGAGAGGTGGGCCAGCATGACAGTGGCACAAGGCAACGAATATCGGGTCCCCAAGACCATGCAAGCCTGGGTTCTCGGCGGCCCTGAGGAGCTGGCGCTGGTCGAGAAACCGGTCCCTGAGCCTGGCCCCGCCGAAGTCCTGGTACGCATCGACGCTGTTGCCATATGCGCGACCGACCTCGAGATCATCAGGCATGGCTTGCCCGCCTCCATCGAGGGCGAGCTGCCCTTCAACAAGGGCTATACGCCCGGCCACGAGTACATGGGCACGGTGGTGAAACTCGGCCCGACCGTTGACGAATTCCAACCCGGCGATCGCATCGCCGTCGAGATTCACGCCGGGTGTGGCCGCTGTCAGCGCTGCCGAGAAGGCATGTACACCTCCTGCCTGAACTACGGCCTTCACAGCAAGGGACATCGCGCCAACGGGTTCAGCACCGACGGCGGCTTCGCGGAATATGCGGTGAACCACGTGAACACGATGGTTCACGTACCGCAGGAAATGTCCGACGCGGAGGCGACCCTGATCGTCACCGCCGGCACCGCCATGTACGGCCTCGATGTCTTGGGCGGCATCATCGCCGGCGAGGGTGTCGTCGTGATCGGGCCCGGCCCGATCGGCCTCATGGGCGTTGGCGTTGCCAAGGCGCTCGGTGCGCAGCCGGTCATCCTCACCGGCACACGCGACCGGCGGCTCGAAATGGGAAAGCGTCTCGGCGCCGACGCCGTCATCAACGTCAACAACGAGGATGCCGTGGCGGCGGTTCAACGCATCACCGGCGGCAAGGGCGTTCAGTATGTCCTCGAATGTTCCGGCGCACCCAACGCGCTGAACGAGGCGGCGCGGATGGTGAACCGTGGCGGCCGCATCTGCCTTGCGGCCTTCCCGCATGAGCCGGTTTCGGTCGATCTCGCCTACATCGTGCGCAACAACATCTATGTCTTCGGCATTCGCGGCGAGGGCAAGAGCGCGACACACCGCGCCGCCGCCCTGATGGCGCAGCAGCGGTTCGACGCGAAGCTGATCCACACACACACGTTTCCGCTCGGCGAACTGCCGACAGCATTGAGATACGCGCGCGACCGCGTCGAAGACGCGATCAAGGTGGTCGTCTCGATGCGGGGCCGTCTGAGCGCGGAACCCTCCCCTGCTCGCGCAGGGGAGGAGATGCCTGCAATCAGGTCGAATAGTCGGAGAACCGCACCCCACCATACCGCGCGCGGTAGTCGGTGCGCACGTTGACCAACGCCACCATGCCCTCGTCCACCTTCGCCTGCGCGCGTTCGAGCGCCGGCCGGATGTCCTCCGGTTTGGTCACGTATTCGCCATAGCCACCCAGCGCCTCGCACATCTTGTCATAACGCATGTAGCCAAGATCGCGCCCCGGCTTCTCGCGCGCCGGATCGCCGGTCCAGCCGCCGTTCAGGCTGATCACGATCAGCAGCGGAATCTTGTGGCGGATCGCGGTGTCCATCTCCATCGCGTTCATGCCCATCGAGCCGTCGCCATGCACCACGATCACCTGCTTGTCCGGACACGCCACCTTGGCGCCGACGCCGAACGGCAGCCCGACACCCATCGTGCCGAACGGCCCGGAATTCAGCCGATGCCCCGGCGAGAATGTCGGCATCGTCTGGCGTCCGAAGTTCAGCGTCTCCTGCCCATCGACGCACAGGATCGCGTCGCGCTTGGCGAAGTTCTTCACCTCCTCGAGCATGCGCACCGGATGGATGTCGCCATCCTCGGCGTACCTGTTGGCGCCGGCCGCGGAGCGCTTCTGCGCCTCGCCATCCGCCAGCTTCTGGCGCCAGGCCTTGTAGCTGTCCTGCGTCACCTTGCCCTTGATGCCGTCGAGCAGCTGGCCCAGCACCATCTTGCAGTCGCCCACGATCGGGATGTCGACGCCGCGCGCCGCCGCCGCGATCTCCTCCGGATCGATGTCGATGCGCGCGATCTTCGCATTGCCGCCCGAAGCGTGGCGGAGCAGCGTGGCCGATGATGTAGTTCATCCGCGTGCCCAGTACGATGATCAGATCGGCATCGGCGAATGCCGTGTTGCGCATCGTCAGGAACGAGCACGCATGATCGTCTGGCACGACGCCGCGGCCCTGCGGAGTGGTGTAGAACGGAATGCCGGCCGCCTCGACGAAGGCCTGCATCTCGGTCCAGGCGCGCGACCAGATCACGCCGGAACCCGACACGATCAGCGGCTGCTTCGCCTCCGCCAGCGCCTTTACAAGCGCGCCCACCTGGCGCGGATCGCCGAGCGGGCGACTGTCCATCTTGCGTCCCGCAAAGCTCCAGTCCACCAGGTTCTCGTCGATCTTCTGATACAGAATATCGCCCGGCATATCGACGTAGACGGGACCAGGCTTGCCAGCGATCGCGCGCTGCAAGCGCGAAGTTCACCTGCTGCGGAATGCGCTTGAGGTTGTGCACGCGATCGACGTGCTTGCAGCAACCCTCCATTAGCTTGACTTGGTCGATCTCCTGGAACACCTGGCGGCCGAACTGGCTGATCGGGCTGGAGCCGCCGAACGCCACCACGGGGCAGCAATCGATCAGCGCATTCGCCATGCCGGTGATCAGGTTGGTCACGCCAGGTCCCGACGCCGCCATGCACACGGACGGCGTCTGGCGCAGCCGGCTGTAGGCCTGGCATGCGAACGCCGCCGCCTGCTCGTGGCGCACGTCTATCATGCGGATGCCTTCGGTGATGCAGGTGGCCTCCGCCAGCAGCATCGGGCCGCCCATGATGTAGAAGATGTCCTCGATACCTTCCTTCTTGAGGCACTTCGCGAGGATTTCCGAGCCTGTCAGCTCTGCCATTGGTTCGTCTCCTCTAACCGATTACGCCATTGTTCTTCAGGCCGCCGATCGCGTCCTTGTCCAGTCCGAGCCAATCGCTCAGCACCTGCTCGTTGTTCTGGCCGAGCAGCGGCGAAGGCACGACCGGCGGCGGCCTGCCCTCGAACCGCACCGGCCATGCCGGCATCCGAAAGGCCCCCACCGTCGGGTGTTCAATCGTCTGGAAGATGCCGCGCTGTTCGAAAGTCTGGTCGTTATACAGCTCCATCGTGTCGAGCACCGCGCCGGCAGGCACGCCTGCGGCACCGATGATCTCCATCGCCTCGTGCTTGGTGTGCTGCTTCGTCCAGTCGGAAATCATAGCGTTCACCGCGTCTGCGTTCTCGGCGCGTGCGGCGGGCGTTTCGAAGCGTGGGTCGCCGTTCAGCTCCTCGCGGCCGATCACCTTCAGCAGACGCCGCCAGTGGTCCGGATTGGCGCGGCTGGTGAAGACATAGACGTAGTCGTTCAGCCCGCCGCCCTTGCACGGGAACGTCCCCATCGGCGGCGTGGTGTTGGAGACGCTGCTGTCGGCCGCGCGCCCCGCCGCCTTGCCAGTGCGATACTGTGCGGCAAACGCAATGCGGATGTAGTGCAGCATCGCATCCTGCATCGCGACCTGGAGGTGATCGCCCTGACCGGTCTCCTTGCGTCGGTACAGCGCGCCCAGGATGGATATCGCCAGCAGCATGCCGGTTCCGGTGTCGCCCAGCGACGGCCCAGGCTTCAACGGACGACCGTCGCGCTCGCCGGTGATGCTCATCGTGCCGCCGCAGGCCTGCGCGATCATGTCGAACGCCAGGTTCTTTTCGTACGGGCTGCCTTCGCCGAAGCCCTTCACCTGGCAATAGATGATCGAGGGGTTGATCTTGCGGATCACATCGGCACCGAGACCGAGCCGCTCGATCGCGCCCGGGGCGAAGTTCTCCACCATCACGTCGGCCTTGGCCGCCAGGTCCTTCACCAGCGCCAGGCCCTTCGGGTCCTTCAGGTTGACCGTAATCGACTTCTTGTTGGCATTGAACAACAGGAAGTAGGGATCGTCCTTGGCAGCCTGACCGCCCAGCGCGCGACCGGGATCGCCGCCGCCGGGATTCTCCAGCTTGACCACGTCGGCGCCGAGCCAGGCGAGCGCTTCGGTGCAGGACGGTCCTGCTTCGAACTGGGTGAGATCGAGGATCTTCACCCCCTTGAGACAGGTCTGTCCGTCTGCCATGTCGGTCGCTCCTCCGCTCCGCGTGAACGGAAAGCTACAGCGAACCCATTGGGCCGTCACCCCTCAGAGCGGTGGTCCAGGGTCGGAGGACAGGCGCTCGGCTGCCGTCTGATTGGACGCCGGACCGCAGCGGTCGTCGTCCGGACCCCAGCCGCGCTTAACGAACTTCCCGTCGGGACCGAGTGACAGGAGGTCGTCCCAGCCATCCGTATAGATTACGCGGACACCGCTGCCTTCCCAGCGCCAGATGCCGTGCTCGCCGCCCTCCGAGTCGGTTGCGGCACTCTGATCCGATGCGAGCCGTGCGGTGAACGGCGCGCCGTTGTCGTGGAAGAAGCGCCAGCGCCCGACCGGGTCGAACGGACGCGCCGGTGCCTGTGCGTGACCGGCCGGCGCCGCCGAGAGCACGAGCGCGCATAGGGTAATTGCATGCATGGCATGGACCAAGGTCATCTGCCCTCCTTTATGGCGGTCGCTTGGCGGAACCGGCGTGCCGCGCGACAGTCCTGCCGCATTTTGCGAGGTGAATATGCTCTTTCTGGTGATCAGCGAGCCGCGGCCTGAGCCGCCGAGTTCCGTCGTCGCGTCGCGCCAGCGGTATTGGGAGTGGATCCGTCCGTTGCAGGCCAGCGGCCAGGTGCGCTCGGTTCACGCCAGGGTCGGCCGTGGCGCGGTCGTCCTGTTCGACGTGCCGTCGAACGAGGTACTGCATCAGCGGCTCAACGAATGGCAGGACGTCATTCCCGTGCGTTTCGAAGTTCATCCGCTGATCGACCCCGACGCGGCGCAAGAGTTCCTCCGGACCGGCGGCACAGGCTCCGGTTAGTCGCGCTTCAGCGCAGCCTTCAGTTCCGTCCACTCCCGCCGGTTCAGACCGCTGTTCGCCTGCTCGACCGCCTCACCGTCCAGCATCCGCCGTACCACCGCCAGCATCTGCGCCGACAGCGTCACCGCGCCCAGCCGGTAGTCGAGGAACGCCTGGTGCGCCACCGGCACCCAAGCCGCCACCGTGCCGAGTATCGCCTCGGCATAGGCGCGAATCTCATACTGCGCATGGGCGTCCGCGCGCAGCGACAGGAAGTGCAGCAGATTGTACAGGTCGATCTTCCAGTACCACTGCGTGTAGGTATTGAGCGTCAAGTTCATCCGCGCCAGTTCGCGCGCCAGCCCCTGCTGCGACGGATTGCGTGCCGCCCCCACCTCATCCTCGTTCAGCATCTCGGTATAGTGGTCGTAGCAGCGCGTCGCATCCTCGCGGAGCAGGTCGAGCACATGCGCGGCCTCCTTGCCCGCCAGGACATCGCCGCGTCCCTGGCGGTTGACCGACGACTGCGCCGCCAGGTGCTCGGGGGCAGGCAGGTAGAACTCGCGGTCCAGGATCGAATAGCGCGCGGAATACTCGTTCACGTTGGCGGTGCGGTGGCGGATCCACTGCCGCGCGACGAAGATGGGCAGCTTCACGTGATACTTGATCTCGCACATCTCGAACGGGGTGGAGTGCCGGTGCCGCATCAGGTAGCGGATCAGCCCGGTGTCCTCCGAGACCCGCCGCGTTCCCCGCCCGTAGGACACCCGGGCCGCCTGCACGATGGCCGCATCGTCGCCCATGTAGTCGATCACCCGGACGAAGCCGTGATCCAGCACCGGGATCGCCTGGAACAGCACGGCTTCAAGTGCGTCGACGGTGGGGCGGGCGCTTGGCGATCGCTGGGCCCGCGCGGCCTCGATCTCGGCGGCTTGCTGCTCGGTCAGGCGCATGGCAACTCCACTTTCACCCGGCTGGATCAATGCCTATATTACCGCTGCTGGTTCGCCGGCTATGGCGATAAACGGTGCGTGGAATAAGCGTAGTGGACCCGGGGGCAGTGCCCGGCGCCTCCACCATTGCCCAGGGGGCACCATGGGGGCGACACAGGCTCGACACGCGCGGTAAAGACGCATCTTTCGCTCGGCATGGTTCCGCCGTTATCGGGCCATATGACAAGTGCCAATGACAACACAGAGGCGCTCGCTGTCGCTGCATAAGCGATAAGCGCGGTTCGGGGGGCACCGGGCAACAGAAGCCCCCCACTTCGCCCCTCATTCCGCCAGGAACGCCGTCACCGCCCGGCAGAATCGGAGCGGATCCTGTCCGAACATGAAATGCGTGGCGTTCGGGATGATTTCGACGCGCGCCCCTGGCACATGCGCCGCGAGCGCCCGCAGCACCACCGGCAGCGAGCCCGGCGTCTTCTCGCCACCCACCAGCAGCGTCGGCACCCGGATCGATTCGGCATCGGCGCGGGTGAACGGCTGGCGCTGCTCGTTGGCCTGTCCGAGCAGCGTGTAGGCATTGTCGCGCAGTTCCTGCTTCTCAAAGGGTGGAAGGGCGCGCCATGCCCCTTCACCGTCGATCCCGTCGATGAAAGCTGCCAGGGCGCCTTCTGCGTCGCCGTCCGAGATCTGCTGCGCGGCCGCGACTGTCCTGGAGCGCATCGGCGGGGCGCTCCAACCTGGCGGCGTCAGTGACCCGTCCAGATCGCCGCCCGGCTCCGCCAGCACCACCCGGCGCAGCAGGTCCGGTCGCTGCTGCGCCACGCGGAATGCGATGTGCCCGCCGCGCGAATGGCCCATCAGGTCGACCGGAGCCGCGCCCACCGCCTCGATGAAGCCGATCACGTCGGCGACATGCTGCGCGATGGTGTAGTCCGAGCCGACGCCGTCCCAGTGCTCCGGAAAGAAATGCCGCAGGCTGAGTGCCATCACCCGGTGGCGCCGCGACAACGGTCCCAGCACACACGACCAGACCCTGAAATCGCACAGCGAGCCGTGCACGCACACCAGCGGCGAGCCCTCGCCGACCTCGATGTACGCCATGTCGTGGCTGTTGATGCGCTGATGCAGCATGTCTTGTCCTTCCTCCGGACTCGGGCGCAGCATGGACGCAACGCGCGGCGGCGGGAACCCAAACGAGGAGTGCGCCAATGAATGATTCGACCCGGCACCCAGAAGGCGAGCCCTGGCAATGGTCCGAGGCCACATGGCGACGCGTCGTCGGCCGTGCCCGCGCCGGTCGCAGCCTGAAGCCGAAGGTTTGGCCGGATGGCGCGCGCTGTGCGGTGGCGATCAGCTTCGACGCGGATCACGAGACGATCCCGCTGCGCGACGGCGACGAGAGCCCGATGCGGATCAGCCAGGGTCAGTATGGCAACCGCCAGGCGATGCCCCGCATACGCCGCCTGCTGGAGCGCGAGGCGGTGCCGGCGTCGTTTTTCTACCCGGCGGTGTCGGCGCTGCTGCATCCTGAGGAGGTGCGCGCCACCGCCGATGACGGCCACGAGATCGGCATCCACTCCTGGATCCACGAGGCGAACACGACGCTGCCACGCGAGGCCGAACGCGACCTGACATTCCGCGCCTTCGAGACGCTGGCGCGTATCTCGGGGCGCGATCCGGTGGGGATGCGCACCGCAAGCTGGGACTTCTCGGTGAATACGCTCGACATCGTGCGCGAGCTCGGGTTGCTGTACGACAGCTCGTTGATGGCGGACGACGATCCGTATGAACTCATGGACGCAGGCGAACCGACCGGGGTCGTCGAACTCCCGCCAGAGTGGATTCGCGACGATGCGGTGTATTTCAATTTCGTGCGGTTCTCGGCGTTGCGACCCTACACGGCACCTTCGGCAGTGGAAGAGATCTTCACCGCGGAGTTCGACGGCGCATGGGACGAGGGCGGGTTGTTCCTGCTGACCATGCACCCACACATCACTGGCCACCGTTCCCGCCTGCCGCTACTGGCGCGATTGATCAGGCACATGAAGGCGCGCGGGAAATGCTGGTTCGCCACTCACGAGCAGGTGGCGCGCTGGTGCAAGGATAACGCCTGAAACGCAGCATGAACTACGTCGCGCGCGGTCCGAAGAAGCCGGTGAATATGACTTTGAGCGAGGACCTGATGCGCGAGGCCCGATTGCTGACGGGCAATCTGTCGGAGACGGTCGAGCGACTGCTCGCGGAATTCATCTCGTCCGAGCGCATCAAACGGGACGAGAAAGAGTGCCGCATCGATGCAACGATCGCGATGCTCAACGACCTGTATGACCGGCACGGGGGACTTGGCGAGGAATTCTCGTCACTCTGATGGCGCAGTTCGATGTTCACACGGGACAGAGCCGGGCTGAGATCCCCTATGTGGTTGTCCTCCAGTCGCGGCGTTTCGATGCAGCGCGCACTCGGTTGGTTGCTGCCCTTCGCGCCGCACCTCGTGGCAAAGTTCCCGACGCTGCTCTTACGCCGCGGTTCCGCGTAGAGGGCAAGTACGTCCCGCTCGACCCTCTGCAGATCGTCGCAATCCAGCGGTCGTCGCTCGGTCGCCTGGTCACATCGCTGGCCGACGACAACTCCGGCGCAATCATCAACGCGATCGACGCCGTGATCACCCGCGCCTACGGCTGACCGGTCCGTCCTACATCTGCGCGACCGCGCCCGACCATGGCGAGGCGGCGTCGCTGATGCCGGCGCGCGTGCCGTCCGCCCCCTGCACGATCACATTCGGGCAGGCAAAGTTGATCGGCACCGCGTTGTGCTCGAGTACCTGCAATTCGCCGTCCGCCGCTAGCGCGTCCAGCACCGCGGCAGGCAGGCGTGCATCGGCGCTGGCGCCGTTCGCGCTGGACACATCGATGCGCGGATGGTGCGCTGCGGTGTCCAGGTCCATGCCGAAATCGGCGATGAACGTCATGAGCTGAAACACCGCCGCCATGATCCGCCGACCACCCGAGGCGCCACCGGCGATGAATGGATGCCCGTTCTCGGTCAGCATGATCGGCAGCATGTTGCACAGTGGCCGCTTGCCCGGTGCAATGCCGTTCGGCACGTCAGGCCGCGGATCGAACCACATCATGCCATTGTTCAGCAGCACGCCTGATTGCGGCAGCAGCACGCGGCTGCCGAACGATGACATCAGGGTCGTGGTCATCGCCACCGTATTGCCCTCTGCGTCACACGCGGTCAGATGCGTGGTGCAGCTTTCCGCCGCCAGTGGCTCAGATTCGCCAAGGCCGGCGAGCCGTTCGGCATAGGCAGCCTTCATCACGCGGACGAGCGTCCGGTACCAGGCGGCGGTCGGCGCCTTACCGACGTAAGGCGCATCGGCCATGCCCTCCAGCACACGCTTCAGTGTCGGTGCGGCGGTGAGACCGCCGGTGAGTTGCAGGGTGCGGCCGCGCCAGCCGACCTCTTCCGCTGGCCAGGTGCGCGCGTGGCAGTTGCGTAGGTCCTCCAGTGACAGTACGCCGCCGAGAGCCTTGGCATCCGCCGCCACCAAGGCGGCGATCTCTCCTTCGTAGAAATCGCGCAGGCCTGCCTTCCCGAGACGCTCCAGTGTCTCAGGCAGGTTGCCTTGCCGGAAGAAGCCAGGCTTGCCCTGATAAGGTGGCGCTGGCGGCAAGCCGTTCGGCAGGTAGACCGATGCGGTGTGTGGATAGAGCCGGATCGCTGGGGCGGATACGGCGACCTTGAGCGCGGTATACCAATCCTGTGGCAGGCCGCGCTTCGCCAAGGCGATGGCCGGAGCGATCACCTCAGACAGCGGCAGGCGTCCCCATTGCCGATGCATGTACTCATAGCCGGCAACCGAGGACGGGATCGCGACAGACAGCGGCCCGTGGATGTTGATGTCGCCCTCGACCTCCGGCCAGGCGAACAGATCGGTCGTCATGCGCCCGGTCAGCTTGTAGCGGCTCGGATCGGTGGCAGAGGGCGCGCGTGGTCCGAAATCCACCACCTCGGCGCGAGGTTGGCCGGCGCGGTGCACCAGCGCGAAGCCGATGCCGCCCAGGCCCGAATTCCAAGGCTCGTGCGTCGCGAGTGCAAGCGCCGTCGCCACCGCCGCATCGATCGCGTTGCCTCCGGCGTCCAACACGGCGACCCCGGCCTCGGCCGCCCCTTTGGCCTGGGAGACCACCATGCCGCGGCGCCCCTTCGCCGAAGGTTTGCTGACCTGCCAGTGCTGCGTGACGTGTGGCGGAGGTGTGTACTGCATGACGTGGCGTCCTCGTGCTCTTGTCGAATGGTCCGACGGCACCCGGTGAATGGCAAGGGAGGAGCCAATGACTGTTCTTGTGATCGCGGCTCTGGTGTGGATCGGCATGCACATCGGCATTGCCGGAACCTCGGTGCGCGATGCGATCGTGGCTCGCATCGGCGATGCTCCGTTCCGCGGACTGTACTCGCTGCTGTCGATCGTCGTCATCGTGTTCCTGGTGCGCGCCTGGGGCGCGGCCGCGACCACACCGCTGTGGTACGCGCCGGCCTGGCTGCGCTGGGTGCTGGTCGCCGTGATGCTGGTGGCGTTCGTGCTGTTCGTCGCCTCAGTGAGCCGCCGCAATCCGACGATGGTCGGCGGCGAGACGGCAATGGCGCAGCCGCCGCGCGGCATCCAGCGCGTCACGCGTCATCCGATGCTGTGGTCGTTCGCGCTATGGGCCGCGGTGCACATCATCGGCAATGGCGATACGGCGGCAATCGTGTTCTTCGGCGCCTTTTTGGTGACCGCGCTCGCCGGCATGCCGTCGATCGACGCGAAGCTGGCGCGGCGGGATCCCGCGGCGTGGCAGGCGCTGTCCTCGGTGACCTCGATCGTGCCGTTCGCCGCCATCGCGCAGGGGCGGAATCGTTTCGTACCGGACGAGATCGGCTGGCTCACGGTGCTGATCGGTGTAATCGCGTGGGCCCTGGTGCTGCGCCTGCATCCCTGGCTGTTTGGTGTCGCGCCGGTTGCCATGTGACCGGCCATGGTTGAACGTGGCGGGAGCAATACGAGAACAGCCATGTACTTGAACCGCTTCGCCGATACGATCAAGCCGCTCGACATGACGCAGACGGAGGAGTTCCGCCTGTTGCTCGCCAGCGCGGCCGATCTGGGCATTCCACATGCGCCCGCCACGCCATACCGTTCGCGCAACATCGTCCTGCGGCAGTTGCGGTTTCATTTCCTAGAATGGGGCGCCCCGGATGCCCCGCCCATCGTGC
Source organism: uncultured Alphaproteobacteria bacterium (assembly GCA_963708565.1). Lineage (GTDB taxonomy): Bacteria > Pseudomonadota > Alphaproteobacteria > Acetobacterales > Acetobacteraceae > JAMXLO01. The sequence goes on from CAVPTU010000021.1 coordinate 65,162, forward strand.
TGCTGCATGGCGGTCACCAGTCCGCCCATTCCTGGGACCTGGTCAGCCTGCATCTGGCACAGCACTTCCATGTGCTGGCGTTGGACCAGCGCGGGCACGGCGACAGCGAATGGGCGCGCGACGTCGCCTACAGCAATCACGAAATGTCGTTGGATGCCGAGGCGTTCGTCGCCGCGCTCGGGCTGCGACAGCCGATCCTGATGGGCCACTCGATGGGTGGGCGTAATGCGCTGCTGCTGACCCGGCGCGATCCGTCGCTGCTGCGCGCGCTGGCGATCGTCGATGTCGGCCCGGAGGTGTCGGATCGCGGCCGCGCCGTGATCGCCGGATTCGTTCGCGACAACGAGGAATTCGACGACCTGGAGCACTTCGTCCGCAACGTGCAGCAGTACGACCCCTATCGCACCAGAGAGCACATCGAGCGCACCGTTAAGTACAACATGCTTCACCGGGCGGACGGCAAATTCGTCAGTAAGTGCGATGCGAATCCACGGCGGCTCGGTGTCGTGCGCGGCACCGGGCCGCAGGAGAACATCACGCTGGACGATGCCCGCGCGTTCGATCTGCCGGTGCTGCTGGTGAGAGGCGCGGACTCTCGAATCCTGACGGCTGAGGCAGCCGAACGCTTCCGCGACGCCTTGCCGCAAGGAACGCTGGTGACGGTCGCGAACTGCGGTCACAACGTGCACGGACAGAACACGTCGGGCTTTATCGCGGCGGTCGGCGGGTTCCTGACCGCGTTACGCTAGGAACCGCGCTACGCGGCGCGCTGGCGAAGGATCTGGTTGCCCTTGCGCAGCGCCTCAACCATCGTGTCGGCGGGCATGGCGCCGGAATAGAGGCCATAGCCGTCGAGGAAGAAAGATGGCACGCCATTCACCCCTGCCTCGCGCGCGGCGCGGTCGGCGGCCAGCATCTCCTGTGCCGCCACATCACCGGCCAGGAAGTCTGCGACCGCCGCGCGATCCATGCCACCCTGCGCGGCGCAGTCGGCCAGCACCTCGCGATCGCCGATGTCGCGGCCCTGGGTGAAATAGGCGGAGAACACCGCCTCCATCACCGCGTCCTGCACGCCTCGCGCCCGGCCAGCCAGATCAGCCGGTGCGCATCCAGCGTGTTCGGCGTGCGCAGCATCAGGTCCAGTCGGAAATCGAGCCCGACATTGGCGGCGGCACCGGCCACGCGCTCGTCCAGTTCGCGCGACTTCTCGGCGCTGCCGAATTTCATCGCACGATATGCGGCGCGGTCGCGGCCTTCCCCTGGCATGTCCGGGTTGAGCTGGAACGGGTTCCAATGGACCGAGAAGTGCAGCCCTTCCTGTGCCAGCGTGGCCAGTGCGCGCTCGAGCTGCCGCTTGCCGATATAGCACCACGGGCAGATCGCATCCGAGACGATATCGATGCGCAGCCCTACCGGCGATTCGTCCATGGCCACGGCTCCCTCACGTTGCCGGTAACATGGGGGCTTACGGGTGTCTTGCCAATGGTGAGGCGGCATAGGCGGCCTCCACAAGGTCCATCGCCGCCGCCATGTCGGCGAGGTCGGCGATCGGCTTCTCGCCATGGGCGACGCGGCGCAGCGTGTCGTGAACGAAGGTCGGATAGAAGAACGAATTGGTCAGCGGCATCGACCGCACCTCGCGCCTACGGGCGTTATCGAGGATTTCCAGCGTCTGGTTGTCGCGCGCGGCGAAGTAATGGCCCTCCGTGCGGATCGAGTAGTGCAGGTCGAACACCGAATTCGGCGCGGGATACAGATAGCCCGTTTCCACCACGCAGGTCGCTTGACCCCCGCGCATCAGCACGACGGCGTGGTCCTCGATGTCGAGATGGCGAAGTGGTTGGACATCGCCGAACCGACGACATGCAGCTTCGTGTCCGGCAGCAGCACGCGGCAGAGATCGAGGAAATGCACGCCTAGATTGAGCAGCGGACCGCCTCCGGCGGTGGAGCGATGCAACATCCATGCCACGCGCTGCTCGTGGTAGCGGTCCACCATGCCGCCGACGAATTTGAACACAATATAGTTCACCGCCTCGCCCGCGGCGACTTCGCGGACCGTATCGATCAGCGGGCTGTAGCGGATCACGAACGGCACCGCGGCGAACAGGCCGGCTTGCGCGGCACGGGCCGCTATGTCATGCGCATCGACTGCGGTAATGGCGCAGGGCTTTTCCATCGCGAACGGAATGCGCTCGGCGATCAGGAAGCGCGCCTCCTCCGCCATGTCGCAGTGGCGCCCCAGGGCGAATGCGAAGTCGGGCTTCAGCCGCGCGCACATCTCGCGGTAGTCGCCAAATGCCGCGCAGCGTGCCTTAGCCGCGACCTCGTCTGCGCGTGCGCCGTCGGGGTCGCTGACGCCCATTACCGACATGTCAGGCATCGTCAACAAAGGATCGAGGTAAAACGGCGTATGCCAGTGCGACACGCCAATCAGCACGATACGCATGGATGGCTCCAAGCTGCCCCTCACCCTATCATAGGCCGTGCCGGCTTCGAGGAGGAGACCTGTGGCGATACGGCTTTCGGAGAACTTTCGCGCGCTGTTCTATGCGCCGTTCTATGCCGCACATGCCATCGGTGCGTACCAGGCGGAAGGCGTCGAGGTGGAGTTGCTGTCTTCGTCCGATCCCGCACGCGCGGCGAGCGGCGCTCCGCAATGGCGAAATCGATGCGATGTGGGGTGGGCCGTTGCGAGTGATGCTGACACATGCGTCGGATCGCGCCGCCGACAGCGTGTGCTTCTGCGATGTAATCGCGCGGGATCCGTTCTTTATCGTCGGTCGCGAACCACGACCTGACTTCCGCTTCACGGATCTGATCCGGGTCCGCTTCGCCTCGGTGGCCGAGGTGCCGACTCCGTGGCTTTGCCTCCAGGACGATCTGCGCCGCGCTGGGGTCGATCCCGCGGCATTGGACCGTGTGCATGGCCCGAGCATGGCTGACAATGCCACGGCGTTGCGCACCGGTTCGCTGGATGCCGTGCAGGTCTTCCAACCTTATGCAGAGGAACTGATCGCTTCGGGCGCGGCCCATGTCTGGTATGCCGCGGCGGACCGTGGGCTCACAGCCTACACCACGCTCGTTACGCGCCGTCCTCTGCTGCAATCGCGTCGCGACGAGCTGCTGCGCATGACGCGCGCGATGGCGAACACGCTGCGTTGGATCGCCGCGGCATCGGGCACCGATGTCGCCCATGCCCTGACCGAGTTCTTCCCCGCCGTTGCGCCCAACGTCTTTGCCGCCGCGATCGACCGCTATCGCGCGCTGAATCTGTTCGCTCCAGACCCGGTGCTGCGCCGCGAGGGGTTCGATCGGCTTCAGGCGGCCATGCGTTCCGGCGGCGCGCTCGACCGGGCCATCCCGTTCGATCGTTGCGTCGATACGGCGTTGGCGGAGCAGGCTCTTGCCGATGTGCCTGCGCAGCGATAAGCAATTTCTCCGGCGGCTGCCGAAAAGGGAAAGCCATCAGGGAGGACGCTCATGCATCGCCGGGAGATTTTGACCGGATTTGGTGGGGCCGCGCTCGCAGCGGGTGTGGCGCATGCTGCCGAGAAGCCTCGCTGGATGAGTCCGCAACTGCCATCCGGCACGCGTGAGGAGGCCACGCTCGTGGCGCTGCCCGGCAAGCAGAATCTGATCTGCCTGGCCGACCGGCCGCCAAACTACGAAGCGCCGATCGGGACGTTCCGCGCCGCAATCACGCCCAACGACGAGTTCTTCATCCGCTATCACCTGGCCGGCATTCCGTCGATGGCGCAGCTCGGCCATTGGTCGCTCACCGTCGGTGGTGAGGCAGCGAACCAACAGATTTCCCTCGGCATCCGCGAGCTGCAAACCGAGTTCCCACAGGCGGAGGTGGTTGCCGTGTGCCAATGCTCCGGCAATCGCCGCGGCCTGTCGCAGCCGCATGTCGCCGGCGTGGAGTGGGGCTATGGCGCGATGGGCTGCGCGACCTGGCGCGGGCCGCGGCTGAAGGACGTGCTCGCCAAGGTCGGCGTCACGCCCGCCGCGGTGGAAGTGTGGCTGGACGGTGCCGACGGACCCGTGCTGCCGACGACGCCCGACTTCATGAAGGCATTGCCGATGGAAAAGGCGATAGCCGACGAAGTGATCATCGCGACGTCGATGAATGGCCAGCCGTTGCCGCATCTCAATGGCTATCCGGCACGCGTCATCGTGCCGGGCTGGACGGCGACCTACTGGATGAAGCACGTCTCGAGCATCCGGCTCAGCAGCAAGCCACTCGGCAGTTTCTGGATTCAAAAAGCCTATCGCGTTCCGGCCGGCATGTTCCCGGTGGATCATCCGTTCCCCTCGCAGGACAATCCGACGACCTGGCCGATCACCGAGATGGTGGTGAACTCGCTGATCGCGGATCCGATCGAAGGAACGCGTCTGTCCGCCGCCGGCTTCACGATCGAGGGTGTGGCATGGGACCGCGGCCACGGCATCAGGCAGGTGGACGTGTCGCTGGATGGCGGCAAGAGCTGGAAGCCGGCGACACTCGGCAGGAACCTTGGACGCTTCGGCTTCCAGACATTCAGCTTCCACACCGGCAGGATCGAGCCTGGCAACTACGTGGTGTCATCGCGCGCCACCAACAACGTGGGCGAGACACAGGAGGACAAGCTGAAGTTCAATCCCGCCGGATACCAAAACAATGTGCCGCAGCAGATTCCGGTCACGGTGGCATGAGGAGGCCAGCATGTTGCGTTATCTGATCGTCGTGCTGTTGCTCGCCGCGCCGGCCGCACTCGCCGATGAGACTGTGCCGCTGAAGTCCGGGCCGGGGCTTGATGCGGTGCAAACTTCGTGCGGCATCTGCCATACTCTGAACTACATCAGGATGAACTCGGTGTTCCTGACGCCGGACGATTGGAAAGCCGAGGTGACGAAAATGCGGACGGCTCTGGGCGCGCCGATCGACGACGATACGGCAAACACTATCATCAAATACCTGTCGGCGGCGTATGCGGCGCAGCCAAAGTCGTGATGCGGGCGCGGTCAGTAGCAGGATCGATTCAATAGGGACTGCGCCACGGAGACGCCGCTCTTGACCGCCTTGGTCAGCCACTCGCGCGCGACGGTGCAATCTTTCGCGATGCCGGGTCCGCCTTCGAAATAGAGCAGCCCTATGCTGTAAAGCCCAGTCGCATATCCATGTTCCGCGGCCTTTTGGTACCATAAGCGAGCCGCATTATAGTCAGGCGTGACGCCTAGTCCTTGTTTGTATAAATTCCCGAGCGAATACATACAATTCTTATCGCCTTTCTCAGCTCCGCGCAGATACAGGGTCCTTGCCTCGGCATAATTGTTGCTTTCAGCGGCGGCGTAGCCGCGCTGGAAGTATTCGTAGCCGGGCAGCGCTTCCTCATTATCGCGCGGCCGGCGCCCCGCTGCCGGTGACTGCATAGAGGGAGCAGTCGCGACCGGAGGCTGCGCCGCAACGGGCTCTTTTGCGGGCGGGGGCGGCGGTCTGATTGCAAGTGCTGTGCGCGGTGGCGCGGGGGGCGTCGGCATCGGTCGCAACGGCGGCGGCCTCAGCGCGGTCAATGGCGGTGAGGGAGGCGGCGAAACCGAAGACGGTGGCTGCACCGGCGGTTCAGGCATCGGTCTCAGCCACGGCGGGACCGTCGAGGGAACGGGCGCTTCCTGAGGAGCCGGGGCTGCCGCAACCGTGCTCCGTTGATCTGGGGCTGGCTCCGGCGGCAGGCGCAGACGGTCCGGCGTGACATGCAGATTAGCGAGCTCCTGGATGCCAGGCAGGCTGGTCACGGCGGTATCGGTCAGATCGAGCTCGCGAAGGCCGGTCAGCCCTTCCAGTGGCGGCATCGCCGCGACGTTCGTGTGTGCGAGATCGAGCTCCCGGAGGGCGGTGAGACCATCCAGCGAAGGCAGCGTGGCTATCGCGGAATAACTGAGATCGAGCTTCTCGAGTGAGGTCTGGTCCTGTAGCGGTGGGAGTCCGGTCACCTTGGTTTGCGACAGATCGAGTGCGCGAAGCGCGGTGAGCCCTTGCAGCGACAGCAGCGTCGTCACCTGCGATCCACGAAGACTGAGTTTCTCAAGCGAGCCGAGGCCTTGCAGCGCCGGCAACGTCGAGATCTGCGTATTGCTGAGATCGAGCGCGTTAACCTTCAGTTTGGTGAGATAGGGCAATGCCGCGATCAGCTTCGCGGTGTCAGTCGTCTCGGGGAACTTCGCCGATATCCCGCTGGCGCTTTGCACGACCGCGACATGCAGGTCGGCAAGTACATCCAACGGCTGACCCTGCCCGGATAACCAAAAATACGAGATGCCGCCAATCAGAATGGCGGCGGCGGCGATGATGGCCGGGATGACCACGCGGGCCTTTGCCGGCCGCTGCCGAAGCGGCCCGCGTGCGGCGTTCTCCTTGGTCGCCGAATGCTGCGGGCGCACGCGCCTCAAGGCCTGCGGCAGGTGGCCTATGCCGGAGAAGGCCCGGATCATCGAAGACCATACGTTCCCCGACGGTTTCGTGCTCGGACCACTCGGGGGCGTGGCAAACGAACCGATGCGCTCGCGGTTCTCGAGGGGTTTGCTGCGCCGGATCGTCGGCTCGCCATCGAACGTGTCGTCGAGCAGCGTCAGCATCTCCTCGACCCGCTGCGGCCGTTCGTTCGCTGCCACCGCAAGGGCCCGATCGATGGCAAGCAGCAGCGACGCGGGATATCGGCCGCGTCCGACATCGGCCGCTGGTATGAGCGGGTCACGCGCGCGGCTCAGTGCCGCCTGCTGGCGGGCTCGTGCGTCCACAAGCTTCCCGCCGATGGCGCGATAGGCAACTCCGCCCACCGAATAGATGTCGGAATAGGGCCCTTGGGGCGCTCCGTGGATCATCTGTTCGATCGGAGCATAGTGACCCGAATAGACCTGCGTGTAGGTGGTGTTCGCGGTCGGCCGCATGTCACGGGCGGACCCGAAGTCGATCAGGACCGGCTGGCCGTCCGGACGGATCAGGATATTCGACGGCTTGATGTCGCGATGGAGAAAGCCCGCGGCGTGCACGCGGGCCAGCGGTGTCAGTATGCCCCGCAGCAAGGAGAACAGGACCTGCGGGGAGAGCGAGACGCTGGCGCCGAGAAGATCGTCCAGCGTTTCACCCGCCAGCAATTCCATGACGGAATAGGCGGTGTTGTTGGCCTCGAAAAAGGTGGCAACCTGCACCACTCCCGGAGTGCCACCGTTGCGGCCAAGCGCGGACAGCAGTCGCGCCTCGATAAGGAAACGCTTGCGGCAATCGACGAAGACGGCATCATCCGACTCAGAGGTAACGACGACGTCCCGGCCGGATCGCATCGCGAATTGGCGTGGAAAGAATTCCTTGATGGCGAAGGACTGATCGAGCAGATCGCTCGCCCGGTAGGTGATGCCGAAGCCGCCGCGACCGAGCACACCGAGAATCTGGTACCCATTCAGCACCGTGCCGGCGGTCAATGCGTCCCGATGCAATTGGGCAGACGACGATGACATCGGTAGTCCGCGACCCCCCTGGCAATCGACCGAACTCACCTCTCAGCGCCGAGAGGCAATCTCCGCACGCGGCATGTAAAACGAGTGATTTCTTTCCGGCGTCCGCCCAAGGCTACGATGACAACTGCGACGACTACGCAGTACGCCCAATACGAGGGCGCCCTGTGTGAAATTTCCCACAGCCGTTTTGGGCTAACAAATCACCAAATCGTGATGTCCCCGCTTTCAGTTCGTCCGCTCGGTTCGGCGCAGCATGCGCCCCGGCCCATCGGGCCGGTGTTCAGCCTTTGGCGGACTCCGGACGAGCGAACGATCGCAGAAAGCTCGATCCCGGATTGGTGCTGTCGAATGCGTGCAATCCCAGCTCCTCGGCCAAACCGATGCAGCAGAGCTTGCCACGCACGGAATTGCCGGCACCGTCGAGCCGCGGCGAATAGACCCCGATTCCGAGCTGGCGGTTAACCACCGCAACGATGCCGCCGCCGACGCCGCTCTTCGCGGGCAATCCGATCCGACAGGACCATTCGCCTGAACTCGTCGTACATCCCGCAGGTGAACATCACCGAAAGCGTGTCGCGGACCGCATCCACCCCGAACACGTCGCGTCCGGTGACTGGATTGGTGCCAATGTTCGCCAGCGTGACGCCCATTGTGGCGAGGTCGAGCGCCGTGACGCTTATCGAGCACTGTCTGAAATACAGATCGAGGACATCGTCGACCGCGACATCGAAGACGCCAGCCGCGCGCAGCAAATGGCCGATGGCGCGATTCCGGTGCCCCGTGGCGTGTTCCGATTGGAACACCAATTCGTCGACCTCCAGAGGACGGCCGGCGGCGTCGCCGAGCGACGCCAGCAGGCGGTCGAATGCGGACGGCCCCAGCGCCTCCAGCAGGCGGCCGGCGACCGCGATCGCGCCGGCATTGACCATGGGATTGAACGGGCGGTTGCTGCGCGGATCGAGCTGGATCGTGTTGAATGGATCGCCGCTGGGCTGCACGCCGACGCTGCGATAGGTCTCGTCGCGCCCCACCGTGTCCAGCACCAGGGCGAAGGCGAACGGCTTGGCGGCGGATTGAATGGTGAATTCGCACGCCGCGTCGCCGGCGCTGAAGATGTCGCCCTGCTGGGTGGCCACCGCGATCCCGAAGCTGTCCGGTGCAACATTGGCGAGTTCGGGAATATAGCTGGCCAACGCGCCTTCGGCGTTGTCCTTCAGCCGTGCGTGCAGGTCGACAAGGATGGCATCGATTTCGCTACCGAGTTCGTTGTCTTTCCCCATCGCAAGGCAGCCTCCAGCTCGGAGTCGCCCGGATGCAAGAAGCGTGCTATCGAGGCCCACCGCCCGACCGGGATGGCGTTCCGTCTCCATGCTGCGCAACACGTTTGCCGACGGTGTCTGTCCGCGTCGCAGCCTCCCGCTATTTGGCTGATCGCGAGAAGCCGTCGGCATTCCAGTCTTCGCTGCCGACGCCATGGTGGACGAAGAACAGGCCCTCCGGGTCGTATTTCTGCTTCACGGCGCGGAGCCGTGGATAGTTCGATCCCCAGAAGGCGCGCTGCCAGCCGCGCTCGAAGTAGTTGCTCTCGGATACGTAGGAACCCGCGTCCGGCACGACCTTCCGCAGTTCATCTCCGGCTCTGCCGATGGCCGCGGCATTCCTGCGCGCCTTCGCCAGATCGGGCGGATGACCGAGCAGGTCCTCGGTACGCGGCCGGATCGCCGCCGGCGATGATCGCCAGGGCGAAGGCGTCGAGCACCGCCGGGTTGATCGCGGTATCCCTGGCCGCGGCGACGTCGGCGGCATTGCAGCCGGCAAGCCCCTTGTTGAAGTGCAACATGACGGCCCAATGGCGGGTCGCCTCGAACAGCGCATCGGCAAGCCGGCTCTGCCTGTACTTGCCCAACAAGGCGACCGGCAGCCAGAGCGACTGGTAGCCATGGATGAATACACCGAGTTCCGTGTTCTCCTCGGCGAACCAGACATTGTCGGCCGGCGCGCCCGGCCGCTGATCGGCAAACGCCCGGCCAGGCCGGTGCTTCGTGAGAAACTCGGCATTCCAGTGATTTCGCGCCGGTCCGCCACCAATGTCGGCAGGCGTGGTGACAGTGAAATCGCGCGGCGACGCCGCAATCCAGTCAAGGAACGGCCGCCATGCTTCGCGGGCCTGCTGCGGCTCCAGCCCCTGGAAGGCCATCGAGGCCGCGAAGCTATTGTCCAATCCGAACGTGACGCTCTCCCCCCAGTGCGGGTTGAGCAGGCTCTCTCGGTAGAACGCGACGAAGCGGCCAATCAGTCGGCGGAACGCACTAGCGGACGCCGCCTTGATCGTAACGCTCGCGCCGCCGAATACAACCGGCAGTTCGCGCGTCCTGAGCGTGAGCCTGGTAACGACACCCAAGCTGCCGCCGCCACCGCCCTTGATGCCCCAAAAGAGATCGGGGTCTGTGCAGTCATTGGCGATGCGCACCTGGCCGTCGGCGGTGACGATCTCCGCCTCCAGCAGCCCGCCCGCGGCTGTGCCGAAGTCCTTCGAGAAGCTGCCGAAGCCACCGCTCTGGATCAGCCCCGCTACACCGACGGTCGCGCAGCCGCCGCCCTGCACGTAGCGGCCTGCCTGTGTAGTGACGGCATTATAGACATGCATCCAGACGCACCCGGCTCCGACAGTGACTGCCGGCTACGGCGCATGTCTGCCCTCGCATCCTTGCGCGACGAAGGCGTCGTGCAGCGCGATGCTGTTCATCGCGCGCGTCCAGATCAGCAGCGAGTCGGCCGAGTCAGACGTGCCCTGATAACTGTGGCCGCCGCCTTTGATGACCAGCCGCAGCCGATTGTCGCGCGCGAAGTTGACGGCCGCGACCACGTCCACGGTCGTCCTCGCCGCGACGGCATAGGCGCTGGGCGCCGACATCCAGGCATCGACCCAACCGGCTGTCTGCGTTCCGGCGGGCTGATCGCCGACGTAGTACGGATTCTTCAGCGCGTCGAGTACGTCGGGGCAACCCGGGCTGCTCCGGTCGACGCAGGCCCCGAGCAGCGGCTGAACCTTGATCAGGTTTCCGCCGACGCTCTGGTTCAACGTTTCCCAGCCCGCCGCATTCGGCCAAGCCGGGTCGGACGGACGAACGCGGCGGAACAGCGCGTGTGTCCGCGTGGCGGCCGCGGCCGGCTTCGCGAGGGAGGGCAGGAACGGGATCGTTCCCGCAAATCGAAGAAGACTTCTTCGCTGCATCGGGGAGGCTCCGCATCGGCGGCATTCAATAACGGAAATGTGCCCCACCGGGTCAACATCAGTGTCGAACGCCGCGTTGTTGTGAGCAACCTCACACTTGGCCGTCTGCGAACTCGACAGAACTCGCCGGCCACTTGTCACCCGGGCGCGGACATCCGTAATCCTCAGCCAGATCAGGGCTGCTCGTCCGGTAGATCCCAACATTCAGGAGAAGAGCATGGCCAAGCGAGTATCGTCGGCGCGATTTACGCCGCAGCATCCCTCGGCTCAGTTAGGATTGCTGGCAGACCTTGCCGGGACGTGGGAGGGAAGGGGGTTCAACCTGATTGCCAGGCCCGACTTCCACGATCAGACCGACCTCTACCTACAGCTCAATCAAACCCGCGAGCACCTGAAGTTCGACCCGATCGGATCGGCGGTCCCGAACCGCGGCTTCGGTATGGACGACATCGAGCTGTTCGGCCTGACGTATCTCCAGAAGATCAACGATGCTGGCCTGGACGGGGCATTGCATATCGAGCCGGGCATCTGGGTGACCCAACCTCCCACCACCTTTCCGCCAGAGACCGCGCCGCCGCAAGGGCAGATCGTCGCACGCATGGCCACCATCCCGCACGGCAACGCGGTGTTGGCCGAAGGCACCGCCACGCCCTTCACGGGTCCTCCGGTACTGACGGTTCCAGGATCTCAATACAGCTTTTCGCTGTTCCCCTCGTTCAACAGCACGCCCTTCGCGGTCCCGCCGTCCGCGCCGGGGATCGTGTTCAACGCCGCCGGGTCATCGGAAAAGCTCACTGCCCCGACCGCGCCGGCTACACCGTTTCCGCAATACGATGTCAGTGTTCCGATCGGCCCGATGCCTCCCGGTCCGTTCAATCCGCCGTTCACGCTCAATACCCGCACGCCGTTCGAGACCACGCCGCCGGAGCCGCCGTTGCCGGCTGAAATTGACGGCATTGCAATGCAGGACATCGTCAATGATCCGATCCTGCTGCTTCAGGAGGACATCAAGCAGCTTGTCGCGAGCGGCCATGAGTTCGAAGGGACCGCTCTGAATATTGCCACCACAACGCCGCTGACCTTCCTGACGACCGCGAACTCAGGTGCGGCTGGTCCAACGGTGCAGGCCGCAGTGCCTCAGTTCGGCGGCGGGATCGAGAATATTCAATTCTTGACCGGGGAGAGCCCCGTCGTCGGCGGCCAGACGCAACTCCAGCCGAACGCCCAGACGGCGGTCGTCTATGCGACCTTTTGGATCGAGAAGGTGACACACAAAACGAGCGGGCACTCGTTCATGCAGTTGCAATATGCACAGATGGTGGTGCTGAATTTTCCGATCTTCCACCTGTTACACCAGACACCCTCGGTGTACGTGAACCTGGGATGGCCGCACATCACGGTGGCGACGTTGCGGAAAGGCTTCGGCTGATAGGACGCGGCGCGCGGCGGCGATGACCGCCAGCTCAAATTGTCGGCGCGCGCCCCACTTGGCCAGGGCGATAGCCCCAGGAGTCTGCCGGGTCCAATCAATGGAGACGATGGGCGACCGAGAAGGCTACTTATGGGCGGCCGAGATTGGCGTCATATTGGGCCTGAACACAATTCTGAGGCCATTTTGAGCCCCATGCATGAATGCCTCTGGAAGCAGCGGACCTATCGTCGCCACCTGATGCAGCGGATGGGGACTGCCCTTCTGTGGCCTTTGATCCCTCCGGCTCGCGCCGGCCAGCCGCTTCGCACACTGAAGCCGGGCTCCTCCGCATCGGCACCTATTTCGTCAATCCACCCTTTGAGTTCATCTCTGGCGGGAAGAGAGTGGGCTTTGAGGTCGACCTCATGGAAGAGATCGCCAGACGGCTCGATCTCCATTCAGAATTCGTGAATACACGATGGGAAGTCATCCTCCACGAGACGGAGCAAAATCGCTACGATTGCATTGTCGGTGGGATCACGATTACGCCCGACCGCCAGCGGTTGCTTGCATGGTCGCTGCCATACCTGACGACAACGCTGAGCCTGATAGTCGATCTCCGACGATCGCCGGCAAACATGACGCTTGCTGACCTGAAGCATGGAACCGTCGGTGTACAGGCCGCAACGACCGATTACGATGTGGCGGTCGCCATGCAGCGAGCCGGCCAGATCGGCAGTGTCAAGGTCTATCCGTTTGCGAAGATTGGCGACGCGATCAGGGATCTGACCTCGGGTCGCGTCGACGCGGTGATGAAGGTCTATCCGGTCGCGGCGTGGTTTGTGCGAGGGATGCCGGGCCTGCACATCTTGACGCAGGTGCCCGATGCCCCACAGCCTCTTGGAATTGGCTTCAACCGGAACAATCCCGGTCTCCCCGCCGCCGTGGATCATGCCTTGACCGAGATGCAGCAAGACAAGAGCTACCAAGCCCTCGCACAGCGCTGGGGCCTGACATAGCCAGACTCAGAGCGTGATGACCGCAGACTGAATCGCCGGTGGGCTGAAACACGCGATCGAGCAAAGAGACAGCGTGGAATGAGCGCGCCTTTGAGTGCTCATCCCGCGCTAATCGACTTCGGGAGGCAGCGCCGGCATAGGAACGCCCTTATAATCGACCACTGTCATCATCCCCGCAGCAAGATGCCAGAGATTGTGGCAATGGAAGGCCCAGCGGCCGGGATTGTCCGCATCGAAGGCGACGGTAACGGTCCTGAGCGGCGGCACCAGGACCGTGTCGCGGACCGCACCCTGGAAACGTTGCTGATCGAGCCCGATTACCTGAAAACGGTGACCATGCAGATGCATCGGATGCGACATCATGGTCTTGTTCCGCATGACGAGTTCCACGCGCTTGCCTGTTGAGACCATGACCGGCGTGATTTTGGGATAGACCTGATTGTCCATCATCCAGACATAGGCCTGCATATCGCCCGAGAGCAGAATGTCCCGCACGATCCCGGCGGGATGGGGCGCAAGCGGTTTTGCCGCCCGCAACGCCTGCTCGAAGGTGAAGTCGAGCGCCGGCGACGGCCGCGTCGCGTTTCCCTCGACCCGCGTGACGTTCGCCCGCGCAGTCGCCAGCACGATGCCGGTCCGGTCGGTCTTGCCCTCCACCTGGGCGAGGATGGCATACGCCCCCTGTTCCCGGGGCAGCTCCATCAGGATGTCGGCTCGTTGCGCGATGGCAAGCGGCAAGCTTTGCAGCGCGACCGGCCTGACCGGTGTGCCATCCACCGCGATCAGCGTGCCCCGCAGGCCGCCGAGATCGATCCAGTAGTTGGTTGCGGCACTGCCGTTGATCAGACGTAACCGGATACGGCCGCCCGGTTCGACGCGGATGACGCTCGGGTCCGCGAGCGTCCGGTCATTGGCGAGGAAGGCATCGTAGTCGACGTCGTTCAGGTCCGGCTTCATGTTCTGCATTCCCGACATGGCCGGCGGCGCTGACGCGGTCTGCTTGCGGCTGCCTTGCTTCAGGCTGGCGAAAACTTCTCGCGGATCGCGGAACGTGAAATCGTGCAGCATGACGACGATTTCCTGCACCGCGGCGCTCCGGGTGACCGCGTCATGGATGATGAGCGGAGCCGACAGCAGTTGCTGCTCCTGGAAACCGACATGCGAATGCATCCAGAACGTGCCCGGGAAATCCAGTCGAAAATCGTAGTCCTGCGTATCGCCCGCCGGGATAGGCGGCGCGGAAATGTAGGGCACGCCGTCCTGCTGGAAGGGCGGTGTCAGCCCATGCCAATGGATCAGCGAAGTACGGTCCAGATGATTGCTCACCTGCACCCGGAACGGTTGTGCGACATCCGTCACCACGCCCGATGTTCCGTCGGGCTGGGTGATCCCGAGCATCGTGGCCGCTTTGCCGTTCACCTCGATGATGCGGGTTTGCAGGTTGAGAACCGTTGCCGGTTCGGCGGCGACCGGCCTCGGCGCGAATGGGCTCGCAGCGAGTGCGGCGAGGGAGGTCAAGAGGCTGCGGCGATGCATGTCGGTTCCTGGCCGCCTTCTGAACAAGGGCTGTCAGAGTGTCGGCGTGCGCCGCAGTTCAGGTTCCACCAACTGCTCGAACGCCGCATCGCCCGCCGCAGCGATGCGATCGCCGCCGATGGCCGCGCGTGGGTCCTCTGCATTGCGCCACAGCTTGTATTCGTCGATATGTGGCAGCCCGATCGCCTCGGCCAGCAGATGGATCCAGTTGACCACGCGGATCGGACGCGCGCGCTCCAGCGCCACCGCCTCGCGGTGACAGGAATGGAAGATCGTCGCCAGCGTGTCAGCGCCGGCGTCGTCCATCGCCGTCAGCGTATCTTGATGCGCCTGCGCCAGCACGCCTGGCCTAGGCGCTATCGCCGAACACATATGGCCGGGCACCCGCAATGGATGATCGAGCATCGTCAGTCCGGGGATCAAGCCGAGCAGCATCGGCACGTCGGTGTTGACCGGCACGCGGCCGTTGAAGCCGTGATGCGCATGCAGCAGAACCCGCGCCGGAACCGCGTGCGTGAGTAGCGGACGCAGTCGCTCGGCGCGCGCGGCGAGCAATTGCGTGATGTGCTGGGTCTCGAAGGCGGCCTCGGTCACCGGCGCCATCAGGTCGTCCATGTTCATGTGACAGGACGGGCACCACGTGACCACGGTGTCGCGGCCGGTCTGATTGAACTTCTCCACCGTGCGAGCGGCCATGCCGGCAGCGATGCGGGCATTCGCCTCCTGCGTCGAGCCGCAGCAATAGCCAGGCCCGCCGGCCGGCGCCGCCGCCACACCCACCGCTTCGAGTATGTGCGTGGCGAGGCGCACGATCTCGCCGTGACGCGTCATGTTGCAGCCGTACCAGAAGGTGACGCTGGCATCCGGGGTCACAGCCATCTGGCCCGCTCCTCATCGCTCATTGTCAGCCGCGCGAACGCCTTGACGCGCGCGGACCACCTTGGATCGTGCGGCGTCTTGACGCGTGCCGCTTCACCCAGCGTGCCGCGGACGCGCAGCGATGCAAGGCGCATCAGGAATGCAGCGTCAAGCTTCTCCGGGCAGGCGGGCGTGCACTCGCCGCTGCGGACGCAGGCGCCGGCAAAGGCGATCGCGTCCGGCGTGCCGGCGCCGTCGCGCAGGATGTCGCGAATGCCGGCCATCACGGCCTCGGGTGCCGCGTCGTCCAGAGCAGGCGTGCGCGGCACCATGGGGCAGGCGCGGTAGCACTCGCCGCAGGCCGTGCAGGCCGCGGCGAGGCGCACCGAATTGTCGCGGATATGGGCGATCAGGTCGCGTTCGGTATCGCGCACGGCTACACGACCAGGCGGATCTTCGCACCGACCGCCGGTTCGCGCGGCAGGCCCTCGGTCTCGGTGAACGAGCCCCACATATCGCCGTTGTACGCCTCCAGCGAGAACTGGCGCGGGCGATAGGCGGCCTCCTGCTCGGGCAGGATGTGCTTCACGCCGACGGAGTATTCGTAGACCATGCCGTCCGGCCCCTCGAAATACACCATCATCGCCGTGGAGATCGGATGCCGCCCCGGGCCGTAGACGATCTTCACGCCCCGCTGCTTCAGCCAGTAATAGGACTGCATCACGTCGTCGATGTCCTCGACCTGATGATTGATATGCTGGATGCCGGGCCGCGACGACGGCATCAGCACCACGGAATGATGCACGGTGCCAATGCGCAGGAACGTCGCCTCGCCGAGCCAGTCGGAGATGCGGGCGTTGATCAGGCGGGTCCAGAATTCGGTGTCGCGCTTGGTGTCGGTGCTGAACAAGGCGACATGGCTGAAGTTGGTGATGCCGACCTGGCGGCCTGGAAAGTATTTGCCGCCGCTGTTGTAGGGACGCGCGAGGATCTCGATCTTGTTGCCGCTGGGATCGGAGGAGGCGATGAACGCGCGGGTGCGGCGGCTGTCGCATTCGGCGCGGGTGCCGAAGTGGACGGGCCGGCCAGCCTGTTCCAGTGCCGCGCCGACGGCGTCCAGATCGTCCGGGTCGATCAGTTCCAGGCCGATGGTCTGATCGGCGGGGTCACCCTCGAAATACACAAGTGTATGGTCCCGCGTATCACCGCGCACGTCGACCTTGTCGCTGCGGAAATAGGCTGCATTGCCATCGCGCGCGACCAGTTGCAGTCCGACGATGTCGGTGGCGAAGCGGATCGCGGAATCCAGGTCCTGCGTGCCGAGGCGGGCGTAGCGGATGTCGTGGAGGTTGATCATCTTGGTGCTCCTTCGGTCGTGTCTGCGGCAGGCACGGCGTTGGTTCGAAGGGTAGTCCCGGCGGGAGCGGCGTGCCAGCCCGGGCAACGCTTCAGTCCTACATATCCACCACCGACCCATCGACATGCGGCCGCATCTTGATCGGCCGCGGGCGATACGGGAACTTCCGTTCCACATCCTCCACCAGCTCCACGCCGATCCCCGGCCCGCCGGGAATGGCGATGAACCCATCGACCTGTTCCTCCAGCCCTCTCGCCAGGTCGTTGCCGAGCAGTTCCTTCCCGCCATCCAGGTCCGGCGTGCGCGACGGATACTCCTGGATCGCGAAGTTCGGGATGCAGGCAGCTATCTGTAGACATGCCGCGGTGCTGATCGGCGACAGCGGATTGTGCGGCACCACCCACGCGTCATGCGCCTCTGCGATCGCCGCCACCTTCTTCATACCGGTGATCCCGCCCACCAGGCACGCATCCGGCCGCAGATACTGCACCGCGTTGCGTGTCAGCAGCGTCTGGAACTGATACAGACTGGTGAACCGCTCGCCGGTCGCTATCGGAATGTCGATGTGCCGAGCCACGTCCGCCATCGCGTCAAAGCTGTTCGGCCGCAGCGGATCCTCGAAGAACATCGGCGTGTATTTCTCGAGGCCGCGCCCCAGCGCGATCGCCTCGGGCGGTGTCAGGCGGCGGTGTATCTCGATGCACAGGTCCACCTTCGGCCCGACCGCCTCGCGGAGCCGGCGCACGTTGTCGATCGCTTCCTCGATCCGCGCCGCATGCGGCTTGTAGAACGGCTCGTCCTCGCTCTCGTCGAGCAGCGGGTTCAGGTGTCCCAGTGCGGTGAATCCAGCCTCCTTCAGCCGCACCGCCTCCTCCAGCAGCTTATCGATCGTGCGCCCCTTGACGTGGCCGTAGAGCCGCGCCTTGTGGCGCATCCGCCCGCCGAGCAGCTCATAGACCGGCGCGCCGAACGCCTTGCCCTTGATGTCCCACAACGCGATGTCAATCGCCG
The DNA here is from genome assembly GCA_963708565.1 of uncultured Alphaproteobacteria bacterium. Lineage (GTDB taxonomy): Bacteria > Pseudomonadota > Alphaproteobacteria > Acetobacterales > Acetobacteraceae > JAMXLO01. The sequence continues at coordinate 83,085 of CAVPTU010000021.1, forward strand.
ACACCGCACCGGTGATCGCGCCGCCGGTGAAATGATTGGCCCGCAGCATGACGTTCCAGTGGTGCTCGATCGGGAACGGGTCGCGGCCCACCAGATATTCGCCGTATTTGGCGATCGACGCGGCAGACGCCTCGAGCTGGCCCCAGGTGCCGGACTCGCCTATCCCGGTGACGCCCGCGTCGGTGCTGATGCGCACATACAGGAACCGGTCGAGCAGGAGCGGTTCAACCTTGGTGATCTTCATGGCGGTTCCTCCTTCGCCTGACACAGCTTCGGGCAGCCGCGGATCGGCGTCCAGCCGCGGGAATATATCCGCGCCGCGCGCGTCGTATCGCACGTGTCCGGCACGCTGACACTCATCGAGGCCAACATTCCGGCGTTGCGACGCTATGCCGCCGCGCTGCTGCGCAACCGTGAGGATGCGGACGACCTGGTGCACGATTGCCTGGTGCGCGCGCTCGCCAGGTTGCACACGCGGCGGGACGGAGCCGACATGCGGGCGTGGCTGTTCGCCATCATGCACAACCTGTTCATCAGCCAGGTGCGCCGAGCGAGGGCGAGGCCGGCCGGAGAGCCGCTGGATGAGGCCCACGAAGCGGCCATGAGCCTGCGGGCGGACCAGGAGAACCGCCTGCAATGGCGCGACCTGATCCGCGCGCTGAACGCGCTGCCGGTCGAGCAGCGCTCGGTCATCCTGCTGGTCTCGGTCGAGGACCTGTCCTACGCGGAGGCCGCCAGTGTGCTGGGGATTCCGGTCGGCACGGTGATGTCGCGGCTTGCGCGTGGCCGCGAACGGCTGCGCCGGCTGACCGAAGGCGGCGAAGAAGTCCGGCCGGCGCTGCGGAGGGTCAAATGAGCGATCCCCCAAGGCCGATCGCGGAGGAAGAGCTGCACGCCTATGTTGACGGTCAGTTGGACGCCGATCGCCGGGCGGCGGTGCTGCGCTACCTGCAAGACCATCCGGACGTCGCGCGGCAGGTTGCCGGGTGGGGCGCCCAGCGTGAGGCGCTGCGGGTGGCCTTCGCGCGCGTTGCGGAAGAGCCGATCCCGCCGCGGCTCGGCTTGGAGCGACTGGTCCAGCAGCGGCTGGGGCGCCGGTGGCTGGCTTGGCGGGCGGCAGCGGCCGTGGTGCTGGCGTTCGGCCTGGGGGTCACGGGCGGCTGGTTCCTGCGCGGCGGCGTGCAGCCGCCCGAGGCCGCGTTCACCTTGATGGCGCAGCAGGCGGTGGCCAATCACATCGTTTACACCGCGGACCTTCGGCGGCCGACGGAGCTGGGAGCGCAGCAGCGCGACGACCTGGCGCGCTGGGTGTCGAACCGGCTCAACCATCCCGTGGCTCCTCCCGACCTCTCGGCCGAAAGCTTCAGCTATATGGGCGGCAGGTTGGCGGCGACACCGGACGGACCGGCTGGGCTGTTCATGTACGACGGCCCGCAGGGCGTGCGTCTGACGGTGTTCGTGCTGCCGCTGCATGCCGCGCCAAGCCAGCCGATCCAGCATATCGACTACGACCATGTCGACGGCTGCGCCTGGATCGAGAAGGGCGTCGGCTACACCGTCGTGGGCAAACTGCCACCGTCCCAATTGCGGCACCTCGCCGAAACGGTGCGACGGCAGTACGGCGGCGCCACCTGAGGGCGGCCTGGTCTCGAACCGGACAGATCGCTGATCTAGATCAAAGCGGTGCGAGCGCGCGAGGTGCAGCATGCCTCCGATAAGGAGGCAACCCATGGCACGACCACTCACTCTTCGCATCGTCATTGCCGACGGCGAGCATGTGCGCTTCGTCCAGCCGGACGTCGACAACGTGCTGCGCACGATCGGCTCGCTCGACTCCGCATCGGCGCATCTGCGTTCGCGCGACATCGGTACCGATCGGCCGGGCCGGTCATTCGAGAGCAGCGGCGGCGCGCACCATGCCGTCGGACCGCGACATGACCTGCACGAGCTCGAGAAGCAGAGGTTCGTGCATCTCATCGGCGAACAGATCAGCGCAGCGTCCGAACGCGGCGAGTTCGACGAGCTACTGCTCGTGGCACCGCCGCGCGCTCTGAGCGAACTGCGCGAGGCGCTGAATGCCGCAACACAGGTGAAGCTGGTCGGCACGCTGGAAAAGGATCTGGTGAAGACACCCGATCATGAACTGTGGCCGCATCTGCGCGAATGGATCAGTCCGGCGCGCCGGGCGGGCGTTTGATCTGTATCAATGCGGCTGCATGTCCGAGCGTGCAGCGTTGGGCTTCCAAGAACGATGGAACGTCAAACACACTGAACGGAGATCATCCATGGCAAACACACCTGTCGAAGTGAAGAAGACCGCACCTGCTGCGGCCAATGCCCCTGACGCGTGGCGCTCGCTGCGTACCGAGATGGACCGGCTGTTCGACCGGTTCTCGGGCGGCTGGGGAATGCCATCGCTGCGGCGCATGTTCGATGCGGAACCGGCTTTGCGTTACGAGAGCTCGTTCACCGTGCCGTCGCCGGCGGTGGACATCACCGAGGACGACGGCAATTACAAGGTGACCGCGGAACTGCCGGGCATGAGCGAGAAGGAGATCGAGGTCGTGGTCTCCGGCGACATGCTGACCCTGAAGGGTGAGAAGAAGCAGGAGAGGGAGCAGAAGGAAAAGAGCTTCTATCTGTCCGAGCGCTCCTACGGTTCGTTCCAGCGTAGCTTCTACGTGCCGGAGGGTGTCGATCGCGACAAGATTGCCGCCGACTTCTCCAAGGGCGTGCTGACCATCACCATGCCGAAGACGGCGAAGACGGTGGAGCAGCAGAAGACCATCGAGGTGAAGGCGGCTGCCTGATGCGGCCTCGGTCGTCACGGCCCGCATGAGCGGGCCGTGATCACCGCTACGCAACTCAACACCGCCGGGCGGTGTCGAAAGCTGCCAGTATCCATGTGTGCTGTTGCTCGGTGTGCGACGTCAGTCCGATGCGTGAACACGAAGTGAGCACTCGGTCGCTGCGTTCGACGAGACTTGGCGCGCCACTGTTTGGTAGATGCAGCGGCTTCGCAGGTCGCGATAATGCAACTGTGAGTCAGTCGAATGTGCGTTTCGGGCAAATTTGTGCTAGAACCAAGCAGAAGACTGTGAGTGGAGTCTCGGCCCTAACGATCACGAGAACGCGAAATCGGGGGAAACCGTCATGTGGGGTGGAATTATCGGGCTGATAATTCAGCTGATCTCCGGTGGCGTGGGCGGTAATGTTGCCGGTTCGCTACTGAAGCAGTTTGATCTGGGAGTTGTCGGAAATACTATTGCCGGTGTGATCGGCGGTGGTGTCGGGGCGCAGATCATCGGTCAGTTTCTTGGCGGCGGCGCTGAAGCAGCCGGTGCAGGAGGTCTCGATATCGGCTCAATCATCGGCCAGATTGCTTCTGGCGGTGTCGGCGGAGGCATCCTGATGGTCATCGTAGGGCTCATCAAGCAGGCAATGGGTGGCCAAAAAGTCGGCTGACTTGCGCTACTGGCTTGGCTGCGCCGTCAGGACCTGACCGCGGCGTTTCCTCAGGCCACGACCGTCACGTCCGCCGCAGGATGGGATCGCCTTCTACCCGCGCCGCGGGTAGTTGCATCACCACGACGCAAAGTGCGGCGACGGCAGCGGTGATGCAGGCGCACAGCAGGATGTGTGGCGCCTGCCAACCCCTCGCCAGCAGGAATCCGCCGAGCGCTGGGCCAAAGATGCCGCCCAGTCGGCCGATGCCGAGAGCCCAGCCGACGCCAGTGGTGCGGATGCGCGCCGGATATCGCGCCGCGGACAACCCGTTTGCGCCAAGTTGTCCACCGACGACGCAGACGCCCATGACGAAAATCGCTGCGAGCAGCACAAGATACGGCAGCTGCCCCAGTGCTACAGCTGCGACAACGACGATGCCGCATGCCAGGCAGATGGTGAGCACGCGCTCCAGGCCAAAGCGGGTGACCAGCGGACCGAGTGCCAGCACGCTCAGCCCGCCTCCGGCACCGTAGAGGCTGGAGGCAAACACCGCGTCGGCCGGCGGTAGTCCCTCCAGGTGCAGCACCGTCGGCAGCCAGAAGCCGATCAGATACAGGCTGAGCAGGCTGGCGAAGAACATGATCCAGAACAGAATTGTCCGCAGCGCATAGCCGTCGGAGAACAGCGCCATCACCGGATTGCCGCGCGCCACGTCCACGTGCTGCGCCTGCGCGGTGGCCTCATCGGGATCGATGCCGGTGGCGGCATAGATACGCAACGCGGCTGCGGTGCGTCGGCCGCGCGACAATAGGAAGCGGGGCGATTCCGGCATCGCTACAAGCAGCACCGGGAACAACAGCAGCGGCAAGGCGCCGCCGATATGGAAGATCACCTGCCAACCGAACATCGGCAGCAAGAACGCAATGAGCTGGCCGCCGAGAAAGCCGCCCAGCGGATTGCCCGCGAACACCCACATGGTGACGCTGGCGCGCAGTCGATCCGGTGCATAGTCGGAGGCGAGTGCCACGGTGGATGGCATCAGCGCGCCGATGCCCACGCCGGTCATCAGGCGAAGGAATGCCAACATCGGGATGGATCGGGCATAGGCGGTTGCGAACGAGAATACGCCAAGGAAAAGCAGGCTGATCAGGATCACCGGCTTGCGCCCGAGGCGATCGCCGGCGGGACCTGAAGCCAGCGCGCCCACCATGACCCCGACATTGGACATCACGAAAGCAATGGCGAACGCGGCCGGCGGCACATTCCAGGCGTGCGACAGCGATGGCGCGGCCATGCCGATCGCGCTGATGTCGTAGCCGTCGAACATCTGGGCGAACGCGCAGAGGATCGCGACGCGAAGCTGTAACGCGCCGATGCGCTGGCCTTCCAGGGCCGCTTCGGTGTTGGAGGCGTATGCGCCTGCCATTGTTGTTGTCCTCCCCCGATCTGGTCAGGCCGCCGTCACCTCATGTGCCGACCGGCACGCGGGCCACCTGGTGCGCCTGCACGATCGGCAGCACGTCGCGGGCGAAGCGACGGATCTGTTCCAGGAACATCTCCTGCGGCATGGCGCCGCGATTGAAGCCGATCTGCACCGTGCTGGCGCCCGTGTGGTCCGCGAGCGCGATGATGCGTTCCGCCACCTCGCGAGGCGTACCCCAAGGCAGGCGCTCGGCCAGCTTCGCCACGCCCTCCATCGTCATGTTGCGGAAATCCTCACGTGCATGCTGCGCGGCGTGGAGGTTCTCCGGGCGCACGTAGTCGGTCGATGCATCGGATGAGTAGCCGAACTGACGCTGTAGACTCGTCTCGGTGAAGTTGCCGTGGCTGAACAACGTGCGGTTGAAGTAGAGCAAATAGGGACCGCACTCCTTCACCGCCTGCGCCTTGCTGTCGGCGACATAGACCGAGAGGCCGAGTGACAGGTGATCGGGCGTGATCGCGTGACCGCTCGCCGCGAGGCACTTCGCGTAATACCGAATGATGTCATCCTGGAGGCCGCCCGGTGCGAGCCCCGGTGTAATGCGGATATTGTGCTTTGCGGCAAACTCGATGGATTCCTTGCTGCCGACAACCGGCATCCAGATCTCAGGATGCGGACGCTGCACCGGGCGCGGCCATAGTGCGACATCGCGGTACGACCAGAACCGGCCCTGGTAGGAGAAGATGTCCTCGGTCCAGCCACGCGTGATGATGTCGTAGGCTTCCTCGAAGCGGGCGCGCGATTCCCCGAGTGCGACGTTGTGCACCTGATATTCGCGCGGAATGCCGCGCGCGAAGCCCGAGATCAGCCGGCCGTTGGACAGGCAGTCGAGCATGGCGAGTTCTTCCGCCAGGCGCAGCGGCTCGTGCAGCGGCAGCAGGTTGCCATAGATCAGGAGCTTGACGCGTTTCGTGCGCTGCGCGGCGGATGCGGCCATCAGGTTGGGCGAATTCATCAGGCCATAGGGCGAGCAATGGTGCTCGTTGAAGCCCAGACCGTCATAGCCAAGACGGTCGATCTCTTCCCAGGCATCGAGGTGCTCTGCGTAGGTGCGCACCGCGATGTCGGATTTGAAATGCCGCGAAGACAGCGGATAGGGCAGCTCGTTGTCGACCTTCAGATGGTCGAGATGTTCACCGTAGGCGAGCAGGTCGAAGACGAAGACTTTCATGGTGTTCCCTGCGTCATTGCCGGCGCGAGTATGGAGCCGCTGATCGAGGGGTCAATGTGAACAATGCATCGCGCGGACGTGAACGTGACTGACCACCGTGGTCGGACCGATACTGCGTATCGCAACAACGACGGGGGAAGAACAATGTTACGAACCGCTCTTATCATCGGTTTCGCCGCCGCTATCGCGAGCACGCCGGCTCTGGCGCAGAACACCAAGCCGCCGAGTTCCGGCTCAGGCCGCGCAGCAGCAAAAAATGGCGAGCTGCAACGCCGACGCGTCACAACGCGATCTCAAGGGCGAGGCCCGGCAAAGCTACATGAGCGCCTGTCTCAGCGGAAAGTTGAACCAGAACACGCTGATGAAGGTCTGCAACGGTCAGGCGACACAGGACAAGCTCACAAGTGACGCCCGCAAGACTTACCTGAGCACCTGCCTGAAGAAGTCCAGTTGATGTTCTGATGCTGTCGCGGACAGCACTTCACCGTGCAGGTACCTGGCGATTGCGCTCGTTGGCGCACAACTCGGCGTGCCGACATGCGCATTCGCGGACAGCGGCGGGTATCGCCGGCCCACGATATCCGCGCCGACCTATTCCGGGTCGAGCTCATCAGGCTGGAGCGCACCTTCTAGCGGTGGTTACCGCCGCCCCTCGACGACCGGCGGTGGCTACACCTCTCGATCGGCCGGGGACCTGTCGATCTCTCGCACGAACTCGGCGCAGGCGCTGCAGCAATATCGTGCTTCCCAACAGCCGCGTCGCCCGCAGGTCGAAAGCGTGGTGCCCCCGGACACGGCATGGGGCGGCGGCGGTTATTACCCTCGCCGGCCGTCAAGCTATTACCCGCAGTCCGACTATGCCGGAGGACTTGGCTCGGCAGCCTTTTGGGCGATGCTGGGTGCGCTGTCGGCATCCGATCGTGCGACATATTTCCAGCGATCGCAGATCGATCCGGCCTATCAGCAATGGCACCAGCAGGCGGCACGCGACCCCACCACGGCGGCGCGGCTGGCGGCTCTCGGCGATCAGCCGATGGCGGCGCCCGGCGGCGCCGGCGCGGACGGCCGCTGGTGCGTCGGGCGGCTCGGGCATCGTCTGGGTGGTTCTGTTCATCGGGGTCGCGGGGTTCCTGCTGCTCTGGCTCGCGCGCCGCCGAGCCGCCACTTCCCGTCCGGGCGCTGCCACGCCACCGGGCCTCGCCGGCAGTGCCGCGACACGCTTTCGCGTCGGCCAGACCATCCCGCTCGATCCCGCCGCGTTCCTGCTCGCCGCGGGAGCCACCAAGGTTCAGCCGCCGGCGGGCAGCGGAATGATCAGCGTCGAGGCTGTGGGGCTGCTGGAAGACGCAGGCGTGCAATTGAACCGGCTCTATCTGCCCGGGCGCACCGCCTTCTTCCAACTGCACCTCGGCGCCGATGGCGCGCCGGATGAGTGCCGCTACTTCTCCCGGCTCGATGAGGTCCATCCGGCCAGCCAGGCGGAGTGGGGCGAGTGGCTGGATCCCGCGCAAGGAATGATCGGCTGGCCGGCGTTCCAGACCAAGGATGGCAAGACCTACGATCGGGCATGGGCGCCCGGGCAGACGAGGATCGCGCCGCGGCAGCAGGCGGAGACGATCCAGGCGCTCGGTGGTGTGACGCGGCGCCAGTTGCAGGCAATGCTGTATGCGGGCCCTACGGGCGCCGCGCCGCCGGCACCATCCAGCGAGTACGTCATGGTGGCGGCGGTCGAGGATGGCGGTCAGGCCTGGGTGGAGATCCACGCCGGCATCGACATCAACCCTGCCTCCCTGACACTTCCGACAGTTTCACTCTGAGCGATCGCGGAGCACCTCATGAACGAGAGCCTGCCTTCGAGCATCGCCGACGCACTCGGCAGCGGGCTGCCGGTGCTGTTGTTGCAGTTCGTGATCTGCATCGTTCTGCTGGTCGTCGGCGTGATGATCTATACGACGGTCACACCGTTTCACGAACGCGAGCTGCTGCGCCAGGGCAATGTCGCGGCGGCGACCGTGCTGAGTGGCGCGGTGATCGCATTGGCCATCCCGCTGGCTGCACTGCTCGCGACCACGCGGGCGGTGCTCGACATCCTGGTATGGGGTATCGTGGCGATCCTGCTGCAATTGGTGACCGTGGTGATCGCCTGCCATGTCATGCGGAGGTTGCACCTCAGGATCGACGACGGAAGCCTCGCGGCGGCACTGCCGATCGCTGCGGCGCAGCTCGCGATCGCCTTGCTCAACGCGGCCGGGATGGTTCCGGTCTGACGACACGCCGTGGCAACAAGGAGGACGAACCCATGCTTCAGTTCATGCGCAACCTGGTCGGTGTGAAGGCTGACAAGGCGGTACAGGCCGGTGTCGAGGCGCTGGTCCGCTGGGACCCGCAATCGGCCAGCGAGGCTGAGATGCGCTCCATGGAGCAGAACCTCGACCAACTCGGGCAACAGGTGGCGCGGGCGCGGCTGAGCTACGACAAGGAGACGCGGGAGGCGAACGCCATTCAGGCGTTGTCGACGCAGCGGATGGCCGCGGCAGACCAACTGCAAAGCCAGGCTGCGGCGGAAACCGACCCGGCGAAGAAGGCGGAACTCGAGCGCAGCCTCGGGACGCTGGTGACGATGCTGGAGCAGATGGCGCCCGAAGTGGACCGGGAAAAGAAGGACGTCGTCGATGCCAAGGAATTCCTCGAGATGCTGGAGAAGACCTATGCCGAGGCGGGCGGCAAGCTGCGCGAGGGCCGGGCGCAGCTCGAGCGCGCGCAGCGCGACATGGCGCGCGCCGGTCAGCAACGGCAGATGGCCGAGCAACAGGCCGAGGCGGCACGTCGGGCTGCCGGGTTGAGCACGACGACCAGCAGCCTGAACGTGGCGTTGAAGTCGATGCAGGACGCTGCTGCGCGCGACCTCACCAACGCCGAGGCCGCCAACATGAAGGCAAAGCTGCTCAGGCCGACGCAACCCGAACAGGACGACGCGAACATCGCGCGTGCGATGCAGATCGCCTCGGGTCAGCCGGTCGCGGCGACCAGTTTGACCGACCGGCTGGCAGCGCTGCGCGCGCGGTCCTGACGTTACTTCGCCGCGGCGTCCAGCAGTTCGGGCGTGAACCCGCCCGACTGCCGCCGCCATAGGCGCGCATAGGTTCCGTCGCCGGCAAGCAACTGGGCGTGCGTTCCGGATTCGACGATGCGCCCGTGGTCCAGCACGACCAGCCGATCCATGCGCGCGATCGTCGACAGCCGATGGGCGATGGCGATCACGGTGCGGCCTTCCATCAGGCCGTCGAGCTGGCCCTGGATCGCCGCCTCGACCTCGGAATCCAGCGCCGACGTCGCTTCGTCGAGCACCAGGATCGGCGCGTTCTTCAGGATCACCCGCGCCAGCGCCACGCGCTGCCGCTGCCCGCCGGACAGCTTCACGCCGCGCTCGCCGACATGCGCGTCGTAGCCGGACCGTCCGTGCCAATCCTCCAGCCCGACGATGAACTCGTGCGCCTCGGCGCGCCGCGCGGCGTCCTCGATCATCGCTTGCGTGGCCTGCGGCCGGCCGTAGCGGATGTTGTCGCGGATCGAGCGATGCAGCAGCGAGGTGTCCTGCGTCACCATGGCGATCTGCGTGCGCAGGCTCTCCTGCGTCACCGTGGCGATGTCCTGACCGTCGATCAGGATGCGGCCGCGCTCCGGGTCATAGAAGTGCAGCAGACAGATTCACCAGCGTTGACTTGCCGGCGCCGGAATGGCCGACCAGCCCGACGCGCTCGCCTGGCGCGATGCGCAGGTCGATGCCGCGCAACACGCCGCCGCGATCCTCCAGCCGCCGCTGCCGGCCATAATCGAAGTGCAGGTCCTCGAAGCGGATCTCGCCGCGCGTCACGCGGAGTTCGCGCGCATCCGGCGGGTCGGGCATCTGCCGCTCGACCGCGATGGAACGCATGCCGTCCTGCACCGTGCCGATGTTCTCGAAGATCGCGGTGACGCTGCGCGCCACCCAGCCGGCCATGTTGGTGATCTGCCAGGTCAGCGGCAGCACCATCGCGACGGAGCCCACCGAGATGCGGCCGGCGCTCCACTGCCAGAGTGCGAGGCTCGCGGTGCCGACGATCAGCGACGCGTTCATCAGCGCCAACACCGCGACATAGGCGGTGATCATCCGCGTCTGATCGCGAAAGGCGCTGGTGTGCAGGTCGATCGCCTCGCGCACGAACGCGTCCTCGTCGCGCGCGCGGGAGAACAGCTTGACCGTGAGGATGTTGGTGTAGCTGTCCACGACGCGTCCGGTCAGCAGCGAGCGCATCTCGGAGACCACCTGGGAGCGCCCGCGCAGGCGCGGCACGAAGAACCAGAGGATGCCGCCGTAGCAGGCGAACCACAGCAGGATCGGCGGCGTCAGACGCCAGTCGATGGAGGCGAGCAGCAGCAGCGCGCTGCTGCCGTAGACGAGGATGTACCAGGCGGCGTCGAACGACAGCACCACGCTCTCGCGCAGCGCCGGGCCGGTCTGCAGCACGCGGTTGGCGATGCGGCCGGCGAAGTCGTTCTGGAAGAACGTCCAGCTCTGGCGGACCACGTGCCAGTGGTTCTGCCAGCGGATCATGTTCGAGAGGCCCGGGTTCACGATCTGGTTGATCAGCACGATGTGGCAGAGGAGCACCCCTGGGCGCAGCAGGAGCAGCACGACGGCCATGCCGATGAGCTGCGGCCATGCCTCGTGGATCAGTGCCTGGGGCGTGTGGTTGGAGACGAGGCCGACGATGCGCCCGATGAAGGCGGGGACGGTCACGTCGAGGATGCCGGCGAGGCCGCCGAACAGGAACAGGCCGACGATCAGCCACAGCTCCTGGCGGAGGTAGTGGCGGTAGAACGGCGACAGGCCGTGCACGGGCGGCGCCTCGGGCTGTCGGGCGGTGGGGTCGAGCAGGGTTTCGGCGCGGCGGAGCATGAGGTTACGGACCTTGGCTCGAGTGGCCGGCGATGCTGCCGACTTTAGCTGCCGCGTCAGGCGTGGCCACGCGGGGCGGGATGGGTAAGGCGTGGGAGGGGATCAGTCAACGAACGTCTTGCGCCCGGGGTGTCTCATTGGTGTCTCAAGCGCCGGTGTGTGAGACGTTGGTGCATGGGGTGAGGCGAGCAAGTCCGGGGGAATGAGTGTGCTGGCGCGGCTTGCAGCCGTTCCGGTTCCGGGGCGCGGGCTCATGACGGGGATGTGGTGTTAGTCTTGATGACTGTCAATAGGTAGCTCCACTGGCTAAGACAGTGCGTTTACGTTGCGTTTTCCTTTAACACGGAGACAGAAGCGGAGGGCCACGGTGGGCCACAGGAGTTGGAGCTTGTGCTACTGGCGGGGGGACTGACCGAACAGGTTATCGGGCTGGCGATAGAGGTGCATCGCCACACCGGGCCGGGCCTGCTCGAGTCGGTGTACGAGCAATGCCTGTGTCATGAACTGCGGCGAGGCAGGCATACCGTTCCAGCGGCAGGTTGGCATTCCGGTCATCTATAAGGCGATGCCGATCGGGGAGGGGTTCAGGGCTGACATCGTCGTCGCGCGGGAGGTGATTCTTGAGATCAAATCCGTTGCCGCCATTGTGCCGGCCCATGAAGCACAACTGTACACTTATCTGCGGATGAGCGGGCTTCGCGTCGGGCTGATCCTGAATTTCAATGTACGCCGTCTGACTGAAGGCATCCGCCGCTACGTCGTGTAGGCGCTGGCCGTGGGACCGCTACGACTCCCGTGGCCCTCCGGGCGCTCCCTTCTGTCTCCGTGTTAACGATTACGCGCTCGCCGGAGGCACAGGAGTGTGGCTTTGGCCACTGGTGGCCGGACCGAATTGGTCATCTGTCAGGCATATCGTCGGGCCATCGCCGCGAACTGTGCAACAGGCGGAGGATACGCACGGTATCGCCAATTATGCGGTAGGCCACGATATACGGTGTGCGGGTAATGACCAGTCGCGTGTGCCTTCGACGCGGCCGGGGCGACCGCTCCTTGGCAGCCGCACGAGCAGCCTGACCCGATCACTGATCCGCTTGTCGACGGCCACCGCGGCGCGCGGGTTGTCCAGCTCGATGTAGTTGAAGATCGCTTCGCGGTCCGCTCGTGCCCACACTGACCATTCGAGCCGCACGCGTCATTCGCGGCGCTTGCGGAGCGCTGCGGCGCGCCGCTTGGCGAAATGTGCCTCGACGGCGTCATGCGGGACAGCCGGACGGGGATCCTCCAGGGCTTGCCGTACCTTCGCCCGGAACCAGGCGTCGTGCGCCGCCGGGTCAATCGCGAGGGGAAACGGCAGCGCCCCCTCGTTGGCAATACGCGTCAGCAGGATGCGCACTGCATCGGAGACGGTCAGCCCCATGGTGTCCAGCACCGCGGTCGCACGGTCCTTCAATGCCGGGTCGATGCGCGTTTGCACCAAGGCGGTTGCAGGCACGGTCGGGACTCCTGGCTCAATGTCACCCTTGTAATTCAGATGCATGACACAAGCAAGGTTCACCGCCAGCTGGCGCCCAAACGGGGACCGGACGACATTCCGACAGTGCTCCAGCTCCGATTCCACCTTGTATCAAGTGGCAGTCGATGTATCGCGCGCGGCATGCGAGCCGGTGCTGACCGCCTCCCTGAAGCCGGCAATAACCAAACCGATTGCTACAACTACGTATATCAGCCATCCATACCACGTTGTTTTTGGGAAGGGCTGTAGAAGGAGCCACACTCCACCGAACAACGCCGGTCCACTGAGGACCAGGAACCACAGGCAGCTTAGGACGATCTTACCGCGCTTGTTCACAACGATAGCCGCATACTTGTTGAGAGCAGCAAGCACGTATTTGACACCAATCAGTCCGCAAATTCCGATAGCCGAACCAACGGAAATTGCCTCATAATCATAGGCGCCGAGCCACAGCGCCACAACTCTTCCGGCTCTCATGAGAAGTAAAAAAATACGACAACGCGTGAAATGGAAAGCTGAACCCCAAGCCAGTTGGTGCTTGGTGGAGCGTTTTCCGGGTGTCCCCAAAGGGCAGCAGCTACGCGACCTACTCTGCTCAATGCCGTAGCCCGGCCAAACGCGGGACAAATGTCATTAGCGCGAACAGCGTGACGGCAAGTAGCAACTTCACCTGACCTGCTCGGATGTGGCATCGGTCAAATATATCTCTCGCATCGCCGCCCTGCCGTTCATCCGGCATATTCTGACCGAAGCTATTCCGAGCCCAGTCGCGATAAGGGTCAGAATCGAGAAAACAAAGTACCCGCTGTAAATAGAGAGAAAAATGCCGACACGATCAGCTAACGCTACGATGGCAAGCGCGGTATTTTCGTCAAGTGTTCCGATAAAAGCAAATATCCAAGCGAATAGGGAAAAGATTGCCACGGCGGCGCATGATTTGAGCAGGAAATAGGCTAATGATGCGCGCTGGACATTAGCCAGCGTCGGACCCAACAGCCTGCAAATGAGTTGATTATAGGCCCACCTCATCAATCCAAAGAGATACGTGGTTGAGAGAACCAACACGAGAGCCAGCCCATACATAATCTTGTTCATCCAAAGGAAAAGGATCAGTTCGGCGGATGGACTATTCGGCGGTGGCGGCGGAAGTTTGTCCACAATGAAATGTTTGAACATCTCGACATTCGCAAGTGCGTACAAACCGGCTGGTGCGAGGGCGTAGAAAATGCCAAAGCGCTTGAACGGCAGCTGAACAGGACTTTCGCCAGTCAGTGTCCGTCCGGAAGGTTCGCGAGTTATTTGAATCGGTTACGGGGCGGGGTTGAGCGGCTCGAATTGTCTGTGATTCTCTATGCGGCGCCGCTTCGCGAGGTGCCAGATGTGGACGACCAAGAACCGCCCCCGCTACGCCCGGGACAAGCTGCGCTATCCGAGTGATCTGACGGATGAGGAATGGTCGCTGATCGAGCCACTGATCCCGCCGGCCAAGCACGGCGGCCGCAAGCGAGAGGTGGTGATGCGGGAGGTGGTGAACGGCGTGATGTATGTGCTGAGCACCGGCTGCCAGTGGCGCTACATCCCCAAGGACTTACCGCCGAGGAGTACGGTGCACGACTACCTCACTCGCTGGAACCACGACGGCACGATCGAGATGATCCACTATGCGCTCTATGTGCAATGCCGCGAGGCGATCGGGCGGGAAGCCAGTCCGACCGCCTGCGTGATCGACAGCCAGAGCGTGAAAAGCGTGGAAAAAGGGGGGCCTGCATCGATCCGCCCGGGTATGACGCGGGCAAGAGTGCGCCTCGACGGCGCGCATCATCTATGGAGGAAGGTTCCATCCGGAGAGTTGTCGATTGATCCGGAAGCTGACGAGCGGCTCGGCCGGGCGACCGGTCTGGTCGAAGCCTCGTGACAAAGGCCGCCTTGGGCGGTCGAGCGATCCAACGGGCCGTAATGAGAGTGAAGTTCGAGCAGGCCTCGAAAGAAGTCGATGCAGATGCCGACCCGTCTCTTGCTCGGGGAAGGCCGCGCGGACAGGGAAGTAATCGACACATGCACCTGTCCGGTCTGCCGGGGTATTGGACACAGCACGTTGGAAGGGTGATGCGGGTAATCGAGGGAGACCCGTCCAGGTCGGAGGTCGCGGCTTCAACGCCGCACACGAGCGGTGGATTCGGACGGGTGTCGGACAGGGTCATAGTACCGTCGAGGCCAGGTAACGTTGGCGGAGGGAAGGACCCTGACTTCTGGTGCGCTTTCGACGATGGCGAGGTGGGGGTGATTGGCGATGAGCCTTGAAACACCCGAGAAGATCAGGAGCCTTCAGAGAAAGCTGTATTGCAAGGCGAAGGCGGAGCCTGCTTTCCGCTTTTACGTTCTCTACGACAAGATCTGCCGCGAAGACGTGCTTCTGCACGCCTATGCGCTTGCCCGCGACAACGCGGGTGCGCCGGGTGTGGATGACGTGACCTTCGAACAGATCGAGGCGTTGGATGTAGGAGCGTGGCTGACGGGCTTGCGCGAGGAACTCGTCTCCAGGACCTACCGGCCCGATCCGGTGCGCCGGGTGATGATCCCGAAGCCAGGCGGCGGTGAGCGTCCGCTTGGCATTCCGACGATCCGGGATCGGGTGATCCAGACCGCCGCCAAAATCGTGCTGGAACCGGTCTTCGAGGCGGACTTCGAAGACAGTGCTTACGGCTATCGGCCGCGTCGAAGTGCGATCGATGCCGTCAAGGAAGCGCACCGGCTGCTATGCCGGGGCTATACCGATGTCGTCGACGCCGACATGTCTAAGTATTTCGACACGATCCCACATGCGGGGCTCCTAAAGTCGGTGGGCCGCCGCATCGTCGACCGGCACGTGCTGTGGCTGATCAAGCTATGGCTGCGAGCGCCGGTCGAGGAACGGGATGGCGGCGGGAAGCGGCGCATGAGCGGTGGCAAGAACAACAGCTGTGGTACGCCTCAGGGTGGTGTCGTCAGTCCGTTGCTATCTGTCATCTACATGAACCGGTTCCTGAAGCATTGGCGCCTGACCAGACGCGGCGAGGCTTTCCGCGCGCACGTCGTCTCCTATGCCGACGACTTTGTCATCCTCAGTCGCGGATACGCGGAGGAGGCACTGGCCTGGACGAAGGCGGTGATGACGAAACTCGGGCTGACAATCAACGAGGCGAAAACCTCATTGAAGGATGCTCGGCGCGAGGGCTTCGACTTCCTTGGCTACACGCTGGGACCACGCCACCTGCCAAATGGTGGACGCTGGTATCTGGGGGCAAGCCCATCCAAGAAGAGCGTGCAGAGGGTCAAGACGAAGATCGGCGAGCTGCTGGTGCCGGCGAACAAGGGCGCCTGGGATGAGGTGAGGGCACGATTGAACCACGTGTTGCGTGGTTGGTCTGCCTACTTCTCCTATGGCGCACTCGCGTCGGCATACGAAGCCGTCGATCAACACGTCTATGACCGGACACGGAACTTCCTCCGCCAGCGACACAAAGCGCAAGGGCGTGGTGCGGAGCAGTTCTCCCGTGAGCATGTCTACGGGGAACTAGCCGTGCGGTGCCTTCGACGCGAGCGCGGGCGGTCGTCGCCGTGGGCCTTGCGATGAAGCCAGTCGGAAAGCCGGATGCGGGAGATCCGCACGTCCGGTTTGATGAGCGGGGACGGGAGACGGGGCACTACGCCACCGCGCCCGTCCTCGAACTCTACAGATCAAAGGCAAGAAGCGGCATATCCTGGTCGACACGGTAGGGCTGTTGCTGCATGCGGTGGTGCATCCCGCCGATATCCAGGATCGTGACGGCGGTGTTCTGCTGCTCTCGACCTTGTTCGGGATGTATCCCTTCCTGGCGAAGCTATTTGCCGATGCCGGCTATCAGGGACCGCAGTTCGCCACAGCAGTCGCCGAGGTTCTGCCGCACCTCTCGGTCGAGATCGTGAGACGTTCCGATCAGGCGAACGGCTTCGTGGTCCTGCCAATGCGTTGGGTCGTCGAGCGTACCTTGGCGTGGCTCAATCGCTGCCGTCGCCTCGCCAAGGACTTCGAAAACCTCAGCCGCAATGCACTGGCATTTCTTCAGCTTGCATCGATCCGCCTGATGCTGCGAAAGCTCTGCAATCCGCTATGAACTTTCCGGACGGACTCTCAGATCACTCGGACGAATGAAGCAGCTAAAGCACAGAAGGATTATCTACTGCCCGATCTTCTCTCCGACCTTCCCCATCTTCGGGTTCAACAGCCATACGAGAATGCGAGCACGAATGAATTCCAGTACGCGCCCGGACGCCTGATTGACACTGTAAGCCGCGTCCATGTGACCCCTCCGCCCGCTGGCAACATCTTCCGATTGGCAGTTCGAGTCCTCAATAGCGGTCGAAGGACGCCCAGCCGCCAATTGCAAAAACTGTGCTTGGTGTACGTCGTCTGCCGTCTGGCAGCTCATCACAGCAAATCACCCTCGTCGGCCCCGACCGAACATTCCCTTCGCGACCTTCCCGCCCCCTCTCACCCCGCCTAAACTCCCACCCGACCAAACCCACCGGGAGGAGCCCGCCCCATGTCCCAGTCCAGCCTGACCGCGGAACCCGGCGTTGCCTGGCCGTCGAACGGCATCAGCGAGGTGCCGTTCCGCGTCTATACCGACGCCGCGCAGTACCAGCGCGAGCAGGAGCGGCTGTTCAAGGGACCCACCTGGAACTACCTCTGCCTCGCGGTCGAGCTCGCCAAGCCAGGCGACTATGTCGCCACCACCATCGGCGAGACCGCGGTCATCGTCGTGCGCGACGCGGCGGGCGCGATCAACGCCTTCGTCAACCGCTGCGCCCATCGCGGCAACCTGCTGTGCATCGAGCGCGTCGGCACCACCAAGGAATTCTCCTGCATCTATCACGGCTGGACCTACGACCTCGCCGGCCAGCTCACCGGCGTCGCGTTCGAGCACGGCGTGAAGCGCCAGGGCGGCATGCCGCCGGAGTTCCGCAAGGAGGAGCACCGGCTCCAGCGCCTGCGCGTCGCGGAACTCGGCGGGCTGGTGTTCGGCACCTTCAGCGACGCGGCGCCCGACCTGGAGACCTATCTCGGGCCGGATGTCACGCGGGGCTTGCTTCGGGTGATGAACCGTACCCCCGTGCTGCTCGGGCGCAGCACGCAGGTGATGCCGAACAACTGGAAGCTGTACTTCGAGAACGTGAAGGACACCTATCACGCCTCGATCCTGCATCTGTTCCTGACGACGTTCCGGATCAACCGGCTCAGCATGCCGGGCGGCATCTACATCAACCGCGACGGCGGCAACCACTACAGCTACGCCAAGCTGGACTACGCGGCCGAGGACGCGGACTACAAGGCGGCGGCGCTGCGCGCGGACAGCGAGTTCCAGTTGCAGGACCGCTCGGTGGTCGAGTCGGTCGACGAGTACGGCGACGGCGTGTCGGTGCAGATCCTGACGATCTTCCCCGGCATGGTGCTGCAACAGGTGCGCAACACGATCGCGGTGCGGGTGATCCGGCCGCGCGGGGTGGACAAGATGCGAGCTGGAATGGATCCACCTCGGCTTCGACACCGACGACGAGGCGATGACGGAACGGCGGCTGCGCCAGGGCAATCTGATCGGCGCGGCGGGATATATCTCGATGGAGGACGGCTGCGTCGGCGGGTTCGTGCAGCGCGCGCTGCAATACAACGACGAGGGCGCGGGGCTGGTGATGATGGGCGGGCACGAGGCGGAGTCGCAGACGTTCCGCGCCAGCGAGGCGGCGATCCGCGGCTTCTGGAAGCACTACCGCATGCTGATGGGCGAATGACGCATGGACGATCTCGCCATCCGGCTCGGCGTGCATGAGCTGATCGGGGAATACGCCGAGCGCATCGACGAGGACCGGCTGGAGGAATGGCCGGATCTGTTCGCCGAGCCGTGCCGCTATCTGGTGATCAGCCGCGCGAACCATGAGGCGGGGATGCGGCAGGGGGTGATGTACGCGGCGTCGCGCGGGATGCTGCTGGATCGCGTGTTTTCCCTCCGGCGCGCGAACATCTATGAGCCGCATCGCTATCGCCACGTCGTCGGGCCGATCCGGATCAAGTCGATGGAGGGTGGCGTCGCGGTGGCGCACTCGAATTTCCTGGCGGTGCGGATCATGCACGACGGGGCGACGACGCTGTTCGCCAGCGGGCGGTATCTGGACCGGATCGACATCTGCCGCGACGCCGTTCCGGTTCAGCGAGCGGATCGTGGTGCTGGACAGCGACAAGATCGACACGCTGCTGGCGATACCGCTTGTAGGTCCCCTCCCCCGACCCCCTCCCGCGAGGGGACGGGGAGAGTAGATGCGTCCTATGCCACTTGCTGCGCGGGTCGTGTCGGAGGACGAGGCGGATATCCGGCTGGATCGGTGGTTCCGGCGGCATTTTCCTGGGCTGACGCAGGGCGCGATCCAGAAGCTTTGCCGCACCGGGCAGGTGAGGGTGGATGGCCGCCGGGTCGATGCCGCGACGCGGCTCGCGGTCGGGCAGGCGGTGCGAATTCCGCCGCTGCCGGCGCCGCCCGAGGCGAAGCCGCGGCCGGCGATCGAGCCGAGCGCTGGAGCGCGATCTGCAACGGCTGGTGATCCATCGCGACGACCACGTGCTGGTGCTGAACAAGCCGCACGGCATGCCGGTGCAGGGCGGCCCGGGCATCACCGTCCACCTGGACGGGCTGCTCGATGCGCTGCGCTTCGGCTCGGCGGAGCGTCCGCGTCTGGTGCACCGGCTGGATCGTGATACGTCCGGCGTGCTGTTGCTTGCGCGCACGCCGGGGACCGCGGCGAAGCTGGCGGCCGCGTTCCGCACGCGGGCGGTGGAGAAGACCTATTGGGCGGTGGTCGCCGGGCGGCCGATGCCGCCGGAGGGGCGCATCGATCTGCCGCTGCGGCGGATCGGCGGGGCGCGCGGCGAACGCACCGAGATCGCGGATCGCGACGACAAGGATGCCGCTCGCGCCATCACCGATTACCGCACGCTCGACCATGCGGGGCAGAAGCTGGCGTGGCTGGAGCTGCACCCGCTGACCGGGCGCACGCACCAGCTTCGTGTGCACTGCGTCGCGATCGGCGCGCCGATCCTGGGCGACGTGAAATACGCCCGGCCGGATCAGAACAACGCGTTCAGCGCGACGGTGGCGGGGCTCTCAAGCGAACTTCACTTGCATGCGCGTGCGCTTCGGCTGCCCCATCCCGCGGGCGGAACATTGCTGGTGGAGGCGGACCTGCCGCCCCACATGATCGAGACGTTCCGCACCCTGGGCTTTCACGCGCCGGCGGCGCGACCATCTGAACGGCGATAGCACGAGGAGCAGAGGTGGCGATGGCACGGCGAACGCTTCCACGTGCGTTGCGCATCGGCCTGTGGTCGCTGGCCGGCGTGGTCGGCGTGATCGTCGTCGCCGGCGTCGTCGCGGCGCTCAGCTTCGATCCGGACAGTCTGAAGCCGCGGATCGTGGCGGCGGTGAAGCAGGCCACCGGGCGCGAACTCACCCTTCAGGGGCGCATCCAGCTGGGGCTGTCGCTCCAGCCCACGCTGACCGTGAGCGGCGTCAGCCTCGCCAATCCGCCGGGGTTCTCGCGCCCCGCCATGGCGACGCTGCAACGGCTGGACCTCAAGCTCGCGCTGATCCCGCTGCTGAGCCGGCAGGTCGAGATCGACCAGTTGGTGCTGGTGAAGCCCGACATCATGCTGGAGAGGAACGCGCAGGGCACGCCGAACTGGCAGTTCACGCCGCAATCCAGCTCGGGCACGGCGCAGCCTGGCGCTGGCGCTTCGCAGAAGAGCGCGTCGAGTGCGATCAGCGTGGCCGATGTGCGGGTCGAGAACGGCACCCTGACGTGGCGGGACGACGTCACGAAGCGTAGCGCCGTGCTTGGACTGACCAGCCTGCGCGCGACCGCCGCTTCGCCGGATGCGCCTCTGCACCTCACTGCCGCGGCGACCTATAACGGGACGCCATTCACGCTGGCCGGCGACTTTGGTGCGCTGACACGGCTCCAGGAGCCCGGTGCCGCGGGGACGTGGCCGGTGAAGCTCCAGATGGAGGCGGCGGGGGCGAAGCTCGCGCTCGACGGCACGATCGCGCAGCCCCAGGAAGCGCGGGGCTATGTCATCAAGGTGGCGGCGAATGTGCCGGATCTGGCGGCGCTCGCGCCGTTGCTTCCGGGGCAGAGACTGCCGCCGCTGCACGATGTCAGCCTGGCGGCGCAGGTCGCCGACAACGGTGCGGCGGTGCCGCAGGTTTCCGGGCTTACGCTGCATGTCGGTGCGTCCGACCTGAGCGGGACGGTGGCAGGGCTCAGGCTCGACAAGCTGGACGTCACGGCGCCGCAGCTCGATCAGCCTGTGCACGTGGCGGCGCTGGGCAGCTTCGACAATTCGCCAGCCACGCTGACTGGCACTCTAGGCGCTCCCGCTGGTCTGCTGTCGGGTGCGAAGGCGACCGCTCCGATTCCGATCGACTTCGCCCTGAAGGCGCTGGGTTCAAGCCTGACGGTGAAAGGCAGCGCGGCACGAACGCCCGACGGGCGGCCGTCGGTGCAGGCCGACGTGGCGGCCGACATGATCGACCTCGACGCGCTGTCGGCGGCACTTGCCAAGCCGACTGTCCAGCCGGCAGCGGCCCCACCTTCACCGCCCGCGCCGCCCGTGGCCAAGCCGGCAGCCAATGGCCGGGTGATCCCAGACACGCCGATCCCGTTCGATCTGCTGCGTCGGGCCAACGCCGATGTGAAGCTCAGCGTCGCGCAACTGAAGTCCCACGGCGTGCTGTATCGCGCCATCGCGACGCATCTGAGCCTCCAGGACGGCAGGCTGCGGCTCGATCCGGTGTCGGCCGATCTGCCGGAAGGGCACCTCGATGGGGCGCTCAGCGCCGATGCGACGCAGGCCAGTCCGCCGGTGGCGTTGCGGCTGCGTATCCCGGTGCTGGCGCTGAAGCCGCTGCTCGCGGCGCTGGGCCAGCCCGACTACATCAACGGCAACATGAACGTGCAGGCCGATCTGCATGGTGCCGGCGCCACGCCGCATGCGATCGCTGCCAGTCTGGACGGGACGCTGGGGGTCAGCATGGCCAACGCCACCGTGGACAACCGTCTGCTGGGCAGCACGCTGGGATCGGTGCTGCGCGAGGTCAACCTGCTCGATCTGGTTGGGCGAGGCGGGACCAGCCAGGTGCAGTGCTTCGCCGCCCGCCTGGATGCCAGAAACGGGATCGCCACGGTGCGGTCGCTGGTGTTGGCCTCGTCGCTGCTCTCCATGGACGGGGATGGCAGCCTCAACCTCGGCAACGAGACGCTGGATCTGCATGTGCGGCCGGAGACCAGGATTGCCGGGACGGGTCTGGTTGTGCCGTTGCGGATCACCGGCCCGTTCAGGTCGCCGACGACCGCGCCCGATCCTGCTGCGGCGATCACCCAGAATGCGGGCACCGTGGCGGGAGCCGTGCTGGGCAGCGCGACGCCGATGGGTCTGATCGCCGGCGCGCTCGGGGGAAAGCAGGTGCTGGGGGGCGCGGAGGCGGATTGCGGTGCGGCCTTGGCGGCGGCGCGCGGCACGGCTGCCCCTGCGGCGCAGGCCAAGCCCGGCTCCGCAGGCGGCACCTCAGCAGAAGCCGAAGCTGCCCGATGTCGGCGGTGCGCTGAAGCAGTTGTTCCGCTAAGAGGACGGGTGTGAAGCGCTTCTGGGACATCAGCGAACAGTCGAACCGACCGAGGCCGGCTTTGCGATCCTGCTGGACGGCAAGCCGATGCATCTGCCTGGCGGGGCGCTGTTGCGCGTAGACGGGCGAGCCGCTCGCTCGCGCCATCGCGGAGGAGTGGCAGGCGGCGGGTGGCGGCAAGGGCGGCGAGATGTCGTTCGCCGACACGCCGCTGACCCGCCTGGCCGGCACGGCGCAGCAGCGTATCGCGCCCGATCCCGCGCCGACCGTCGATGCCATCGCGCGGTACGCCGAGAGCGACCTGCTGTGCTACCGCGCCGAGACGCCGGAGGAACTGGTGGCGCGTCAGGCGCGCGAATGGCAGCCCTGGCTGGATTGGGCGGCGCTGACCTATGACGCGCCGCTGCGCGTCGGCACGCGGCATCGGCTACGTGAAGCAGCACCGCGGCAGCGTCGCCGCGCTGCGGAACGCGGTGGCGGCGCTGGACGTGGCGGCGCTGGCGGCGCTCGGCGTGGCGGTGCCGGCGCTGGGCAGCCTGGTGCTGGGGCTCGCGCTGGCCGAGGGGCGACTGGACGCGGCGACCGCGCATGCGCTGGGGGCGCTGGACGAACTTTCCAGGCCGAGGCCTGGGGCGAGGATGCCGAAGCCGCGGCGCGGCGCAATGCGATCGCCGCCGACATCGCGCTACGCGGCGCGGTTTCTGCAACTCACGCGACCGGAGGCACCAGCATGAACTGCAAGCGCCTGATCATCAGCGGGCGTGTGCAGGGTGTCGGATTCCGCGCATGGATGGTGGAGAAGGCACGCGAGCTCGGCGTTTCCGGCTGGGTGCGCAACCGGATCGACGGTTCGGTGGAGGCGTTGGTCGCCGGCGACACCGCGGCGGTCGAGGAACTGCTGCGTCTCTGCCGCCGCGGCCCGCGCTTGGCCGAGGTGGTCAGCATCGAGGAGGATCTTGCGGACCCGCCCGAGCAGTTCGGGTTCCGTCAGGTCCCGTCCTTCTAGGCTCAGCTTGCCGGGGAGACGCTGTCGAACACCTCGGGCCAAGCCGCACGCAGAGCGGCGTCCGCCTCGGCCATGGTGACCGGAATACCGCGTGCATGGAGACTGGTCACGCCGTGCTCGCTGATTCCGCACGGCACGATGCCGGCGTAGTGGTCGAGGTCGGGGGCAACGTTCAGGGCCACGCCATGCCAGCTCACCCAGCGGGACACGCGCACGCCGATGGCGGCGATCTTGGCCTCGGTGCCGGTGGCGGGATCGGCGACCCAGATGCCGATGCGGCCCGTGCGCCGCTCGCCGTGAAGGCCGAGACGGGCGAGCGAGCTGATCAGCCATTCCTCCAACCCGTGCACGAAGCAGCGCACATCGTGCGGCGGCACCGTGCCATGCGGGCGCGTGAGGTCGAGCATGACATAGGCCACGCGCTGGCCGGGACCGTGATAGGTCCACTGTCCGCCGCGGCCTGCGGCGAATGTGGGAAAGCGGCCGGGGTCGGTCAGTTGCTCCGGCCGGGCGGAGGTGCCGGCGGTGTAGAGCGGCGGGTGCTCGACCAGCCAGACCAGTTCATCTGCCGCGCCGGCGCGGATATCCGCGATGCGCTGCTGCATATGGTCGACGGCGTCGGCGTATGGCGTGAGACCTTCCGCGATGCGCCATTCGAGGGCGGTGGGAGCAATTGATGGGGCGTCGTTCATCGAGTATATCCCGCGGCCTGCCCGAGCGGTCGTGGCGGAATGGTAGACGCGCAAGCTTGAGGTGCTTGTGGGGGTAACCCCGTGGAAGTTCGAGTTCTTCTCGACCGCACCAAGCCAGAGCATCGGCTTGGCTCGTCGGCCAGCGCGGCGTGCTGCCGGGTCGATCAACCCGGCGATCCGACACCCTGCAGCCAGCCCAGCAGCAGGTTCAGGCTGAACGGCTTGGTCAGGTAGCGGAACCCCGTGGCGGAGAGAGTGATCATCTGGTCGGGATTGCCCGTCACGATCAGGCTTGGCATGCCCATCCACTCGGCCTTCCACGCCAGCTTCAGGCCGTCACCATGCCCCGGCAACACCACGTCCGTGATCAGCGCGTCCCAGCGGAGCGGCGCTGCCATGAGCAACTGATCGGCCTCCTCGAACGTCGTGGCCTCGCCGACCTCGTGACCCTTCTTCCGCAGCACGTCGGCGAATGTCATGAGCACAGCGGGATTGTCTTCGACAAGCAGAACACGCATCGGCCGAGAGATAGGCCGTGTGGCGGCGTTCGACCAATCACGGATCGGTTGATGCCGGTGCCCGGATCGCGGGATTTGCGACCCTACGCAGCGCACAAAGACCGCCAGGAAGTGCGCCGTTGCTACGCGAACTCCGGTCAGGCGCCTTCAAATCCCAGCGGCGAGTTCAGTCGCGACTGGCCGTGGTCTCGGAACGCCAGACGATTTGCGCAAAATTCCAGCGCGCCTGGTCGCTCACTATCTGCCCGGTGCGCCGCGCCCATTCCTCCAGTTCCCCCGGATGAATGACCACCTTGACAACACGGCGGCGCCGCGCGCGCGCTCGGTACCCTGCGTCGCTTGCCGTCTCGCGCCAAACCGCGAATGTCTCGGGCAACCCCTCATAGTCGAGATTTCGATGCTGTCGATACTCGCGTTCCAACAGCCATGGCATGACTTGCACCATAGAGAGCTTTCCCCCGAAAGCTGGCTCAGCCGTAAGCCAGTTTGTTGCCATTTGTCAGTTCAACACTGCGCTGGGAGCACTTGCGAAACGAGACGTGCAAACTATGGCGTTTGGTGGCGAAGCGGTGTGACCTGCCTCACCGCCCTGGTGGGACGGTGAACGCGGCGCGTCCGTTCCGCACAGACGAGAAACGCAGCTCTTGCCAGCGGGTGCGGACGTCTCTCGCCAGGCGCCGCGCATTGTCCGGCCCCGGTCGATGCTGCAATGCAGAATTGCGCTTGCGCAAGGGGTCGCAACGGGCTACGTTGTGCACCGCAGCAATGTGACGCGAGTCACGCTGTCTGCTTTCTTGGACGTTTCCTCCCTAAACTTGGCGGTGCCTTTGGGCACCGCCTCTCTTTCTTCCGGCCCCAGGCCGCGCCGCCGTCCGTTGCAAGCCCGTGTGCGCTCGCTCATCCTGCGTCTCGACCGATTGAGGGTGGGTTGCCGATGGATGACGATTTCCGTAGGGCGGCGCTCGATTATCATCGCCTGCCGCAACCGGGAAAGCTGGCGATCGAGCCGACCAAACGGATGGCCACTCAGCGCGATCTGTCGCTGGCGTATTCTCCCGGTGTCGCGGCCGCCTGCGAGGCCATCGTCGCCGACCCCCACGCAGCCTACGATTACACCGCGCGCGGCAATCTGGTCGCGGTGATCTCGAACGGCACGGCCGTGCTTGGTCTGGGCAATATCGGCGCACTCGCCGGCAAGCCGGTGATGGAGGGCAAGGCGGTCCTGTTCAAGAAGTTTGCCGGCATCGACGTGTTCGACATCGAGGTCGATGCCGAAGACCCGGCGCGCTTCTGCGATGTGGTGGCGGCCCTGGAACCGACCTTCGGTGCGATCAATCTGGAGGACATCAAGGCTCCCGAATGCTTCGCCGTCGAGGCGGAGCTGCGCCGGCGCATGCGCATTCCGGTGTTTCACGACGACCAACACGGCACGGCGATCACCGTCGCGGCGGCGGTGCGCAACGGGCTGGTGCTGCAAGGCAAGGCGCTCGTCGATGTGCGTCTGGTGACCTCGGGTGCGGGTGCGGCCGCGCTGGCGTGCGTCGATCTGCTGGTGTCGATGGGACTGCGGCCGGAGAACGTGACCCTGACGGACATCAAAGGCGTGGTTCGCACCGACCGCCAGGGCATGCTGCCCAACATGGCGCGCTACGCGCGCGATACGAATGCGCAGTCGTTGCGCGACGTTCTCGGGGATGCCGACATTTTCCTGGGCCTCTCGGCGCCGCGCGTGCTGAGGCCGGAGTGGCTGGACCTGATGGCGCCCAAGCCGCTGATCCTGGCGCTGGCCAATCCTGAACCCGGAGATCCTGCCCGAGCAGGTCGCCGCGGTGCGGCCCGACGCCATCATCGCCACTGGGCGCAGCGACTTTCCCAATCAGGTCAACAACGTGCTGTGCTTCCCGTTCATCTTCCGCGGCGCACTGGACGTGTCCGCCACCACCATCAACGAGGCGATGAAGATCGCTGCCGCCGAAGCGATCGCGTCGCTGGCGCGGATGGAGGCGTCCGAGGTGGTCGCCGCCGCCTATGGCGGTGCCGCGCCGGTGTTCGGCCCGGAATACATCATCCCCAAGCCGTTCGACCCGCGGCTGATCCTGGAGATCGCGCCGGCGGTGGCGCGCGCCGCGATGGACAGCGGCGTGGCGCGCCGGCCGATCCAGCGACTTCGCGGAGTATCAGCAGCGGGCTCGAGCGCTTCGTGTTCCGCTCCGGCCAGCTCATGCACGCCGGTCTTCGAGGCGGCGAGGCAGTCGCCGCGGCGCATCGTCTACGGCGAAGGCGAGGACGAACGCGTGCTGCGGGCGGCGCAGACGCTCGTGGATGAGCGGCATCGCGCGGCCGATCCTGCTCGGGCGGCGTCCGGTGATCGAGCGCAAGGTTCGCGAGATGGGGCTGCGCATCGACCTCACGGAGGGCGTTCGCGTGCTCGATCCCGCACAGGATGCGGACGTGTTCGGCCCGCTGCTGGCAGGACTACCAGCGACTGGCGGGGCGGCGCGGCATCCCGCCGGAGGAGGCGGCGTATCGCCTGACCGCGGCGCGGCACGGTCGCGGCGGCGATGCTGCTGCATGCCGGGCCTGGCGGATGCGGCGATCTGCGGCGGCAGTGCCAACTGGTGGCGGCAGGTGCAGTACCTGCTGCCGATCATTCCGCGCCGCGCGGTGTCACGCGCGTGTACGGGCTGGGCTGCCTGATCCTGCCGCACGGCACGCTGTTCATCTGCGACACGCAGATGGTGGTCGATCCGACCGCCGAGCAGATCGCCGAGATGACGGTGCTGGCGGCCGAGGCGGTGAGCGAGTTCGGCATCACGCCGAAAGCCGCGCTGCTGTCGCACTCGAACTTCGGCGCCAGCGATTCGAGAGTCGGCCCGCAAGATGCGCCGCGCCCTGGCATTGCTGCGCGAGAGGGCGCCCGACCTCGAGGTGGACGGCGAGATGAACGCGGACGCCGCGCTGGTCGAGGCCATCCGCGACCGGGCGGTGCCGGACAGCCGGCTGGTCGGGACCGCCAACCTGCTGGTGATGCCGACGCTCGACGCCGCAAACATTGCGTTCACCCTGCTGAAGGCAGCCTCGGACGGATTGCCGGTGGGGCCGATCCTTCTGGGAATGTCGCAGCCGATCCACGTCTTGGTACCGAGTGTGACCGCCCGGGGAATCGTCAACCTGAGTGCGCTGGCGGTGCTGGAAGCACAGGTCGCGGCCCCCTCCCCCAACCCCCTCCCGCGCGGGGAGGGGGAGTGAGGCATGCTCTGGCTTGTACTCGGGGGCCTGACATTGTTCCTGTTGCTTGGCGGGCTGCGCGCGTTCGAGCGGGCCTCCGTGACCACGATCAAGTCGCTGCTGGCCTGGATCGCCGCGCTTGGCGGCATCACGCTGGCCCTGCTGCTGATTCTGACCGGACGCGAGGGAATCGCTCTCGGCGCTCTCGCCATGTTTGGACCGCTGATCTGGCAACGCTGGCAGGCCTATCGCGCCTCTTCCGGCGGACAGCGGCAGCAGCGGCCAGCAGGAGGCTCGGGCCAGCCGCCGCCGCGGCGGCAGGCCGGCAGCATGACGCGCGAGGAGGCCTACCAGGTGCTCGGCCTGCATCCCGGGGCCACCGAGGCGGAAATCCGGGCCGCCCACCACCGGCTAATGCGCACCGCCCATCCTGACAGCGGCGGGTCCGACTGGCTGGCAACCAGGGTCAACCTGGCGCGCGATGTTCTGCTCGGGCGAACCGGATCCGGCCGGCGCGGGAGTGCGTGACGGCCCGCACGGCAACGTGATACGTTTCGCCGGGCGTGTCGCTGCCGGCTTCGCCCGTTGATGCCACACTTCCGCCTGCCGGCAGTATTTTCTGCCGCTGGATCTCCGACGACCAGGGGGAGCCCCATCATGATCAAGCCGTTGCGCAAAGCCGTGCTGCCTGTCGCCGGGCTCGGCACGCGATTCCTGCCCGCCACCAAGGCGATCGCCAAGGAAATGCTGCCGGTCGTAGACAAGCCGCTGATCCAGTATGCGATCGAGGAGGCGCGCGCCGCCGGGATCGAGCAGTTCTGCATGGTCACCGGCCGCGGCAAGACGGCGCTGGTGGAGCATTTCGACATCGCATTCGAGCTGGAGGCCACGTTGCGTGAGCGTGGCAAGACCGATGCGTTGGACCTGCTGAGCGCGACACAGGTCGAGCCGGGGTCGCTGGTCACCGTGCGCCAGCAGGTGCCGCTTGGGCTCGGCCACGCGATCTGGTGCGCGCGGGCGTTCATCGGCGACGATCCGTTCGCGATCCTGCTGCCTGACGACCTCGGTACTGGCCGACACGCCCTGTCTGCGCCAGCTTGCCGATGCGTATCGCCACACCGGCGGTAATGTCGTTGCCGTCACCGAGGTGCCACGCGAGCACACCAACCGCTACGGTATTCTGCGCACCGGCAAGGACGACGGCCGGCTGGTCGAGGTGCTGGGGCTGGTGGAGAAGCCCACGCCGAAGGACGCGCCATCCAACCTGTCCATCATCGGCCGCTACGTGCTGATGCCGGAGGTGATCGGCCATCTGGGACGCATGGAACGCGGGGCGGGCGGCGAGGTGCAGCTTACCGACGGCATGGCGAAGCTGATCGGCAACCAGCCCTTCCATGGCGTGCGCTACGAAGGCCGCAGGTTCGATTGTGGCGACAAGATCGGCTTCCTTGAGGCGCAGATCGCTTATGCGCTGAAACGCCCGGACATGGCGGAAGCCGTGCGGAACTTTCTGGGGCATTATGTCGATCCGTCCGACTTCGTCGTGCGTGCCGTCTCACGTGAGACGGTGTGACGATGGCGTTCAGTCATCGCTTCGATCCGACCACGCTGCGCGAGTACGACATTCGCGGCACGGTCGGGCGTACGCTGTCCGAGGCGGATGCCTTTGCCATTGGGCGCTGCTTCGGCTCGATCGTTGCGCGCCGCGGCGGCCGTACTGTCGCGGTCGGCTATGACGGGCGGCTGTCCAGCCCGCAACTGGAGGCGGCGCTGGTCAAAGGGCTGAGCGCCAGCGGCATCGAGGCTCTGCGAATCGGCCGCGGTCCGACGCCGATGCTGTATTACGCCTCGACCACGCTCGAGACGGATGGCGCGGTGATGGTGACCGGCAGCCACAATCCCCCGGACTACAACGGCTTCAAGATGGTCCTCGGCGGCAAGCCGTTCTTCGGCGAGCAGATCCGCGCGCTGGGTGACCAGGCGCTGGCGGGCGATGTGGTGGAAGAGACCGCCGCGCCGACGCGCAACGTCGACGTCGCGGCTGACTACGTTGCCCGCCTGCTGGTCGACTGGGATGGCGGCGACCGCCTGCTGAAGGTGGTGTGGGACAACGGCAATGGCGCCGCGGGCGAGGTGTTGCAGCGGCTGGTCGCTGGATTGCCGGGCGAGCACGTCGTGCTGAATGGCACGATCGACGGCCGGTTCCCCGCGCATCATCCTGACCCGACGGTGCCGGCGAACCTCCAGCAGCTGATAGCGGAGGTGGCGGCGCGTCGCGCCGATATCGGCATTGCGCTCGATGGCGACGCCGATCGCATTGGCCTGATCGACGACAAGGGCCGCATCCTGTTCGGCGATCAGCTGATGGTGCTGCTGTCGCGCGACGTGCTGCGCGAGCGTCCGGGTGCCACGGTCATCGCCGATGTGAAGGCGAGCCAGGTGCTGTTCGACGAGATCGCGCGTGCCGGCGGCAATCCGCTGATGTGGCGCACCGGGCACAGCCTAATCAAGGCGAAGATGGCGGAGACCGGCTCGCCGCTGGCCGGCGAGATGTCTGGGCATATCTTCTTCGCCGATCGCTGGTACGGCTTCGACGACGCGCTGTATGCGGCGGTGCGGACACTCGGCATTTTGGCGCGCCTGGACACCAAGCTGTCAGCGGTGCGCGATGCGCTGCCACAGGTGATCAACACGCCCGAGGTGCGGTTCGACTGCGACGACACGCGCAAATTCGCGGTGATCGAGGAGGTTGCGCAGCGGTTGCGTGCCGCGGGCGCGAAGGTTTCCGAAACCGATGGCGTGCGCGTGCTGACCGACGATGGTTGGTGGCTGCTGCGCGCATCCAATACGCAGGCCGTGCTGGTGGCACGCGCCGAGGCCGCGACCGAGGCGGGACTCGAGCGTCTGAAACAGGCGCTGGTGAAGCAGCTCGAACAATCAGGTCTGCCGGCGCCGGACTTTTCCGGCAGCCATGCGGGGCACTGACCTTTCGCTCGCGGCCGAAGCAATGCGTGCTGATCCGATCTGACCGGTTGTCTATGTCTCTGCATGTTCCAACCAGGGAGGCGAACATGCAGACCGAGCAGATCACCGGCGGACTTGCGGTGACGGCGATGTGGGAAGCGCGTGAGGGCGAAGCCGACGCCGTGGCGGACATCCTCGCGCGCTTCGCGCCGCACGCGCGGCAGGAGCAAGGCGTGAAGCTGTTCCTGGTGCACCGTGCGGTGGAGAACCCCGCGCAGTTCCTGTTCTATGAACTGTTCGAGGATCATGCCGCGTTCGATGCGCACCAGCAGTCTGCGCAATTCAAGGCGCTGATCCTGGGCGAGGGCTTACCGCGTCTCGCGAAGCGCGAGCGTGTCCAGTATGCGGTGCTGTGATGATCACGTGCTGCATTCGCTACACGCTCGATCGACACCGAATCGCGGACTTCGAGCGTTATGCGACGACCTGGCCGCCGATCATCGCGCGGCGCGGCGGCGCGCTGGTGCGGTACTTCCTGCCGGAGGAAGGTCCCAACAACTTCGCCCTGGCGCTGATCGAGTTCGACAGCCTAGCGGCGTACGAGCGGCATCGCGAAGCACTGCGCGCGGATCCCGAGGCGAGGGCGAACTTCGACCATGCGATGCGGACGCAGTGCATCCAGGTCGAGGACCGCTGCTTTCTGCGCCGGGTGTAAGCCTACACCTTGGAATAGAGAGGAGGGTCAGCAACGGAGCGATCTCGGTCGGCCTGTGCAGGTACTTGATGGAGATTGCTTCGTCGGCTGCGCCTTCTCGCAATGACAGGGCGCTGGCTTCACCGCGGCGGCACAACTATCCGTCTCGGCGCGTATGCCGTTTCGCGTAGCGAGGCCAGGTCGATTTCAGGCATCGGCACCGAGATCTGCCGCAGCACTGCGTTGGCCAGCTCGCTGTAGCGATCGAAGTTGCGCCTGATCCGCCCGCGCCAGACCGGCATGCCACCGTTGGCGTGCAGTTCGAAGGCCGATTCGCGCGCGTCCAGCGCCGACGACACGTGGTCCCACGCCATCTGCAACAGTGCGGCGCGTTGCAATGCGGTGTAGCCGCCACCGCCGAACGACTCCTCCAGCCCTACGGCAACTTCGGGTGCGGCAATGTCGCGATCGGTCGGCGCGACCACCAGTGACGAACCGGGCACAATCCGCATGATCTCGCTCATACGCTGACGTGCCTTCAGTATCGCGATGCTGCCCGAGGCAAGATGCAGATGGTTCGGATAGCAATGGCCGTGCGGTGTGAACTGCGGATCGCGCTCCGCCGCGGTCAGGCAGCTCCGCACCGTCTGCACATCGATTACCAGATCGATCAGGTAGTCGATCGTCTGTTCATGCTGCATCAGCCCCATGGCATGGGTGCAGGCGAGTGCGAGACCCAGCGTGAATTCCCCCTTCGACAGCCAGCAGTAGAGCTGATGCCAGAGCAGCCAGCGCACGATCGGCTCCGGCGGTATGTCGAGTAGGAAGATCCGTTCCCACGGGATGAACACCTCATCCAGCCACATCTGCCCATCCAGCTCATCGTAACGGCTGGACAGCGGCGCGACGAACGGATTGGCGTCGCGCACCGCGATCTTGCGGCAAACCGTGGTGACGCCCGGCGCGCCGACCGGGACGACGAAGGTTGCGCGATGCGCGCCGATCTCGATGCCTGTCTGGGCGCCGCCGATGAAGACCTCCTCGGCATAGACGGGACTGGTGTGCATGCCGATCTTGCCGCTGATGACCAGCCCCGCGTCAGTCTCGCGCACGATGCGGAAGGCGGCGCGCTGAGCCGGGATCTTCGCGCATCCGATAGCCGATCGTGGCGCCGCCGCCGCAGAAGGTAAGGAACCGTCCGGTCCGGTCGATCATGTCGAGATAGGCGGCTGCATCAGCGATCTGTCTGGCTGAGACATTGCGCTCCTGCACGGTGGCGAGGATGCCGAGAGCGATCAGGTGGCCATAGGCTGGCGTGTGCGTGATGTTGCCAGCGTTGAGAAACGTCGTGGCGGAGAAGCAGCGCCCCATGCGGACGAGGTCGTCGGAGGTTTTCGGCGACAGGTAGGAGAGCGGCGTGCCGTCAGCGCCGAGTACGGTGTCGGCCCAGGCCGGATCGGCATGGCGATCGTACCAGGCGACATATTCATCGACCATCGCGCGCGTAGCGGGATGCGTCGTGATGTCGTCGATCAGTCCTTCGCCCATCACCCAGACGCGACGTCCGTCGCGAAGAGACTGGCGGTACTCGGCGCCGGTTCGCATGATGCTTTCTCCCTGTTCGCCGTGGTGTAACATGAACCGGCACGGTCAGGGAGCAGACATGGACCTCGCATACACCTCCGCCGCCGAGCTGGCCGGGTTGATTCGCAGCCGGGCGGTGTCGCCGGTCGAGGTCATGCGCGCGACGCTTGATCGCATCGAGCGCAGCCAGCCGGTGCTGAACGCGTTCATCACCATCGCCGCCGATGCTGCAATGGATGCGGCGCGCGCAGCCGAGACGGCGGTGATGCAGGGGCCGCGCTCGGGCCGCTGCATGGCGTGCCGGTTGCGGTGAAGGACCTGATTCCGACAGCGAATATCCGCACGACCTGGGGTTCGCTGATCTTCAAGGATCACATTCCCGATCATGATGCGGTTGCGGTGGCGCGACTGAAGCAGGCAGGCGCCATCGTCGTCGGCAAGACGACAACGCCGGAGTTCGGCCAGCAATGCCTGACGCAGGCGCCGCTGTTCGGACGCACGCGCAATGCCTGGCGTGCCGATCGCAGTTCTGGCGGCTCGAGCGGCGGATCGGCGGTCGCGGTTGCCGCGGGTCTGGTGCCGATCGCGGTCGCCACCGATGGCGGCGGTTCGACGCGCATTCCCGCCGCGTGCAACGGCGTCGTTGGATTCAAGCAGGGGCTCGGCGTGGTGCCGCAGGAATACGCGCAGGACGGGTTCGGCAACATATCCTACATCACGCCGATGACGCGCACGGTGCTGGATACCGCGCTGATGCTGGACGCCATGGCTGGACCAGACCTGCGCGATCCGCTGACCACAGGCAGGCCGAAAGCCGATTTCGTTGCCGCTGCACGTGGCGGCGATCTGAAGGGGCTGCGCATCGCGTGGCGCGCGCGGCTCGGCAACAGCGCGGTGGCGACCGATGTGCTGGCGAGCTGCGAGGCGGCACTGGCCACATTCGCCGAGCTGGGCGCAGAGGTGTCGGAGCTGACGGCGGCGTTCGAGAACCCCGAGGCGGTGTGGTTCGTCAACAACGGCGCCTATCGCATGGCGCAGTTCGGCCATCATCTGAAGCAGCATCGCGCTATCATGTGCCCGACCTTCGTGCGGCAGATGGATCGCGTGGCGAACTACTCGGCGGCGGAGCTGTACGACGCGATCTTCCAGCGCACGCGGCTTTATCGGCAGGTGCAGGCGTGGTTCGATACCTGCGACATCGTCGCGATGCCGACGCTGTCGCGCAGCGCGGTGCCGATCGATCAGGATTTCTTCGGGCCGATCGAGATCGACAACCAGTTGGTCGAGAACATCCGCGCGTCGTGGTATCCCGTACACCATGCCGTTCAACCTGACGGGCAATCCTGCGGTCAGCCTGCCTTGCGGCTTCGATGCTGCCGGCATGCCGCTTGGCGATTCAGTTGATCGCGCGCCCTGGCGACGATGCGCAGTTGCTGAGGGTGGCTGCGGCGTTCGAGTGCGCGCGGCCATGGGCGCAGCAAAGGCCGACTGAATAGGTCATCCTTTGTCGGCGCCCCAGAACACCGGTGCCGAGCCCTTCAGAAGTCCGGTCACATTCGATCGCCACGCGGCCTTGGGCAGATACTGCCCGAGCGTGATCGTCGGCACGTAGTTGAACGCCGCCAATTGAAATTCGGCTTCGTGCCGGTGTCTCTCGGCGTCATTCGGTGCATCGATCCATGCCTCGTACGCCGCTTCGATCTTCGGGTCGTCAGGCCAGCCGAACCACGCCTTGGCACCGGGGCTGCGCAGCGTGTTCGCGAGCATCGGATCGACATATTCGGGGCCTGGGGCGCCGGCGGGGAAGATCGACCAGCCGCCCTTGTCCACTGTCTCCTTGCTGGTGCGGCGCTGCACGACCGTGCCCCAGTCCACCATCTGTTCGTCGATATTGAGCCCGACCTTGTGGAACGAGTCCGCCACCACGGTGATGAACGCATTGTAGATGAGCTGATCGGTCGGGTGCAGCAGCACGATGCGCTCGCCGCCATAGCCGGCCTTGTCGAGCATCGCCTTGACGTCGTCCGTGCTGTAGCGCTTGTCGCGGAATTCCATTCCGGCGTCGTTGGCGGCTGGCGAGCCGGGCAGGAAGTAGCCCATCGGCGCGCGCCAGCCAGACTCATCCTCGCCCATCGCGGCGATCATCGCCTCACGCGGATCCACCGCCGCCATCATCGCGCGGCGGACGCCGACATTGCTGGTGGGCGCGATCAGGCTGTTCGGCCGCAGGATCGCCACCGTGCCATAGATGTCGAGCAATCCCGTCGTCACGCCGGATGCGCGTTTCAGCATCGGGATCAGGTCGGGTGAGGGCAGTTCAAGCCAGTCGATCTCGCCGGCGCTCATCGCGTTCGCCGCGGTTGCCGGATCGGGGATGATGCGCCACTCGACGCGATCCAGCAGCACCTTGTGGCCGCCCGCGGTATAGGATGCCGGTTCCTGACGCGGCACATACTTGTCGAAGCGCGCAAACGCTGCGTGACTGCCGGAGACGAATTCGTCGGGCAGGAACCGGAACGGCCCGCAGCCAACAATGTCGGTGAGCTGCTTGAACGGATCGGTCGCCGCGAGGCGCGCCGGCACGATCACCGGCTGCGGCTGCACCTTCGACAGGAAATGCGCCAGCAGCGGGAACGGCTTCTTCAATCGCCAGACCAGCGTGCGATCATCGGGAGCCTCGATCGCATCGACCCGTGCATTGAATGTCTCGCTGACCGCGTCGCGCTTCAGCCAGCGCTGCAGCGAGGCAACGCAGTCGCGCGCCAGCACCGGCGTGCCGTCATGGAACCAGAGGCCCTCGCGCAGTTGCATGGTCCATCGCTTGCCGTCGGCATCGATCGCGTGGCCTGCGACCATCTGCGGCTGCGGATTGAATGCCTGGTCGCGGCCGTACAGGGTCTCGTAGACCATCAGCGAGAAGTTTCGGGTGACGGTCGCGGTGGTCCACACCGGATCGAGGCTTGTGAGGTTGGCCTGCGGTACGAAGATCAGGGTCTTCGCGGTGGCGCCGATAGCTGGGCGGGCGAGCGGCAGCGCGGCAGCCGCCGCGGCGGTCATGAAGGCACGTCGTTTCACGGTCGTCTTCTCCCATCTCTTTGGGCTGTGTTTTCGGCGGGTTGCTGGCGTAGCGCAACAGACTGCGCGCGACGGACGATGCCATGACTGATCCCGCGGCGTTCGGCTGGAGCCGATCGAGACAGACGTGCAGGCCTGGTTGGACAAGCTTGACGCCTATTGTGACGCGCCGTTTATGCTGGAGGGAAGGGCACAGCATGGCGCCGCCAAGAGCGCCAACGGGCAACGGTCGTTACGTGGTATCGCTGTTTGCCGCGAAGTGATCACTCCGCCGCCTTCGCGACACCCGCGACTCGCGTCCGCGTGCGCAGCGTGACGAACTCTTCCGCGGCGGTCGGATGGATGCCGATGGTTCGGTCGAAATCCGCTTTGGTGGCGCCCATCACGATGGCGATCGCGAGGCCCTGCATGATCTCCGGTGCATCCTCGCCCAGCATGTGCGCGCCGACGACCTTCTGGCTCACCTGATCGACCAGCAGCTTCAATGTGCTCTTGCGCGCGCGGCCGGACAGCGTATGGCGCATCGGCGTGAACTTGCTGACATAGACATCGACCGGGCCGTGTTCCGCCGCCTGCTCCTCGGTCAGACCGCAGGTGGCGATCGGCGGCGTGGAGAACACCGCGGTCGGTACGTTGCGCAGCGAGATGGCGCGCGGGTTTCCGCCGAACAGGCTGTCCGCCAGCGCGTGGCCCTCGGCGATCGCCACCGGCGTCAGGTTCAGCCGATCGGTGACATCGCCCATGGCGTAGATATGGTGCTGGCTGGTGCGCAGGTGCTGGTCGACCACGACGGCGCCGGCGTCGTTCAGGGTCACGCCGACCTTGTCGAGGCCGAGCCCCCTGGTCGCCGGCGCGCGACCTGTGGCGAAGAAGACCAGGTCGGTGCGCAGTTCGTGTCCCTCGCCGAACGTCAGCACGCGTTCATCGCCATGCGCTGCGATCTTCTGCGGCCGGGAGCCGGGATGCAGCGCGATGCCCTGTGCGCCGAGCGCCTCGGCCAGTGATTCGCGCAGGTCCATGTCGAAGCCGCGCAGCGGCAATGGCTGGCGATATACCAGATCCACGTGCGCGCCGAGACCGGCAAAGATGCCGGCGAATTCCACCGCGATGTAGCCCGAGCCGAGGATCGCCACGCGCTTGGGCATGTGCGGCAGGTAGAACGCATCGTCGGAGATGATGCCGAGCTCCGCGCCAGCGAGCGGCAGTCGGACCGGATGCCCGCCGGTCGCGATGACGATGCGCTGGGCCGTCACACGCTTGCCGCCGACATCGAGCGTATGCGGATCGATGAAGGTGGCGCGGGCCTCGAAGATGGTGGCGCCGGCGTTGTCGAGCAGTCGCTTGTAAATGCCGTTGAGCCGGCCGATCTCCTTGTCCTTTGCGGCGATCAGCTTGGCCCAGTCGTGCGGGCCCTTCTTGATCTGCCAGCCGAAGCCGGCGGCGTCCTCGGCCCAGGCGCCGTATTCGCCCGCCTGTACCAGCAGCTTTTTCGGCACGCAGCCGACATTGACGCAGGTGCCGCCCCAGAAGCGTTCCTCGGCGACGCCCACGCGCGCGCCATGACCGGCGGCGATACGCGCGCAACGGACGCCGGCGGAGCCGCCACCGATGACGAAGAGGTCGAAGTCCATCGCGGGCCTCTGATTCAGCTTTCACCGCAGAGTAGGGCGGGGGGTGGAGGGGTGACAACTCAGCCGAGGATTCGCAGTCCCCGACTCTTACGGCGCGGACGTGCTCCACGCCTTGTAGTCCGCTTCCGAAACGGTCGGCAGCTTCTTGAGGAAGGCTACGATCGACCAGATCTCCTGGTCGGGTACGCCGACCGCACCGAAGCTGGGCATGCCCGTCATCTTGATGCCGTTCTTGACCACCCAGAAGAGCTCGCGCGGCTCCAGACCACCGACGACATCCTTGAGGTCGGGTGGAGCAGGGTTCAGGCCCTCGGAGAACTTCGCCCAGTCGGCGCCCGGGCCGCCGTGGCAATTGACGCAGCCGCGATCGGCGAACGCGTGGGCGCCTGCCTTCACCACGGCGGCCTCACCGAGCGAACCCGGTGGCACATCGGTGGCGTGCCGCTCGATCGAGGCCTCCCGGACGTGGACCAGCGCCCAGGCGACGATGCCGGTATCCTGCTCGGTGGCTGCGATGCTGTAGAAGCCGCCAAAGAAGAACACCGCCGCGGCGACCGCGACGATGATCGCGAGTACGCCGATCAATGCCAGAAGCCTCACTCTGGTTCCTCCCGGTTATGCCGCCAGCATACAATGTGCCGAGAGGCGATATTCCCCGCAAGCAGTTGCCCACGCTGGTTTGATTGCCGCTTGCGCGATTGATGGCCTCTACTGCGGCGTAGGGATGGACAACGTGTCGCCGCTTCTCGAGGTCGCGGGCCTGCACAAGAGCTTCGGCCCGATCAACGTGCTGCGTGGCGTCGATCTGACGCTGCACGCCGGGGAGGTGCTCGCCCTGGTCGGCGACAATGGTGCCGGGAAGACCACGGTCATCAAGCACATTGCCGGCATCTACCGTCCGGATGCCGGCGAGATCCGCCTGCAGGGCCGGCCGATACCGCGCAACTCGCCGCGCGAGGTGCGCCGCATGGGCATCGAGACGGTCTATCAGGACCTGGCGCTCGCCGATGAACTGTCGGTCGGCGCGAACATCTTCCTCGGCCGCGAGCCCGTGCGGCGGCTGTTCGGCGTGCTGCCGGTCATCGACAACCGGCGCATCCGCGCGGAGACCGAGGCGCTGCTGGCCCGCATCGAAAGCCGCATCCCGCCGAGTGTGCGCACGGTGTCGCGGCTGTCCGGCGGCCAACGGCAGGCGGTGTCGATCGCGCGGGCGCTGTACTGGCAGGCCAAGGTCGTGATCATGGACGAGCCCACGGCCGCCCTCGCCGCGATGGAGCGCGAGCATGTGATCCAGCTTGCACGGCGCCTCGCGTCCGAAGGCGCCGGCGTGATCTATATCGGCCACAACCTGATCGAGATTCTGGAAGTCGCCGACCGCGTGGCGGTGATGTATCGCGGCCGCATCGTTCATGTGACGCGGGCTGATGCGAGCAGTCAGCAGGAGTTGATCAAATACATGACCGGCTTCACGGGCGCGGCCGAACCAGCGACGCGATGACAGGAGGAACGCATGAGAACAGCAGGACTGACAGCAGCGGCACTCGGCGTCGGCTTGTTGCTGATTGGTGTACCGGCGCATGCGGCGGAGTTCGGCAGCGCCAGGATCGTGGTGATCGTCAAGGCGACGACGTCGCAGTTCTGGGCCACCGTGTTCGATGGCGCCGACGCCGCAGCGAAGGCTCTGGGCGTGCAGGTTTCCAAGCTTGGCGCGACGGCCGAGACCGATGTGGCGGGCGAGGTGTCGATCATGGAGAACGCGATCTCGTCGAAGCCCACTGCGATCGTGGTGGCCGCGACCAATGCCGCGGCGCTGGCGCATCCGATCGAACAGGCGACGGCGGCCGGCATCCCGGTGATCGTGATCGATTCGAACGCCAACACCAACAGATACGTGACGTTCCTTGCCACCAACAATGAAACCGGCGGCGAGAAGGCGGCCGATGAACTCGCAGCATGCGTGAAGACACGGACGGGCAAGGCGGCTGGCGATGTCGCGTATCTGACAGCGCTCGCCGGCGCGCAGTCGCTGAACGACCGGGACAAGGGGTTCGTCGAGCGTCTGAAGCAATACCCCGACCTGAGGATCGTCGAGCACCGCACGGGCAACAACGATCCCGCGCGTGCCTTGTCGGACGCGGAGGATGTTCTGACGCGGCATCCCGATCTGGTCGGCATGTTCGCTGACAATGAAGTGGAGGGTGACGGCGCCGGTGTCGCGATCACCGAGAAGTCGCTGGGCACGAAGCTGTGCGCAATTGCGTTCGACACATCCGATCAGGAGGTCGGCTTCGTGCGCAAGGGCGCGCTCGACGGGCTGATCGTGCAGAATCCGTTCATGATGGGCTACGCCGGCGTGTGGTACGGGCTTGCCGCCTCGCGCGGCGTGGTCTTCCCGCATTACGTCGATTCCGGCGTCAACGTGGTGACCAAAGCGAACATCGACAGCCCGGCGATGGCGGGTCTGCTTGACCCGAAGAAGTATCAGCTCACCCCGTTCGTCGGTGAGTGATGCCGCTCGCTGTCGATACGGTTGACGTGACATCGAGGCCCCATGAGGCGTGGACAGTGCGGCTGCGCCATCGTCTGCCGCTGGAGACATGGGTGGCGGCATGCACCGTGCTGCTGTGGGTGCTGCTGGCGTTCGCCTCGCCGTATTTCCTGACGCGAGGCAACGTCTTCAACATGATGCGCCAGGTCTCCACCGACGCGATCATCGCGTTTGGCGAGCTTTTCGCAATTATCCTCGCCGGCATCGATCTTTCCGTCGGCGCGGTGGCGGGGCTGACCGGCGTCGTATTCGCGATGATGCTCGCCGGCGGGATGAACATCGCTGTGGCCGTGCTGGTCGCGCTGTCGCTCGGACTGTGTATCGGCCTGGTGAACGGGCTGGCGATCAATCGCCTTGGCATTCCCCCATTCATCGTCACGCTGGCGGGTTTACAAGGATTTCGTGGCCTCACCCTGCTGGTGTCTGGCGGCATGACCATCGCGGGGATGCCCGATGCGCTCGGGCTTGTAGCCGATACGTCGGTTCTGGGCATTCCGACGATGTTCGTGATCATGCTGCTGTTCGGTGCGGGCTCGCAGTACCTGCTGAGCTTCACGCGCCTGGGCCGCTACATGTATGCCATCGGCAGCAACGTCGAGGCGGCGCGCCGGGTCGGCATCAGAGTGACCGGCGTGACGCTGGTTGCCTACAGCCTGGCCGCAGTGTTCGCCGCGGTGAGCGGAATGATGCTGGTGGCGCGGCTGACCATGGGCAATCCGAATGCCGGGACCGGCGCCGAATTGCAGGCGATCGCGGCGGCCGTGGTGGGAGGTGCCAGTCTGTTCGGCGGCCGCGGCACCGTGGTGGGCTGCTTCATCGGGTCGGTGCTGTTCACCACCATCGGCAACGGTGCCAATCTGCTCGGGGTGAACTCGTTCTGGCAAATGGTGATCGAAGGTCTGCTGATTGCCTGCGTGGTGTACCTCGACAATCTCCAGAAGCGACGGCATGCAGGTTAAGGGTCCGTGGCATTGACGCTTTGATCCAAATCAATGTTCGCCACACTGCCGCGTGCGACAAGAGAACACGTGATTGCGTCAGGAGGGTTTTGTGCAGACCCTTATGCTCACCATGCCGGAACTGGAGCAGGCTGCGCGTCAGTGGGCGGTTGATTTCCTCTGCGAGAGATGGGAAGGGGTCGCCGTGGTGACGGATGTCAGGCGCGTTCAGGAGGTGCCGTGTGACAGCAGGAACATCATCCTGTTCCAGCGGGCACCCGCTGCGCTGTTGGGGCATGTCCTGCGAAACGGCGGGCGTCCCTGGCTGGTGAGCGACATCATCAATCATGGACCGCCGCGGATGCGCTATCAGATGTGAATGCCAGCGGGGGTAGCGGCGTGGACAAGGATGAACTGACCAGTTGGGCGCTCGCGAATGGCTGGCAGATAATTGCCGGTTGCCCGAGCCTTACCAAGCCGTCCTCGCCGAAGGAGGCGATCGTTCGCATGGTGTTCAAGGCGACGGTGGTGAACCTTGAGGTGAAGAAGCCGGCCGGGAAAT
Organism: uncultured Alphaproteobacteria bacterium; assembly: GCA_963708565.1. Lineage (GTDB taxonomy): Bacteria > Pseudomonadota > Alphaproteobacteria > Acetobacterales > Acetobacteraceae > JAMXLO01. The sequence continues at coordinate 124,767 of CAVPTU010000021.1, forward strand.
GGGAGAAGGTCGCGGGCCAGGGCTATGCCAAGGTTCAGCCTGACCCGGATACGTCGCTGCCCCTTGGTTTGGGCCTCGACACCATACCCAGCTTCACCGCGCTCATGCGCGAGAACAAGGATCGCATGGCATTCGCCCGGATGACGGGTGGGCCGAAACCCTAGCGCGGGATGAGCGCCTAACATTACAGTTGTGATTTTTTGATTGCGAAGCGGTTGGAACTCTGAATTTATGGGCCACCATGATTCGGAGATCATGGCATGGCGGTGGCATCGATCGAGGCGACGCTGGAGTTGTGGGCATCGTCGCTGCGAAGGGTGAAGAGCCTGATGCGTCCATTGTTTGCGCAAGAACGCGCGGCGGTGAACGCAGGATTATTCCTTGACGGGCTGCTTGGCGATGAGCGTCGCAAGACAGGATGGATGCGCGCCGAGGCCGCTGGTGATCCTGGGCCTTGGCGGCAGCAGGCGCTGTTAGGGCGCGATCGGTGGGACGCTGATGCGTTGCGCGACATGGTGCGCGAGTACGTCATGGAGCATCTCGCGGACGACGACGCAGTCCTGGTTGTCGATGAAACCGGGTTCCTCAAGCAGGGCAAGGCTTCGTGCGGCGTGGCGCGGCAGTACACGGGTTCCGCCGGCAAGATCACGAACTGCCAGATCGGCGTGTTTGCCACCTATGTATCGCGCCACGGCCATGCCTTTATCGACCGGGCGCTCTATTTGCCAAAAAGTTGGACCGATGATCCGGCGCGTTTGAAAGCCACATCCGTGCCAAGCGACGTGGTCTTTGCGACCAAGCCTCAGCTGGCAGCCAGGATGATCGAGCGCGCCATTGCCACTGCTGTGCCGTTCCGATGGGTAGCGGGCGACACTGTCTATGGCGTCGGCGATATCGAACGGGACCTACGCCGGGCCGGCAAGGGGTATGTGCTTGGCGTCCATGCCTCCCATGTCTTTCGGTCCTGGGGCAAGCCGCAGGCGATTGCCGGCGCCGCCGCAAAGATTGCCAAAGCGCTGGGAGCATCTGACTGGCAGCGTCTGTCAGCCGGGTCGGGCACCAAAGGACCAAGGTTGCATGACTGGTGCTACCTGGAACTGGCCGATCTCGGCGCGGGAGAGTTCAACGAGGAAAACCATGGCCTGTGGACACGTGGCTTGCTGATCAGGCGCAACATCGCAGATGGAGATCTCGCTTACTTCTCCACATGGTGCCCAGCTGGGACTCCGATCGACACGCTGGTCAGCGTCGAAGGCCATCGCTGGGCGATCGAGGACAGCTTCGAGACTGCCAAGAACGAGTTCGGTCTCGACCACAACGAGACCAGATCCTGGCATGGCTGGCATCGTCACGTCTCGCTCGTCATGCTTGGCTTTGCCATGATGGCCGCGATCCAGCACCTGGCTAACAAGTCGATACCCAAAAAAACACGCCGCTCCATTTCATCCGCTGGTCGATCCAGGAGATTCGACGCGTAGCGCAGCGCCTCGCGCGAAGACGCATCGATCCTGCCTACGTCATCGCATGGTCGCTCTGGCGGCGTGCACATCAGGCCGTCGCACAAATGTCTCATCTTAAGCAAAAATCACAACTGTAATGCTAATGGCGCCCCCATCCCGCGCTACCTCTTAGTTCGATCACGTGATTCAGACCTCCGGCGGTTCAGCCTCCGGTCATCACGCTCATGGGAGGTCACTTGCGGCGGGCGCGACGGGCGGCGTAACGCGCATCGCGGACGGCCTTTTGCTCCTGTGCCTCGGCTGCCGCGCGCGCCTTTTCGTGCGCTACCCTCGCCGCCTCCTCGGCCGCACGGGCCTTCTCCGCGGCGGCCTGTTTCGCCGCTTCAGCCGCGCGTGCGGCCCAGCGCTCGGCGTTGCGCGCCTCACGGGCGTTGGCGATTGCCTGAAGTTCAGCTTGGCGTTCGAGAGCGGCCGGACTGTCAGGCGCCGGCCTTGCGCGGAACTTCGCCAACAGGGCCGCCTTCGCGTCCGCCGCCGCATCCAGCCGCTCATTGAACTTGTCGTGCTTGAAGGGTTTCATCCGGCCGATTTACCAGAACCGTGGCGCGCGGGAAGCCGGGACGGCGTCTGGCGCCGTCGCCGTGTACGCTCGTCGATGACGATTACGCCCCTCCGCCTCGGCCAACGCCGTGACCCCGCCAGACCGCTTCACAAGGGCGTTGATCTCGAGCGGCGACTGCCGCTGCCCTCTTCTGATGTACTATTAGGCATCTTGTAGGGATAGCCTATAAACTGGCCAATATGCTTCCCTATGGGGCGATATTGAGCATTCGGGCGGAGCATGGTTTGGCTTCGGTCTCTCATTTGCATATGTTATGGACACATCTATGGCCAGCCGATCGGGCCCACGCAGCCAGGGTGGTCGGAATGTCCGCAAGTGCCGCAGCATCGCGGCAGCAGGGGCGTGCAACCGGTGCCCACCGCTCGGGTCCTCCCGCTCGCACGCGGTCGCTGCTGTCGCATCGCCAAAGGGAGCATGACCATGCGCGCCAACGCCTTCCATCTCGCCTGGTTTCTGCAAGGCTCTTCCATCCAGGCCTGGGGTGCCCCGTGGACCGGCAATATCAGCGAGGAATGGATGTCGGCGGAGATGTTCCTCGACCTGGCGCGATCGATCGAGCGCGCGGGGTTCGACTATATGCTGCTGGAGGATTCGATCTATGTCGGTGAGAACCACCACACCGGCCGCGACTTTTTCCTGAAGCGCGGTATGTCGATCCCGCGGCAGGAACCCTCGGTGGTGGCAACGCTGATGGCCGCGGCGACGACGCATCTCGGCATCGTGCCCACGCTGTCGACCTTCGCCTATGCGCCTTATCTGGTGGCGCGCATCGTCGGCACACTGGACCAGATCTCCGGCGGGCGCGGTGGATGGAATATGGTGACTGGCAGCTCGGATCTGTCGGCGATGAATTTCGGTATGGACCGGCTCCCACCGCACGACCAGCGCTACGAGATGGCAGAGGAGTTTGTCGACATTTGCAACCGCCTCTGGGGCTCGTGGGAACCGGACTCGATCGTCGCCGACCAGCAGAGCCACATGCTGATTGATCCGGCCAAGGTCCACACGATCGACTACAAGGGGCGTTATTACAGCAGCCGTGGCCCGCTGAATTCCGGCCCCTGCCCGCAGGGCCAGCCGGTCATCGCCCAGGCCGGCGGGTCAGAACGTGGCAAGACCTTCGCCGCCAAATGGGCCGACACGATCGTGGCACACCCGAAGGGTATCGCCGCGATGAAAGCCTATCGCGCCGACATCGCCGCCAAGCTGAAATCGTTCGGCCGCGATCCGAAATCATGCAAGGTGCTGTATCTGGTCGGCCCGCTGCTGGGCGAGACGGCGGAGGATGCGCAGGAGCTGCTGCGCCGGCGCAACGCGGCGGCCGAGAAGAACATTGAATATTCGCTGGCGCGGTTGGGCTGGATCACCAATATCGACTTTTCGAAGATGGATCTCGATGCCCCGGTCGGCGAACTGACAACCAACGGTCATCAGGAGAGCTTGCGCCAGTTCCTGCTCGGCGCGGGCAAACGCACGTTGCGCGAGGCGATGTTGGATTACAGCACCTCCGGCCAGTCGATCGATCTGGTCGGCACACCCGATCAGGTTGCGGGCCAGATGGGCGAGATCATCGAAGAGGTCGGCGGCGACGGCTTTCTATTCTCGATGCCGAACGTGAGCCGTCGGACGATGGCTGAGATCACCGACGGTCTCATCCCGGCACTGCAGCAGCGCGGGCTGACCCGACGAGCCTACGCGCACAAGCGGCTCCGCGATAATCTGTTGGAGTTCTAGCCCGTAATCTTCACGCTGGAGGCTTGGTTGGCGTGGGGGCGAGCTCCGGGGAAAAACGGCAACTTGCGGCTCCGGATGATTGAGGCTGTCAATTAGGCGCAGCATGACGAGGTTGAACTGTCTCTTCTCGAAGCGACGCCAGTCGCGGCTTGCGCAAATGGAGCGCGCGGTTGTGCTGTCCTGAGATGTGTAGGAGGTTGGGTTTGGTTCTGACATAACGAAACTGAAGGAGGAAAGACCATGGCGTTTATCCGGCACGTTGCGATCGCGAGCAAGGATCCTGCGGGCACCGCTGAATTCTACAAGAAGCACTTCGACCTGAAGGAGCTGTACCGGCAGCCGAAGGAGACCGGTGACGATGGCGTCTGGCTCAGCGACGGCTACATCTATTTTGCCATCCTGAAGCACGGGCCCAACACGCCCCAGCTCGGGCCTGAGCAGTCATCGGATTTCTGCGGCATCCACCATATCGGCTTCATGGTGGACGATCAGAGGGCAAAGGTTGCCGAACTGGACGCCGCGAACGTGCCGCACGTGCGGGATAATGCGGCGGCGCCGCGACGGGAGAGCCTGATCAGGAATGCACCGAACGAGAAGTTCATTGGCCCGGACTGGGTGCATTTCGACGTTCGTGAGAAGGGCTGGAACGAGGCCATCCGGTCCAACACGCAACTCTATGAGCTGAGGCCAGTCACCTCCGACCGCTAGCGGGTGATGACCGGAGGCCGCATCGCCCGAGGTCTGCGTAGCGCGAAGAGATAGCGCGGGATGAGTGCACCCTTGAGTGCTCATCCCGCCGCGCGCCAGAAGGGTTTCCGGGCCCGCACCGGGTCGAGCAAGGACCAGTCGCCCTGTTCGACCACGTGCCCCTTGGGGAAAGGCGGTCGCGCCTCCAAGCCAAGCGAAACCATCACCCGATCGTCGCGGTAATAGCAGAGCAGCACGACCCGGGTGAGGATGCCGACCGAGGCGCCGCCCTCGGAGCGCAGGCTGGCGGCCACCTCCCTGCGGCGCCCCGCATCCAGTGCGGCGAGGGGACCGCCCGCCAGGGTGCGCAATTTGGCCAGCGCGGCACGCACGTCGTCGCGGTCGCGTCCGATGCTCTTGAGGATGTCAGAGAAGATCGTGTCGTCGTCCGCGCCGGGCACGCCGTACTGCTCACTGGGGGGAATGATCATGCCCGCGAGGCAGCGCAGGTCAGCGATCTCGGCCTCGGTCAGGATTTTGTCGTTCATGTTGGGTCTCAATCGAACAGGGTTGCCAGGCGCTGCTTGATGCTGTCGGCGATGTAAAGCGCCAATGCCTGGATCGTGCAGGTCGGGTTCACGCCGCCGGACGTGACGAAGATGCTGCCGTCAACGATGAACAGGTTCTTCACGTCATGACTGCGTCCCCACGAATTCACCACCGAGCGCTCGGGGTCGTTGCCCATCCGGGCAGTGCCAAGAAGGTGCCAGCCGCCGTAGACGACGGGGCGGATGACCTTGACATGCCGGGCGCCGGCAGCCGAGAGGATCTCCTGGCCGCGGTCGATCGCAAAGTCGAGCATGCGGTTGGTATTCTCGCCGATCGTGTAGTCGATCCGGGGCGCCGGGATGCCGTGGCGATCCTTGAGGGTCGGATCGAGAGTCACCCGGTTGTGCTCCTCGGGCAGGTCCTCGGTGCAGATGCCGACCGACATGCGATGGCCGACGAGACCACGGAAGGCGTCGTGGTGCCCAGCGCCCCAGGGCACCAGTCCGTTGGCCTCCATGGTGACTGCCTCGGTGCCGATCCCGACGGTGCGGTTGAACTGGAAATTGTAGCCGCGCACGAAGCCACGGGAGCGATCGGTCTCGTAGAACTCCTGGCTCCACAGGCAGAGCGGCGGCCCGCGATGCCCGTCCATCGGTTCATCGACATAGCCGTGGACGATCGCCCAGGGATGGAACATCAGGTTCTTCCCCAGGAGCCCACTGGAATTTGCCAACCCGTTGGGAAAGCGAGCGGACACGGAGTTCAGCAGCAGCCGAGGTGTACCGACACCGTTGCAGGCGAGGATGACGACCTCTGCTGGTTGGAACTGCTCGATGCCATCGCTGTCATAATACACCACGCCGGTCGCCATGCCGTCGTCACCGGTGGTGATCTCGCGTACGCGGCAATTGGTGCGAAGCTCGACACCGGCGCGGATGGCATGCGGCCAGTAGGTGATGTCGGTGCTCGCCTTCGCCCCTTGGGCGCAGGCCGGCGTGCAGTGGCCGAGATTGATGCACGGTGCGCGGCCGTCGTACTCGGTGGTTGCGATCGCACTGTCGGACGGCCACCAATGCCAGCCGAGCTTGTTCATCGTCTGTGCGATCTTGGTGCCAGACTTGCCCAGCGGCAGAGGCGGCATCGGCGGCTCGTGCGCCGGATAGGCGGGATCGCCGGCGAGGCCCGAGACGCCCGTCATGCGATCGTTTTCGGTGAAGAACGGCTCCAGCGTCGGGTAATCGATGGGCCAATCGTCGGCCACGCCGTCCAGCGTGCGGACGCGGAAGTCCGAGGGATGCAGGCGCGGGTAATGCGCTGTGTACATCACGGTCGAGCCGCCGACCGCATTGAAGTTCACCACCTTGATGGGTGAGTTGTCGTCGTTGATCGGATAGTCACTCGGACGCTTGCGGATGTTTGGGCTGGTGGCGTAGTCGCTGAACACCCGCGCCTCGTAGTCCCGCCCGTTGGTCGGATAGTCGGATTGCTTCATCCAGTCGCCCTGCTCGAGGCACAGGATCTTCATCCGTGTCTCGGCAAGGCTCCAGGCGACCGCGGCACCCGAAGCGCCTGAGCCGATGATGAGAACGTCAACCTTGTCCTGCATGTGCCTTAACCGCGAGCTGTCTGGCAGATGGTTTTCCGATTGAGAGTTCTGCGGATCGCTGTCAAGACGAGCGTTCTGCGATGCGTGCCCGTAGCCAGAGGCTGTCTGCATCGCGACCTGCTGCATTCAAGCCCTGAGCGATCCACAGCAACTCGGCCGCGTCAAGATTTGTGCTGCTCATTTCTGGCCATACGGCGACGACACCGTGTGCGCGAGCGGCGCGCAGCAAGCGACGAACCGGGGCATTGTGCTGCACATAATCCAACCATGCCAGTGATGGGCGATCGCCGGGCATGACGGAGGCTACAAGATCAGGCATGATCGAAAGCCCTGACGCACCGTTCGCGAAGACGACCAGCGCCTCGCGGCTCTGCATCGAGCCAAGCGCGAATGCCGTAAAGGGACCATTGTCGCCCCAATGGAAAAAGGTGCCCAAGGTCGGCTCCAAGCCCCAGCCCAGGCCCCAGGCGACGCCGGTTGCAACGTCACTATCGCCCGCCGTAAGGCATTGGATGCCAGGATGTCGAACATCGACGTGGGGTTGAAGCCATCGCTGCGCGGTTTCCGGCTGCAATCGCGAACCGTCCAATACGCCCAGCAAGAAGCGGCCGAAATCGGCGGTTGTTGTTTGGAGGGACCACGCCGCGTTGCCTTCACCGGGCTTGCCGCCAAGGGCCGGTCGGCCGAAGGCATCGTGCGGATAGGCCCAATTCAGGTCAAAGCGCCAATCCCAGATAAAGCTCGATCGAGTCATCCCAAATGGTTGAAAGACCAGCCGTTCGATCAGGGTATGAAGCTTCTCCCTCGTGATGGCCTCGACGGCCTTCTGGAGGTAGAGGAAACCTTCGCCAGAGTAGCTAAATCGCTCGCCAGGTTGAAAATAGGTCTTCAGCGGGGTATCGGCGTTGCGCCAATTCGGCAGGCCTGCGCTATGGCTGAGGACATGCTTCGGTGTGATCGAGGATACCCGACTGTCGGCAGGGACATAGGTCGGGAGATAATCGCCAAGTGGAGAGTCGAGCGATAGATGACCCTGATCCGCAAGTTGCAAGACGGCATGAGCGAACACCGGTTTGCTCAATGAGGCGGCGTCAAAAACGGTGTGTTCATCGACAGGGGCGAGCAACTGTGCGCCTCGTGTCCCACAACAGACGTACCTATCGAGATGGCCTGCCCGAATGATGGCCGCTGCCATTCCGGGAACGGCAGCCTCGGTGATAAGGCGCAAGCAATCGACTTCGAGTGACGGCATCAAACCCTCGTTGTGCAAGCCGCAGGCCTCCGTCGGAGCCGGCGTGAAGCGGCCTTGACGGCTGCGGGCACGGCGTAACGCTCGACCATGTTGTGGGCCATTGTCCTACCAGGTCATGGTTCCTACCACTCAGCCGCGCGCGACAAGGAATTGCTTGTTGACGCAGTTCTCGAGCCGCCCGTCGCGTAGATACCGCGCTGCCGTGCGCGAGGCGAAGGCGCGATTGTCGCGCATGCTCTCGGGCGTATAGAACGCCGAGTGCGGCGTCAGCACCAGGCGGTGGCGGATCCAGTCCTCGTTGCGCTGCCAGGCGGCGATGAGGCGCGACTGTGGGTTGGCCGGCTCCTGCGGCAGAACGTCGAGCCCGGCGGCGAGCACGGTGCCATCCTTCATGGCGTCATACAGCGCGTCGATATCGACGATCGGCCCACGTGCGGTGTTGATCAGGATCATCCCGCGCTTGGCCGCGGCAAAGGCTTCGGGCCCGATCAGGTTGCGCGTCTCCCCTGTAAGTGGCGCGTGGATGCTGACGAAATCGCATTGGCCCATCAGCTCGGCCAGGGTGTCGGCGCGGCGGACGCCAATCGCGAACTGATAGCCGTTCGGTTGATAGGGGTCGTAGAACACGACGTCCATGTCGAACGCCTTGGCGCGACGGGCCGCCGCCGTGCCGATTCGGCCCATGCCGACGACGCCGAAGGTGCAGACCGACAGCCGCCGGCCGAACGGGTTGTGCGCGGGGCGCCAGTTGGCCCGGAGATCGCCCCGGAGTTCCTGGTCGTGATAGGCGATGCTCTTGGCCAGCGTCATCATCAGCGCGATCGCATGGTCGGCGACCTCCCGCGTGCCGTAGTCGGGCGTGTTGCAGACGGGGATGCCCAGCTTGCCGAAGCGCTCGATATCAACATCGTCGTAGCCAACCCCGTACTTCACGAAGATGCGGCACTTGCCCAACTTGTCGATGTATTGGGGTGGGCACGAGCCTACGATGGCATCGGCATTGGCCCATTGTTCGTCCGTCACGTCCGCGGCATTGGCGCGGAAATCGGTCTCGAAGCCTGCGCCGATCGCATCGCGGGCGACCTGCTCGAATTCGGCCGGAAGGTTTGGCCAGAGAATGCGCATCGCCATCTCGTTTCCTCGTCGCTTGATGTTGCGCCGTATAGTGGCACCATGTCGCGCGGCCGCCTATGCAGCCTTGAGCGGCGCATGGACAAGCGTTGCGATCCCGCGGCGCGCTGGCCGGCAAAGTCGAGGGTTTGATGATGACCGAGGGGACCAGCAAAGACCGCATGTGCATGACGGTTGCGGCCGCCGTAACAGCGCACCAGGGCGCGCGAAGTCAGCCGGCGGATCGGCGCGATCAAGGCCACACCGCGGCAGTCCGGGGTACAGGAGATCCGCATTCCGGGAGCGCGCAGCTATGCGACGCGCGCACGTCCTTTGCGCGAGGCGATCGAGATCGATCGGAAGATCCAAGATGCGCTGGGACGCCTTGCTGAAGGAACCTCGATCGCGGCGGTTGAAGGCAACGCCCCCGCGCTATCTCTCCGTTTGATCGCGTGATTCAGCCCTCCGGCGATTCCGCCTCCGGTCATCACGCTCTAGCCAACGGCGCACGCTGGAGGCATCGTTCTCCATCGTCCAACGAAAGCCAGCCGCCATGATGATTGCTGACGCACAGATCCACCTCTGGGCCAAGGGCACACCATCCGCCCATCATCGCCAAACGCCCTATCTGAAGGAGGAAGCACTGGCGGCCATGGACGTCGCCGGCGTCGATCGCGCGGTGATCCATCCGGTGATGTGGGACCCTGACTCGAACGAGCTCGCCGTCGAAGCGGCACGCGCTCACCCCGATCGCTTCGCCATCATGGGTTGGTTCTACCTGGATCAGGCAGATCAGCGCGCTGCCATCAATACCTGGAAAAGCCGGCCCGGGATGAAGGGACTGCGGTTCTACTTCTCTGATCCGCGGTCGCAGTCCTGGCCGGACGATGGCACGCTGGACTGGCTGTGGCCGGTGGCCGAACGCCTGAACATTCCGGTTTCTCTTCAGGCATCGGCGTTCCTGCCGCGGGTTGGCGAGATCGCGGAGCGTCATCCCGGACTGAAGATCAGCATCGATCACATGGGAGTGCCGCGCGCGACAGAGGGAGCGGACGCCGCCTATCGAAACCTGCCGCAATTGCTGGCATTGGCGAGGCATCCGAACGTGGCGGTAAAGGCGACCGGTCAGCCCGGCTATGCACTGGACCCATATCCGTTCCGCAGCATACACGACCCGTTGCATCGTGTGTTCGACGCGTTCGGCCCACGACGCATGTTCTGGGGCACCGACATCACCCGTATGCATTGTACGTGGCACCAGTGCGTGACACTGTTCACCGAGGAACTGCCCTGGTTGCATGGCGCCGACCTGGACCTGGTAATGGGCCAGGCATTCTGCGACTGGATCGGCTGGCAAATTCCCGGCCCGTAACGGTCCGCCGTTCTCCTGAACGACATAAATATCAGCGGCAAGCAGCTTGCCATCCTCGCGGAAGCCGGCTTCTCCGGCCGCACATGGTTCTCGACCTAACATTGACAGCCTTGTAAGCGGTTACTATCAGCCGTGCCGACAGATTTTGGAGATCGACGTGGAGATTGCCCCAGCCACAACCCGGCTCGCGCGCACTGGGACAATGCGGTTCGCGATGTCGCGCCTGTCGCGTGCGTCACCTGGCTGATTGCGCAATTGCTGTATTGCAAACGCGGGCAAGGCCAATGCACCAGACATACGACTACATTATCGTGGGCGGCGGTTCGGCCGGATCGATCCTTGCCAGCCGTCTGTCGGCACGCAGCGCGAACCAGGTGTTGCTGTGCGAAGCGGGCGAGGACACGCCGGATGGCCGCGTCCCGGAGCCGATCCTCGACAGCCGCTCCGGCTACGCATCGCGCGACCCGCGCTTTCTGTGGAGCGAGTTGCGCGTCACCACCGAGGCGATACCGCACAACGATCCGGATGCCCCGCGCCCGCGGCAGTTGAGGTATGAGCAGGCGCGCGTCCTTGGCGGCGGGTCTTCCATCAACGGACAGCTCGCCAACCGCGGCTCTTCAGCCGATTACGATGAATGGGAGCGGCGGGGCGCCGCCGGCTGGCGATGGGATACCGTGCTGCCGTATTTCAAGAAGGTTGAGCGCGATATCGATTTCGAGGGTCCGCTGCACGGATCCGACGGCCGCATCCCGGTGCGCCGTGTCTTTCCGGACAACTGGTCGGACTATGCCAAGGCCGTTGCCGAAGCGTTCAAGCTGGCCGGATATCGCTACGTGCCTGACCAGAACGGCGAGTTTCAGGATGGCTACTATCCCCTCGCCATGTCGAATCTGTACGACAGGCGCGTATCGGCCGCGGTCGGCTACCTCGGCGCGACAGTCAGGCAGCGCGACAACCTGACGGTCTTGACCGGGACCCGGGTGAGCGAACTTCTGTTCGAGGACACTCGCTGCGTTGGAATCCGCGCGCTGGTCGGCCAGGAGGAAATGGAGTTCCTCGCCAATGAGGTGATCCTGTGCTGCGGTGCGATTCACTCGCCGGCGGTGCTGTTGCGGGCCGGCGTCGGGCCGGTTGGACATCTGCGCGACATCGGCATTCCGGTGCGGGCAAACCGTCCCGGCGTCGGCCAGAGGCTGATGGACCATCCGTCGATTTCCGTCGCGTCATATCTCAAGCCTGGAGCGCGCAAGAACCCCTACAGCAAGCGTTCGCTGCACCTTGGCATGCGCTTCTCTTCCGGCGTCGACGGAGCACCCGCCGGCGACATGGCCCTCACGGTATCGAACAAGTCCGCGTGGCACGCGATCGGGGATCGGATCGCGGTCATCACACTGTGGGTCAACAAGACCTTCTCGGAAACCGGTCAAGTCCGTCTCTCCACCGCCGACTGGCGGCAAGAGCCCGTGGTGGACTTCAACCTGCTGTCCGACCACCGTGACCTGATGAGGCTGGCGCGCGGCTTTCGGCAGATCGCCGCGTTGCATGAACTGCCACCCCTGAAAGCTGTCACCTCCGACCCATTCCCGGCCAGTTTCACTGACAAGATCCGTCGGGTCGGTAGCTACAACACGAAGAACAGGATCATCACCCGCATCGGCGCGACGCTGATGGATGGCCCAGCGTTCCTGCGCCAGCTCATCATCCGCGGTTTCATCATGGAATCCGCCGGACTGGTCAAGGCGCTACAGGATGACGAGGCCCTGGAGAGCTACATCAGGCACGCGACGGTTGGCGTGTGGCATTGCTCCTGCTCCTGTCGAATGGGCGCCGAGGACGATCCGATGGCGGTGACGGACCAGGCGGGACGCGTCCGCGGCGTACACGGACTGCGCGTGGTCGATGCCTCGATCTTTCCCGTCGTGCCCTGTGCCAACACCAACTTCCCGACAATGATGGTCGCCGAAAAGATCGCGGACGCCATGCTGTGCGACGTGCGGTAGGCCAGGCTATGGCTCCGCTTGACAGTCCTGAGCGGACACGGAACTCTCGATGTAACCGCTAACATCAAGCCCGCCGCCAAATGGGGAGGAACCGATGCTGAAGTCTTTGGCGATGACCACCGCACTGGCAGGGATATTCCTGCACGCAGGAGAAGCCGCCGCGCAGAAGGCGGATGTCATGCATTGGTGGACCAGCGGCGGCGAATCCCGTGCCGTCGCCGTGTTCGCGAAGGAATACGACAAGCGCGGCGGCACCTGGGTGGATGACGCGTCTGTCGGGCCGCAGGCGGAACACGCGGCAGCCCTGAACCGCATCGCCGGCGGCAATCCTCCGACGGCGATGCAATGGAATATCGGCGTCGCGGTTCGCCAGTTGGCGGAGCAGGGCGTGCTGACCTCGCTCGATGACTACGCCAAGAAAGGGAACTGGCTGGCCAATCTGCCTCCGTTGCTGGTCAAGAACATGACCTACGATGGGCACGTCATCGCTGTCCCGGTGAACATCCACGGCGCGAACTACCAATTCTACAGCATCAAGGTGTTCGACGACCTGAAGATGCAGCCGCCTAAGACGTGGGACGAATTCCTGGCCGATGCACCGAAGATCAAGGCCGCCGGTTACATACCGATCGCGTTCGGGGCCAACGCTCAGCAGCTCGATTGGCTGTTCGAGGCTATCCTGGCAGGCGCTGGCGGCAAGGATCTGTACCGCAAGGTGTTCGTCGACCACGATGCGAAGGCCGCCGGCAGCGACGGCATCCGACATGTGTTCGATATCATGGGCCAGGTTCGGCAATACGTAGATGCCGGCAGCCCGAACCGAAAATGGAACGACTCGCTGGCGCTGGTGGAAACCGACAAGGCGGCACTGATGGTACTCGGCGACTGGGCCAAGGGCGATTTCGCAGCCGCCAACAAGACGGTTGGGAAGGATTTCGGTTGCCAGATGGCACCGGGAAACCAGGACGCTTACGTCATGACGGTGGATGTCTTCGTATTCCCGGTCAACGACAACCCGGATCAGAAGGCGGCTCAGGAAAAGCTGGCGACCCTGATGATGGACCCGGCCGTGCAGACGGAATTCAATGCGTTCAAAGGCGCATTGCCGGCGCGTCTCGACGCAACGTGGCCGAACTGGACGCTTGCGCGCAGCTTGGCCAGAAGGTGATGGCGGGCGGGGCCGCGAACCAGTTGCCGAACTTCGCCCTGGCCTTCAGCCCGGATACGCAGGGGCAGATAGAAGATCTCCTGGGCAATTACTGGAGCAGCCCATCGATGGCGCCCGCCGACGCTGCCAAGCAGCTCTCCACGATTATGGCGGCTGCGGGTCACTGAGCCAATGTCGGCGCGGCTGCCTGTGAACGTGGATGCGACGGCAGCGCGTTTGGATGCTGGAGTGAGTGTCTCGGTTGGTCCGAGGATCGGGCGTGCCTACCGCGCCCGCAGTCTAGCGGCCAAGCTGGCGCTGGCGCCGACGATTCTGGTGATGCTGTGCTGCTACTACGCCAGCGTCATCTGGACCGTCTACATATCGATGACGCGGTCGTTCCTGCTGCCGGTGTACAAGTTCGCCGGGGCGGCGCAATATGAACGCCTGTTCGCGACGCCGCGCTGGCAGGTCGCCTATGGCAATATGTTCCTGTTCGGCGCGCTGGACATCGTCGGCACCCTTGGCCTGGGCATTCTGCTTGCCATCCTGCTCGATAGGGCGGTTCGCTTCGAAGGCATCTTCCGCACGATCATGTTGTACCCGCTGTCGATTTCGTTCATCGTGACTGGCCTGACTTGGCAGTGGGTGTTGAGCCCGACGATCGGATTTCAGCATCTGGTCCGCGATCTCGGCTGGACCGACTTCGTGTTTGATTGGATCACGCAGCCGGACCGTGCGATTTACACTCTGGTGTTTGCGGGTATCTGGCACCAGTCGGGGTTGATCATGGCCATCATGCTGGCAGGGCTGCGTGGCGTGGATCGCGAAATCTGGCGAGCGGCGCGTATCGAAGGCATCCCGGCCTGGCGCACCTATGTCAGCATCATCCTACCGATGCTGCGCCCGCTGGTCGTCACTTGCGTCGTGCTGATCGCGATTGCCGTGGTCAAGAGCTACGATCTCGTCGTCGCGATGACCAATGGCGGCCCAGGCTTCTCTTCGGACCTGCCTGGAAAGTTCGTGGTGGATTTCGAGTTCGAGCGCGCAAATATCGGTCAGGCATCCGCAGCGGCGACCGTCATGCTGGGATCGGTGCTCGCCATCGTCTCTCCTTATCTGTATTTCGAGCTGACACGGAAGAACCGATGACGACGGCACGCCAGAATGCCCGCATCGGCCGCATCGGTCTCTACACGCTGCTCGTCTGGATCTGCCTGTTCTTTTCCATCCCCCTGTTGGTGGTGATCGCAACCTCGCTCAAGTCATCCGACGAGGTGCGGAGCTTTTCGATCTTTACGCTGCCGTCGGCGCCGGGTATCGCGCCCTGGATCAAGGCCTGGTCTTCCGCATGCACGGGACTGAACTGCGGCGGCGTCCGCGTCGGCTTCTGGAACTCCGTCCGCATCCTGATCCCCAGCGTCATCATCTCGGTGATGGCAGGCTCGGTCACCGGCTACGCACTGTCGCATTGGCGGATCCGCGGCGCGAACATCATCATGCTGCTGTTGCTGTTCTGCGCCTTCATTCCCTACCAGGTGATCCTGTATCCGCTGGTGAAGACGTTCAGCACGATCGGCATCTACAGCTCGCTGCCGTGCATCATCGCCGTGCACATCGTGTTCGGCCTGCCGGTCATGTCGCTGCTGTTCCGCAATTTCTACGCAGGCCTCCCAGAGGAACTGGTGAAGGCCGCGCGCATCGATGGCGCTGGGTTTTGGCGTATCTTCGCCTTCGTGATGCTGCCGATGTCGGTGAATATCCTCATCGTCGCGACCATTCTCCAGACCACAGGAATATGGAACGATTACCTGCTGGGTCTGATCTTTGCAGGCCGCGACAATATGCCGATGACGGTTCAGCTTAACGCCATCGCGACGACTTCGACGGGCGTGATCGAATACAACGTGAACACCGCGGCGGCGCTGCTGACGGCGCTGCCGCCATTGCTCATCTATTTCATCTCGGGACGCTACTTCGTGCGCGGCATCACCGCCGGGGCGGTAAAGGGCTGATATGTCTGCTGTCTCGATTTCCGGGCTGTCCAAATCGTTCGGCCAGCTCCGGGTCCTCAAGGATATTGATCTGCCAATCGAGGCAGGCGACTTCACCGTGCTGCTCGGCCCGTCCGGTTGCGGCAAGTCCACCCTGTTGAACGCCATCGCCGGTCTGGAGGACACAGACTCCGGCATCATCAAGATCGACGGCTCCGATGTGACCCATCGCGAACCCAGCAAGCGCGGCATCGCGATGGTGTTTCAGTCCTACGCCTTGTATCCGACGATGTCGGTGCGCAAGAACCTGTCGTTCGGATTGCGCGTGAGGTCGGTGCCGCGACAGGAGGTGGCACGCCGGGTCGATTGGGCCGCCAGGCTGCTACAAATCGACGAACTGCTCGATCGCAAGCCGTCGCAGCTTTCCGGCGGTCAGCGCCAGCGCGTCGCCATCGGGCGCGCATTGGTGCAGCACGCCAAGGTGTTTCTGTTCGATGAACCGCTCTCCAACCTCGATGCAAAGCTGCGGACGGAGATGCGCGTCGAACTCAAGCGTCTGCACAAGGAACTCGGCGCCACCATCGTCTATGTGACGCACGACCAGATCGAGGCGATGACTTTGGCGACGCGCATCGCGGTCATGCGCGCGGGCCGGATCGAACAATATGCTGCTCCGGATGATCTCTATGAGGAGCCGGCCACGTTGTTCGTCGCCAGCTTTGTCGGATCACCGGCCATGAACTTCATGCGCGGACGGCTGCTGCCGGGAAATGCGCCCGCCGTCGAGGTCGGAATCGGCCCGGCTGGCCCTCGATGGGTATCGGTTCCGCACTTCTCCCGCCGTAGGGCAGGAGGTGGTGGTCGGTATTCGGCCGGAACACGTCGTGCTTGCAGGGGACGACCCGCCGGAGCGCACCATGGACGCCGAGGCGTTGTTCATGGAACCGATGGGCGCCGATACGCTCGGCTGGTTTCAGTTTGGCGAACATCGGCTGTCGGCCAGGCTTGTTCCCCAGGTCGCGCGGGGTATCAGCGGGCGCGTTCGTCTGGCACTGCTGTCGGATCATGTCTCGCTGTTCGATCCGTCCAGCGAGGCCCGGCTGTAACGGGTCAGCGGACGATACTGGCAACGCTGATGCATGGCGGTCAGCGGGTTGCCTCCGGCGATGCGATTCATCGCCAAAGCCGATTCCGCAGGGTCATCGCGTTTGGGCCGCAAATTTTTCGCGTGCCAGTAACCGTTTACCAGACGAGGCCGAGGGATCGACTACGGCGTCACAATATTACTCGGTGTCCGCCCGGCCAGCGTGGCGGCGATCCCGTCGAGCGCGAGGAAGCCCATCGCGTCTCTCGTCGCGACCGTCGCACTTCCGAGATGCGGCAGCAGCACCACATTTTCCAACGCGAGATATCCGGGATTCAGCTTCGGCTCTCCCTCGAACACGTCGAGGCCGGCAAAGCCGACCTGTCCGCTCCGCAGGGCAGCAATCAGAGCCGTATCGTCGACCAGTGTGCCACGCGCGGCATTCACCACCACCGCCCCACGCGGCAGGAGTGCGATGCGGGCTGCGTTCAACCAGTGGTATGTCGCCCCGCCGCCTGGCGCGTTCAGGCTGAGAATATCGCAGGCCGCCAGGAAGCTCGCATCGGTGTCGTGGAAGATTGCACCATCCTCCTGCGCGGGCGGCAGCCGTGTCACGTCCCGGTAGTGGATCGTCATGCCGATGCCGCGCGCCAGCCGCGCCAGTTCGCGGCCGATGCGGCCCATCCCGAAAATGCCCAGCCGCCGGTCGACCACACTGACGCCGAGCAACTGTGTCGGAGCCCAGCCTTGCCAGCGTCCGGACCGGATCAGGCGCTCGCCTTCACCGGCGCGCCGCGCCGCGGCAAGGATCAGCAGCAAGGCGGTCTCGGCTGTCGCGACGCTCAGGACATCGGGCGTGTTACACACGGCGATGCCACGTGCCGCGGCGCTGGCGACGTCGATGTGGTCGTAGCCGACGCTGAATGTCGCAATGACCTTCACGCTGGCAGGCAGCGCGGCGATCAGGGCTGCGTCGAAGGTGTCGCCCGGACAGGTCAATATGGCATCGGCGCCCGCGGCCTGCATTGCCACGTCCGCCATCGGCACATCGGATGTCGTCAGCCGTGCATCAAATTCGGCCGCCGCGCGGGCCTCGACGGCCGGAGGGATGCGACGCGTGATCAGCAGGACCGGCTTGGCCATAGGCTAATAGGTTCCGACCGCCTGCCTGGGCTGCGACGCTGTGCCCGCGGACGGCTCACCGCTCAGCATGGCGCGCATGCCCGCACCGTTCACCCGCCACCAGTCATGCAGGACGCGGACATCCCAGCCGATGCAGAAGTGCTTCACGCCCATTTCCAGGTACGGCGCCGCCTGTTTGATATCGGCGAGTTCCACCCGCGGATGCAGGCCCTTCCTGAACGCGGTCTCGATGGTCTTCCGCTCGGCCTTCAGCACGTCGGGGTGGTTGCGCTGGCCGGTCAGGCCGAGACTCATCGAATAGTCCGACGCGCCGAACTGCACCATGTCGAGGCCCTTGACCGACAGGATCGCATCGAGGTCCTCGACGCATTCCCGCTTTTCGACCATCACCGCGATTACCACCTCGTTCAGCGCCTCCACGTAAGCGGGCGAGCCGCCTTCGCGCACGGTGCCGACGTCACGCCGCATGCCGACGCCGAGACGGCCGCCGGTCCCTGGCGTCTCTGCGCGCACCGCCGCCACGCACGCCTCCGCGTCGGCTACGGTGCGCAGGTCGGCGAACAGAACGGCCTGAAAGCCGGAGCCGATCGCCCGCATCGCCTGATGGGTCCACTGGGTTTGCTCGATCTTGATCATGCCGCCGAGGTCCTTCAACTCGAGCGCGCGGCCGAGGTTGTCCAGATCGTGCATGTGGAACGGCGCATATTCCGCGGTGAACTCGACGTAGTCGTAATTGCCGGCATCGCCGACGAGCTCCACGAGGGTCGGCCAGCTCGACAGGAGATGGGTGCCGATAGATGGCTCACCGGCCGTGAGCAGCGCGCGCAGGCGGTTGTGACGCATGATCCGGTTCTTCCTTCGATCTATAGCGGAGGGTGTGGCGAGGCTTGGTCCCAGTAGAGCCGATCGTGCGTGTTCCGCCAAATCGCTGTACCCAGTAGGCGCAGTAAACGATTACATCATGCGAAGCGGCGCCGATGGCTGGCCTGGACAGGATCTCTGTAATCGCTTACCAAGTGCGGCGCAAGCGCGACGATCCAACAGCCCGAAAGCAGCATAGGCGGTGAACCTTGTGGTAACGCAACCCATCGATTGCGACGTTCACCTGGCGGTGCCCAGCACACGCACCCTCGTGCCCTATCTGGATGACTACTGGCGCGAGCACGTGATCCGCCGCGGCATCGATGGCGACAATCTGGAGCTCAGCGCCTACCCGCCGAACGCGCCGCTCAATTGCCGACCCGATTGGCGCCCTTCGAAGGGCTTGCCCGGTTCGCAATTCGAGCAGTTGCGCGATCACGTGCTGGAGTCTTTCCAGCCGCGCTTCGCCATATGCAATGTGCTGCACGGGTCGCAGATCATGTTCAGCGAGGATCTGTCTGCCGCGCTGTGTCGCGCGATCAATGACTGGATCGCTGCCGAGTGGCTCGATCGCGATCCGCGTCTGCGGGCGTCGATCGTCGTGCCGGTACACAGCCCGGAACTGGCGGTCGCCGAAATCGAGCGTCGTGCCGCCGACACGCGGTTCGTGCAGGTGCTGATGCTCGCCATGACCGAATTGCCCTTGGGCAGGCGGCAGCATTGGCCGATCTACGCGGCGGCAGAGGATCGGCGTCGATCGGGTCATGTTCTCGACGGACTATCCGCACTGGGACCAGGACGACCCGCGCTACGCGTTCAAGGTTCCGCTGCCCGAGGAATGGCGGCACAAGATCTATCGCGACAACGCGCTCTCTCTCTACGGTTTGGACAGACCATGAGCCGGCACATCGTGGCCACGGTGGATGAGATCGCGCCGGGCACGTGCAAGATCGTGACAGTGAAGGGGCGCGAGATCGGCGTCTTCCATGTGAACGATGAGTTCTTCGCGATCATCAACCGCTGCCCGCACCAAGGCGCGCAACTATGCCGCGGCGCGTTGCTGAGCCGGCTGGAGTCGCCGGCGCCCGGCGAATACCGGCTGACGCGGCAGGGCGAGATGCTGCGCTGCCCGTGGCATTGCTGGGAGTTCGATATCCGCACCGGGCAGTCTTGGTGCGATCCCGACAGCGTGCACGCCCGCACCTATGCGGTCGAGGTGGAACCCGGCGCGACGCTGGCCAAAGGGCCGTTCGAGGCGGAGACGGTGCCGGTGACGGTGGAACAGGACTACGTCGTGATCTCCGTCTAGCGGGGATGGAACGCGAGGGGGCGTGGTCAGCGCTGAACGCACCGAGGCCGTAGTCGGCGCGCGCCGGCGGCCGCGCCGTTCCGGCGGGGCACCGGTCAGGCTGGAGGACGTCGCGCGGCAGGCCGGCGTATCGACTGCTTCGGTATCCCGTGCCCTGAACACCCCCAACCTCGTATCGCCCGAGCTTCGCGACCGTATCGCCCGGGCGGCGCAGGCTTTGAACTGGGTGCCGAACGGGGTGGCCAAGGCATTGGCCTCGCTCCGCACCCGAACGATCGGGGTGATGATCCCCACGCTCAGCCATCAGAACTTTGCCATCCTCATCGAAGCGCTCCAACACGACCTCGGCGCGGCCCGCTACACCTTGATTCTTTGCTGCATCGACGTATCCGAGGAGTTGCGTCTGCAGCAGGCGCGCAAGCTGGTCGAACAAGGGATCGAATGCCTCGTGCTGGTCGGCGAGGCGCAGCCGGACGGATTGTTCGAGCTCCTGAGGTCGCAGAACGTGCCGTATGTCGTCACCTACACGAGTGGCCGCGACAAGACGCACACCTGCATCGGGTTCGACAACTACGCCGCGGCGGTCAAGCTGGCCGAGCACCTGCTCGAGCTAGGCCACCGGGACTTTGGCATGGTGGCGCATGAGAGCAAGGGCAACGACCGGATCCAGCAGCGCGTCGAAGGCGTCCGCGACGCGTTGGCGCGCCGTGGCATCGCCATAAGGCCGCAGCATTTCGTCCGGGTGGACAGCCGGCACATCGCCAGCGGCCGCGATGGCATGCGCAAGATCCTCGCCGATGGGCAATCGCGCCCGACGGCTTTGGTGTGCACAAACGACTACATCGCGACCGGCGCCATGATCGAAGCGAAACAGCTCGATCTGATGATCCCCCGGGACCTGAGCATCGTCGGTTTCGACGACACCGATATGTCTGCGCACCTCGATCCGCCCTTGACGACGATCAGGGTGCCAAGTCGGCGCATGGGCGAGGAGATAGCCCGATACATCATCGGCTATCTGGAGACCGGCGCCGCGGAATGCCCGTCTCCGATGGATGCGGAACTGATCATCCGAGGCAGCACGGCGCCCCCTGCGATCTGACCACGGATTGATACCGTCGAATCCGGGCCGGTATCGGCGGAGGCGATGGCACGGATGTTCATCGACCTTGGGCAGCCAGGCGGCGCGAACCGGGTCGTGGCGCCGCGGATTTATCCGCCGTTATCTCTATAGATAACTCAGTTTTATTCTCGTGGCTTAAGTATTCATCCGGCACTCCCGCATGGTCTTTACGGCTTATTAGTAATTTCGGGCTTCATTCAGTCATCAGAAAATACACTCCGGTGGCCGGGCTTTCAGGGCTGTCTGGTGTGCGCGGACGGAGAACAAGATGTCTGAAATCGGTAACGGTCCCCGGCCCCAACAAGTCGACGGTCACCCAGGCGTTCGGTAATACCAATAATTTATTGATTGCACAGCAGATTGCCAATGCGATCGCTGCGGCGAGCGCGGCGGGCGGCCTGAACGTTACCGTGCCGGGACCTGGCAACACGGTCCCGGATCCGCCGCCGAACTCGGTGACCGGCGGCATCAACGAGCTGACGATCACCAGCGGCGGTGTTTACTCCATCCCCGCCGGCTCCGCGGGTTCACCGGACTATCTTGTCGTCCTGGACAACACCGCGCCGGTCACAATTTTCGGCTCGCCCAACACCAGCATCTGGGGCGGCGGGTCGCAGGTGACGGTCGTGGACCGCGTTACCACCCTCCCCTCGGCAGGAGGCGTCGACAACGCGGTGATTACGCTGTCTGAAGGCGCCGGCAACGCAATGGTTACGCTGACCGGTGCCGGCCACAAACTGGCCGGCAACAATCAGAACGACACTATCACGGCCGCCGGCAACGCCGAGAGCATATCGGCCGGGACGGGCAACAACCTGCTTTTCGTCAGCGGCTCGAACGATACCGTTTCCGCCCAGGGTATTGCGACATTCCAGCTCGGGGATAGCGCGTTCAAAGACCTCGCGTTCGCCGGAAAGGGGGCGACCTCGATCTCCGATGCCGGCACGGGCGATACGCTCTTCGGCGGCTCCGGTCAGACGAGTGTGACCACATCCGGCAGCGACGCGTCAGTGGTTGGCGGCTCCGCCGAGCTCGACGTCACTGACAGCGGTTCGGGGACAAGTATCGCCGCGGGTACGGCCGCCGCTTTCGTCACTCTGGGAGGCAGCGACGCGCTGGTATCCGGGAGTGTTGGCAGGTTTGCGGCCGGCCTCTCCGTCCTGGATAGCGGTAGCGGTGATACGATCCGCGCAGGCCAAGGCTTCACGGCTGTCACTGCGACCGGAGGCTCGTTTGTCCGAGGTGGTGCAGGCCCGCTGAATTTTGTCGGTGGCACCGGACCTTCGACGCTCGTTGGTGGCTCCGGTAACGCTACCGTGTTCGGTGGTACTGGCCTGACGTCGGTGGTCGGTTCCGCGGGCGGAGCGTTCACTTATGTCAACACCACGACGGGCGGGCTGTTCTACGGTGCTCACAATGGCAACGAGACGATTGACGCAAGTCTGTCGAAAGCCACAAACACCATTTATGGCGGGCTGGATCCAAATGGACACAATCTACTGGTCGGTGGCGCGGGGAACGATTTCATCAATGCCGGAGAAGGCGCCGACACACTGGTCGGCGGCGGCGGACATAACGATTTCTTCTTCTGGAGCAACTACGGCGGCCCCAATGCCAATCACGTCATCGGCGACTTCAGCGCACTCGACACGGTCTTGTTAGTGAATTATGGCGGCGGAGCGGCAGGTGCCGCTATTGCCAATGCGACCACTGCGGGCGGTTCGACGACGATAACGCTGTCCGATAATACCAGGATCACGTTCACCGGCGTCACAAACTCCGCTGCGCTGACCGGCCATATCGTCTCGAGTTGATCCAAGGCCGCCCGTTGCCGCTTGGGTACGGGCGTGCGGCGTAGAGAATGCCACGTGTGTCGCTGGAAGCGTGCGAGTTGTGCCTGCCCGAGGACGGAGAGCAAGGTCGAGCGGCCGACGACACATCACACCGCCCAAATGCGGTCCATGTCTGCCTCACAAGCGCCCGGCCGCCGCGTTCTCCGCCAAGATGCGCCCGGACGCACGCTCGGCGCCTGTGATGTCCGCGGTAACTGCGCAGCCGTCAAACGGATCGGACAACCCGTCCAGGATGACTTGCACGGTGGCGGACCAGGGCACCGGTTTGAAGTCGCGCCGCACCTCGGCCTCCCACTGTGTCAGCCCGCTGCGATCCTCGATCGTCCGCCGGATCACTTCATAGGCATCATGGAGATTGTCCGGGTCAAAGCTGCGAGCGAGCCGGCCTCCCGCTTCGGGGAGCGCCGTCCGGTTGGATATGATGCACGGCTTCCCGAATGCGAGGCTCTCAGTCACTGGCAGTCCCCAACCTTCGTGGAATGACGGCAGAAGAGTGAACAGGCAGCCACGATACAAAGTGGTAAGTTCAGCGTCCGTCGGATTCTCGATCAAGACCAGCTTGCCGTTGAGATGGTTGGTATTGGCGATCTGGCGGATCAAATCGTCCACCAACCATCCAATGCGTCCTGCGAACACCAGTGTCGGTACGCGGTCCGCTGGCAGGTCTTCCAGTAGGCGACGCCACACCCGAAACGCGAGCGAGTGGTTCTTGCGAGCCTCGATGGTGGATACGAAGAGAACATAACTCGCCGGGGATGGCAGTGGGCGGCTGTGCGCTGCCGCGGGAGGCTGCGGCACGCAGGAAAACCCTGTCCCGATCGGGATCGCTCTGACAGGGCCCGGCAGGACCACGCCGCTCTCCCGCGCATAGGCTTCGACGTCGGCTGCGGTGGCCTGAGAGATCGCGAAGACCGTGTCGCACAGCGGCAGCACATCCTGGAACCACGCGTTGAACAAACGCACCAAGCCGCGCTCGCACCACTCGGGCCGCCGAATTGGAATGAGGTCGTAGACCAGCAGGGCGAACCGCAAGCCTCGTTCACGCTGTCGCTGAACCAACTGTGCATAGCCCGGATGCGACCAGGGCGAGCCCAGGACGAGGAGTATGTCGCCACGCGCCGCACGGTCAGCAAACGAATGGTCGCCCTCCTTGGAATTCGTGGGCGTCGTGGTTTTGCGGTCCCCTGCGGGGCGCGGCTGCGGTACTGCCGGAGGTTGAAGCCTGCGCCGCCCGCCCTTCCACAGCACTTCGGCGAGTTGACACCATGCACGCAGTGCCTCAGCCTGCGCCAACAGGAGATCGATCACGGCAAGGCGCAGTGCAGGCGGTAACCGGTGTACCAGCCTGCGGAGGCAACCGACGCGCCGGCGGGTGAGGTGCAAGAACGCTTGGCGGAGTGATAGGCGGCGCGATCTCGGGTTCCGTGAGACGCTCGAACAGTCCGCTATGTCCTGCCAGGGCACCACGCGGAAGCTGTTGCGCACGCTGTCGTGCCGAACGAACTGTACCAGCCCCGTGTCGGCGTATTGCGCCTGCATGGTCCGGTAGATCTCGAACGCGAGCCGCTGAATCCCGCTCGGGCGCCGATTGGTGCGAGCGTATTCGAACAGGTCCTCCACATCGATCCACAGCGTTGCCGCCAAAGTCTCAGCTCTCCTTTACTTCGGACCGGATTTGGACGCGCCAATCATCGAGCACATCATGCAATGTTTGTGCCCACGGTATGACCGGCACCCAGCCAAGCATCTCTCGCGCTCGACTCGAATCACCGCAGGCCCTGGGAAGGTCACTGTCACGCACCCGTGCGGGATCCGTCCGAACCTCCAATGCGATGCCGGCCAGCGCCTGTAGCTCGGTCAGGATATCGCCGATTCGCCGCGGCGTGCCTGAAGCCAGGTTCAGAATGCTGCCGGGTGCCAGCCTGTCTCCTTGGGCGATGCAGGCAAGGTAGCCCATACAGACGTCGCGCACGTCCAGAAAATCGCGCCAGGTGTCGATATTCCCAACCTGTATCAATGGTGGTTGCAGCCCAGCCTCTATGCGTGCGATCTGACGCGCAAAGGCCGGAACCACGAACTGGGCGGTCTGCCCAGGTCCCGTGTGATTGAACGGCCGGAGTCGCAGGCAGTGCAACCCCTGCGCCGCCATGCTCCCGATCGCGAGATCGGCGGCGGCCTTTGTTGCACTATACACGCTCATTGGGGCCAACGGCATGCCCTCATCAACCGGTGTTCCGGCACGGAAGGACCCGCCATAGGCATCGGCGCTCGACGCGAACAGCATCCGGCAGCCAGGGGCATGGCGCAGGATCGCCCGGGCCAGTCGTAAGGTCCCATGCAGGTTGACCTCCCAGGCCAGCTCCTCATGCTCCTCCGCCGCCCGGTTGGAGGACACCGCGGCGAGATGGATGCACGCCTCAGGCGCAGCCTCTCGTACCGTGGCGGCAATGGCGTCCGCATCGCGTACGTCGACCGTCGGCGTGAACACGGACGCATCCGGGTAGGCCTCCGCGAGGCACGCCATCAGGTGGCGACCAACAAATCCCGTGGCCCCGGTGATCAGGATTCGGCGCGGTGGCGCAACCATGTGATGTCTTTAGTCAAGCTGGCGAAATCAGACGCTGCACGTCTGCATCCGGTTCCGGTGTCGGACCAGGTCGGCCTCAACCATGTCGGCTATCATCTCCTCGAGCGATATCTTGGGCTCCCACCCCAGGACGTGGCGCGCCTTGGCGGAATTGCCGAGTAGCAGGTCCACCTCGGCCGGACGCATCAGCGTATCCTCCGTCACGACGTGGTCTTGGTAGGTCAGACCGGCCTGGCTGAACGCCATGCGGCAGAATTCCCGAACCGACACCGTGCGTCCCGTGGCCACCACATAGTCGTCCGGCTCCGGCTGCTGCAGCATCAACCACATCGCCCTGACGTAGTCCTGTGCATGCCCCCAGTCGCGTTTCGCCTCCAGATTGCCAAGATGCAGCTCGCGCGCCAGTCCGAGCTTGATCCGGGCAACCCCGTCGGTGATTTTGCGGGTGACGAACTCTATCCCGCGCAACGGGCTTTCGTGATTGAACAGGATTCCGGATGAGGTGTGCAGGCCAAAGCTCTCGCGGTAGTTCACCGTCATCCAGTGCGCATACAGCTTCGCGGCGGCATAGGGCGAACGCGGATAAAACGGGGTGGTCTCGCTCTGGCGCGCCTCCTGGATGCGTCCGAACATCTCGGATGACGATGCCTGGTAGAACCGCGCCTGCGGCCATGCAATGCGTGTCGCCTCCAGAACGTTGACAGCGCCGAGAGCGGTGACATGCCCGGTCAGCAGCGGCTGGTTCCAGGACGCTGCGACGAAACTTTGCGCTGCCAGATTATAGACCTCGTCCGGCTTGTAGGTCTGCATGATGCGGATCAGGCTCGACAGATCCGCGAGGTTGCCGTCGACCAGTTCGACATCGTTCAGGATGCCCAGCCAGCGCAGACGCTCGCCGATGACGTCGGAGGACGAGGAGCGGCGTACCAGCCCGACCACCCGGTAACCCTTTTGCAGCAAGAGCTGGGAGAGGTAGGCGCCGTCCTGGCCGGTTACCCCCGTGATCAGACAACTCGGCATGCATGGACTCTCTGGTTTCTGGATTGTACTGACGTTCCGGCAGAATTCCTCGTCAATCCCCGACGAAGTCCACGGCCTATGCCTCTGCCTGCATCAAATTGCAACTGGCTCACCCGGAACGAGACGCAAGGGTCCTTCACCGTCTCACCGACGCTCCATTTGAAGCTCCTTGGCCTGGTCCCGGAGGTCGCCCATGCCCAGAATACCCGTCAGGGCGGTTCGAAATGGCCCCAGACCGAGACGCTGTCGAGCTGCCTCGCGAGCCCGTGCTCCCAGCGCCTTGCGCTCCGCAGCGTCATCCGCCAGACGCCGCAAATGCCCGACGGCGTCTCTCAGATCGGGGTCCGCCCACACCGCGTTGGGAATATCGTAGGTGCCGCGCGGATCGCGGGCAGGGATCAGCCTGTACCCCACCAAGGCGCTGCTGTCCGAATCCATGAATTCCATATTGCCGGACCAGCCGGTCGCGATCACGGGTTTGCCCAGCAGCATGGCCTCGGCCAGATTGAGGCCGAACGCCTCGCTCCGATGCAGCGACAGAACGATGTCCGCCGCGGCAAGCAGCGCGTAATTGTCGGCCCGTGGCAAATCACGCGTCTCGAGACGAATGTTGGGCGCGTTGGCCGCCTCCGCCATACGGTCGAAGTCCGCCGGGAAGTGCGTGGCGTGACCGACCTTCAGCACCAGGATCCGATCGCGGCGCTGACCGAACGCGGCCTGGAACGCCGCAATGGCCGCGTGCGGGTTCTTTCGCTCCAGTGATGACGCCAGATTGAACGGAGCCAACACCACCACGGCATCATCAGGCAAACCGAACGACTGGCGATCGAGCGCGGATGGCGACGGAGGGACCGCAGCGACCGCGTGGGGAACCACGCGGACGGCACCCGGGCGCAACGGCTCCACGGCTTCGGCGGTGAAGCGGGAGGGGACCCAGATCTCGTGGACGAAGGATGCGCCGGTGACCCACTCAGGCGGCAGCCTCGACAGTTCCCAATGCCAATATCCGACGATCCGACGCTGGCGCACCATCGCGCGTGGCAGTCGCAACAGCGAAACCGGCAGGACCGGTGCATTGGCGTGCACAACGAGAGGCACTCCGTGCGGCAGTTGCAGGCGCTGCAAGGGAAGTCTCGCCGCTCGCTGCCACGCAGGCCCGACGTCAAGCTCCCAGTTCCTCATCCCAAGTTTCGTCAGGGCCTGGATCATCAGGCGGGCACTCTCGCCGAGGCCAGTGCTCGCGGAAAGTTCGCCAACCACCGCAATGCCACCACGTGGGAGTGGCGGATCGCGGGCAATGGAGGGGGCGGCAAGCGCAGTCAGAGAACTGTACAGATGGCGCCGCGCGTTGGTCGGCAAAAGCCGCCAAGCCTTATGCAGTGGCGAGATGCCATTATTCCTCATCGCGTCGTGCCTCGACTGACCGTTCCCTGGAATCATGGCCTGAAACCGGCGAGTACCCGAGCCGCACGGCCCAAAGAGTTGCCGTGGACCAGCGCCGACAGTATGTCAACCACGTCATGTATCGGAAGCATAACTTGGAACCACTTGTGGCCGCCGGGGCGCGCGGAGCAGGCGCGCGAGCGTGAGAGTGATCGTCTGGCAATGGGGTCGATTTGGCGCCGGCCCGCGTTTGGCGGTTTCGCTATCGAGGGGTCTTTCGGCGCTGGGCGGCGTGGAAACACAATTGTCACTCTCGACCGGCGCCGAAGTGATGCACGGCGCGGATGCTGCGAATTGCGCTCTGCCAGTACAAACGTATAGCGGCGTGATCGGGCTGGCATGGCGGCTCATACAGGGCCCGATGACCATTATGCAACTCAGCCGGCAACTGCGCCGCCTGGACCCTCGGTTCGCCGTGTGTGCCATGCCAGGCCCGCTCGACCTGCTGATGGTCATTGCGTTGCATCGCGCCGGTATTCCCGCCGCAGTGATCGTGCACGACGCCGAGTCGCATCCCGGGGATCGAGTTCCGCTGCTCCACACATCGCAACGGGCGCTGCTTCGTCGTGCCGATCTGGTGATTGTGCTGTCCACGCATGTTGCCGCAAAGCTGCGGGCGAACGGCTCACTGCGAGCCGGCATGCCGGTTGTCGTTGCCTCGCTGCCTGCCCTCAGCTTCGGTGCCGTCACGCCCCCAGGCGCGCATGGCGGGCCTCGGCGTTTGCTCTATTTCGGCCGCTTGCGGGCTTACAAAGGGCTCGATCTCCTGGCGGAAGCACTGCGATCGATTGGTCCGCCGCCGGATATCGAGGTGCGGGTCGTGGGTAACGGGCCGGAGAGCGCGGCGCTGGCAGCCTTGCGGGACCTGCCGGGCGTCAAGGTCGAAAAACGCTGGGTGCCGGAAGACGAGATCAACCGGCTGCTGAACTGGGCCGATGTCGTGGTGCTGCCATACCGCGAGGCGAGCCAGAGCGGGATAGCTCCAACCGCGCTTGCGACGGGCCGTCGCGTGATAGCGACACGCGTGGGTGGGCTTCCCGAACAGCTCGGGGGCAGCCCGCTCGCGACGCTGTGCGAGCCTGACGCGGCAAGCCTCGCGGCGGCGATCACGCAGGTCGTCAAAATGCCGCGCGAAACTGTAACCCCGGCCACGGATCCTCGGGAGGCGTGGCGCAATTTCGCGGCCGTCATACTTGAAGGGCTGAACTCTCTTGCTCATGGTGCCGCATTGCCGAGGCGACCCGGCTGCGCCGGATCCGAGCCCATCTGAGTGCAGGATCGTCGATAGGCAACGCGGCGTCAGTGGTGGTGCGCGTGGACGCTGGACGATGCGATGATCGGATGGGCGGCGATGTTGCGGAGCAGTGCCGACAGCACACGGGGATCGTTCCAATCCTGCGCGTCACCGGGGCGCCACCGGGCGCGTAGCCAGGCGTTTTGATCCACCAGCAACTGCGTGCCCCCCAGCGCCTCCGGCGCCACGCCGACGATGATGGCCAGCGCCGTCCACACCTGCGGCTCGCTCGCGATGCAGCCGGCGCCGGCCAGCTCCGGGGCAGCTTTGCCGGTAACGAGGATTGTCGTCACATCGGCATCGGCGGCCGAAAATGCTTCGGCCGGCGCATCCCCGGATACCGCGATGATGCGCATCGGACGGCCCCGCAGATCATCCAGATCCACGGTCCGGCCGTTCGCGCATTGTGCGTCGAACTGCGGCATCGGCATCGGCGGCGACCAGGCTCCGGTTCGGCGCACGGTATCGCCTGCATTGTTTGCGCGCAGGTAGTCGATGAGGTCCCAGATCGCCTCGCTCGACAGTGTGTCGCCGAAGCCCGGCATCGCGATTGCGCTGTCAGGCGTGGTAAAGCCGTGCGAAATGAACCAATAAAGCTCTCCGTCGGTGTGTGCCCAGAAGTGGCTTGCGGTGAGGTCTGCGGGAGGCAGCGGCAGCGACTTTGCGGCCGGACCATCGCCGCGTCCCTGCGTGCCGTGGCAGACGACGCAATTCGAGGCGAACAGGCGGGCACCGTGCACGATCGCGGTAGCAGCGAACTCGGTGGGCGAGGTGAAGAAGCTGGTCGGATAGGCCTGGACAAACAGCAGATCGAGATGCGGCATCGCCGCCGCCACGATGACGGCGCCAGTCGCCAAGGCAAACCAGCGAATACGGCGCCACCAAAGACCCACCAGGACGACAGCAACGCCAAGGAGTGTTGCGATCAGTGCGGTGACCGCCTCGACGCGGAAGGTGGGGTCGGTGATTGCCCATGCGCTTGGTCGCCAGGGAAACGGCCAAACCGGCTCCTCGTGCGTTCCCGGCGTGCTTGAGGCAAGGAAACCGGCCGTAATGATGACCAGCGCACCCAGCGCGATCTCGACTGCGATGGAAATCTGCATATGCCGCCGCGCGCCTGAGGCGGCAGCGATCCGATCGGTAAGGACAAGGCGGTTGAGAGCTGCGAGTGCAAGCAGCACAACGAACAACGCGAGCTTCACGAGCGCAGCATGGCCGTAACCTGTGCCGAACAATCCCGGCATTCCGCCCATGAGCGCAGCCATCTGCACGATGGCGGTGCCGCCCAGCAAGAGCACCGCCGCGAGGCCGATCGGTGTGAAAGCGCGGCAAGCGGCTCCCGCGGCGTCATGCGGCAGAACCCGGATAGCGAGGAGCAGCGGCAGCAACCCGCCTAGCCATGCACCGGCGGCGAGCAGATGCAGTGCTTCGGAGGCAATCAGCTGCGCGCCTGTCCCGCCGCCGATCGCGCCGGCATGGCCGAGCAGCGGCTGTAGGGCGATGGCGGCACCGGCCAAAGCGAGCGCGAGCGCCGCTCCGAACCGCCGGACTTGCAGCAGGGGCACTGTGGCGATCAAAAGTCCGCAGCGTAGCACGAACCACTGCCCGTACTGGGTTTGCAGCGCGACGACCGGCAAGGCGTGCAGTGTCGCATTCAGGCTGCCGGTGTCGGCAATCAGGGCGGTTTCGCTGCCAAGCCAGACAAGGCCCGCAAACAGTGCCAAAGCCGCGCTGATACGGGTGAGACGCAGCAACAAATGTCGCAGATGCGGCGAGGTCGCGTCCACACCCACCACGGCCACAAGGAATACCAGCGTGCCGAACAGCGACGCCATTGCGGCCACATGGGCGCCACGCAGCAGCGAGGCCCCGATTTCCAGGGTAGTCACGTGCTATCCGCGCAGCACGCGCTCGGCGATCCGCGCCAGACGCGGGACGGTCGTCGGCCGCAGCAGACGCTCGTCATAGCCCGCAAACCGCCGGTCATTCTCGACCAGGCATATGTGGATCAGCGAACCAGCCGAGACATCGACGTCACTGACCGAACGGCTGCCGGTCAAGGTGAAGTTGTTGTCGTGAGCCTTGCCTCCGGTACCGACATTCCTCGCCAATCCGATCCGCTCCCAGATCAGGTAAGCCCACACCGCCACAACCCTTAGCTCGAACCACGGGCGCAGCCACCAGCGCATCGTCCGGCGATGCCAGGCCAGCCAGTTGGCGAACAGCAGGATGTGCCGCGCCTCATCCTGGATGACCGGCTCGAATGTATCGACCAGTTCTGGCGGAAAGAACCCCGAGCGTCGCGCCAGCTCGAACAGTCCGAAAGCAAAGAAGCTGTCGATGCACTCGCTGAAGCCCGTCACAAGATACGCCCATTCTGCATCACGTGGCCTGTGATACGGCGGCTCAGTCTCGATCGCGATGCCATAGCTCTCGACCAGCTTGGCCAGTACCTCCTTGTGCCGTCCTTCCTCCCAGCCGTTCAAACCGATGGCATCCCGCCAAGCCACATCCTGCACCGTGTCGGCGTATGCGAGCATTCTGATTTTGGCCTTACCCTCTGTCTGGACCGCGATGTTCCAGATCGGCAGTCCGGTCAGGCGGCTGAGTGCTGGCGGATCGAGCTGCGGCCAGTCGATCACGGCAGGTTTGTAGGGATTGAATGTCTCATGAAACATCCGGCAAACGACATCCCGGTGCCGATCGCTGCCGGGCCGCAACGGTTCTATCTCGGATGAGCGCCAATGGCGGGTCGCGTGGTCCGCCGCTGTGACACTCGCTGGCTCTGGCATTGTCATTGCAAATTCCATGCATCGGAAGGTGTGATCGTGAAATGGGCGAACATATGCGGCCCGACAAAGCCGTATGCCGGATCTGCCGCGGTTACTCAGCTCAGGCCGCACTCATTGCGGACGGCGGACCGCGCGGTTGCGCCGCAAGAACCCGGGAGAGCCGCGGCTCGCGCGGCTGTCCAAGATCGAGGCGCGCGAGGCCGACGGCCGGACGCGGCACAGGCATTGGGTGCGGTGGGAGCAGCACAAGCGATCGACCACTCGACTGGCAGACGACACATAACGCGCAGTCGTGCAGGCTATGCATAGGCACCGAAGGAGACGGCTGCCCTTCGCCAGCCGCGGCATGGCAGATTTGCATACCGCCGATTGGATCGAGGGCCGCCGCCGAGATGCCCGGCGGCATCACGCCGATCACAACGACCTGGCACCATGCCGCAAGCCACGCGACGGCGAACCGAACCGCGGATATCATCACCCGAGCATTCAACCCTATGGCGCCGAAGCGGTACCCTCGTGCGCGCCAACTGGCAAGTTTGCCGCAAGCACCGCAGCAAGATAGACGCCGCTGCTCAAAGCGGTGATCCAGAAGCTGGTCGGCCAGTCCGTATAGAAGGCGAGCACAAGCCCGAGCCACGCTTCGCCCAGCGCCAGCGCGACCGACAACGCGGCACCACTCCAAAATCGTGAAGTCAGGCGCTGTGCCGACGCGCCTGGGCCAACCATCAGGGCGAAGACGAGCAGAATTCCTACGATCTGCACGCTCTCCGCCACACCAAGCGCGACGATAATCAGGAACGATACCGACAGCAGCCGCAGCGACACCCCCTTCGCCTCGGCAAGCTCGGGCTGGAGGCTGGCGAACAGCAGGGGCCGTGCGATAATCGCAAGTGCGGCAATGGCCGCGATGCCGAGCAGCAGCAGCGTCCAGACGGTCGTCGCGTCGATCCCCAGTATGTTCCCGAACAACAGGCTTGTCGCCTGTGTGGCATAGGAGGTGAAGAAATTCAGAAACAGCAGGCCAAGACCCATGGACAGCGACAGCACGATGCCGATGGCCACATCGCGCTGGTGCAGCCTCTCGCCCAGCAGCCCCATGCCGACGCCCGCCGCGAGCGTCAGCGCTATCAGCCCCCAGAGCGGCGACAGGCCGATCAGCACCGCCCCGGTGGCCCCCGCGAAGCCGACATGTGACAACGCGTGGCCGGCAAACGTTTGCGCGCGGAGCACGAGGAAGTATCCGACCAGGCCGCAGACCACCGCCACCACACAGGCAGCGGCGAACGCATTCTGCATGAAGTCATACGTGAACATGGCGCCCGCTGTGGTCGTGCTGGTGGGCGTCGCGTTCCACATCGTGGTCGCCCGACATGACGAAGATCCGGCCACTCAGCCGCACGACATCGATCTCCGAACCGTAGAGGCGTGACAGCACCGGGCCGGTGACCACCTCTTCGACCGAGCCGAGTGCGGCATGGCCCTGGCCGAGGTAAAGGATGCGATCGAGCGCGCCCAGCAGCGGATTGAGCTCGTGCGCGCTGAACAGC
Source organism: uncultured Alphaproteobacteria bacterium (assembly GCA_963708565.1). Classification (GTDB taxonomy): domain Bacteria; phylum Pseudomonadota; class Alphaproteobacteria; order Acetobacterales; family Acetobacteraceae; genus JAMXLO01. Next base: position 158,356 of record CAVPTU010000021.1, read on the forward strand.
ACGGTGATGCCCAGTTCCTGTTGCAGCGTGCGGGTCAGCTCGACAACGGCGCGTTGATGATGCGGGTCGAGACTGATCAGCGGCTCATCCAGCAGCAGCAGTCGCGGTCTTCCGAGCAGCGCCTGTGCCAGCAGCAGACGCTGGCGCTCGCCGCCCGAAGTCTCCGCGAGTGGCCGCCGCGCGAGGTCTGTCGCGTGCACGCGCTCCAGCGCCCAGCCGACCTCCCGGGCAACCGCGCGACCGAGCAGCGGCAGACCCCAACGATGGCCCTCGACGCCAGAAGCGACGAAATCCCAGCCGGAGAGGCGGAGTTGATCCAGCGTGCCTCGCGTCTGCGGCATGTAGCCGATGGCGGGATTACCGCGAGCCACAGGTTTGCCCAGCACACGGATCGTGCCACCGCGTGGCGACAGGAGACCCAGTATCGCGCGCATCAGGGTGGTCTTGCCCGATCCATTGGGGCCGAACACACCGACGAACTCATTGTCGCGAATCGTCAGATCGATGCCGGCAAGCACTTTCCTGGCACCGAATGCCAGCGTTGCCTGGACAAATTCGATGGCACTCATTGTGGGGCGCACAGCGCCTGGGCGACCGTGTCGAGTTCGCTCATCATCCATTCCTGGTAGTTCTTCCCGGGTGGCTCGGTCTCGGTCACGCCGACGACGGGAACATTTGACTGCTTGGCTATGCGCACCAGACGCTGCGCCGCCGGATCGGTCGCCTGGCTGTTGTAGAACATCAGGCGGACCGCGTGCTTGCGCAGATCGTTCTCGAAGGCGGCCACGTCCGAGACGCGCGGTTCGGCGTTGTTCATGACGGCGATCTGGAAGCGCTCGTTGCGCATCCTGAAGCCCAGCGCCGATGCCATAGTAGCCGAACACGGGCTCGGTGGCAGTCACCGGGATGCCGTCGAATTTCTGGCGCAGTTCCGCGATTTTCGCGTCCATCTGCTGCAACGAGGCCAGCAAAACGCGTAACCTCTCATCATAGTCGCGCCGGTTCGACGGCCGGCGGTCCGCCAGCGATTTCGCCAGCGCCCTGGCGAAGGTCGGCATGGTCGATGGGTCGTACCAAAGGTGCGGATTGTCACCGGCCTTCCTATGGACGAGATCAGCGACGACGATGATCTCGCGGTTTGGCGACCGAGTGGCGGCGAGCAGCTTCGTCATCCACGGATCGTAGCCGGCGCCGTTGTAGATCACGATGGCGGCATCTGACAGAAGGCGGGCGACCGAGGGGCTCGCCTCGAACAGATGCGGGTCCTGGTCGGGGTTGCTCAGGATGCTGCTGACCGTGGCGTTGTCGCCGGCGAGTTGTTGCGCGACATCGCCATAGAAGTTCTCTGCCGCGACGATACCCAGTGTGCTCTGGGCAGCGGCGGGCCCGGCAAGCACGGCCAGAATGACTGTCAACGCGCGTAGTGCCACCATGGCAGGCCTCGTGGGCGATTCGAGGGATATGTAATACTATAACATATGGCGCGCAACCATCGTTGGGCGTGGTAGCCTGCGGCGGCGACACAGGAGATCGGATGGCGGCTGAATTCTCGCGACGGACCGAGACGCTGCTCAACAGGGCCGAGGCCGTCTGCGAGCGTCGGGGTGCGAACCTGACCGAGCTGCGGCGGCATCTACTCGGCATGATCCTCGATGCCGCGTCGCCGACGGGCGCCTACGAACTGCTGGACCGGTTGCGCCAGACGCGTCGCAGCGCAGCGCCCCCCACGGTTTACCGGACCCTGGACTTCCTGCTGGAGCAGGGGCTGATCCATCGCGTAGAACGGCTTTCCGCTTTCGTCGGCTGTGTAGCCGGCTGCACAGTCGATCCCGATGGCATCAGCCATACTCATGCCGCACAATTCCTGATATGCCGCACGTGCGGGCGGGTGGTGGAGATGCAGGACCATGATGTGTCCGCGGTGCTGGCGCGGGCCGCTAAGGAGGCAGGCTTCAGTATCAGCAACGCAACCATCGAGGCGGAGGGGCTGTGCAGCACCTGCCGCGCGACACTTCCTGACCGCGCCCGCCACAGCGCGAATGGCTGACTGATTGGCAAGAGCAGTCGGACAACGGACGCCGCGCGTAACGCGCACCCGACCGCGCAGCGAGCCCGCTTGGGTGAAGGGTTACCCGTATGCCTTCCACATCGCGCTCGACGGCAACGGTATCAACGGTCTGGAGGGGATGGCTGGCATCTGCCTGTTCCTGTTCGATCCCGAGGGCAATCGCCACGCCTACAAGATCGTTTATTTCGATGGCATCGCCGCGGGTCACGCAGTCTCGGTCAATCCGTCGGGTACAGTCGGTTATTTGGGTAATGCCGGCCAACATCTGCTGTTCTACGACGCAGGAACGCTGAGCGAGATCGACCGCATCTCAACTCTACGATTCGAGACAGCGCGCACGTCGCTGCAAGGCAGCACCCATGTTGTCTGGCTGTCGGATCAGGAGATCGTCACGCCGATCGGCGAACACTTCTATGCATTTCGCCTGGGCGATCTGGCCAACCCACAGCGCCTGGCGCGCCATGGCGTCAAGCTGCCGCATGGCATGAAGCGAACCGCATCCGGCCGCTACATCGTTTATGGCTCGATGGACAACCCCGCCGACGCCGAGGCCGGCGAGGCGCGTCATGTCGGCATATGGGACCGCCGCACCGATCGCGTCACCGTCCTGCCGCTGCCGGCAACATGCTGGCATGTCGCCGTGCATCCGCGCGATGACATCTTCTATGCGGTCTCGTTCCGCGTCGCCCCGCAGGATCGCCACGACTATCATGAGTGGGGCATGGCCTATCTCAAGGAGTATGCGTTCGAGATCGACGCGAGAGAGAAGCGCGTCAATCGGCACTGGGCGGCAGGTCGTGAGATCCCCGCCCACATCAACTCCGACATCACGCTGTCTAACAGCGAACTGATCTTCTGTAACGGTGGCAGCCAGTCGATCATCGCGATCGAGCTCGACAATTTCGCGCGGTTTCGCATCATCGACGAACGACCGGATCTCGCGGCCCACCTGGCGCGTCCGCGCGAGGTTGCGACGCAGATCTACGAGGCATTCGCGCGGGGCAGTTTCGCGACGAACAGCCGGCATTTCCTTGGCGCGCTGCGTGTGAGCCGGTTCAGCCTGCTCAATTCGATCTATGCGTGCCAGCTTTCCGCCGATCAGTCGCTGCTGTTCACGGCCAATCGCGGACTGAACTGCATCACGATCTATGACTACCCATCGGGCGAGGTGCGCATCCGCATCCCGATGCCGGAACTACAGGCCTACTTTCCGTGGCTGTCTCCATTCGCCGATCCCAGGCTCGGCTTTCATCATAGCGTCCTGATCGGTTAGATCTTGATGACCGGAGGCGGCATCGCCGGAGGTCTGAATCACGCGATCGAACAAAGCTAGAGCGTGATGACCGAAGGCGGGATCGCCGGAGGTCTGAATCACGCGATCGAACAAAGAGATAGCGCGAAATGAGCGCGCCTTTGAGTGCTCATCCCGCGCTAGGCGTCCTTTCGCGGCAATTCGAATGCCGCCGCGGCTTCGACCACGGCGCGCAGATTTCTTGGAATGATGGTGGTCACGATCGACTCAAGGAACCCTGACACCATCGGTTCGATGCCCGCCAGCGAACCAAGCAGACCTGGCTTGAGATCGAGCTCGCCGGCAAACGTGACGCGGGTCCCCCGCCCGGCCATCGCATCGCTGAAAACGGTCTCACCGGAGCAGGCAATGAACTCGCGAAGAAATACCGGTTCGATGCTCCAGGAGCAAGTGGCCGTACCGGCATTCCAACTATTGCGGTCGACCCAGCCAAGCTCCCCGATTTTCAGCATGCTGCAAATCGCAGCCGGGATCTGCTGACGGATGCGCCATTCATTCACAATATGGACAATGCCATTGGCGTCCGTCGATCGCTCGATCTGCCGGATATTATCTATATCGGCGATACTGCCGGCGAATTCGACCAGGTGGTCCTGCATGGCTGTCCAAAGCTCCTGCCGCGGTCGCTTGAGCACGACAAGGCTGCGAAAGCTCTTCAATGCAATCTCTCCAAGGCGGCGGAACGAAAGCGATAAACCTCAGGCGACAAATGCAGGCAGGTGCGAACCTCGCGTGCGATGTGTGACGACGACGCCAGCCATGATATCGTCTCTATCAACGCGCTTCGTGCGGCCGTGGGCACATAGCCCAGCGCTGCCGCCTTCGCGTGAGAATACCAGTAATGGCGCCCAATCATCGCCGCCTGCTGTCGTGTGGACAAAGCGGCTCGTCCGCCCATCGCGGCGCGCACTTCCTCGACGGTCGCCGCCAGAAATGCCGATGCGTGATTGAGCTCCGCGCGCGGCGGGGACACACCGGCCAGCTCAGCGATCATCTCGTGAACCTGCCGCCATGTGAGGTTTTCGGAGCCGAGTAGATAGGACGCGCACATGCGGCCCTTCTCTGCAATGAGCAGATGGCCCTCCGCGATGTCCCGCGCCGAAACGAGATTGCAGCCGCCCGGAAACGTGCTTCTGAAGGGATCGGTGAGGTAGGACGCGATGAGACCATTGCTTGGCCCCAGACGTGGGCCCGTTGGTCCGAGCGTCATTGTCGGGCACGCGAAGCGGACATCCAGTTTCAGGTGTTCGGCGAGTATCAGCGCTCGGCGATGCTGCGCAATCTTGGCAATGACATAGGGTGGCTCGCCATCGCCGTCGGCCAATGCCTCGCCTTCACTAATGACCGTGCCGCTGGGACTGTACCCGAATACCACGGAAGACGATGTCAGGACCACGCGGCGAACACCTTGACGGCTGCAGGCTCGCAGCAGCGCTTCGGTGCCGGCGACGGCGGTTTCAAGTATTTCAGTCGAACTGACACCGCCGTACGCATAATGCGCTGCGGTATGGAACACCACTTCGCATTCGGCACAGGCTCCATCGAGGTCTCGCCCATCATGCAGCAGATCACCGACAACCCAGGTCACCGGCAGGCCATCGAGCAAGTCACGCTGGCTGGTCAGCCGCGCGAAACATCGCACCTCATGGCCCGCATCCACCAGCGCACGAACCAGATGCGCCCCAATCAGGCCGGTGGCACCGGTCACCAGTACTCTCATGCGATCGTGGCAGCCTGTGTCAGGTCGCGCCGCACCGCGTCGGAAAAGCCGCTGATGAAGCGCACGAGCTCGGCCAGCCACTGTCCGGCATCGGAGGTCATTTCAGACGCCATGGACTCCGCCGGCGTGATGTGCGCGAAGCCGTCGGCGTCGATCCGATGCGTCGCGGCTGATGCGGCGGGATCGCGTTTGCCCGCGAGCTGATGCAGGAGCGGTAGTGCTATCTCACCGGCCCGCTGAACCAGCGGCATGATCTGTTCGATCGGCGGCGGCGCAGGCTCGTCGACCATCCTGCCGATGCGGATGTCGCGCCCTTCCACCAAGGCCTCGAAGTTCGCAATCGTGCGATCGAAAAATGTCTGATAGGCATGCGTTACCAGGTGCGCCTTCAGCGCGGGTACCACGTTCAGGTCGAACACCTGCCAGAACGGCGGCAAGGTGAACTGCTGCCGTCCGGTTATGGTGATACGCGTTCCATCCGCTATTTGATCGAACGTGGCAATACCGTCGTCGTATGTGGCAGAGCCGTTCTCGCTCAGGACAGTCTTCCAGTACAACCGGTGACGCCCCCGACCATACTCGACCACCTCCAGCTTGCTCACATCGATGGGCAAGCCCTGATACAGAACCAGGAAGTTTGGCTGCGGCAGATAAATGTTGCGTTCGGCCTGCCGAACCGGTCGTCCGGATCTATCGTGCGCCAACGGCACCACGACGCCGCCGAGATAGTCATTCATGAACTGGATTGTTCGGGCAATGTCGACATGCCGTGCGAACAGCTTGAATTCGATCGGCAGGGTCTTCACGTAGCGGAACACCACAGCCTCATCGATGGTGTGCCAGCGCAGTTCGGGGGAGACTTGTGGAGCAGAAGCGACAAAGGGGTCGAGCTCGAGTAGTTCCTTCACGAGCGCATCGAAGACGCCTGCCGGTATGGCGTTGGTGTCAATGCCCAGTGGCACGGCGCGGCGGCGCAAAGCGTCCTTGTCGAACAGAGTCCTGTAGGACGTGATCGCCTCTCCGATGCAGCCAAGCAGCATGTTTGCCATGATCAGCAGCCACTGGCCGAGCGCATCGGTGTCGGGTCTGGTATAGAATTCCGACACGATTGCATTGAGCCGCGCGTCCACCGGATGTTTGAGCGGGAACAGCTCCGGATCGAGGCGCTGTAGCCATGGCTCCACCAGACGATCGAGTGTCTCGGCACGGCTGCGCAGGCCGCTCGTCAACAACGCCTGCGCAGGCACGTTGTTCCAGTCTTGGTACCTCCTGAGCGAACCCGCTACGATATATCGTTGGGGCAGGGGGTGCGTACGGTGGACGCGCGCGAAAATCGGGGAAACCTCCGGATCGAGCCCCATCTTCAGCGCTCCGACATAATCGGCAAGCACGATATCGCTGGCGGCGATGATCGTATGGGTGTCGATCGCGGTGGGCGCGCGTTGGCCGCCCGCTCCGTGCGCACCGATGATCCCGTCTACCAGGCAGAACTGTACCGGCGCTACATCGAGCAGTGTGGTGACAACGTCGCCGGGGTGACGCCGCGTCCGGTAATGCAGGTTCTTGTCGATCAACGGCAGGACGCCGATCAGCGTGTCGAGGCACAGTGCGAAGCCCATGATTTCGTCTGTCCGGTTCTTGCTGAACACGATCCGGACGTCCGCATCCACCCATTCTCGCGATATGCCACAGCCGTGCAGCACACTCTCGATGGGAAATGCGCCATGGTCCTGCGCAGCTGCGAGATCGACGATATCGTAAGCACGACCTTTCGGTGTCGTGTAGCGATAGCCCAGCAGATCGCTCAGCGCGTAGAGATCGCGATTTTCCGCCCACAGGGCACTGCCATCTGTTGTTCCGACAATCGCCACGTTGGTGAAGTCCCGGTCGTGCAGCAGGTCGACCAGATCCTCGACCAGCCCCGGGTCGGTCACCGTCGGTGAGCCGATAGCGAAGCCGGCCAGTTCCGGCTTGATGACGATGCGAATCTGTTCCGCCGGTCGGCCCTGCTGCGCTCGTCGCAGCACCGCCCAGAGACCCGCCTGATCGAGCGCGGCCGCGACTTTATTGGAAGTTGACAGGGCGGCGTCGTCCACGATGGCGACAGCACAAACTTCCGCTTCACTGGCGGTACGTGGCAATCGCATTTGCCCTGTCTGTTCCGTGGAGCACGCAACGAGCCTAGCAACTTCCGGTTCAGCCGGGCAAATTGCCTTCCTGTCGGCCCTGCCTCGGGAGCCACACACAAAGGACGCACCATGCTCAGAACCGGTACGCAATACCTCGATTCGCTGCGCGACGGCCGCCAGGTCTGGATCAACGGCGAGCGTGTCGCCGACGTGACGACACATCCGGCGTTCCGCCCGATCGTGTCGCTGCGGGCGCGACTTTACGACATGGCCCACGAGTCGCAGCACAGCGCCACCATGTCCTACCCGGATGAGGTAAGCGGCGAGCGCTGCAACCTCGCATTGAAGTTGCCGAGGACACAGCAGGACTGGCACGACAAGCGTGCCTATGTCGATGCACAGCTCAACGAGGTGGGCGGTGTGGTGGTGCGCGTGGGTGACGAGACGATCGGTGAATTGTGGTCGTTGTGGGATGGCAAGGCGGTGCTGGACGAGATCGATCCGCAGTTCAGCCAGAATGTCGAGCGCCACATCATGCGAGCGCTGACGGCCGATCCGTTCCACGTGTCGGCGAACACCGATCCGAAGGGCGATCGTTCAAAGCGTCCGCAGGAGCAGGACCCGGACATGCTGCTCCATGTGGTGAAGGAAACCGACGCGGGCATCGTGGTGCGCGGCGCCAAGTATGAAACCGCGGCAGCCTACGCCAACCAGGCCTTCGTCAAGCCTACGATCGGCAATTGGGGCGATGACAAGCTGTCTGACTACGCCGTCGGGTTCATCGCCGACATGGGATGGCCCGGCATCAAGCACATCTGCCGCACCGGATTCGCCGGTCGCGCACCGGTCGAGGACTACCCGCTGTCGAACCGGTTCGATGAGGTGGACACGCTTATTGTGTTCGATCACGTGCTGGTGCCGTGGGAGAATGTGCTGTTCTATCGGCACACCCGCGCCGCGACGTTTATCCGCGCGACGCTGCACCGCTATTCGGCGTTCCCCTACACCCACCGCATCCTGTATCTCGCCGACATGCTGATCGGTGCGGCGCTGTTCAATGCACGACAGACGGGCTTGGACAAGCAGCAGGCGGTGCGCGAGAAGCTGGCCGAGCTCGCCTGCTACCGCGAGGGGATCAACGCACACCTCACCGCCGCGATTGCCACCGCGCAACCAAGTCCGGCAGGACTGCTGATGCCGCACCAGTCGCTGCTGTTCACCGGGCGGGTGCACGCCTGCACGAAGCTGCCCGCGATGATGCATCTGGCGCGCGAACTTTGCGGTGGCCAGATCTGCGTCACGCCCGACTTCTCTGCGTTCGTCGATCCGGAGACGAGGCCGTGGCTGGAGAAATTCTACACGGTCAACGAGGCATGGAGCGCCGAGGATCGTCGCCGCCTGCTCGCGTTCGCGCGCGATCTTCTCAACTCCGACTATGCGGGCCACCGGCTGACGTTCGAGCTGTTCGCTCAGTCGCCACCCTACGCGCATCTGAACGCGGTCTACATGAACTTCGACTTCGACACGCCGCTCCGCTTCGTGAAGCAGGCGGCGGGGCTGAGCGACCTGGTGATGTAGCCGTGGTCAGTGCGGCCGGTCGTCGTTGTTGGGACGCCGGTCGCCGGCCATCCAGCGCGCCAGCTCGGAATGCGCGTCTTTGCGCCGCATCGCCGCGATCCGCTCGGCATCCGCCGCATCGACGGTGAACTCCAACCGGAGCCCGTCGGGCGATTGCAGATACATCGAAACGCAGAACCCGTGGTCGGTTTTGCGCACCGGGATGCCCGCCGCGGTCGCCCGCTGCATCAGCTCGTCGAACGTGCCCTGCGTCACCTTGAACGCGACGTGCTGCGCGCCATTGCTCTGCTGCGTGGCGCCGCGGGTCTTCCAGGCGGCCTCGTCCGCATACTGGAAGAAGGCCAGCGCGCCACCGTCCTTCACTTCGAAGAACGTGTGGCAGAACTCCACCTCGTGTCCGACATCGGGGAAGAACACGCGTTCGCACCAGGTTGCGACGAGGGGGATTCCCAGGTACATCCTCGATGAAGTGGCGATTGACTTCCTGGTCCTTCACCGCATAGGCGTGGTGATGCAGCCGCAGCGGCAATTCGGCCAGCAGATTCGGTACGGCCTTGGGTCTGTGGTTGATCGAGCATTGCGTCCTCCCGCTTGCGTCCAGCCAACGTTCCCGGTTCAGATCACGGCATGGCACAGAGGAGGGGGCTTGGGCAAGCCACGCATCCTGATCGCCGGCGCAGGAATCGGCGGCATCGTTGCCGCGTTGGCATTGCTTCAGCGCGGCTTCCAGGTCGCGCTGTACGAGCAGGCGGCCGAACTGGGCGAACTCGGCGCCGGCGTGCAGATCTCGCCGAACGGCTCGCGCGTGCTGCGCGCACTCGGCCTGCTGCCGGCGATGCAGGCAATCGCCTCGATACCGATTGCCAAGGATATGCGGTTGTTCGACACCGGCCAGGCCTGGCGCGTGCAGGATCTCGGGGCGAACGCCGAGACACGCTACGGCTCGCCTTATTGGCTGGTCCATCGTGGTGATTTCCATGCCGTGCTGGTGCGGGCACTCGCCGAGCGCGCGCCGGACGCGGTGCATGTCGGCGCGCGCTGCGTGGGCTTCGAGCAGGACGCAGGTGGCGTGACGTTGTTGTTGGAGAACGGCGAACGTGTGCTCGGCGATGCGCTGATCGGGGCGGATGGTGTGCACTCGAATATCCGAGCTCGACTATTCGGAGGCGGGCACGCCAAGTTCACCGGCTTCATGGCATGGCGCGGCGTCGTACCCATGGAACGGCTGCCGGCGCGGCTGCGGCAGCAATACGGCATGACCTGGATCGGCCCGCACGGGCACGTCGTCACCTATCCGCTGCGCCGCGGTGAGTTGCTGAATTTCGTCACCGCGATCGCGCGCGACGATTGGCTGATCGAAAGCTGGTCGGAGGCCGGCACAGTCGAGGAATGCCGTCGAGACTTCGCCGCGTGGCATGCGGACATTCTGGCCATCGTCGATGCGATCGACGTCCCATACAAATGGGCCATGCTCGGCCGCGAGCCGTTGCGGCACTGGTCGGTTGGACGCGTCAGCCTGCTGGGCGACGCGTGTCACCCGACGCTGCCCTTCCTCGCGCAGGGCGCCAACATGGCGATCGAGGATGGCATGGTGCTGGCGCGCTGCCTGGATGCCTGCGGCGTTCCCGAGGCATTCCGCCGCTATGAAGCGGCGCGGCTCGATCGGACTTCGCGCATCGTGCGTGCCTCGCTGGAGAACGTATCGCGCTATCATAATCCACAGCTTGCCGACCCCAAGCAGGCCCAGGCATTCATGACCCGCGAGTTCGCACCCCGTGCCATGGGCGCGCGCTACGACTGGCTGTATGAATACGACGCACTGACCGTTCCGATCTGACCAACGGCCGGTCCGACCAACGAAGGAAACGATCGATGAAATTCGGCGTGTTCTACGAGCACCAGTTACCGCGCCCCTGGACGACAACAAGCGAACACGACCTGCTGCAGCAGTCGCTCGATCAGTTCCAGTTCGCCGATCGACTCGGCTACGATTACGCCTGGGTGGTGGAGCACCACTTTCTCGAGGAGTATTCCCACTCATCGGCGCCCGAAGTCTTTCTCGGTGCCGCCAGTCAGCGCACCAAGAACATCCGGCTTGGCCACGGCGTGATCCAGCTCACCACCAACCAACCGCAGCGCGTGGCGGAGAAGGTGGCCACGCTCGATCTGCTCTCCGGCGGGCGCGTCGATCTCGGGATGGGCGAGGCAGCGGGACCGGCGGAACTGCACCCCTTCGGCGTGCGCGTGCGCGACAAGCGCGACCGCTGGGAGGAGGCGGTGCGCGCCATCATTCCGATGTTCACCCGCGACAACTGGGAATTTCACGGCCAGTACTACGATTTTCCCGCGCGCAACGTGATCCCCAAGCCGTTGCAGAAGCCGCACCCGCCGCTCTGGGTTGCCTGCTCGAACATCCGCACGATCGGCGACGCGGGACAGTGGGGCATGGGCGCCCTCGGCTTCAGTTTCGTCTCGCCCGAGGCGGCACGCGCCTGGGTGCACCGCTACTACAACAACCTGCTGAATCGCCCGAAGCGGCTCGCTGACTATGCGACCAATCCCAACATCGCCATCGTCAACGGCTTCATGTGTGCGCCGACCGACGAGGCCGCGATCGAGGCGGCATCGGGATGGACGTTCTTCATCTTCGCGCTGGGCTATTACGGCAGGAAGGGGATCGACGCGCCCGGCACTGGCGATCTTTGGCGCGAGTACCAGGACTGGCGCCAGACCGACAAGGCGAAGCAGGCGCTGCGCAACGGCCTGATCGGTTCGCCGGAAACCATCCGCCGCCGGCTGCGCCAGTTCGAGGACGCGCATGTCGACCAGGTGATCCTGCTCAATCAGGCGGGCCGCACCAGCCACCAGGCGATCTGCGACAGCCTGGAGCTGTTTGCCCGCGAGGTCATGCCGGAGTTCCACGCACGCCAACCAGCGCAGGACGCCTGGAAAGCGGACGTGCTCAGCGGCCAGATCGAGTTGGCCGAACTGGAGACGGACGCCTACGACCTCTACGCGCATCAGAACGAGGACATCGTCCGTCTGACACCGGAGCAGCTCAAACAGCGCATGGCGGAGAAGGAGAGGGCGGCGCAGGGCGCCTGAGCCAGGGAGAGGCCGGTGCCGTCCCTACTTTGCTGGCTTGCCATCCTGATGCTGCTGGCCGGCGCGACCGCGCGAGCCGCCGATCTGCCCGGCCCATGGGCGGAAGTGGCGAGCGATGGCGGACTCGACGTGCGCTCGGTCATAGCGCCGGGCATGGCCTGCCCGAAGGTCGTCGCCGACGGAACGGCGCTGACCAGCGATACCCGCGGCAAGGTGGATGGCGATTACCCGGTGCAGACCTGCATCGCCCATGCCGCGGCCGCCTCACGCGCCGTCACGGTGGACGGGCTGGTGGCTCCCGTGCTGCCAGGCGATATCAAACGGATCGTGGTGATCGGCGACACCGGCTGCCGATTGGAGGGCAGCTTCACGCAGGACTGCAACGATCCGGTGAAGTGGCCATTCGCGACGGTGGCCCGCCTGGCCGCGGCGCGCCGCCCGGACCTGGTGATCCATGTCGGCGATTATCATTACCGCGAAACTGCCTGCCCCGACACCCAGCCGGGCTGCGCCGGCAGCCCCTTCGGCGACAACTGGGCAGTCTGGCAGAAGGACTTCTTCAATCCCGCCGCGCCGCTGCTCGCGTCGGCGCCGTGGGTCGTGGTGCGCGGCAACCACGAAATCTGCAGCCGTGGCGGTCTTGGCTGGTTCCGTCTGCTCGATCCGCATCCGAGCGCCGACCGATGCACGGACACGACGCCGCCCTACGCCTTGCGCATCGGTTCGCTGAGCCTTGTGCTGTTCGATGGTTCCAGCGCCGATGATCACGACACCGATCCGGCGAAGCAGGCGGTCTATCGCGATCAGTTGAAGTCGGTGCTCGCCGATGTTCCAGCGCATTCCTGGTTGCTCACCCACCGGCCGGTCTGGGCGCTGGTGCAGGGATACGACGCCAAGCCCGGCAGCACATTGAATGCGACGGAGCAGGCGGCCATTCGCGACCTCGTGCCGGCGGGGCTGGACATGGTGCTCTCGGGGTACATCCACGACTTCACCAGTTACGAGTTCGACCCGTCGCGTCCCGCGCAGCTCATCGTCGGCGAGGGCGGCGACGTCCGTGACGCCATTTTGCAGCCGGTCAATACCGGCATCGCCATCGACGGAGTGAAGATCCGCCGTGCCTTCGCGACGCCAGACTACGGCTACGTGGTGCTGCATCGTGTGAACCAGGGCTGGACCGGCATGGTGTACTCGCTGACCGATGAGGTGCTCGCGCGCTGCCGGTTGCATGGCCGCCAGATCGCCTGCCGTTCCACCGCGCGCTGATGGCCGATCCGACGCGGGAGGCTGCGTTCGACCTGTTGAGCGCGGTGCTGAATCGGCATCGGCCGCTCGAAGAGGCCTTGGACACGCTCCCCGCCATCGATCCTCGCGATCGTGCGGCCGCGCATCGCCTGGCCGCCACGGTGTTGCGGCGGATGGGCACGCTGGACGCTATTCTGGAGCGCTTCCTCCGCAAGGGGCCGCCCGAGCCGGTGCGCCATGTGCTGCGTCTCGGCGCGGCCGGATTGCTGCTGCTGGAAACGCCGCGTCATGCCGCTGTGGCGACGGCGGTCGGCTTGGCGCGCGTCCGTGGGCTGGCGCCATTCGCCGGGCTGATCAATGCCGTGCTCCGCCGGGTGGCCGACGGCGGCGGCGCCGCGCTCGCGGATCTGGACGGGCCGCGGCTGGACACGCCGGCTTGGCTGTGGACCTCCTGGGGAGGCAAGGCCCGCGCGATCGCGTTGGCCCATCAGCGGGAGGCGCCGCTCGATCTGACCCTCAAGGCCGGCATCGCACCGCCGGGCGGCGTGCAGCTACCCACCGGCTCGCTGCGGTTCCCTACCGGTACTCGCGTCACCGAACTGCCGGGCTTCGAACGCGGCGATTTCTGGGTACAGGACGCCGCGGCGGCCCTGCCGGCCAAACTGCTCGCGCCACGTCCTGGCGAACGCGTCGCCGATCTCTGTGCCGCACCCGGCGGCAAGACGGCGCAGCTTGCCGCTTCCGGGGCAACGGTGATCGCGGTCGAGCGTGACCCGGCGCGCATGGCGCGTCTTCGCGAGAACCTGCGGCATTGGCGCCTGGAGGCCGAACTGGTTCAGGCCGACGCCGCCGAATGGGCGCCTGCCCAGCCGTGCGACGCTGTGCTGCTCGATGCGCCGTGCAGCGCCACTGGCACGATCAGGCGTCATCCTGACGTGCCGCATCTCAAGCGGCCCCGCGATGTCCGGGCGCTGGCGGAGACGCAGGATCGTTTGCTCATGGCCGCTGCCACCTGGCTCCGTCCGGGTGGTCGGCTCATCTACTCGGTGTGCTCGCTACAACCCGAGGAGGGTGTGCCAAGGGTCGCGGCCGCGGTGGCTCGCGGCGATCTGCGGATCGACCCGTTTGCACCGGCGGAACTTGCCGCGTTGCCCGAGGCACTTACGCCCGACGGATTTCTGCGCACGCTGCCCGGCATGTGGCCTGAGCACGGCGGCATGGACGGTTTCTTTGCCGCGCGCCTGATCAAGACCTGACAACGCGGCTTGTGTTCCACCAACCCGCCTGTCTACATCGGGGGCATGCCTGCATCGCGACCCGCCCGAGTCACCGTCGCGCCAAGCATTCTCGCTGCCGATTTCGCGCGTTTGCGCGAGGAAGTGGCAGCGGTCGAAGCGGCGGGGGCCGATTGGCTGCATCTCGACGTCATGGACGGCCATTTCGTCCCGAACATCAGCTTCGGTCCGCCGATCCTGCGAAGCCTGCGGCCGCTGACCGCCCTGCCGTTCGACGTGCACCTGATGATCACGCCCGTCGATCCCTACATCCCGGCCTTCGTCGACGCCGGCGCCGATCATCTCATAGTGCATCCCGAGGCCGGGCCGCATCTGCACCGGACGCTCCAGCTCATCCGCTCGCACGGCAAACGTGCGGGCGTTGTGCTGAACCCCGGGACGCCGGTGGAAAGCATTGCGTGGGTGCTCGATCTCGTCGACATCATCCTCGTGATGACGGTCAATCCCGGGTTCGGTGGCCAGGAATTCCTTGCGTCGCAATTGCCGAAGATTGCGGCATTGCGCCGGATGATCGACGCCTCCGGCCGCTCGATCGCGTTGTCAGTCGACGGCGGCGTCACGCCGGAGACGGCGCCGCGCGTGATCGACGCCGGTGCCGACACGCTGGTCGCCGGGACCGCCGTGTTCGGCACGCCCGACTACGCGGCGGCGATCGCCGCATTGCGCGGTGAGGTATCTGCCGGATGAGCGGATCCGACCCGAGGCGATGGCTGCGTGACGCGCGCCGCGCAATCGCGCGTCTGCCCAGTCTCCGCATGGGCCGTGTGCCGGATGCCCCAGCCTTGCCGGTGCGTGATCCCTGGCCTGGCGACCCGGGCCGCGGTGCCAGGCTGTTGCGCGGCGAATTCGAATTCGGCGGCGGCGCGCGCGCCTTGCAGCCCGGCACGTGGGGCGAGGCGTCCGATTCCGTCTTGCTGGACGCCTCCGCGCATGGCTTCACCTGGCTGCGTGATCTGCGGGCTCTCGGGACCGATGCAGCCAGGTTGCGCGCTCGCTCGCTGGTGGCCGACTGGATCAATGCGCCCCCAGGCCAGGAGATCGTCCATCGTCCGGACGTCGCCGGCGCACGCATCGCCGCCTGGCTCGGCCACTACGACTTCTTTGCCGCCTCCGCGGACGATGCATTCCGGCAAAGGTTGATGGCCAGATTGGTGGCGGACGCCCGCAGTCTGTCGGCGGCATTGCCTGCCGAGGAACTGGATGCGAGGGCGCTGACCGCGCTGAAGGGCCTGATCGCCGCCGCCGTCGCGCTGCCGGAACACGCCGGCTTCCTGACTCGCGCGCTGCGCTTCCTGCCGCAGGAGATCGTCCGGCAGGTGCTGCCGGACGGCTGTCATGTCGAGCGCAGCCCAGCGGCTCAGCTTGCGGCCTTGCAGGACCTGACCGAGATCCGCGCCCTGTTGCAGGCGGCACAGACACAACCGCCGCCGGCGCTCACCAGTGCTATCGAGCGGATGGCGCCCGCGCTTCGGGTGATGCGCCACGGCGACGGCAGCCTCGCGCTGTTCAACGGCAGCAGGGAAGAGAGCAGCAGCCTGATCGACATCGCGCTGACCCAGGCGGGACGCAGTGGTCGCGGCCCTATGGCGCTGGCGGATGGCGGCTTCCAACGGCTTCAGGCCGGTCGCAGCCTGCTGATCGTGGATTGCGGCGCGCCGCCGCCTCCGGGCGTGGATCGCTACGCGCACGCCGGGACTCTGTCGATGGAACTCTCGATCGGGCGCGACCGCATGATCGTGAATTGCGGTGCGATGCCCGGAGGCAGCCCGGAATGGCGCGACGCCACCCGGGCGACCGCCGCCCACTCCACCCTGGTGATTGCCGATGTCAATTCGTCCGAACTGAAGCCAGACGGTCTCGGCCGCCGTCCGGTGGTGGTGGAGGCCCAGCGTCAGGAAGCCAACGGCGCGCACTGGCTGGAGGCGAGTCACGATGGCTGGCGGAAGCTGTTCGGCGCCGTGCATCGCCGCCGCCTCTACGTGGCGGAAAGCGGCGAGGATGTACGCGGCGAGGACGTCGTGGAAGCGCCGACACCGCAGCCCTTCACGCTGCGCTTCCATTTGCATCCCGACGTGAACGTCAATCTCCAACAGGATGGCGAGGCGGTGCTGCTGCGGCTGCGTTCCGGCGGCGGCTGGCGGCTGCGCGCCGATGGCGCCCGGATGAGTCTCGAGGAGAGCATCTACCTGGGCGGCCATGAGCCGCGCCGCAGCGAGCAGGTCGTGCTCACCGGCTATGCCGATGGCCCACAGCAGGTGAAATGGGCGATCAGCAAGGTCGGTTGAAGATCATCGAGGTTACCAACGTCGACTTCTCGCTGATGCAGTTCCTGCTGCCGCTGATGCGTGCGATGCGGGAGCGCGGGCACGAGGTGATCGGTGTTTGTGCCGAGGGCGCGTTCCTGGCCGGCCCGCGCGACGAAGGCTTCCGCATCGAACCGCTGAAGCTGGAGCGCAGCATCTCGCTCCTGGCGCATTGGCGGGCGTTCCGCGCCCTTGTGCGGCTGTTTCGCGCCGAGCGGCCGGACCTCGTGCACGCGCACATGCCGATCAGCGGCTTTCTCGCGCGGATGGCGGCCTGGTGGGCCGGCGTGCCGCGCATCGCCTATACCGGGCACGGGTTCTGGTTCAATTTCCCCGGCTCCTGGCCTCGCGCCGCCATCGGTTTCGCCATGGAATGGCTGGCCGCGCGGGTGACCGACACGTTCCTTACGGTCAGCGAGGCGGAAGCAAACGACTCGCGGCGACTTCACATCCATCGCGGCGCTGTGGCGATCGGCAACGGTCGCGACCCGGCGCGCTACAGACCCGATCCCGCCGTGCGCCAGCGGGTCCGTGCGGGGCTCGGCGTGCCGGACAAAGCGGTGGTGGTGCTCGCGGTATCACGCCTGGTCTGGCACAAGGGCTACCCCGAACTGGCGACTGCGATGCCGGCGGTGCCGGGCGCCATGTTGTGGGTCGCCGGCGAGCGGTTGCCCTCCGATCGCGGTCCCGATATGGCCGCGCTGCTGCGCGATGCCGGCCTCGGTGAACGACTTCGCCTGCTGGGCTATCGCGACGATGTGCCGGATCTGATGGCGGCGGCGGATATCTTTGTGCTGCCTAGCCGATTCGAGGGGCTGCCGATGTCGGTGATCGAGGCGATGCTCGCCGGTCTTCCGGTCGTCGCCACGAACGTGCGCGGTCCGGCGGAGCAGGTGGTACCGGAAGTGACTGGCCTGCTGGCGCGGCCGGGCGACGCATCCGCGCTCGCGGCGGCCTTGGCTCGCCTGGTGGCCGACAAGGCACTTCGGGCCAGAATGGGCGCGGCAGGTCGCAGGCGCGCGGTGGAACGCTACGACGAGGCGAAGGTGCTCGCACGAACGCTGGACCTGTTGGGACTGTAGGTCTAATCCCCCGCGCATGACCGATATCGTCCCCATCCGCCGTGCGCTGATCTCGGTTTCCGACAAGGCCGGTTTGGTGCCGTTCGCGCAGATGCTGGCGGCGAACGATGTGGAGATCCTCTCCACCGGCGGTTCGGCAAAGGCGCTTCGCGAGGCCGGCGTGCCGGTGAAGGAGGTCTCCGAGCACTCCGGCTTTCCGGAGATACTGGACGGTCGGGTGAAGACGCTGGTGCCGCAAATTCATGGCGGCATTCTCGGCCGACGCGATCTGGCCGACCACGTGGCCCAGATGGCCGCGCACGGTATCGCGCCGATCGATCTGGTCGCGGTGAACCTGTATCCGTTCGAGGCGACGGTCGCGCAGGGTGCGCCGGACGATGCCTGTATCGAGAACATCGACATCGGTGGGCCTGCTCTGATCCGTGCGGCGGCGAAGAACCATGACTTCGTCACGGTGCTGGTCGAACCGGACCAATATACCGCGGTGCTCGATGAGATAGCGGCGCATGGCGGCACCACCGCGGCGTTGCGCCGCCGTCTGGCCGGCGATGCCTATGCTCGAACGGCGACCTACGACGCGGCGATTGCCGCATGGTTCGCTGAACGGCGCGGCGAGCACTTTCCGCCACGCATGGCGATTGCCGGCACGTTGCGCCAGATGTTGCGCTACGGCGAGAACCCGCATCAGTCAGCCGCGTTCTACGTCAGCGGCGAACGGCGCGGTGTCGCAACCGCCGTGCAGGTGCAGGGCAAGGAGCTCTCCTACAACAACCTGAACGACACCGATGCGGCGTTCGAGTGCGTGGCCGAATTCGACGCGCCGACGGTGGCGATCATCAAGCATGCCAATCCGTGCGGCGTCGCGAGTGCCGCGACATTGGCCGAGGCGTGGGACAAGGCGTTCCTGTGCGATCCGGTTTCGCCGTACGGCGGCATCGTCGCGGTGAACCGCCCGCTCGACGTTGCCGCGGCCGACAAGATCACGGCGATCCTGACGGAAGTGATCATTGCGCCCGAGGCCGATGACGCTGCGAAGGAATTGCTTGCTCGCAAGCGGAACCTGCGCCTGTTGCTCACCGGCGGTTTGCCTGATCCATCCGTATCGGGCCTGACGTTCCGCAGTCTCTCAGGCGGTTTCCTGGCGCAGACGCGGGACAATGGCCGCGTCGGACGCGACGACCTGCGCGTGGTGACGCGGCGTGCCCCCACCGAAGCCGAGATCGCCGACCTGCTGTTCGCATTCCGGGTCTGCAAGCACGTGAAGTCAAATGCCATCGTCTATGCCAAGGATGGCGCGACTGTTGGGATCGGCGCGGGCCAGCCCAGTCGGGTTGACAGTGCGCGGATCGGCGCATGGAAGAGCGAGGCCGCGGCGAAGGCAGCCGGCCTCGATGCGCCACTGGCGCGCGGCAGTGTGGTGGCCTCGGATGCGTTCTTCCCGTTCGCCGATGGGCTGGAGGAGGCTGTCGCTGCCGGTGCAACTGCGGTGATTCAGCCCGGCGGGTCGGTGCGCGACAAGGAAGTGATCGCCGCAGCGGATGCCGCCGGCATCGCGATGGTGTTCACCGGGATGCGGCATTTCCGGCATTAGACCGAGCTTCCCTCTTCCCACGACTGGGAAGCCGTTGAAAAGACTCGCGACTGGCCTTCGGATGCGTCCAGGACGTAGCCATGTAGTCTGATTTTTGATGCTTGTACTCTTTGATCGCATGTGCTGATGTCGCGCCATGTATATCGAGTCCGTGCCGAACCGGAATTCACCGCCCGCCATTCTGTTGCGCGAGAGCTACCGTGAGAACGGCAAGGTGCGTAAGCGCACGCTGTGCAACCTCTCGGATTGGCCTGTTGCCCACATCGAAGGGCTGCGCGGCGTGCTCAAGGGAGGCACCGTCATCCCGGCCGAGCGGGACGCCTTCACCGTGATACGAACTCTGCCACACGGTCACGCCGCCGCCGCCCTCGGCACCGCCCGCAAGATCGGTCTCGACCGTGTCCTTGGCCCGAACGGCGATCGCTACCGCGACCTCGTGCTCGCGCTGGTGGTTGGCCGGATCCTCGATCCCACATCCAAGCTCGCTGCTGCTCGCGCATTGTCGCCTGCCACAGCCGCCTCGAGCCTTGGCGAGATGCTCGGTCTCGGTGCGGTCGATGAAGATGAGCTTTACGCGGCACTGGACTGGCTGCTGGACCGCCAGCCTGCCATCGAGACCGCTTTGGCCAGGCGTCATCTCAGCAGCGGCACTCTGGTGCTGTACGACGTCTCGTCGAGCTACCTGGAAGGGCGCTGCTGTCCGCTGGCCAAGCGCGGCTATAGCAGAGACGGCAGGAAAGGCACGCTGCAGATCACCTATGGTCTGCTGTGCGCGCCTGATGGCTGCCCGATCGCGATCGAAGTGTTTGACGGCGACACCGCCGATCCGATGACGCTGGCTGTGCAGATCGACAAACTGAAGCAGCGCTTCCGGCTTGAGCACGTAGTGCTGGTCGGCGATCGCGGCATGATCACGCAGGCGCGCATCACCGAGGAGATCAAATCGGCCGGTCTCGACTGGATCACCGCGTTGCGTGCTCCTGCGATCAAAGGTTTGCTGCAGAGCGGTGCGTTGCAGCTGTCGTTGTTCGACCAGCGCGACATGGCCTCCATCACGGCCCCCGACTTCCCAGGCGAGCGCCTGGTGGTCTGCCGCAATCCCGATCTCGCCGCAGAGCGCAGCCGCAAGCGCGCGGAACTCCTCGCCGCCACCGAGCGCGATCTGGCACGCATCCAGGCAGCCGTCGCCCGTAGGCGGGCTCCGTTGCGCGGCGCCGCGGAGATCGCGCTCGCGGTCGGTGGCGTGATCAATCGACACAAGATGGCCAAGCATTTCAATCTCGACATCACGGACACGAGCTTCAACTTCACCCGCAAGACCGCCGAGATCGCTGCCGAGGCGGCGATCGACGGTATCTATGTCGTGCGCACCAGCTTGCCTGTTGAGACCTGTGACGATGCGACAACCGTGCGCAGCTACAAATCACTCGCCGTGGTGGATATCGACCAGGCATGGCGACTCTCAAGTATTATGAGTTGGGTGGTCGGCGTCCCCCGCGGACGACGGCAAGCGGCGCCAGGGAAGCGGCGTCGCGCGGATCGTCTTCAGATGGTCAATAGTGGCGGCATCAGCCGTTATCAACTTCGCAAAGCCGCCGCCGGCCTTGACCGAGCGGCTGCGTAAGCGGCCGCTCTGAACCCAGTTGTAGAGCGTCGACTGAGGTAGACTGAGTTCTTCGGCCAGTTCGCAGATCGTCCACTCATCTGGCTGTCGCCCAGGTAACAACCGTGGGCGACGGGGGCTGCGCTCGATGACGCCGGCTGTGGTAAGAAGGCGGCGCACCATATCAGCGTTGAAGGTGTCGCGCCGTTTGGGCGGGCGCCAGGCCTCCTGGTTAAGGATCGCGGCGACTGCCGTGAAGCCGTTCCCCGCCCGATGCAGGTCCGTCGCGCGTGCAACCAGGGCAGAGTAGGTGCTGAGTGCCGTCGTGCACGCCACCGGGCGGACGAGTGCGTGTGTCGTCCGGTTCCCGCCATGCCAGTGGCATTCCAGGCGCACCTGCTCGCTGGCGTCGACCACCTCGACCAGGATGCGTTCGAGCAGCAGCCGCACGATGGTCTGACGGTCAGCCTGGGTGGTGGTTTCGGCGTACCAGATCGCCGGCAAATCCTGCGTCAGGCTTCGGATCACGGCCATTTCGGCGGTGTCTGGAGCTTGCAGGCGCTCGCGTTGAAAGCGCTCGTATTCTGCTTCGAGCTGAGCCTGTTCGGCCAATGCCTGCTCCCATGCCCGTTCCAGAGTCCTGGCCACCAACCGATTCTCAGGCTCGACGGCATCGTATTGTCGGCGGGCTCTCTCGACGACGTAGCGAGCCCGTTCTCTGCGCTGCTGCCAATGTTGCTCGAGCGTTGCGCGCTCAGCCTCGAGATCGCTGGCGACAAGCAGACTGGCCTCGACGGCTGCTGGTTCGAGGGCCTGCAACACCAGTCGCGCCACCGTCGTGTCGAGTGGCGTCGCCTTGAGCGACTGGCAGTTCGGCTCGCCATAGTCGAACTTCATTCGGTGGCAAACATAGCGCCCGGTGTGACCATTGTTGTTGTAAATCGCGGTCATGCGTAGACCACAACGACCGCAGGTCAGAAGTCCTGACAGCAGCGCGCTGCCGGCGCGGACCGGTCCAGTTTGCGCCGCCATATTGGCATGCAATTGCGCCCGATTGCGCTCGTATCGCTCCCAGGAGATGTAGGCCGGCATTCGATCGGGCAGAAACACCTCGGCGCCCTCGATAGGGCAGGACCTGCGCCCAGTGCCGGGACGACCAGGCTTCTGCCGCCGCCGATCGGTCGGACGAACGCCATACGCGTAAGCACCAGCGTAGATCGGATTGGCGAAGAGATTGTATAGCGACGGTCGGTTGACCCGGTGCCACTCGAGTTCGCCCTTGCGCAATCCCCCCGCGACGCGGATCGGCATCTTGATATTGTGCTCGACGAGATAGGTCATGACCTTGCCAACGGTCCGGAACCGTTCGAACAGATCGAACACCAGCCGTATCGTCGCTTGCGCCTGTTCATCGGGATCCAAGGTGACATCACCCGAAGGCCGTCGCACGTAGCCCATCGGAACCGGCTTAGCCAACTCGCCTCGTTGAGCTTTTGCCCGCCGGCCTGCCAACATACGTGCCTTGAGAATGTGCAGTTCCGCTTCCGACATCGTCCCCTTGAGCCCAAGCAACAGGCGGTCGTTATGATTGGCCGCATCATACACGCCATCCACATCGGCGATCAGCGTGTCGAACAGTGCGCAGATCTCCAGCAGCTGATGCCAATCCCGACACGAACGCGCCAGACGCGACATCTCCACGCCAAGCACCAAACCGACATTACCAAGGCCAACTTCCGCGACCAGACGCTGGAAGCCCAGGCGACCCTCGATCGTCGCGCCCGATCGCCCAAGATCGTCGTCAATGACGATGATGGTCTCGCGTGCCCAGCCAAATTGGAATGCTCGTTCGACTAGCGCATATTGCAACCGCGTCGACTCTTGATGGCGCTCAACCTGCTGCACCGTGGATTGGCGGATGTAGACAATCGCGCTCCGTTCGCGGTGTTGCCGTTGGATCTTCTCCGGGAACAGATTGCCGGGATGTAGTGCAAGCGCTCCCTCCATCATCGGACATTCCCTCCTCGGCGCGGACGTCTCGGAGCCGGCGCAAGATCATCTGCTCGAGCGTCAGAATGAGGTTCCGCTGCCGAACTCGACGGAAGCGTTTCCCAGATCGTGGAGTTCGCTCGACTGTGCTCGCTCATCGCGGGATCCAAGCCAACGCGCCAGGGCGCGTAGCGCTTGGATCCCAACTCTCGGCACGCGTTCGAGTCCGGTCAAGTTATCAGAGGCTTCGTGTATGGGATATCGAGCGAGCTTTCCGCTGTATCAAAACCGTCGATCTCCAGGTCAGGCCGGTCTATCACTGGCTCGCAGATCGGGTGCGTGCGCACGTGCTCCTGTGCATGCTGGCCTATTACCTCGAATGGCACATGCGCCAGAGCCTCGCGCCGATGCTGTTCGAGGACACCGACAAGCAAGCCGCCGAAGCACTGCGCACCAGCGTGGTGGCGCCGGCGCAGCGCTCACCCGCGGCCGTGCAGAAGCAGACGACCAAACTGACCCCTGATGGCTTGCCGGTGCACAGCTTCCAGACGCTGCTCGCCGATCTGGCAACCATCGCTCGAAACACCATCACAACCGCGATCACGCCGAACCATCCGCTTACCATCGTCACAAGGCCGACCACCACGCAACACAAAGCCTTCCAGCTGCTCGGCGTCAGTTTGTAGCCAGTAGCGCAGCCATCCCACGCTCGATCAGGAAACCATTTCAACAGCTTGCGTGTTTTCGATCTGGGAAGCTGGGATTAGAG
This sequence comes from uncultured Alphaproteobacteria bacterium, assembly GCA_963708565.1. Lineage (GTDB taxonomy): Bacteria > Pseudomonadota > Alphaproteobacteria > Acetobacterales > Acetobacteraceae > JAMXLO01. The sequence goes on from CAVPTU010000021.1 coordinate 182,145, forward strand.
CGTGATGCCAGAGACGGAATCGCCGTAGGTCTGTCGGCCGAGTAGCCGCGAGCCGGCATGGCGTCGGCGCGCGGCCGCTTGGCGACCAACGGATTTGGTGAGGCGTCTAACGCCATGCCTCGATATTCAGTTGATCGACAGTTCGCCGCTGATTGTCGTGCGCGATATCCTGGTTGAGATGCGCGATATCCCTCCGCAGGTCCATCAGCTCGTACTGCTGCCGCGGGGAAAGCGGCGGTGCCTTACCCACCTGCGCCTCTGCGGCCCGCATCTCCAGGGCATTCAGTCTCTGCTGGTCCTCGACTACTGCCCTGGTATCGCGGTTCACGTCATGTGTCAGGTGGTTGACCTTGTTCTCCAGCTCTCGGGTTTCGTTGTTGATGTGTTGGTTCGGCGCTTCGTAGAACACGGGACGAGCAACACCCGTACCGTGTTGACCACCTGCGAAAGCAGGCGAGGCTGCGAGCAAGGCGGCCGTCGAGATCAGGCCGAGCGTCAGGCGCGTCATGGTGTATCTCCTTTTCGTGGCGAGGCGACGAACTCGCCTGCGAGCGCGTGCTTAGCGTCCCCGCCGGAGATCCCATGTGCGCATGGTCACAATGCTTGGATGATGCCGCCCGAATGAATGCCCCAACTATCTCGCCCACTGACGTCCGCTATCGCCAGGCGACAGCAGCCGTTACGCGAAGATCTCGCCCAGCCGCTTGATGCTGCCGAGAGCCTTTTCGAATTCCAGCCCGGGCCAGTGGCAGCGCATCATGAAGTGGTCGACGCCGAGAGCCTCGCGATAGCGCGCGATCTCCTCCTTCACGAACGCCGTATCGCCGATGATGAACCGATCGCGCGCCAGCTCCTCGAATGTCGGCTGCCTGCGCGACGACAGACCCCAGGACGCATACGCATCGTATTTGTATTGCAGCGCGGCGCGGCACTCCTCGATCGCAGTCTTGTGGTTGGCGCCGACGTAGCATTCGCGCACCATCGGAAAGCAGTCAGGCACACGACTCCCCAGCGCTTCGCGATACACGCGCATCTGCGCGGTCAGTTCGTCCAGCGGTGTGCTCGGAACGATCATCCACGCATCGCCGAGTCGTGCCGCGCGTCGAATGGCCGCATCCGCGCTGCCGGCAATCCAGATCGGCGGGCCGCCGTCGCGCGCCGGCTTCAGGCCGATCGCATGGTCGTTCACCTCGTAGAACCGGCCCTTGTGTGTCACCTTCTCGCCGGTCCACAGGCGGCGGATCAGCGCGATGCTTTCCTCCAGCCGCGGCGCGCGCTCCTTCAGCGACATGTTGAACGCGGTGAACTCGCCGTCGCGGTAGCCGAGCCCGACGCCCAGCACGTAATTGCCGCCCGTCAGCACGTCGAGCGTCGCCGATTCCTCCGCGACATGCACCGGATTGAGCAGCGGCAGGATCAGGATGTTGGGGCCGATCTGCATGCCCTCGGCGTGCTGCGCCAGATACGCCATCATCGGCACGATCTGGAGCATCTGCAACGGGCCGGTCAGGTAGTGGTGCGGAAACCACAGCGAGGCGAAGCCGGCATCGCGCGCGGCACGTGTCTGCGCGACAAGGTCCGGCACGTGTGCCGCCACATTCTGGCCAGGCTGGAATTGCGTGTTGAGGAACAGTCCGACTTTCACAACGTGCCTCCTGTGCTCCGACCGCCGCACCTTGAACCAGCGACGCGGGCGCGCCAACTATCGCGGCCATGAGCGACCGCATGCCACCCGAACTCGACCTGCTGCCCGATGGGAGCTACCGCCAGCGCCGTCCGCCGGTCGCCGCCCGCATCTTTGCCTGGGCGATCGTCATTGCGGCGGTCGCGGCAGCCCTCGCGGTGGCGGCATTCGCCCTGTGGTTCGCGCTGATCCTGATCCCGGTCGTCGTGGTGGCCGGGCTGATCGCCTGGCTGGCATTTCGCTATCAGCTCTGGCGCGCGGGAACGTCTATCCGGCGGGATCCCTGGCGGCGCTAGACCTATGGCGTGATCTTGCCGTCCTGCACGACAAGCCGCACCGCTTTCACATCCACGCGCTGCCAGACATTGCCCTTCGTGTAAGGATCGTTGGCGATCATCGCATCCAACTCCGCACGATCGGCGCAATCCACCAGCAGGAACGAACCGATCGGCTTCTGCTCCGTCGTCGAAGATCGGTCCGCCGAACACCAGCTTGCCGCTCGCGACATTCCCCGTCAGCCCCGTCGAGATGCGCGGGCCGCGCTGCCTGCCGGCGCGCCGGCGCCTCTGCGTCGGTTCCGTCGTAGAGGGTCACCAGGAACTGCGGCATGCGACTTCTCCTCTAATCCGCGGCGAGCGGCATCTGTGCGGCCAGACCGAATTCCCGCGCCAATAACGTATAGGAACGCCGCCGTGCCTCCGGGTCGTGCAGCGTGGTGAGAATGGCGATTTCTTCCACGCCATGCTCCGCCGCCAACGCGCGCAGCTTCTCGGCCACCACCGCCGGCGTGCCGTAGATCGCCCGCGACCGCAGGCGTTCGAGGCGCATCATCTCTGCCTCGGAGTACGCGTGCGCCGCGGCTTCCTCGGGCGACGGCAGTGCCGCGAACACGCCACGGTCACGGCCGAGCCGCCACATCTCGCGCGAGGTGAACAGCCGCGCCGCCTCCGCCTCGGTTTCCGCCGCCATCGCCCAGACGCACAGCGCACCGTAGGGCAGCGGGAAGCGTTCGCTTGGCCGGTAGTTGTCGCGATACAGCGCCATCGCCTGCTCGACACCGCGGCCATCGGTGATGAAATGCGCGAAGCAGAATGGCAGGCCGAAATACGCCGCGACCTGTGGGCCGTAGTCCGAGCTGCCGAGCATCCACACCTCAGGCATGGTCGGACCGCCCGGCTGCGCGATGATGTCGCGGAACGGATGGCCTTCCACCAGCTTCTCGCCCGCGAGCCATGCCAGCAGATCGCGCACCTGCGCCGGAAAATGATCCGCCGCGGTCTCGGCCAGCGGATTGAGCGCGAACGCGGTGCGCCCGTCCGATCCCGGCGCGCGGCCCAGACCGAGATCGATACGCCCTGGCGCGATCGCCTCCAGCACGCGGAACTGCTCGGCCACCTTCAGGCTGGAGTAGTGCGGCAGCATGACGCCGGCAGACCCGACCCGGATGCGCGTCGTGGTTGCGGCGATGGCGCTGATCAGGATCTCCGGCGCCGTGCCGGCCTGGCTCGCCGAGTTGTGGTGCTCGGCGCACCAGTAGCGCGTGTAGCCCAGCGCCTCGCAATGCTTCGCCAGCGCCAGGCTCTCGCGGATCGAGGTATCCGGCGAGCGGCCGGTCACCACGGTCGATTGGTCGAGGACGGACAGTCGCAGCATGCTATCGCTCCGGCGGCATTAGAGCACGGTCAGCCTGCCACTGTCAGATCCGCCGCACCACATAGGTCTGCTCCAGCGCCTCGAGTATCGTATCGGCGTGCGCCGAATCGCGCGCCTCCACCATGACTTCCAGCTCCGCCGCCTGCACCGACGACGCCGCGAACAGCCGCTGGTGCGAGACCTCGATGATGTTGCCGCCGGTGCCGCCGATCTTGCCCGCGATGTCGGCGAGCACGCCAGGGCGATCGGGAATTTGCAGATGCAGTCGCAGCAGCCTGCCGTCGCGCAGCAGATTGCGCAGCAGCACATTCGACAGGATGCGCGCGTCGATGTTGCCGCCGGTGATCGCCACGCCGACGCGCTTGTCACGGAAATGCTCGGTGTAGGCCAGCAGCGCGGCAACACCCGCGGCACCGGCGCCTTCCGCCACCACCTTGGCACCTTCCACCAGCAGTCCGATCGCCTCCTCGATCGTGTGTTCCGGCACAACCAGAACTTCCGCGCCGAGCTCGCGAATGATGGCGAGCGGCAGCTCTCCCACGTCGCGCACGGCGATGCCCTCGGCGATCGTCGGGCCGCCGACCGACACCGTTTCGCCGGCCAGCCGCTGCGCCATCGCGGAATACGTCGCGACCTCGACGCCGTACACCGCGATGCCCGGCTTCATCGCCTTCGCCGCGGTAACGCATCCCGCGAGCAGGCCGCCGCCACCGACCGGAATCACCAGCGCATCGAGTTCGGGCACGTCCTCCAGCAGCTCCACCGCCAGCGTGCCTTGTCCCGCCATCACGTCGATATCGTTGTAGGGATGCACGAACACCAGGCCCCGCTCGGACGCCAGCGTCTCGGCATGCGCGGCAGCCTCTGCCAGCGTCTCGCCATGCAGCACGACATTGGCGCCCCAGGCGGCGGTGCGCGTCACCTTGGTCGCCGGGGTGAATTTCGGCATCACGATGGTGGCGCCGACATTGCTGAGCCTGGCATGCCGCGCCACGGCCTGCGCGTGGTTGCCGGCCGACATCGCGATCACGCCGCGCTCGCGCTCCGCATCGGTCAGCAGGGCCATGCGGTTCGCCGCGCCACGCTCCTTGAACGCGCCGGTGACCTGAAGATTTTCGAGCTTCAGCACCACTTCGGCGCCGGTCGCCCGCGACACCGCCTCACTCGGCAGCGCCGGCGTGCGCAATACCCGGCCGGCGATCCGTTCGGCGGCCGCCGTCACGTCGGCGAAGCTGCAGCACGTCAGACGAACTTGATGCCGAGGATCTCGTATGACCGATCGCCACCCGGTGCCGGCACCGAAACCGCGTCGCCCACCTTCTTGCCGATCAGCGCCTTGGCGAGCGGCGAGGAGATCGACAGCCGGCCGCCCTTGATGTCGGCCTCGTGCACGCCGACGATCTGGTAGGCTGGATTCCTTCTCGGTCTCCTCCTCCACCAGCCAGACATGCGCGCCGAACATGATGTGCTCGCCGGACAGCGTGGACGGGTCGATCACCTCGGCTGAGGCGACGATTTCCTCCAGCTCGGCGATGCGGCCCTCGATGAAGGACTGACGTTCTCGGGCGGCGTGGTATTCGGCGTTCTCCGAGAGATCGCCGTGCGTGCGCGCCTCGGCGATCTGGCGAATGATCGCCGGACGCTCCGACGCCTTGAGCTGGCGAAGCTCGTCATTCAACCGCTGTAGTCCGGGGGCGGTCATCGGGAACTTCTGCACGTCACTCCGTCCTTTGATGGTCCGAACGCAATGGGAAGCCGTGTTGCGGCCAAACACAAGCGCCGCGGCAGGCCCGCGCCTGGCCGCGACGATGGTTTCAGAACGAACCGCGAAAATAGGACTGGAGCGGCGCGACTTCAAGCGCTCCCGACTTCAACGCCGCGATGGCGTGAACCGCGGCGCGGGCGCCGGCCATGGTGGTGTAGTGGGGCACGCCATGGGTGAGCGCGCTGCGGCGGATCGCGAAGCTGTCAGCAATCGATTGCGGCGTGGACGCCGTGTTGATCACAAGTTGCACCTCGCCGGAGCGGATGGCATCGACGCAGTGCGGGCGCCCCTCCAGGACCTTGTTGACGACCGAGACAGGCAGGCCCGCCTCGCGGATCCGGGCCGCGGTGCCGCGGGTCGCCATGATGGCGAAGCCCATCTCGGTGAGCCGGCGCGCCAAGGCGGGCAGGCCCCGCTTGTCGGCGTCCTTGATCGAGAGGAACACCGTGCCGGCCGCCGGCAGGATCACCCCGGCCCCGAGCTGCGATTTCGCGAAGGCGCGCTCGAAGCTGGAGTCGAGCCCCATCACCTCGCCGGTCGATTTCATTTCCGGCCCGAGGATCGTATCGACATTGGGGAAGCGGGCGAACGGGAACACCGCCTCCTTCACCGCGACGTGCGGTGCCACGCCCAGATCGTCGAGCTGGAAGTCGGCAAGCCTGGCGCCTGCCATCACGCGGGCGCCGATCTTGGCGACCGCGACGCCGGTCGCCTTGGCGACGAACGGCACGGTGCGCGAGGCACGCGGGTTCACCTCCAGCACGTATATCACATCGTCCTTGATCGCGTATTGCACGTTCATCAGGCCGACGACGCCGAGCGCCTTGGCCATCGCCTCGGTCTCCGCCTTGAGCTCGGTGACCGTGGCGGGTGGCAGCGTGTAGGGCGGCAGCGAACAGGCGCTGTCGCCGGAATGGATGCCGGCCTCCTCGATGTGCTCCATGACGCCGGCGACGTAGACGGTCTCGTTGTCGGCGATGCAGTCCACATCGACCTCGATCGCGTCATTCAGATAGCGGTCGATCAGCACCGGGTTGTCGCCCGACACACGCACCGCCTCGCGCATGTAGCGATGCAGGCCGGCGCGGTCGTACACGATCTCCATGGCGCGGCCGCCGAGTACGTAGCTGGGCCGGATCACCACCGGATAGCCGATGCGGTCGGCAATCGTCTTCGGCTTCCTCCGCGGAACGCGCGATGCCGTTCTCCGGCTGGCGAAGTCCCAGACGTTGCAGCAGAAGCTGGAAGCGCTCGCGGTCCTCGGCGATGTCGATCGCGTCGGCGCTGGTGCCGAGGATCGGAATCCGTCTCGCGTGCCAGCGCCTGGGACAGTTTCAGCGGCGTCTGCCCGCCGTACTGCACGATGCAGCCCAGCAGCGTGCCGCGGCTTTCCTCGCGGCGGACCAGGGCGATGACGTCTTCCGCCGTCAGCGGCTCGAAATACAGCCGATCGGAGGTGTCGTAATCGGTGCTGACGGTCTCCGGATTGCAGTTGACCATGATGGTCTCGAAGCCGGCATCCTTCAGCGCGTATGCGGCGTGGACGCAGCAATAGTCGAACTCGATGCCCTGGCCGATGCGGTTGGGGCCGCCGCCGAGAATGATGATTTTCTGGCGTTCGGTCGGGTCGGCCTCGCAGACCGGCGTGCCGTAGCCGCCTTCGTAGGTGGAATACATGTACGGCGTGGCCGAGGCGAACTCGGCCGCGCAGGTGTCGATACGTTTGTATACCGGGTGCACGCCGAGCCGGTCGCGCAATGCGGCGATGTCGCTCTCGCTGCGTCCGGTGAGCTGCGCCAGGTGCCGGTCGGAGAAGCCAAGCGCCTTGATGCGGCGCAGCGCGCCGGCATCATGCGGCAGGCCGGACGCTGCGATCGTGCGTTCCGCGTCGATGACGCGTTCGAGTTCGCGCAGGAACCAAGGGTCGAACTTGCAGGCGCTCTGTATGTCCTCGACCGAGAGACCATCCCGCAAAGCCTGCGCCGCGATCAGCAACCGGTCGGGGCGCGGGGCGGAAAGCGCGGCACGGAATGCGTCCGGTCCACCGTCGCCCGGCGGCTCGATCTCATCGAGGCCGGAAAAGCCGGTCTCCATGCTGCGCAGGCCCTTTTGCAACGCCTCGGCGAAACTGCGGCCGATCGCCATCGCCTCGCCGACGGATTTCATCGATGTGGTCAAAAGCGCAGGCGTGCCCGGGAATTTTTCGAAGGTGAAGCGCGGGATCTTCACCACGACATAGTCGATGGTCGGCTCGAAGCTGGCCGGCGTGACGCGGGTGATATCGTTGGCGAGTTCATCGAGCGTGTAGCCGACGGCGAGCTTCGCGGCGATCTTGGCGATCGGGAAGCCGGTCGCCTTCGAGGCCAGCGCCGATGAGCGCGACACGCGCGGGTTCATCTCGATGATGACCATGCGGCCATCGGCAGGGTTCACCGCGAACTGCACGTTCGACCCGCCGGTATCGACGCCGATCGCGCGCAGGCAGGCGATCGAGGCGTCGCGCATCCGCTGATATTCCTTGTCGGTCAGCGTCAGCGCGGGCGCGACGGTGACCGAATCGCCGGTATGGATGCCCATCGGATCGACGTTCTCGATCGAGCAGACGATGATGCAGTTGTCCGCGCGGTCGCGGACCACCTCCATCTCGAATTCCTTCCATCCCAGCACGGACTCTTCGATCAGCACCTCGGTGGTGGGCGAGACTTCCAGGCCGCCCGCGACGATCTGCTCGAATTCCTCGCGGTTATAGGCGATGCCGCCGCCGGTGCCGCCCAGGGTGAAGCTCGGGCGGATGACGGCGGGCAGCCCGGTGATGGCGAGTGCTGCGCGCGCCTCCTCGAGCGAATGCGCGATGGCGGAGCGCGGCGATTCGATGCCGATCGCGGCCATGGCGTCGCGGAATTTCAGCCGGTCCTCGGCGCGCTCGATGACTTCGGCGCGGGCGCCGATCAGTTCGACGTTGTGGCGCGCCAGCGCACCCGAGCGCGCAAGCTGCATGGCGGTGTTGAGCGCGGTCTGGCCGCCCATGGTGGGCAGCAGCGCATCGGGCTTCTCGCGGGCGATGATGCGCTCGACGATCTCCGGCGTGATCGGCTCGACGTAGGTGGCATCGGCGAGACCAGGATCGGTCATGATGGTGGCGGGATTGGAGTTCACCAGCACGACGCGATAGCCCTCCTGCTTCAGCGCCTTGCACGCCTGCGCGCCGGAATAGTCGAACTCGCAGGCCTGGCCGATGACGATCGGGCCGGCGCCGATGATCAGGATCGAGGATATGTCGGTGCGTTTGGGCATGCAGTGCTCAGTGTCGGGCGCTAGGGCGCCGTCATTGGAGTCGATCAGCGCGCGTGCGACTCCGACACCCTTTGGCGTGAGTTCCAGATGCCAGTGGCACTGCAAGGCGCCTTCCGGCAGCCGGATCGGCTCAAGGATAAGCCCGTCACGAAGGCAGGCGGCGACGGCATCGCTGAACGCCTGGTAGTCGATGTCCCGCTGGGCGAGCGTCGCGGAACCGTGCGAACCCCGCCTCGATGTTCGGTTCGCTGATCCTGTGCCGAAACGCGGTAATCAGCAGCGGGCCGGTCGCGTCCATGTCAGGCGCGCCGCTCGATCATCTCGATGAACCGCCCGAACAGGTAGTGGCTGTCGCTCGGTCCGGGGCTTGCCTCCGGATGGTACTGCACGGAGAACGCCGGCCGGTCGGTGCAGCTCAGCCCTTCGTTCGAACCATCGAACAGCGACACATGTGTCGACCTTTGCCGTGGCCGGCAGCGTCTTCGGGTCCACCGCGAACCCGTGGTTCTGGCTGGTGATCTCCACCTTGCCGGTGGCGAGGTCCTTCACCGGCTGATTTGCGCCGCGGTGCCCGCGGTCCAGCTTGTAGGTCTTCGCCCCCAGCGCCAGCGCCAGCAACTGATGGCCGAGGCAGATGCCGAACACCGGCACGCCGGCCTCCAGCACGCCGCGGATCGCCGGGACCGCGTATTCGCCCGTGGCCGCCGGATCGCCCGGGCCATTGGACAGGAACACCCCGTCCGGCTTCCGGCGCAGGATGTCGTCCGCCGTCGCCGTCGCCGGCACCACCGTCACCCGGCACCCCGCGGATGCGAGGCAGCGCAGGATGTTGCGCTTCGCCCCATAGTCCACCGCGACCACGTGGTGCCTCGGCGCGGTCTGCCGTCCCACGCCGGCGGGCCATGCCCACCTTGTCTCGTCCCACTCGTAGGACTGCCGGCAGGACACTTCCTTGGCGAGGTCCATGCCCTCCAGTCCCGGCCACGCCTCGGCCTGGGCGCGCAAGGCCGGCAGGTCGAACCGTCCGTCGAGCGGGAAACGCCAGCACGCCGTTCGGCGCACCGCCATCGCGGATGCGTACCGTCAGCGCCCGCGTATCGACGCCCGCCAGGCCGGCGATGCCGCGCGCCCGCAGCCAGCCATCCAGGTGCTGCGCCGAGCGCCAGTTGGACGGCTCGGTCACGTCCTGCTTCACCACCAGACCGCGCGCCGCGATCGTGGCGGCCTCGATGTCCTCGCCGTTGGTGCCGACGTTGCCGATATGCGGGAAGGTGAAGGTGATGATCTGCCCGGCATAGGAAGGGTCGGTCAGCGTCTCCTGATAGCCGGTCATGCCGGTGTTGAAGCAGACCTCGCCGACCGGCGCCGGATCGCTCGTGTGCGCGCCGAAGCCGCGGCCCCAGAACACCGCGCCGTCGGCCAGCACCAGTGCGGCGGTTGCCCCGGTTGGCGGCGCATCGCCGTCACGCGGCATCGGCTCGGTGCGCGGCGCGGCCGGCCCGCCCGGCAGGTCGGACAAGGCGAGGCCGGTGGCGGCGATCACCGCTGCCCAGTGGCGCGACGGAATCGAGCCGGCCTGGCGCCATTTGCGCACCGCCTCGGTGCCGACGCCGGTCAGGCGGGCGGCCGCTTCCGCGCCGCCCAGGCGGTCGATGATGGAATCCACGCTGAACGTCATGCGCCGGACACTATGGGAAGCGATTTCCCAACGCAACAGCATAGCCGGGTCGCTGGGAATTTTCCTCCGACGCGTCACAGTCCGCGTCACTTCGCATATAGTAGGGGGAGTTTTTTCGTCGGAGGGTGTCATGGGCCTGCGCGAGCAGTTCACCGACCAGCTCAAGGCATCGATGAAGGCGGGCAACGCCGCCCGCACCTCGACGCTGCGCATGATCCTCGCCCGGCTGAAGGACACCGACATCGCCGCCCGCCCCAAGGGCATCGAGCGCGTGCCGGACGACGAGATCGTCGGCATGCTGCGCGGCATGGTGAAGTCGCGCCGCGAGTCGGTGGAGCTGTATCGCCAGGGGCATCGGCAGGACCTCGTGGACAAGGAGGAGGCCGAGATCGCGGTTATCGAGACCTTCCTGCCGCAGCAGATGGACGAGGCGGCGATGGAACGAGGCGGTTGCGGCGGCGATTGCGGAGACCGGGGCTGCCAGCATCAAGGACATGGGCAAGGTGATGGCCGCGCTGCGGGCAAAGCACGCCGCGACGCTCGACATGGCCAAGGCCGGCCCGATGGTGAAGGCGAGGCTGTCGTGACCGCCCCAGTTCTCCCCCTCCCCTTGCGGGAGGGGGTCGGGGGGAGGGGCTTGGGGACCCAATTTGGCGCCCGGTCTCGCTGATGGCGCTCCCCGCCTCCTTCCTCGACGAACTCCGCACCCGCACGCCGCTGGCGGCTGTCGTCGGGCGGCGCGTGCGGCTGGCCCGCTCGGGTCGCCAGTGGAAGGGCTGCTGCCCGTTCCACGGCGAGAAGACCCCCAGCTTCTACGTCTACGAGGACGGCCACTACCACTGCTTCGGCTGCGGCGCGCACGGCGACGCGATCGGCTTCGTCATGCAGAGCGAGGGCGCCGGCTTCATGGAGGCGGTGGAACGCCTCGCCGCCGAAGCAGGGCTGGAGGTGCCGAAGCCCTCGCCCGAGGCGGCGGAGGCCGAGCGCGGCGGCTCGACCTCGGCGCGGTGCTGGAGGCCGCGCAGGCCAGCTACCAGCGCCGGCTGTTCCTGCCGGAGGGCCGGCACGCGCTGGACTATCTGCGCGGCCGCGGCCTGTCGGAGCAGACGATCCAGCCGCTTCGGTCTCGGCTGGTCGGGCGAGGGCCGCGGCGCGCTGGCCGCCGATCTCGGCCGCGAGGGCGTCACCCAGGACCAGCTCGTCGACGCCGGACTGATGCGACGCGACGATGAAACCGGCCGGGCGTTCGACCTGTTCTTCAATCGCGTGATGTTCCCGATCCGCGATCGCCGCGGCCGGGTCATCAGCTTCGGCGGGCGCATCCTGGGCGATGGCCAGCCGAAATACGTCAACGGCCCGGAGACGGCGCTGTTCTCCAAGCGCCGCACGCTCTACGCGCTGGACCTGGCGCGCGAGGCGGTGCGCGGCGGGTGCGCCCTTGGTGGTGGTCGAAGGCTATATGGACGTGATCGCTCTCGCGCAGGCCGGCTTCGCCGGCGCCGTCGCGCCCCTCGGCACTGCGCTGACCGAGGAGCAGCTCGAGGAACTTTGGCGCCTCGCGCCGCGCCGGTCCTGTGCTTCGACGGCGATGCCGCTGGTGCCCGTGCCGCTGAACGCGCGCTGGCGACAGCGCTCCCGTTCGTTGGCACCCGAGCGCACCGTCACCACGATCGCGCTGCAGAGCGGGCGAGGATCCCGACGATTTCGTTCGCAAGCGAGGGCGTGTCGAATTTGACAGGGTGCTGCAGCAAGCAGAGGTCTTTGGCCGGCCTCGTTGCTGGCCGCCGCGAAGAGCGGGCAACCGGCGAAGACACCTGAGCAACGTGCGCGCGTTATGGCGCGGCTGGAAGGGCTCGTCGGCGCAATCGGCGATGCGACCCTCAAGTGGGAGTACCGGCGGTCATTGGCTGCGCGACTCCGGAAGGAATTCAAGGGCCTACCGCTGCCGGCGGACCGGACAGGCTTGGCGATCGCCGCATCTGAGCTGGGCCTGGTTGCAGAACAGCGCAACGTGGAGCGCCTCCGCATCCTCACCGCCATCCTGCTGCGCCACCCGATGCTGCTGCGCGACGTCGAACACGCCTATGTCGGGCTCGACCTGCCACGCCCGCTCGCGACGCTGCAGAACGGCACTTCAGAAGTGGGCGGAAGCGGCCGAAATCCTTGACTCCCAGGCATTGATGTCCCACCTCACGAATTCTGGATTGCAAGCTGAAGCCGACCAGGCTCTGGCAACGGTACCCATACCGCTGCCGGCCTGTGCGTCATCGGCGGCGATGCCGGCGGAGGCCGAGGCAGGGTGGTGGCACATCTTCGGGTTCCTGAACGTGCAGCGACTGGGCGAGGAGATTGCATTGGCCGAGGCCGCCTGTGCGCAGGACCTGACACCCAGAGCCAGAACCGCCTGCTCGCGCTGAAGGCGGCGCTGAACAAGGTCAACAGCGGTGAGCCCGACGGGGTGGACCTTGCGGCTTGAATCTCGGAGGCGGCCGCTGCGCCGCATTGACTTGGGAGTTCGCTGAACGATGGCCACGAAGCCCTCTGTCGCCGCCGATACCGTGACCGCCGAACAGGACGTGGAGACCACGCTGCTCGACGTGCAGACCGCCGCCGTCAAGCGGCTGATCGCGCGCGGCAAGGAGCGCGGCTACATCACCTTCGACGAGCTGAACGCGATCCTGCCGCCGGATCAGAACAGCTCCGAGCAGATCGAAGACGTGATGGCCAATTTCTCCGAAATGGGCATCCAGGTCGTCGAGAGCGAGGAGACCGAGGACGGCGAGGCGCCTGTCGTCAAGGCCGAGAAGACCGAGGAGGCCGAGGAAGAGGAGCCGACCGGCAACGTCGATGAGGCAAGCCTCGGCCGCACCGACGATCCGGTGCGGATGTATCTGCGCGAGATGGGCAGCGTGGAGCTGCTGTCGCGCGAGGGCGAGATCGCCATCGCCAAGCGCATCGAGGCCGGCCGCGACATGATGATCGGCGGGCTGTGCGAGAGCCCGCTGACCTTCAAGGCGATCATCTCCTGGCACGACCAGCTCAAGGCCGGCCGGATGCTGCTGCGCGACATCATCGACCTGGAGGCGACGCAGGGCGCCGGCGCGCCGGCGCCGGACGGCAGCGTGGCGCCCGATCCCGCGGCGACCAACGGCAGCAGCGGCAATGGCGCGTCCGAGACGATGGACGGCTCGGACGACATCGATGGCGACGACGAGGGCGACGGTCCCGGCATCTCGCTGTCCGCGCTCGAGGAGAAGCTGAAGCCGGAGGTGCTGGCGACCTTCGAGGAGATCGAGGGCCTCTACAAGAAGCTGCACAAGATGCAGCACCGCCGGCTCGAGACGATGACCTCCGGCGAGGAGGTCACCAGCCGATCGGAGAAGACCTACGAGCGCCAGCGCGAGGAGCTGGTCGGCAAGGTCGAGCAGGTGCGGCTGCACAACAACCGCATCGAGGAGCTGGTGACGCAGCTCAAGCAGCTCAACCAGCGGCTGACCGCGCTGGAGGGCCAGCTTCTGCGCACCGCGGAGGGCTGCAAGGTGCCGCGCGACGAGTTCCTGAAGAACTATCGCGGCCAGGAGCTGGATCCGAACTGGGTGGAGAAGGTGTCCAAGCTGCCCGCCAAGGGCTGGAAGACCTTCGTCACCAGGCACGCGACCGACATCGCCAACGTGCGCGGCCAGATCGCCGCGGTGGCGAACGACGCCAGCCTGCCGATCAGCGAGTTCCGCCGCGTCTACATGACGGTCAGCCGCGGCGAGCGCGACAGCGCGCGGGCGAAGAAGGAGATGATCGAGGCGAACCTGCGCCTGGTGATCTCGATCGCCAAGAAATACACCAATCGCGGGCTGCAGTTCCTGGACCTGATCCAGGAAGGCAACATCGGCCTGATGAAGGCGGTGGACAAGTTCGAGTACCGCCGCGGCTACAAGTTCAGCACCTATGCGACGTGGTGGATCCGCCAGGCGATCACCCGCTCGATCGCCGACCAGGCGCGCACCATCCGCATCCCGGTGCACATGATCGAGACGATCAACAAGCTGGTGCGCACGTCGCGCCAGATGCTGCACGAGATCGGCCGCGAGCCGGCGCCCGAGGAGCTGGCCGACAAGCTCGGCATGCCGCTGGAGAAAGTTCGGAAGGTGCTGAAGATCGCCAAGGAGCCGATCAGCCTGGAGACGCCGATCGGCGACGAGGAGGACAGCCACCTCGGCGACTTCATCGAGGACAAGGCGGCGGTGATCCCGCTGGATGCGGCGATCCAGGCCAATCTGCGCGAGGCGACCACGCGCGTGCTGTCGTCGCTGACGCCGCGCGAGGAGCGCGTGCTGCGCATGCGCTTCGGCATCGGCATGAACACCGACCACACGCTGGAAGAGGTCGGCCAGCAGTTCAACGTGACGCGCGAGCGCATCCGCCAGATCGAGGCGAAGGCGCTGCGCAAGCTGAAGCATCCGAGCCGCAGCCGGAAGCTGCGGAGCTTCCTGGACGACTGAGGGCGCTTCTGTCTCTCTTGACCGTGCCGGCAGGGCATGGCGTCCTGCAATCCGGCTGCCACGCGCGGGGGAGAGCATAGCAATGGAACCGGTGGCGCGCGTCACCGTGACGGTGACGTTTCTCCGAATGGACCGGCCGCCGCCCGAGCCGTCACCAGGGTTGCCGATCGGCTACCAGGTCGTGCAGGTGCAATCGCCGACGGTCGGGTTCTACCGCTATCTCTACAACACCGTGGGCGCCGATTACGTCTGGTGGCTGCGGCGCACCATGCCGGACCAGGATCTGGCGATGCTGTTGCGCGATCCGGCCGTGTCGATCCATGCGCTCTACAGCGGCGGCCAACCGGCCGGCTTCTTCGAACTCGATGGGCGCGGCTGGCCAGACATCAACCTGAGCTATTTCGGCCTGATGCCGCATGCGATCGGTGCCGGCGTGGGTCATCCGTTCCTGCGCAGCGCGGTGGATGCGGTCTGGCGACAGAATCCGCGTGGCATGACGGTGAACACCTGCACCGCCGACCATCCGCGCGCGCTGCCGACGTATCTGCGTGCCGGCTTCCGCGCGCTGCGTGCGGTGCGCGAAGTGTGGAATGTGCCGCTGCGCCTGGGGATGCGGATCCCGGAACGCTTGTTGACGTGAGGCGATTGGGACGCAGCAAGAACGGAGGGCAGGAATGCATGCCGCCGATCGCCTTTCCGCGGCTCCGGTAGCGCCCCTTCTCAAGCGTCGGATGTGATCTGCAACATCGCCAGGGCGCCGGTGGTCGAATGATGCTGCTCATCCCGAGAGTTAGTTTTGTCTAACCTATGGACAATTGAGACTAACACCCCACATCCACTGTTGTCCGAACCCCCCAGGGAGCATGTCGTCCGTCCGCACGCATAGGTTGAACAAGTGTGGCTTGGACGAAACTACAAACGAAAACAATTAACTGAGGTGCGGTGAGCTGCCGAGGGCGGTGCAGCACCATGGGCGTGCAGCTTCTGAACGATCTTGGATCGCAACGTCCGTCCGCATCCATAGCAAATGAAATTGGGGGGCGACTGGCCCAGGGAGCGACCCCGCAATCACGGACCGTTTGAGAGCTGCCACTCGGTGATCACTTCAGCCAGCCATTGTCGGCGCCGGCCGGCGTGCAGGATGAACAAAATGTGGGAATAATGGGTTCCGGTTTTGAGCGGACTGTTAGGCTTCCGGCCATCCATCTGGCAGACGGAATATCTCGCCCATCGACTGGCCGGCGATGATGCGGTAGCGTCCGTGCTCGGGGTGAAAATCGTCCACGCCCAGATCGAAGGATGGTACCTGCGCCGTCGCCCAAGGGTTACGGATCAGCCGCCCGCGCCGAACAGCGAAATTCCAGGCGTCGACCCCTTCAGTGGAGACAACCGCACTTAGCCCCTTGCGGCGAGCACCGCTAGGCCCGCACCAGACGCCATCCGGATTACGGCTTTCGCGTCGGGTAAACCCGTCCGCTGTCTGTTCCACCAACATGCAGGGCGAGCCTAGCAGCGCGTCGACAGCAGCGTCATCGCGGGCGAACAGTCCGAGCGCGTTGACCGCGACCACGTAAGGCAGACCGAGCGCGCCGTAGCGACTGGCCTTCTTTTCCAGCGCGCCTTTCACATCATCATCGACCGTCACCTGCCTTGCCGGGAAAAACCGCGCGCCAATCGCGCGGTGAGCTCGCTCTGGATGCCGGCGCGGGAAAGCACGCAGAGAGATCGTTGCCCCATGCTCCGTATACCGGAACGGCGCGGCGTCCATCGCGCTGTCGTCGTCAGGCAACCCAGCAATCCACGTCCGCAAGGCCTTCGTCATCGTCTTTATGGATATCGGCGCGGTCGGAACGCCATGGACAGTCAGGTCAAGGAAATGGCGCGGCGAAGGTGTCCGGTCGAGCGCGCTTAGCGCCTGGTTGAGCCTCGCCTGCGTGGCAACCTCCTGCTGTGACCGGCCCGTGGCCAGGACGCATTCCAGGTAGAGGCGGTGGCCCTCCTTCGCTTGCACAAGGAAGTCGGGGGATTTCGGCGTGTGGGGCAGCTTGGGTTCAATTTCCAGGATCCGGTGCGCGCGGGCGAGCAGCAGTTCGTGGACAAACAGTTCGAAGAACGCGCCCCGGTGCTGGTCGTCGATGGTGGAGCGAAGACGGGCGATCAGAGCGTCGCGACCGTGGGCGGGATAGCGAGCGAACCAGTCCTCGACCAGTTGACGCACGCGCGCCGCCTCAGGCCGCCCGGAGCGGTTCAGGTAAGCGAAGGCCGCCTCGTGCTGGTCGGGCACGTCCGTGTCGGGCCGGGGGATATCGTCGAAGAGGGGCATGCTTAGGACCGTCGGTGAGCGCAAGGGAGAACCGGAATCTGGACCTTATCGGACAGCGGACCGCCCGCCGCCAGATCTCAAGCGCCGACAATTTGCTACCTTGCGTGCCCGCACTCGTATGTCTCAGTCGACCAGGAATGGCTCATCCATGTCCACTATCTGCTTTGAAATGACACCTGCCCTGATCAGCTTTCGCCGTCAGGTTGGCGCAGCGAACCAGTCGCTCCATGCACTGATCGTGGGTTTGGAGACGTTGAAGGGGGCTGAGCCAGTCCGCCCCGCTGATCTCATTTTTCTTTCCTGGCAGAAGCCGGCGACGCCCGAGCAATGGAACGATGCGCGGACATTCGCACTCAAGGGCGCCATGATCGTCACCATCGACGCGCTCGACCATTATCTCCGTGTGCTGTCCCGCATCGACGGGCTGGTGCCGGATACGCTGCATGACAAGCTCAACGGCAGAAAGGTGTCCGGTGACGACCATCGACCGACATTGTATGAACGCCTAGACGCGTTGCATACGGCTTTCCCTGGCGCCAGGGCCGAGCATCTTCTGGCGATGAATTTCCTGACTGCGGATTCCAACGATGCCGCCCGGGCATACTGAAGTTGAGGCGTCCACCTGTTCCAATCTGATGCCGTCCACCGTTCTGAGGTGATGGCGTCCAGGTGGTGTCGTCCCGGCAGGTCAATTTGGCTCATGTCATGAAGGGCCGATCGCGGTCAAGCGGCTGGTCTCTGCTTGCGCAGACTTTCGCCGCTCAGTTCGACCCGATAGGCATTGTGGACGATGCGATCGAGAATGGCGTCGGCCAGAGTGGGATTGCCCACGAGCTCGTACCAGCGGTCGACCGGAAGCTGGCTTGTGATGATCAGCGAGCCGGCGTTGTAGCGATCCTCAGTGATCTCCAACAGATCGCGCTGCTGCTCGGGCAGCAGCGGCTCCGGTCCCCAATCGTCGAGTATGAGCAGGTCGACGCGGCCGAGCTGACGCATCAGCTTGGTGTAGCGCCCGTCACCGCGTCCCAATGCCAACAAGGCAAACAACCGCGGGACACGCTGGTAGAGCACCGAGAGGTTCTCCCGGCACGCCTTGAAGCCGAGAGCGCAAGCCAGCCACGATTTGCCCACACCGCACGGCCCGGTCAGGAGGCAGTGCCGATGCTCGCGGATCCAGTCGCAGCCGGCGAGTTTCAGGAACAGCGTGCGATCGAGACCGCGTGCTGCCCGGTAGTCGATATCCTCCACGGAGGCGAGATGACGCAGCTTGGCAGTCCTGGCGCGCGTCTCGAACCGCTTCTGCTGTCGGAGCGTCATCTCGTGTTCGAGCAGGATCCCGAGCCATTCCATGTGGTCGAGAGCCTTGCTTTCGGGGTTGGCCGTCAGATCGCGCAGGCTCTTGGCCATGCCGTCCAGGCCGAGCTCACGCAGCCGGTCGATCGTGGGATGCTGCAGCAACGTTGTTCTCCTCAGTGGTAATAACGGGAACCGCGGATGTTGGCGTGCAGGATCGGTGCGCCGTCCGCGGTGAGCGACGCCGTCTTGCCATCGAGCCTGTGCTCGATGATGGAGGCGACGCTCTGGTAATTGAGCGCGCCGATCTCGACTGCTCGGACAGAGACAGCCTCGGCCCGAGCCGCATCGATGCCGCGATAGAGACGCAGGATGCCGAGGCAGGTGCGGAACCCCTGCTCCGGATGTGGCCGCCGGGCCAGCACGGCGATGATCAGCGCCTCGGTGTTGGGACCGATCGCGCGAGCCTGGCTCTGGAAGCGTTCGGGATTCCACTCGGCGTACAACCGATGCGCGCTCGGCATGTGGTCGGGCAAGGTGCCGTGCCGCGGACCGCCGTAGCGCCGCGCGTGTGCGGCAACGCGTTGCCCGCGGTGGAACACTTCCACCGTGCGCTCGGTCAACCGTGTCTCGACCTGTTGGCGGATCAGACTGTACGGAACCGAGTAGAAGAACCCGGCCGCCTCGACGTGATAGTCAATCCCGACCCGGGCGAACGCCCATTCGGCATACTCGTGCTCGGTTGCTGGCAGCGGCTGCATTGCCGGTCGCTCGACGGTCTCGAACAGCTCGCGCCGGCTGACCCCGAGGCGGCGCATAACCCGTCCGTTCAGCTGCACCAGAATCTCGGTGATCGCCGCGTTGCATTCGACGAGGGAGAAGAACTTCAGGTTGCGCAGTCGGCCCAAAACGTAGAGCTGAGCGATGCGTACGCCAGCCTCGACTTTGGCTTTGTCCTTCGGATGATACGGCCGTGCTGGCAGAATGCCGACGCCGTAATGTGCCGCCATGGCGCCATAACTGCGGTTGATCTCGGGATCGTAGAACGAGGCCTTGTGCACCCCGCTTCTCAGATTGTCGGGCACCAGGAGGCGAGGCCTCGCACCCCAGAAGCGAAACATCCGCACGTGTGCGCCGATCCAGTCCGACAAGCCCTGTGTCCAGGTTGCCTCCGCGTAGGTGAGATTGGACGCACCCAGACGGCGACGAAGATTTCCGCCTCGCGCACCGCGCCGGTCGCCGGGTCGATGATCGGGACCTTCTTGCCCGAGAAGTCGACGAAGGCCTTGTCGCCGGCAACATGGGTCTGTCGCATGCTTGGCGACAACCGGCGCTCGAAGTCCCGGAACAACTGGCAGTAGCGGCTGTAGGCGTAGCCATCAGCATGAACGGCGCGATATTCCTCCCATAGGATCATCAGATTGACGCCCGGGCGCTTCAGCTCCCGCGCAACCGTCGCCCAGTCTGGCTCGACGTAATGACGTGCCCCGGCCCGGACGCCGCCATTGACGAACAGCCGCCGCTCCAGCTCCTCGTCGGTGACATCCACTGGCAGCGGCCACGTGATCTCCGCCGCGGCGATCCGGGCCAGATACTCGCGCACCGTGCTGTGCGAGATGCCCAGCTCCCGGGCAATCACCCGCGTCCCGGCTCCAGCACCGAAATGCATTGTCATCAGCCGATGTATCCGCCGCATGGTCAGCCTCTTGGTGGGCATCCCTCACTCCGTTCATTGCAATGGAGCAGTGGATGCCAGCGCGATGCTGACCTGCCAGACGCCACCTCCTCCCGGCCGCCCTTCCCACGCGGGTGGACGGCTTCGTCAGAACGGTGGACGCCTTCAGATCGGAATGCTGGACGGGATCAGATCAGAATGGTGGGCGCCATCAGATCAGAACGCCTGGACGGCTTCCGTCGGAATCCG
>CAVPTU010000022.1:0-27862 GCA_963708565.1 uncultured Alphaproteobacteria bacterium
ACAACCTATGGGGCCGTGTTCCTTCGAGATAACCTGAGCGACGAACTTGGCGAGGCCCTGCACCTTCGTCGGGTGCGGTTCGACGTGGAAGGTGACGTTGAACTTCTTCAGGCTGCTGACCGGCAGGATCCGCTGCCCGATGAGCTGTGCGAGGGGCTCCTTAGTCACATCGTCGTCGACAACCGGAAGGTCTGTCTGCACCTCGCCGATGAACACCGCGTCCGGCTGAACGCCGCCGTCCTCGAACTCCCACTTGTTGAAGGCGAGCGGCCAGAGCGCTCTGTCGACGACGATGCGGCGCGCCCACTGGCGCGGGTCGTCGGTCAGCCTCGGCCGCCGCCTTCACCTGGTCATGGAACGTTTCGAATCGGTCCCAGGTGATTGCGGTCTCGAACGTATCGGAGATGATGCCGCGCGGCGTCATCTTCTCCCGCCCGTACGGCATGCGGATGAAGGCGTTGCGCCATTGCCCGGCGGCGCCCTCGCGATGCGCGTCGGCCTGCCCTGCCGTCTCCGGCACGCCGCCGAAATCGGCGCAACATTCCAGCGCGCGCGCCATCCAGGCGTCCAGTTTATGGTCGGCGGACTCGAACGCCAGCACCATGATCGCCACTGAGCCGTCGGCGGCGCCGGTGTTGAAGGCCTCCTCGGCATCGAGGATGCGGCAGTTGGACGGATAGAGCCCGGCTTGACTCAGCACGCGCAACGCCCGGGCGGCGGTGAAGAAGTCCTTGAACCGCACCGCGCCGCCGGCACGGAAGCGCGGGCGGTCTTGCAGCCGCATCCAGGCCTCGGTGATTACGCCAAGGATACCCTCGGAGCCGATGAACATCCGGTCCGGGCTCGGCCCGGCGCCGGAGCCGGGCAGCCGTCGGCTCTCCAGCGTGCCCGCCGGCGTGACCACGCGCAGGCTTTCCACGAAATCGTCGATATGCGTGTAGAGCGTGGCGAAATGCCCTCCGAGCGGGTGGCGATCCAACCGCCCAGCGTGGAGAACTCGAAGCTTTGCGGGAAATGCCGCAAGGTGAGCCCGTGCGGACGCAACTGGCCCTCCAGTGCCGGACCGAACACACCGGCCTGGATGCGCGCCGCGCGCGAGGTGCGGTCGATCTCCAGCACCTTGTCGAGCCGGCTGAGATCGACGGTGATCGCACAGCGGCCGTCGGTTGGCGGCGTCACGCCGCCCACTACGCTCGATCCGCCGCCGAATGGAATCAGCGCGGCCCCTGCGCTGCCCGCCCAGTCCATCACCGCGGCGATGTCCTGCTCGTTCGCCGGATAGGCCACCACGTCCGGCGCGGAGGCGAAATCGTTCAGCATCGCCAGCACCGCGTCGGTGAAGCCCTTGCCATGCGCATGCGCGGCTCGGTCATAGGTCTCGGTAGAGCAGATCGCGGCGAGCGTGGCCGGCGGCGCGATGCGCGGGGCGCGCAGGCGCACATCCGCCAGCGTCGGCATGGCGATGCTGTCGAAGTCGCGACACCGAAACGTCGGCGATGGACGCCGAGCGCGAAGGCTTCCTCTTCCGCAGTCATGCCCTCGCCTTCGCGGCCCCAGCCGAACACCTTCAGACGTTCCAGTGCCATGGTGGCCTCCTCACGCTGGTTTGCCGGGACCTGCCCTCGGCCGGCGTAACAATTCACGCCTTTTCCGCCCCAGTCACAAGAAAGCTGAGTAAGCGGAAGTGGCAGTGAAAGAATCAGCGAGCGGCGAAACGGGTCGCCACGGCGTATCGATCCGCCTCAGGGATGCAGGGCCGATGGCTAGAGACAAAGCGTTTCGCGCCCTGTTTTTCGCCGCTCTGATCGCGGGCGTCGCCGCGGGCGCAGTGGCCTCGGTGATTCAGGCGGGGAAGATGTGGCCCCTGATCGGCACCGTCTCCCAGATTAAGGCCGCCATAGCAGCCTGAGCGGCACGTGGTGGATTGGACGCTCGGGCGAGCACTTTCAAATGACCAGAGCTGGCCGAAAGCTGCCATTCCGCTTCAGGCCACAACGCGCAATAGCGGTTAGTCCTGGTGTCAGCCATCGAAGGTGGCGTTCGACCCGTTAGGCCCGATCAGTATATGAGGCCGCAATCCCGCGCGGCGGAAGGCTTCCAAATAGTGCTGCCGTTCGGCGTCCTGCTTGATCGGCATTTGATTTGCGATCCAGGCGAGCGAAATATTGGGCTGCGCGCGGCGTAGCTCCTGAAGTGCGGCCGTGGCGACCTCGGTCTGTCCGGCCATGCCGGCGGCTGCGGTAAGCACGCGGTGTGCGCCGACGAAATCGCCGCGCTGACGGATGGCTTCGCGCGCCAGCCGCATCGCCTCGTCGTAATTGCGTCCGACGAAATGGGCGTACGAGTCAATTCCGTAATATATCGCCGAAAACGGATCGCGCGGGCTCAGCCGCAGCGCACGGCGCGCAGCCAAGTCGCCTTCTTCCCAGCGTCCGCAATACGCCAGCGCCAGGCCGTAATAGCCCTGCGCCAGGGAAAAGTTCGGGTTCAGCCGCAGCGCCAATTCGAACTCGGCCAGCGAGTCGTCAAAGCGCCGCGCGAACAGGTAAACGCAACCCAACGCGTGGTGCGCCCAGGGGTCCTCGCCGTCGGCCAGGATCGCTGCAAGCGCCGCACGCTCGGCGATCGGCGCCACGGTCGCCATATCTGCCCAACCCATGTGAGCGCTGAACGTATAGCTGGTGGCAAGGACGCCCAGCGCCTGGCCGTAGTTCGGATCGATGGCGATCGCCTTCTCGAGCAGCGCCTGCGCGACGACATTGTCCTGTCGCGTCACCCGCCAGTAATGCGACAGTGCCCGCATTACCAGATCCCAGGCATCCATGCTGTCCGGCGGCTTGCGCTGAGCGCGAAAATTTTCGGCGACATAGAGCTGCGGCTCGATCGCGGCGACGATGGCCTCGGTGATCTCGTCCTGCACCGCGAACACGTCGGCGAGGCTGCGGTCGTAGCGTTCCGCCCAGATGTGGCTGCCGGTGGCGACGTCGTTGAGCTGCGCGGTGATGCGCACACGGTCGCCGCCCTTGCGCACGCTGCCCTCGACCACATAGCGGACGCCGAGCTCCTCGGCGACCTGCTTCATATGGACGGCCCTGCCCTTGTAGATGAATGAAGAATTGCGCGCGATCACGAAGAACCAGCGCAGCTTGGACAGCGCGGTGATGATGTCCTCGCTGATGCCGTCGGAAAAATACTCCTGCTCCGGATCGCCGCTCATGTTGGTGAACGGAAGCACGGCGATGGCGGGCCGGTCGGGCAGCGGCAAGGCCGGGCGCGACTGCTCGCGGATTTCGTCCGATGCGGACCGTGGCGTGTGCCGGTTCGGCGCCGTTTGGTTGCGTGCGCACGACGCCGACGAAGCGAAGGCCCTTGCGCGGGATGGTGCGGATCAGCTTCTGGTTCTCGCCGCTGTCGCCGACCGCCTTGCGCGCGGCGTTGATGCGGCTGGTCAGCGTCGAATCCGACACGATCCGGCCGCCCCAGACCGAAGCGATGAGATCATCCTTGCTGACGACGCGGTCGCGGTTCTGCAGCAGGTAAACCAGCAGGTCGAACACCTGCGGCTCGACGGCAACGGGCTCGGAACCGCGGCGCAACTCGCGTCGGTCGGTATCAAGCGTATGATCGGCAAAGAGAAATTGCACGTCGGTGCCCCAAAATCGGGCTGCGAGGCCGTTCTCAAGGAATAATCACGCCCATCTCAAGGACAAATCAAGCTGCCGGGCAAAGTCTTTCGGCCGCGCTCTTGGCATCCTCCGCACATCCCGATCGTGATCGCCACGACCGCAATGGACCGGAGGAGACCATGAGCCAGGCCCAATCATTGAGACAGGACACCCCGGCGCACCAGAGTGCCACTGCTGCAATGCCTGATCTCGCCGCACTAAAGAACCGGCAGCAGGTGGCCTGGTCCTCGGGCGACTATGCCGTCGTCGGGACGACGCTGCAGATCGTTGGCGAAGAACTTTGCGAGGCCCTCGATCTTCGGGCAGGACAGAAAGTGCTCGACGTGGCCGCCGGCAACGGGAATGTCAGTCTGGCCGCTGCGCATCGCTGGTGCGACGTCATTTCGACCGATTATGTGCCAAGCTTGCTGGAGCGCGGTCGCGCGCGGGCATCGGCCGAAGGACTGACCATCAAATTCAAGGAGGCCGACGCCGAGGCGTTGCCGTTCGCCGATGGCACCTTCGACGCGGTCGTCTCGACCTTCGGCGTGATGTTCACGCCCAATCAGGACCAGGCCGCCGCCGAACTCCTGCGCGTCTGCAAATCCGGCGGCAAGATAGGTCTCGCAAACTGGACGCCGGACGGCTTTATCGGACAAGTGTTCAAGACGATTGGCAAATACATGCCGCCTCCGGCCGGCGTAAAATCGCCTGCGCTGTGGGGCACGCGCGGGCGTCTCGTCGAAATGTTCGGTCTCGCCGCCATCTCGATCGAGACCGAGCCGCGCAACTTCAACTTCCGCTATCGTTCTGCGGGACACTTCCTGGATGTGTTCAGGACCTATTATGGCCCGATGCTCAAGGCGTTCGCGGCTCTCGATGAAGCCAAGCAAGATGGCCTGAAGAATGACCTGCACGCTCTCATCGCGCGTATGAACAAGGCCAACGACGGTACTATGGTCGTGCCGAGCGAGTATCTGGAGGTTGTCGATTACGAAGCGATGAGGTGTTCAGCGGCCCTGTGCAAGATTGCGGGGCCGTGGATCGCAACTCCGCGTAGGCGGTGCAGGAAGTGGCGGAAGTTCACCACTTCCTTAGCCAGCAACAATCACGGTATCGGGAATTGGCGGCACGCGGCCGCCGGCGAATTCAGGCCCGAGTGTCCGCAGTCTATCCATGGTAACCGATAGGATATCCCGTATGATGTCCCGGTTTTGAAGAACCGCTGGATTGGATTGCAACGACCATCTTGGCGTTGCGGCCGGAGCTGGCCGGGAACTGACCGTCAGCTCCGAGCGATCGCAGCACCGAACAGCCGTGTCTCCGTAACACGCCGGCAGATCTCGAACCCGACACGGGCATCGGACAATTTGGCCAGAAGTGAGCACCGAGGATTGCTCCAACGGACGACGCCGCAGCGACGCAGCGACGATGGAGCGTTGCGGAGACAGCTTCGGTGTGTGTGAGCCAAGCAGTAATTGACAAGCGACCGCCATATCGTCATATCAAAAGTATGATATGACATTGAGTGAAAAGCGGTTGATGCTCTCCCTCTCTCGGCAGGACAAGTCCGGCAGGCGCGTGCGCTCCTAGGATGGTCCCAGCGCGACCTCGCGAACCAGGCGTCGCTCGCAGTATCCACGGTAGCTGACTTCGAACGGGGCGCCCGTGCCCAACAATCTGGAGGCGATGCGGACTGCGCTGGAGCAGGCAGGTGTGTCCTTTGTGGCGGGCGGAGCGATCATCGGATCTGACGGAGAGACGGCGATCGCGGCGAGATCGGGAGGATTGCCGATCCGCTTCATCGAGGCCACGGACTTGGCTGGAGAGTGGGCGGATCGCCGCTACGGCGCGCAAGAGCAAATGCCCACAGTGATCAGCAACCTAATTCGTGCCTCCGTCGGTTTGGCGGCCCGCCTAAATTTCCCCGCGGCCGATAGCGTCCAGCACCCGGGCTGGGACGGGGTCTGCGAGGTCGAGGAAGGCACCGAGTTCATACCCGCCGGGAAATCGCTTTGGGAATTCGGTGCCCAGGCTAAAGGCATCACCAGCAAAGCCAATGAGGATTACGAGAAGAGGTCCCGGGAAATTCCGGCCTCAGATCGCAAGAGAATGACGTTTGTTTTGTGACGCCACGGCGCTGGCGCGAGAAGTCAAAATGGGTGAAGGCACGGCGGGCCGAGCACGCGTGGCGCGACGTGGTAGTCTATGACGCAGATAAGCTGGTTCATTGGCTGGAGATTTTCCCTGCGGTCGGCCACTGGCTCGCCACCCTTATGGGGAAGCGCCCGCGTGGTGTCAGGCAGCTGCAAGAAATCTGGGATGAGTGGTCGCTGTCCACCAAACCGCCGATGACTGCGGACCTGATGCTGGCCGGGCGCCAAGACGCGGAAGTTAGTGTCTGGCGCTGGCTTAACGGACCTCCGGGCGTGCTGGCAATCAGGGGAGAGTCAGTGGAAGAGGCGTTGGCATTTGGATATGCAGCAATCCAGGTTCTTCCAGCCGACAGGAAAGCGACGCGGCTTGCGCGATCGCTCTTCGCGGCGGAACCAGACCAGGCAAGGACGCTCGGCGATAGCCTGATGCCGTTGTTCCTCCTTCTCAATGAGCCGGAACCGGGCCTTGCTACCTCGCTGGCAAGTCGCGGCCATCACGTTTACGCCGCGTATGGTCCCGGGGTGGCCGACGGTGAAGCGGCTGTGTGTCTCGCAAGACCGCCGCGGCACGAGCTGCAGCGCCAACTGGAAGCAATGCAAATAGATAGGGAGCGCGCTACGCAACTCGCGCAAGATGCAGGCCAGAGCATGACTGTGCTGCGACGGTTGATGCCCTCCGCTCCAGGGCTGCCCAGCCCGGAGTGGGCTAAACCTGAACACGCGCCCGGTCTCATCGTCGCACTGTTGGCCGGCGTCTGGGACGAAAGCTCCGAGGGCGATCGCTCTGTCATCGAGCGGCTCGCCAACAACACTTACGCAGATATCGTCGGCCATCTAACTCAATGGCTGGGTCCATTGGACAGCCCTCTCAGAAAAGCGGGGCAAGTTTGGAAGATCGCGTCGCCGCGTGACGCGTGGTTCAGATTGGCACCGAAGTATCTCACCGCAGACCATCTGAGGCGCTTCGCGGACGTCGCGGTCGAGGTCCTTAGTTCGCAGGATCCCCGCTACGACCTTCCTGGAACAGAGCGATGGCTAGCTTCTGTGAGGGGGGTCCAGCCCGCATACTCGGATACCCTCACGGCGGGTTTGACGGAAACGCTCGGGCTTCTGGCTATATTCGGAAAGGAGGTTAAGGGCGTCGTCAACGCCGATCACATCGCTGAGGATGTGGTGCGCAGACTGCTTATGAATGCCGACGAGCGACGCTGGTGGTCACTTTCATCGCGTATCGAGGCACTGGCAGAGGCATGCCCCGATGCATTCCTTGATGCCCTCGAAGACAGCCTTGACCGGGACGGTGCGCCTGTGATGGTGCTGTTCAAGGAAGATGAGGGCGGCTTTGCGGGGCGAAGTTACCTCACAAATCTCCTTTGGGCGCTCGAGATACTGGCGCGCAGCTCTCGCTATTTGGGGCGTGCAGCGCGACTGCTGGCGCGGCTTGCGGATGCCGATCCATTTCCGAAGAGTCGGCATGCAAACAGGCCTGCGAGAAGCCTCGGCCAGATTTTCAGCCTGTTTTTCCCGCAGACGAACGCTTCCCTGGCTGACAGGTTGCGGGTGCTGGACGTCCTGCGAAAGGAAGAGCCAGAAGCGATCTGGCAGCTCCTGCTTGGCATGCTTCCCAAAGGCCATGCTGTCGGAGATTTCGGCCCGTTGCCACGCTGGAGGGATTTCTCGGAGACCAAGGCGGAAGAGGTTACATGGCCCCTGATCTGGAAGGGGGCGGAAACCATAGCGGGCTGGCTGTTCGAAGAGGCGGCCATCGCGCCGCATCGCTGGGAGCAATTGATCAAGCTTTTTTCGCAATTCTCCCCCGGCCGTCGTGGCGAAATGATTGCGGTGCTGAGAGACGCCGCGTCACGAATGACACTGGACGAGAACAGGGCGCGGATCTGGAAGGCACTTCGGCATATGATTAGCCATCACCGCAGGTTCGCGAAGTCGGACTGGGCGTTGCCCGAGAGCGAACTAGCCGAAGTTGAAGGCGTGTACCACCTCTATGAACCGCGTGATCCGGTTACGCGGGTAGCATGGATGTTTGCAGGACCGGAAGCTGAGCTGCTTCAGCCTTCCGTCTATGAGCGCGATGCGGGTTCGAACGGCATGGATGCTGACAGACGAGAGTCCGATGCGCTGAGACGTTTGGCCGTAGACGAGCTGCTGGGGAGGTTTGGGCCAGAGGCCTTGTACAGGCTCGCAGGTACGGAAGAAGTTGCGCCCGGCTTGATCGGTGTGGCTCTAGCACATGCGGGCGTCGATGACACCGCCAAGGAAGACATCCTTATCCGGTCGCTGCGAAGCGACGATCCGCGTGAGGCTGGAATAGCTGTCGGGCTAGTTCTGACTATCAATGAAATGAAGGGCAAATCGTGGTCCGAAGCTCTTCTCCATCGCGCCATAGCGGAAAGGTGGGCACCGGAAGAGGTTGTTCGTTTGCTCGTCATATTGCCCAGCGAGAGGCGGCTTTGGGAGCGCATCTCCGACTTCGGAGCGGCCGTCGAGACGCTGTACCGGGGCCGAGTTCGGGCGTTCTTGCTTCCCAATAGCCCTGGCGCGGATTTCGAATTCCTGGCGACCAAGCTTATTGCGAACGGTCGTGCACATGATGCGGCGCTCCTTCTAGTCCAAGGGAAGGATATCGTTTCGAGCTCGCTTTTGGCCGAGGCTCTGGAAGCTGCGGCAAATCAGCCAAGGCCCCAAAATTCGGCCGAGCATCAGCCGACGATGTTCCAATACTACGTCGAGGAATTGCTACAACGCCTCGACCAGGTGGGGGATATTCCTGACGATCGCATAGCCCTCATCGAATGGAGATATTTGCCTGTCCTGATTCACTCGCGAAGGACGACGTTGACGCTGCATAAAGCCATGGCTCAGCAGCCCGAGTTGTTCGTGATGGTCCTGCGCGCCCAGTACAAGCCCGATCCAGAGAGTGGTTTTGTCGAAGCGCCTGCCGAAAACAATGGCAACGCCGAGGCAATGGCGACGAGAGCCTACGACCTGCTCCGATCCTGGCATGTAGTGCCCGGCTCTAACGGCTCGAATGTACGAGCTGCAGAACTCGAAGGATGGATTGAGAAGGCGCGTCGTCTCTGCCAGGAGATCGGACGAGCATACATCGGCGATCACTGTATCGGACAAATGCTAGCGCACGCACCGGCAGCCGATGATGGTGTTTGGCCGGCGATCGCAGTGCGGGAGGTCATCAAGATCACCAGAAGCCACTATCTTGATCGAGGCGTCGTGCAGGGCTTGTCCAACAAGCGCGGAGCAACTTGGCGGGACCCATCAGCGGGCAGCGAACCCGAACAAGCCCTTGCCGCCCGGTACCCGTTCGTGGGCCCACTCAATGGACCTGGAGTGGCCCCGGACCTCTGCCATCCTCGAACAGGTCGCGCGCTTCTACGACGGAATCGGCAAGTTGAGGGACGACGACACCGAACGAAGAAATTGGTAACCCAGCAGCTGTCGCATCGCCGATTGGAGCGCCCGCTATGCACGGGCCGGCCAGTCAAGTGTCGGTTCCCACTATAACGGCCCCAAACCGTGCGGGGTCGAACGACCGCTTTAGACGAGTAGCGACAATCAGATGGACGACCGGTTTGGGCGCGTTGTGGCCGACAGAAGACAATTCACTATTGGGTCGACGCGGGTCGAACCCAGACATTTGTGTCCAAATGACGTTTGATTTGGCTGTCAGTGCGGCTGGCCTACGTTCGTCTGATCACACAGCACCTTGTCGCGTAATCCCTAGCGCACCGTTTTCCACATAACCTAGTCGCAGCGAGGACGCCGTAGCGTGAAGGTTTCGAACGGGGCCAGCTGACCGTCCGGTCCCACGACGTCGTAGTAGGTGACCTTGATCGTGGTGATAGCCGCCGCGATCCGACCCCGGATCGACGGTGAACGCCGCGAAGCCGTAGGCATGCGCCGCGTTTCGCACCGCCGACCAAGGCGCATGCTCCTTCACATAGACCGGCGGCCGCTTGCCCGTCGCCGGGTCGGGTGCGACCGACGGCGGTGATCACCCGGCACTGCGGCGGATTGAAGAACAGCTCGTTCGACGGGACGGACGTTCCGCCGCCGCCGATCACCATGTGCACCGTTCCCTTGGTGGTGTCGATCACGTCGGTGGCGGTCGCCGCAGGCATCGGCGTCAGGGTCGCGGTTCGCTTCCTGGCCGCGGATCGGGTGCGAGCGCTCGTAGTGGTGCTCGTGCCCGCACACCACGAGATCGACGCCGTACTTGTCGAACAGCGGCACCCATTCCTCGCGGATCCCCAGGTCCGCGCCATTGAACTTGTCGGCCGTCGAGATGGCGACCTGGTGCATGCACACGACGATCCAGTCGATATCGCGATTGTCCCGGGTGGCCGCCAATTCCTTTTCCAGCCAGGCCTTCTGCGCGCCGGACGAATAGCCCCGCACATAGGAGTTGCCGCCGTCCTGGTAGGTGACGTCGTCGTTGGCGATGCTGATCACCCGCACCGAGCCGGCGGTGAAGGCGTACCAAAGCCCGCGCGTCACATCGGTCTGGCCCGCCGCGTCCGGCACCGAGAAGTAGGTCTGATAGGCTTGATAGCCGATTGGCCCGTTGCCCAGCTCGTTCTCATGGTTGCCGGGCGAGGGCATCCACGGGCGATTGCGCGCGCTGCGGGTGTTGTTCTCCCAGAAATCCCACCAGGTCCGCACCCGGTCCTCGGCGAGATTGGCGTAACAGAGATCGCCATTGAACAGGTGGAACAGCGGCCGCAGCCGCTCGACGCCGAGTGTCGTGTCTCCCGCCGCCGGCGAGCCGAGATTGTCATTGACGAACAGCGGGGCGGGCAGCGTGACGCCCGCGGGCGGGACGAACTTCTTGCCCAGTCGTCGGCGTGCCCTGATCGCCGAAGCTGGTGAATGTGAACGACGCGCGGCCCCGCGGCGACGTCCGGAACGTGCCGAACTCCGGCGCCGCGCCGTCGTGCATGGCGCCATACATGATAAACGGAGTCGGCCTGAAGTTCGCCGATCTTCGCATGATAGGCGTAGACAACTTGCCTCGATTTTCCATCGGTATAACTGGTGGGTTTGGCGTCCACCGTTTGCTCGAACTTGCCATCGGGACGGCCGAGCACGACCCGCGGATTGCGAACCGGTTGCAGCGTGTGCCAGGACACGGTGACCTCAGACGATGCATCCGACCCGTCCAATCTCGGTCAAGCTCACCTTGCGGGTCGTACGGTTGAGGAGCCGGACGCCGAGTTGCTCCTCCAGCGCCTGCACGTGGTTGCTCACCATCGTCACGGACATTTTGAGGCGGCGGGCGGCCGCCGAGAAGCCGCCGCATTCGACGACGCAACCAAAGACCGTCAGGCTCGTCAACCGGTCCATGGCCGCCAGACTATCCCCTCCTAGTGGAAGATGCTTCCGGAGCTTCCGCGATTATCGCGAGCACGCCAATGGTGCATCGTCCCTTCGTGAGCAGCATGCGATCGGACGGAGGATTTCCATGAGGGCAATCGGCAGCGTTCTAGTGGCGGTCATCGTCGCCGCGTCATTCGGGGCGACGGAAGCGCGAGCCGCGGAGAAAGAGCGCGTGGTCTTCTCCCAGCCGTTGCCGAACGTGCCGGGAAGCCGTCTGATAGCGGTCGTCGTGTTCTACACGCGCGGTGGCACATCGCACGCGCACCGCCATGCCGGCAGCGTCTACGCCTATGTCCTATCGGGAGCCATCCGCTCGGAGAACTCCGCGACCGGCGCGGTCAGGGTCTACAAGGCCGGCGAGAGCTTTTTCGAGCCGCCGGGCAGCACCCACCTCGTGAGTGAGAACGCGAGCAAGACCGAGCCTGCGAGCATTTTGGCCGTCTTCGTGGCCGAGGACGGCGCAACGCTGACCACGCCGGCCCAATAATCCGCCGAGCCAGGAGCCCCACCGATGACCTCTCTTCCAAAGATGATGATGGCCTGCCGCGTCAGCGCCTTCGGGCCGCCGAGCGCCATCGCCTTCGAGCAGATCCCGGTCCCGACGCCCAGCGAGGGCGAGGTGCTGGTGCGCGTCCATGCGGCCGGCGTCGGCCCATGGGATGGCTGGATCCGTTCAGGCAAGAGCGCGCTACCACAGCCGCTCCCGCTGACGTCGGCTCCGACCTCGCCGGAATCGTCGATCTCGTTGGACCTGGCGTCGATAGCTTCAAGCCCGACGACCCGGTATTCGGCGTCACTAACCCACGCTTCACCGGCGCCTATGCCGAATACGCGATCGCCTCGGCGGCGATGATCGCCAGGAAGCCTGCCGATCTCGACTTCGTCGATGCCGCCTCCGTATCCGTGGTGGCCGTGACGGCCTGGCAGGCGCTGTTCGACGAGGCGAAGCTCGCGAAGGGTCAGTCGGTCCTGATCCATGGCGGGGCTGGCAATGTCGGTGCCTATGCGATCCAACTCGCCCATGAGGCCGGGCTTAAGGTGGTGGCGACGGTAGGGCCGGACGATGTCAAAGTTGCCAAGGCGCTCGGCGCTGATCAGGTCGTCGACTATCGAGCGACCGCGTTCGAGACGGTTGTCGAGCCCGTCGATGCGGTGCTCGACCTCGTCGGCGGCGAAACCCAGCGTCGCTCCTTCAAGGTCCTCAAGCGGGGCGGTGCACTAATTTCGGCGGTATCGAAGCCTGATCAGGATCTTGCGGCGCAGGCGGGCGTATCAGCACGTTTTTTCCTCGTAGAGGTGACAACGGAACGGTTGGAACTTCTGGCCCACCTCTTCGGAAAGAGGAAGCTCACTACAAGTGTGGGTGCCGTGCTTCCGCTTGCTTCAGTGCGGATCGCCCACGAGATGCTGGAGGGCCAGCGGCAGCATCCGAGGGGAAAAATCGTGCTCACGGTGGTGAGTTGAGAACTCAAACCCCTGGTATTGGCAGCTAACCGAGGGATGTCCCCTTCTGGGCACCAAGCTGCCCGCCGTCGCACCTCGTTCGAAAGTCCGATTTGTCGATCTCGCTACCCAGAAGCGGACTGACGGGTAACCTGAAGAGTTTCGGGCGCCGGAGGCGTACGAAAGTCGTGGATGAACGAACCCGCGGTCAGCAGGCGCTGGCCTATGGGGAATTTGGTTTTTGGCTGATGCTGGGAACGGTTTGTCCGTCGCCGTGGCATGTCTGGCGCGTGGTCTCGTTGTGGTATTGGTGCGCGGTGCGGCGGTTTCTCGTGCTGGAATGATGGTTGAAGGAAAGCCTCGGATCGCAATTGACGAGATTGGGCACAAGACGGGCCATCGGCCGAAGCGCGATTGCTGCGACCCGCGTGTGATCCAGTCCATGCCGGGTCACGAAGCAGCCCTGCCGGTTGGGTCTGGCCGCTGCGGCGGCGCCCTTGGCTGACTTCAGCGGGCGAAGGTCTCGATGATGATCATGTGTCCACCGCAGCATGGACACGGCGTATGGACATCGATCGGCTCTTCCGTCAGGTCGTCATCGAGTGGCGGCGCGACCGCCAGTAGTCGTCGTCATCACCGGCGCGTCGAGCGGCCTTGGCGAGACGACCGCGCGCCATCTCGCGGCGCACGGGGCGAAGCTCGTGCTCGGCGCCCGTCGCGTGGACCGGCTGCTCGCGCTCGCGCGGGAACTCAAGCTCGGTACCAGTGCGGCCGTGGCGACCGACGTGACCGACGCAGCCCAGGTGAAGGCGCTCGTTGATGGCGCGGTCGCGGCGCATGGCCGGATCGACGTCATGCTCAACAACGCCGGCCTCATGCCGCACTCGCCGCTCGAGCGCCTGAGGATCGCCGATTGGGACCGGATGATCGACGTCAACCTCAAGGGCGTGCTCTAAGGTCGACGAGGCAGTTCTGGCGCTGCTTTACCTGACCCTGCACGATGGCGTTCGTGCCTGGAAGGGCCACGACTGGGATGCGCTGGATCGGCTGTATCGCAACGTGGACATCAACGAGATCCTGTTCCGCCCGACGGCGCAGGAGCTATGATGTTCGCGAAGGCCGCAACGTAAGCTGTGAGCCGACCAGCACGGTTGACGTTCGTGACTGTCGGCTCTGACGATCTGTCTGGTGGCAGGGAGATCGGCGGTGAACATTGATACCGATAAGGTGCATCTCGATCGCGAGCTGGAGCGGACGCTGGCCATGCTGGTCAGGCTTCGCGAGCTTCGACTCACTAACATCCCCGGGTGATCCGTTTGGCAGAATTGCTGCCGTAGCCGGCAGAGATAACGGCAGCTGGTTCGACCAGCCCCATCTTCGGAGATGGCCTGCCTGCCAGAGTTAGCTGCGGCTCGAGCAACCTGATTGCAGTAGCGATCGGGATTCCGTAGGGTTAGCAGGATGTCGGATCCGAGCCCGGTTCCCGGTCGGCCCGCCACCCTGCATCTGCTGTTGATCGCGCTGCTGGGGCTCGCCATCGCGGGCGCCGTCGCTCTGATTGTACTGCGCCAGGGCGAGGCACCGGCGCAGCATGCGACCACGGCCGAACGGACCGTGCCGCCGGTGCCGTCGCCATCCGGCACTGCTCCCCCCGCCCGACCCTGCTCCGACAACGCCTCCGTCCGAGCCGCAAATCAAGCCCAGCTTCGACATCGTTCGGGTCAACCCGCAGGGTGACGCGGTGATGGCGGGCCGCGCAGCGCCAGGGGCCGAGGTGGCGATCATGCGGGACGGCCAGCAGATTGGTCGCGTCCAGGCGGATCAGCAGGGGACCTGGGTCTTCGTGCCCCTGACGCCATTGCCGCCGGGCGCGCAGGAGTTGGCACTGTCGGAGCACGATCAAGCCGGGCGCGACATCAAGGGCGATGGCTCGGTGCTGCTGGTCGTGCCAACTCCGCCAAGCCAGGTGGCGCGGGCCGATGCGCAACCGACGGGCGCGATCGCGGTACTGTCGACACCCAGCGCGGCCCCGAAGGTGTTGCAGGCCGCGCCAGAGCCCGCAGCGAACGCCGTCGGCCCTGGCCGACTGTCACTCGATACCCTGGACTATGACGATCGCGGCGAGATCCGCTTTGCTGGTACTGCGCCGGCCGGCAGTTCGGTGCGGATTTATTCGGATCGCCAGCCGATCGGCGACGCGACCGCAGGGCGGGACGGGCGCTGGACGCTTGCGCCGGAAGCGCCGATCGCGCCGGGAACTCACGATCTGCGAGTCGACCAGTTGACGGCGCGCGGCGAGGTCGCTGCGCGGGTGGGCATGCCATTCCAACGCGAGCAACTGGCGGCGCGTGCCGTCGCCGAAGGGAGCGTGGTGGTACAGCCGGGGCAGAGCCTGTGGCTGCTAGCCCGCCGTGCCTACGGCACCGGCTTCCGATACACCGTGATCTACCAGGCCAACCGCAACCAGATTCGCGATCCGGACCTGATCTATCCCGGTCAAACGTTTGCCGTCCCCATGTTGGCGGCAGGCGGTGAAGGCGCCGCAGCCGACGGCGTCACGCCCACCTCATCCGAAAGATCGAGATAGGGTTGCGGCGCCGGCAGGGTCTCGAACCAAGTGATTGCCGTCTTCATCGTGGCGGCCGCCGTGACCGGCAGTGACACCTATGCCTCGGGGCTGAGCCTCACCGGACTCTGACAGCCGCCAGTCTGCGGGGCGACAGTGCCGTGCCGTATTGCCTTCCACCTCCAGAACTGTGTCGGCACCCAGGTTGACGTGGCTTTCGCGGCTCAATGGCTGGCCTATGCGATCCCCTACCGACGCTTCGCCCACGCCCTCGCGGTCGCGGACGCACGGCTCGGGGCCGATGTGGTTTGCTATTCCTTCATCGTAGTGGACTTGCACCGCCTACTCCTTGCCGGTCTCCCTGGCGCACTCCGGAATCGACCCGTTCCGGTCACTACCGACGCTGACGCGGACCGCGGTGGGCCTGTCAACCCGCTAGCGTAGGCGACCCACGTTCATAGCCAAAGGAGCCGCGTTGCCGTAACCATCGGCGGCGCCGTCGAGCTGGCAGCGCGGCTTGCCCCGGTCAGGCGTTTGGCGGCTTGTATCCGGTCTTGGTCTGGTCGGCCTGCTTCATTGCCGCCTCGGCTTCCTGAGCCGTCAGCAGGGTTGTAGTCTCGAAACGGGAAAAACCGCCGGTGGCCGTAGCCGACATCGAGCAGGCGACAGCCGCTTTGTTGTCCGGAAATTCACAGATCGCAACACCGTCGTACTCACCTAAGGCGAGGTAGTAGCTATTGATCAAATCCCCCGGCCAGCGAGTTTATTATCAGTCAACTTTCCGGTCGCTCATCTACCAGGCCCTGCTCAACTAGGAAGCCGAAGGCGGGTGGCGCACCGGCGCGCGGCGCGGCGCGATGATGGCGACACTACGCTGCGATCATCCCGATATCGTGGCGTTCATCGAGGCCAAGTCCCGTACCGGCCGGTTGCAGCACTTCAATCTGTCGGTGCAGGTCACCGACGACTTCATGCGGGCGATCGAGCAGGACGCGGCCTGGCCGTTGGTGTTTCCTCCCGGCCGCGTGCTCCGCACCATGCCCGCCCGCACCTTGTGGGACCGGTTGCTGCACGCCAGCTACGACAGCGGCGAGCCGGGCGTGCTGTTCATCGACCGGATCAACCGGCTGAACAACCTGTGGTATTGCGAGCGGATCACCCCGACTAATCCATGCGGCGAAGTGCCGCTGCCGCCGTACGGCGCGTGCGATCTGGGGTCGATCAATCTGACTCGGCTGATCCGCGATCCGTTCACGCCGCACGCGCGCCTGGATACCGAGCGGCTGGCAGAGATCGCCGACGACCGCGGTGCGCCTGCTGGACAACGTGATCGATGCGTCGCGTTTCCCGTTGCCGCAGCAGACCGATGCGGTCCGCAAGGCGCGCCGCATCGGCCTCGGCATCACCGGCCTGGCCGACGCGCTGATCATGCTTGGCCTGCGTTACGGCGACGACGCTTCACTGGCCTTCGCCAGCGAGACGATGCGGACGATCTGCCATGCGGCGTATCGGCAGTCGATCGCGATTGCCAAGGAGAAGGGCAGTTTTCCAGAGTTCGATTGCGCGAAGTATCTGGCTGCGCCATTCGTCCGCGCGTTGCCGGCGGACATTCGCGACGGCATCGCGCGGCACGGCATTCGCAACAGCCACCTGCTGGCCATCGCGCCGACCGGTACGGTGAGTTTGCTTGCAGGGAATATCTCCAGCGGCATCGAGCCGGTGTTCGCGGCCGACCATCAGCGCACGGTGCTCGATTCGCAGGGCAAGCCGCGACATTTCCCGCTGACCGATTATGCGGTGCAGCGCTGGCGTGAGCTGTCCGGGCGGACCGATGGCAGGCCGGATGTGCTGGTCACCGCGGAGGAATTGCCGATCGAGGCACACCTTGCGATGCAGGCGGCGCTACAGGGTTTCGTGGACAATTCGATCTCGAAGACGATCAACGTGCCCGCGGCGACGAGTTTCACAGACTTCACGCCGCTGTATCGGCTTGCCTACGACAAGGGGCTGAAGGGCTGCACCACCTTCCGTCCCGGCGCATCGGCCGGCGCCGTGCTGACGTCCGTCGACTGACCGACTGTCATGTATGGACGGCCCCCGTTAGGCAAGAAGCAAAAGCGGTGACGGCGGAGCGGTCTGGAGCGTTCATGTATCCGGCCTGTTTGTGCGGTCGGGAAAGACCGCTGGCCCCGATGGGTTACGCGAACCAGGTTCCCAGCATTGCGACGTGCTGAACGCGCGATGACAGAACGGAGTGTCCTGGTTCTGGTCCTGACCAATGTGCCGTCGGTGCGGTTTGCTCCTTGCGGGATATGGGTCGTGCGGTGCGGCCTGAGTGTTGCTGCCACAGAGATTGTTGCCCTGGCCAAATCCGATCCCGAGCGAGGCTTCGCCGTGGCGTGCGGGGTCAAGCCTCGCGCAGCGACCGCCGGCGGCGGCTCGGGCTTGACGCCGCACGCCACGGCGCAAGCACAATCGGGGTCCGGATCGGGCAATCTCCGCGGCAAGGGCATCAGGGGTGCGCCGCCACGGCCCGATAGTTGTCGCCCGAGCGCAGCATCGCCCAGGCGATGCGTGCGATCCTGGCCGCCTGGGCGACGGTGGCGACCTTGAACGGCCTGCGCGCCATGATGCCCTGCACCCAGGCGCTGGCCTGGCCCGGCTTCACTCTGGCCCGGCGCATCCGATTGGCGGCGCCGAGCACCAGCAATCGTCGCAGACTGTGATCGCCCTGTCGGCTGATGTGGCCGATGCGGGTCTTCTCGGCGCTGTTGTTGGTGAGCGGCGTCAGGCCGATCCAGGCGGCACAGTCGCGCGCGGTGTCGAAGCGGCGCGCATCGCCGACCGCCATCACCAGCGCGTGGGCGATCAGCGGACCGACGCCGGGGATCTGTTGCAGGCGACGCATGCGCTCATCGCTCTTGGCGCAGGCGACGATGCGGGCTTCAAGTTCCGCGATGCTGGCGTCCAGGGCGCGCCATTGCTCGACCAGAGGCCTGAGCGCGCTCAGCAGCAACGCCGGGATGGCGGGATCGCCAGCGTCGATGCGAGCGACCAAGGCCTTGAAGCCGCGCAGGCCAGTGCCGGCAACGATGCCCATCTCGCTCAGTATACCGCGGGTGGCGTTTATTGTCTGTGTCCGCTGCTTCACCAGCAGATCGCGCGACCGTTCCAACGCTCGCCCGACCTGCTGCTCGACGCTCTTGACCGGCACGAACCGCATGTTGGACCGCTGCACGGCCTCGCAGCAGGCCTCGGCGTCACGCAGATCGCTTTTGCCGCGTTTGACATAGGCCTTCACATACTTCGCGTGCATCGGCCGTACCTCGTGGCCCTGCGCGCTGAGCACGCGGCCCCAGTGGTGCGCCGAGCCACATGCCTCCATGCCGATCAGCGACGGCGGCTGTTTGGCAAGGAACCCCGCCAGCTCCTCGCGTCGCAGCCGTTGGCGCCACAGCACATGCCCCGCTCCGTCTTCCGCGTGCAGTTGAAACACGTTCTTCGCAAGGTCGATCCCAATGATGCTACGCTCCATAGCGGACGGTCTCCTTCGCTGCCCTGTTCATCAATGGCCAGCTTGGCACAATGATGCCGTCAGGGGGCCGTCCACCCAGCATTGCGAGGAGCGCCCTACTCCAGCGGCACCACCGTGCTCGCCTGCGCACCCTTCTCCCCTTCCTCCGGATCGACCACGTAACGCACGCGATCGCCGACCTTCAGCCTGTCGAACTCGCCGCCAACCACCGCGTTGCGATGCACATAAACCTCATCGCCGGTCTCCGTCTCCAAGAACCCATAATCCCGCTCGGCAAACACCCGCACGATACGCCCGATCGACGGCGCCGCATGCTGCTTCAACTGCCCATCGAGCCGCCGCATATGGTCCTGCAATCGCCGCCGCGCGGCATCGAACGCATCGCGGATGGCGACGTGGATGTCCTCGTGCGCGTGGTCCTCGCCCGGTTCGCGATTCGCCACCACCGTGCCGCCCGGCACCGCTAGATCGACGCTCACGCGATAGATCATGCCCTGATGATGCCGCCGATTGGCCGCCTCCAGCGTCACCCGGCAGGCGCTCAGGCGGTCCGAGAACTGCTGCAGCTCCTCCGCGCGCCGCCGCACCTGCGCCTCGACCGACGGCGACGAATCCATGCCGCGGAACGAGATCTGGACCTCTGCTGGCATGTCCGCCTCCTCAATTGCTTGCTCAAAGCATAGCGGCGTGGCAGCGGCGGGCGTTGATCTCGATCAAGCCGATCGCGCGGCGTGCGGAACAAGGCCGGACCGCGGGCGCGGGCTGCGCAGCTCCTGCTCAAGGGACAGAATCTCCAGTAGGTCGCGCGAGGATACGATCCCCATCAGCCAGCCGTGGCGCAGCACCATAAGCCGGTTCCTTCCTGAACTGCGCATCTGTGCCAGGGCTGCGAACGCGGTCGCCTCCGGCGCGACGGTATCCTCCGCGGCGAGCGGGCTCATGATCCGACTGACCGACACCGACGGCCACCGAGCCCACCACCGTTCCGTCGTCAACCACCGGGAACCCCCGATGCTGATGGCGGTACACGCTGCCCTCGATGAAGTCCTGCACCGATGTGCCGGATGCCACCGTGATCGGCTCAGGGTTCATTACCTGCGCCACCGTCACGCTGCCCAGCACGCGGCGCGCCAACGTCTCGCCGTAGCTGGCCGTGGCGGCGCCACGCAGGAACATGCCGATGAGGAAGCGCCACATGCCACCGATGAAGTCACCCTGCAGCACGCCGATCAGGCCGAGTACGATGAGGACAATACCGAACAGGCTGCCCGCGCCGGCAGCGATGCGGGTGGCCCATTCCAGGTCGCCGCGCCACCACCAGAGCGCGGCGCGCAAGATCCGCCCACCGTCGAGCGGGAATGCCGGGACAAGGTTGAACACCGCCAGCACGCCGTTGATCAGCCCCAGGTACCAAAGCACGCCGGCGACCGCGTCAGGGCCATTCTCGGCCGCCACCAGGTTGAACAGCACGAACATGCAGATCGCGAGCAGTAGGCTCGCGGCCGGCCCGGCCGCCGCCATCAGCAGCTCGTCACGCGGCCGGCCAGGTTCCTCCGTCATCTCCGCCACGCCACCGAAGATGAACAGGGTAATGCCGCGAATCGGGATGCCGTAACGCCGCGCCACCAGCGAATGCGCCGTCTCGTGTAACACGATGGACGCCAGCAACCCCACTGTCGCGGCGGCGCCCATCAGCCAATACGTCCCGCTGTCGAGATGCGGCGTGATCGCCGGAAATAGCGAACCAGCAAGCGTCCAGGCGACCAGGACGGCAAGCAGCAGCCATGAGGCGTCGATACTGACCTCGAAGCCGAACAGCGAAAGCAGTCTGAACCGATGGAAGAACATGCCCCGCCTCCGCAAGCCGCAACTCGCAACACGTCACTTGTGTCGCAAGCTCAGGATATAGGATCCGACGTCGTCGATTTCGTCCCGGCCCAGGTGCAGATCGGGCATCTGGGCGTGCGGCGTCTGCAGGAACGCCCGCAGCGACAGCGGCGTCGTCGACGGCATCTGCGCGATGGCGCTGAACGTCGGCGCCCCGTTGCTGGTGCCGCGGTCCGGCGCCGGCCCGACAACGTGGCACGAACTGCACCACGTCTCGGCCAGTTTCTGGCCGGCTGCGATGTCGCCGATCTCCTGGGCAGCCACTTGTTGCGCCCAGGTGGCCAGCAGGATCGTGCCCAGCCAGCCGGTGAGCAGTCTGGCAAGGCACGCTGCGCGTCTCCGACTTGTCATAGGTCCTCTCGCTGCTAAGGCCAGCTTCACCGCGCCAGCACGCGGGGCATTGATCTCGATCAATGTGACGCGCCGTCGGCCCCTCTAGGTTTTCTTCGCTTCACGATCGGCAGGAAGAGGAATCCATCGTGTCCGAGTCAGCAACCGGCCGCGCCTCTCTCGCAGAGCTGTATCCGCGCATCGTCAAGCCGCGCGGCGGCCAGGGGACACCTGCCAACCTCGTGGACTATGACCGCACCCGCAGCCAGTTCACCTGGGACGCGGCGCGCTCGCTGCTGCACGGCCTGCCTGGCGGCCATGGCCTGAACATCGCACACGAAGCGGTCGATCGCCACGCCGACGGGCCGCACGCCGATCGCCATGCGCTGCGCTGGATCGGGCGCACCGGCAGCCAGCGCATCTTCACCTATCGCGACCTGAAGGCCGCGACCAACCGCTTCGCCAACGCGCTGCACGGCCTTGGCGTGCAGGAGGGAGACAGCGTGTTCGTGCTGTCCGGGCGCATTCCGGAACTCTACATCGCCGTACTCGGTGCCCTGAAGGCGAAGTGCGTCGTCTCGCCGCTGTTCTCGGCGTTCGGCCCGGAGCCTATCGCGACGCGCATGACGATTGGCGGCGGCCGCGTCCTGGTCACCACCGCGTCGCTGTATCGCCGCAAGATCGCGGCGATCTGCGCGCAACTGCCGAAGCTCGAGCACGTGATCCTGGTGCCGGAGGAAGACGAACCGGCGGCCGATGCGCCGGGTACGCTGAACTGGCATTCGCTGATCGAGCCGCAGAGCCTGGATTTCACCATCCCGCCGACCGACCCGCAGGACCGCGCGTTGCTGCATTTCACCAGTGGCACCACCGGGCGGCCAAAGGGCGCCATCCATGTGCACGAAGCGGTGGTGACGCATCATGTCACCGGCCGCTATGCGCTCGATCTGCACGATGACGACATCTTCTGGTGCACCGCCGATCCTGGCTGGGTCACCGGCACCAGCTACGGCATCATCGCACCGCTGACCAACGGCGTGACCAGCGTGGTCGCCGAGGCCGAGTTCGATGCCGAGACGTGGTACGGCATCCTGCAACGCGAGCATGTCACCGTCTGGTACACCGCACCGACGGCGATCCGCATGATGATGAAACTCGGCGCCGATGCGGTGCGCGGCTACGACCTGTCGTCGCTGCGCTTCATGGCCAGCGTCGGCGAGCCGCTGAACCCCGAGGCGGTGGTGTGGGGCCAGCAGGCCTTCGGTCTGCCGTTCCACGACAACTGGTGGCAGACCGAGACCGGTGGAATCATGATCTCCAACTTCGCGTCGGTGGACGTGAAGCCTGGCTCGATGGGCAAGCCGCTGCCCGGCATCGACGCCGCCGTCGTGCAGCGCAACGTCGACGGCAGCGTCACGCCGCTCGAGCAGCCGATGGTGGAAGGCGAGCTGGCGCTGAAGGCAGGCTGGCCTTCGATGATGCGCGGCTACCTCAACGAGGAAGAGCGTTACCGCAAGTGCTTCATCGGACCGTGGTATCTCACCGGCGACCTCGCGATGCGCGATGCCGATGGCTACTACTGGTTCGTCGGCCGCGTCGATGACGTGATCAAGTCCTCCGGCCACCTGATCGGTCCGTTCGAGGTGGAAAGCGCACTGATGGAGCACCCGGCGGTCGCCGAAGCCGGCGTGATCGGCAAGCCCGACCCAATGGCGGGCGAGATCGTCAAGGCGTTCGTCGCGCTGAAGCCCGGCTTCACCGCCTCCGAAGCATTACGCCGCGACCTGCTCGGCCATGCCCGCAAGCGTCTCGGTGCCGTGGTCGCGCCGAAGGAGATCGATTTTTCCCCCGGCCTGCCGCGCACGCGCAGCGGCAAGATCATGCGCCGCCTGCTGAAGGCGCGCGAGCTGGGGCTGCCCGAGGGTGACCTCTCCACGCTGGAAAGCGACGTGCGATGAACGACAAGGTGCATCTCGACCACGCGCATGTGCGTCACCTGCTCACCGCGATGCTGCGCGTCCGCCGGTTCGAGGAGAAGTGCTTCGAACTCTACCAAAGCGAGAAGATCCGCGGCTTCATGCATCTCTACGATGGCGAGGAAGCCGTTTCGGTCGGCGTGATCGAGGCATTGCAGCCCCAGGACGCGATCGTGGCCACGTATCGCGAGCACGGCCAGGCGCTGGCGCGCGGCATCGGCATGAACGTGCTGATGGCGGAGATGTACGGCAAGCAGGAAGGCTGCTGCCGCGGGCGCGGCGGCTCGATGCACGTCTTCGACCGCGCGACGCGCTTCTATGGCGGCAACGCCATCGTGGGCGGTGGCCTGCCGCTCGCCGTCGGCACCGCGCTGGGGGACAAGATGCTGGAACGCAACTCGGTCACCGTTTGCTTCTTCGGCGATGGCGCGGTGGACGAAGGCTCGTTCCACGAAAGCATGAACCTGGCGTCGCTGTGGAAGCTGCCGGTGCTGTTCGTGTGCGAGAACAACCTGTACGCGATGGGCATGGCGACGGAGCGCGCCGAAGCCGAGACGCATATCGCGCGCAAGGCCGCCGGCTATCATATGGAGAGCGACTCCGTCGACGGCATGGATGTCGTCGCGGTCGAAGTGGCGGCACGGCGGACGCTCGATCGCATTCGGCTCACCAGCGAGCCGTATCTGCTTGAATGCCGCACCTACCGCTTCCGCGCCCACTCGATGTTCGACGCGCAGGGTTATCGCTCCAGGCAGGAGATCGAGACCTGGCGACGAAAGGATCCGATCCGGCAATTGCAGACCTGGCTCGAGCAGACCGGGCTGATGCACGCGGACGAGATCGCCGCGATCGAAGCCGAGATCGACGCCGAGATCGACGCGGCAGTGGCGTTCGCCGAAGCGGGCACGTGGGAGCCGGTCGAGCAGCTCGAACAGTTCGTCACCATGGACCGGGTGCCGCAATGAGCATGACCTATCGCGAGGCCTGCAAGCAGGCGATCCGCACGGCGATCCTCGCCGACAAGCGCGTATTCCTGATGGGCGAGGACGTGGCGCGTTACGGTGGCTGCTACGCCGTCACCAAGGGCCTGTCGGAAGAACTCGGCGAAGATCGCATTCGCGACACGCCGCTGTCCGAGCTTGGCTATGTCGGCGCCGGCATCGGCGCGGCGATCGCCGGCATGCGGCCGATCGTCGAGATCATGACGGTGAATTTTTCCCTCCTGGCGCTGGACCAGATCGTCAACAACGCAGCGACGATCCCGCACATGTCGGGCGGACAGTTCGCCGTGCCGATAGTGATCCGCATGGCGACCGGCGCGGGCCGTCAGCTCGCCGCCCAGCATTCGCACAGCCTAGAAGGCTGGTACGCGCACATCCCTGGGATCAAGGTGCTGGTGCCGGCGACGATCGAGGATGCGCGCTACATGCTGCAGCCGGCGCTGGACGACCCGAACCCGGTGCTGATCTTCGAGCACGTGATGCTGTACAACTGCGAGGGCGACCTGGATCCGTCGGTTACCAACGTGGACATCACGTCGGCGAAGATTCGCCGCCCGGGCCTCAATGTCTCGCTGATTACCTATGGCGGCACGCTGTTCAAGACGTTGGAAGCGGCGGAGACACTGCACCAGGAAGGCATCGAGGCGGAAGTGATCGATCTGCGCGTGCTGCGTCCGCTCGACATGCCGACGGTGCTCGCTTCGGTGGCGCGCACGCGGCGCGCGGTGATCGTCGATGAGGGCTGGAAGTCCGGCTCGCTGTCGGCCGAGATCGCCGCACGCATCGTCGAGGGCGCCTTCTACGATCTGGATGCGCCGATCCGTCGC
The DNA here is from genome assembly GCA_963708565.1 of uncultured Alphaproteobacteria bacterium. Classification (GTDB taxonomy): domain Bacteria; phylum Pseudomonadota; class Alphaproteobacteria; order Acetobacterales; family Acetobacteraceae; genus JAMXLO01. Next base: position 24,796 of record CAVPTU010000022.1, read on the forward strand.
GTCTGTTCGCGCGAGGTGCCGATACCGTACGCCGCGCATCTCGAGCAGGCGGCGCTGCCGCAACCCGCTGCCATCGTTGCCGCCGCGCGCGAGCTGGTGAAGGGCGGATGATCGAATTCCGCATGCCGTCGCTCGGTGCCGACATGGAGGCCGGCACGCTGGTCGAATGGCTGGTGAAGCCTGGCGACACGGTGAAGCGCGGCGATGTCGTGGCGGTGGTAGAGACCCAGAAGGGCGCCATCGAGATCGAGATCTTCAACAACGGCGTGGTGTCGGAGCTCGCGGTGCCGGTGGGACAAAGTGTTCCGGTCGGATCCGTCCTCGCGCGGCTGGATGGCGAGGGCGTTGCTGCTGCGCCAACTCCACCGCCGCCGGCGCCCACACCCGCAGCGGTCGTCATTCCGCCAACGCTACCACCCGCGCCGCCACCGATTGCGCAGGCACCGCTAAGCCGCGTGCAGATTTCTCCAGCCGCACGTCGTCTCGCCAGCGAACGCGGCATCGACACCGGCCGGCTCAAAGGCACTGGCCCAGGCGGCGCGATCACCATCGCCGACGTCGAAGGCGCCAAGCCGGCCGCGCCACCCGAAGCGCCAAAGCGTCGCACCGGCTTCGATCCCGCCGCCATGCGCCAGGCGATCGCCGCCGCGATGAGTCGCTCGAAGCGCGAGATCCCGCACTACTACCTGAGTCAGACGGTAGAGGTCTCCGCCGCGCTAAAGCGCCTGGAAAAGCTGAACGCTGACCGCGCGCCGCCCGAACGCATCCTGCCCGCCGCACTGTTCCTACGTGCCGTCGCACTGGCAATGGCCAAGCTGCCAGAACTCAACGGCTTCTGGGAAGACGGCCGCTTCCGCCCTGGCGAGGGCGTGCACACCGGCTGGGCGATCGCGCTGCGCGGCGGCGGACTGGTGGCGCCGGCGATCCGCGACGCCGACAAGCGTTCGCTCGACGAGCTGATGGCGGCGATGCGCCACCTGGTGCAGCGCGCGCGCAGCTACGGTCTGCGCAGCTCCGAACTGAGCGATCCCACTCGATCTCGATTCGATGGATTTTCTGAACTTCATCGCCGCGCTGCACGAGCGGACGAAGATCGATATTCCCGAGGCCGACTATCCGAAGCTGTTCACGCTGGATGGCGCCGTGGCCTATCTCGGCCGCTAACCGCGCAGGCCATGGAAGCAGCCAGCCTCGCCGGCTACGAACATCTCAGCCCGTTCGAGATCAAGGATGAGCTGATCCGCCTGGCGCATACGTCGGGGCAGGCCGCAGCGCACGTGTTCCTCAACGCCGGCCGCGGTAATCCGAACTGGGTCGCCACGCGGGCACGCGAAATCTTCTTCCTGCTCGGCCAGTTCGCCATCGGCGAGGCGACGCGGGTGATGTCGCATCCGGCCGGCATCGGCGGTATGCCGCGCGCGACCGGCATCGCTGATCGGCTGGATACCTGGCTCGCCGATCGCGACCCAGCAATCACAACGCTGCTGCGCGATGCGACGGCGCGATTCGGCTTCCAGCCCGATGCATTCATCCACGAGCTGGTCGATGCGATCACCGGCGATCAACTACCCGGTACCCGACCGCATGCTCGTGCACGCCGAACAGGTGGTGCACGAATACCTGATGCAGGCGATGTGCGGCGCCGCGATCGCATCGCGCTCGGCACACCGATCTTCACGCCATATCTGGAGATTCTTCGTCGACGCATTCGCTCAGCGAAGACCTCATTGCCGCTGACCCAGATCAATGCTGTGCCACCGCCTTCCCGATCAGAGAGTGGCCATTCGATTGGCACGGCATCCCGACCAAAGGATCGGTGCACGCAGGGAGCTTGAAAATGCAAAAAACCACCGCGCTACCAGGTTTGATTTTCGTGGTAATTATCGGCATCGGTTTGGCATTCGCATATGCTGGATACTCTAATTCGGCTTATGGGCTAAGCTTGACGATCGCGGTCGGCGCCTTCGTCATTGCTGTCGTTGCTTCTTACTCGATCAAGATTGCGGATCAGTGGAACAGGGTGGTGGTCTTGCGGCTGGGGCGCTTCCGCTCGCTGGAGGGGCCGGGATTGTTCTTCATTATCCCGATCGTCGAAACCGTGCCCTATTGGATCGACATTCGCGTGATCACCAGTTCCTTCAAGGCGGAAAAGACCCTCACGAAAGATACCGTGCCGGTGGATGTCGATGCCGTGCTGTTCTGGAAAGTCGTGGAGCCGAAGAAGGCGGCGCTCGACGTGGCCGACTATAACAGCGCCATCAACTGGGCCTCGCAAACCGCGCTGCGCGACGTTATCGGCAAGACCATGCTTTCGGACATGCTGGAGGGGAGGGAAAAGATCAGCAACGAGCTGCAGAAGATCATCGATATACGCACCGAGCCATGGGGCATCAATGTCATTTCCGTTGAGGTCAAGGACGTGCATATTCCCGCTGCCCTCGAGGACGCGATGTCGATGCAGGCCCAAGCGGAGCGGGAACGACAGGCCCGCGTGATTCTCGGCGATTCGGAGAGACAGGTGGCGGAGAAATTCGGCGAGGCGGCGAGGACCTACGCCAACGATCCCGTAGCGATGCATCTGCGGGCGATGAACATGCTATATGAGGGTCTGAAGCAGAATTCCACGATCGTCATCGTGCCGAGTTCGGCGGTGGAAACGATGCAGCTTGGCGGGCTGGCGGGATTGACGGCGCTGACCATGGGATTGAGGCAGGAGCGCGCAAGCCAAGAGTAGCAAAGCACGTCGTTGACTCAGTAGGTGGGAGCCTGTGCCTGTCCGCCGATATCCGCGTTGATGTCTATTCAGAATAATCATATATCAGCGCGCTTGTGGGTAACACCGATAGGCCAGCGAAGCGATCGACGGTCTCAGGCGACAGCGACAGATGCCTTTGGTCGCGGTCGAGCGTGCAGCGGCGAGGGAGATTTGACTAAGTCCAGGTAGAGGGCGATCGCCCGCGGCTCATCGAGCGGGCGCCCGATGCGCTCAGCAGCACGCTGGTCGAGCTTCGGGAGTGCGAACCGGTATACGGACGGAATTGACGGCGAACGGCCGAGATTAGTCCGA
>CAVPTU010000023.1:0-6865 GCA_963708565.1 uncultured Alphaproteobacteria bacterium
ACACTTCCAACGCAAACACACTGAGCGACTTTCAGCGTAGGGCCACGCGCGACGGCAAGCGAAATGGCACACTCGCCCCCCCGAGCTCGCCGCTGCGCGATCGGTGCACTCAAAATGGCCGCCAAGGGCGGGCAGGGACAGTGCCGGGATCCTTGGCCGCTGTGAAGGCGGTCCACTTGGGTCAAGCCTTATCCTGCTCTAAACCAGCCGCAGCTCGATCCCGGGAACTATGCGAAGGCGTACCGCTGTGGGATTCCCTCGTCCGACCAGTCCACCTTCGCCACGAAATGATGAAGGGACTGATGCACCGCTTGCTCCCGCCCATCCCGGTTCCAGCCTGCTATTGGCTAACGCTCTCGTGCGGCCGGCTCAGAATTAGAGCCGCTCGCTAATAGCGATGGCTGGCTTTGTGATTTCACAATGTTTGCGACCCTCAGACCGCCTGTTTCAACTCCTTGGCGGGGCGAAATGCAACCTTCTTGCTCGCAGCGATCTGAAGCGTCTCGCCGGTGGCTGGGTTGCGTCCCGTGCGAGCTTCGCGCTTGCGCACTTCGAACGTGCCGAGACCACCGATACGGATGCGGTCGCCCTGCTTCAGGTGGCTCGTTACTGTCTCGACCATGCCAGCCAGGAAATCCTGCCCCAATTTCTTCGGGAGCTGATGTCGTTCGGCAATCTGTTCGAAAATGCCCTTCAGCATGATGGTCGAGGCTCCACTTTCTGACATTCGCGACTCGCTATGAGGTTATGCTGACGGGGACGGAATCACGCTTCGGGAAGGAAGGCAAGAATTTTCTCGCCTTGGCGGTCATCCGTACGTACGTGTCATTTGCAGCCGTGTGGCAAAACTAAATGCCGACGAAATCGGCGGTGCTTTGAGATAGGAAGAGCGCACAGCCTGGTATGCGAAGCCTTTCGGCCCGTTGTGGAGCTGCGGAAAGAGCATCCCGACCGGTCACGCCCGCAATTGTCTGTAGAGCTAGAATGGCGCGGCGTGGTGACCGCGAACGGCAAGCGGCTGGCACCAACTCATATTAGGCATCCACCGCCCTATCAGTCGCCATCGGCACTCATGCTGGCGGTTAGGTCAGTGTCGAGATGATCGGAGGGACTAGCATGGCGGAGGTCGCGAGGCGCCTAAGACGACGATTGCTGCTCGGCATTGAGCCGTGCGGCCTCAGCCTCGGCATCCTCTCTGCGGTTGTACGACGTTGGCCGCAGGTGGCGTGGGTGCTCCACGGATCGCACCTCAATGTGCCAAGTCGTTTCCCCTGCCGTGTAGCGCTGGACCACATGGTAGGTGGTCCTGCCAGGTTCTGGCAGATATTGCGCGGCCAACTCCGGCGTCTCGTCGGTTCTGATGCTGAACGCGTGACCCCTCAGGTCAACGAGCTTCCAGCCAGTTCCAGAATCGTGGGGCACGATGTGGGCGACGAGACAGTCGTCATCATACACCTCCCAGAAGCCGCTTCCAGTGAACTCCAATGTCCGCGCCATTTCATACCTCTCGCGGAATGGGCGCTGTCTAATCCACTAGGGCTCCCAGCCGCAAGGGGGAATGCGTTTAGCGGGGGGAACACCGTTACGTCCGCTGCCCGACGGGATAGAACACGACCTTATACCAACCGTCCTATCCGGCCACCGGTTTTGCCCATGTTCGTCTGGTGAGTGAGGCAATGCGCTCGGGCATTCGCATCAGCTTGTTCCAGGCGTCACAACAAGCCTCGATGATGGCGTCGTAGCCGTCCCAGACACAGTGGCTGAGAAAGTTGCCGCGCATGAACTCCCAGACATTTTCCATGGGGTTCAGTTCGGGCGAGTAGGGCGGCAGTGGCAGCAACACGATGTTCTGCGGCACGTTGAGCCGCGGCGAGCTGTGCCAGCCGGCGCCATCCAGCACCAGCAGTGCGATGGCGCCGACAGAGACGCGGCGGCTGATCGTGGCCAGGTGCTCGTTCATCGCCTCGATATTGACCTCCGGCATGACGATGGCGGCACCGACGCGACGCTCCGGACAGATCGCGCCGAACAGATAGGCCCATTCAAAGCGTCGATCGCGCAGGGCGCGGGGGCGCGAGCCGCGTTTCGCCCACACGCGCGTCAGCGTCCCCTGCTGACCGACACGGGCTTCGTCGGTGAACCAGATCTCCACCGGCCTGCCGGCCGCTTGCGGCGGCAGTGCGGCGGTCACGAGATCGGCGAAGCTACGCTGAAAACCGCTTGTTCCTCGGGCTTGCTCTGCGGGTGCTGCGGACGCACCGACAGCCGCCGGAACGACAGCCGGCGCAGCAGTTTGCCCACCGTGCGTTCGTGCAGCTGGACGGCAAACTCCTGCGCAATCCGCAACTGCAGATCGACACAACGCCAGCGCACCACGCCGTCCCGCCCAAGGTCCGGACCCTGCTCGACCCATTCCGCCACTTTGGCCTGCTGCTCAGCGGACAGGCGGGGCTGCGGGCCGTTGCGACGCGGCCGGTCGAACAGACCCTCCAGTCCCAATTCGTTGTAGCGGTGCACCCAGTCGCACAGCGTCTGGCGATCCATTGCGCATGCCTCGCCCGCCGCTTCCCGCGACCAGCCTTCCAGCACCAAGGCAATCGCCAGCATCCGTCGCGACGCTTTCGCGTCCTGTGTCTGTGCCGCCGCGTCGCGCAGATCCGAAGCCGTCAACTCCAACCGTGTGATCGCAATCGTCATTGCCGTCTCCCTTTCCAGCAGAGACTGCGAATCACACCCCGTCGCGTCGAGCCAATTCACGTTCGAAGTCATCGGTCCAGGCGGGTGGTATTATTCCCCCCAGGGAGCATGCCCGTCCGTCCGCACGCGAGGTTGAACACGTGTGGCCTAAATCAAAATCAGAACAAAATTAATCACCTGGGGCGCCGCTCGATCGCCGGGGAGGAATGGCGAGCCGCGGGGTGCATACCTGCGGGCCCAGGAGCACGGTGTCCGTCCGCACGCATGAGTAGAGCGTCCTAGCCAGAACCAATCGAGCTACGCCGAAATAGCCGCCGCCATGTGCCTGTCGTTGCCGCTCGACAGAGCGCCGTGTCCGTTAACAGCCCGTTGAGAAATTGCGTATTCAGCCGAGTGGGATCGGTCTGATCATGACGACGAATGCGGCGCGCTGATTGTCGGCAGCGAGCAATATCATGACGATGAGGCTGCCATCTGGTTGCAAGATCGCAAGAAGCTGAGCGGAGACCCTCGCGATGAACTGCGGGGGCGTCCCGCCCCGGTCAGCAATCGCATTAGCAATCCCAGGTTGTAGCCGGCAACGTGGATCAGATAGCGCTTCTGCACGTTGTCCCGGCCGCGCAGCCAGACCCGGCGCATGCCGCCGCGATCGAGGATCAGGGCGAAGCCGCGTTCCACCAGTTCGGCACGAAGCTTGAGTGCTTGGCGAGCCACCCCTGAAAGTAGCCGTGTTCGGTTGTTGTAGACCGCCCGACGCGCCGCATCATCGCCGTGCCAAAGTGAGAACCCGTCGCGGTGCGGCTCGGAGATGCGCGACTTCCACGGACCACCATCAAGCGCCTTCAGCGCATTCGCGCGAATGATATCCCTTGTCGGCGATCAATTCGGCAGGCGCCTCCGGCGTCGGTGCCGCGTCAACCGCCGTGAGATGCTCGATGGCATTGGCCAAAGTATCCGGCATGGTCGCGGTATCACCCTGGTCGGCGGCATGCACCTCGGCCGTGACCACTGCACCGGTGTCGAGGTCCATCGCATGCTCCGGCTTGTAGGCCAGATGCGTTCGGCCGTCTTTCAACTTGGCGATCCTGGCATCCGGGTCGGTCGAACTCTGCCAGTCAGCGTTGGACAGCTTCTTACCTTTGCGATTGCGGTCCAGGCGGACCAGGTCCTCGGCTGTCGGCGTCTCGATGCCGCTCTCGCGGGCCATACGGGTCAGCATCTCACGATAGCCTTCGCCGCTGTCGCGCCGAACGATCGTGCGCAACGCCGCGTTGGCTTCCATAGTCGAGGCATCGACGCCGATGCGCTCGCCCTTGATCAGGCCATGCGCGGCCAGACGATCGAGGACCCAGGTGAAGACCTGGTCGTGGACTTCGAGCGGAAGGCGGCTTCGGGTGCGGCTCGACCACGAGTGATCCGGCACTGCCTCGCGCTCAGACACACGCAGGAACTCTCGCAGCGAAAGGCTGTCAGCGCAGCGCCACTCCAGGCCACGCTCGCTGTCTATGCCTTCGAAATAACCAATCAGCAGCATGCGAAAGTAGCGACCTGGCGGCAACGACGGCCAGCCGCGACGCGGCGCATATTCCTTCGCGCATTGTGTCTCAACGAACGCGTCGAAGCCCGCCGCGATCAGCACAGCTTGCAGCTTGTCGTAGAACACGTGCCCCGGAGAGCGCGGAAGCTCCGCCCACGAAACCAGCATGTCCGCCTGCCGTTCCCGCTGCCGTCCAAGAGACATCCGCCACCAACCTTCCTCGTCGGATGGCCAGCGAATTAAACCACGGCCGATTTTGTCAACGGGCTGTTAAGGGCGACCAGCCTAACAGCATCGTGCCGGTGCCGGAGTCCACTCCTCGCCATGTCGACTATGGTCACAACCTCAGCGTCGGGGGCGACATGGGATACCTGTAGACCCTGTAATACTGAGACCTGCCAAGCGACGTGAACGCAGCGGTCCCAGCCGTCGGCGGGAGCGGCGCCGCGCGGCCGGAGACGCCCGACCCTCTCGAGGCCTCGTGCTACTGCTGATGGCTAACACTGGCCGAAATTGGAATGTCCGCTTTGGCATATCTACCGGCAGTCGCCCCCCAAACGATGGGTTCCAATTTCTAATATTGAGCGCCACCCGCCTGTGGAGTAGCGTATCAACGAAACATACCGAGGCGTGTAGCGATAGGTTGCACCTATCAGCTCAGGGTCGAGCCCTGCGGCAATGCTGCTGGGGGTTCAAACGAGGCGTGAGGCGGAAGGCCGGCATCTGGGAAATACCGGATGAAGCAGTCTACCGGACGCGTGGATTTGCCAGTGAGGGCCTACAGTACGGCCCCTCGAGGCGTTGCGATTGCCATCCGCTTCATGCAGCGCAACCTTGCCCGACCGCTCACTACTGGCGAAATCGCTGCCGCTGCCGGCACGTCCGAGCGCTCGCTGCGCCGGCAGTTCCGGCGCTTCACTGGACAATCTCCCATCGCGTTCCACCGCCATCTGAGGCTGGAGGCGGCACGTCACGCCTTGTGCGACAACCACGCCGGGCGGACATAACCACGGCCGCCAGTACCATGGTTTCAGCCACCTTAGCCACTTCACCGTCCAGTATCGGCGACGTTATGGTGAGTTGCCGTCCGCGACATTGCGCGCGCTCCGCGAAAGCTCTTTGCCACGCCCTTCGCACGCCATATCCGAACCGATAAGTCTGATCGTTCTTCCCTTCATATGCGCGGACTCGGAATTGAGCAACGCCGCGTTCGCAGAGACGATGACTGACTGGGTAACCTCAGCTTTGACTTGTACGCGATGGCTCAACGTGCTGTCGCCGGACAGCGATCTGCCGGCCGCCAATAATATCCGGGTCGCGCCTTCCTGCGCACGGTATGCCGTTCGCGGTCGGATGCAGTGCATCGGTGGGCGCGTGCTGGCGGTCATCAGGTTGATCGACGTTGCGACGGGGCGTCAGATCTGGGGCAATGCCTTCGAGGGCGCGGCCGAATGCGCGATGGAACTGCAGCAACAGGTGACGGAGGGTGTCGCGAGCGCCTTACCGGCCCGCCTGCGAGACGCGGAAGCGATCCGCGGCAAGCCAAAGCCCGAGCGTGATCCTGTCGCAGTTCGCTACGCGACGCAGGCGTTTCACGCCATATTGGAAATGACCCAGTCCGCGAATAGGTGTGCCTTGGAACACCTGGATCGGGCACAGTCGATCGATCCCGAGTTCCCCTTCGCCAGAGCATTGGCCGCGTGGTGTCATGCCCAGCGTGCCGTCTGCTGTTTCGGCGAAGCTGTCGACGTTGACCGCGACAAGGCACGACGCCTGACAACGCCATGACCATGGACAATGAAGATCCGCTGGTGCTTGCCATACTAGGCCACGCCAGCACTATTTTTGCGGACCTCGATCTCGGGAGCTTACTGATCGAGAAATGCCTCGCTATTGATCCTGGTTGTCTGTTGGCGTGGCAGCGACGCGGCTGGCTCAGTGTCTATCGAGGCGGCGGTGGAGCGCTGGCAGATTTCGATCGCGCACTCGCGCTCAATCCGCGGGGACCTGAGAAGTTCAACACAATCCTTGGCATCAGTCAGGCGCACTTTCTGGCTGGCAATTATGAAGAGGCGGCCAACTGGGCGGCCCAAGGCCTTCGGCAGCGGCCGCATGAGACGTGGGCGCGCCGCATCGCCGCCGTCGCGCAGGTGCGTTGCGGACAGGTGACCGCGGGACGACAAGGTGTTGCACTGCTGCGGCGGCAGTACCCCGACATTACCGTGAGCACCATCGTCAATGCCTTACCGACGATGCCGGCGGAGCTCCTCGCCCGGCAGGCGGAGGCGCTGGAATCGGCGGGCCTGCCAGTCTAACTGCGGTCCGAATCTGGCCGCTTTGGGCTGTCCGTGGCCGCGGTGGGATAGCGTGGATAGCCGCAGCGTCGGTAGCCTGCTCCAGCAGAAAGAGTGCGGTAGCTCCTTGGGACTCGCCGATCATCGCGAGCCCATAATGACAAGAGGGAAACAGTCATGAAAAGCAGCTTGCTCAGTGCCCTGGTGCTCAGCACCATACTCTGGCCTGTCGGGTCGTACACGCAGACCGGGGCTGACTTGATGGGAAAGGCCGTTAATCCCGACGACATGAAGTGGCAGCCGCTGGAAGGCGGTTTCGAGATATCTATCTTGTACA
>CAVPTU010000024.1:0-136763 GCA_963708565.1 uncultured Alphaproteobacteria bacterium
ATTTTTCGGCGCGTAACTCCGGTGCACAATGCAAACTATGATCTATCGGCATGCGCGGATATCGACGGGAGCCCAGAGCTTGACGCGCAGGTGCGCCAACTGACCAAGGCTGGATGCAGGAAGGTGTTCCGCGAAGTGGCGAGCGAGGCCAAAATCGACCGTGCGCAGCTTCGCCGGTTGCTCGGCCAGCTTGAGGCGGATGACGTGGTGGCGGTGACGCGGCTCGACCGGCTGGCACGATCCACCCGCGACCTGTTGAACGTCCTTGCCGCCATCACCGGCAAGAAGGCCGGATCCCGCTCGCTAGGCGACGCCTGGGCCGACACCACCACGTCGCGGGCGGCTGATGCTGACCGTGTTAGGCGGCCTTGCAGAGTTCGAGCGCGACCTTATCCAGGCGCGCACCCGTGAAGGCCGCGAGCGGGCCAAGGCGCGCGCCGTGAAAAATGGGCCGCAAGCCAAAGCTTACCCCGCACCAGCAGCGCGAGGCGATGAGACGGCGCGACAGCGGCGAACCGGTGCGCGAGATCGCCCGTAGCTTTAGTGTGCACCACGCGACGATTTCGACGCTATCCGTCAGGGAAAATGCGCCATGAGACTGCTTTACGGCGACAATCTTCTTTGTGCCACGGCAACGATGAAGCGACTGATGGTCATCGCTGATGAGATTGGCTTCTTGGATCGGCCAGCCGTAGGGGGGCAGGAACTTGGCGGCGGGCAATGGGGGTTGATCGGAGCACAGACGCCGATCCGTCAGTTTTCTACTGAAGGTGCTGTTGTTAAATGGACTGCCTACGACCCGGCCCCGGAACTGTCGCGCCCCGAAGTCTATCAATCGTATGTTGACGCGGACTTTCGAAACCCTCAGTTCATCGCCACCGTTCTAGACGGCCTAACGGACAACGCTTTTGCTGAGAAACTAATACAGCTCGGTGCCGATTATGGTGGAGGAAAGACGGGCGAAACCGTGCGGCAGGCCCTTCTCGGTGATCCCGCGCTGCGCCAGACGCCTTTGACTCCCGCCATCAAGGGCGGGCAGATGTTTGCCGTCGAAACGGCAGATGGCCGCCTTACCACTCTCAAATTGATGGCAATTGAGGCATCTGTCAGGTTGACTAGCACGTTGCTGAATTCTGAACATTACGGCATCGCCCCAGTGAGTGATGACAAGGTGTTTGCACGACTTCTCTCAATGAGAGCGTCGTCCAGCGCATATGCGGGCACAACAGCTAGGTTGGCACCCTTCCTGGGGTTCCATTTGGTAAGCGCCGTAATGCCCGATGAGGCATTGCAGAAGTTGAGTATTACGGACATCGACGCCTATAGGAAGGCGTCGAAAGACGCATATTCCGCTTGGAGCGTCGAAATTAATCGCCTGTCTCTTAGGATAGACAATATGGACTTTGATACCGCACAGAACGATATACCCAAGATAATTGCATCGGAGCTAATACCAAAGCTTGTTGAATGTAAAAATGAGATGGCGAGTGTAAGAGATAAAATGTTCGGAGCCTGTCAGGAATCCTGTGTGAGGGGTCGGTTTCACCTGATGCCTTTACTCGACGCTGAACCTGTTGCCGAACATAATGGCGAACTGGGTCATGGCAGCGGTCCACTCGCGTTGAGCATTCTTCCACTTTCGGCTGACACCGCGCAAGGCAAGGTACAGTAGCTTTGTCGCTGCCTCGTCGTTGGGGAAGTGCCCACGGCTGCGAATGGCGGTGCGCAGAGTGCTGTTGAGGCTTTCGATTGCATTGGTTGTGTAGATGATCCGCCGCACTTCCGCGGGGAAGGCAAAGAACGGGATCACCTGGTCCCACTGACGTCGCCAAAGCGGCGCGATGGCAGGGTATTTCTTGCCCCAAGGGCCGGCCTCGAAGTCGTCCAGGGCAAGCAGCGCGGCGTCGGCTGTCGGGGCCTTATAGATCGGCTTCAGTGCCGTCACGACATGCTTGCGGTCCTGCCAGGAGACATAGGCCAGTGCGTTGCGCAGCAAGTGGACGACGCAGGTCTGCACAAGGGTTTGCGGGAACGCAGCATTGATCGCCTCGGGGAACCCCTTCAGACCGTCGACCACCGCGATCAGGATGTCCTTGACCCCGCGGTTGCGTAGCTCGTTGACGATCCGCAACCAGAACTTGGCGCCCTCGTTTGGATCGATCCACAGACCGAGCACATGTTTGCGGCCGTCGGGCGTGATGCCAAGAGCCAGGTAGGCGGCCTTGTTGGACACCGTGCCCTGGTCGCGCACCTTCACCCGGATCGCGTCGAAGAACATCACCGGGTACAGCGGCTCCAGCGGCCGCGACTGCCATTCGGCGACCTCCGCCGACACCGCATCGGTAACCGTGCTGATCAGCTGCGGCGAGACCTCCGCGCCATAGATCTCCTCCAGGTGCCCCTGGATCTCGCGTGTGCTCATGCCGCGCGCATACATCGAGATCACCTTGTCGTCGAAGTCGGGCAGACGGCGCTGGTACTTGCCGATCAGCACCGGGTCGAAGCGTGCTTCCCGGTCGCGGGGAATGGTCACTTCCACATGGCCGTCACCAGCAAGGACACGCTTGCGGGTGCTGCCGTTGCGATGGTTCTTGCCCTCGTTCGAGGCGCGGTCCTCGGTGAGGTGCTGATCAAACTCCGCCGCCATCATCCGGTTCAGCAGAGCCTTCTTGAGCTCTCCCAGCAGCCCGTCCGGGCGCATCACAGATGCAGGGTCCTGCCCCGCAAGCAACTCGTCGATAAGCTCGCTTCGTATCGTCATGGGTCCATCCTAAGCCCTTCAACGGGCCTCAATGTGACCCCTCACACAAGAATTCCTGACAGGCCTAATGTTCGGTGATCTCGTGAAGGCAGTCACGAAAGTCCACTATCAGATACCGACCCTTACGATTGCTTACCTGACCAATAATCTCATTGGCACTATTGCATCTTTCGTCGCCTCTTATGCTCCAGCCGTTGCGCCTGTGATAGTGAGCTACATTACGGATCGTAGAGCCGCCCGGCGGAAGAACTCGATGTCATATCTGCTCGGCCTGACGCAGTTAAAGCCCCCCTGACTATCATTCACGCGGTGTGCAATGCTGCGCAGCGCGTTTGCGGCAAGAACTTTGAAATGGCCGCCTGATTTTTCCCGGGACGCACGGCATCGCGCCGGAACAGCACGTGACGATCACGATTGAGCGGCACGAAAGCTGACGACTGCCCTTGGCAGCTAAGCTTATCTGCGTGCTTCTGCGTACATCCGCGTGCATCTGCGTTTCCAATTCCTTGACTTGCTGCGCATCCCGCCCGCCACGCCATCTCTCGGCGAGGCCCGTACAAAGTAATGAGGCGAGCAGGGTTCGAGCGATACCGTCTGAATCAGATGTCGATCTCGACGGTGATGATCCGCTCCGTCACCTCGTGGATTTTTTGAGTGCGCTCCAGCAATTCCTTAAATTTGGCATCCCCCGCCAGCGCACTCAAGGCATCTTGGTATCTTGCGTAGGCACCCCAGTCGGAGTAGCGAACAACGAATAGCCACTGGCCGACAAACGGGCCAGTAAAGAATCGGCTGAGTCTGACCAATTCCGCGCCATTTTTTTCGATGATCTCCTTCCATTCCTTGACGATTGGCACGACTTCGTTGGGAGTGCCACCGATGTAACGGTTCATCACTACGACCGACATGCTGCCCTCCTTGGTCTTTATCGGCGATCTCGATGGGACCGCCGCTGTGACCCTAGCGCGAGTTTTCGCTGCGCAGATACGCGGCTGCGATTGGTAAGGCGGTTTGTCGCTCGGCAAAGACGCTGACGGCCGCTGTCTGGCCAGAGCGACCGGCTGGTTGGCGTGCTGACCGACCGCATCGCTCGGCTCAGGTCACCAAAACAGACTATTGAAGTCATTATACCTAACACCAACATCCCACCTCCACCCACAACCCCAGCCCCCAAAACCATGTCCGCAACCCACACCCTCCCCAACCTCCCGCCGACCGCCACCTTCGACGTCCTCCACACCCTGCGCACCTCCCTCCCGCCGCCCGCCCCCGGCACGGAGGGCAGCCTCGAAGCCCGCATCGAAACCGCCATGGCCGCGGTCGCCGCCTACCACCCGGCCGACATCGCGGAAGCCCTGCTCGCCGCCCAGATCGTCGCCGCCAACGCCCAAGCCATGGACTGCCTCCGCTCGCCGTCGCACCGGACGCCGATGCGGAAACCACCCGCCGCTGCCGCGCCCAGGCCGCCGCCATGATGCGCCTCATGCAGAGCGGGCTGCGCATTCTCCAGCGCACCCAGGCGATGCGGGAAACCGCCGAAAACGCCATGCACCCCGCGGCGATGGAACGCGCCGGCTACTGGTTCCGCGAATCTCCGTCCCGGCCCCCACGCCCCCGCCCGCCGCAGCCGACACGTCCGAACCCGTCTTCGACCCCGTCGCCGAGGCCGAGCTCTACGCCCGGATCTATCCCGATCGCGCCGCCCAGATACGCGCCCATGGCGGCCTGCCGCCCCGGCTCACCTTCGGCCCGCCCGAACCCGCCATCGTCGCCGCCCTCGTCAACGGCGCCGGCGCCTCACCCTCCGCCACGGCCTGACGATGCGACGTTTGTCTCACCAGCCGATCCAGCGTCTCCGCACACGGCACGTGAGACGGAATCGGCCCCATCCGCCAATGCCCTCAATACACCTCGGCATAACGGTCGCAGAGTTCGTTCACCGCCCATTCCGCCACGTGATGCACCTCGGATCGCTTGTGCCGCAGATAGGCCTCCAGGAACACCGGGCCGAGCCAGCTCGGCCACCGCCTTGCTCGCCGCCATGTTGTCCAGCGCCTGGCCCAGCGAATGCGGCAGCTCGTCCACCCCATCCGCCGACGGCGGCAGATCCGAGCTTGCGTTGCAGCCCGTCCGCCCCGGCGAACATGACGGCACCCAGCGCCAGATACGGGCTGGCCGCGGCATCGCACACCCGGAACTCCAGATTGAACTGCCGCGCCGTCTCCGCCGCATCGGCCGCGGCGAACACCGGGCAGACCCGCAGCGCCGCGCCGCGATCCTGCTGCACGATATCGATCAGCGTCGGCGCCCAGCGGTTCGGCGTCAGCCGCAGATACGAAACCGGCGAGGGCGCGGTGATCGCGCAGATCGCCGGCAGATGCCGCAGCACGCCGGCACAGAAATGCTGCGCCGCCATGCTCAGGCCCATCGGTCCGTCGGCCGAATAGGTCACCGGCGCGCCGGCGTCATCCGTCAGGCTCATATGGATGTGCACGCCGTTGCCGACGCCGGACGCCTCGGGCATCGGCGAGAACGACGCGCGGAACCCATGCCGGTGCGCCGCCGCGCGCGCCATCTCGCGGGTGATCACCGCGTGGTCTGCCGCGGTCAGCGCCGGCGCCGGCGCCACCGTCACCTCGAACTGCCGCGTGCCGTACTCGGCAAGAAACGAATCCGGCGTGACACCGGCCGCGCGCATCGCCGCGACAAAGCTTTCGCCGAACGTCCCCTGGCGGCGGAACGCGTTCAGGCTATAGGCGTCGCCGTCGCGATGCTGGTTGCCGGTATAGACGAACTCCTGCTCGAACGCGGCCACCAGGCGCAGCCCGGACGCCGCATGCACCGCCGCGATGCCGCGGCGCAGGAACTCGCGCGGACAGCATTCCCACGGCGAGCCGTCGGTATTGCGGATGTCGCCGAGAAAGAAGTGCTCGGGCGCGGACCCGTCCCCGAAGTCCACCCGCACCTCTGCCGTCCGGTCGGGCACGATCATCAGGTCGCCCGCCGTGCCGAACGGCGTATCGAGGATCGGTCCGAATGCGGTCTGCATCAGGTTGGAGTGCGTCCAGCCGACGCCCTTGCGTCGCCGCGCCTCGATCTCGCTGGCCGGGAACCCCTTGCCGCGAACATGGCCCGCGATGTCGCAGGTGCCGACGAACACCAGTTCCTCGCGCAGCATGTTCCCCTCCTGTTGAACGGCGATCGAGTCTACCCCGGATGGCGCATGGGTGAGAACCGCATGTCGGGCTTGCGCCGGGACGCCGCATCGATGCACGTTGCGCGCGCATTCGCTCTCACCGATTCCCCAAGCCGTGCCGGAGGTACCCCATGAACAAGCACAAGATCGCCCTCGTCGTCTGCTGTCTCGCGGTCACCGGCCTCGCCGGCTGCGGATCGGATCAGAACGCCGCGCCGCCACCGCCCGCTCCCGCGCCGGCACCCGTCACGGCCGCGCCGCCGCCACCGCCGCCACCTCCGGCGAAACCCATGAACCATGTCGCCGCCGTGCAGACCGCGCTGAACAGCAACGGCGCACAGCTAGACGTCGACGGCCACATGGGACCCAAGACCGTTGCGGCGCTGAAAGTATTCCAGAAGCAACATCACCTGAAGGTCACCGGCAAGCTGGATCGCGCCACCGCCAAGGCCCTGGGAGTCTAGCCTCCTCCTGGCGTCACGCTGCGCCGCCGGCTGATGGCCGGGCTCGACCCGGCCATCAGCGCAGCGTGGCACCCGTCGCCTTGGCCACCGCGGCAACCACCTTCTCGCTGACGGCCTCGATCTCGGCGTCGTTCAGCGTCCGCTCGCGGGGCTGAAACACCACCTCGATCGCCAGCGACTTCTTGCCCGGCGGCAGGCGGTCGCCCTGATACACGTCGAACAGCGACACGCTGGCGATCAATGCCCGGTCGGCGCCGCGAGCGGCCCGTAGGACGGCATCCGCCCCCACCGTGCCGTCGACCAGGAAGGCGAAGTCGCGGCGGATCGGCTGGAACGGCGACAGAACCGGCGCCGCCCTGCGCTTGCGCTTGGGCTCGCCGACCGCGCCCAGGTCGAGTTCGAACGCCACGACCGGCCCCGCGAGATCCAATGCGGCCAGCACGCGCGGATGCAGTTCCCCGAAGCGTCCCAGCACGGCCTTCGGTCCCTGGCGCACCGTGGCGGAGCGGCCCGGGTGGTAGTAGCCGGGTGCGTCCTGGGTCAGCACCAGCGCGTCGAGCGGCACGCCGGCCGCCGCCATCGCCGCCCAAAGGTCGGCCTTCGCGTCCATCGCATCCATCGGCCGCGCCGGCGCCTGCCAGTGGCGAGGCGTCGTGCCGGCGCGCAGACCGGCCGCGATCCAGCGCTGGTGCTCATCGGCATCGACCGCGAACTCCGGCCCGATCTCGAACAGGGCCACGTCCGGATAGCCGCGCGCGGCATTGCGCCTCGCGGCAAGCGCCAGCGTGGCAACCCCCGACGGTCGCAACTGGTCAAGGTCGGCCGCGATCGGGTTGGTCAGTCGCAGTGCGTCCGGCGCCTCGCCGAACAGCGCCGCCTCTGCCTGGGCCATGAAGCTGAACGTGACGCACTCGGCCAGGCCTTGCGCTGCGAGGCTGCGGCGCACCAGTTCGCCGCGCGCCTGTTTCGGCGTCAGCGTCGCCAGCGGCACCGGCGATGCGCGCGGCAGCGACACCGGCGGGACGGCATCGAGGCCGCGCAGGCGCAGCACCTCCTCGACCAGATCGCACTCCGGTTCGATCGCGGCGCACCCTTCGGCCGCCTTGGCGGCGACGTCCGGTGCCAGCGCTTCCGACTGGTCGAGCACGATCTCCGCCGCGATGTCGTTGCGCCAGGACGGCACCGCCACTGTCACACGCGCAGCGTCGCGGCTTTGCACCGCGAAGCCGAGACGCTCCAGCGAGGCCACCGCTTCGTCGGGCGGGATGTCGGAGCCGCCGAGGCCGGCGATGCGCTCGAAGCGCAGCGTCGCGGTGCGCTGCCAGGCAGGTGGCGTGCCCGCCTCGGTCACCTCGGCCGGTTCGCCGCCGCACAGTTCCAGCACCATGGCCGTCGCGGCCTCCACCGCATCGGGCATCAGCGCCGGGTCGATGCCGCGCTCGAAGCGCTGGCGCGCGTCGGAAACGACCTGATGGCGGCGGCCCGTCAGCGCGACGCGGACCGGATCGAACAGTGCGCACTCGATGAAGACCGAGGACGTGGTCGCGTCGCAGCCGGTCGCCTCACCGCCGACCACGCCGGCCATCGACTGTACGCCGGCGGCATCGGCGATGGCGCAATCCTCCGCGGTCACCGTGTAGTCGCGCCCGTTGAGCGCACGGAACGTCTCGCCGCGGCCAGGACGCAGCGTCAGCACATCGCCCGTGAGTTTCGCCACGTCGAACACATGCAGCGGACGGCCGAGATCGATGGTGAAGAGGTTGGTGATATCGACAAGTGTATTGATCGGCCGCAGGCCCACGGATATCAGCCGCTTTTGCAGCCATGGCGGGCTGGGGCCGTTGCGCAGGTTGCGGATGGTGCGGCCGAGGATCCAGGGGCACGCCTCGGGCCAGTCGATCCGCCAGCGCGGGCCACTGCGGAACACCGGCGCCACCTTCACCGGCTGCCATGGCCTCAATGTGCCGATGCCGCCGGCGGCCAGGTCGCGCGCGATGCCGCGCACGGCGAAGCAGTCGCCACGGTTCGGCGTGACGCTGACATCGATCACAGGGTCGTCGAGGCGCGCCCATTGAGCATACGGCACGCCGACCGGCGCATCGTCGGGCAGGTCGAGGATGCCGGCGTGGTCTTCGCCGAGACCCAGCTCGCGTTCGGACACCAGCATGCCGGCGGAACGGACGCCGCGGATCTCGCCGGCCTTCAGCGTGATGCCGGTGCCCGGGATGAACGTGCCGGGCGGGGCGAACACGCCCTTCATGCCGGTGCGCGCATTCGGCGCCCCGCACACCACGCGCACGGTGTCGCTGCCGGTGTCGATCGTGCACACGCGCAGACGGTCGGCATTCGGGTGCTGCACCGCCTCCACCACGTGCGCGATGCGGAACGGCGCCAGGGCGGCGCGGCGGTCCTCGACCTCCTCCAGTTCCAGGCCGATACGGGTCAGCGTTTCGGCGATCCGCTCGAGCGGCGCGTCGGTATCGAGATGCGTCTTCAGCCAGGAGAGGGTGAACTTCATGGTTCACACCCCCTCGTGCAGCATGGTCGGCGCGAGCGGGTTGAAGCCGTAATGACGCAGCCAGCGGATGTCGGACTCGAAGAACGGCCGCAGATCGGGGATGCCGTGCTTCAGCATGGCGATGCGCTCGACGCCCATGCCCCAGGCGAAGCCTTGCCACTCGCGCGGGTCGATGCCGCAGTTGGCCAGCACGCGTGGATGCACCATGCCGGACCCCAGGATCTCCAGCCAGTCGCTGCCGCGGCCGAGTTCACCGGTGCGGCGGTTCCAGCCGATATCCACCTCCATGGAAGGCTCGGTGAACGGGAAGTAGCTGGAGCGGAAGCGCACCGGCAGGTCGGCGATGCCGAAGAAGCTGCGCAGGAAGTCGATCAACGTGCCCTTCAGATGGCCGAGGTGCAGGTCGCGGTCGAGGATGAGGCCCTCGCACTGGTGGAACATCGGCGAGTGCGTTGCGTCGTGGTCGGCGCGGTAGGTGCGGCCGATGACGATGACGCGGATCGGCGGCGACTGCGCCAGCATGGTGCGGATCTGCACCGGCGAGGTCTGGGTGCGCAGCACCGGCGGCGGACCATTGCCCTTTGCGGGGAGATAGAACGTGTCCTGGTCGGCGCGGGCTGGGTGGTGTGCGGGGATGTTCAGCGCGCCGAAATTCATCCAGTCGGATTCGACATCCGGACCTTCGGCGACGGCGCAGCCCATGGCGCCGAAGATCACAGCGATCTCCTCCATGGTGCGGCTGATCGGGTGGATCAGGCCGGTCTCGCGCGGGCGCGGCGGCAAGGTGGGATCGAGCGTCTCGTTCGCCAGGCGGGCGTCGAGTTCCGCGCTCTCCAGTTCGGCGCGGCGCCCCTCGATCAGGGTGGTGAGGGTGTCCTTGAGCCGGTTCAGCGCGGCACCGCGCTCGCGGCGCTGTTCGGGCGGGGCCTTGCCGAGATCGCGCAACAGGGCGGTGACGCGGCCGTTGCGGCCAAGCGTGGCGACGCGCACCGCGTCCCAGGCGCGCAGGTCGGTCGCGTCGGCCAGGGCGGCCGCGGTCTCCGACTGGAGGCTTTGCAGATCGTCGGTCATAAGAATTGAACCGCAAGACACGCAAATGCACGCAAATAGGGCCGTGCCCCGTGGATCGCCCGCGTGAGCGGGCCATAAATGCATTGATTGGCGCTGACGCGCCGAAGACGCTCAGACCCCATTTGCGTGCATTTGCGTGTCTTGCGGTTCCAATTTCCTTCGCCGCCCGCAGCCCGGCTACAGCGCGCTCTGCACCTTCTTGACGATCTCCGCGAAGCTCGCGGCATCGTCATAGGCGATCGCGGCCAGCACCTTGCGGTCGATCTCGATGCCCGCCTTCTTCAGGCCGTCGATGAAGCGGCTGTAGGTGAGACCGTGCTCACGCACCGCGGCGTTGATCCGCTGGATCCATAAGCCCCGGAAGTCGCGCTTCTTGTTGCGCCGGTCGCGATAGGCGTACTGGAGCGACTTCTCCAGCCGCTCCTTCGCCGCGCGATAGGTGGTGGAGGTGCGGCCGCGGAAGCCCTTCGACTGCTCGAGGACCTTCTTGTGCCGCGCGTGGGTGGTGGTGCCCCGTTTGACGCGTGCCATCCGCCTGCTCCCTCAATCCAGCCCGTAAGGGGCCCACTGCTTCACGGTGCGGGCGTCCATGTCGGAGAGCACCTGCATGCGGCGGTTGCTGCGGATGGCCTTCTGGGTGCGGGCGGAGAGCATGTGGCGCTTCATTCCAGGACCGGCTTTCACCTTCCCGGTCGCCGTGATCTTGAATCGCTTCTTGACCGACGACTTGGTCTTCATCTTGGGCATTTTGTCTCCTTTCGGTTGCGAGCCTGCTTGCTGAGCAGGCGCTCGCGGCCGGGCATGCCCATTCCAGGCCCGGGCGCGCGAGATGAGGGGCGGGTGTATAGCGACGGGGCAGGGGGGGTGCAAGCGAGGCCAATGCGTTGCCGCAAATCCCGCGGCGCCACTATAATGCAGCGAGGGAGGTGGATCGGCCATGCCGGACGATACCACGCGACGACTTGCCGCGATCATGATGGGTGACATCGCGGGCTATTCGCGTCTGATGGGAGCCGACGAAAGAGGCACCCATGCGCGGGTGCAGCGCCTGCTGCGCGAGTTGATCGATCCCACCATCGCCGAACATCGTGGGCGCGTGCTGCGGACACGCGGCGACGGGTTCCTTGCCATGTTCGACAGCCCGGTCGAGGCGGTGCGCTGTGCGATCGTCATCCAGCAGAGCATGGTCGGCCGCAATCTCGAGCTGCCCAGCACGCAGTGGATCCGGTTCCGCATCGGCGTCAATCTCGGCGACGTCATCGTCGAACCGGACGACATCTACGGCGAAGGCGTCAACGTGGCGGCCCGGCTCGAGCAGTTGGCCGAGCCCGGCAACATCTACATTTCGGGCGGCGTGTACGAGCAGATCCGCTACAAGCTGGTCTGCGGCTACCAGTCGCTGGGCGACCGCAAGGTCAAGAACATTCTCGATCCCGTGCCGATCTATCGCGTGCTGCCGGATCCCGCGGCGGTTGCCAGGGCGGCGCGCACGCGCAAGGTCCGCCTTGCCTTGCTTGGCGTAGGCACGATCGTCGCGGTCGGGATCGGTGGCGGCGGATGGTATTTCTGGGAGCGTGCATGGGAACGGCACACGGAGGCGATCGCCGCCGCGACACAGCCGCCTGTCCGCCGGCGCCGCCGGTGGCCGCCGCTCTTCCGGTAACCGCGACATCGCAGCCTGCACCGCCGCCGCCTGCACCGGCGCAGCCTGCACCGGCAAGCACCGGGACGGATCAGTCGGCGCCGTCTTCCGCCGCGCCCGCGGCGCAGATGCAGGCAGCCGTCATTCCGCCGCGCGTGCAGGTCAAGCCGCCCGACACAACCCAGACAGCCACCGAGCCGGAGATGATCCCGATTGCCGGCGGGACATTCCGGATGGGCAGCAGCGAGGATCCGTCGGAAGAGCCTGCCCACAACGTGACCGTCGCGCCGTTCCTGCTGGCGAAATACCCAGTCACGAACCGGCAATGGCGCGAATGCGTGGCCGCGAAGGCATGCAGCAATGTCCCGACCGGCAATGACGATGCGCCGGTGAGCAACGTGAGTTGGGACGACGCGAAGCAGTTCGTCGCGTGGCTCTCGCATGCGACGCAACATGCCTATCGCCTGCCCAGCGAGGCGGAATGGGAATACGCGGCGCGCGGGGGTACCGAAACGCGCTATTGGTGGGGCAACGCGATGAAGCCGGGTCTCGCCGACTGCAAGGGATGCGGCGATCCCGTTCAGCCCGAGAAAGTCGGCACCCGCAGTCCGAACCCGTATGGCCTCTACGATATCGGTGGCGGTCTTACCGAGTGGGTCGAGGACTGCTGGTACAGGGATTACCACGGCGCGCCAACCGACGCTTCGCCGCGTCTCGGCGTCGATTGTCGCGAGCGCGTCCTGCGCGGCGGATCATGGCGGAACGACGCAACCTACGTGCGCTCGGCAAGCCGCGATTCGTATGACGCATCCGTACGTTATCCGACCCATGGGGTCCGCGTGGCACGCTCGCCATGATCGCAAAGGAAGCCAAGATGCTGACACGGCGTGTGATGATCTCGTCGCTGCTGCCCGTTGCGTCCACCGCTGCACTTGCGGGTCCCACGGCTTCACCCAAGGATGCGTATCTCTACATCATCTGGCCGAATGACGGCGAACGGGTGAATAGCCCGTTCTGGTGTCGCTTCGGGTTGCGCAACATGGGCGTGACGCACGCCGGCGATTCGACTCCGAACATGGGACACCATCATCTGTTCATCGATGTGGACGAGCCGCTCGATCCGAACCAACCGATACCGTCGGACAAGAAGCACATGCATTTCGGGGCGGGCCAGACCGAGGTGCGGCTCGACCTGCCGCGTGGTCCTCACACGTTGCAACTTGTGCTGGGCGACGCGAACCATATCCCGTTCGATCCTCCTGTCGTTTCGCGTAAGATTCGGATCATCGTTACGTAAACATCTGACGCCGGCGGCGCATCGTGCTGGGTGCGCAACATGCGAGTTACCGCAATTCTCCTCAACCGACATTGACATAACAGCGGTCCCGTCCGACGATTACGCGAGAAACCAAGCGTCCCTCGTGTTGCCCCTCCCCGGCGGCCGCTGAGCGAGACCCGGCAAGGCGAGACCACCTGCTTCGCGCAGACGCACGAACGAGGAGTCCGTAATGCACGCACGTGTCCAGTATCCCGAAACGATCGAACCGTTGGTCCAGTTCATCGAGCAGACGCCCCCCGCCGAGATCGTGGACCGCACGCTGGAAAAGCTGCGTGCCGGCGTCGAACCCAAGACGATGCTGACTGCCTCGGCGCTAGCCGTGGTTCGCTCGGCCGACCTGCCTCCCGGCCATCACGGCGGCCCGCTGCACCCCCTCGCGGGCCTGCACGCGATCACCAATCTGGTTGGCCGCCTGGACGGCGAGGACAGCTTCCTGCCGATCCTCCAGCACGTCGCCCTGTCCAACAAGCACATCAACGACCCGGTGACGTCGCCGTACAGCCTGCTGGAGTTCGCCCCGCTCGATCCCACCGGCACGGACACGAGCCGGTCGGCCGATCTCGCCAATGACGGCTCTGGCGAGACGATCACGTCGGAAGGCATCGAGGCGGCCAAGGACGCGTTCCTCAAGGCG
Source organism: uncultured Alphaproteobacteria bacterium (assembly GCA_963708565.1). Classification (GTDB taxonomy): domain Bacteria; phylum Pseudomonadota; class Alphaproteobacteria; order Acetobacterales; family Acetobacteraceae; genus JAMXLO01. The sequence goes on from CAVPTU010000024.1 coordinate 13,626, forward strand.
TGCGGCCGCGGCGAGGCCCTCAAGGCGGATCACATCTTCCTGTGGCTGTGGGACCATGTCCCGGCGATCGAGGCGTTCGACCTGCTGATGAGCGTGGCGCTGCCGAAGAACACGCTCGATGACCACTACTTCCTGTTCCCTGGCTATCTCTGGCGCGGCCTGGAGGCGCTGGGCAAGGAGCACCTGAAGATCCTGTTCCGGCCGGCGGTGCGCTACGTGGCGCGGTTCCCCACGCAGCGCCTCGTGCCCGAGGCGGACGCGCTGATCGAAGAGCACAACCTGCTGGGCCGTGTCCTGCGCCAGCGCACCGGTGACGACGAGACGGCGAAGATCGGCGAGGTTGGGGAAGGTATCCGGGCCTGCAAGCAGTACCAGCGAGATCCCCAAGCTGATCGCCCAGGCGCTGGCCGACGGCCTGTCGCTGGAAGGTGCGGGCGAGGCGCTGTCGATCGGCGCGGCCGGGCTGTTCCTGCGCTCGCTCACCGGCAACCCGATGGACGTGCACCTGCACACCAGCGCCAACCTCCGCCGCTACCTGCTGCGGCTCGACGGCTTCAGCATGAAGAACAAGCTGCTGACGCTGCTGCTCTGGCACACCGGGCCGGAGGTGAAGTCGACGCAGTACCGCATGGAGCCGACGCTCCAGCCGGACATGGATGCCGTCGCCGCCCTGCCGCATCGCTCCCAGGAGGAACTGCTGGAGGCGATCACCCAGAGCATCTTCAACCAACCGCCGACCGATTGGTCCAAGGTCAGCAACCTGGGAATGATGCGCGCGGTGCCGGAGGTGAAGGACACAGTGAACCTGGCGCAGCAGTATGTGAACCTGCGCTACGACCCGCAGGTGCTGATCAATCGCCTGGCGCAGATCGTCTGCCACGACAACTTCACCGAGATGCACGCCTTCAAGCACCACCAGGCGGTCATCGAGGAGTTCCACAATACGCGCGAGCCGTGGCGCTGGATGCATCTGGTGTGCGGTTGCCAGGCCGCGGCGGTCTCGTACGGCAAGAACATGACGGTCTACGAGGACGCCCTGGAGCTGATGCACGCGGCGTAGACCACAGGCGAACCAGGCTTCGCTAACGGGTGCCAGGCCGGCCAGCCTGGCACCCTTTCTTGTATCTCAATACACCCATGGGATCAGTTTCCATGTGCGCCGGCGGTAGGCGTCGTACTCCTCGCCGAACTGCGAGTGGAGCAGCGCCTCTTCCGCGCGGATGCGGGCCACGAGAGGCACGAGGTTGGCTGCGGCGAGCAGGACACCGACCCCTGAACGGAACGCCAGCGCCCAGCCAAGGGAGCTGATCAGCAGCCCAAGGTAGCTGGGGTTGCGGATCACGCTGTATATGCCCGCGGTGACCAGCGTGTGCCCCGGCTGGATGGCAACCAGCCCGCTGAACCGGCGACCCAGGACGAAGACCGGCCAAAGCCGCAGGGCGCCGCCGCCGGCGAACAGTGCGACTCCCAGCCAGCGGACGGCATCGCCGCCGAACGTCCAGAAGTCCAGGCGGTCGGTCAGGGCGGGGAGATAGGCGGCCAGCAGTCCGATCACGCCGAAGGCCGCGAGGACCCAGCGGTTGCCGCGATCCTCACGCTCGCCCGGGCTCAGATTGCCGGCACTCAGCAGTCCGACGCCAAGCAGGGCCAGGCCCACCACCACCACACCAACGAGGGGCGGGTGGGAGAAGAACGCGGCAAACCCGCCCCAGCCGAGTACGGCCAGGCCGAAAAAGGCAAGGCTTGCCAGCACGGAAATCAGCAGCAATCTGAAGGCGGGGGTCATGGTTGTCTGGCTCCTCGCTTTGCCGCGATCGTTCCGGATACCAGTGGCGTCGTGCCCGCACTTGCCGCAAGCTTGCGCATATGAGCGACGATACCCGGATAGTGCGTGGCATCGAGTTGGGCGAGCCGTGGCCCAGCTTCGCCCTGCCGTGCGGCACCGTCGTTAACGGCTATCGCATCGAGCGGCTCCTGGGCAGCGGCGGGTTCGGCATCACCTACCTGGCAGTCGATTTGCTGGAGCAGCGCTTCGCAATCAAGGAGTACTACCCGCGGCAGTTCGCCAGTCGCCAGCATATGACCGTGCAGCCGACCACGCGCGAGGACGCCAAGCTGTTCGAGGAATGCCGGGAGCGCTTCCTGCGCGAGGCGCAGGCCCTGGTCCATCTCGGCAATGTCGCCGGCGCGAGCGACGGCATCGTCCGCGTGAAGACCTATTTCGAGGCTCTCGGCACCTGCTTCCTGGTGATGGACTACGTTGAGGGGAACAGCCTCGCGGGCGTGTTCCGCGACGAGCCGGGCGGGATTTCGCCCGCGCGCGTGCGGTCGCTGGTGATGCAGTTGCTGTCGAGCATCCGGGTCGTGCATCGGGCCGGCCTCGTGCATCGCGATATCAAGCCGGCCAACGTCATCCTGCGCGAGGGCGATCGGCTGGTGCTGATCGACTTCGGCTCGACCCGGCAGGCGACCCCCAGCGAGACCACGAGCTACACGCAGATCTATTCGGGTGGCTACGGACCGCCTGAGCAGATGCTTGGCCTGCGTCAGGGCGAGTTCTCCGACATCTATGCGATCGGCGCGGTGTGCTATCGCGCGATTGGTGGCAGCGTGATGGACCCGCTGGCGCGACAGAACTCGCTGGCGGCTGGCCGGCCCGACCCGCAGCCATCGGCAGTGTCGATCGGTGCGGGGCGCTACCCCAAACGGCTGCTGGCGGCGATCGACGCGGCGCTCGCGGTCGATGCGACGCGGCGGCCGCAGACCGCGGATGCGATGCTCGACCTGCTCGGGCCAGAGGAGCCGACGGCCGCCCTTGGGGCGAGCGGCGCGGCGACAGACCGACTGACGCCGGCAGCCAGGCGACACGGGCGCCGTGGAGGCTGGATCGCGGCGGCCGGGATGGGCGCCCTCGTGTTGGCAGGAGCCGCCTATTTCATACTTGGCCGCCCGGCCGCGCCACCGCCGCCCGCGCCTGTCAGCACCCAATCGGAGGCTGCGGCCACGCCGGCTCGGCCGGAGGCTCCTCCGAGCGCCGCCCCCGCTCCACCGCCCGTGCAGCAGGCGCCACCTCAGCAGGAAGCGGTCGTCGCGCCGCCTCCAGCGCCCGCCATTCCAGCGCCCGTCCCGGCGCCACCGCCTTCGGCGCCGGTCGCGCCATCACCCCTCGATCAGGCAATGAATGCTGCGAAATCAGTCCCTTGTTCTGTTTTGCGCCTAACGCCCGAGCAGGATGGTTTGCGCGCATCCGGCTTCGCCTCTGCGGGAGAGGATCTCGATCGGTTTTTGGCGGAGCTTCGCAACATCGGCCACGTCACCGATGGCATCACGCGTCTTGGTCGCTCTGCCTGTCCGGTGGTGGCGACCGTGGCTCCCGTGGTGCGTGCGACGTGGGACGGCGTGCCACCCGTACTGACGGTCGGGCTCGATCAGCCGAACGTGGCGAGCGGGGCACGCGTCGCGATCGGCGTCACGACGACGCTGCCCGCGGTTTACCTCGACCTCTACGAGGCTGACGGTTCGGTGCGGCACCTGCTGCGCCCAGGCCAATCAGGTTTGACCGGCCGCAAAAGCGTGGACTGGACCGCGACACCGCCGGCCGGCGCCCGCCTGATCGTTGCCTATGGCGCGGCCGCGCCGCTCGAGCTTGGCCGACGGCCGGAGGTCGAATCGCAATCCGGCTATCTGGAGGCCTTGCGGGCTCGAATCGGCGATGGGGCGCCCCAGCTTGCCGCCGATCTCGCAATGGTGATCGTTCGCGTAGCCGAGCCAGCGGTTGTTAAGGTGCCGCAACTTCGTCTGGCCCCTGTGCGGTCGCAGAAATGTGCCAATATCGTGAGCCGCGCTCAATTGGGGGAAACGCTGTCCGATGCTGAACTCGCCGTATTGCGGACCGAGTGCCGGTCCTGATCGCCGCTGCCCATGGTCCGCGATCGCTATCATTGCCTTGCTCGCCGGGTGCGCCCCGACGGTTCAGGCTCCTCCGCCGGTCGCAGCGGCAACGCCGACGCCACCGCCGGCGCAGCCGGTGCCGCTGCCGCAGGCCGTGGCGAATGCCGCCAGCGCAGTGTTCTCCAGCGCGCCCGTCAGTCCAAATCAGCGCCAGGTCGTGGTGATCGATCCGCTGGTCAACGGCGTGACCGGCGAGCAGTCGGTGGCGACCCAGCAGATCCAGGACGAGATCATCGCGCTGGCGCAGGCGAAGTATCCACAGTTCGATATTCAACCCTTCTCCGCGGCGGCGGTCAGCAAGGGCCCCGACGTGATGGTCGGCACGTTCACTCCGGTGAATGCGAAGGGCCAGACCGCCGGTACGCGCGAGGGGTATCGGTTCTGTCTCGTGATGGTGGACCTGCGCGCCGGCAAGACCGTCGCCAAAGGTGTGGCGCGTGCGCGCCTCGACGGCGTCGATGCGACACCGATCGGCTTCTTCCGCGACAGCCCGGCCTGGACCAATGACGCCAGCGTCAAAAGCTATATCGATACGTGTCAGGCCACCAAGGTCGGCGATCCGATCAGCACGACATACCTGAATGGCATCCTGACCGCGTCCCTCGTCAGCGAGGCGATCAACGCCTATGACGCGAGCCGGTACGCCGAAGCCCTCGATCTCTATGTGAGCGCGGAGAAGACGCCGGCCGGCAATCAGCTTCGGGTGTTCAACGGTCTCTATCTGACCAACTGGAGACTCGGTCATCGTGACAACGCCGAGGAGGCATTTGGCCACGTGGTGGACTACGGGCTGGAGAACAATGCGCTGGGGGTGAAGATCCTGTTCCGTCCGGGAACCACGTCGTTCGACGCCGGACAGGAGACGACCGGACCGTACGACATGTGGCTGCGGCAGATCGCCACGCACAGCGCAATCCGGAAAGCCTGCCTTCAGGTGACAGGCAACAGCAGCCCGTCGGGTTCCGCCGTGCTGAATGACCAGTTGTCGCAGTTGCGCGCCGAATACGTGAAGGGCCGGCTGGAGACGGATGCGCCCAGCCTACAGGGTCACCTCATTGCCACGGGTGTCGGATCGAAGAACAATCTTGTCGGCACCGGGGCGGATGATCTGTCGGATGCGCTGGATCGCAGGGTGGAGTTCAAGGTGATCCCGAGCTGTTGAACTTGTATCCATTGGTGTGTTGCGGGGGAGAGGCAATGCTGGATCAGCAGAGAAGGCGAGATCTACCTGATGCGGCGTAATCCGAAGCAACGCTGGTACTACGTGCGGGCGGTGCGGTCGCCGCGCGGTGCGTTCGAGGACCCCACCGCGCCCGCCGATGTGCTGCCGCGCGCGAGCATCGAGCTGCGCACGATCGCCTTTCATTCCACGTGACCATGCGTGGACTGAGCGGCAGGCGGGTGATTCTGACCGGCGGCGCGAGCGGCATCGGGCGGGCCGCCGCGCTGCGCCTCGCTGCGGAAGGCTGCGTGCTGGGCATCTTCGATCTCGACGAAGCCGGCGCGCGGGAGACTGCCGCACAGTGCAGGGACGCACAGGCCTATCGCGTCGACATCACCGACCGCGCTAAGATCGTTACCGCGGTGGCGGGGTTCGAGGCTGCGTTCGGGCCGGTGCAGGGATTGGCGAATATCGCGGGATGGGACACGCCGATCGCCTTCCTCGATACCGACCGCGCGCTGTGGGACAAGGTGGTGCAGATCAATCTGTATGGCGCGCTGAACATGCACCACGTCGTCGCTCGCGGTATGGCGGAGCGCGGCTTCGGGCGCGTGGTGAGCGTGGCATCGGACGCGGGGCGCGTGGGCTCGTCGGGCGAGGCGGTGTACGCCGCGTGCAAGGGCGGCATCATCGCGTTCACCAAGACGCTGGCGCGCGAGCTGGCGCGCAAGGGCGTCACGCTGAACGTGGTGTGCCCCGGGCCGACGGACACGCCGTTGTTCGAGAACTTCCGTGCGGCGTCGCCCTCGATAGGCGATGCACTGGCGCGGGCCATTCCGTTGCGTCGGCTGGGCAAGCCCGACGACTATGCCGGGTTGATCGCGTTCCTGCTGTCAGACGACGCGGAGTACATGACCGGCCAGACGATCAGCGTGTCTGGCGGACTGACGATGGCGTAGTCTGCGACGTGCGTACTATCATTGCAAGGAGCACAGCGACCTGCATGACGGTCATGATGACAATATCTTCCAGCTGCCATCGCGTGTTTTGCACCAATTGAGAACCGTTGTATTTGCTTGAGAGGTCGTCGCCATCGGGATTGTCTCATATGACAAGGCGTGACAGAGCATGGACGCCCGACGAAATGTGTTCGTCACGCTGATTGTCCCATGGGAGCCGCTCTGAGCGTTTCGCCAGCTCGCAGTCGCCCCATTGGCGAGATGGGGTCGCCGCAAAAGACCGTTGGCCGAATCAACCAACATCGCAAAGTCATCATTGTTCAATGAAACCCCATCAGCGCCAATTGTATAGAACGGGGTCAGTTGGGCGCTTGCTGCGTGCGTCAGCGCCATGCTCAGGCAGGCAACCAACACCGACCGCAAAAATGTCATCATTTCGAGAATTCCCCATTTGGACAGAGGACACGGCGCTACTATCTCCCGATCATGGTGCACACATGGTCCAGATCAAACCGGGGCCGGAGTGCAGCCTAACTAGTCGAGCCCGATGCGGCGCCGGAAATCGTCGTCGCGCAGCGAGAACTCCTTGCCGGCAAGATCGTCCGCCTCCTTGGTGCACAGATACACGATGGCGCGCGCGGGATGCGCAACCGGCGTGAGCTGCTCGCGCGGGATCTTGCTGATCACGTTGATGCCCGAGGCACGGATCGTTACCTGCATGTCGGTATCCGTCGTGCCGGGCTGGAAGCCGAACACGCGGATGCCGGCATTGCGATGCTCCAGGTCGATCGCGCGTGTCAGCATCGCGAGGCCGGCCTTGCCGGTGCAATAGGCGCTCCAGCCTTCCAGCGGCCGCATTGCCGCGCCGGACGACACGTTGATGATGTCGCCATGCCCGCGCTCGATCATGCCGGGCAGCACCGCGCGGATGGCATAGTAGGCGCCGATCAGATTGATCTCGATGCTGCGTGCCCACTCGGTGGGATCGGCCTCGGCGACCATGCTGATTGGCTCGATGACACCGGCGTTGTTCACCAGCACATCGGGCGGACCGAAACGCCGCGTGGTTTCCTCCACCAGGTGCTGGCACGCGGCATAGTCCGACACATCGCAGGCAATTGCCGCCGCCTTGCCGCCGGCCGCGGCGATCTGCCGCGCGTTCGCCTCCGCCTGCGCGATGGTGCGCGCCGCAAGCACAACCGACGCACCCGCCTCTCCCAGCGCAAGTGCGGCGGCTGCACCGATGCCGCGGCTCGCGCCCGTTACGATTGCAACTTTTCCGCTCAGAGCTGGCATTGCCGAACCTCCGCTTGTTATCGCCGTTCTTACGGCACACCCGGACAATTGGACAAGCGAGGCTACCGGCGAGTATCCTCAGCGAGATGCAAGTGCCGGAGGGGGGCCTGATGCCAAGCAGCGTGACCTGGAAAGAAAGCGCGATGACGATCGCCGGGGGCAACATGCACCTGATGCGCGGAGGCAGCGGGCGACCGGTGCTTGTGCTGCATCACGATATCGGCACGGTCGATCGTCTGCCGTTCTACGATGCGCTGGCGCAGAACTTCGACGTGCTGGTGCCGCACCATCCCGGTTGGGGCAAGTCGGAACGGCCGCAATGGCTGCGCAGCGTGCGCGATATCGCCGCGATGCATAGCTGGCTGCTGAGCGAGCTCGGGCTGAGCGACGCTTCGCTGGTGGGCCTGGGTTTTGGCGGCTGGATCGCGGCCGAGATGGCCAGCCAGTCGCCCGCCGCGTATCGCAAGCTGGTGCTGGTCGGCGCGATGGGTATCAATCCGCCGGGCGGCTACATCGCCGACCAGGCGATCGTGTCGTACATCGACTATCCGAAGGCGGGGTTTCACGACGAGGCCGCGTTTGCGCGCGTCTATGGCGATGTGACAACGGATCAGCTCGAGCAGTGGGACATCTGCCGGGAGATGGTGTTCCGCACCGCCTGGAAGCCGTACATGTACAGCCAGACGCTGCCGCACCTGCTGGGCGGCGTGAAGGCGCCGGCGCTGGTGGTGTGGGGCGACGATGACCGGCACGTGCCGAAGAGTGCGGGCGATGCCTACGTGAAGGCGCTGCGCAATGCGCGGCTGGAAACGGTGGCCGGCTGTGGGCACTATGTCGACATGGAGAAGCCGGATGAGCTGGCCAGGCTCGTCTCGGCATTCGTCAACGCGAACTGAAGGGAGCACGCCATGCACCTGATGTATTTCACCGAACAGCCGATGGCCGCCTACGATGCGAAGGAGGGGCTGAAATACGGCGCGACGGCGCTGACCTTCTCCAACAGCCACTACGATCCGGTGCAGGCCAGCCGGCTGTACAACGAGTATCTCGAAGAATACATCATGGCCGACGAGTGGGGCGTCGACGGCATCATGCTGAACGAGCACCACAACGCGCCGTTCTGCATGCAGGCCAGGACCAACATGTTCGGCGCGATCCTCGCGGCGGTGACGAAGCGTGCGAAGATCGTCTTCCTCGGCAATCCGCTGCCGCTGTCCGACAATCCGGTGCAGCTCGCGGAAGAGATCGCGATGATCGACATGATCTCGAAGGGTCGGGTCGTGTCTGGCTTCGTGCGCGGCGGCGGGCAGGAGCAGTTGGCCAATGGGGTGAACCCGGCCTACAACCGCGAACGCTTCGTCGAGGCGCATGACCTGATCCAGAAGACCTGGACAGTGCCGGGCCCGTTCCGCTGGGAAGGCACGCACTACCAGCATCGCGTGGTGAACCCGTGGGCCGTGCCGTTCCAGAAGCCGTATCCGCGTGTGTGGATACCAGGTGTGCTGTCGCGCGAGACGGTGATCTGGACCGCACAGCAGCGCTATCCGTACATCGCGCTGAACACCGCGATCGATGCGACGAAGACGATCTGGGACACGTATTCCAAGGCGGCGGCCGATGTCGGCTACACCGCCGGCCCGGAGAACTTCGGCTACCTGATCCGCGTGCATGTGCAGGACACCGAGGAGAAGGCGCTACAGAACGCGCGCCAGTTCATGTGGATGCAGGGCGAGTTCACCGGCCTAGCGCATCCGGTGTGGGCGAACCCGTCGGGCTACTTCTCACCGTCCGGGCGGCGCGGCTTCGTCGAGTTCGCTGTGGGGCGCGCCAAGAACCCGCGCGGTCAGCCGACATTCGAGGAGCAGGTCGCCGACACCATGATCGTCGCCGGCACGCCCGACCAGGTGATCGAGCGGCTGAAGTATCTGATCGAGCACACGCGTCCCGGCATCATGGGCCTGTGGGGCAACGATGGGACGGTGTCCGCCACCGACCGCCGCCGCTGCATCGAGTTGCTGGTGAAGGAGGTGATGCCGGCGGTGCGCGAGCACGGCAAGACGCTGGGTCTGAAGGACCCGTGGGAGGCGAATGCGCCGGTGCATCTGCGGTACTCGACCGACATCCCGGTGCAGAAGGCGGCGGCGGAGTAGAACTCGGCTCCAGTAAGAGATGACGGTCCAGTGGCTTGGCCGTGAATCGCTGCTTCGATTGTCGTGGCCGGCCTCGCGCCGGCCACGTGCACGTCTGCCGCATGCATAAAGACACGGCCGCGAATAATCTCGGCAAGGCCAGCTAATGGATGGCAGACTGCGCCGCTACCAGTTCTGAAGGGATACGCCGTGCGTCAAATGGTCCTGGTGGGTTTCCTCCAAGCGCAGAACTGCACGACGCTGGCAAGCGCGTGGCGGCATCCTGAGTCGCGCACCGATTTCACCACCGCGGCCTATTACCAGAAGATCGGCCAGGTGCTGGAGGAAGGTAAATTCCAGCTCGCGTTCTTCGATGACCGGCTCGCGATGCCGGACATCTATGACGGCGGCAACCCAGGGGCGGTGGTGGCGAACGGCGTGCGCGTCGTGAAGATGGATCCGGTGGCGACCCTGCTGGCGATGGGTTTCGGCACGCGGCGGCTCGGCATCGGTTCGACCGCCTCCACCACGTACTACGAACCGTTCGATGTGGCGCGCCGGTTCCAGACCGTGGACCACATGCTCGGCGGGCGCGCAGCATGGAACGTGGTGACGTCGGTCAACGACGGCGAGGCGCAGAACATGGGGCGCGAGGTGCATCTCGCGCACGACCTGCGCTACGACCGCGCCGATGAATTCATGGAAATCGTGCTGAACTGCTGGGATGGCTGGGAGGACGATGCGCTGGTCGTCGACAAGGCAAGCGGGCTGTTCGCTGATCCCAACAAGGTGCACCGGCTGGAATATCGCGGCAAGTATCTGACCTCGCGCGGCACATTCACCGTGCCGCGTTCGCCGCAGGGTCATCCGGTGGTCATTCAGGCGGGATCGTCGGAACGCGGCACGCGGTTCTCCGAGCGATGGGCGGAGACCGTGTTCGTCGGCTATCCGGATTTCGAGGAGGGCAAGCGGCGCTACGCGGCATTCAAGCAAGGCGTCGCGCGGCATGGGCGCGACCCGGATCTGGTGACCGTCAATACGATTGCATATCCGGTCGCGGCGGCGACGAAGGCCGAGGCCGAGGACAAGATGGCGATCGTCGAGAAGGGCTACCGCGAGGTCGATGGGTTGTCGCTGCTGTCCGAAGCGCTGAACTTCGACTTCGCCACGAAGGGCATGGACGAGGCCTTCACCGATGCGGAACTGGAAGGCATGTCGGGCATGCAGGCGATGCGCGATCGCGTGATGCGCGTGATCGGCCGCAATCCGACGGTGCGGGATTTCCTCGAGGTCACTCGCCGCGGGCGGCCGCGCGAGGCAATCGTCGGGGGCCCGAAGGAGATTGCCGATCGGCTGGAGAAGTGGTTCGTCGAAGGGGCGTGCGACGGCTATGTGGTGGGTGGCACGCATACGCCGGGCACGTTCGAGGACTTCGTGAAGTTCGTGGTGCCGGAGCTTCAGCGGCGCGGTATCTTCCAGAAGGACTACAAGGGAGCGACGTTGCGGGAGAACCTGGGATTGCCGTGGCCGCAGCGTGGCTGGTGGAAGGCGGGCAGGTAGGAGACAGCCGATGGCCGGAACCGACTGGCAGATCAGCGGCGAATACATGGAAAGCTGCAACTGCGATTATCTGTGTCCTTGCATCTACACCAATCCGCAGGGCGAAGTGACGCATGATCACTGCACCGCCGCGCTGATCTTCCGCATTGACAAGGGGAAGCGTGGCAATACCGATCTGTCGGGACTGAGCTTCGCGCTGGTGATCCGTTCCGGCAAGGTCATGGCCGACGGCAACTGGGTATTTGCCGGCGTGGTGGACGAGCGTGCTGACGCGGCGCAGCGCGCGGCCTTATCGGCGATCGTCAGCGGTGACGCAGGTGGCACTCCAGGCATGATCCGTAGCAACCTGGTGAGCGACTTCCGCGGTGTCGTATTCAAGCCGATCGAGTTCAAGGTTGAAGGGTTGAAGCGGTCGTGTCTCGATCCCCGACGTTCTGTCGTTCGACATTGAAGGCGTCGCATCGCGCAACCGCAGCGGCGAGCCGTTCTATCATCGATAACACGTCGCATCCCGTCGGCAGGCGCCTTGCGCTGGCACGTGCGGCGCAGCTCCATATGCACGGCTTCGGCCTCGATCTCGACATGGTGGGCAAGGGCAACAACGGGCACTTCGCGCCGTTCGCCTGGGCGGCGTAGGCAGCGCATGAGCCTGGCGCCGGCACAGCTGCTGCGGCGCGGGCGTGTCGTTATCGTGCTGGCGCTTGCCGGCGTGACGGCGATCGCCTGGCTGTAGCTGGTGGTGGCCCGTCAGGGCATGGACATGTCGGTGCATGACCGATGGGCGTCATGCCGCTGACATGGCGATGCACGTTCGACGCCCCGTGGGCCTTCGCCATGTGGTGGGTGATGATGTTGGGCATGATGCTGCCGAGCGCCGCACCGATGATCCTGACGTTCGCGGCATTAAGCGGCAACAAGCGCGACGCGCGATGAACCGTATGTGCCGACAGCGATGTTTCGCTCGGCTACCTGATCGCGTGGGGCGTGTTCTGCGTGGCGCGACTGTGGCACAATGGACGCTGGATCATATCGCTCTGCTGTCGCCGATGTTGGCAATGGCAGTCCGTTGCTTGGCGGCGTGCTGTTGATCCTTGCAGGCATATACCAGTTCACGCCGTTGAAACATGCCTGCCTGCGAGCACTGCCGCTCGCCGTTCGCCTTTCGTGTTGAACCATTGGCACGACGGGTGGAGTGGCGCGCTGCGCATGGGCGGCAGCACGGCGCTTATTGCCTCGGCTGCTGCTGGGTACTGATGGCACTGCTGTTGCGGTCGGGAGCAATGAATTTGCTTTGGGTGGCGATGATCGCTGCGTTCGTGTTCGCCGAGAAATTGCTGCCGCGGTGGCGTGTGGATCGGGCGAATCGGCGGGGTCGCCATGGTGGCTTTTGGGGTGTGGCTGCTGGTGGCGTGACTTACACCCGTTCGAATATCGCCGCGATGCCCTGGCCGCCGCCGATGCACATCGTGACCAGCGCATAGCGGCCGCCGATACGCTCCAGCTCATAGAGCGCCTTGACCGTCAGGATCGCTCCCGTCGCGCCGACCGGATGGCCGAGCGAAATGCCTGATCCGTTCGGGTTGGTCTTTGCCGGGTCGAAGCCGAGGTCCTTCGCCACCGCACAGGCCTGCGCGGCGAATGCCTCGTTGCTCTCGATGACGTCGATATCGGCGAGGGCCAGACCGGCGCGCTGCAACGCGAGCCGCGTCGCGGGCACCGGGCCGATACCCATGATCTTCGGATCGACACCGGCATGTCCATAGGCCACCAGCCGCCCCATCGGCTTCGCGCCGCGCTTTTCCGCCGTCTTGCGTTCCATCAGCACCACCGCGGCCGCGCCGTCGTTGATGCCCGACGCGTTGCCGGCGGTCACCGTGCCGTTCTTGCGGAACACCGGCCGTAGCTTCGCGAGGTCATCGACCGTGGCATCGGCGCGCGGGTGTTCGTCGGTGTCGAACACCGTCTCGCCGCGGCGGGTCTTCAGCTTCACCGGCAGGATCTGCTGCTTGAAGCGCCCCTCGGAGATCGCGCGCGAGGCGCGGCGATGCAATTCCAGTGCCAGCGCGTCCTGGTCGCCGCGGGTGATCTGATGGCTTTCCGCCAGGTTCTCGGCGGTCTCGCCCATATGGATGTTGTCGAACGGGTCGTGCAGCGCGGCCAGCATCATGTCCACCATCGCCGCGTCGCCCATGCGCGCGCCCCAGCGCACGCCCTGCGCGAGATACGGCGCGCGGCTCATGCTCTCGGCGCCGCCGCCCACCGCGATGTCGGTATCGCCAAGCATGATGGTCTGCGCCGCCGACACGATGGCCTGAAGGCCGGAGCCGCACAGCCGGTTCACTGTCAGCGCCGGTGTCTCCTTCGCCACGCCGGCATTCATCGCGGCGACGCGCGCGAGATACATGTCCTTCGGTTCGGTGTGGATCACGTTGCCGAACACCACCTGTCCTACTTCGTCGCCGGCAACGCGGGCACGCGCCAGCGCCTCGTGCACCACCTGCGCCCCAAGCTCGGTCGGTGGCACATCCTTGAGCCCGCCGCCGAAATCGCCGATCGGGGTGCGCACGCCGGATACGATGACGACCTCGCGCTGTGTGTTCATGTCAGTGCTCCCGCACAACCGGATTGCGCAATGTGCCGATGCCGCTGATCTCGATCTCGCAGACATCGCCGTGCTTCATGTTCTCGGTGGCGCCCTCGGTGCCCATCCACAGGACGTCGCCGGGATACAGTGTGAGATACTTCGTCATCGCCACCAGGAACTCGACCACGCCAAATACCATATGATTGGTCTTGAACGCGATCAGCTCTTTGCCGTTGAGCCGCACCTTGGTGACCAGATCATCCAGCTTCACGTTGGTCTCGATCCATGGCCCCATCGGCTTGAACGTATCGGTGTTCTTGGCCCGCCACAACGTGCGGTCGCTCTTCTGCCAGGTCCGCTCGCTCACGTCGTTGCCGATCGTGTAGCCGAGAACCGCCGACAGCGCATTCTCTCGCGTCAGGTGCTTGCATGTGCGGCCGATCACCGCGACGAGTTCGCCTTCATACTGCACCTGGTCGGTGGCATCCTTGGGGATGACGATCGCCTCGCCGTGCGCGATCAGCGCGTTGTTCGCGCGGTAGCCGGCGTCCGCCTGTGTCGGCAACGCAACCTTCAGGCCGATCTTCTCCGCGGCTTCGCGCACGTGCTCGGCGTAATTCAGGCCGGCGGCGTAGAAGGTGGGCGGCACCACCGGCACCAGCAGCTTCACGCTCGACAGCTTCAGGCGGACGGACGTGCGCTCCCACATATCGAACGGCGAGCCGCGCACCGGGATGATCTCGTCGCCCTCCACCACACCGTAGGTCGGCGTGCCGTTCTGCTCGAAGCGTGCCCAGCGCATGTTCTGGTTTCCTCTCAGTATGACGGTGGTATGAATGGGTCATGCGGTCACCGTTTCCTGCACGCCCAGCTCCGTGGTCATCCGTTCGCGCATGATGAACTTCTGGATCTTCCCTGTTACCGTCATGGGAAATTCGTCGACGAAGCGGATGTGCCGCGGCACCTTGTAGTGCGCAATCTGGTCGCGGCAGAACTCGCGCACCTCCTCCGCGGTCAGGGTCTCACCGGCGCGCAGCCTGATCCAGGCGCACAATTCCTCGCCGTAACGTGCGTCCGGCACGCCGAACACCTGCACATCCTGGATCTTCGGATGACGGTACAGGAACTCTTCGATCTCACGGGGATATACGTTCTCGCCGCCGCGGATCACCATGTCCTTGATGCGGCCGACGATGTTGCAGTAGCCGTCGGCGTCCATCGTGGCGAGATCGCCGGTGTGCATCCAGCCGGCCGCGTCGATCGCCTGTGAAGTGCGTTCCGCGTCATCCCAGTAGCCGAGCATCACCGAATAGCCGCGGGTGCAGAACTCGCCCGGCGTGCCGCGCGGCACGATGCGGCCTTCGCTGTCGATGATCTTGATCTCGACGTGCGGATGCGCGCGCCCGACGGTCGAGACGCGCCGCTCCACCGGATCATCGAGCGCCGTCTGCGTGCTCACGGGACTGGTTTCGGTCATGCCGTAGCCGATGGTCATCTCGGTCAGATGCATATCGCGGATGCAGCGGCGCATCACCTCGATAGGGCAGGGGGCGCCGGCCATCATGCCGGTGCGCAGGCTGCTCAGGTCGAATTTCTTGAAATCGGGATGGTCGAGTTCGGCGATGAACATGGTCGGCACACCGTACAGCGACGTGCAGCGTTCGCCGGCCACTGCCTGCAATGTCGCGAGCGGATCGAAGCCCTCGCCTGGCAGCACCATCGCCGCGCCGTGTGTGATGCACGCCAGATTGCCGATCACCATGCCGAAGCAGTGATACAGCGGTACCGGAATGCACACCTTGTCCTGCTCGGTGTAGGCCATCGCCTCGCCGAGGAAGTAGCCGTTGTTGAGGATGTTGTGGTGCGTGAGCGTGGCACCCTTCGGCAGCCCGGTGGTGCCGGAGGTGAACTGGATGTTGATCGGCTCGTCAAACTGGAGAACGCCGTCCAGCTCGGTCAGACGCGCCTGCTGCGCGGCGCTGCCCATTTCGTACACGCTGTCATACGGAATCGCGCCCGGCACGGTATCGGTGCCGATCTGAATGACGATGCGCAGTGACGGCAGCTTCGCCGCGTCCAGATGGCCTGGGCGCGCGTGCCGCAGTTCCGGCGCCAGCGTGTTGATCATGCCGACATAGTCGCTGGTCTTGAACGACGTCGCCGTGACCAGCGCGCGGCAGCCGACCTTGTTCAGCGCGTATTCCAGCTCGGCCAGCCGGTACGCCGGGTTGATGTTCACCAGGATCAGCCCGGCCTTCGCGGTGGCGAACTGCGTCACCACCCACTCGGCGTTGTTCGGCGACCAGATGCCTATGCGCTCGCCCGGCTTCAGTCCCAGCGCGATCAGTCCGGCGGCGAACGCATCGACCTTCTCGCCGAGTTCGCGGTAGCTCCAACGGACGCCTTGCTGGCATGCGATCAGCCCGGGCCGGTCGCCCCAGCGCGCAACGGTTCGACCGAAATGACAACCGATCGTCTCGCCGATCAGGGCGATGCTGCTGGTGCCATGCGCGTAGCTTGGCGCGGCCTCGGACATAGACGTGCTCCCATGCGATCTTGTCATGGTGATAATGTGCCGCTTCGCGCCCACATGGCCAGAGCCGTCTGGCGGCGATAGTCTGCCGCCCCATAGAAGGAGAGCCAGACATGGACGACATCGTCATCGTCTCCGCCGCCCGCACCCCGGTGGGCAGTTTCAGCGGCGCGCTGGGCACACTGTCCGCGCACGAGCTCGGGACCATCGCGCTGCGAGCCGCCTTCGAGCGGGCTGGCGTTCAGGCTGGCGACGTGGACGAGGTGATACTGGGGCAGGTGCTGGCCGCCGGCGAGGGGCAGAATCCTGCCCGCCAGGCCGCGCGCGCCGCCGGGTTGCCCGACGCCAAGACCGCGTTCGGCATCAATCAGGTCTGCGGTTCCGGCCTGCGCGCGGTGGCGCTCGCCGCGCAGCAGATCCGCACCGGCGAGAGCGCCATCGTGGCCGCCGGCGGCATGGAGAGCATGAGCACCTCGCAACATTCGGCCTATCTGCGCGCTGGCCAGAAGATGGGCGCCGTAGAGTTCATCGACACGATGCTGAAGGACGGGCTGTGGGATGCGTTCCACGGCTACCACATGGGCAACACCGCGGAGAACGTCGCCAGCAAATACCAGATCACGCGCGAGCAGCAGGACCAGTTCGCGCTCGGCTCGCAGCAGAAGGCGAGCGCGGCGCAGAAGGCCGGCCGGTTCAAGGACGAGATCGCGCCGGTGACGGTGAAGACGCGCAAAGGCGACGTGGTCGTGGCCGACGACGAATACATCCGCCACGATGCCAGCATCGAGACGATGACGCGGCTGCGGCCGGCGTTCAGCAAGGACGGCACGGTGACTGCCGGCAATGCGTCCGGCATCAACGACGGCGCGGCGGCGCTGGTGCTGATGAGCGCGTCCGAGGCGGCGAAGCGCGGGCTGAAGCCGCTGGCGCGGATCGCCGCATTCGCCACCGCGGGCGTGGATCCGGCGGTGATGGGCACCGGCCCGATCCCGGCAACGCGGAAGGTGCTGGCGCGGGCGGGGTGGAAGGTCGACGACCTCGACCTGATCGAGGCCAACGAGGCGTTCGCCGCGCAGGCTCTGGCGGTGAACAAGGACCTGGGCTGGGACACCGACCGCGTGAACGTAAACGGCGGCGCGATCGCCATCGGGCATCCGATCGGCGCCTCGGGCGCACGCGTGCTGATCACGCTGCTGCACGAAATGCAGAAGCGGGATGCGCACAAGGGCCTGGCGACGCTGTGCATCGGCGGCGGTATGGGTGTTGCGATGTGCGTCGAGCGCTGAGCGGCGATGGTCAGGCACTTCGACCACCTGACGATCGTGGTGCGGGATGTCGAGCGGGCGAAGGCGTTCTTCGCCCTTCTCGGCTTCAAGGAAGCGGTCTCGGTGGTGATCAAAGGGCCGGTATTCGCCGACTATATGGGCGTGCCCGGCATCGAGGCGGAACATGTCACGCTGGTGCTGGAGAACGCGTCGCCGCGCACCGAGATCCAGCTTCTGCGCTACCTGAACCCTGAGACGCTGCCGGATCCGCATATCCGCGATCTCAACAAGCTCGGGCTGAACCATGTCTGCTTCGCGGTGGATGACATCGAAGCAGAGGTTGCGCGGCTGCGCGGCGCGGGGTTCCGGACGCGCAACGAGATCATGGATTTTCACGCGCGCAGGCTGGTGTTCATCGAAGGGCCGGAGGGCGTGACGCTCGAACTGTCGCAGTGGCACGCGGGCTAGCGCATTATTGGTGCGACTGCCGGCCTCCTGTCATTGCGATGGAGCGAAGCGACGAAGCAATCCCCATCCAGCAATGCGCGCAAGACGTGATGGGGATTGCTGCGTCGCCTTGCTCCTCGCAATGACAAGGAGCGGGTTAGCTATGCGCCAATCGGCACGCGTCCCTTGATCGCGTTGGCGCGCGCGCCATAGGTGATGCGGCCTTGCGGATCGGCGGGCAGACGTGCGCTAACGCGCTCCTTGAGACGTTCGGCATCGGCCTGGGCCATCGTGCCGAGAAGCTGACGCATGGTTCCCGTCGTCCCCGTGCTCATCGACCAGAACTCTTCGAAATCGGCGAACGTGCGTTGCACCGTGATCTCGCGGGCCTCGACCGCCTCGAGCCCCGCCGCCGTCCACAGACCACGCAGCGCCTCCATGCGGGATATGTCCACGCTTGGCGGCATCGGCGGCGTCAAGCCTTGCACGCGAAGCTCGGCCCGGATTGGCTCGAACGGGAACCCGGCACTCAGCATATCCCGCGCGTAGGCGGCGATCGTCCCGCCGGGGCGAACCACGCGCAGCATTTCGGCGAGGCCCTTGGCCGGGTCGGGAACGAAGAAGATCACCAGCGCCATCGCCGCGGCATCAAAGCGATCGTCGGGGAACGGCAAGGCCATCGCGTCGCCCAGATGAAATGTCGCACCATGCGCCCCTGGCCGGCTGCGCGCGAACACGAGCTGCGCCTCGGACGGGTCGACCCCATGCGTTTCAGACGGTGCGCAGCGCTGTACCAGCAGCTCGGTGAAGGCGCCGCTGCCGCAGCCGATGTCCAACCATCGCAGGCCGGCCGGCGGTGCCAGCCAGTCGAGGAAGGTCTGGCCGGCGAGCGCGCTCCAGCGCCCCATGCCTTGCTCATAGGCCGCTCCGTCCTCGAAGCGAATTGCCGGTGCAGCCATGCTACGTCCCCTTCTGCCGCAGGTAATGCCGATGTGCCTTTGCGCGATTGCCACAGGCACTCATCGAGCACCAGCGCCGGTTGCCGCTCTTGCTGTCATCGAGGAACAGCCAGCCGCACGCCGGATTGGCACATGACCGTACCCGCAAAAGCTGCCGGCCGACCAGCAGGTCCGCCGCCGACCAAAGCACCGGCGCCAGCAGCACGCTGATGCTCGTCGCCGGCGCCTCGATCTCCCAGCCGCCGGGGCGCACCCGTCGCCGCGGCGGCGCTTCGGCCAGCGCGGCATTGAGCGCCGTCAGGTCAGGCGTGTGCCCGGCCGCCGCCGCGGCGAAGCAGCGATGGATCGCCTCGCGTAGCTCGATCGCCTGTGCGAACACGCCGGCGGCGCGGTCGAACCGGCGCAACACCGCCGGCGGAAGGCGCTCGACCTTTTCGACCCAACGAAGCAGATCGCCCGGCGTGGCCAGTTCGTCGGTCGGCGTCGCCGCGCCGCGCCAATAGCGCGTGTTGGCAAAGTTCAGACAGAGATCTGCGTCGGGCGCGGGGATCACCTCGCCGGGTCTGTTCGCCATGGCATCTGATACCTAACCTGATAGGGGGTTGACAATGCGCCCGCGGCCTGGCCTCTTCTAACCTCCATAATGGTTATGAGGAGGAACCGCATGATCGCCCATGTATCCATCGGTGCAAGTGACATCGCCCGGGCGCGCCGCTTCTACGACGCCGCGCTCAAACCTCTTGGCTATGGCTGCCTCAGTTCCGACGAGGGTTCGCTGGGCTATGGCGCCAGGGCGGCGGAATTCTGGGTCATCGGCACGGAACACCGGGTGCCGGCTGACGAGCGGTCGGGCCTGCACATCTGCTTCGCCGCGCCGGATCGCGCGTCGGTTGATGCGTTCCACAAGGCGGCGCTGAAGGCCGGCGGGACAGACAATGGCAAGCCTGGCCTGCGGGCGGATTACGGACCGAACTACTACGCTGCGTTCGCGGTCGATCCGGACGGTTATCGGATCGAGGCATGGTGTGGCAAGTAATCCTGATCCGCGCTTTCGGTTCTTCTCTGTCGTGTTAGGATCACGTAATTCAATCACAGGCAGGGAGGGACCGATGGCACGGGTCGCATTGGTGACAGGTGGAACGCGAGGCATCGGTGCCGCCATCAGCACGGCGCTGAGGCAGCAGGGTCGTGTCGTTGTCGCGAATTATGCCGGCAACGAGACGGCGGCCGCGGCATTCCACGAGGAACACGGCATCCGCGTGGCGCGCTTCGATGTCGGCAGCTTCGAGGAATGCCAGCGGGCGATCGAGCAGATCACGACCGAGGTGGGGCCAATCGAGGTGCTGGTGAACAATGCCGGCATTACCCGCGATGCGACGTTGCAGCGCATGTCGCGCGACATGTGGGATGCGGTGATCGATACCAACCTCGGTGCGTGCTTCAATCTCTGCAAGCTGACATTTCCCGGCATGCGGGAGCGTGGGTTCGGCCGGATCGTCAATGTCGGCAGCATCAACGGCCAGGCCGGGCAGTACGGCCAGGTGAACTATGCCGCCGCCAAGTCGGGCATCCATGGGTTCACCAAGGCTCTGGCGCAGGAGGGCGCGCGCTTCGGGATCACGGTGAACGCGATCGCGCCGGGCTATGTGGATACCGACATGGTTCGCGCCGTCCCGCACGACGTGTTGGAGAAGATCGTCGCCCGGATCCCGGTGGGGCGGCTGGGCCACGCGGTCGATATCGCCCGCGGGGTCGCCTTCCTGACCGCCGATGAAGCGGAGTTCATCACGGGTTCGACGCTGTCGATCAATGGCGGGCAGCACATGTACTGAGGTGTCGACTGGGGCGTCGCTGCCTTGATCGCAACCGCGCGACTGATCCTGCGACCCTGGCGCGGCAGCGATCTGTTGCCGTTCGCAGAGCAGAATGCCGACCCCGTCGTGATGCGGTTGCTGGGCGGCGTGCTGAGCCGTGAGGCAAGCGACGCCTACGCCGATCGCGCCGAAGCGCATCTGGCCGCGCATGGCTTTTGTAAGTGGGCGGTTGAAGCGCCCGGTGTCGCGCCGTTCGTCGGTGCGGTCGGACTCTCCTATGTCAGGTTCGAGGCCTCCTTCACGCCGGCGGTCGAGGTCGCATGGCGCCTCCACCGCGCGTATTGGGGACGCGGCTACGCGACCGAGGCGGCGCGCGCTGCGGTCGACGACGGGTTCGGGCGGGTCGGGCTGAAAGCGATCGTCGCGATGACCGTGCCAGACAATCACGCCTCGCTGAGGGTCATGGAGCGCCTTGGCATGACGCGATCCACCGAGTTTGATCATCCGAACTACCATGCGAGCCATCCGCTGTGCCGCCACGTGCTGTATCGGCTGCCGTGATGTCCCGTCTCACGCAACGACAGGTCGACGCAGAAGATCAGGAGATGCTGGCGCGCCAGGCGCGGTTTCGTGCGGCCGCCGACCTGGTGACCGACTCACTTGCGCGCTTTGCGGAAGTCGAGGCGGTCGCATTGATTGGCTCCGTCGCGCGCCCGTTGTGGAAGGAGGTGCCACGCTTTTGGCGACAAGACGTTGCGATCTGGCATGAATGCAAGGATGTCGATCTGGCGGTGTGGCTCAGCCGCCTCGACCGGCTGCGCGAGTTGAACCGTGCGCGCAATGTCACGGCGAATCGCACCTTCGAAAAGCTGGGAGTGGGCGTGGCAAACCACGAGGTGGACATCTTCATTCTCGAGCCCGGCACCGATCGCTATCTCGGGCGCCTGTGCAACTTCGCGCAGTGCCCCAAGGGCAAGCGTGCCTGCGAAGTGCCGGGTTGTGGCGCTCAAGCGTTCCTCCAGCGGCACGCGGACTTCGTGTTCTGGCCGAACGCGCTGAATGCGGACCGCATGATCCCGCTTTACCGCCGCGGTCAGGGCATCATTCAGCGCGCGGCCGACATCGCGCGCCCGGGCCAAAAGCCCGTCTGATCCGCCCGACCCTTCACCCGCGTCGGCTTCCGGTGCATGATTCCTCCATAGGAGGCACCTGCCCATGAATGCTCCGCGCAATGCGCAATACCGTTATCTCGAGACACAATCGGATCGCCGGCTCGCTGCGGCGCCGAGGTATCGGGGGTCGATCTGTCCGAGGATCTGCCCGACGACGTGCTGGCGGAGATCCGCGCGGCGCTGCTCGACAACTGCGTGATCTTCTTCCGCGACCAGAAGCTCACGCCCGAGCAGCAGCTTCGCTTCGCCCGCCGCTGGGGCGAGATCCATCTGCATCCGTTCATGCAGGGGATGGCCGACTATCCGGAGATCCTCGAGATCATCAAGACGCCCGAGGACAAGAAGAATTTCGGCGGCTCCTGGCACACCGATCAGATGTTCTCGCCGCAGCCGGCGATGGGCACGATCCTGTATGCGCTGGAAGTGCCGTCCGCCGGCGGTGACACGATGTTCACCAACCAGTACCTCGCCTACGAAAGCCTGTCCGACGGCATGAAGGCACTGGTCGGCCAACTACAGACCGTCTGTGTCGGTGACAACTTCAAGCAGCATGGCGGCCAGTCGCGTGCACAGCGCTACGACCGGGCGATGTCGCATATGAAGGTGAAGGACCCCGGCAACGTGCAGACCACGTCGGTGCATCCGCTGGTCCGCACGCATCCCGAGACCGGGCGCAAGGTGCTGTATATCGGCGGCCACGTGCAGCATTTCGACGGCATGACGGACGAGGAAAGCGAGCCGCTGATCGCCTACCTGAAGCAGCACTCGACGCGGCCGGAGTTCACCTGCCGGTTCCGCTGGGAGAGCGGATCGCTGGCGTTCTGGGACAACCGCTGCACGCAGCACTTCGCGATCAACGACTATCCGGCGGAGACGCGCATCATGCGGCGCATCACCGTGTGCGGGGACACGCCGTTTTGAACCGCTAGGCACGTTCCAGGTCCGGCGATTCGTGCCGAATTCGCGCGAGGCTGCTTGAGCGCGAGCAGCTTGCGGTTACTCTCGGGGAACCGCGCGTCGAAGCCTCGCCCGCCCATTTTTTGTAACAGCACCGGTCCCTGAGCTCCGCCTTCAGTGATGTCGCGCGGATGCCGTCTCCCGGGCGGGGCTATTGCGGCCAAAGCAACCATTGGAGGGTGCGCGGCGGTTAGGTCGTCGCGGTATTGAGGAACGAATGGATAGCAGCAATCTGGATAAGCCGGCCGAGCTCACAAGCACGGTGGACGCGCCAATCAAGGAACGAACCGATAGGCGGCTGACCGACAAGCCGACCGAACTCACAATGAAACGCTATCGGCTCAATGTTTGCGCGATCCTGCTGGGGCTGGGCATTCTCGCACTGATCAAGGTAGCGGACTATTTCGGCTTCGCCAGATGAGCAAGATGCCTACGAGTGCGCGCTAGCGCAGGATCAGCACTCAAAGGCGCGCTTATCCCGCGCTGTCTCTTTGTTTGATCGCGTGATTCAGCCCTCCGGCGATCCCGCCTCCGGTCATCCCGCGCTAGAACGACCCCCGGCGGTCACATCGAGCAACGGGCGCAGCCGCGCGGTGATCTTATTCCATCGATTTTATTCCACCGCGGCCAGCATGAATGAATTGTCAATAAGCTCGATTATCCCAGACACCTCCTCGCCCCATTTCCGCGCAGTCGCAAAAGGGCAGGTGCCCTGACGCGAACCCGGACCCGCCAAGCGGGGCCGGAAGACGAGGAGAGAGACCATGAAGATCATGCTTCGCGCCGCCATCGCGGCATTGAGTTTCGCCAGTATCGGCCCGGCCATGGCCGACGGCGGTGAGGGCACCGTCGCCAATACCTTCTTCACCCAGCTTCCCGGCGTCGTAGCCCAGGCCGATGTCCCGAATGCTCCGGTGTATGCGCGGAACGGGCAGGCGCAGGCGCCGACCCGGCAGGCCCAGAACGGGCATGGGGTGCACGCCTACGTCACCCAGTCGAGCCACGGCACCTGGCTGTTTCCGCCCAACGCCAACCAAGGTTCCAACAGCTAACCCAACACGCAGATCGTGAAGCGGAGAGGCCGGCACTTGTGCCGGCCTTTCGCTTGGAAGTCCGTTCGGGGGTCACCCCAACGCGTACTCCGCCTCGGCGGTATAGACCGGCTGGGTCTTGCCCAGCAGCGAGCTGAACAGCGTGAAGTGCTCCACCGGCACCGGATCGGTGCGGAACAGGTTGTGCGCCTGCACGAAGCTCGCGATCTTCGCCTCCGCGCCCTTGTCCAGCCGCGCCAGCGTCACATGCGGTTGGAACCGCCGCCGCTCCGGCTCCAGCCCGCAGCGCTGCAACGCGGTCTCGATCTTGCCCCGCAGCCGATCGAGCGGTTCGCTGCGCTCCACCCCGAGCCAGAGCGACTGGCTGCGGCCGCCTTTGGCGAAGGTGCCGATGCCCGCCAGCGTCAGCGCGAACGCCGGTGCCCTGAGCGCCGCCAGCGCGTGGTCGATCTCTTCGGCGAGATAGCGCGGCGTCTCGCCGATGAAGCGCAGCGTCATGTGGTAGTTCTCCGGCGGCACCCAGCGCGCGCCAGGGATGCCGGCGCCCGCCAGCATCGCCACACGCTGGCGCACCTCCCAGGGCAGGTCGATCCCGACGAACAGCCTCATGCCGGCGGCACCTCCGCGAGCAGCTTTTCGACCAGCGGCAGCAGCCGGCCGACGATGTGCTTCACGCCCTCTGCGTTGGGATGCAGCCCGTCCGGCTGGTTCAGCGCCGGAACCGTCCGCCACGTCCGCCAGGAAGAACGGATCGTAGAGCACGCCGGGCCGGGTCCCCAGCCGGTCGAACACCGCGCGGAATTCTGCCGCATAGTCCTGGCCCGAGATTGGGCTGCGCATACATGCCGGTCAGCAGCACCGGGATGTGCCGCGCCGCCAGCTTGTCGAGGATCGCGCTCAGGTTCTTCTCGGTATCCGTCGGATCGACGCCGCGCAGCCCGTCATTCGCCCCGAGCTCGACGATGGCCGCATCGGCGCCGTCGCCCAACGCCCAGTCGAGCCGTGCCAGGCCGCCCGCCGAGGTGTCGCCGGATACCGCGCCGTCGACGATCGCCACATCGCGGCCGTGGGCCCGCAAGGCCGCGCCGAGCTGCGCCTCGAACCCGTCGGCCTGCGCCAGGCCGTAGCCGGCGGAGAGCGAATCGCCCAGCACCAGCAGCCGGACCGGGCGCCGCGTCTGGTGACGGTCGGCAGCATGAGGGCCAGTGCGATGATGGCTTTCCGCCACCGGCCGCGGACGCCATATGGTGCCGCCATGGATGCCACCTTGCCGTCTCCGGTTCCGCTGGTGCAGGTCAGGAGCCTGCATCTGACCGTGCCTTCCGCCGCCGGGCCGGTCAACATCCTGCGCGGCATCGACCTCGATATCGCGACGGGCGAGGCGGTGGGCATCATCGGCCCCTCCGGGTCCGGCAAGACCAGCCTGCTGATGGTGCTGGCCGGGCTGGAGCGCGCCAGTTCCGGGAGCATCGTGCTGGCGGGCCGCACGGTCACGGCGATGGATGAGGACGCGCTGGCCCGGCTGCGCCGCGAGGCGATCGGCATCGTGTTCCAGGCGTTCCACCTGATCCCGACGCATGACCGCGCTGGAGAACGTCGCGGTGCCGCTGGAACTGGCGGGCGCGCGTGACGCCATGGCCCGGGCGCGGGCGGCGCTGGATGCGGTCGGGTTGGCACACCGGCTGACCCATCTGCCGGGACAGCTTTCCGGCGGCGAGCAGCAGCGGGTGGCGTTGGCCCGTGCCTTCGCGCCGCGGCCGCGGCTGCTGCTGGCCGATGAGCCGACCGGCAACCTGGACCAGGCGACCGGCGACTCGGTGATGGACCTGCTGTTCCGTCTGCGCGCCGAGACCGGCACCACGCTGATGCTGATCACCCACGACGCCCACCTCGCCGCCCGCTGCTCGCGGAGGGTCCATCTGGCCGACGGCCGCGTGGTGGAGATCGACCTTTCGCCGGCCCGGGCCGCACCGGTCGTCTGATGCTGGCCTTGCGCCTCGCCCGTCGGGAGCTGCGTGGCGGCGTGCGCGGGCTTTGGGCCGTGCTGCTGTGCCTCGCCTTGGGTGTTGCCGTCATCGCCGCGGTCGGTTCGCTGCGCGCGGCGACGGATCGCGGGCTGGCGGAGGACGGCCGGCGCATCCTCGGCGGTGACCTCGAGGTCGAGAGCGGTTCGCAACCGCTGCCGGATGCCTTGCGCGACTGGCTGGGCGCACGTGGCGCGACGCTGTCGGATGTCGTGCAGATGCGATCGATGCTGGTCGCCCCGTCAGGCGAGCGGCAGTTGGTGGAGCTGAAGGCCGTCGACGCAGCCTGGCCGCTGGTGGGGGATGCCACGGTGCGGACGCCGCGCCGGGGCGACGATGCGCCAGCGGCTCCCCCTCCCCTGGCGGGAGGGGGTGGGGGGCAGGGGGCCGGGCCAGCGGCCGTCGCCGCCGCATTGGCGGACCACGGCCTGCTTGCCGATCCCGTCGTGCTCGACCGTCTGGACATCCGCCCGGGCGATACCGTCCGGCTGGGCAACGCCAGCTTCACCGTCCGCGGCGCCCTGATCTCGGAACCCGATCGCGTAGCCGCGCCGCTGATCCTCGGACCCCGCGTGCTGATCGCCGCCGATGCGCTCCCTTCGACCGGCCTGATCGCCCCCGGCTCGATGGTCCAGTACGCGGTCCGGGCCACGCTGCCCGAACCCGGTGCCGCGCCCGCCCTGCTTGCCGACCTGCGCGCGGCGTTTGCCGATCAGGGCTGGCGCTTCCGGGATCCGCACGACGCCGCGCCCGGCGTAACCCGTTTCATCGACCAGACCAGCCTGTTCATGACCCTGGTCGGCCTCACCTCCCTGCTGGTCGGGGGAATCGGCGTGGCCAACGGCGTGCACGCCTGGCTCGACTCCCGCGCCCGAACCATCGCGACGCTGCGCTGCCTCGGTGCCGCATCAGCCCTCGTGTTCGCCGTCTGCCTGATCCAGGTTCTGGCATTGGCCGTATGCGGCATCGTCATCGGACTTGTCGCCGGCGCGCTGGCGCCGCTTGCGCTGGCCGCCTGGCTCAAGGACGTGCTGCCGGTACCTCCGATACTCGGCCTTTACCCTGTCCCGCTCGCCCTTGCCGCGTGCTACGGTCTGCTCACCGCGCTGGCCTTTTCGCTCTGGCCGCTCGGCCGGGCGGCGCGGATCCCCGGCGGCGCGCTGTTCCGTGACGCGCTGCTGCCGGAGCGGACCCGCCCGTCGCGTCCGCTGTTGGCCGCCAATGTCGCCATTGCCGCAGGCTTGGTCGCGCTCACCATCGCCACATCCGCCGACCGCCGTTTCGCGCTGTGGTTCTGCGCCGCGGCTCTAGGCACGCTGATCGTGTTCCGTCTCGGCGGCACCGCGGTGATGCTGGCGGCGCGCGCCGGTCGTCTGGTGCGAAACCCGGCCGGCCGGCTCGGTCTCGCCAATCTGCATCGGCCAGGCGCGACGACGCCGCTCATGCTGGTATCGGTCGGGCTGGGTCTTTCGACACTCGCCGCGGTCGCGCTGATCGAAGCCAACGTGCAGCGCGAAATCACCGAGCAGCTTCCGGCCGATGCCCCCAGCTTCTTTTTCGTCGACATCCAGGACAGCCAGTTGGCGCGGTTCGAATCGCTGGTGAAGGCGCAGCCGGGGGTCGCGGAAATGCAGCAGGTGCCCAGTCTGCGCGCCCGCATCGTGTCGGTGAACGGCGTGCCCGCCGACAAGGTGCGCGCCACCCCCGAGACGAGCTGGGCGCTGCGCGGCGACCGCGGTCTCACTTATGCCGCCACCGAGCCGCGCGGCACCCGCATCGTCAGCGGACAATGGTGGCCGGGCGATTATGCCGGCCCGCCGCTGGTCTCGTTCGACGCCGAACTCGCCCGTGGCTGGGGCGTCAGGATCGGCGACACCATCCGGGTCAACGTGCTCGGGCGCGACATCGACCTGCGGGTCGCCAGCCTGCGCGACATCGCCTGGCAGAGCCTGTCGCTGAACTTCACCATGGTGGCGAGCCCCGGCCTGCTCCAGCACGCGCCGCATACCCACATCGCCACCGTCCGCGTTGCCGATGCAGACCAGGGCGCCCTGCTCCGCGCGGTGACCGACGCGCTGCCCAACGTCACCGGCATCCGCGTGGCGGACGTGCTCGCCGCGGTCGCGGCGCTGCTGGATCAGGTGGCCGCCGCGCTCGCCGCCACCGGCTCGCTGACCCTGATCGCCGGCGCCTTGGTGCTGGTGAGCGCGGTCGCCGCCGGCCAGCGCCGCCGCACGCAGGAGGCGGTCATCCTGAAGGCGCTTGGCGCCACGCGCCGGCAGATCCGCACTGCCTGGATGGTCGAGTTCGGCGTACTTTGGGATCTGGCCGCCGGCCTGATCGCGGCGCTGGTGGGCACGTTTCGCCAGTTTCGGCGTGGTCCGCGCCATCATGCATATCGACTGGGTGTTCCTGCCGGGCACCCTTGCGGTGACCCTGATCGCGTCCCTCGCCATGATGCTCGCGTTCGGCTATATTGGCATCGCGACCGCGCTGCGGGCCAAGGCGGCACCGATGCTGCGGAACGAGTGAAAGCCGGGGGGCACAGAACTGGGTTACCGAGCTTTCATTACCACTTTGGCTTGAACCGCCGCGGCCGCTCGCCAAATTGAGAGGCCTCGGACAACCTGCCTGAAAGGGCAAAGAGGACAACCATGGCCTTCAGTCCCGACTACCGGACCTACCCAAGAGCATCGGCCGCCACGACCGCTGCGGTCCTGGATGCCGGGCTCCGCGCTTACATGCTGCGGGTCTACAACTGGATGAGCTCCGGTCTGCTGCTGACCGGCATCATCGCCTATGCGATCGCCAACACCGACCTGATCAACGAACTGTTCTACCCGGCGGTGTCATGACCCCGCTCGGGTCCGCGACCACGCCGACCGGCGCTGGCGATGATCGCGATCTTCGCGCCGCTCGCCTTCGTGCTGGTGCTGAGCATGGGGGTGAACCGGCTGTCGCGCACCACCGCGCAGACGCTGTACTGGCTGTTCTGCGCCGCGATGGGCGCCAGCCTGACCAACATCTTCCTGATCTACACGGGCGAATCGATCGTCCGAGGTGTTCTTCATCACGGCCGCGACCTTCGCCGCGATGAGCATCTACGGCTACACGACGAAGGCCGACCTCAGCCGCTTCGGCAGCTTCCTGATGATGGGGCTGTTCGGCATCATCATCGCCGGCGCTGGTGAACATCTTCCTCGCGAGCTCCGCGTTGCAGTTCGCCATCAGCATCATCGGCGTGGTCGTGTTCACCGGCCTGACCGCCTACGACACCCAGCGCATCAAGGCGACCTACGTCCAGTACGCCTATGCCGAGGGACCGGACGCGGCGGCGAAGCGCAGCGTGTATGACGCGCTGAGCCTGTACCTGAACTTCATCAACCTGTTCATGCTGCTGCTGCAGTTGCTGGGCAACCGCAACAACAGCTAGCCGGCGGCGCGCTTGTGCTACGAAGGGCCTCGGGGCAACCCGGGGCCCTTTTGCATGGGGAGAGCACGATGGCGGCGACGACAGAACTGCGAACCGGCGGCTATCGCTACATCCCGTTCGCGTTCCAGTATTCCGGCGGCGTTGCGGCGCTGGACGGTTTCCGGATCGAGCGGGTCGAGTTCGGCGAACCACTGCCGCTCGCGGCGGGATTTGCCTGGATCGAGCGGTTTCTCGGCGAGCAGGGCGTGCCTCTCACCGCGTTCTGTGCCTGCGAGCTGCGTTCGCCGGAGCAGTTCACCGACACCGGCTTCGTCGCATTCAACCGGCTCTACGCCGGCACGCTACAGCGCTGGGGCGTGATGCAGGGCGACGACAACCCGGTGGCGCGCAGCAACGTCATCCCGCCGGTGCGACAAGCCTTCCGAACCGAGCTTCTACGCGTTCTGCTTCGCGCGTCCGGTGGCCGGCGCGTCCGGGTCCTTCGTCATCGCCGGCAGCGGCGAGGCGGGGGACGGACCCGCGCCATACAGCGAGCGCACGGTGCGCTACGGCGAGACGAGCCCCGGCGCGATGCGCGAGAAGGCGGCGTTCGTGCTGGGGCGGATGGAGGAGCGGATGGCCGCTCTGGGCAAGACCTGGGCCGACACCACGGCGACGCAGGCTTACACGGTGTATGACGTGCATTCCTTTCTCGCCGACGAGATCGTGCGGCGGGGCGCCGCGCGGCACGGTTTGATGTGGCACTTCGCCCGTCCGCCGGTGGTGGGCCTGGAATACGAGATGGACTGCCGCTCGGTTCCCGTGGAGCACCACGTCCGGGTTTGATCGCGTTGTCGCCCGGCGACCCAATGGTGGCGAATCAGGTCTCCCTCATTGAAGAGCAGCGACAGAAGCCAACGAAGCTGGACCCTCATCCCTGACCTCTGGCGCGCGGCCCTCTGACTCCGGAAGCGTCGTGGGACCGGCGCGATACGGCAGAGTCTGTTCCAGCAGCCGGACCTCTACGGTCAGTCCTTTTCCCAGGCAGGCCAGAAATTCCGGGGGGATTCGTGCGTTTCCATCGGTCCAGCGGTGCGCTGCCTCTGCCTCGTGAAACCCCTCGACGAGCGATGGATGAGTATGCTCGACCATGATGGTGACGAATTCATTTCTGAGGATGAGCAGTGACAGGTTCACGCCCAGTCGGCGAGTATCGTCACTCGCGATGATCGTGGCTGGGACGCTCGTGCGGGATATGATGCGTGCCTCGGTCGGCGGTTTCGTCAACCTGAACAGGTAAGTGCATCCCTGGATGACGTCGGGGAATGTCTCGCGTCCATCGACGAGGAGGCGCAGGACCGGATCCAACGACTTGGTGAACCCAAGGGACTCCAACCGTTCGTCGAGTTTTTGCCGCACTCTGGCGAGAGCGTCTCCGCGATCGATCCGTGGTGCGCAGTAGGCCCACTTCGGCGCTTCGTGGTCGGGATAAAGATTGCTGAACTCATGAGCATTGTTGAATCTGCCGCGATTGTCGCAGTCCACAAAGGTCTCTGCGAGGGCGCCTTCGGCGAAGATGATGTCGTGCGCACGCAACTCTATGTGGATATATTCGACTGTATCGACAGCATCGAATTGTCGGATGGTTATGCCGTTGACCAGCTTCTCCGCCGGCACCAACACGTCGTCGATAAGCATCGCATGCCCGGGCGATACATAGAGATCGCGCTTTGGGATGCCATCCGCGATTGCGCCCGCACCGATGCAGATCGGCAGGACTTCACGGTTTGCGGCGATGAAGCGTCCCTCGTAACCGCGCCGGCCTATCCACATGATCGGCTCGGCTTTGCCGGATCGCGTGACGACCAGATCTCCGATGGCAAGATCTTCGACTGGAACTTCGCCCAGTGGTGTGAGAATGCACGTGCCGGCAACGTAACAGGGCGCGCTGGCCACTATGGCATCGCCCATCGCCTGGAAGGCATGTGCTGCGCCGGGCGCCATCGAGACGTTCTTCATCGTCAGGACTGTGACACCGTTTGCGTCCGTGACCGTCAGGTCACCGTTGTCGGATATCGTGACGGTATCGCCAGTGAAGTCGGCATGAGCGAAGACGAACTCATCGCCCTGCGCGACATTGCTGATGTGCTGGGTGGTGGTTATGCCAGGCGCGAAGCCACTCAAAAAATCTATCTCGCCAGTGTTGAGAGACGCAGTGGACAGGTTGTGGAAGCGGTAGGTAGCCCTCGGATCATCGACCGTTGTGCTGCCAAATTCCAGGAGACCGCCGGAACCAACCGCGCCGCTATTGCTCGCGTCGATCGTGATTGTCTGTCGTGTGGCACCGCTGTTGCTGATCTCATTTCTGATATCCAAGAGCCCGCCCGGGTTTATGGTGATGGAGGTCGCGTGATGGCCGCCGTAGGCGAGCTCGTCGGTCAGCAGACTGCCTGAGATGGTGATGGCGGGGGAGGCATGTCTGCCGTGCGACGTGTTCAGACTGATGCTGGCGAGGTCCAGCGTCTCGCCTGTCGCAACCGATACTCGATAGCTCGTCGGCCTTCCGGTGTGCGTATTGTTGAACACCGCCTGGTCTTGATCGGTGGTGAGCGCGCCGGGTGGTGCGCCCGTTGTCGGCGTCCAATCGGAAATTGTCGTCCAGTCGCCAGAAGTCCCGGCATTCCAGGTGAACGTGGCCATTGGGATTCCTCCGTGAGCGCTTCGATTTCGCTTCGGCGCCGTCTACCGCCGCTGTCCTGACAACGGTTGCTGATTGACGCTACACGGTTACCTTTGATGCGCTGTTCGTTTAACGTCATATTAATGTTAAACATCCGGAATTAGTTAGGTCACAGGGGCAATCCGCGCGCTTCGGTCCGCTGTGTCTCGCTGGGGGTGGCTTTTCAAGGAAGTCGAGTTCGAGCCGCAGAAGTGACGTTGGCGGAACGCCAGGATAACCGTCCCGAACGCCATCGGGACTACAGCTTCCGGATGGCGAGACGACTTGTACTGTTCGCCGACCGTCCGGCCGCGGAGTTGCGGGCCAGAGCGCAGAGGATGCGTCTCGCCGCGGAGACAGCCTTGACCCGGAAGGGAATGGCAATGCTCCTCTATCTGGCCGACAGGTACGAGGCCGCGGCGGCGGAACGAGAACCGCGGCCGCCGCCCACCGCTGAGGGTGCGGAGTGAATCCGATACGGGGCGGCAGCCCCCCGACAGCTTAACCGCCCCGGCCGCCACAGGCAGGGGAAAAGTGACCTGCAACCGCGCCCGCCCGTTTGCACTGTTTCGATCCGGAGCGACAGCAGAACATTCGGTCATGATCGCTTAATAACTCGATAACTATTGACCAACCCTCGCAGATCGTTGCTAGGATGACAAAGCGAGGTTTCGATGTCGTATCGGCAGAAAGGTATCCAAGACAGTGTCGTCCGTCCGGGCAGGGCCGGGAGCGTGGCCGCGGCACTCATCGAGCAATTCCTGCGCAGCGTCGCGGCGTGTTTGGCGACGCCGTTTCTGTTGCTGGCAACGCTGGCGATCGGCTGTTGGCTCCGAGTCCTGGGCGTTTCGCGCCCGCCCGACGGCTAGCGCGGGGGCCGCGACCCCCGCGCCGGCCGCTTCAGACCGTCTTCAGGAAATTCGTCAGCTTGGTCGCCGCGGTCATCTTGTCGGTCTTGTCGAGCGCTGCCAGTTCGGCGGCCAGACGGTCCATCGCCGCCTCGTAGATCTGCCGCTCGGAAAAACTCTGGTCGGGCTGGCCGGCATTGCGGTGCAGGTCGCGCACCACCTCGGCGATCGCCAAGGGATCGCCTGAGTTGATCTTCGCCTCATATTCCTGCGCCCGCCGCGACCACATCGTGCGCTTGATGCGCGCCCGCCCCTTCAGCACCGCCAGCGCCTCGTCGAACAGCTTGCGCGTCGCCAGCTTGCGCAGGCCGGCGGTGCGCGCCTTGGCCACCGGCACCCGCAGCGTCATCCGGTTCTCTTCGAACGTGATGTGGATCAGTTCGAGCTTGTGGCCGGCGATTTCCTCGGTCGCGATCCGCTCGACCTTGCCCACGCCGTGGGTCGGGTAGACCACGTGATCGCCCTCGACGAAGATCTCCGCCTTGCCAAGCGGCCTGGGCGGCAGGCGATCCGGCAAGATCGGTCGGCGATCTTGCGATGGCGGTGCCGGCGGGCGCGCGGCGCAGCCGCCTCCGGGCGATGCGATGCCGTGCGGTGCGATGGCCGTCTGGGCGGACCTGCGGTCGCCGCGGCCTGCTTCGGCGCCGCGGCCTGGCTTCGGCGCCGCGCCTGGTCGCCGGCTTGCGGTCACGGCCGGCCTTGGTACCGCCGGCTTGGCGGCGGCCGGCGCCTTCTCGACCGCCGGCTTCGCGGCGGCTGTCTTCGGCGCCGCCGGCTTGGCCGACTTCGCCGGCGCCTCCGTCTTCCTCGCGGCTGCCGTCAGCGCCGCCTTGGCGGGCGCCGGGCTCCCGTGCGACGTGGTGGAGCCGCCGTGGGCGCGAAGCAGCAGCTCCACGACCCTTCACCGCGGTTCCAGCCGATCCCTTCATGCTCGACACCTTCTAATCGTGCCCCTCGCGCAATTGCGATCCGCCTCGTGGTCAGCGCGGCCGTGGCCCTCGCCCGGCCTGCGCACCCGGCTCCGAACAATCGGCTCCTGGGAATTGGACGGCCGCCGCATCTCCGGCGCTGCTGCCGCCAGCAGGCTAATATAGCATCACAGTGGCGTTACGTCATCGGGTAAGGCACCTGACCTAACACGATGAACCGTAACACTTCCGGTTGAGGCTCTAGGCCTTGCCGGGATTGGGCGAGAACAGCTTGGCCTTGTCCGGCTTGTCCTTCCACTCGTCGGCGTCCGCCGGCGGCTCGCCCTTCCGCGTGATGTTCGGCCACAGCGCCGCATAGGTGCGGTTCTGCTCCAGCCAGTCGGCTGCCTTGTCGTCGCTGTCCGGCACGATCGCCTCGACCGGGCATTCCGGCTCGCATACCCCGCAATCGATGCATTCGTCCGGATGGATGACCAGCATGTTCTCGCCGACGTAGAAACAGTCGACCGGGCAGACCTCGACGCAGTCCATGTACTTGCAACGAATGCAGGTCTCGGTGACCACGTAGGTCATGCTCAGTCCCCGGCGCGGCTGTCAAAGGCGGCGATATGCCGACGAATGCGCTCAGGTGCAAGGTCCGCTGACCGGCTCGCTGATCTCTTCGTAGAGCAAGCGTGCCTCGGCGGCCGGTCCTCGGCGCGCCGCCAGCGAAACCACGCGCACCACCCGCACCGAGCCATGCACGGGCACGGTCAGCACGTCGCCGATGCGCAGCCGCGCGTGGGCCTTGTCGGTCGGCTGGCGGTTGATGCGGATCAGGCCGCGCGCCACCAGCGCGGCGCAGTCGCTGCGTTGCCGCATGAACCGCGCGCACCACAGCCACTTGTCCAGTCGCTGCCAGTCGCGATCCTCGGTCTCGGCGATGGCCGGCCCCCTAGCGCTTCAGCGCCGCCAGCGCGGCGAACGGGCCGTGTGCCTGGACCGGCAACGGCTCGGTCGCGACCGCCCGTCGTCGCCGCAGCGGCAGCAGCATGGCCGGCGCCGGCGGGCCGAATTGGTCCGCCGCCAGGACGCCGGCCGGAACGACGCGGAACCCGAGACGCCGCAACACCACCGGCAGCAGATCGGCCTTCAGCGAGAAGCGCGATGCCAGGCCCGCCGGCAACGCCGTGGCACCGCGCCGCGTCGCCCAGGCGAGTTCCGCGGCGACCCTCTCGGCGATATCGAGGCGCAGCAGCACGGGCCCCGCCTCCAGCCAGCCCATGGCATCGGCGAACCCGGCCGGCCAGTCAGGCCGGCGGGGCAATGAAACCAGATCCGGCGGTGGCAGCTCGGGCACCGCCAAGCCCTGCTGCACACCCCACAGGCGGCCCCGCATGGCGGCGGCGCGCGGCTTCAGCAGTGCCGGAATGAACAGGCCGAAGCGGCCGGCCTTCACGCCGATCGCCTTCAGCGCGGCACGCGCCGGCGGCGGCAGCGCGTCGCCCTCGTCGCCCAGGATCAGGCCGAGCGCCTCGGTCAGCCGATGCAGCAGGCCGCGGAAACCGGGCTGCAGCGCTTGCCTTGTCGACCGCCGTCAGCAGCGGCGCCAGATCGTGGCGCACCCTGTCGTCGACGAAGCGCTGCAATCTGCCGCGCAGCCGCTCGCGCTGCGCGCCGTCGAGGAATTCGCTGTCCAGCATCTGCACGCGCGGCCGCAGCACGCTGATACCGCGCTTCAGGCGGGCGATCGGCACGCCGTCCCAGGTGAGCGTGTTGTCATCGCCGAAGGCGAAGGCCGCATCGGGGCCGGCCTCCACCACGGCGACGCGGCGCGGCATTTCCTCGCGCAACGCCCGCCGCGCGGCGCGCAGCACGAGGCGCTTCTCGTCGCCCTGCGCCGCCGGATCGGGAAAGAACCTGAAGCCGCCGATGCGGCCGACGGGGTGGCCCTCGACGATGACCTCGCCGCGGCGGGTGACAGCCGACAGCAGTTCCTGGGTCTCGCCGGCCTCGAGACGGCGCATCAGGTGCGCGGCGCGGCGGTCGACGAAGCGGCTGGTCAGCCGCTCGTGCAGCGCGTCCGACAGCAGATCCTCGACCTCGCGCGCGCGGCCCTGCCAGTGCGGCGCTGTCCCGCACCCAGTCGGCCCGGGCGGCGATGTAGGACCATATCCGCACGCCGGCGAGCCGCTGCATCAGCGTGTCGATATCGCCGTCCGAGCGGGACAGCGCGCCGATCTGCCCGGCCAGCCAGTCGGTCGGCAGATGCTGGTCGCGCGCGATATGGCCGAACACGCGGGCGCACAGCTTGGTGTGCGTGTCGTCCGCCAGCTTGCGGAAGTCGGGGATCTGGCAGGCCTCCCACAGCCGCCGCACCTGCCGCCGCCCCTGGGCGAGGCGGCGTATCTCCGGATCGTGCGCCAGCGCGGCGAGCGTCTCCAGGTCGGCGGCGTCGTTGCCCTTCACCAGCCCCGGCCCGGGCGGCGGCGCCATCAGAGTGGCCAGCAGCGCGTCCACATGGCTGAGGTCGAGATCGCTGTTGCGCCAGCAGAGCTGGCTCGAGCGGCTCGAAGCTGTGTGCCTCGACGGCGGCCGCCACCTCGTCTGCCAGCGGCGGGCACTGC
Organism: uncultured Alphaproteobacteria bacterium; assembly: GCA_963708565.1. GTDB lineage: Bacteria > Pseudomonadota > Alphaproteobacteria > Acetobacterales > Acetobacteraceae > JAMXLO01. Next base: position 50,064 of record CAVPTU010000024.1, read on the forward strand.
GCCGTGGTGCCGAACGTCCCGTCGCGCATGCCGCGGCCGGCGCGGCCGGCGATCTGCGCCATCTCGGCCGGGGTGAGCCGGCGCGGGCGGTGGCCGTCGAACTTGCCCAGGCCGGCGAAGGCGACGTGGTCCACGTCCATGTTGAGGCCCATGCCGATCGCGTCGGTGGCGACCAGGAAGTCGACCTCCTTGTCCTGGTAGAGCGCCACCTGGGCGTTGCGGGTGCGCGGGCTCAGCCGCCCCATCACCACCGCGCAGCCGCCCCGCCTGCGGCGGATCAATTCGGCGATCGCGTAGACCTCGGCGGCGCTGAACGCGACCACCGCGGAGCGCGGCGGCAGGCGCACCAGCTTGGCCGGACCGGCGTGGCTGAGCTGCGACATGCGCGGCCGTGTCTCCACGCTGGCCTGCGGCACCAGGCGCTGGAGCAGGGGGCGGATCGTTTCGGCGCCCAGGAACATGGTCTCGACCAGCCCTCGGGCGTGCAGCAGGCGGTCGGTGAACACATGGCCGCGGTCAGGATCGGCGCAGAGCTGGATCTCGTCCACCGCAAGGAACTCGGCGTCGCGATCGAGCGGCATGGCCTCGACGGTGCAGGAGAACCAGCGCGCCTCGGGCGGCACGATCTTCTCCTCGCCGGTGATCAGGGCGACGTGGCGGGCGCCCTTTTGGGCCACCATGCGGTCGTAGTTCTCGCGCGCGAGCAGGCGGAGAGGGAAGCCGATGATGCCGGAGGCGTGGCCCAGCATGCGCTCGATGGCGAGGTGGGTCTTGCCGGTGTTCGTCGGACCGAGGACGGCTTTGACGCGGGGCGCGAAACCGGAATCCAGGCCGGGCATGGGCAGATGGTTGGATGTTGCGGCGCGGAATGCAAGCAGTTCGGCGGATGGCGGATCAGGTTGACAGACAGGACGCCCGCGATAGCATGGCGCCGAGGGGTTGATCGCGATCGCCCCGTGAGGCTTTGGCCGAAGAATCGCGTCCGAACTCCAAGCTGAGGGAGAGGGACGCTCGTGGCCACGCCAGACGCCATCACCGTCGCGCAACTCATGCGTTTGGTCGGGACGCAAGAGGCGCCGCAGATCATCGACGTCCGCACCGACGACGACCATGCCGCCGATCCGCGAACGCTGCCGGCGGGTGTCCGCCGTGATCATCGTACTGTCGCACCGAGTGTCGAAGATCAGGCAGGTCGATCCGTCGTGGTCGTGGATCAGCGCGGGCAATGGCTGAGCCAGGGGGTTGCCGCCTGGCTGCGCCACACTGGCGCGCGCGCCGAATACCTCGAAGGCGGGTTCGAGGCGTGGTCCGCGGCGAGGGGACTGCTGGTGCGGCCCAACCATGTGCCGCAGCGCGACGCGATGGGGCGCACCATCTGGGTCACCCGGACGCGACCGAAGATCGATCGTATTGCCTGTCCCTGGCTGATCCGGCGCTTCGTCGACCCGTCCGCCGTGTTCCTGTTCGTCGCAGCATCCGAGGTTGCGAATGTAGCTGACAAGTTCCATGCGACGCCGTTCGACGTCGAGGGCGCTTTCTGGGGCCACCGTGGCGAGACCTGCACCTTCGACGTGATGCTGGATGAATTCGACCTGCATTCGGCGGCGCTTGATCGCCTCGCCGCCATCGTGCGCGCCGCGGACACGGATGCCCCCGATCCTCCGCCCCAGGCGGCCGGACTGCTCGCTGCGTCGCTTGGGTTCTCCCGCATCTACCGCGACGACCTGGCGCAGCTCGACGCGACCATGGCGCTATACGATGCTTTCTATCGTTGGGCGCGTGACGCTGCCGGCGAGACGCACAACGGGCCCATGCACACCAGTGGAGGCCGCACATGCCCGCGCTGACATCGGCGTCCGTGGCACTGCTATGGCGCGGCGACGTCGAAGCCCGCCGCAACGCCACACCGGACAACAATCGATGGCGCCTCGTGTTTGCGGCCCTGAGGGAGGCCGGCATTCATGCGGAGCCGGCGGTGTATTGTGAGGAAGCGGCGAGCGACGTACGCCAGCAACTGCTGAATGTTGACGGCGTCCTTGTCTGGGTCGATCCGCTCTCTGACGGTCGGACCAGATTCGAACTCGATGCCATGCTGCGCGAGGTTGCGAGCAGCAGGATCTGGGTCAGTGCCCATCCCGATGTGACGCAGAAGATGGGCGTGAAGGAGGTTCTCTACACGACCCGCCACCTTGGCTGGGGAACAGACACCCAGCTCTATCGCACATATGATTCGTTCCACGCCGAATTTCCGCAGCGGCTGCGCGCCGCAGGGCCGCGTGTCGTCAAGCAGAACCGCGGCAATGGCGGGCAGGGCATCTGGAAGGTGCAGGCAATGCCCGGCGGGTCGGTATCCGTGCTGGAGGCGCGTCGCGGCAGCGAGCCACGAACGGTCGCGCTCGATGCGTTCATGGCTGACTGTGCGCAGTATTTCGAGTACGGCGGATGCATCGTCGATCAGCCGTTTCAACAGCGTCTCACCCGTGGCATGATCCGATGCTACATGGGCGCCGATCGGGTGGTCGGCTTCGGGCATCAGTACGTCACTGCGCTGCTGTCGTCGGCCGAACCGGGCCCACGGATCATGCATGCGGCTTCGGCACCGGAATTCCGGGCGCTGCGAACCAAGATGGAAACCGAGTGGATGCCGCAGTTGACGCGGGAACTCGGCGTCGAGCGAAACGATCTGCCGATCATCTGGGACGCCGACTTTCTGTATGGTCCTGGCGAGGACGATTTCGTGCTGTGCGAGATCAACGTCAGTTCCGTCATGCCGATTCCCGACCAGGCTCCGCGGGAGATCGCCAGGCTCGCGCAACGCCGCCTTCTGTCATCGAGCCACGCCTGAATGCGTGCTGTGCTGCTGGCGTCGAAGATCCTCCTTGCGGGTGCCTTGCTCTTCGGGCTGCCGCAGAACGGTCGGGCGGCTGAACCGTTGGTGCTCGACAAGAAGATTGCGCTCAATGATGTGTCTGGGCGCATCGATCACATGGCGATCGATCTCGGGCGCCAGCGCCTGTTCGTGGCCGAGCTTGGCAACGGAACGCTCGATGTCGTCGATCTTGTGCAGGGAAAGGCCGTTCGCCGCATCGGAGGCCTCAAGGAGCCGCAAGGCGTCGCCTATGCGCCTGACGCCGACGTGCTCGCAGTCGCCAACGGCGGCGATGGGACCGTTCACCTGTTTCGTGGAGCGGAGCTGGTACCGGCCGGCAAAGCCGAACTCGGCGACGATGCGGACAACCTCCGGTTCGATGCTCGCACCGGTTTGCTGGTCGTGGGCTATGGCAGCGGCGGGCTGGCGATGATCGATCCGACAACGGCCAAATCGATCGGCCGGATCCCGCTCCAGGCTCACCCAGAGGGCTTCCAGCTTGAGCCGGCAAATCGTCGGGCCTTCGTCAACGTTCCGGACGCACGGCAGATCGCGGTCGTCGATCTGGCCGCGGCACGGCAGACCGCGACCTGGCGGCTGCCGGATCTTCGGGCGAATTTTCCCATGGCGTTCGACGCCGAGCAGTCGAGGGTCGCAGTTGCGTTCCGCAATCCTCCTCGCCTGGTGATCCTCGACGCGAACGGCGGGCGCTTGATCGGCAATCTCCCGAGCTGCGGCGACGCCGACGATGTCTTCTTCGATGCGAAGCGGAAGCGCATCTACCTGAGTTGTGGTGACGGGACCGTCGATGTCTGGCTGCAACAGGCGAGCGGCTATGGGCGTCTCGGTTCAATCCCGACCGGGACGGGCGCGCGCACCTCGCTTTTCGTGCCTCAGGTCGATCGGTTGTTCGTGGCGGCGCGGGCCGGCTTCCTGGGCCTGGGATCGGCTGCCGCCATCCTGGTCTTCCGGCCAGCCGACTGAGTGATCAGCCCCACATTGAAACAAGCGGCCATCCGTCGCATATCGCGGCGCGCAGGGAGGGCTGGCGATGAACGATGCGGTGGCGGAAAAGCACGATTTTGGCGCGGAGGTCGGGCGGCTGCTCGACCTCGTGGTTCACTCGCTCTATTCCGAGCGGGAAATATTCTTGCGCGAGTTGGTGGCCAACGCCGCCGATGCGATGGACCGGCGCCGCTTCGAGGCACTGACGGACGCGGTGCTCGCCCCGCCGGCCGAGGCGAAGATCCGCATCGTGCCCGACAAGGACGCCCGCACGCTGCTGATCGCCGATGACGGCATCGGCATGGGCCGGCAGGAGCTGATCGATAACCTGGGCACCATCGCGCGTTCCGGCACCCGCGCATTCGGCGCCGCGCTCGCGTCCGCGAAACCCGAGGAGCGGCCCAGCCTGATCGGCCAGTTCGGCGTCGGCTTCTATTCCGCCTTCATGGTGGCCGACCGCGTGGAGGCGACATCGAGGAAGGCGGGCTCCGAGGAGGCGTTCACCTGGGCGTCGGATGGCGCGGGCCAGTTCACCATCGCGCCGGCGACGCGCGAGACCGCGGGCACCGATATCGTGCTGCATGTGAAGGCGGACGCCGATGAGTACCTCGATCCGATCCGCCTCGAGGCGGTGGTGCGCAGATGGGCGGACCACATCACCTTGCCGATCACCATCGTCCGTGACGGCAAGGACCTGCCGGCCAACGAGGGCACCGCGCTGTGGCGCAAGCCGCGGGCCGAGATTTCCGAACAGTCGTACAACGAGTTCTATCGCCATCTCGGCCATCTGTTCGACACGCCATGGGCCACGCTGCACTGGCGTGCCGAGGGCATGCTCGAGTTCTTCGCGTTGCTGTTCCTGCCCGGCATGAAGCCGTTCGAACCGTTCGACGGCGATCGCAAGTCGCACGTGAAGCTGCATGTGCGGCGGATGTTCATCACCGACAAGGCGGACCTGCTGCCGTCGTGGCTGCGCTTCGTGCAGGGCGTGGTTGACACCGAGGACCTGCCGCTGAACGTCTCGCGCGAGATGCTCCAGACCACGCCGGTGCTGGGACGCATCCGCAAGGCGCTGATCGGTCGCGTGCTGTCTGAGCTCAAGAATCGCGCGAAGGACGCGGACGACTACGGCAAGTTCTGGGACAATTTTGGTGCTGTGCTGAAGGAGGGCGCGTGGGAGGATGCCGAGCACCGCGCGGAGATCGCGCCCTTGCTGCGGTTCAGGTCGTCCTCACAGGAGGGATGGACCTCTTTGCCGGACTATCTCTCACGGATGCAGACGGGACAGGACACCATCTGGTACCTGGCCGGCGACAACGCGGATTCGCTGCGCGCATCGCCGCAACTCGAAGGGTTCCGCGCCAAGGGCATCGAGGTCCTGCTGCTGTCGGATCCGATCGATGCGTTCTGGCCGGAACGGCTGGATAGTTTCGAAGGCAAGCATCTGAAGAGCGTCACGCAGGCGCCGGAGGAAACCGACAAGGATGCCGATCAGCCCGACATCTCGCCGCTGCTGGCGGCACTGAAGAAGGCGTTGGGCGACGAGGTGGCGGACGTGCGCGCGACCGGCCGGCTGACCGACAGCGCAGTCGTGCTGGCGGCCGGCGACAAGGGGCCCGATCTACAGATGCAGCGCCTGTTGCGCCGCGCCGGCCGCGCCATGCTGCCGTCAGCGCCCGTGTTGGAAGTGAACCCGAGGCACAGTCTGATCGAGGCGTTGGCGGGAAAGCTGCAGGACGAAACGCTGATCGCCAATGCCGCCGGAACGCTGCTCGATCTGGCGCGCGTGCAGGAGGGCGATCTGCCGCGCGACCCGGCGCAATTTGCAAGACGCGTCACGTTGCTGCTTGGATCGTCCCTGGGTTAGCACGCCGCCTGCGCCGGCAGGCAGAGAGAGTTCGATGCTGGAACAGAAACTCGAATGCCTGGCCGACAGCGCCGATGCGACGCGGCCGTTGTACGCCGTGCGTCCTGCCGGGCTTGCCGCGTTTCTCGACGGCCTGCCGCCGGCGCAGTCGCGTTTTCTTCGCCAGCTCAACTTCACCGCGGCCGCGCAGGAGCTGCGGTTCCTGCCCGGCGAAGAAGGCGTGGTCGGCGCGGTGCTGGGTCTCGGCGACGATACGTCGCCCGCGGCATTCGGCGGCCTGGCGTTCCGCCTGCCGGAGGGCTTGCCCTGGCGGTTGCAGGCAGGCGAATACGATCCTGCCTGCGCTACACTCGGCTTTTGCCTGGGCGCCTATCGGTATGGCGCATTGAAGCCGGCCAAGCGCCGACCGGCGCAACTGCTTGTGCCAGGGGAGCAGCAGCGGAGCCGTTCGGCCGCCGCCGCCACCTGGATGGTACGCGACCTCGTGAACACGCCGGCAAACCTCCTGGGCCCCGCGGAGCTTGCCGAATTCGCCGGTTCGCTCGGCAAGCGTTATGGCGCCGCGGTCGATATGATCACGGGTGACGATCTGGCCGAGGCCTATCCCACCGTGGCCGCGGTCGGCCGCGGGTCCGCGCGGGCCGCGCATGTCGCCATCCTCCGCTGGTCAGGCAGCACCGCGCACGCCGATGCGCCGCTCATTGCGCTGTGCGGCAAGGGCGTCTGCTTCGATACCGGCGGTTACGACATCAAACCGTCGAGCGGCATGCTCCGTATGAAGAAGGACATGGGCGGCGCGGCCACCGTCCTGGGACTCGCCCGGATGATCATGGAGGCCGACCTGCCGGTTCGGCTCGCGGTGCGCGTGGGCTGCGTGGAGAATTCCATTTCCGGCACGGCTATGCGGCCGCTCGACGTGATCCGCACACGCAAGGGTATGACGGTGGAGGTCGGCAACACCGACGCGGAAGGGCGTCTGGTATTGTGCGACCTGCTCGCCGAATTGTGCGACGAGTGGCCCAGTCTGCTGCTGGACTGCGCCACCCTGACCGGTTCGGCTCGTGCCGCTCTCGGCCCTGATCTGCCGGCGATGTTCTGCAACGATGGTGACTGGGCGGAGGCGTTGCTGCGGAGCGGCGAACAGCAGCACGATCCGCTTTGGCGGCTGCCGTTGTGGGCCCCTTACGATAGCTGGCTCGACAGCACGGTGGCCGATCTCAACAACGTATCGGCGAAGCCGCATGCCGGAGCGATCGTCGCGGCATTGTTTCTCCAGCGGTTTGTTACGCCGGGCATTGCGTGGACCCACTTTGACCTGTATGCCTGGAACGATCAGACGTCGCCCGGACGTCCGCAGGGCGGCGAAGCCTACGGCATGCGGGCCGCCTTTGCGGCGCTGGCGGCGCGAGCGAACGGTGTGGGGCCGGATTGAGCGAGCAGAACGACCCTTGCGTTTACGATACGAAAAGCTTCGACCCTGCAATGGGTTGCGATAGCGTGACCGTTCTCAGGCGCCGTCGGGCCCCGCAAACATCCCCGCAAACAAGAACCTGTCCGGGAGCATGAAAGGAACAACGATGGCTGTCAGTCCTTCGACCGATCAGATGGTCGGTGTCCTCCGTGAAACGGTTGTCGCCTTGGTGCGGCGCGACGGCCCCGATCTTTCGGCGCGCCAGCTCGGCGTGTTCCTGACGTGCTACCTGCACGACGGTGGCCATACGGTGCGCGGTCTGGCGAGCGAGCTCAATGTTTCGAAGCCGGCGATCACGCGCGCGCTCGACCGGCTGGGTGAACTCGACTTCGCGCGGCGCAAGGTTGACCCGCTGGACCGCCGCAGCATCCTGGTCCAGCGCACGTTGAAGGGCGCCGCTTTCCTGCGCGACCTGCGCTCGATCATGGGCGAGGCCACGAACGCCATGAAAAAGGTCCCGCAGTCGGCCATGAACGAGGCGCCGAGCCGGCGTACTGCGACGGTCTGATTTCCGACCACCTGGTCGGAGCGTTCATCCCCAGCGCCGGATGCGCGCCCGCTGGGCCCGCTGCGTCACAAAGCCAAGCCAGCACAGTTGGGGCGGCAGTGTCAGGAGCGGAATGAACGGCTTGGCGGGCGTGGGCGCGGCCACGAAAAGCAGCGCACAGACACCGCCGAAGCCGGCGAAGCCCCAGTGAAGCAGCGTAATTGCCGTCGCAGGCAATCCCGCACGCTGCGCCACCTGATACAGGTGGCCACGGTGCGGCTCGGTCAGGCGCTCGCCGGCGAGCGCGCGGCGGACCAGGGTGAACGCGACGTCGAACAGCACGCCTGACAGCAGCATCGGCACGATCAGAAAGGACAGTTCGACATTATCGAAGCGGCTCGCCACGACCGCGAGCACCGCGAGGATGAAGCCGCAGAACTGGCTGCCGACATCGCCCATGAAGATGTGCGCGCGCGGGAAGTTGAACGGCAGAAAGCCTGCGAGGCCAGCGACCAGGAGCAGCGCCGCGAAATAGGCGAACCAGCCGCCATGCGCCGCTGCGATGCCGGCCAGGAAACCGGCCGCGATCAGCGCCACGCCGCCGGCGAGGCCGTTCAGCCCATCGATGAAGTTCATCGCGTTGGTGGCGAACAACAGCCACAGAACCGTCAATGGCGGTGCCAGCCAACCGATGTAGAGTGGCCCGACATACGGAACGCGATAATCCGTCACGTAGATGCCGCTCGACACCGCGACCACCGCGGCCAGGATCTGGGCGGCCAGCTTGATGGTGAACTTCCAGTCGTAAAGGTCATCCAGGAACGCGACGACGGCGATCGCCATCGACGCCTCGATGACGCCGGTGAAGTAGGGATCGGCCAGTCGGGCGAATTCGGCGAAACGGTAGAGTACCGCGATGCCGATCAGGAATGCCACGACCACGCCGACCCCGCCGCCCTTCGGCGTATCCTGCGTGTGCACTTTCCGCGGGTCGGGCCGATCCATCACGCGCACCGCGATCATCACCTGCACCACGGCGGCGGACAGCAGCGCCAGCCCGGTGGCGAAGGCCAGATGGCGCAGGACGGCGACAAGAGTCATGCGGGCTCCTCCCGAAGGAGGAGCCCGATAACAGCGATCAGTGGTCGATGGCCAGTGTGTGCCGGCCGGCGGCCGTCAGCGGAGGAAGCCTTCCAACTCGTCCTTCGCCCAGGCGATCGACTGCTTGATCGACTGGCCCGACATCAGGCGTGACACCATGCCGGGCTGGATGTTGCGGTTCCAGATCTGCACTGCGATGTCGGGGGGCGCCGATGAGCCGGGCACGTAGTATTGCGCATCGTGCCACGGCCGCACCGGATAGTTGTAGATCGTGCCCTTCGGCGGTTCGACCTCGGCCCAGATCGGCAGATCGGACATCGAATCGAACGGCGGAATGTCATAGCCGACGACCGCCGTCGATAGCGTCTCGACCTGCTCGCGCTGCGACAGCCACTCGATGATTTCCTTGGCCGCGGTCTTGTTCTGGGAGAACGACCAGACGCCCCAGAAATACGGCCGGTGCGGCACCAGCCTGCCCTTCGGTCCCAGCGGATTGGGAAACGTCCAGCAATCCGCCGCCACGTCGGGCGCATCGCGCTTGGCAACCGCCCAGGCCGACGGCGGATTCCAGATGAACGCTGCCTTGCCGGAAATCAGCGCGCGGTTGTTCGAGGCATCGTCCCAGCTCACCGCATCGGATGGCATGAACTTCACCATCTTCGCGACGTATTCCATGCACTGCATCACGTTGTCGGAATCCACCGTGATGTTCTTCTTGCCGTCGACCAGGTCGGCACCGAAGGCACCGAACGTGGCGCCCCAGGTCTGGTTCGCATCGGTGCTGTTCGAACCGCAGCCGAAGCCGATGGGATAGCCGGCCTTGAAGCTTGCTTCCGCCATCTTGAGCTGGGTGTCGTAGGTCCAGTCCTTGGCCGCTTCCGGCGTCGACTGATGCGCCGGATACCAGGCCTGCACGTCGATATTGGCGAACTTCTTCAGCATGCTGATCCGCCCGCATGAGGTAAGTGGCGCGGATCCCCAGCCGACCGGCACGGCCAGCCAGTGCCCGTTGGAAACGCCGAGATACTCGTAGGCATGACCCAGCTTGCCGTATTTGGCGATGAGACGCTGCATCACGTCGTCCATCGGATCGAGCGAGTCGCCGTATTGCTGCACGGTCCATGAATCGAATGCGTAGACGTCGTGGCCGGTCTTGGCCTGCGCCTCGGCGGCCATGGTGATGTTGATCTTGCTGCCGATCGAGGTGAGGAAGTCGAGCTCGACCTCGACCTTGTTCTTCTCGGCCCATTGATCGACCAGCTTCTTCATCGCGGCATCGCCGGTCGGGAACCCAGTGATCCCATAGCGCCAGCTTCAGTTTGCCGGCGGCGCCGGCGGTGCGGATGTGCACCAGTGGCAGCGCTGTCGCGGCGGCGCCCAGCTTGAGCGCATTGCGGCGCGTCACACGGTGTCTCGATGGCATGGCGTAGGCTCCCTTCCCGGCGCGGATGGTTCCGGCCGTGCTTGTGATCTGGCCTGTCGCGGAGGGCGGCGCCGGTGGAGACGGCCTGCCCACGCGTCCGTGAGTATCAGGCCAATCGCCGCGAAATGCGATAGGCAATCCGGCGCCCGGTCGCGGCGGGATATGACGGCTCGGTCCGCTGCGTTATAGGGACCGCATGGCAGCCCGCCCGCCAGTGCGAATCGCCCTGAACGTCGCAATCGACGGAGCCTTGGCGGCACTCGCGGTGCCGCTCGCGCGAGCTGTGGCGGCTCCGTCGAGCGATTGGCTGCACCCGTGGTGGCTCCCGATCGCCGGAGCGGCGACGCTCTTGCTGGCGGGACTGCCGTTCAGGCTGCCGTGGCAATTCTGGCGTTTTGCCGGCATCGATGACCTGCTTGGGGTGGCCTGGTCCAGCGCGCTTGGCGCCGCCCTGCTCGGCTTCGTGCTTGCGCTGACCGGCGCGGCATCCGGCAATCCCGCCTTCCCGGTCGTGTATGCGCTGACCCTCCTGGTGCTGCTCGGCACGCCGCGTGTCATCTATCGCCGCTGGCGCCACCGCCGCGGCGGCATGCCCGTCGCCAGCTATGCCCCGGACAACCCTTCGGCGCTCGTTGTCGGTGCCGCGGAGGACATCGACCTGTTCCTGCGCGCGCTGGCCTGGGATCGGCGGCAGACGCTGCAGGTCGAGGGGCTGCTGGCGGTCGGCTCGCGCCAGACGGGGAGGCGAATCCATGGTCACCCGTTCCTTGGCTCGATCGGGGATGCGGCAGCGGTGCTGGAACGCCTGAGCGGCGAGGGGAGGCTGCCGGACACGCTGGTGGTCACCACGCCCGACCTCCCCGGGCAGTCGCTGGCGATCCTGGTCGAGCAGGCGGAAAGGCACGGCATGCGGATTCGCCGTGCGCCACGGCCCACCTCGCTGGATCCCGCCGGGTCGGCGGACCGCGCGCGAGAGCTAGAGCTGCGCCCGATGGCGATCGAGGACCTGCTGAACCGGCGCCAGGTGCCGCTCGACCGCGAAGGCATGGCGCGCCTGATCCAGGGGCGGCGGGTCATCGTCACCGGCGCCGGTGGCACGATCGGCAGCGAGCTGGCGCGTCAGGTCGCTGCCCTCGGGCCCGGAGCGGCTGATCCTGATCGATAACGGCGAATACGCATTGTGGCTGATCGATCTCGAACTGGCCGAGCGCCATCCGCACGTTCCACGCGAGTCGCTGCTGGTCGACATCCGTGACGAGCCGCGCGTGCGCGATGTGTTCGAGCGCTGGCGGCCGGAACTGGTGTTCCACGCCGCGGCGCTGAAACACGTGCCGATGGTCGAGGCCAATCCGCTGGAGGGCCTGCAAACGAATGTCGCCGGCACGCGCCATGTCGCCGATGCGGCGCGCGGCGTGGGCGCGCAGGCGATGGTGCTGATCTCCACCGACAAGGCGGTCAACCCGACCTCGGTGATGGGCGCGTCGAAGCGGCTGGCCGAGATGTACTGCCAGGCGCTGGACATCGCCGCGCGCGGCAGCGGGCGCGGCATGCGCTGCATCACCGTGCGGTTCGGCAATGTGCTGGGCAGCACGGGTTCGGTGGTGCCGCTGTTCCAGCGCCAGTTGGAGCGGGGCGGCCCGCTGACCGTCACGCATCCCGACATGCAGCGCTACTTCATGACCGTGCGCGAGGCGGTGGGGCTGGTGCTCCAGGCGAGCGTGGTCGGTGTCGGGCGATGCCGCGCTGCCGTCGGGCGAGGAGGGCGGCATCTTCGTGCTCGATATGGGCGATCCGGTGAAGATCGTCGATCTGGCGCGGCAGATGATCCGGCTGGCGGGCCTGACCCCGGAGCGCGACGTGGAGATCCGCTTCACCGGTCTGCGACCCGGTGAAAAGCTGCATGAGGAACTGTTTCACGGCAAGGAGCCGCCGGTTCCGACGGCGTTTCCCGGCCTGCTGATGGCATCGCCGCGCACCGCCGATCCCGCCATCGTCGGGCGCGCGATCGATGAAATCGCACCGCCTGCCGCGGCGGGCAGTCGCGTCTCGCGCTCACCCTGCTCGGGCGCCTCGTGCCGGAGTTCGAACACAACAGCGAAGGACTGATGCCTGTGGTGAATCGCCCATGACCGCACGTCCGGCCATTCCGTTCATCGACCTGAAGGCGCAGCAGGCGCGCATCGCAGGCGAACTGCGCCGGCGGCTGGATGGCGTGCTGGCGCATTGCCAGTTCATCCTCGGCCCCGAGGTTGCCGAGTTGGAGGCCGAACTGGCGCGGTTCTGCGGTGCGCGGCATTGCGTCGCGGTGAGTTCCGGCACCGACGCGATCCAGATCGCCTTCATGGCCGAGGGCATCGGGCGCGGCGACGCGGTGTTCCTGCCGGCCTTCACCTATACCGCGACGGCCGAGGTGCCGCTGGTGCTGGGCGCGACGCCGGTGTTCGTCGATGTCGATCCGCGCACCTTCCAGATCGATCCGGACCATCTGGCGCAGCGCGTCGCCGAGGTGCGGCGGGCAGGGAGGCTGCGGCCGCGCGCGCTGATCGGCGTCGATCTGTTCGGCCAGCCGGCGGACTGGCCGGCGCTCGCCGCCATCGCGCGGCGCGAGGGCCTGTTCACCCTCGACGATCTTGCGCAAAGCTTTGGCTGCACGCTGCACGGCAGGCCGCTGGGGTCCGCCGCGGATGCCACGGCGACCAGCTTCTTCCCGTCGAAGCCGCTGGGCGCCTACGGCGATGGCGGTGCGCTGCTCACCGAAAGCGATGAACGCGCGGCGCTGTATCGCAGCCTGCGCACGCACGGCGAAGGCACGTCACGCTACGAGGTCCTGCACACCGGCATGAACGGCCGGCTGGATTCGATGCAGGCGGCGGTGCTGCTGGCGAAACTGACGGTGTTCGCCGATGAACTGGCGAGCCGCGAACGCGTCGCCCGCTATTACGATTCGCGGCTCGGCAACGCCGTGGTGACGCCGGCGCGCGTCGCGGACAGCACCAGTGCCTGGGCGATCTACGCGATCCTGCTGCGTGACGCGGCGATGCGCCAGCACGTGCAGGCGTCGTTGCGCAGCGGCCGGCGTGCCGACGGCCATCTACTATCCCCGCCCGTTGCATCTTCAACCGGCCTATCGCGACCATCACGATGGCTCGCGCCTGCCGGTCTCAGAGGATCTGGCGGAGCGCATTCTCGCGCTGCCGATCCATCCCTATCTCGCGGCGGCCGACATGGCGCATGTCTGCGACCGCGTGCTCGCCGCGGTGGGTTGACCCGAACCGCACCCGACGATCATAGGGCGGGCAAGTCCACCACCGCGGCGTTATCCTTGGCCGCCAGGTCGAGGGCGCGTTCGATCGCCGTCGCGATGCGTCGTTCATCTTCCAGCGAACGCTGGGCTGGGCGCAGGTCGAAAAAGATGCGTGCGACCCCGGAGCGCTCGACCGAGGTCGCGATCAGCGACATCAGTGCACCGCGACCAGGGTCATGTCGTTCTCGGACGCCACCTCGAAGGCGACGTCGAGATCCTCCACGACCGCCATCGCCGTGCCGTCGGCGGCATGGATGGCGTAGGCCGCTGGCCTTCGAATGTACCGCATCGCAGATACACAACCCACGGCAAACCCAAGCTGCCGGAGCTGCGTGCTGGTCATGTGTCGCGGATCGGCGATGGGGGCGGCCGATCCGTCGGTTTCGGCGAGATGCATGGCCAATGATCCTGTCCGTAAGAAGTCGGCCACTGGCAACGACTACGATAGCGCGCGAGCCGGATCGTTGCATTGACGTGGATCAAGTCATGCGCGGGAATGCGGGCGGCGGGGCTCGAACCCGCACGGCCATGGGCCAAGGCGTTTTAAGCGCCTTATGTCTGCCAGTTCCATCACGCCCGCGCCACTCGAATGCTACCACAACCGTGACAAGCGGCCATCGCGTCGTTTTGGCATTGGCAAAAGGCGCAGTCTGGGTCAGCTCAAGATGTTTCGTTTTCCAGATCGGTGGCCGGTCCGGTAATGAATGCGTAAAGACATGCAACGACTGGAAAGGCGCCAAGGTTCCATGGACACGGCGGTCAGATGCTGATCGGTTCCGTTCCGCTGTTCAAACGGCTGGATGCGTCCCTGATCGGGCGGATCGATGCGATGACCGAGACGGTGACCGCCGGGCCCGGTCAGGTTCTGTCGCATCAGGGCGCCATGCCGGAGAGCCTGCATATTCTGCTGGATGGGCAGGTGGCGCTGTCCAGCACGGCGGCCGACGGCACCACCGCGCTGGTGGAGGTGGTGCATCCGATCGACCATTTCGTCATGGCCTCGGTGTTGACCCGGCTGCCCTACCTCATGACCGCCCGCACGATTACCCGGTGCCGGCTGCTGGCGATCGATGCCGTCGGACTGATGCGACCTGGTGGAGCACGAGGCGTCCCTGGCCAATACGCTGCTGCGCTCTGTGTCGCATGAGTTCCGCACCATGGTGCGCCAGGTGCGCGACCTGAAGCTGCGCACCGCGACGCAGCGGCTGGGCTGCTACCTGCTGGCTCAGGTGAAGGACGGCAAGGCGGTCAAGGCTGACTTTCGCCTGCCGTTCGACAAGGGGCTGCTGGCGGCACGGCTGGGCTGCCGGCAGGAGAACCTGTCGCGTGCCTTCGCCACGCTGCGGGCGTATGGCGTGGAGACGCATGGAGCGCGCGTCATCCTGCACGACATCCCGCGACTGAAGGCGCTGGCGGTGCCGGACGATCCGGCCGAACCGGAGGCGTTGTAGACCGAGGCAAGATACCGGAGGTGTGGCCGGCGGGGACCGGTGCTACGCTGATCAGTGTCATGCCCGCACAGGAATTCGCCCTCTTCGCCACGGCGGTCGGACCATGCGGCATCGCGTGGAGCGCGCGCGGTGTTGCCGGCGTGCAATTGCCCGAGCGAAGCGAGAGTTCGACACGAGCCCGCCTCCAGCGGCGATATCCGGATGCGCGGGAAGCAACTCCGCCGGGACATATCCAGCAGGCGATCGACGACATCGCCGAAGTGCTGCGCGGCAACGCACGCGACCTGTCGGCCGTCCCGCTCGACATGGCGGAGGTGACGGGGTTCCAGCAGAGCGTTTACGCGGTGGCGCGCGGCATTCCGTTTGGCGCCACGCTGTCCTATGGCGAGATCGCCGCGCGCCTCGGCGACCGCAGCCTGGCGCGCGAGGTGGGTGAGGCGATGGGACAAAACCCGTTTCCGATCATCGTGCCGTGCCACCGCGTGCTGGCGGCCGGCGGCAAACCCGGCGGCTTCTCCGCGGCCGGCGGGGTCGCGACCAAGTTTCGCCTGCTCGACATCGAGGGCGCGCAGATTGGCGAGGCACCGACGCTGTTCGACAGGCTGCCCCTGGCAACGCGGCCGCGGCGCCGCCAGGTTCGGGCACCGCATCCTGCGAACCGCTGAGCGGGACCGGGAACCAGCCATGGATGCACACGAACGAACGCGCATGATGGATTTGCGTCGTTTGCGTGTTTTGCGGTTCCTCTTGGTCAGCCGGGTGGGTCTGTACCGGACGGTGCCGGCGCCAATCCGGGAAGCGGCCTGACCGGCCAGGCCAATGCAGGACTGGTGAAGAACAGCCGATCGAGGATGTCCTTCACCAGCCTCGCGAGATTGCCGCAATAGCGCACAATGAGGTCGCGCAGTTCCGGCCACAGCCGGTTGCTCGGCTGGATGCCGAGATCGCGGCAGATGTCGGCGATGACGGCGCCGATGGCGCGGCGGCGGACCTCGGCCGCGATCTGTTCGACGGTGGGCAAGGCGGCAGGAAGGGGGTCTGTCATGTCGGAGGGCCCCGGGCTGGCGGCGCGTGGCGGCCGCGGTTGCCGCTGGCGGCAAGCACGCGGCGGCCTGGGTTCGGCGTCCAGCCGTGTGGCGTCGCGGATGATCCTGGCTTCGAGCGCCTCGGCACGCAGCAGGCCGCGGGCGATGCGCCTGAGGATCAGGGTGATGTCGCCGGCGCTGAGGGTGGGGTGGTTCTGGCGGAGCGTGGTGGCGACCTGCCGGCCGTAGGCGACGAGCGCGCGCACGAGGGCGAGGAGGCGGCCGGAGCGGCTGGGTTTGGCGTCGGGGGCTGCCTCGGTGGCGGACATGGTGCGATCAAGAACACAGGTCGGGGCATTGTGTCAAGGAATTCTTTCCTAACTATCCCATAAGTCCTTGACGCGAAGGATATACCATTCGCTGTTAGGCCCCGATGCTGCGCCGCCGCCCGTCTGCCGAGCAGCGCAAGATGACCAAGTTCATTCGGAAATTACAATCAGAAGCGAGATTGGGAGTTGACTAATCAGTCAATTATCACCAAATTGGAGGCCTTAGAAGCTGACGGTATGTTGGTTGAGCACCACCCCACTATCCCTGACACGTGGGGGCCGACGCCTCGTCGCCTTTGGATTGTGAAGAGATGGCACGAGTGGTGTTTCCCAGAGGGGGATCATCCAGACGCAAGAATTGGAATGCGCGCCTTGGCCGATGCTGAAGCGCAGTTGAACCGTTTTGTCAGGGGTAAATGGCTTATAAGCCCGATAGATATGACCCATCTGTGCCCGCCTGAGGCGGAAGCTTGGGAAATCCGGTCTTATGTTAGCCAGCCGTTCCTGCGTCTTTTCGGATGGTTCCCGCTGCCGCTGCACTACGTAGTCGCTCTTTGCAGAGTGCGCGACGATTTAGGCGCGAAGCACACCCCTCAGTGGGACGCTGCGATTTGGGCTGTTGAGACTGTCCGTAATGACTTGTTGCCTGGACTTCCCCCATTCACCACCGACACATTTGAGGGCTACGTCGGTAACGGAGGTGAGGAATGACCGAACAATCAACAGGCGGCCGCATACCTGAGCGAGAATTGCTCGTGTACGCTGCCACCTTGAAGAGTGATGCGTTCCACGAGCTTAGACATGCGCTGAACGAAAAGAAAAAGGCGGGCTTTACGCAAAAGAGACTCGCCGAAAGAATTGGAATGGACGAGGGCTTCCTGTCGAGGAAGCTAAAGGGAGAGGACGATCTGCAGCTCGAGACCCTCGCGGTTCTTGCGCGTGGAATGGATTACAAATTTGAGGTTAAGCTTGTCCCCTTATCTCATCCTGAGTTCATCCAGAGAGCGCCACGGACATTCGTCGATTTGGGGAAGATGGATATAAGAGGGTTTAAAGCTGAACAGACGGTCACTACAAACCTCATATTCCTGTGTTATGAGCATAACTCATCGTCGACAACCTATGACATGGTAACAACCTTTCCGAGAAACTTCGTGCAAGCCTCATCCTCTTCGCATAGCTTTCGCCTTGACTTCGCGACGACGTAGAGATGGCAATGGCAAGGCCGAAATACCGCGTTGTCTCGTGCTTACTGTGCCAGGACGTTAGACCTGAGATAACGGGACAACACACTATAGTTGGGCTCTTTTCTCAAGGGTTGCGTACAGCGGTTATGCCATTGCAACTTCCGCAACTTATGGTGAGAATCGAGTTATCTTCGTCGAACGAAGAGGTGAACGAAAAGGGAAGAGTAACAATTACTACTCCTTCTAAAGTACCTATTCTAAATCAAGAAGTGAACATATCCGTAAAGAAGAATATGGCGGGTGTGATAATAGTGGGTATGGTTCCTGCTATCTTATCAGAGCCGGGAACTTACACTATTTCTTTTGGACCCTTGGGCCAGGAGTCGGTCATTAGCCGACTTAGAATTGATTACGATCATACGGCAGTGCCTCGTAAGCGGTGTGCTGCGGCTCTTGGAATGTCGGCTTGACGATTAGGCGGCGTCTGTCCTGGCCCAGCACCAGTGGTGCAAATCTGACGGATGAGTCCGAGCCAATCGGTGTAAAGCGGCCCAGCACGAGGGTACCTTCCGTCAGATTCTATCCACTCTGATGCCTTGGAAAAGGCCGCCCGTGGAGGACGCCGCATGACAACGCAATCCGCATCGCCGAATTCAGCGAGCGCGGATGCGGGCGAGCACATTATCGCCTGCCCCTTTGTCTACGCGAACGGCCGCGCCTGCACCGGCCACGTCGTCCGCGTCGAAGCGTACAAAGCAGACCTTACCTGGAGCGTTGACGCTGCGGGCGCCTGGAGCTTCGACTTTCGACCGCGCTCGCACTACCATGTCTTCTGTTCCGAGAAAGGCAACCACGCCGGGTTCCGCCATCAAGACCCGAACGCGCTGAAGTTCTGGTTCGACACGCTCCCCGCCGCAATTCGGCAGATTCTCGAACAAACAAGACCAACCTGAACGCCGCGCAACGGCTTCGGCCGGACCCTTACCCCACCCGGCCACACCACGTGACCAGCCGGAACTTCCCCGACTGTGGTTCGAATTCACACTGTTAACGATTTATTTGCGGCATAGTGACGGCACGGCTTGGGAACGGCTGTCAATGCGATTGCGGGCATACTTCGCCGCTGTTGCGGTGTTGCTCCTGCCGGCTGCTACCCCAGCCCAGCCGATGCCGGCGACCGTGGTTGTGTGCTTCGTGCCGGGCGAGGCATGCGCCGGCCGCATTGTGGCGGCCATTGACGGGTCAGCTGTTCAGTAGTCCGCCAAAGAGGTTGGGAATCGTGTTTCCCATGAGTGTGTATTCGCCAAGTCTTACCGTGGCGCCCGCCACCGTGTCGGTAGCGGTGGCATCAGGTTTGACTGCGTAGGCGGCTTGCGTGGACTGATTCTCTAATTCAAACTGGGTGAATGAGTTGCCGACACTTTCAGTGACGCTGGCCGCAAAGGCGATGATCCCGACGCCGTGTACCAGATGGACTGTCTCTGTTCCGAGTGGGAGGAAGTTTATCTTGCCAGCGGCGCCGCCACTGCCTTGGGATCCGGTAGCTGTGCCAACTGTGACCCCATAAACCTCGAAGGTGACGCTCGATTGGCTGGTATCCGTCGTCGAATAGATTCCACCTAACAAAATGGTATCACTGGTCGGCCCTGGCGACATGGATATCCTCCCTCGCGTTGCAGCTAGTAGCCCTGCACAGGGATTATGACTCCTTGGCGGGGTCAGGATAAGCACGGGCAAGCTTCGTGCGCGCCTTCTCGGTGTTGAACATCCACTTGATCCGAGCCTTGGCCTTGTTGCGTTGCTTTACCCAGGCGGCGATTTCCGCGATCAGTTTCTTGCGGTCGCCGATACGTCGGTCAAGACACTGACCGCGAAGGACACCGATCTCGAGCTCGACCATATTCAGCCAGCTCGCGTGCTTTGGCGTATAGTGGATGTCCAGCCGTTGCAGTATGCGATGGGCTTCGGGCGCCGGAAACGCCTCATACAGTGCGCCAGGGCCATGGGTCGACAGATTGTCCATCACCACACGTATCACGTCCGCTGCCGGATAATGCTTATCGACCAAGTCACGCATGCATTCGGCAAAGTCCAGCGCGGTGCGTTGTTCCGTGACCTTCACCGTACGCCATGGCCGATGGGCGTCCAAAAAGACGAATAGGTTCATAGTGCCATTGCGACGGTATTCGTAGTCGTAGCGCCGAGGCTGCCCAGGGGCCGCAGCGATCGGCTGCCGCACCTCGCCAATCAGCTGGGTTGGGCTCTCGTCGAAGCAGACCACTGGCCGTTTGGGATCCGGTTTCTCTGCATAGAGATCAAGTACATCCTCCATCCGAGCGACATAGGTGCCGTCCACCTGCGGGATGCACCACATATCCTGTTGCCACGGCTTCAATTTGTTCTCTTTCAGCCGCCGACGCACGGTTTCGCGCGATAGCTCCGCATGCTCAGTTCGCCTCACCATCTCACCGGCCAGCAATTCCAGTGTCCAGCGCGCTCGCCCTTCGGGCGGGCTGGAGCAGGCGGTGGCAATCAGCAGCGCCTCCTCCTTGCCGGTCAGCTTTCGTCCAGAGCCAGGGCGGGTTTCTTCGCTCAACGCCAGCTCGAGGTTACCTTCGACGAACCGACGCTTGGTCCGGTAGACGGTGGACTCGCCGACGCTGACGCTGGCGGCGATCACCGCGTCACCCACCGCGCTGTCAGCAGCCAACAAGATCTGTGCCCGCTTGAGTTTGCGCGCGGCGTGCTTGCCCCCACTCAGCAGCTCGTTGAGCTGCTCCCGCTCGGCTTGGCTCAGCTCCACGCGGTATCGTACATTCATTGCTGCCCCCCATTATTGAGGGCACGACATATGAATCGCCGTTTCGAGCCGTGTCTCGCCTCACCACCCCGCTTCACGCCGAAGCAGCGTCAGTACCTCAGCCTTCATCCACGCCTACACCTTGGTGCTCGGCCGACCACCCGCGCACGCTGACCTGCTGCGCCACTTTCGCGTCACCCCGCCCTCAGTCAACCAGATGCTGATCACGCTCGAACGCCAAGGCTTCATCCGACGCCAGCCTGGCGTCGCCCGCAGCATAGAACTGCTGATCCACCCCAGCAGTCTGCCGCAGCTACTCCCCAGCCCAGGGCAACCGGTCAAATCCAGTGTGCAGAGCCACTAGATGGGGGACATGAGCACGGTTTCTGCCATTCTACCAGTGCAGCGGTCCGCGCTTTTCAGTAAACGGCCGGTCAACTACGCGGCATGTCCAGGCTTGACTGTGTTGTCCCCGTCGCTCACCGGACGCTAACGCCGAAGGCTGAGAGGTGCCGCTGCCGCGAGGCGAAGAACTCGGCACGCCGATGGCAGGTCCGGCGGTGCCTCCGCCTGATATATCTGCCTATTCACCCTCCACCTCCAAGACGCCCTAGCCAACTGGCGGAGTGTCTTCGGCTTCGTCAACCCGCCGGTAGGTCAGTTGCTTGCGGCTCATACCATAGACCGCAATTCTGGCGCGCTGCTGGTCCTCAATCCCCAGCTTGCTGCAATTCAGGGCAAGCGCTGCTCTGGCGCTGCTACCTCCCCAGCGTCGGCATCACGTATTCCGCGCCGCGCCGCGCCCCAGTCGGCCAACGTTGGGTGATCGCCTTGTAGCGCGTGTAGAAGCGCACGCCCTCGGGACCGTAGATGTGGTGGTCGCCGAACAGCGAGTGCTTCCAGCCGCCGAACGAATGGAACGCCATCGGCACCGGGATCGGCACGTTCACACCGACCATGCCGATATTGATCCCGGCGGCGAAGTCGCGCGCGGCACCACCGTCGGAGGTGAAGATCGCGACGCCGTTGCCATACTCGTGCGCGTTCACCATCCGCACCGCGCCGGCCAGGTCTGGCGTGCGAACCACGCCGAGCACGGGGCCGAAGATTTCATCCTTGTAGATACGCATGTCTGTACTGACATGGTCGAACAGCGAGCCGCCGAGGAAGTAGCCGTTCTCGTAGCCTTGCAGTGACAGGCCGCGGCCGTCGACCACCAGCCTGGCACCCTCCTTCACGCCAAGGTCGATGTAGCCCTGCACCTTGTCGCGGTGCTCGCGCGTCACCAGCGGTCCCATCTCGGCGTCGGGGTCGGTGCCGGGGCCGATCTTCAGCGCGCGCACCCGCGGTTCCAGCTTCTGCACCAACCGGTCGCCGGCGGAGCCCACCGCCACCGCGACCGACACCGCCATGCAGCGCTCGCCTGCCGCGCCGTATGCCGAGCCCATCAGCGCGTCCACCGCGTCGTCGATGTCGGCGTCGGGCATCACCACCAGGTGGTTCTTCGCGCCGCCCAGCGCCTGCACGCGCTTGCCGTGCGAGGTGCCGCCGCGATAGATCGTCTCGGCGATCGCCGTCGATCCGACGAAACTGATCGCGGCGATGCCGGGATGCGCCAGGATCGCCTCGACTGCCTCGCGCGCACCCTGCACCACCTGGAACACGCCGTTCGGCACGCCGGCCTCCGCCAGCAACGCCGCCAGCTTCAGCGACGCCGACGGGTCCTTCTCGGACGGCTTCAGGATGAAGCAGTTGCCGCAGGCGAGCGCCACCGGGATCATCCACAGCGGCACCATCAGCGGGAAGTTGAACGGCGTGATTCCCGCGACGACGCCGAGAGGCTGACGGATCGACCAGGCGTCGATGCCGGTGCCGACCGCTTCGGTGAACTCGCCCTTCAGCAGATGCGGGATGCCGCAGGCGAACTCCACCACCTCGAGCCCACGCTGCACCTCGCCGTCCGCGTCCGACAGCACCTTGCCGTGCTCGGCTGTGATGATGGCGGAGAACTCCTTGCGGTCGCGCTCCAGCAGTTCCTTCAGCTTGAACATCACGCGGGCGCGGCGCAGCGGGGGCGTGGCGGCCCAGGCCGGCCAAGCGCTGACCGCGGCAGCGACCGCCTTGTCGACCTCGGTGGTATCGGCCAGCGCGACGCGCGCCGTCACCTCGCCCGCGGCAGGGTTGAACACGTCGCCGAACTTGCCGCTGGTGCCGGCAACCGGCTTGCCGGCGATGAAATGGCCGATCTCACGCATGGTGCGCTCCTCCGCGGACGAACTGCGCTTCGATTAGGCCGAAATCCGCCGTGCCGGCTAGTCGGTACGGAGCGGGCTTGCCAAGCCGGCGACCGACCGTTTCCATGCGGGACGGAGACGCGCGGGGGGACGAATGGCATGTGACACGATGCGGCATGTCCGCACGGCGATGCTGTGCGGTGCCTTGTTGGCGCTGCTTGCCGGTGGCTGCACCGGCGCGCCGCCGGGCGACGATGCCGACCGCATCCAGGTCAGCCGCGAGCGCGTCGTCGGCCAGACCGCGATTCCGGTCTACCGCTACAAGGTCGTGCAGACCTACCCGCACGATCCGACTTCGTACACCGAGGGATTCGTGATGAGCGGCGGCTTCATGTACGAGGGCACCGGTCTGTACGGCCTGTCGCGCCTGCGGCAGTACGACCTGACGAGCGGGCGGATCATTCATGAACAGCCGTTGGACAAGATGTATTTCGGCGAGGGCGTCACGGTCCTGAATGGAACGATCTATGAACTGACCTACTTGTCGAATATCGGCTTCACCTATGACCGCGCGACATTCGCGAGGACCGGCGAATTCCGCTATCTTACTCAGGGCTGGGGTCTGACCACCGACGGCAAGCGCCTGATGATGAGCAATGGTTCGTCCTCGGTGCTGTTCCTCAATCCGAAATCGCTGGTCATCGAGGGCCATATCTACGTCTCGGACAATGTCGGCCCCGTCGGTTTTCTGAACGAACTCGAGTATGTCAAAGGCAAGCTTTACGCCAATGTGTGGCAGACCGATTTCATCGCGATCATCGATCCAGGGACGGGGAAGATCACTGGGTGGATCGACCTCGGTGGCCTCAACCCCGATCCGAAGGTTCTGAAGTATCCGTATGTGCTCAACGGCATTGCCTACGATGAGGCAACCGGCCATCTGCTGGTGACCGGCAAGCATTGGCCGGCGATCTACGAGATCGACCTGGTGTCGCGCTGACGCGAATGGCGATGCGCGCACGCGATCTCGGCCTGGCCTGCGGCCCGGAGCGAGCCGAACCTCAACAAATCAGCGCGCACCAGCCGCATCGCGCCCGAAGACCATTCCAGCGGCCATATCCAATGACCAATTTGGGTGGAGAGCGGCCATTCGCCAGTTCTGCTACCGCGTCAGATTTCGACCTGGCTCCCCAGTTCGACAACCCGCCCGGGCGGCAGGCGGAAATACTCGGTAGCGGAGCCGGATAACCGCACCATTGCCGCGAACACCGCCTCCTGCCACAGCGGCATCCCAGGTCGTGCGGCGGGAACCAGGATCTGCCGCCCGAGAACGTAGCTGGTGCCCATCGCATCCTCGCTCCAGGCCGGTGGCAGCAGCGTCAGCCCGGCGGGCACATCCGGCTCGTCGAGAAAGCCGAACGTCAGCACCGCGCGGCCTGTGCCGGGTGCAATCTCCTCGAAGCGCAACAGCGATCCGCGGCCGACGTGCGGTAACAGCGCGGTCTTTATGGTCAGCAGCAGTACATGCTCATGCAGTACGTGGTGATGCTTAAGGCTGTGCAGCAGCGCGGTGGGAACACCCGTCGGGTCGCGCGTGAAATACACCGCAAGGCCGGGCACGCGCTGCACATTGGCCGTCGCGCGCAGGAAAGTCTCGACTGGCATGGCATCGCGGGCAAGCCTGGCCGCAAGCAGGGTCCGGCCGCGTGCCCAGGTCGTGAACAGCAGCATGAGCACCGCCGCGATCACCAGCGGCAGCCATGCACCGTCAGGGATCTTGGTCGCGGAGGCACCGAACAGGGCCGCGTCCGACGCCAGCAGAACGGCGTAGAGCGGGACGGCCCAGACTTTGCGCAAACGCCAGATGCGAAAGATGACGAAACCCATCATCAGCGTCGTCAGCACCATGGTCGACGTCACGGCAAAGCCGAACGCAGCGGCCAACGCTGTCGATGACCGGAATCCGAGGACAAGTCCGATCACTGCCACACAAAGCACCGCGTTGACGGCGGGTGCGAAGATCTGTCCCCGCTCGGCCGCGGAGGTGTGGCGGATCAAAAGTCGAGGCAGGTAACCGAGCTGAATCGCCTGCGCCGTGATGGAGAAAGCGCCAGTTATCGCGGACTGGCTTGCGATCACGGTCGCTGCGGTGGCAAGGACAAGCATCGGCCAGAGTGCCCAGCCAGGCGCCAGCAGGTAGAAGGCCTGATCCATGGCCACAGGGTTATTGAGAACCAGCGCAGCCTGCCCTGCGTAGCAGAGCAGCAGGGCCGGCAACACCACGCTCATCCATCCTTGCGCGATCGGACGCCGGCCGAAGTGCCCCATGTCGGCATACAGCGCCTCGGCGCCCGTGATGGTCAGCACAACTGTACCGAGGGTCAGGAAGGCACGCAGCGGGTCGGCGGCAATCAGGCCGAGAGCAAAGGAGGGGCTGACTCCCTCCAATACCCGCGGACGGCTGGCGAGGTTGACTGCTCCCAGCACGCCGATGGCGATGAACCAAACCAGCATCACTGGACCGAAGAAGCGCCCGACCAGGCCAGTGCCACGATGCTGGATCGCGAAAAGTGCCAACGTGATGATCAATGTTACGGGAATGACCGCGATGCCGAAGCGGTCGTCGGCCAGCGTCAGACCCTCGACCGCCGAGAGGATCGAAATCGCCGGCGTGATGACGGCATCGCCGTAGAACAATGCTGTCGCGAGCAGCGCGCCAAGGGATATGGCAGGCAACAGGCGCGCCCTGGGGAGAACCCGACGGATCAGAGCGAGTAGCGCAAATGAGCCGCCCTCGCCCCGGTTGTCGGCGCGCATCGTGATCAACACGTACTTGATTGTGACCACCACGATCAGCGCCCAGACGATCAGGGACAGCACACCGAGCACGTGTACCTGATCGATAGGTAGCCGGTGCGCACCGATGAAGCTCTCCCGAAAGGCGTAGAGCGGGCTGGTGCCGATGTCGCCAAAGACGACGCCGAGTGCGCCCAGTGCGAGGCGTATGTTCGGGCTGGCGGCGATCGAGATGCGGGCCGCAGGTAAGGTCATGGTCTTCACATGCCATAGCAGGTGCAGGCAATCTACCGGAGGTTCCAACCTGGGGCAGACGCCAAGGTCGATCAGCAGTCCCCCGCGCTCATCAAGCAATCCGATTTCAGGCGGCCGGGCGCCAATTCATATGGATTTTATATGCTGCCGCCGTGATATCGACGGCGCGATCCAACTGATCGCCGTAGGCATTTTCAAGCTATGCCGAAGTATCGGAGTTTGGGAGACTGTAATGGCCGATATCGTCGATATTGCCATTCCGGCCAAAGCGCAGGCGGCCGCGGAGGCGCTGGGGCTTGTCGTCAGTCGAAGCGTTACCGACGGGGCGCGGGTGCGCCGAATTGCGCGCGATGAAGCCGAGATCGCAATCGCTTGCCTGCGCGATTACGGCTTCGCTGCTCGGATCGTGGAGGTCAACACGCTGAACGACCCGCTTGCGCCCGCGCGGCTCATCACGGGCGCCTAGAGTGCCCGTCAATTCATAGAGAATCGCATGAGCAAAAAGAAGGACCGGGCCTGGTTCGTCAGCCCGCAATTGGGGGAATTGGTCTCGCGGCACTACCCGAACGATGAGTTGGCAGCGCGTGCCTTGCGGACCGATCCGAAAGTTCTGGCGCGGATTCGCCAGCGGACGCCCGTAGCGAGATCGACCTTGCTGAAATTGCTACGACGCTTTGCCGGACAGTATCCGATCGGCGCGCCGGTCGGTGAGCTGGTCGTCGACACCCGAAAGAGCTGATCGCAGCCGCGAACCGACTGCCATCGCTCAACCCTTTCCGGGCCGTGGGTTTTCGCATATGGGTTGCGAGCGCTCATTGGATTGGGCGACTGGTGGCTGTGGTCGCGCTCAACATTGGCCTTTGGCTGGTGTGGTGCGTCTCCATGGGCTGCCAAACCCACCTGCATACGCTTGCCGCTTCCGACGATGCGCCATCCCCTCAGCTCTTCCCGGCGTAGCTCTTCGCCATGCCCTCCGCCGGCTCCGCCTGCGGACCGAACGGCATGATCGGATAGCGCAGCCCGGCCTTCGACAGCCCCTGCAACCCGGTCACCGCCCGCTGCAGGTCCGCCGGCGGGCAGGCCATCAGCATCTCGTCGTCCGCCACCCCGCCGTAACGGCGCTCGGCATAACACGGGATCGACAGCGACACTTCGCGCGTCTTCAGCGCATGGCCCCAACTGTCGGCGCACGCGCTCTCGCCGGTGATGCGAGAAATCGTAGCGCCGGTAGCTCCGCCACTGCAGCCCGTTGATGAACAGGATCATCTGCGCCGGGATTGCCGTAGAACAGGCAGATGTCCGGCGGATCGAGCCGCGCGGTGCGCAGCGGCGACACCACCATGCCGTGATAGCGCCCCGGCGGCACGCGCGGCATGCCGGCCTGGTGCGCGGCCGCGGCCTCGCGGTTCTCGAACCACACGCCCTCCATCTTGCGCCCCGAGGTGTAGATCTCGCCCGGCGCATCCAGCCCGATCACGCTGGAGCACGAGGAGAACGACGGGATGTTCTCGGTGGTGATGCCCAGCGTGAAGCCGGCCATGCGCGCCTGCGTCACCAACTGGCAGGTGGAGAACGTCTTTCCCGCGCGGCGGCCGGCGCAGGCCGGGCACGTTCGCCATCGCGTCCAGGTCCTCGAACAGCTTCATGCCGATCGGGAAGGTGCGCAGATGCAGCAAGCTGGTTGAGCTGCTCCGCCAGTTCGGCGATCGCCTTGCCATCGAGCGGCGGGGCTTCGGCTAGCGACGGTGCATCGTTCATCAGCTGGCTCCTTGGACGCATCGACGATCCTAGTGTTCCGATCCTAACGAAAAATTCCCACGGACGCAGCGGCGTGCAACTCTGGTGGCATGAAGAGGACTTCGGCATGCATCTGGCTGTCTCCTGCGGATCGGGCGACGGTGGAAGGTTGGATTTCGGCACGAAATACGCCGCAGAAGCTGGTTTGGCGGAGCCGGATCGTGTTGCTGTCGGCTGACCGTGTGGGGGTGATGGCCACCGCGCGATCGGTGGGTAAGAGCAAGTTGACGGTTTGGCGCTGGCAGGAGCGCTTCCTTGCGGAAGGCCTCGTCGGGCTGCGCCGAGATGCGACGCGACCTGGGCGCAAGCCGCCACTGAGCGCCGAGACGATCGAGCGGGTCGTGCATAAGACCTTGCATGAGAAGCCGGTGGCAGGCACCCACTGGAGCATCCGCAAGATGGCGCGCGCGACTGACCTCAGTTACACCAGCGTGCAGCGCATCTGGAAGGCCCACGAACTCAAGCCGCATCTGGTGAAGACTTTCAAGCTGTCGAATGACAAGCGCTTCGTCGAGAAAGTACAGGATATTGTCGGCCTCTATCTCGACCCGCCGGACAAGGCATTGGTGTTCTCGGTCGACGAAAAAAGCCAGATCCAGGCGCTGGACCGTACGCAGCCCGGCTTGCCGATCAAGAAAGGCCGATGCGGCACTATGACGCACGACTACAAACGCCACGGGACAACGACGTTGTTCGCAGCACTCGATGTCGCCACCGGCAGAGTGATCGGCCAGTGTATGCAGCGACATCGCCATCAGGAATGGCTCAGGTTCTTGCGCCGCATCGAAGCCGAGACGCCGAAGCACCTTGATGTGCACTTGATCGCCGACAACTACGCCACACACAAGCATGCCAGCGTCCGGGTCTGGCTCAAGCGGCACAAGCGGTTCCATATGCACTTCACGCCGACTTCGGCGTCCTGGCTCAATCAGGTCGAGCGCTTCTTCGGCCTGATCACCGAGGACCGCATCCGCTGCGGCGCGTTCAAGAGCGTCACGCAACTCGAAGCCGCCATCCAGGAATACCTCGAAAACCACAATGCCGATCCCAAACCTTTCATCTGGACCGCTTCCGCCACCACAATCCTCAAAAAGGTGGCCCGTGGGAGACAAGCGTTAAAGTCGGTACACTAGCACTACTTTGGCAGAATGATTACAGGGCGGGCTATGCCGAGCTGAACCATTTGCGGCAGTGCGGACAGCGCGAAGGCCGCGCGCGAGTGATGTGAGTGATGATAAGACGGCGCACGGCGGGTAAGCTTGGCTGTGGTGGCGGTCCATTGATTCTTTTTCCCCCGCCTCGCGGTTGCGAGGCGATGGTGTTGAAGGAAGGCATAGGCAATCATTGTCATGAGGGCGTGACGATGTAGACCATGCCACGATCGTCCTTCGAAGTGGTCGAGCCCGAGTTCTTCCTTCAGCTGCTGGTGAGCCTGCTCACAGATCCAGCGCGCCTTGATGGTGCTGGCGAGCACCGTGATCGGCGTGTCGGTGGGTAAGTTGGAGAGGTAGTATTTGTGCTCGCCAGTAGCCCGACGTTCGCCGATCAGCCAGGCTTCGTCCCCGGGCATATGCTGGCCACCCATGTCGCGAATGCGCTGTGGCGGCCCATCAGCGACCCGCACGCGCACGGCGGCAAAGCGTGCCGACAGCCGACCTTTCGTGCCGCGGCGCCAGCTGACCGAGCGCCAGGATGCGCCAGCGAGCATTGCCTCCACTGCGATCGATTTGCTGTCGGGGATGTGTCGCCGTCGGTGACGGCCGCGACCTGCCACGGGAAAGATCAAGGCCACGTCATCTCGATAGACCTTCTGATGCCGCGGAATACCGACGGCCCATTTTAGTCCGCGCTCACTGAGGGCGTGCCGGAACGGCGCGCTCATGCCATAGCCCGCATCAGCCAGCACACATCCGAAGCGTACACCGGCGGTTCTCACCCGGTCGACCTCATCGATGGCGATCTCAGGTTTGCTACGGAAGGTCTGTCGATCTGCCGGAACCCGCGCCCTTGCCATCCGAACAGAATCACTCGCCCAACTCTCTGGTAGAAACAGACGCATACCAACCATCACCGGCACTTCGCCGCTCGCCAACGTTGCTGACACCAGCGTCTGGCAATTGGCTGTCTTGCCCAGGGCAGAGGCATATTGCGCGGCAACGCCAACCGAATGGCTGCCCTTCTTCGGCAGTGCCGTGTCGTCGATCACCAAAACGGCGTTGTCACCGCCGACAAGCCGGTCCGCCTGAACAAGAAGTTCCGCTTCCAGCGGTGTCGCATCCCACATGCCAGCCGCGACAAAATGATGCAGCTGATCGTACTCGCCGGGGACCAGCCACTGCGCCATCGGTTGAATGCTCTTCCGCTCGCCCGGTCCGATCAGTCCCGCAATGTAGAGTGGGCACATCCGTCGCCGAGCCTTGTGCGCCAGGCGGCTCAGAAATGGCTCCAGCCAGCGTTCAAGCTCCGTGGTCCAATCGAACTTCGTGCGCACCGTGATCGGCCTCCGAAAAGCCGATCCCCCAGGAATCACCGATTGGCCGATTCGGGAATCCCAAAAGTGATGCCATCACGCACAATCTGCCAAAGTAGTGCTAGCTTACCGCGCGGCGTACCGCGAACCCCGCCACGGTCAGCATCACCGCCGCGATCAGCGCCATCGGCCAGGCCTGGCCCAGCACCACGGCGAGCGGCATGTCCTGCAGGAACAGCCCGCGCGCGATCACCAGCATGTAGCGCACCGGATCGGCGCGGCTGGCCAGTTCGGCGAGCGGCGGCATGTTCTCGATCGGCGCGGCGTAGCCCGACAGCACGATCATCGGCGAGGCGAACACGAACACGCCCAGCATCGCCTGCTGCTGGGTGCGCGCGAACGACGACAGCACCAGTCCGATGCCGACGCCGGCCAGCGTGTAGAGCAGCAGCATCGCCTCGAGCAGCGCCAGGTTGCCGCGGAACGGCAGGCGGAACCACAGCAGCGCGGCGGCGATCACGATGTTCGCGTTGATCAGCCCCACGATGATGCCGGGCAGCGCCTTGCCGATCAGGATCTCCGCCGGCCGCAGCGGCGTCACCAGCAACTGCTCGAAGGTGCCGAGTTCACGCTCGCGCGCCAGCGACAGCGCGCTGATCAGCAGCGACATGATCAGCGACAGGATGCAGACGAGGCCGGGCAGGATGAACCACGTGCTCTCGAGCGTCGGGTTGAACCAGTCGCGGGTCAGCAGCACGAGCGGCGGATGCGGCCCGGATGCAGGTCCTGCGAAAAATCGCCCACGATGGTGGCGGCGTAGCCCTGCGCCATCAGCGCGGAGTTCGATCGTCGGGCATCGAGCAGAAGCTGCGCCTGGGCGACGCGGCCGGCGAGCACATCGGCGGAGAAATCCTGCGGCAATCGCAGCACCACCGCGACCTGCTTCGCGTCGAGCGCGGCGCGCGCCTCGGCCGGAGAGGCGAACGAGGCAACGACATCGAACGCCGGCGAAGCGGCGAAGCGACGCACCAGTTCGGCCGATTGCGTGCCAGCGTCATCGTTCCAGATGCCCAGCGGCACGTGCGTCACGTCATAGGTCGCGGCGTAGGCAAAGATCACCACCTGCACCAGCGGCGGCACCAGGATGACGACGCGGGTCTTCTGATCCTTCCAGAGCCCGACAAGTTCCTTGACGATCAGCGCGAAGATGCGGCGCAGCATCAGTCGAGCCTGCGCCGGGTCACGACCAGGGTCGCCGACACCGCCAGTATGGCGGCCACGCCGAGGCCGGCCAGGTTCGGCAGCACCACCGCCCACACATCGCCGGCCAGGAACAGCGTCTGCAGAGATGGAGACCAGATAGCGGGCCGGGACGACGTAGGTGACGAGCTGGAGCCAGTGCGGCATCGCGGCGATGTCGAACAGCATGCCGGACAGCATCATCGCCGGCATCATCGTGGTGAGGAACGCCAGCTGCGAGGCGACGAACTGATTGCGCGCCAATGTGGAGATGAACAGCCCCAGTCCGAGCGCGAAGATCAGGAACAGCGCCGCCGCCGCGGCGAGCGGGCCGATGCCGCCGCGATAGGGCAGGCCGAACAGCGCGATCGCCAGCATGCACCGAGCCGGCCATGCTGGCCATGCCGAGTGCGAAGTAGCAGCCGAGCTTGGCGGCGATCAGCTCGGCCATGCGCGCCGGCGAGGCGAGCATGCTTTCCATCGTGCCGCGCTCCCACTCGCGCGACACGATCAGCGCGGTGAGCAGCGTGCCGGTCATCGTCATCACCATGGCGATGATGCCTGGCACGATGAAGTCGGCCGAGCGCAGTTCCGGATTGAACCAGTCGCGGTATTGCAGATCGATGCCGCCGGTCGATGCCAGGCGCTTCTCCGATGCCTGGCCGCCCAGCCACACCTGGAGCGCGCCGGCGACGTAGCCTTCCAGGAGACGCGCGGTATTGGGGTCGGTGCCGTTCACCACAAGCTGTGCCGGCGCCGGCCAGGATGCGGTCCGGCTGGCGCGCTGGGAGAAGTCGTCGCGCAGCACCAGCATGCCGCGCACACGGCCTTCGATCATCGCTGTCTCGCCGTCGCGTGTGCTGAGCGCGCGCTGCGCCGACGAGATAGGGCGAGGCGTCGATCGCCTGAAGCAGACCGCGCACGCTCTCTTCCGGCGCCTCGATCACCACGGCAAGCTTCATCTCGCTGGCGTCGAGCGAGATGCCGAAGCCGTTCACCACCAGCAGCACGACCGGCATGAGGAACGCGATCAGGATCGCCGACGGATCGCGCAGGATCTGCTTGATCTCCTTGCGGGCGAGGCCGCGCAGTCGCAGCAGGCTTGCGGTCATGGCGTCTGCACCAGGGCGATGAAGGCGTCTTCCAGCGTGGGTTCGGGGAGGGCGTCGGTCCGCACGCGCTCGCGCAGTGCGGCGGGCGTATCGACCGCGGCGAGTTTGCCTTGGCTGACGATGCCGAGCCGGTCGCAGTATTCGGCTTCGTCCATGAAGTGGCTGGTGACCATGACGGTCACGCCGGCATCCGCCAGCGTGCCGATGCGCGCCCAGAAGTCGCGGCGGGTCAGCGGATCGACGCCGGAGGTGGGTTCATCGAGGAACAGGATGTCGGGCCCGTGCAGCAGTGCGGCGGCGAGCGCCAGGCGCTGCTTCAGGCCGAGCGGCAGTTCGCCGGCGACGCTGGCGGCAGTCTCGGTCAGGTCGAAGCCGGTGAGTGCCGCGTCGATCGCGCGTGCCTGCGCGGCGCGGCCGAGGCCGTAGACGCGCGCGAAGAACCGCAGGTTCTCCCGCACCGACAGTTCGGCGTAGAGCGAGAAGCGCTGCGCCATGTAGCCGATGCGCCCGCGTGCCTCGGCGGGTGCGCGCAGCAGGTCCGGCACCCGCGACGCGTGCCTCGCCGCCGGAGGGGCGCAGCAGGCCGCACAGCATGCGGAAGATGGTCGATTTGCCGGCGCCGTTCGGCCCCAGCAGGCCGAAGATCTCGCCCCGGCGCACCGCGAAGCTGACGTGGTCCACGGCGGTGAAGGTGCCGAAGCGGCGGACCAGGTCGGTGACCGTGATGGCATCGGCGCTCCCTCCCCCCGCCCCCCTCCCGCGAGGGGAGGGGGAGGGCTGGCCGTTCTCTCCCTCCCCTTGCGGGAGGGGGGCGGGGGAGGGGGCGCCAGTGCCGCTACGAACCCATCCTCGAACCGCGGCGGCAGGCGTTCGAGCGCTTCGCCGCCAAGCTCCGGCGCGCCGGGCACCGCAACGCCCTGCCGCAGCACGATGCGCAGCGCGTCGCCCTCCACCACCGCGTCCAGCACCGCCCGATGCGCCGTTGCCAGCCGCGCCGCGGGCACGCCGCTCGCCGGCGGGCACGCGGAGACGGAACACGCGTCCCTCGAGCGGGGCGAGGAACTCGGCCGGCGGTCCCTGCGCCAGCAGCCTGCCCTCATGCAGCAGCAGCACGTTGCCGCAGCGGGCCGCCTCGTCGAGATAGGCGGTGGCCCACACGACGGCCATTCCGTCGGCCCGCCCTTCCTCCAGCATCGCGGCAACGATCGCCCACAGATCCCGGCGCGATGCGGGATCCACACCGACCGACGGCTCGTCGAGCAGCAGCAGCCGCGGCCGCGACAGCAGCGCGCAGGCCAGACCGAGCTTCTGCTTCATCCCGCCGGAAAGCTGGCCGGCCAGACGCGCGGTGAACGGGCCGAGACCGGTGAAGCGCAGCAGCCGCGTCACGCTCTCGGCGCGCAGAGCAGGGGACATCGCATGCAGGTCGGCGAACAGGTCGAGGTTCTCGGCGACGCTCAGGTCCTCGTAGAGGCCGAAGCGCTGCGGCATGTAGCCGATCGCCGGATGCGCCAGCGCGGC
Source organism: uncultured Alphaproteobacteria bacterium (assembly GCA_963708565.1). GTDB lineage: Bacteria > Pseudomonadota > Alphaproteobacteria > Acetobacterales > Acetobacteraceae > JAMXLO01. The sequence continues at coordinate 83,807 of CAVPTU010000024.1, forward strand.
ATCGGTCTGCCATGTCGTGGCCGAATACGCTGATGTGGCCGCTCGCGGGGCGCAGCAGGCCGGCGATCAGGCGCAGCAGGGTGGTCTTGCCGGCGGCATCCGGCCCGACCAGGCCGGTGATCATCCCCGGCTGGATCGTGGCTGACACACCATCCAGCGCGACATGCGGCGGAGCGCCGTGCGCGCCGGCGAACACGTGACGCAGTGCGTCGATGACGACGACAGGCTCGGTCATCGGACCGCCGGCAACCGGATGGTCACCGGCATGCCCTGGCGAACGCCGTCGTCGGGGTTCTCGATGCGGATGCGCAGCCGATAGACGAGCTGCGTGCGCAGTTCGGGGGTCTCCACCGTCTTGGGCGTGAACTCCGCGGCGGGCGAGACATAGCCGATGCGGCCGCGATAGGCTCTGTCCACGCCGTCGGCGGTGACGGTGACTTCCGTGCCGGGCGCGAGGCGCGCCAGCAGCGGTTCGGGGGCGAAGCTGCGCACCCACACTTCGTCATCCAGCGCCATCGAATAGACGTTGGCGGCGGGCAGCACCACGGTGCCCGGCTCGATCACCCGCGTCATGATCGTGCCGTTTGCCGGCGCGACCAGCTTGGTTCGCGCGAGCTGCGTGCGCGCCAGGTCCACCGTGGCCTCCGCCGCGCGCAACTGGGCCCGTGCGGCGGCGATGTCCTCGGGGCGGGGGCCATTGACCGCCTCGGTGAGCGCGGCCTGCGTCTGGTCGAGTTTGGCGCGGCCGGCATCGAGCGCCATGCGGGCGTCGTCGAGGAGCTGCCTGGTCGAGGCGTTGCTGGCGGTCAGGCTCTTTTGCCGCTCGAACGTCGCTTCGGCATTGGCGAGCGAGGCCTGCGCGGCGGCGAGGTTGGCCCGCGCCTGGTCGATGTCCTCCGGCCGCGTTCCGGCAACCAGCACATCGAGCTGCGCCTTGGCGGCATCGCGCCGCGCCGCGGCGAGATCGGCGGCGCTTTGGTAGGTGGCGGGGTCGAGTTCGGCGATCGTCTCGCCCTGCCTCACCCGGTCGCCTTCGTGCTTCGGCATGGCGAGGACGGTGCCTTCGGCATTGAACGACAGGTCGACCTGGCGGATCTCGACATTGCCATACAGCGTGCCGGGCGGCGCCGTCGCGGTCAGCCGCTGCACGGCCAGCCAGGCGACGCCGCCGACGACGGCGACGGCAATAACGGCAAATGCGACACGTCTCATATGGCTCGGTCCCGGGCGGCAGCGCCGGGCAACCTAGCGCGGTGGCCGGCCGGCGCCTTGATCCAGGTCAGTCAACGGACCGGGCCTCAACTGAAGTCATCCGGTAACGGGATTGAAACCGCGCCGGTGCATACCTTCAGAGCTGTCCGCTGCCGTCTCGGATCGCCTGTGATGAGAGACATTGTCCTCAAGTATCCTGCCCGACCGCCGACCCCGGTCGAACGAGCGCTGGTGGTCGAGTGGCTTGCTGCCGCAGGTGACATTGCACTGGCCTATGTGAGCACCCGCAATCACGATGACCCGGCGCTCAAGGACCGGATCGTCGTGATCACGGACGCCGCGAAAGGGCCGTCACACCTTATCCACGCACCGCTTGGCCGCGACATCTGGATGGTCTTCTCGACCGGCCAGAGAACCAAGGTGCAGCGGTTCAAGACGCTGCACGCGCAGCGCTGAACTCGATCAGGCCGGTGCTCGGTGAACCCGAGGCGACCGGCGAGGCGTTCGGTTTCAGCCTGCACTGATCTCGCGGGCTTGCGCCGTCACCCCACCCGATACGCCGCCACCGCCTTCTCGTCGAACTTCAGCCCCAGCCCCGGCTTGGTCGGCAGCACCAAGCTGGCCCTTCTCGATCGCCGGCGTCTCCTCGTAGAGCTTCAGCATCCACGGCATGTATTCCACCGTCAGCCCGTTCGGCACCGCGGCGATCAGGTGCAGGTGCATCTCGGGCACCACGTGGCTGACCACCGGCAGGTTGAACGCCTCGGCCATGCCGGCGACCTTCATCCACGGCGTCACGCCGCCGACGCGGCACAGGTCGATCATCACGTAATCGACCGAGCGCGCCTCGATCATGTTGCGGAACGGCACGATGCCCCACACGTACTCGCCGCCGGCGATCGGCGTGGACAGCGCCGCGTTGACCCGCGCCAGGCCCTGGTAGTCGTCGCAGGTGGTGACGTCCTCCAGCCAGAACAGCCCGACATCGGCGACGCGGTGACCGATGTCGATCGCCTGCTCGACGCGCCAGCGCTGGTTGATGTCGCACATCAGCTTGATGTCCGGCCCGATCGCATCGCGCACCACGCGCACGCGCCGCACCTCCTCGGCCGGCGACGGATTGCCGGGCAGCGCCATCTGCGTCTTCATCTCGACGAAGCCCTTGTCCACCAGCCGGCGCGCGGCGGTGGCGGCCTGCGCATCGGTCAGCCCGCGGCGCAGCGAGCCCGACGCATAGGTGTTGACGCGATCGCGCGCGCCGCCGAGCAGCTTCCACAGCGGCTGCTCCAGCGCCTTGCCCTTGATGTCCCACAGCGCGACGTCGATCGCCGAGACCGCCAGCGTGTAGATGCCCGAGCCGCAGGAATCGCCCGCCGCGGCGCGCAGCTTGCGCAGGATGGCCTCGATGCGCATCGGGTCCTCGCCGATCAGCAGCGCGCACAGTTCATCGACCGCGCTGCGCAGCGTGCCGGTGAGCGCGCCGCCGTAGAAGGTGAGGCCGATGCCCTCGATGCCGGCGTCGGTCTGGATGCGGAGGATGACGATCGGACGCAGGCGCCCGGCCTCTTCCGGCATGTCGGCCAGCGGGTCGTCTTCCGGGATGCGCAGAATGGTGGTCTCGGTCCGGGTGATCTTCATCGTCGTCTCCTCCGCGTGTTGCGGCGGAGCATAGCGGACGGGCCACAGGCTGATAAGCACGCTCGAATCGTAGGCGACGAGCAGCCCAGATGCTCACGCATCGGATCGAAATCCCTGTCGTCATGCAGCAGCATATGGTGGTGCTCGATGCAGTAAGTGCCGATGATCAGGTCGGGAGACTTGCGTCTCGTGACCCCAACGCTGCGGAAGGTACGATAGTTTGCCGCTGCCTTGATCGCGAGATCCACTCCCAGCATTTCGACCAGCTCAAACCGGCGAAGATTGTCCTCTATCAAGCGCGCGTTCGCGGCGTCCCTTGCGCCCCGCAGCACCTCCAGCAAGATGATGTCGCCGACCAGCGGCCCGTGATCGAAGTCAAGCGATACCAGCTTTCGCGTCTGCGGAGTATCCATCGCGCGGAAATACGCGATCCAGACGGAGCTATCGACGACGATCACTCCGTCGATGTCTCTCGGCCGATCAGCGGGACCAATCGCGACGCATGGCGTCGAGATCACCTTCCCACCCGATGCCCTTCAGATTCTCCAGCCCGCTTCTGCCGATGCAGCCTGACAACGCGGCGTAACGCCTCCTCGATGGTGGCGCGCTTGGTTCGTCTGGCCAGTTGCCGCCATCGCTTCGGCCAGCAACTCGTCGTCGATCTCGACGTTCGTACGCACTGTCAACCTCGATGTGTAAACTCGTCAGCGCATTATACACATCTGGTTGCTCGCGTCACTCCCGCCGTCGCGTGATGGACCACACCGTGATGTCCCACGCGTTGTGGATGCCAGCCAGCAGCAGCAACGTCAGAGATACCGCAAGCACCGCCCAGCCCTCGGCCCGTTGCATCCCCAGCAGGACGCCTGCGGCGGCCTCGCCCAGATAAGTGACGACTGGGAGCACCGCGTACCAGGTGCGGTCCTCCAGATCGATCTTGGCCGCCAGTCCGTCGCGCGCCGCATCGCGCCAGACGAGGCCGCAATACCCGATGCCGACCAGCGCGCAGACCAGGACCAATGCGCCGAGAACGATCCAGTCGTTGATCGGCGCCAGCAGGATCAGCGACGCCACCAGCACGCTGCTGAAATGCACCACGGTGGCCGACAGGAATATGCGCATCGGCGCGCGCCGGTCGGTGGCGAACACGCCGGAGCTAACCGACGCGGCGACGAACAGCAGGGCGACCAGCGTGCCTGCCGCTGTGCCGAGCAAGGTGTAGAATTCGTGCCAGCTCGTCAGCTCGTCGCCCAGCGCCTGCATCTCAGCGTTTCCACGTCTCGAACCGATACGGCGCCACGCCGGCCAATTGCGGATCCAGCGCCAGCCGATGCTCCAGCGGCGGAAACGCCCGGCTGCGGCAGTCCGGACGGTCGCACAGCCGGCACGACAGGCCGATGCCGACCTTGGCACGCTCGAGGTCCAGCCCGTCGGCATACGCCACCGCGTCGGCGTGCGCGATGCCACAGCCCATCGCCACGACGTGCGTCGGCCGCGGCTCGCCCCACGCGCGCGCCGGTCGCGTCACGGTGCGCGCGAAGCAGAGATAGGCCGCGCCGTCGGGCAATTCCGCCACCTGCACCTGCATCACGCCGGGCTGCGAGAACGCCGTGTGCACGACCCATCTGGGGCACGATCCGCCGTAGCGCGCGAACGGAAACCCCGCGGCGGAGAAGCGCTTCGACACGTTGCCGGCCGGATCGACGCGCACGAAGAAGAACGGCACCCCGCGCGCGCCCTGCCGCTGCAACGTGGAGAGGCGATGGCACGCCTGCTCGAACGACACGCCGAAGCGTGCCGCCAATGCCTCGAGGTCGTGGCGCAACGCGACCGCGGCGTCGAGGAAGGCCGCGTAGGGCATCAGCAGCGCACCGGCGACATAGTTGAGCAGTCCGACCCGGATCAGCATGCCGGCTTCCGCCGACGAGGGCGCGGCATCGGCGAGCGCTGCCTCCACCGCCTCGCGCGCCTCCATCAGCGCAAGCTGGAACGCCATGTGGAAGCCGCGGCTTTCACGCGGCAGCGTCTCCGACAGGACCAGCATGCGCGCGGCCGGGTCGTAGCGGCGCAGCGCGCCGTCGAGGGGCTGCACGGTGACGGTCAGCCCGTGCGTCCGCCGCAGGCGCTCGGCGATGGCGTGGTTCATTTCCGCCGGCGTGGCGCCCAGTTCGGCGGCGATCGCCTCGGCTGCCGCCTCGAGCGGGGGAAAGTGGTTGCCGCGATCGTCGAACAGGTCGCGCGCCTCCTCATTCGGCAACAGCACGCGGCGCCCGGAGGGCAGGGCGATGCCGCCGGCGTCCTCGCGCGCCACGCGCCAGGCGCGGTACAGCGCCAGCACCGCCTGCGCCGCATTCGGCGCAACCGCGGCAAGCTCGGCCACCTCGACCTCCGGCACCGCATCGGCCGACAGCAGCGGATCGGCGAACGCCTCGCGCAGCGCGACCTCGAGCTGGCGCTCCGACCGGCCGGACAGGGTCGGCGAGGTCCACGCCCAGCGTCTCGCCTAGCTTGATCAGCAGCGAGGCGGTCACCGTGCGCTGGTCGTGCTCGATCAGGTTCAGATAGCTGGCCGAGATACCCAGACGCACGGCCAGGGCCTGCTGCGTCAGGCGGCGCTCGGAGCGCAGCCGGCGGATCGTTCGCCCGATCAGCGCGCGGGCCATGATTTACATCCTTTACAGATTGCCGGCCTCCACGGTGAAGGCGACGACAGGATTGCAGGCTATTCTGGCAGATTATGCGTGCACTTCGCACCTGCAATGTGAATTCTTAACGCACTCGACATCTCCAGGAGGCATCCGATGCATCTCATCCCCGACCCCGAACGCTTCGACGGCATCCGACGCGACTACACGCATCAGGATGTGCTTCGCCTGTCCGGCCGTTTCCGCATCCGCCACACGCTGGCGGAGATGGGCGCGACCCGGCTCTGGCAGCTGCTGAAGACCGAGCCGTTCGTGCCGACGCTCGGCGCGCTCACCGGCAATCAGGCGGTGCAGCAGGTCAAGGCTGGGCTGCAGGCGATCTACCTGTCCGGCTGGCAGGTCGCGGCGGACGCCAACACAGCGGGCCAGATGTATCCGGACCAGTCGCTGTATCCGGTCGATTCCGTGCCGAACGTGGTGCGGCGGATCAACAACGCGCTGCGCCGCACCGACCAGATCGCACACGCGGAGGGCGACGACAGCACCTATTGGATGGCGCCGATCGTGGCCGACGCGGAGGCCGGGTTCGGCGGCGCGCTGAACGCGTTCGAGCTGATGAAGGCGATGATCGAGGCCGGCGCGGCCGGCGTGCACTTCGAGGACCAGCTCGCGTCGGAGAAGAAGTGCGGCCATCTCGGCGGCAAGGTGCTGGTGCCGATCGCACAGCACATCCGCACGCTGAACGCCGCGCGGCTGGCCGCCGATGTCGAGGGCGTGCCCACCGTGCTGCTGTGCCGCACCGATGCGCACTCGGCGCAGCTGCTGACCACCGACGTGGATGAGCGCGACCATCCGTTCATCTCCGGCGAGCGCACGGCGGAGGGGTTCCATCGCATCAGGCCCGGTCTCGGCGTGGAGTATGCGATCGCCCGCAGCCTGGCGTTCGCGCCCTATGCCGATCTGCTGTGGTGGGAGACCAGCGAACCGGACCTGGAGGAGGCGGAGCAGTTCGCCGACGCGATCCACCGCCGCTTCCCCGGCAAGATGCTGGCCTACAACTGCTCGCCCAGCTTCAACTGGCGCAAGAAGCTCTCGCCGGAGCGCATCGCCGGGTTCCAGCGCGACATCGGGTCGATGGGCTACAAGTTCCAGTTCGTCACGCTGGCCGGCTTCCACAGCCTGAACCTGGCGATGTTCGATCTGGCGCGCGGCTATCGTGAGCGCGGCATGGCGGCCTATTCGGAGCTGCAGCAGGCCGAGTTCGCGGCCGAAGCCGCTGGCTACACGGCGACGCGGCATCAGCGGGAGGTCGGCGTGGGCTACTTCGATGCGGTGGCGACGGCGGCCTCGGGCGGGCAGTCCTCCACCACGGCGTTCTCCGGCAGCACCGAGGCAGCCCAGTTCCACGACACGCCGGCGGCGCCGCAGGTGCATCAGGGCGACGACGAGGGGCTGTTGCACAACCAGGAGTGGGGGGTGGCGGCGAAATAAGGTCACTGTAACGGGGCGCGCGTGATCGCGCCCCGGCTTCCCGGCTATAGAGGGCGGAGTCAAACCCCCTCCGTAGCCGAGGAGTCGCCTGCAAGATGCCGTTCAAGGTCGAAGTCGGTCCCCCGCAGATATCCATCCACAACGCGCAGACCGTGCTGATCACCGACCCGGACGGCCAGGTGAAGTGGTCCTCGGAAAAAGGCCTCTACTTCCTCGACACCCGCCTGATCTCAGGCTGGGCGATCTACGCCAACGGCGAGCCGTGGGACCTGCTGAACGGTGGCGCGGTCACTTCCAGCACCGCCAACATTCACCTCACCAACCGGGCCTTCCTCAGCGAGGACGGTGCGGTGCCGGCGCGCAGTCTGGGCTTCGTCATCGGCCGCCGGCTCGGCGGCGGCATGCACGAGGACCTCGACATCACCAATCACGGCCGCCGGCCGGTCAGCTTCAACCTCGAGATCGATATCCAGTCCGACTTCGCCGACGTGTTCGAAGTGAAGCAGAACCGCATCGTGCACCGCGGCCGCATCACGACCGAGTGGTCGGATGCCAATCAGCGGCTGCGCACCACCTATCGCAACCAGGATTTCATCCGAGCGGTGCAGATCGGCGCGCGGCGGGAGGATCAGCCTGCCACCTACGCCAATGGCCGGCTCAGCTTCGAGGTGACGGATCGCGCCCGACCGAGACCTGGCATTGCTGCCTGCTCTACGACCTGATCGACGGCAACCGGCATTTCCACGCGCCGCATGAGTGCGCGCATCAAGGCAAGGGCGACACCGACTGGCAGGAGACGGTGCTGAAGATCCGCACCAGCAACGAGGAATTCTACCGCGGCTACCGCCAGGCGATCGAGGACATGGCGGCGTTGCGTCTGCCGATCGCCGGCACCGACCAGATGGTGTTCGTGCCGGCCGCGGGCCTGCCGTGGTTCATGGCGCCGTTCGGCCGCGACAGCCTGATCGTCTCGTTGCAGAACATCCTGATCTATCCCGAGTTCGCCCGCGGCGCGCTCGACGTGCTGGGCCGCTGGCAGGCGAAGGAACGCGACGACTATCGCGACGCCGAGCCGGGAAAGATCATGCACGAACTGCGCTACGGCGAACTGGCGCATTTCAAACTGATCCCGCACACGCCGTACTACGGCACCGCGGACGCGACACCGCTGTATCTGATCACGCTGCATGCGGCGTGGCGCGCCACCGGCGACCGTGCGTTGCTGGAGGGGCATCTCGCGACGGCGGAAGGCTGCCTCGACTGGATCGACAACTGGGGCGATCGCGACGGCGACGGGTTCCAGGAGTACCAGACGCGCTCGCCGGTGGGCTACGAGAACATGGCCTGGAAAGATGCCGGCGATTCCATGAACTATTCCGACGGCACGCCGGTGAAGGGTCCCAAGGCGCTGTGCGAGTTGCAGGGCTATGTCTACGACGCCTGGCTGCGCATGGCCGAGATCTACGACGAACTCGGCTGCGCCGGCCCCGCCGCGGCACTGCGCGACAAGGCGGCCGCGTTGTTCCAGCGCTTCAATGACGCGTTCTGGGACGAGGACAGCGGCTACTACGCCTTCATGCTGGATGGCGAGAAACGCAAGGTGCTGAGCGTCGCTTCGAACCCGGGCCATCTGCTGTGGTCGGGCATCGTGCCGCCCGACCGCGCCGCGCGTGTCGTCGCCCGGCTGATGCGGTCCGACATGAACTCAGGCTGGGGCATCCGCACGCTGTCGGCGGAACACCCCGCATTCAATCCGTACTCCTATCAGAACGGCTCGGTCTGGCCGCACGACAACAGCCTGATCGCACTCGGCTTCAAGCGCTATGGCTTCACGCGCGAGGTGGGCCAGGTCGCCCGCGACATCTCGCGCGCCGCCGGTCACTTCCTGCTCAATCAGTTGCCGGAACTGTACTCCGGCGTGCAGCGCGGCGACACCGACTTCCCGGTGCAGTATCTCGGTGCCAACGTGCCGCAGGCCTGGGCCGCGGGCTCGGTGTTCGCGCTGTTGCAGGCGATCCTCGGCATCACACTCGACGCACCGCGCGGCCGCATCTTCGTCGATCCCGCGTTGCCGGCCTGGCTGCCCGACATCACCCTGTTCGACCTCAGGCTGGGCCGGCGCAGCATCGATATCCGCTTCTGGCGCGACGGCGACGCGACGCGCTTCGATGTGCTGCGCGGGCCGGCACAGATCGTGGAGCAGCAGCGCTTTCAGCCGGTCGCCGCAGCCTGAACGAGCGCGCTCGCCAGAGCAGCGTCAAAACGGTGTCAACTCGAAACAGTGAGGTAGTTCACTGAATTCGTGCCAAGCGTCCATCTACCTTGTGTTTAGATCGATAGGACAAGGAACACGACGATGGCGCTGCACGATCTCTATGCGGCGGTCTGGGACAAATCGTCCGGACCGGCGTGGCAGGCTCGACACCGCATGAGTGCCAGTGAGTATCAGGCCACGTTCAACACCCTGCTCCAGCAAGGCTACCGGCTGCGCATGGTCAGCGGCTATGCGCCTGACGGAGAGGATCTGTATGCAGCGCTGTGGGAAAAAGCCAGCGGTCCCGCCTGGCAGGCGCATCATCGGATGAACGCGGCCGACTACCAGCACACATTCGACCAGATGGTCGCGCAGGGTTATCGCCTGATCACCGTCAGCGGCTATTCGGTCGGCGGCCAGGACATGTATGCCGCGCTGTGGGAGAAGGACTCGTCCGTCGCCTGGCAGGCACGCCACCGGCTCACAGCCACGCAGTACCAGACGACGTTCGACCAGCTTGTCGCACAGGGCTATCGGCTGACCTGGGTGGATTGCTACACGGTGGCCGGCGAAGATCTCTACGCCGCTGTCTGGCAGAAGAGCGCGGGAGCTGCCTGGCAGGCACGGCACCGCATGACGCCGGCGCAGTATCAGGCGACGTTCGACCAGATGCTCCAGCAGGGCTATCGCCCGGTCTGTGTCAGCGCCTGCAATACCGGCGGCCAGGACCTCTATGCCGCATTGTGGGAGAAGATGTCGGGGCCGGCCTGGGTCGCGCACCACGCGATGAGCTCCGGCGGCTATCAGTTCACCTTCGACCAGTTGCTGGCCCAGGGCTATCGGCTGCGCTTCGTGATGGGCTATCCGGGCGAGGATCCGGCGCTCGCGGTGCTCGACTTCACCATGCAGCACCAGTTGCAGTCGGAATGGTGCTGGGCGGCGACATCGGTCAGCGTCGCGCACTACTACGACGCGCACAGTTCCTGGACGCAGTGCCAGATGGTGAACGCGCAGACCGGTCAAACGACATGCTGCCAGGACGGCAGTTCGTCGAACTGCAACCAGCCGGGCTATCTCGATGATGCGCTGACGCGCTGCGGGCACCTGAGCAGCGACACCGGCGGCACCACGGCGATCAACGACGTGCTGGACGATCTCGCGTCGGGCAATCCGGTCTGCATCCGCATCGGCTGGTCGGGCGGCGGCGGACATTTCATTGCCGCGACCGGCGCAGAGGATCCCGACATCATGATCGTCGACGATCCGATCTACGGCCATTCGGTGCTGAGCTACAACACGCTCGCCAACGACTATCAGGGCAGCGGTTCATGGACCAACTCTTACTATACAAAGCCCTGAGCGGCAGGAGACGACGATGCCCCTTACCTTGCAGACCCCACCGCAGGAATCTCTCGCCGCTTTGGCCGCGGCTCTGCCGCGCCTTGCCGCAAGTCCCTGCGATCGCCGCGCGGATGCAGTTGACCAGCAATGGGATCAACCGGTTCGTGGCCCAGCGCGCCGCAAACCCGAATGCCGCGCCCAGCGTATCCGCGCCGTTGTTCGTGCTTGGCCTCGCCGACATCGCCGGAAGTGGCGGACTGGCGGCGGCACGGCAGACCGGCTGGCGGCATCTGTTGGACGCAGGCGCCGGCGCCGTGCTGGCCGAGACAGCGCTGCGCGGCACAGCGCACGTGTTCGCCGCGGTGAACGAAAGTCCGTTCGCGCAGGACATGCAGGCGCGGCTGGCCGTGCTCAATCACGACCCTGCCGTGTCAGCCGGGTCATATCAGGCGGCGCTGTTGCAGGTGCCGGCGATGAGCGTCATGGCTCTTTGGCTGCGCGGCTCCGGCGGGAGTTCGGACATCCTCGTGCCGCTGGCACCGTCGCCTTCGCCGCTCGTGGCGGGCCGGCATTACGGTGAGGGCGACTTCCTCGCCGCATTGCGTCCGACGGCACAGGCGAAGCTGCACGCCGATGCGCCAGGGAAGGGGGCGTAGGCGCGCCGCCTACGCCAACTTCAAGCTCCCACGTCTCCGCCACCGCCAGCCCACGGACATCGATACCGTTGGCAAGCTTCGCCACGTACGACTCATGATGGTGGCCGTGCACGATCAATCGTGCGCCGGCGGATGCGGCCATCTGGTCGATCACGGCGAAGCCATGGCGGTGGCATGACGGCGCCTCGTGGGTCACCAGCACGTCGAAGCGCTGCTGTGCCAGTTGCGCGAAATCCTCCGGGAAGATCGAATCGCGATGCCACAGCGGCAGTCCGCCGCGCCAGTGTTCCCGTGGCTTCAGGCTATCGAGAAACGCGCGCCGCGTATGGAAACCGGGCGGATCGATGCGGCCGTTCGGTTCGTCCGCGCGCGGATACCAGATGCGCGGCTTGAACACGCCGGCCAGGCCAGCGATGCGCAGCCCAGCGACTTCGATCACCCTGCCACCGATATCGCCTCCGGGATAATCCGTCGCCAGGTTGTCGAATACCGCCTCGGTCTCGGCGTCCTTGTTGCCGAGGATCCAGTATACCGCCCAGCCCAGCCTGAACAGCGAGCGCCAGCGTATCGCGCAGCGGCAGACGCAGTTCGCAGTCGCCGAGCAGGATCAAGGTGCCTGGTTCCTCTGCGGCGCACGCGCGCAGGATCGGCGGGAAATTGCCGTGCGGATCGCCGGCGATGACAATGCGATCGGACACGCGCGGCACTCTCGGATCAAACGGCGCGGCCGAAGCCCAGCAGCCGCGCCGCCGGGCCGATCGTCCAGCCCTGGATGACCAGCGATACGACCACCACGACGAACACGCCGGAGAACAGCCGCTCGTCGCGCAGCGGATCGGCGAGGGCGGGGATGAAGCTGATATAGATCGGCACCGCGCCGCGCAGTCCGACCCACGAGGCGAATGCCGACTCGCGCCAGGGATAGCGGAACGGCAGCAGGCAGGCGAAGGTCGCGACCGGCCGCGCCACCACGATCAGCACCAGGGCGGTGATGACGCCTTGCAGAATGAACGGCACCAGCTCGTGCGGCGTGACCAGCAGGCCGAGCATCAGGAACAGCACGATCTGCGCCAGCCAGGCGAAGCCTTCGTAGAAGTTGGCGATCTCGCGCTGCGCGGGATGCCGGGTGGCGCCGACGATGATGCCCGCGAGGTAGATCGCCAGGAAGCCGCTGGTGTCCAGCATCTGCGCCAGGCCGAACAGTGCGAGGCCGAACGCCAGCACCAGCACCATGGCGGCGGGGACCTCCAGCGACAGGCGTCGCAGCAGCAGGGCGAGCAGCCAGCCGCCTGCCAGTCCGATCGCGCCGCCGCCGATCATCTCCTGGGCGAACAGCAGAGCGCCGCTCAGCCAGGTGCCCGAGCCCGGCGCGACGATCGCGCGCACGACGAAGATGGTGAGGAAGATCGACGCGGGGTCGTTCAGTCCGGATTCCACCTCCAGCAGCGCGGTGACGCGTTCGGGCAGAGCGAGGCGCGCGCGGCTGAGCAACGCGGCCACCGCGGCCGCGTCGGTGGGCGCTACGGCGGCGCCGACCAGCATGGCCATCGCGAACGGCACGCCGGCGAGCAGCATGACGGCCGCGGCGACGATCCCGGCAGTGACCGCGACGCCGATCACCGCCAGCGTCAGTGCCGGCCAAAGGGCGAGGCGCAGCATCGAGATAGGCGTCTGAAGGCCGCCCTGGAACAGGATCACCGCGAGCGCCACGCTGCCGACCAGATAGGCGGAAGCGAAGTCGTCGTAGCGGATATGGCCTGGGCCGTCCTCGCCGGCCAGCATGCCAAGCACCAGGAACACCAGCAGCACCGGTGCGCCGACCCGGCGGGACAGCATGCCGGCGAACACGCTGAGCACGCCCAGAGCCGCGCCGATGAGGATCATCTCATGGGCGAGCGCCATATGGGCGCGGCCAAGTGCGAGCAGGTCAGGTCCGATGGGCATTCAGGTGGATGATGTTCGTGCGGGACCCGACAAACATCGTCACTGCGAGGAGCGAGAGCGCTGCTCTCCGTGATGGGGATTGCTTCCCGGATCACGTCCGGGACCGCTTCGCTCCTCGCAACGACAGTTATTGCGCGGGTGCGGCCGCCCGCTGCTTCTGCATCTCCTCCTCCCACGGCCCGGGAAACAGGCCCAGGTTCACCACGTCGGGGGCGAACACGCTGTCCTGGCGCGGCCACTTCTCGCGCGGCAGTTCGTACGACACTTCCAGCCCGTTGCCGTCCGGATCGCGGAAGTAGATGCCGAGCGACAGCCCGTGGTCGGAGATGTGGTCGAACTTCACGCCCTTCTCCTTCAGCCGGTAGTAGGCGTCCTTCAGGTCGTCCAGGCTCTCCATCATGAACGCCAGGTGGTTCAGCCCCACCTGCCGCTTCGCCTGCAGCGGCGCATCGTCGCCGACCTCCATCAGCGCCACCTCGTGCGACTTGTCCTTGTCCGCCGACATGAACGCGGCGCGACCCGGACGGAAGTGGTAGGTGTGCAGGCCCAGCACGTCCTCGTACCACTGGCGCGAACGCTCCGCGTTGCGCACGTAGAGGTTGACGTGCCCGAGATGCTTCGGACGGTAACTCATCGCATATCCTCCATGTCGTCGCGTTTCAGGAAGTCGAGAACGCGCTCCATCGCCTCGTTCTTGGGATACATCGCAGCCAGCGCGCGGGCGCGTGTCAACGGGTCCGAGGCGAAGAAGCGTTCATACAGCACCTGGCGGCTGCCGAACGAGCTGCCGGCGACGTCCCAGGCCAGGCGGAACAGGCTGACGCGGTCGCGCGCCGAGACGGTGTCGGTCGCGAGATACTGCTCGATGTGGCCGGCGAGCGGGCCTTTGAAGTCGGCCTCGCTCGGCGTGATCATGAAGCTCGACGACCCGAGCAGTTGCAGGATCTCGATCATCCGCGGATAGGCGGTCATGAACAGGTTGCGCGTGCTCTCGATGGTGACCGGGTCGGGGCACATCACGCCCCATTCGTCGAGCTTCGCATCCGCCTCTGCCGCGCGCATCAGCGCCCGGGTCAGCGTCGCGTTCAGCATCAGCTCGCCGATGCGTTCCTCGACGTGCGGCAGATGCTTGTTGCCGAGTGCCTCGGTCATCAGCAGCGCGATGCCCGAGCACGAACTCGCACTTGGCCAGGTTCTTGGCCGCACCCTGATGCGACGAATGCGCCGAATAGTGCGTGCCGTTGGCGGCGCCGTTCAGCAGGTTGACGTCGCCATACAGGAACACGCGCTCCCACGGCACCTCGACGTTGTCGAAGAACACGACGCAATCCATCTCCTCGAAGCGCGAGCCGAGCGGATGGTCGAAATGCGAGCCGCCCGAGATCGAAGCTGTCGCGGCACAGGAAGCGCAGGCCGGGCGTGCCGCACGGAATGGCGAACGCGAGCGCGAACGGGCTGTGCGCTTCGGCGTACTGGCCGAGGCGCGGCGAATAGACCGCGATCTCGTCGGAGATCGGCCCGAGGGTCGCCAGGATGCGCGCGCCGTGCACCACCAGGCCGCGACTGGTCTCGCGCACCGCCTGTAGCGCCGTGCCTTCCTGGAGGTTGTAGGTGGCGGTGACATTGCGGCTGCGCTGGAGATTGATCAGCGAGTGGGTCAGGACGATGTCGTTCTCGCGGATGTATTCGTAGTAGCGGCGGACGTTCTCGCGCGAATTCGGGGCGGCCGTTGCCGCGCGCGAAGTAATCGGCCGCGGCGCCCCAGGCGGCGAGCGTGACGTTCATGAAGTCGGGCGAGCGTCCCATCATGCCGCACGTGGAGCGCGCCCAGTTCAGCATCATGACGCGGCGCGCTTCCAGTTCCTCGCGCGTGCGCGGATTGATGAACGACAGGCCGACGCGATCGCCGGTGGTCGGCGAGGTATAGGTCATCTCGTCGCGGTATTTCGGATCGCACTGCATGTCGTAGAGCGCAGCGATCGCGCGCGCGCCGCCGGCGAGGCCCGGGTGCGTGGTCACGTCCTTCACGCGTTCGCCGCGCAGCCAGACCTCGCAGTCCTGCTCGCGGAGCCCGTTCAGGTATTGCCGTCCCGTGCGTGCTGGCATGCCGCGTCTCCCTTTGCGGGCGGCAATCATGGCCGTTCAAGCGGGCGCGCACCAGTCTCCCCGTCGCCCCTCCCGCGAGGGGAGGGGGAGATTGGGGGTCAGGTGTTGAAGCCGGCGAACCGGTGGGGGATGCGTTGGATGTCGGCGAGCACTTCGCGGCGCAATCCTGTGGGCGTGTCCGGCGGGAAATTCCAGATCGATCGGAATCGGCCACCCCGCCATAGCGCTGCTCGATGGCGCCGGCGATCTCGCGGTAGGTGCCGCAGGCGGCGAAGATGCGCACGACATCGTCGGGCACCTGTGCCGCCATCGCGTCCCAGCGTCCCTCCACCGACATCCGGTGCAGCTTCAGGCCCAGGTCCTGCTGCCCGTGCAGTGCCAGGATCGGCATGTAGGTGCGGGTCGATCCATAGAACCCGATGCGGCGCCGCGCGACCTCCATGCCGGCGGCGACCGTCGCATCATCCGGGCCGGTGACCACGAAGCCGCCGCCATGGACATCGAAATGCTCGCGTGTCCGCCCGCCGCGCTGCATGCCGATGGCGATCTGCGGCAGGCACACCTCCTCGAGGTAGCGTCGCGAGCACAGCGGATGCAGCCGCACGCCATCGGCCACCTGGCCCGCCACGCGCAGCATCGCCTCGCCCACCGCCGCGATCGTCACCGGCACCATCGGCAGCCCGGTCGGCTCGGGCGAAAAATCCGGCGTCATCAGCGTCAGCGTGTAGTGCTCGCTGTGGAAGTCCAGCTTTCCGCGTGTCTCCCAGCAGCGCCACACCGCGCGCAACGCCTGCACGTAGTCGCGCAGCCGCGGCGCGGGCGCGGTCCAGGCGATGCCGAAGCGCCGCTCGTTGTGGCCCTTCACCTGGCTGCCCAGGCCAAGCACGAAACGGCCGCGCGAATTCGCCTGGAGGTCCCAGGCCTGCGACGCCAGCACCGTGGGGCTGCGCGGAAACGCCACGGCGACCGACGGCGTCAGCTCGACGCGCTCCGTCGCCAGCGACGCGACCGCCAGCGGGGCGAACACGTCGTGCCCCAGCTCCACGGTCATCACGGCATCGAAGCCGGCGGCCTCCGCATCGCGTGCCGCCTGCTGCGTCGCGCGCCAGTCCGCCATCGGCAGACGCGTGAATACCCGCATGTCGCTCCCGATCACCTAGGAAGGCTTCGATCTTTCCGCGCGTCAGCCAATCTGGCAAACCGTCGCGACAAAACTTCAGGAACAAGCACGATGCCAGTTGCCAGACGTGCGACGCGCCTGTTGGTCATCACGTGCGGCCTGTGGGCTGTGTGCGTGCCGGTCATTCCGAACGGTGAGGCAGCAACGCCCTGGGCCTTGATCGCGCGCCGAGCGATCGGGCGCGTCGAGCAATTGAGCCAGGCTCCGAAAGGCGAGCAGCCGGGCTTCGATGTTGCGACGGTGATCCTCAATGCAGATGCGACGAAGGTTTACGCAACCGCCGTTGGACTGCTGCACAAGAACCAGACGGTGCATGTCGTGGCGGAGGATGCAGCGCATCGGACGGTCGAATTCAGCAACGGCAAGCGCTCCGCCGGCATCACGGTCAGCGACCTCGGTTCGCGCCTGTCGCAGATCCTGGTGGCGTCCGCGACCATGCCGGGCCAGGACTCGGCCACGCTGCGGATCGTCGATGGGATTCTGCGGGTGTGCCAGGAAATGAAGGTGACCTGCAGCACCCGTTAGCGCCGGTCGCGCCGGTGGCATGCACCGGCGCGACGGCTCTGGTCAGTTCAGCCGCAGATCCGTGATGTGGCGTGGATCGGGCTTCAGGTCGCCGCGCTCCACGCGCTTCACGATGTCGGTCAGCACCACGTTGGCCGGCGTGGCGATGCCGATCTCGTCGCCCTTCTTCGCCACCATCCCGTTGAGGAATTCGATCTCGGTGCGGCGCCCCTTCACCATGTCCTGACCCATCGACGGCCGGTGTTCGCCGCCACCCTTGCTCACCTCGGCCAGCCGGTGCTCGTCGTACTGGCGCGTCGCCGCCGCGTCGCCCTCGCCGGCACGGGCGATGATCTCGGGATCGAGGTGGCTGATCTCCTCCAGCTCATAGCCGAGTGCCTGGCCGACGCGGATCGCCTCGCTGCCGAGACGGGCGGAGAAGTGCCGGATCGCGTCGTTCTGCACCATGTCCTTGCCGATCATTCCCGTGCAGGCGGACAGACCGTTGCCCATCACGTTGGTCACCAGCTTCGACCAGCGCTCGCCCCACAGGTTCTCGGTCACCATCGCGCTGTCCGCCAGGCCGACCAGGCGGCAGATCTCCTTCACCCGATCGGTGACGCGGCCATGCACCTCGCCGGTGCGGAACACCGTGTGCTTCGTGCCGCTCTTGCCCGCGGCGCGGCGCACGTGGCCCGGCTCGCACAGATCGACGGTGATGGAACTGGCGATGCAGCCCACCGTCTTGCCCCAGCCGACCACGCCGGCGATCGTCTCCTCGTTCATGCAGTTCTGCAGCGAGACGATGAAGCCGCCGGGCGCCAGGTACTGGCTGATCAGCGTGGCCGCCCATTCGGTGTCGTACGACTTCATGCAGACGAAGGCGATGTCGATCGGCTTCTCCTTGGCGAGCTGCTGCGCGTCGGTCACGTGCATCGCGCGCACCTTCGCGGTGAACTCCGGCACATCGCGGATGTGGCTGATCTTCAGGCCGTCGCGCTGCATCTTCTCGACATGCGCGGGCCAGGGATCGATGAATGTCACGTCCTCGCCGGCCTGCGCCATGTGTGCCCCGGCATAGCCGCCGACGGCGCCAACACCCATGAATGCGATCTTGCTGCCCATGTTTCTCTCCCTAGCTCTCCAGCGTATCCGCGATCTCGATGATCTCGCGCGTGCGGGTCACGCGTGTGCCCCAGCGCGCGTCGAACTCGGCGATCAGCGCGCGGATCGCCGGCGAGGTGCTGACGGCTTCCGCCGCGGCGACGTCGGCGAACCGATAAAACGCGTAATGCACGCGATGGATCGGTCCGGCTCCAGCCGCGCGAGGCCCGGCTGCGCGCCGAACGCCTTCATCGCGTCGGGCAGATGCTCGCTGCGATACCAGTGATCGAAATCGCGCCGATCCGCCTCGGCCACCACCGCTCGCACCACCAGCCAGGCTCCTGCCATCACCCCTCCCGACGCAGGCCCAGACGCGCGAGCCGCGGCAACACTTCCTGCACGAAGAATGGAATCTCCTTCAGGTAGTCGAGGAACGCAACCGAGGTGCCGGCCAGCCCCATGACGCTCATCTGCTGCATGTCGGCGACGACGTCGTCGGGCGTGCCGACCAGCGGGAACGTGCCGGGATAGGCGCCGTCGTAGCGCTTGCCGGATGCGCGCATGAAGCGGTTGACCAGCGGGCGGCGGATCTCGTTGCCGGCGGCATCCTTCACCACCGGTCCGCGCTGGCGCCGATAGTAAGCCTGGCCCTCGGCGTCAGCCATCTCCTCGGCGAAGTAGTGGTAGAAATCCTCCGCCTCTCGCCGCGTCGGCCGGCACACCACGTGGGACATGGTGTAGATATCGACGCGCCTGCCATAGCGCGCGACATGGCGGTTGATATCGGCGAGCAGGGCAGGGGCCTGATCCAGTTCGCTCATCGTGGTGAACAGCACATCGGCGGCCAGCGCGGCAAAGTCGCGACCCTTCGGCGAGAAGCCGGCCGACATCACCGCGGGCCACGGCCGCTGCACCGACACGGGATCGGTCTGCAATCGTTTCAGGTGAAAGAACTCGCCGTCCCAGTCGAACTCCGGCCCGCCCTCCAGCAGCCGCGACCAGACCTTGAACCACTCCACCCCGTGCTCGTAGCGGCGGTCCTGGTCGATGGTGACGCCGTGCAGATCGAACTCCTCCTGGTTCCACCCGCACACGATGTTCAGACCCGCGCGGCCGTGCGTGACGTGGTCGATCGTGGCGATGGCCTTGGCGCCGAACGCCGGCGTGACCAGCGGCACGTGCACGGTGGAGAAGATCGCGATGCGCCTGGTCAGCGCGCCCAGGGCGGCGCCGTGCGTCAGCGTCTCGAATGAGCGGCCGTAGATGTTGGCCTTGCCCTGAAAGCCACGCCATTTCGCCACCGGCAGGATGAACTCCATCCCCGCATCGTCGGCGATGCGCGTCATCGCCACGATGTCGTCCCAGTCCGCGCGCCAGCGTTCCGGCGCGAGGCTCATGGTCAGCCCGCCGTCGCAATTGGCGCTGAACACGCCGAGCTTGAACGTGTTCGGTCCGAACAGCGGGTTGTTGGAACGGGACGGATGCATCGGCGGCGTCATCTTTCCCGTTCAGAACAGTTGAATCAATTGCGTCTTCAGATAGGCCGTCTCCGGCAGATGCGGATGCACCGGATGGTCCGGGCCGGCGCCGCCGGTGAACAGAATGCGGCCCTCGCGCCGCGCGCGATGCAGGCCGAAGGCGATCTGTGCGCTCCACGCCTCCAGCGGCGCGTGATGGCTGCACGAGGCGACGAACAGGAACCCACCCGGTGCCACCAGTGGCGCTGCCAGGCGTGCCATCCGACCGTAGGCGCGCAAGCCCGCCTCCGCATCCTTGCGTGAAGGCGCGAAGGCCGGCGGATCGCACACCACGATGTCGAACCGCTCGCCGGCCAGCGCGGCCATCGCATCGAACGCATCATCGCGCCTGAGTTGCACGCGCTCCGCAAATCCGTTGCGCGTCGCGGCCTGTTCCGCCTGTGCCAGCGCCGCTGCGCTGCTGTCCACCAGCAGCACCTCGCGCGCTCCGGCGGCGGCGCAGCGCAGACCGAAGGCGCCGATATGGCAGAACACGTCCAGCACGCGCGCACCGTCTGCCAAGCGCCGCCACGCGATCGCGGTTGGGGCGTTGGTCGAAGAACCAGCCGGTCTTCTGCCCCGCCAGCGGATCGACCGCGAACCGCACGCCGCCTTCCACCACCTCCGCGCGCGCATCATTGCCGAACAACAGCCCGACATGCTCCGCCAGTCCCTCCTGCCGGCGTGCCGCCGAGTCATTGCGCGCCACCACGGCACGCAGCGGCAACAGTCCGGTGAGCGCCTCCACGATCGACGGCGTCAGCCGATCCATCCCCGCGGTGTTCGCCTGCAGCACCGCGACGTCGTCGTAGCGGTCGATCACCAGTCCCGGCAGCCGGTCGGCCTCTGCGTGCACCAGGCGGTGGAACGGCGTGTCGCAAATCCGGCGGCGCAGCGCGACAGCCTCGCCCAGCCGCGCACGCAGCCAATCCACGTCGATCGTCGCCGTCGGATCGCGATCCAGCAGCCGCGCCGCGATCAGGCTGTGCGGATTGAACATGAACGTGCCGAACCGCGTGCCGTCGTCGCCCTCGATCCGCACCAGGCCGCCCGGCGGCATCTGCCGGTACTCCGGCCGCATGACGAGTCTCGTTGGAGAACACCCAGGGCGAGCCGGCCCGCAGCCGCCGCCCCTGGCCAGGGTTCAGTCGCAGGGTCGGCCGGTTCAAGCGCCAGTGTCCATTAATCGCCCAATGCGCCACCTCCCCGCGGGGCCGCGGCAGTATCCGGCATCATAGAAGCGCGGGACTCACATAGAACCGCGGAACTTGTGTGTCATTGCGGCCGACGACGATGGCGGGTGCTCGTGCTGCATATCCAGACGCATATACGTGGACGCGCTATCGCAGCCAGAACCTCTGGAGCGCGCGGTGCGCCTGCGTCTTGCGGTTCCGGCGCAGCAGGACAGCGGCCTGCTTCGCCGCCGCGCGTCTGGCTTCGAATGCCGCTGCGTTCAGATCCTCGCGGATCGCATCGCGGCCCAGTGCGTCGAGCGTCCACGATACGGCCTGCTCGATGTCCGGCAAGCGCAGCCCTTCCGCGCGTGCTTCAAGGACGCGGCGCAGGGGCAGGTTTCCGACATGGCTGAAATCCGCAGGCATGAGCGCGGCGTTTTCCCGCGCGCGCGGGCATTTGGCGTCACACCATCCGTTGATGCTTGGTAAAGTTCCCGCTATCGGGCGGCTTCAGTTCCGTCTCGGACGCGTGCGCATTCTGCACCCGACCACTTCGGTACTCGAATATGTCGCCCCACGTGTCCGGGCTGGCGCGTGCCCCGCGTTTCAAACGCAGTCAGACCTGCATCCGGCGGTTGTTCTTCCGCCGCCACGGTTCTCAGGCCGCGGCGCGCTGCGCCGGAAGCAGGATAGCGTGCAGTGCCGTCACCAGCCGATCCATCATGCGCATCGGTGTGCAGCGGCGTCGGGGTGAGCCGCAGCCGCTCCTCGCCACGCGGGACGGTCGGGTAATTGATCGGCGTCGCATACATGCCGAACTCGTCGAGCAGCCGCCGGCTCACCGCGCTGCACAGCCCGGCGTCGCCGATATGCAACGGCACGATGTGGCTGGACGACGGCAGCACCGGCAGTCCCGCCGCGGCCAGCCGCCGCTTCAACGTCTCGGCGCGCTCGAACAGCGCCGCGCGCCGGTCGGGATTGCCACGCACGTGGCGCACGCTGGCGAGCGCCGCCGCGGCGATCATCGGCGGCAGCGAGGTGGTGAAGATGAATCCCGGCGCGCAGGAACGGATGTAGTCCACCACCGGCGCATCGCCGGCGATGTAGCCGCCGTGGCAGCCGAAGGCCTTGGCCAGCGTCCCTTCGATCACGTCGATCCGCGCCGTCACGCCATCGCGCTCGGCCACGCCGGCGCCGGATGGCCCGTACATGCCGACCGCGTGCACCTCATCGAGATAGGTCATCGCGCCATAGCGCGCGGCGAGATCGCAGATCGCTCCGATCGGCGCGATGTCGGCGTCCATGGAATACACCGACTCGAATGCGATCAGCTTCGGCGCCGACGGCGCCACCGCGCGCAGCAGGTCCTCGAGATGCGCCAGATCGTTGTGGCGGAAGATGTGGCAGGTCGCCTTCGATCCCTTGATGCCGGCGATCATCGAGGCGTGGTTCCGCGCATCGGAGAACACGTGCCAATCCGGCAGTGAGTTCAGGATGGTGGACAGCGCCGCCTGGTTGGACACGAAACCCGAGGTGAACAGCAGCGCCGCCGCCTTGCCGTGCAGATCGGCCAGCTCCTGCTCCAGCGCATCGTGCGCCGGGCTGGTGCCGCTGATGTTGCGTGTGCCGCCGGCACCGGCCCCCATCTCGCTGCGCGGCCGCACAGGCGGCCTCGATCACCACCGGATGGCCGCCCATCGCCGAGATAGTCGTTCGACGACCAGACCAGCACCTCGCTGCCGTCCGGCCGGCGGTACAGCGGAAACCGCTCCGCCTGCTTGCGCAGCGGCGTGAAGCGGCGATAGCGGCCTTGCGCCTCGATGCCGGCCAGAGCCTCGCGGCAATGAGCGTGAAACGGATGCATCTCTCGCCTGGTCTCCCGATGCCGTTGGCGTCAGTCTATCGGCCGCAACCGTCACTTCCCATCCGTAGAAGCCCGGACACAAGGTGAACAATCCTTCACCGCACGTAAACCCGAACTTCCTGCGGGCTGCCGGCCGGCTCCGCGCTCAGCCCGAGATGGATGCGGCTGTCGGGCACGCCCTGCGCCATGATGTCGCGCATCACGTCGGTTGCCCGCCGCTGCGCCACCGCCGCATCGGCACCGGCCGGCAGGGTGGCGATCACATCGTATTCCACCCCAGGCGCGCGCGTCTCGGCTTCCCGCACCGCATAGCGCAGCAGATCCTGGTAGTTCGGGTTCGGTTCCGCATAGTCGATGGTGATCAGAGCGGTGCGCGGTGTCTGCTTGTCGGCTCCTGGTTTGGCGGCCTTTGCCTCCGGCGAGGGGGCGAAGGTCGTCTGGTCGACCAGCTTGCACCCGGCGAGCGCCAGCGCCCGCCGCCAACAACCACATCGCTCGCATACCGCCCCCTATCCGCCCCTGGGCCCATCGCCTGCTCTCTTGCAGCTAGCCGCCCGGCGGGCAAGATGCGCCACCCGCACGCAAGGATGCCCCGCATGACCGCCCAGACCAACCAGCGCATCGACGGCAAGCGGCTGTGGGACAGCCTGATGTCGATGGCGGAGATCGGCGCGACGCCGAAGGGCGGCGTGCGGCGGCTGACCCTGACCGACGTGGACCGGCGCGGCCGCGACCGGTTCCGCGCCGAATGCGAGGCGGCCGGGCTGACCGTGCGGGTCGATGCGATCGGCAACATGTTCGCCCGCCGCCCCGGGCGCGATCCGAACCGGCTGCCGGTGCTGTTCGGCAGCCATCTCGACAGCCAGCCGTCCGGCGGCAAGTTCGACGGCGCGCTCGGCGTGCTCGCCGGCCTCGAGGTCATGCACACGCTGAACGACCTCGGCATCGTCACCGAGGCGCCGCTCGAACTGGTGAACTGGACCGACGAGGAGGGCAGCCGCTTCGGCCATTCGCTGATGGGATCGGGCGTGTGGTCCGGCGTGTTCTCGCTCGACAAGGCCTATGCGCTGACCGACATGGAGGGCGTGACGGTGCGGACGGCGCTCGACGGCATCGGCTATCGCGGCGCGGCAGCCGGCCGCGGCATTCCCGGCGGACGCGTATTTCGAGCTGCATATCGAGCAGGGACCGATCCTGGAGCGCGAGACGAAGCAGATCGGCATCGTCACCGGCGCGCAGGCGATGGTCTGGTACGACGCGGTCGCCATCGGTCAGGATTCCCATGCCGGCACCACGCCGCCCTCGGCGCGCAAGGACGCGCTGGTATGCGCGGCGCGGATCATCGACCTGGTCGATCGCATGATGCGCGCGCGCGGCGAGGACGGCCGCGGCACCGTCGGCCAGCTTCTGGTCTCGCCGAACAGCCGCAACGTGGTGCCCGGCGAAGTGCGGTTCTCGGTGGAGTTCCGCCATCCGTCCGATGCGGAGGTGGACCGTCTCGACGCGCAGTTCCCGCGCGAGGCGGGCTTCATCGCGCGCGACTGCGGCGTGAAACTGGAGCTGACCGCAGTTGTTCAAGATCCGCGGCGCAGCCGTTCGATCCTGCCTGCGTGGAGCTGGTGCGGCAGGGTGCGGCGAAACTCGGCTACAGCGCGCGCGAGATCGTCTCCGGCGCCGGTCACGACGCCGTTTACGTGGCGCGCCACGTGCCGACCGCGATGATCTTCACGCCCTGCAAGGACGGGCTGTCGCACAACGAGGCGGAAAGCATCGAGCCCGAGGAAGCGGAGGCCGGTGCGCAGGTGCTGTTCGAGGCTGTCCTGGCGCGGGCAAACAGGGCGGCGTGACGGCAGTGCCGGTGCGGCTGGCGCGATCGTGATCGGCGGCCGCGGGATTGCCGCCGCAATGCGCGGCCCTTATAGCCGCTGGCAGCCCGAGGAGACGCCATGGCCGGACCTGATGCGCCCGTAATCGACAACCCGGTGCTCGCCCACCAGGCGGAAATCCTGGCCCGGCCGCCGACCCAGGCCTGGCAGATGGCCAACGCCATCCGCGCGCTGGCGATCGATGCGGTGGAGGCGGCCAAGTCCGGCCACCCCGGCATGCCGATGGGCATGGCCGACGTGGCCACCGCGCTGTGGACCCGCTTCCACAAGTTCGACGCCGCCGACCCGCACTGGCCGGACCGCGACCGCTTCGTGCTGTCCGCCGGCCACGGCTCCATGCTGCTCTATGCGCTGCTCTACCTCACCGGCCATGACGGCATGGGGATCGAGGAGATCAGGCGCTTCCGCCAGCTCCACTCCCCCGCCGCCGGCCATCCGGAATACGGCGAGCATCCGGCGATCGAGACCACCACCGGCCCGCTCGGCCAGGGCATCGCCACCGCGGTCGGCATGGCGCTGGCCGAACGGATGCTGGCGGCCCGGTTCGGCCGCTCGCTGGTGGATCACCGCACCTGGGTGATCGCCTCGCGACGGCGACATGATGGAGGGCATCAGCCACGAGGCCGCCGCCATCGCCGGCCATCTCTGCCTGTCCAAGCTCACCGTGCTGTACGACGACAACCACATCTCGATCGATGGCGACACCGCGCTCGCCTACTCGGACGATGTGCTGAAGCGCTTCGCGGCCTATGGCTGGGCGGCGCGACGGATCGACGGCCACGACCCGCAGCAGATCAACGCGGCGCTGTCGTTCGCGATGCGCTCGAAGAAGCCGACCCTGATCGCCTGCCGCACCATCATCGGCCTCGGCGCGCCGACCAAGGCCGGCACCGCCGCCACGCACGGCTCGCCGCTCGGCGCGCCAGGAAGCGGCGGCGGCGAAGGCCGCGCTGGGCTGGCACGAGCCGCCGTTCACCGTGCCGGACGAACTGCTGGAGCGCTGGCGCGCCGCCGGCAGCCGCGGCGCCGGCGCCCGCCGCGCCTGGCTCAAGCGCCTCGCGCACAACAACATGCGCGCCGAGTTCGAGCGCGTGATGGCCGGCAGGCTGCCGGACAACTGGCACGAGGCGGTCGCGGCGCTGAAGCAGGAGATCGCCGACACCAGGCCGAAGATGGCCACGCGCCAGTCCAGCCAGAAGGCGCTGGAGGCGCTGGTGCCGGCGACGCCGGAACTGGTCGGCGGCTCGGCCGACCTGACCGGCTCCAACCTGACCTTCGTCAAGGCCATGGGCACGGTGAGCGCCGGCAACTTCGCCGGCCGCTACATCCACTACGGCGTGCGCGAGCACGGCATGTGCGCGGCCGCCAACGGCATGGCGCTGCACGGCGGCCTGATCCCCTACACCGGCACGTTCTTCGTCTTCACCGACTACATGCGCCCGGCGATCCGCATCGGCGCCATCACGCGCGCCCATGTCATCCACGTGCTGACGCACGATTCCATCGGCCTCGGCGAGGACGGGCCGACGCACCAGCCGATCGAGCACCTCGCCAGCCTGCGCGCCATGCCGCACCTGCACGTCTACCGCCCGGCCGACGCGATGGAGGTGGCGGAGTGCTGGGAACTGGCGATCCGCCGCAACGACGGCCCCAGCCTGCTGGTGCTGTCGCGCCAGGCGCTGCCGACGATGCGCACCGACACCGCCGAGAACCGCTGCGCCCGCGGCGGCTACGTGCTGGCCGAGGCCGACGGGCCGCGCGCGGCGACGCTGATCGCCACCGGCTCCGAGGTGTCGATCGCCATGGACGCGCGCGCCGCCCTGGCCGCCGAGGGGGTCGCCGCCGCCGTGGTGTCGCTGCCCTGCTGGGAGTTGTTCTCGCAACAGGATGAAGCGTATCGTGCGCAGGTGCTGGGGACCGCGCCGCGGGTCGGCATCGAGGCCGCCTGCGGGTTCGGCTGGGAGCGCTGGCTTGGCAATGACGGCGTTTTCATCGGCATGACCGGCTTCGGAGCCTCGGCGCCTTATGAAGATCTTTACAAACACTTCGGTATCACCCCCGACGCCATCGTCGCCGCGGTCCGCAAGCGGCTCGGCTGAGGGGCTGAACCAGCAGAGAAGGAATGCAACCATGCCCGTGAAGGTCGCCATCAACGGATTTGGACGTATCGGCCGCCTGGTGCTGCGCGCGATGGTCGAGAGCGGTCGCGACGACCTCGTGCCGGTCGCGATCAACGACCTCGGCAGCACCGAGGCCAACGCGCACCTGTTCCACTACGACAGCGTGCATGGCCGCTTCCCCGGCCAGCTCGAGGTGTCGGGCGACACCATCACCATCCGCTATGGCGGCCGCGCCTGGGGGCCGATCAAGGTGTCGGCCGAACGCGATCCGACCAAGGTGCCGTATGCCAGGGCGTCGATGTCGCGATGGAGTGCACCGGCATCTTCACCAGCAAGGAGAAGGCGTCGGCGCTGCTCACCGCGGGCGCGCGCAAGGTGCTGATCTCGGCGCCGGGCGACCATGTCGATGCGACCATCGTCTATGGCGTGAACCACAAGGTCGATCACCAAGGACATGACGGTGATCTCCAACGCGTCGTGCACGACGAACTGCCTGGCGCCGATGGCCAAGGTGCTGCACGACAGCTTCGGCATCGAGCGCGGCTACATGGTCACCATCCACGCCTATACCGGCGACCAGAACACCGTCGACACGCTGCACAAGGACCTGCATCGCGCGCGTGCCGCGGCGGTGTCGGCGATCCCGACCTCGACCGGAGCGGCGCGCGCGGTCGGCCTGGTGATGCCGGAGCTGAAGGGCAAGCTGGACGGCACCGCGATCCGCATTCCGACGCCGAACGTGTCGCTGGTGTCGCTGGACGTGAACCTGAAGAAGCCGGCCGACCAAGGACCAGGTCAACGCGGCGATGCTGGACGCGTCGAAGGGCGCGCTGCGCGGCATCCTCGACTACAACACCGAGCCGCTGGTCAGCGTCGATTTCAACCACAGCCCGGCGTCCTGCACATTCGATGCGACGCAGACCGCGGTGGTCGATGGTGCGCTGGTCCGCGTGATGGGCTGGTACGACAACGAGTGGGGCTTCTCGAACCGCATGTCCGACACGGCGGCGCTGTTCGGCAGCCTGTAACGCCCTGATGCTTCTCCCTCCCCTTGCGGGAGGGAGGCTGGGGCAGGGGGCCTGCTGGTCCACCGCCCCTTATTTTTTCTGTCCGCCGGAGACAGCCCAATGTCCTTCCGCACCCTCGACGGCGCCGATGTGGCCGGCAAGCGCGTCCTTCTCCGCGCCGACCTGAACGTGCCGGTTCGCGACGGCAAGATCAGCGACCTGACGCGCATCGAACGCCTGACGCCGACGATCCGCGAGTTGGTCGCCAAGGGCGCCAAGGTCATCGTGTGCAGCCACTTCGACCGGCCGAAGGGCAAGCGCGTGCCGGAGATGTCGCTGGCGCCGGTTGCCACCGCGCTGGGCGAGGTGCTGGGACAGCGCGTCCGCTTCGCCGAGGACTGCATCGGCGTGGCCGCCCAGCAGGCGGTCGATCGCATGGCGCGCGGCGACGTGCTGGTGCTGGAGAACACCCGCTTCCACGCCGGCGGAGGAGAAGAACGATCCGGGCTTCGCCGCCGAACTCGCGAAGCTCGCGGACATCTACGTGAACGACGCCTTCTCCGCGGCGCATCGCGCGCACGCCAGCACCGAGGGCGTGGCGCATCTGCTGCCCGCCTATGCCGGCCGGCTGATGCAGGCGGAACTGGAGGCGCTGGACGCGGCTCTCGGCAACCCCGTGCGTCCGGTCGCTGCGATCGTCGGCGGCGCCAAGGTGTCCACCAAGCTCGATCTGCTCGGCAACCTCGTCGGCAAGGTGAACGCGCTGGTGATCGGCGGCGCGATGGCCAACACCTTCCTGGCGGCGCAGGGCTTGTCGGTCGGCCGCTCGCTGCAGGAAGCCGAAATGCATGCGACCGCGCTCGACATCCTGGCGCGCGCCAGGACGGCGGGCTGCGAGATCGTGCTGCCGAGCGACGCCGTTGTGGCCGACGAACTGAAGCCGGGCGTGGCAACGCAGACCGTGCCGGTCACCGCGGTGCCGGCCGATGCGATGATCCTCGATGTCGGCCCGGCGACGGTCGCGGCGCTGATCCGGCACCTGGCGGGCTGGCGCACGCGTGGTGTGGAACGGGCCGCTGGGCGCCTTCGAGACGCCGCCGTTCGACGCGGCCACGACGGCGTTTGCCAAGGCCGTGGCGGAGGCCACCGGCAAGGGCGCGCTGCGCAGCGTCGCCGGCGGCGGCGATACCGTCTCGGCTTTGCGGCACGCCGGCGTGCTCGACCGCATGAGCTACGTCTCGACGGCGGGCGGCGCCTTCCTGGAATGGCTGGAGGGCAAGACCCTGCCCGGTGTCGCCGCGCTCGGCTGACCCTGTTGCGGGCCTACCTGGCCGGTCCGGACATCTTCCTGCCGGACGCCATGGGGTGGGCCGAACGCAAGAAGGCGATCTGCGCGCGGCACGGGCTGATCGGGGTGTCGCCGCTCGACGCTTTGCCGGACGAGCCGGCGCATTGGGCGGAGTTGCCCGAGTGGCGGCGCATCGCATTGCGCAACGAGGCACACATTCGGTCCTGCGATCTGATGATCGCCAATCTGACGCCGTTCCGCGGGCCGAGCGCCGATGCCGGAACGGTTTACGAGGTGGCGTTCATGCGCGCTCTGAACAGGCCGGTATTCGCCTATGCGACGACGGCCACCGGGTTCACCCGGCGCACAATGGACTTCGTCGCTGGGCAAGGCGGTGTCGTTGCCGCGTCCGACGGGTCGCTGCGCGATGCCGAGGGCCTGCTGATCGAGCAGTTCGGCCGGTTCGACAATCTGATGGTCGAGGCGGGCATTGTGGCGTCCGGCGGCAGCCTGATCGTCGATGACATCGCCGCGGCGGATCGCTGGAAGGACCTGTCGGTGTTCGAGCGCTGCGTGCGCGCGTCCGATCGCCTAACCGCCGCGTGTGGCGCGCGGCATGGCCGGTCCCAGCGCCGCCGCGATACCGAATTCGCCCGGCAGCGAGCCCCGTGGAAACAGCCGCGTGACATGCCCCATCTTGCGCCCGGGCCGCGCCTCGAGCTTGCCGTAGAGATGCGGGATAAGCCCCGGCGCGGCAAGGATTTCCGGCCACAGCGCGGCCTCCTCCGGGCCGACCAGGTTCTTCATCACCGCGTCGGAGTGGCGCATGGCCGGCGGCAGCGGCAGCCCGGCGATGGCCCGGATGTGCAGTTCGAACTGGCTCGCCGGGCAGGCATCGATCGTCCAGTGGCCGGAATTGTGAGGACGCGGCGCAATCTCGTTCACCAGCACGCTTCCGTCGCGATCGACGAACATCTCCACCGCGAGAACCCCGACCAGATCCAAGGCATCGGCGATGCGCCGTGCGAGCGCCTGCGCCTGCCGGTCGACCGGTTCGGCGATGCGCGCTGGGGCCAGTGTCAGATCGAGGATGTGGTTTCGATGGCGGTTCTCGACGGTGTCGAAGGCGGCGTAGGCACCATCCGCACCGCGCGCCGCGATGACGCTGATCTCCCGCTCGAAGTCGATGAAACCTTCCAGTATCAAAGGTTTAGGCGATAATTCTGCGAATGCTGATGCAATGTCGGCGGGCTGTCGCAGCATTGCCTGCCCTTTACCGTCGTAACCCAGGCGCGTGGTCTTCAGCACCGCCGGCAGTCCGATGCGATCAACTGCGGCGGTCAGTGCCTCGAGGCTATCGACCGCTGCCCATGGCGCCGTCGGTGCGCCTGCGCCGTTCAGGAAGGTCTTCTCGAGGACGCGATCCTGGCTGGTCCGCAGGATCTCGGAGGACGGCCGGACAGGCTTCAGGGATGCAAGAAGATCAAGGCCTTCGGCGCTTACATTCTCGAACTCGAAGCTGATCACATCGACCGAAGCGGCGAATTCGCGCAGGCCGGCCGGCGCATGATAGTCGCTGATCGTGGTCGCGGCGGAAACCTGGCTGGCCGGGCTGTCCTTCTCCCTTGTCAGGATGTGGCAGCGATAGCCAAGCCGGGCGGCGGCGAGTGCGGACATCCGGCCCAGCTGGCCGCCGCCGACCAGGCCGATCGTGGAGTTCGGCGGTAGCGGCAGAGTCATTCGGGTGCTTCGGCCACGGCCTTGGTCTGCTCCTCGCGCAGCTTGTCGAGCCGCCCGGCCAGCGCCGCGTCGGCAGTGGCGAGGATCGCGGCGGCGAGCAGGGCGGCGTTCACCGCGCCCGCCCGCCCGATCGCGAGCGTTCCGACCGGCACGCCGGCTGGCATCTGCGCGATCGAGAGAAGGCTGTCCATCCCCTTGAGACTGTGGGATTCCACCGGAACACCAAGCACCGGCAGCGGGGTCCAGGCGGCGCACATTCCGGGCAGGTGAGCAGCACCGCCAGCGCCGGCTATGATCACCTTCAGGCCGCGAGCCCGCGCTCCGGTGGCATACTTTCGCAACCGATCCGGGAGTCCGGTGCGCCGAAATGATGCGCGTCTCGTGCGGCACCGCCAGCCGTTCCAGCATCTCCGCCGCGTGGCTCAGCGTGTCCCAATCGGACTGGCTGCCCATGATGAGGCCGACGACCGGGCCCATCAGGCGATACTGTCCGGGATCAGCCGGCTCTCCAGCCAGGAGATCTCGTCCTTCAGCATCAGTTTGCGCTTCTTGAGCCGTTGCAGGTGCAACTGATCGGCCGCGCCCTGCTCCGCCAGGCGCGTGATCACTGTGTCGAGATCACGATGCTCGCTGCGGAGTTCGTGCAGCTTCCGCAGCAGCGAGTCCCGATCTGTCAGCATCCGGGGTCAATACCACGAAAGTGCAGCCGGCACCCAGTCCCTCGGGGGTAGATTCGTCTTGGCCCTGACCATGTCAATCGGGTTACCATGCCCCAACGGTCGACGTTGAGCGGAGGAGGTCCATGACTTTGCAGGCCCGTCTCGATGCCCTGAAGGAGCGCCATGCCGCGCTCGAACTCCGCATCGCCGACGAGGACCAGCGACCTAGGCCCGACAGCGAGACTCTCACGCGCCTGAAGATCGAAAAGCTGCGGGTCAAGGAGGAAATGGAGCGGCTCCGCACCCAGACGGAGTAGGCTTCACGCGACCTCGTCGGTCTCCGGCACCGGTGGCGGCGGGACGGCGCGGCCCTCCCGCTCCAGCCGCTCGTTTGCCTGCGCAATGGCGGCGTTCAGGTCCGTCTGGCTGCACAGTCCCAGGATCACTGGATCGCGCGGCTTGATGTTTGCGCTGTTCCAGTGCGTGCGCTCGCGCACCTTTTGGATCGTGTCCTTGGTGGTGCCGAGTAGTTTGGAGACCTGCGCCTCGGAGAGCTGCGGGTAGCTCCGGATCAGGAAGGCGATCGCATCCGGCCGGTCATTGCGCTTCGCCACCGGGGTGTAGCGCGAGCCGCGCAGGCGCTTGGGCGCCGGCAGCGCGGTGGGTGCCAGCCGCAAACGGATCTCCGGATCGCCTTCCGCGCGGCGGATCTCATCGGCGGTGAGCTGGCCGTTGGCGATCGGGTCATAGCCGACGATACCCTGCGCGACCTCGCCGTCGGCGATCGCCTGTACCTCGAGCGGGTGCATGCCGCAGAAGTCGGCAATCTGCGTGAACGTGAGTGCGGTCTTCTCGATCAGCCACACGGCGGTGGCCTTTGGCATCAGCGGCAGTGTCATGGCTGGCGGATATGACAACCGCTTGAGGGTGGGTCAAGGGCGCCAGCCAGGATTATGCTGGATGTTCCGCATGGGAGGCAGGCGATGATGGAAGAGGACGACGGCCCGGTCCGCAAGCGGGTGCGGCTGGAGAAACTGATGCTGGACACGCTGGGGATCGCGGAGCTGCGCGACTACATCGACGAACTGAAGGCCGAGATCGCCCGCGTGGAGGCCGACATCGACCGCAAACAGGGGCATCGCAGCGCCGCCGATGCGTTCTTCCGCAAGCCCTGACCGGCAAAAGAAAAGGGCCGGCGAACCGGCCCCTTCCCGTTGCATGTCCCCGTCAGTGCGTCAGGCTGCCTTCACGGCAGGGATGTCGTTGGCAACCGCGCGGAGCCGTTGCCGACAGCGATGCGGCGCGGCTTCAGCGCCTCGGGCACCACGCGCTTCAGGCCGATATGCAGCAGCCCGTTCTGCAGGTCCGCGCCATCGACCACGATGTGGTCGGCAAGCACGAACCGGCGCTCGAAGGCGCGGCCGGCGATGCCGCGATACAGCATCTCACCCTTCTGCCCTTCGCCGTTCGCCTTGCCGGACACCACCAGCGTGTTGTCCTTCACGACAAGGTCCAGCTCCTCCGGCCGGAATCCAGCCACCGCCATGGTCAGGCGGTAGGTGTCCTCGCCGGTCTTCTCGATGTTGTAGGGAGGGTAGCTCGATGCATCCGCGGCGGACGTCGCCGTATCCATCAGACGGGCCAAACGGTCGAAACCGATGGCGGTACGGAACAATGGGGCAAAATCGAAAGTCGTCATGGCAAAACCTCCTGCTTCAGCAAGGTCACGATGTTGGACCGCCCGAATGGGCCGGCCCGTTCAACTCTCCGGAACCCCGACAGGGCGTTCCGGACACCTATCGAAATGGCAAGCGCCGCCCCTCGGTTCAAGAGGGGCGGCGCGGCGAGAAGTCGCAGTTCCGGTCTGGCTACTTCTTGATCCCGAGGCCGGCGAATTTCTTGTTGAACTTGGCGACCTGGCCGCCGCTGTCGATGATGCGATGCTGGCCGGTCCAGGCCGGATGCGACTTCGGGTCGATGTCCAGTCGCAGCGTGTCGCCCGTGCTTGCCGTAGCATGAGCGTGTCTTGAACTGGGTGCCGTCGGTCATCACGACGGTGATCTCGTGGTAGGCGGGGTGGATGCCCGGCTTCATGGCGCTGCTCCTGCTGGCGCCGCCGATACCGACCGGCAGCGCGAGCGCTGGCATATAGCGCCGGCGCCGCGCAAAGGCCAGTGCCTCGCCGTTAGCGGGCGGCCGCCTGATGGTGGGCGTGATCGTTCGCCGCATAGTCGCGGAACATCTGGTCGGCCGTCTTCTTCTGCTGATCGGACAGCGAGCCGTACAGCGTCTGGAAGGCCGGCACGAGCTTCTGCATGTCCTGCGCGCGCTCCTGCTCGATCTGCGCATAGGACTGCATGTTGTCGACCGCCGTCATGGAGCCCAGCTTCTCGGCGCGCTGCTGGTAGATTGTTTCCATCGCCTTGGCATTGTCGCGCATCACCTGGGCGAACTGGTCCCATTGCTGGGTCTGCTGCGGCGTGATGTGCAGCCTGCTGTGCAGGTCGGCGATACGCCGTTCGACCAGGCTTTCGATCGTCTCGCCGGGCCGCCTGGCGGACGCTGCGCGGCTACCGTGCGGCGTTGCCTTCTGGCTGGTGCCCGAGGGAATGCTGGACTGGTCCGGCGCGGTTTGGGACTGCGTCTGTGCGAAGGCCGGAGCGGCGAACAGCAATGTGGTGGCCAGCAGTGGGGCGGCACGCTGGACGAGTGTCTTTGTCATGGCGGACTTCTCCCTTGCGGACAGGTGCTGAAATAGGCGGCCGATTGTGGCGGGACTGTTCGCCTCGCGGGGTATTGTCATGGCGCGTCAGGCGAGTGTGGCGCGCCAGTAGGGTGGCGGAAGCTCGGGCTTGACGCCGAGCGTCCGCGCCGCGCGTACCGGCCACGCCGGGTCCGCCAGCAGGACGCGCGCGACGAACACCAGATCGGCGCGTCCGTTGGCAACGATTTCCGCCGCGTGGGTCGGTTCGGTGATCAGCCCGACCGCGCCGGTGGCGATGCCTGCGTCGCGCCGGATGCGGTCCGCGAACGGCACCTGATAGCCGGGGTGCGTAGGGATGCGGACATCGGGCGAGATCCCGCCCGAGGAGCAGTCGATCAGGTCCACGTCGCCGCGCGCCGCCAGTTCGCGGCACAGCGAGACGGTGTCGTCGATGGTGAGGCCGCCCGGCAGATAGTCGGCGCAGGACAGGCGCACGAACAGCGGCAGATCAGCGGGCCACTCGCTGCGCACCGCGTTCAACGTCTCCATCAGGAACCGGCTGCGCCCCGCGAGATCGCCGCCGTAGCCGTCATTGCGGTGGTTGGTGATCGGTGAGAGGAACGAGTGCAGCAGGTAGCCGTGCGCGGCGTGGATCTCGACCACCCGCATGCCGGCTTCGCGTGCCATCCGTGCCGCGGTGGCGAATTGCCCGGCGACGTCGGCGATCTCGCCGGACGTGAGCGCGTGGGGATCGACTTCTCCCGGGTGGAACGCGATCGGACTGGGGCCGACCGGCACCCAGCCACCGTCGTGCGGCGCGATCGGCTTGCTGCCTTCCCATGTGCGCGTGGTGCTCGCCTTGCGTCCGGCGTGCGCGAGCTGGATGCCGGGCACCGCGCCGCCGCGGCCGATGATCGCCGCGAGCCGCGCCAGCAGCGCCTGATGCTGCGCGTTCCACAGACCGAGGCAGTACGGCGTGATGCGGCCGATCGCCGAGACATGCGTCGCTTCGGTGAACACGATGCCGGCGCCGCCCATCGCTCGCGCGCCGAGATGCTGCACGTGCCAGT
Source organism: uncultured Alphaproteobacteria bacterium (assembly GCA_963708565.1). GTDB lineage: Bacteria > Pseudomonadota > Alphaproteobacteria > Acetobacterales > Acetobacteraceae > JAMXLO01. Next base: position 118,912 of record CAVPTU010000024.1, read on the forward strand.
CATCGCCGAGACCATCGACGGCGGAGTACTGGCACATCGGCGACACCACGATGCGGTTGCGCGCGGTGACGGAGCGGAAACTGATCGGCTCGAACAGAAGCGGCGTTGCCATGCTGGTCACGGTCCTTGCGGCTGCGTTGCGCGCAGTATCGCAGCGAACCGCGCGCGGCGTCAGTCCGCGTCGGGCGCCATGCCCTTCTGGGCCAGTTCGCGTAGCGCCTTGTCGGTCTTGTCCAGCCTGAGGTCCATGCCGCGCATGACGTGCGGCGCCTTGGTGAACTGGATGTCGCTGTAGGCGACCACCTCGACCCGATTGCCCCACGGATCGAGGAAATCCAGGAACGGGCCATCGAGCAATTCGCCGCCCGCTGCCTTGACCAGATCGCGCACCGCGCTGCGGTCGTCCACCACCAAGCCAAAATGGCGTGGGCTGTCGCGGTGTTCCGTGCTGACCTGCGTCAGGTTTATGAACTGGTCGCCCATGTCGATGAAGGCGTTGGTCTTGCCCTTGCCGCGCAGCCTGAAGTCGAAGATTCGGCCATAAAAGGCCAGGGCCTCCTCGATGTCGCCGACCTCGATCGCGACATGGTTCATCCCCACCATCCTGGGTTTGTGCATGGCCTGTCCTCCGATCTGCCGCGTAGATGGGCGTGGTGGCGGCGGTCTGCCAGGGGTGCTCTCCCCTTGCACGCCGTGTTGCCGCCATGCGAGCCTTTGCTGACGCCGACCGGAGGAACGATCATGAGCGCCGCATTCGATCTCACGTCCCGCTTTGCCAAGGGACTGCCCGACCCATCGCCGCGCTTCGGTGGCTTTCCGAAATACAATTTCGTCGGCGGCCACAATGATCCGGAACGGATTCCGATCGAGGGACTGATCGAGGCCACCGCGTCGGTGCTGCGGCGCGAAGGTTCGAAGCTGGCCATGTACAATCTGGCGCAGGGGCCGCAGGGTTTCGTTGGCCTGCGCGAGATGGTTGCCGACAAGCTGAACCGCCACCGCGGCATGAAGATCAGCCGCGACGATGTGCTGGTAACCACGGGGTCCGGTCAGGGCATCGACATCATCAGCCGCATGTTCGTCGATCCCGGCGACACGGTGATCCTGGAGGAGTTCTGCTACGCGGGCGCGATCAATCGCTTCAGGCGCGTCGGCGCCGAGATCATCGGCATTCCGTTGGACGAGGAGGGGATGCGCCTGGACGTGCTGGCGTCCACGCTGGAAGAACTGAAGCAGAAGGGCGTGACGCCGAAATACATCTACACGATTCCGACGATTCAGAACCCGACCGGCAGCATCATGCCGCTGGAACGGCGCCAGCAGTTGCTGGCACTCGCACGTCAGTGTGGCGTGCCGATCTTCGAGGACGAGTGCTACGCCGATCTGGTCTGGGCGGGTGGCGCGCCGCCGTCGCTGTACGCGATGGACCCGAAGCAGGTCGTCCATATCGGCTCGTTCTCCAAGACGCTCGCGCCGGCGCTGCGCGTCGGCTATGCGGTGTCGGAGTGGCCGGTGCTGTCGCGCATGATCGCCTGCAAGCCCGACAGCGGCACCGGCGCGCTCGACCAGATGATCGTCGCCGAATATTTCTCGAAGTCCTTCGACAAGCATGTCGGTGCGCTGACCGGTGTGCTGAAGGACAAGCTGGACACGATGGTGGAGGCGGTGGAGCGTGAGTTCGGCACGACCGCCGATCTGTGGAAGCCGCAGGGCGGCATCTTTCTGTGGCTCAAACTTCCGGACAGCGTTGACGTCCGCAAGCTGGTGAAGCCGGCGGCGGATGCCGGCATCCTGTTCAATCCGGGGCCCGAGTGGGTGTGCAATCCGGAGCCGGCGAAGTCGTATATGCGTCTGTGTTTCGCGCTGCCGTCGAAGGAGGTGATCCGCGAGGGGGTCGCCGCACTGGCGCAGGTCTGCTACGAGCAGACCGGCATTCCGGTGCGCAGCGACAATGTCCAGCGCCGGTCGGCCTGAGCCATGGCGCAGGTTATCGCACTCACGGTGAACGGCCGGCCGGTGCGCGTGTCGGCGCTCGAGACGACCCCGCTGCTCGATGTGCTGCGCAATCAGCTCGACCTGAAGGGCGCGCGCTACGGTTGCGGTCTGGAGCAGTGCGGCAGTTGCATGGTGCTGCTCGACGGAGAGCCGATCTACGCGTGTTCGCGCGAGGTCGGCACTGTCGCCGGTCGCAGCGTCACCACGATCGAGGGACTTGGCACCGCGGCACAGCCGCATCCGCTCCAGCAGGCCTTCCTGGATGAGCAGGCGGGGCAATGCGGCTACTGTCTGTCCGGCATCGTGATCAGCGCCAAGGCGCTGCTGGACCGCAATCCGTCGCCGACGCGCGCCGATATCGCGACGGCGCTCGACAAGAACCTCTGTCGCTGCGGTGCGCACCCGCGAATCCTGCGCGCGGTGGAGAATGCTGCCGCCATGTTGCGGGGAGGGCAGGGCTGATGAGCGACTCGCTACCGCTGTCGATCCAGAACAACCGCCGGATGGAGCAGTGGATCCGCTTCGAGCCGGATCGCACCGTGCGCCTCGCGGTCGGCAAGGTAGAGCTGGGTCAGGGCAATGTTACCGCGCTGGCACAGATCGCCGCCGATGAACTCGACGTGGCGCCGGAGCGCATCGCCGTGCTTTCGGGTGACACCGAGGAAGCGCCCGACGAAGGCCAGACCACAGGCAGCCAGTCGATCGAGGTATCCGGGCGTTCCGTGCGGCTGGTCTCGGCGGAGCTGCGCGCGCGTGTGCTGGACCGGTTGGCGCAACGGCTGAATTGCAGCCCGGCGGAACTGACGGTGGAGAACGGCGTGTTCCGCCGCGGCGATGCGCCGACCGGGCATGACTACTGGAATTTCACCACCGCCGAGGATTTTGCGCGCGATATCGAGGGCAATGCGACACCGAAGCCGCATACGGCTTATCGCTATGTCGGCCAGCCGCTGCCGCGGCGTGATCTGCCGGCGAAGCTGTCGGGCAGCGGGTTCATTCACGACATGACGCGGCCTGACATGCTGCACGCGCGCATTCTACGCCAGCCATGTCGCGGCGCGCGTCTTGCGTCGCTGGACGAGGCGGCGCTGCGGCGGGCGGAACGCGGCGAGTTTCGCGTGGTGCGGGTGGGCGAATTCGTCGCGTTCGTCGGCGACGATGAGGCGGTGGTGCAGCGTGCCGCCGCGGCCGCGCCGTTGCACGCGAAGTGGGACAACGTGCCGCGGATCACGCCCGATCAGCAGGAGGCGGCGTGGCTGGTCGGCCAGCCATCCAATGACCGCGTGCTGGGCGATGCGCTGCCGGCGGCCGAGACCGCGAATGTGGTGACCGCAAGCTACTCCCGGCCCTATGTCGCGCATGCCTCGATGGGGCCGTCCTGTGCGCTGGCCGAATACCGCAACGGGCATCTGTCGGTGTGGTCGCACACGCAAGGGGTCTATCCGCTGCGCACGGCGCTCGCGAGCGTACTGGGCATCGCGCAGGACACGATAACGGTGCGGCATGCTCATGGCGCGGGCTGTTATGGGCACAACGGTGCGGACGACGCCGCGGTGGATGCCGCAGTGATCGCAATGCAGATCCCCGACCACTCTATCCGCGTGCAGTGGCGCCGCGAGGAGGAGTTCGGCTTCGAACCCGTCGGCCCGGCGATGCACATCACGCTGCGCGCCGCGCTGGACGAGACGGGAAAACCCGTGGACTGGACTGCGGATATCTGGTCGCCGACGCATGTGCAGCGGCCGAGCAGCGGCGGCAATCTGCTGACCCATGAGGCGCTGCCGACACCGCCTCCGGAACCGCGGCCGACCGATCCGCCGGAAGCCAATGGCGGCGGCGGCACGCGCAACGCGTTTCCGCTCTACGACTTTGCGGCAAGGCGGGTGGTGCACCATCTGGTCCTGCGCGCGCCGGTGCGGACATCGGCGCTGCGCGGTCTCGGTGCATTGCCGAACGTGTTCGCGATCGAGTGCTTCATGGACGAGTTGGCGGAACGAGCAGGCGTCGATCCGGTGGAATACCGGCTGTCCGTGCTGTCCGATCCGCGCGCACGGCGGTTGGTGGAGAACATCGCACAGCGTTGCGGCTGGTCGTCGCGTGGGCCGGCAGGCAGCGGGCGCGGGCTGGGCCTCGGCTGGGCGCAATACAAGAACCGCGCCGCCTATTGCGCTGTCGCCGTGGAGCTCGATGTCGATCAGGAGGTGCGACTGCGCCGCATCTGGTGCGCGGCCGATGCGGGGCTGGTGATCAATCCCGACGGTGCGCGCAATCAGCTTGAGGGCGGCATCGTGCAGGCGGCAAGCATGGTGCTGAAGGAACAGGTGCGGATGGAAGGCGACGGGATCACGTCGCTCGACTGGGCGGGCTATCCGATCCTGGGATTTTCCGAAGTGCCGGAGATCGACACCGAGATCATCCATGCGCCGGACCTGCCGACGCTGGGCATGGGCGAATGTTCGTTCGGTCCGACCGCGGCCGCGATCGGCAACGCGGTGGCGCACGCACTCGGGCGCGCGCATCCGCGACATGCCGTTCACCCGCGAGCGGATCGAGGCGGCGCTGCTGAAGTAGCCGGCGGTGTCCTCCCCTCCGGTTGCGGACGGGATTGGGGGGCCTACGCCTTCACCAGCGGGCAGCCGCCTTCGGCGAGCGGGCGCCACGCCTGGTCCGGCGGGATCGTGACGACTTCCTTGCAGTAATCATAAGGATATTTCGACTCGGCCACCGGCTTGACCTGCCACAGATGCATCACGTGCATCACCCGGCCATCCTCGCGAACCTGCACATTCGTGTTGTACATGTCATTGACCGGCGTCGCCTTCATCTTCGCCACCACCGCGTCGGCGTCGGTGGTGCCGGCGGCCTTCACCGACTTCAGCCAATGGGTCGCCGCGCAGTAGTTCGCGGCATGCAGCAGGCCGGGAACCATGCCGTTCATCTTGGCGCTCCACCGCTTCGACCAGGCGCGCGTCTTGTCGGTCATGTCCCAATAGAACGAGTCGGTGTATACCAGCCCCTCGCACGTCTTCTGCCCGAGCGAGTGCACGTCATTGATCGCCATCAGCAGCGTCGCCATGCGCGTGCCGCCCTGCGACAGGCCGAACTCGGCGGCCTGCTTGATGCAGTTCTGCAGGTCGGTGCCGGCGTTGGCGAAGCCGAACACCTTGGCGCCCGACGCCTTCGCCTGCACCAGGTAGCTTGAGAAATCCGCAGTACCCAGCGGCGCTCTTACCGTTCCGAGCACCTTTCCGCCCGCCGCCTGCACGGCCGCGATCGTGTCGCGTTCCAATGCATAGCCGAATGCATAGTCGGCGGTGATGAAGAACCAGCTATCGCCACCGGCCTTGGTCAACGCAGTGCCCGTGCCATGCGACAGTGCGTAGGTGTCGTAGGCGAAGTGGATGCCATACGGCGAGCATTGCTTGCCGGTCATGTCGGACGTCGCCGGGCCGGTGATCAGATAGATGCGCTTCTTCTCGCGGCAGACCTGCTGAATGGCGAGGCCTGCCGAAGAAGCGGCGCCATCGGCAAGCACGTCGACGCCCTGGTTGTCGATCCATTCGCGTGCCAGCGAACTCGCCACGTCGGGTTTGTTCTGGTCGTCGGCCTGTAGCACCTCGATCGGCCTGCCCAGCACCGAACCGCCGAAATCCTCGATCGCCAGTTCGACGGCAAGCGCGGTTGCCGGGTCCGCCGACATCGCGATACGGGCCGCCCATATCGCTGAGCAGACCGATGCGCACCGGTTTGGATGTGCTCTGCGCGCGGATTATTCCGGGCATGGCAGACGGCGCCGCAGCCAGTGTTCCGAGCACGGCGCGCCGGGTGATGTTCAGCATGGTGGTTCTTTCGCGAGAAGGCTAGCGGAGCGACGCGTTCAATTTCTCCAGCGCCGCGGAACCCGGGCACAGCGCCGCTTCGTCCATTTCGTTGAACGGCACCGTCACCGTGTTCATGTGCTTGTGCAGGTCCACCGGATCCGGATCGACATACAGCAGGCCGGTGACGATCTCGCCTGCCGCTTGCCGCTCCTGGAGGTAGGTCATCGCGGCGATGCGGTCATGCACGTCGTAATCGTTGGCGAGCTTGCGCAGCCGCAGGACGGAGCCGTCATGCTGCTTCACCATCTCCACCGTGCCGGCGGCGTATTCCACCGTGATCTCCTCGCGTCCGGTGATCACGTCGAGGTAGTTCACCGCCAGATTATGCTCGCGCACATAGTCGAAGCTGGTGTGCGAGCCTTCGTGGTTGTTGAACGCCACACACGGCGAGATGCAATCGATGAACGCGGCGCCCTGGTGCTTCAGCGCGGCCTCGATCAGCGGGATGAGCTGGTCCTTGTCGCCGGAGAAGCTGCGCGCGACGAAGGTGGCGCCGAGCTGCAGCGCCATGCCGACCAGGTCGATCGCCGCATCGGTGTTCTCGACGCCGCGCCGGCTCTTGGCGCCGCGATCCGAGGTGGCGGAGAACTGCCCCTTGGTCAGGCCGTACACGCCGTTGTTCTCGACGATATAGGTCATGTTCACGCCGCGCCGCATGATGTGCGCGAACTGGCCGATGCCGATCGAGGCGCTGTCGCCGTCGCCGGACACGCCCAGATAGATCAGGTCGCGGTTCGCCAGGTTGGCGCCGGTGAGCACCGACGGCATGCGTCCGTGCACCGAGTTGAACCCATGCGAGGCGCCAAGGAAGTAGGTCGGCGTCTTGGACGAGCAGCCGATGCCGGACAGCTTGGCGATGCGATGCGGCGGCAGGTCCAGGTTGAAGCAGGCGCGCACGATCGCGCCGCTGATCGAATCGTGGCCGCAGCCGGCGCACAGCGTGGAGATCGCGCCCTCGTAGTCGCGCCGTGTGTAGCCGAGGGAGTTCTTCGGCAACTCCGGATGGTGCAGCTTGGGCTTGGGGATGAAGGTCATGGCACGGCCTTGCGGAACGGGACAACCTTGAGTTCGCCGACCTTGTCGGCGATCGCATCGGAGATGAAGCGCGCGGTGATCGGCGTGCCGTCGAAGTGCAGCACGCGGGTCAGCCGCGCGGGGTCGATCTCCAGTTCGTTGATCAGCAGCGTGCGCAACTGCGCCGTCGCGATTCTGCTCGACCACAAAAAGCTGGTCGTGGTCGCTGATGAAGTTCTTCACGTCGTTGTGGAACGGGAAGCCGCGCACGCGCAGCAGATCGAGGTGGATGCCGCGCTCCGCCAGAATCTCGTCGGCCTCGTCCATCGCCGGGCTGGTCGAGCCGAAATAGATCGCGCCCAACCGCGTCGGTTGCTTCGCCGGACGCGCCACCGGACGCGGCACGAGCTGCTTGGCGGTGTCGAACTTCTTCAACAGCCGCAGCATGTTCTCGGCGTAGTCGGGACCTTCCTCGCTGTAGCGCGCGCGGCGGTCCTTCGAGGTGCCGCGGGTGAAGAAGGCGCCGCGCGTCGGATGCGTGCCGGGATAGGTGCGATACGGAATGCCGTCGCCGTCCACGTCGAGGTAGCGGCCGAAATCCTTGCCGGCCTCCAGCTCCTCCGCGGTCATCACCTTGCCGCGGTCAAGCTTGCGGCTGTCGTCCCAGGTCAACGGCTTGCACAGCCGGTCGTTCATGCCGATCTCGAGATCGAGCATCATGAAGATCGGCGTCTGAAGGCGGTCCGCCAGGTCGAACGACAGCGCGGCGAACTCGAAGCACTCGTGCGGGTCTTCCGGGAACAGCAGCACGTGCTTGGTGTCGCCGTGCGAGGCATAGGCGCAGCTCAGAATGTCGGTCTGCTGCGTGCGCGTCGGCATGCCGGTGGAGGGGCCGGCGCGCTGCACGTCGAAGATCACCGCGGGGATTTCCGCGAAATACGCCAGGCCGACGAATTCCTGCATCAGCGAGATGCCCGGCCCGGAGGTCGCGGTGAATGCCCGCGCGCCGTTCCATGCCGCGCCGATCACCATGCCGATCGACGCCAGCTCGTCCTCCGCCTGGACGATGGCGAACTTGTTCTTCTTGGTCTCGCGGATCGACGCGATAGCGGTTGCAGTAGCGCGTGAACGCCTCGGCCAGCGAGGATGACGGCGTGATCGGATACCACGCGCACACCGTGGCGCCGCCATACACCGCGCCGAGCGCGGCGGCGGCGTTGCCCTCGATGAAGATGCGATCGCCCACCGTGTTGGCGCGCCGCAACGTCAGCCCGATCGGGCATTCCAGGTTGGCGAGCGCCCAGTCGCGGCCCATGTGCAGCGCCTGCACGTTCGCCGCCACCAGCTTGTCGCGGCCGCGGAACTGCTCGCCCAGCAGCTTCTCGATCTCGGCCACATCCATCTGCAGCAGCGCCGACAGCGCGCCGAGATAGACGATGTTCTTGAACAACTGGCGCTGCCGCGATTCGGTGTACGCCTTGTTGGTGATCTCGGTCAGCGGCACGCCGATGATCACGATGTCGTCGCGGAACCGCGACGGCGGCATCGGCTTGGTGTTGTCGTAGAACAGGTAGCCGCCCGGCACGATGGACGCGATGTCCTGCGTCCAGGTCTGCGGGTTCATCGCCACCATCAGGTCCACGCCGCCGCCGCGCGCGCCCAGATAGCCGGCCTCGGACACGCGCACCTCGTACCAGGTCGGCAGGCCCTGGATGTTCGAGGGGAAGATGTTGCGCGGGGTCACCGGCACGCCCATGCGCAGGATCGACTTCGCGAACAGCGTGTTGGCGCTGGCCGAACCCGATCCGTTGACGTTGGCGAACTTGACGACGAAGTCGTTGACGCGCTGGAGACCGGTTACGCGTTCTGTAAGCTGCAACATGCGTGCTCCGCCTGTGCCACATCGATCAGGAAGCGCTGCATATCCCACGCGCCAGTGGGGCACCGTTCGGCACACAGGCCGCAGTGCAGGCAGACATCCTCGTCTTTCACCATCACCCGCCCGGTCTTCAGCGGGCCGGACACGTAAAGGTCCTGCGTCTCGTTGTGCGCCGGCGCGTTCAGCCGCAGCCGCAGCTCCGCTTCCTCGCCGTTCCCGGTGAAGGTGATGCAATCATCCCGTTCAGGCGGGCGCACCCCGGTAATCATGTGACGCGCCAGAGGCCAGCTTACGGATTCCAGCGGCCGCGACCATGATCGCGATGATGAGGCGGGCGACGCCGGCAAGAGCGCCGATGACGGTGGCGAAGGCGACGACCGCGCCCCGCTTCCGGAGCCTCGCCCACCACTTCCTTCGCTGGCTGCTCCCCGGCGCCGGGAACGGCGGTGTCCTGGCCAGTTGTGATGGCGTCGTGGTAGCCCACCACGCTGGAATTCGCGCCGGCCGCGGCCACTGCCCCGTCGGCAACCATGACGTTCGTGCCACCGCCGGCTGCGTGCTGGACGGTGTAGTTGATCACGGGGTGGTCGCCGGCGGTCCGTCGGCTAAGGCAGCCTTCACCGAGATCCCCAGCTGTGACAGAATGCCCAGGCTGTCGCTGCTTCCCCAGCGCTCGGCGATCACGGAATTTTCGAACCTGCCCATCTGAAGACCGCGGACCTCGAAGTGTTTCCCGGTCGGGGGGATGCCCATGTAGTCCCCTTGATGGGTTCCGGAAAGACGGTAGACCATCGTGCCGTAATCCTCGTCGGCGGACAGAGCGTCTACCTCCATGCGAAAGTCCGGAAATGACGTCGTGAATTCTCGCCAGAACTGCTTGACGCCCTCGACGCCAGGAGCTTGGTCAGACGACGGATCGTGGTCGACGACATTTGCGGCAAATACCTCCCCGAGGCGGCCGAACTCACGTGCGGCCAAGAGATCGTGGCAGTGGGCATGTGCGGCGATGTTCTCTTCCCTTGACATCTGCGTCTCCCTCATCGTCGGGTCATGTGAGCCGACGGCGCACGGCGGCTTCGTCATTGGCGGCCACGGCCTGCATCAGTTCCATGGCAAGCTCAGGTCGGCCCGCTCGGCAGCCGGGCCAGCCCCGCCAGCCACGTCGTCGGCACGCCATACCTGGTTAGATGCCCGTGTTGGGCTCGTTGTAGTACGGGAACTCGGCGCGCTTCCGAGGCCTCGCCGGGATCGGCACATCGCCGCCCAGCGTATGCAGTTCGTAGGGCAGGATGGTCGGGATCAGCCGATTGAGCACGCGCTTGCGGTACTCGGCGGGCTTGGCGGCGGACCCGGCGAGGGTGGTCATCTTCTCGGCCTCGTCACCGATGTGCGGCGCGAACATGGCCAGGTCATCCGACGGAGCTCGGCGACGATGGCGCCGTGTTCGAGCCGGGCGCGGGTCGCGCGCTCAGGGTGGTGGTTGGCCTCGGCTTCGGCCAGCTGCCGAGGTCGAGTTCCATCGAACAACCGCCGCGGCCCGGGGGCGCGATCTGTACACCGGGCACGCCGCAGCACCCTTGGCGGCTACATGAGCGCCGCGGTGATGTGATGCCGCTGGAACCCGGGCAGGCCGTGCGGCTCATGCCTTGGGCGGTAGCACGTCTCGATACATCCCGGTTGATCGCAGCGAACCACGATGTGGCCGCGCCGGGGATCCCCGAGTACAGCAGGGCAGCCGCATGGCGCCCAGCCGATGCTCACCCGATCCGGCCCGCCGGCACTGATCTGCCCGCCAGCGCATTCGCCTGTCGGACGCGAAACCCCACCGGGTTGGTGCCTGGTGGGTTCCCGCGGATTCGTGGGGTTACGGCCCGTACCGCCGGCCGCGCTACAGGCTCGGCGGTGCCGAGTAGATCCGGCCTGCGAACTCGGCGACCTTCGCCGCCGGCAGATGCGTTGCCAGGTCCGCTTCGCTGATCATGCCGATGATCTGCTGTTCCTCGATGACCGGCAGTCGCCTGATGTGGTGCTCCTCCATGAGCCGGAGCACGTCGCCATCGTCGGCGTTGGCGTCGACCCAGACCGGCTTCCCCTGGGCCAGATCACCAGCCGTGGTCTTCTTGGGATCGCGGCCCTCGGCCAGGCACTTTACGACGATGTCACGGTCGGTGATGATGCCCTGCAACCGGTTGTCTAGCCCGCAGATCGGCAGGGAACCGACGTGGTTGTCCCGCATCATGCGCGCAGCCGTCTCCAATGTCTCGCTCGCCGCGACACACTCGGCGCCTCGATGCATGATCTCCTTCGCCTTGCTCATCGCTACACCTCCCAGATAGGCGGGACCCCGCTGGTGCGGGGCGGCTCCCACAGGGCGAAGGTCGCAGCCTGCCCCTCCTTCCGCAGCAGCGGCAGTAGTGATGGTCGCGTGACATGTCCCGGGCGGTGGCTCACCGCGCCCAGCAGCTTGCACAACACGCTACGACGACCGGGCGCCCGAGGGAACCCCATGCGGCGTCCACGTTCTCCCGGGGGCGTGACCTGCACAACCGGACAGGCGAGAGATGTCTACGGTGGCTGGGCCCCCGCAACGCGATTCCCGCAGCCATACGCGCGCTCACGCTCGCAGCCCGGAGTGGTAGCAGTCCCGTGATGCGCGTGTCGCCGCGGGGCACGCGCCATGGGAAGCGTGCCCGGCGTTAGATGGCCGTCCAACGCCGATGGTGCCGTTTCGCCCAGCCAGTGGTCGGGATCGGGACCCCACGTCGTCGGTACCTTTGGCCCTTGCGGCCGCCCTCGGGTCGTTTCCGCCGTCCGGTGCCGGGATGTCTGCGCGGATGTATCGCACCACCGCACCGCTCGAGACAGCCTTCGACACCACCCTGGCCGAGGTCGCGCCATTCGCCGCCACCTTGCCCCGCCCCGCGCGGCGGACGCTGCGGCTAAGCGGTCCGGCCCGTAAGGCTCGCTCAGCGATGGCGAAGATGAGCCCGGGTGGTCGAGGCTCGTTGGCGTCCGTGCATGATGCTCAGGCGGTCAGAGCGCTGTGCGATGCGCAGGCCGCGGCTGGCGAGCTGGCGGATGGTGATGGTGAGAGCGGCGGCGGCGAGGCTTGACCAGGTTGGCGGGCCGGCTAGGCGGAGCAGGCTGGCCGCGGTGAAGAAGTCCAGCAGGAGGGCCAGCGACAGCGGGATCCGCCGGGTCCTGGCCAGTGCCACGACGGCAACGACAAGCCCGGCGGCGGTAACGACCAGGGCGGCGTCGTGCACGATTGTGATCATCAGGCGTGCTCATCCGGCTCGGGCCGGCCGAAGGCCGGCTGGGCCTCGGGAACGGGGCCAGCATCATGGTTGGCCCTGACTCCGCGAACGGGCTTCACCGCCGGACCCGGGCGACCGTCCGCGCGTTGTGCGGCGGCCGTCTGGTCCGCCTGGACGAGCTGGCTTTCCTCCTTGATCTCCCGGCCGAGGAAGAAGTTCAGCGCCGTCCGGATCGCTGCGATCGCGGCCAGCTGTGCCAGCTCTGTGAAACTAGGTGACACAGCGGTGCGCAGGATGTCGGCAGCGAGCTGGAACTCGAGTCCGAGGGCCAGGAAGCGGCCCAGGTCCAGGCGTACCGGGGCGAATGGTGCCATCCCCTCCCGGCGAAGTGACACCCGAAAGAACCGTCCGAAGGCGATCACTGCCCCCACGAAGATGACCACGGCGCCAGCGGCCTCCACGACCCGCACGGCCACATCGACGACGTCAAGCAGGTCCTGCTCCCCGAAACCGGAGGCGATGATCATTGGTTCGTTTCTTTCAGGATGAGGTTGTCGATACGAGTTGTCGGAGGATCCGGCGGTTCCAGGTGAGACGACGGGCCGCAGCCTGCGCGGGCCGCGTCTCGTGCGATCGCTCTGACCGCCTCCAGGCGCCGAGTTTCTCCGGGTGACCTCTCGGGAACCTCTCGATGACCCCTTGCACAGCGAAACCTGGGGTGTGGCTGCCCCAAGATCACCGGCATCGAGTGCGCCAGCGTCCGCGGCTGCCGGGCGGTGTGCCCGACGCGATACCGGCGGGCATCACCACCGCTGTCCGGAATCGAATCAGCTCGCACCGAGCTGTCAGAGGCAGTCATTGGGTGAGCCAGATTCGATTCTGATTGATTCGCGGATCCAGCCTGACCGCCAGGGCAAGGGTGCGTGCTCGGCAGCTACGAGGCCATGGTCGCGCCGGACTTCCAGGGCCCTTCCGCCCGGTTACGCCGCGAGGCTGCGGTGGGCGCTGCGGTCTTTGGTGAAGATCACCACCAGTCCGTTGGGGTCGGGGGCGAGTGCCATCATGTCTGTCGGGGTGTAGGTGCCGTCCTTGGCCCGGCAGTTGAACAGGCCGCTCCACCCGATCTGGTCGCTGCGGACCTGGGTCACCCAGTCGACCAGCTGGGGAAACTCGGCGGGGTGGATGGCCGAGACCGATGTGGCCAGCAGCTCGTCGTGACTGTATCCGAGCCACTCGCAGGCCCGGTTGGCCTCTACGATGCGGTCGCGGGCCGGGTCTATCACGTAGATGGGGTGGTCGACGGTGTCGAAGCCCGATGTGCTCCGCGGCCTCTGCTGTCCAGGCGCCGCCCGGGCCAGTTCGGCTCTCTCGGTGATGAAGCGCCGGAGGGCGGGCGACAGGCTTTGCCGTAGCACCTCGCCGACCATCTCGTGCCTGAACCGGTAGCCGAGGCCGGCGGCCTCCAGCACCCGGTGCTCCCGGAGGCTCTCCAGACGGCCAAGGACCTCGTCCAGGCCCTGGCCCGCCACCTGGGCCAGCACGGCGGGGTCGAAAGGCTGGTCCAGCGCTGAGGCGCAGGCCAGCAGGGAGTAGGCCTCCGGGCCCTCGGCCCGGCACCGGGCGAGCAGCACGTCGGCCAGGGAGGCGAGCACTTGGGCCCGGTCGCCGGCAGCCAGGGTGGCGGCCAGGAGCCGGGGGTGGCCCTGGGTGGGGGCATGCAGGTGCTCCAGGCCGGCCTCGGCGAGTTCCTCGGGGCTGAGGGGCGGCAGGGTGATCCGGGCCGAGGCCGGGAGCCGGTAAAGCTGGTGGTTGGTGAGCGCCTTTTCGGCTCCCACGGTGGCGATCACCGCACCGGGGAGGACGGCGGAACGCCGGTGCAGGTAGGCCAGGGCCGCCATGGTGGCCGGATCGGCCCAGTGGAGGTCATCGAGGAGCAAGACGAGGGGGGCATGGGACCGCCACAGCCCGACGAGCGACTCGAGCGCCGCCGCCTCCGACGGAGGGGAGCCGGCCGGGCCGGGGCCAAGCTCGGGGAACACCGCAGCCAGGGCGGGCAGGCCGGCGTCGGCGATGGCCGGGGCGCCGAGCGCCTCGCGCAGAGCCGAGGCCAGGGGGACGTAGGGTAGGTGGCGCTCGAGCTCCGAGCAGTCGCCACGGCCCAGGCCCACCCCCGGCAGGCGGGCCGCCAGCTCGTCCAGCAGCCGGGTCTTGCCCACCCCGTCCTCTCCTTCGACCACGGCGATGGCCAGAGTCGAATCGCAGGCCTCCCCGACCAGGGCCTCCAGGCGGCCCAGCTCGGCCCGGCGCCCGATGAGGGGAGCATCGTTTGGCCGCGGGGGCGGCCCCTGGCGTTCCAGGGGGCGGGGCAGCAGCGAGGCGGGGGCCTCCTGAGCCAAGATGGCCGCCTGGACCTGCCGGGTCTGGGGCGTCGGCTCCAACCCCAGGTCCGCCGACAGCAGGGACCGCAGGCGCTGGTACCCGGCCAGGCTTTCTCGCTGGTCCCCCTGGGTGTAGTGGGCCAGCATGGCCAGCCGGTGGGCCCGCTCGGCGTAGGGATCGATGGCCATGGCGGCCTGTGCATGGTCGATGGCGGACCTGGTGTCGCGCTCGGCCAGGGCGGACTCGGCCGCGTCTAGGTGTACTCCCAGCAGTCGGGCCCGGTACGTGCGACGCAGCTCCTCGGCCCACTCCGCATAGGGCTCGTCCTCCAGCACCTCGCCCCGGGCCCCCGCCTGCACAGCCTCGCTCAGCAGCTTGCGAGCCATCCTGGTGCCGGCCTTCCCGGCGGCGGTGATCCGCTCATCGAAGCGGTCGAGGTCCAGGTCGATCCGCTCGGCAGCCAGCCGGTAGCCGCCCGGGTCGGTAACCACCAGGTCTCGACCCCGCCCGACGCCATCCAGATGGCGTCGCAGGACTGAGACGTGATTCTCCAAGGCGGCGAAGGCCCGCTTGGGCAGGGCCTCGCCCCACAGCTGGTCGGCCAGGCGGTCCTTGGTCACGCTGTGGCCGCGCGCCACGAGCAGCAACTCGAGCACCTGCTTGGCCTTGGGGCCGCCGAGGTCCCTCGGGCCGAGACGGCGCCCGCCCGCTGCCACCTCGATGGGGCCGAACAGCCGGGCCTCCACTGTCGCCGACTCCCCAGCCGGACCGGCCGCACGCATGGGGCCAATTATCACAGCCCGACCCTATCGCCGCCCAGAGGGTTGACCTGCCCGAGAACCCCGTTCCCTGAGGAGGGCGGGCGGCCTGCAGAACCACGGACCGAACGGGGCCACCGTCATCATCTCGCAGGAGCAGGAGGCACGGTCCCGGCCCCGCTTGATCGTTGTCACACACCACCCGCCTCGCCCACGTCGGCCTCTATCCGGGCCCTGAGGCGTGGGACACCAGCCGCCGCTTGGAGAAGTCGGCGTGGGCGGGTCTGGTGGGTGGTCTTCGTCCGGGACCGCAGCGCCCCCGGGCCGCCCTCTCGAGAGGTCTACGAGAGGTTTCCGGAAGGTCCCTGGCAGATGCTGACGGACGTATGAACCCATAGCCTGCCCTGGAGGAGCACAAGATGAAGGTCACCGTTCGCCTGCACGTGCCGCGGCCCAGGCCGCGGTCTACCCCCAGTAACCACATAGCTGTCAGTAATCCCATAGAACTCATCGACATAGCGTGTCGAGCCCACCAAGCAGCCAGCTGCGCTGGTGTCGACCGGATCGAGGAGAGCAACGCCTTATGTCCCATCATTTCGACACTCCGACCGGCCGCGAGGACCCGCGGCTGAACCTCTGCGACCTCTACCTATTTGCGGGCCCTCCCGGCAGGACGGTCATGGCTATGACTGTCAACCCCGCAGCCACTCCCGGCACGGCGGCACCGTTCCGGGACGAGGGCCTGTATGTCTTCCGGTTCGACACCGACGGCGACGCGCGGGAAGACGTATCCTTCAAGGTCCGCTTCGGCCAGATCGATCACCGGCAGGACGAGAACGACCACGTGCAGAGCCTCGAGGTCCGCCGGGCCGCCGGCCAGGACGCCGGGCACGGCGCCGGGGGCGAGCTGCTCGCCGAGGGTTGCATCTCCGCGGTCATCACCGGCGACAGGGGCATTCAGGTGTTCGCTGGCGTGACGGCGGACCAGTTCGCCGGCGACGCTACCGCCCTGGAATCATTCGAGGCCGCTCTTGCCGCGGGGAAGTACACGCCCGAAGCATTCGAGAACCATTCCGACTTCTTCCACCCGCGCCATGTCGCCGTCATCGTTGTCCAGGTCCCCACAGAACTGATCGGCGTCGGCCTCGTGCACGGCTGGGCGACAGTTTCTCTGCACGGGCACGCCCCGGACGTTCAGGTGGCCCGCTGGGGGCTCCCCCTCATCACGCACCTGTTGATCAGGGAACCAGAGATGCGCGAGGATTACAACCGGTCCGCGCCGTCCGGGGACAACGACCGGTTCACCACTCATATCGCCGCGGTAATACGCGAGACCACCAGGCTGGCGGGCTCAGCCGCCGACCCCGCCGCCTACGCCCAGCGGGCCGTCGACAAGCTCGGCGTGATGACCTTGCCCTACCAGCTCGGCACCCCGGCCTCTTTTGACTACGCGGGCTTCAACGGGCGAGGCCTGGACGATGACGTCATGGACGTGATGCTGTCGTTGACGACCAACTCGGCCCTCGGCAACGGCGTCGCTCCCGACCCGGCCCGGATTCGTGCCGAATTCCCTTACTTCCGGGCAGCCTGAGCCTCGCGTGACGCTACCCGGAAGAAGCGGCGGTCGCGGGGACAGCGCTCAGACTCCAGGCGCGCACCCGGCCTGGCGTCGCATGATCGGCCGTGCCGCCGTCATTAGAGCTAGTCGATGCCTGCTACGGCTCGGCACAGGCCGGGCGACGGCGGCAGGCACCGGGCGTCCCGGCTTTTCCTGCGGAGCCCCCGGATGCTCCAAGGAACCGGCCAGAGCTTCTTGTTCCTTGGGAAAAGGTCACAGCAGTCCGATAGGAGGAAATGAGGATGTTCGGGAAGAAGTACGTGAATGACCTGATCAGCCGGAGCGCGGAGAGCACGGCCGATCGGGCGCGGTTCCTGAGGAGCGCGAGCGCGGCGGGCCTGGGGCTGGTAGGCGCAGGCCTGCTCCGGTGGATGGCCACCCCGGCGCTCGCAGCGCAGGCCGGTAACGCGAACGCGATCTCCGACAGCACGATCCTCAACTTCGCGCTGAACCTCGAGTACCTCGAGGCAGAGTTCTATCTTACGTGGTGAACGGGGAGGGACTGCCAGAGAACCTGACCCACGGCACGGGGCAGCGCGGCCCGGTGACTGGCGGCCACGCGGTGCAGTTCGGCAGCGGGTCAGTCCGGCAGTTCGCCAAGGAGATCGCCCTCGACGAGCACGAGCATGTGGAGTTCTTCCGCTCTGCGCTCGGGTCTGCCGCGGTCGCCCGGCCGGCCATCAATATGCAGCAGAGCTTTACCGACGCGGCAGCCGCAGCAGGCCTGATCAAGGCCGGGGAGACCTTCGACGTATTCGCCAGCGAGGACAACTTCTTGCGCGGCGCCTTCCTCTTCGAGGACGTCGGGGTCACCGCTTTCAAGGGCGCGGCGCCGCTGATCGACAATAAGACCTACCTCGACGCGGCCGCGGGCATCCTGGCCGTGGAGGCTTACCACGCGGCAACGGTCCGGACCGTGCTGTACGAGCGCGGCGGCGCCGACGACGCCTACGCGATCTCCCGCGCCCGCGACAGCCTCAACGGGCGCCCCGGCCTGGACCAGGGCATCACCATCGACGGGGAAGCCAACATCGTTCCTGACGACGGCAACGGCATCGCCTTCGGCCGCAC
>CAVPTU010000025.1:0-33699 GCA_963708565.1 uncultured Alphaproteobacteria bacterium
AGCGACTGTCATCCTGATTGTCGCTGCGCACTGAACCAGGTATTGGAGGAGATGCCGTTCTCGGTCCAGCGGATCCAGACGGATCGAGGCACAGAATTCGTCGCTGAGGAGGTTCAGCGCCGTCTGATGGATGAAACCATACGGTTCCGGCCTATTCCCCCTCGCTCGCCGCACTTGAACGGGAAGGTTGAGCGAGCACAGCGGACGTGTCTGGAAGAGTTTTGGTTAGTGGCGAACCCGAAGGCATCCGACATCGGCGACCAGTTCGCGTTGTGGATCCACCGCTACAACTGGCACCGCTCACACGAGTCCCTACACGGCGAACTCCGATCGACCGAGTGTGTCAGCTGGCCGACAGGACGCCGCTCTGGGCAGCTGTTGGTGATGCTTACGACCCTACGAAGGAGCGCATCCAAATCCGGCATCAGATCGTTGGCATAGCATTACGGGCATTGAAATGATGTCTATGAACGGCACAGGCATCGTCGATCTCGATCCTACCGGTCAGCCGCTTGGTCGCATCACGCTAAAGCATGACCTGCTTCAGCTTGTGTTTGATCTTCCAGGCGGTGGTCTGCGTCACCCCAAGGCGACGCCCCAGTTCGATGCTGGAGATGCCTTGCTTGGTCTGGGTCAGGTGATAGATCGCACGAAACCATAGTCGCAGCGGCAGATGGGTTGATGCAAAGATCGTTCCGGCGATCGGCGAAGTCTGCCGGCGGCACTTGGTGCACTGACAGAGATCGCGGGTCGTCACCAGACTATACCGTCTGCCGCCACACGCCGGGCATTCAAAGCCACGCGGCCAGCGTGACGCAATGACGATCGCCCGGCATTGCTCCTCGGTGCCGTACTGCTGTTCGAACGCAGGTTCGCTGAGACCCTGCTGGAACTGCACGACATTACGAGCCACTCCTACAACCTCATGAAACGACACGGAATTTCCAGCCTGCTACCCGGTGTTTCGTGACTGAGGGAAGTGCGTAATCAGGTTCTTTTTTGGTGGCGCGCTGTTCAATATCGCGCCGTACGGTATGCCGGCGGTGTCCCAGGGCCGGACGTGATCCAGCGCCTCATCAAGACCTCGGCTGCCCATCACGCCGACCCTACGGGTTGCAAATCATGGCGGCCTGATCTTGCTCCTTATTTGGCCCGCTTGAGCAAAGATCGTAATCGTGTTGCGCGCGCTCGGACGGGCTCCGGTAAATATAGGGACGGCTCCAAGGATCGAGCGGTACTAAATCACCCTTCAGATAAGGGCCGTTCCAATTTTCTGCGCCTGCTGGCCTTGTCACGAGCCCCGCAAGCCCCTGTTCGGTCGTGGGATAGGAGCCCATGTCGAGGTCATATAGATCAAGCACGCTCGAAAGTCGCTCGATGGATTGCTTAGCTATGGACACACGCGCTCCACTCAACTGGCGCAATACCGCCGGCGCAACCAGGCCGATGAGCAGACCGATGATGGTAATGACCACCAAAATCTCAAGAAGCGTGAAACCAGCTTCGCGTTCAGCCCCCCTGACCTCGCGATTAGAACGCCGCTGTCCGTTCAGGAGGGACAGCGGCGCTCCAATTCTTGATCTAGCGCTTAGCCAGCAGCGCACCGAGATCGTCATTATCGATAGACGACGGCAGGTAGACAGCTATGCAGCCGTTCTTCGGACACGGATTGGTCGGGTCCGTGCCGGCCGCGGCGTTAGTTGGTACGTAGCCGATCGGGACAAAGAGGTGATGCGAAACCTTGTCGGCCGCCAATGAATGCGCGGTAGTCGACGTCTCGTTGCTACCGTCGAACATAAACGTATTGGCATCGACTGTGCCGAGGATCGGCGTCACCTTGCCGCTGGCGTCCAGAGTGCCGCGTGCGGAAAGATAGTAGTGGTGCGTAGCGGGGTCGAACCAGACTTCGTCGTTCCCGCCCGGCGGGGTGATGTTTGCCAGGACGTCTCCGGTGTCGAGATTGATGATGATCGTCTGCGTGGTGGCGGGCGTTCCGAATGCGGCGCCGCAACCGATTACCGCCTCATGACGTGGGCCAAGCGCTAGGCCGGCGGGTGAGCAGTTCGTCACCGGATAGGTGGCAATGACGCTCATGCTGCTGGGGTCGATCACCGAGACGCCGCCCTGCGCGGCGTTATTCGGGTCGATTTGTGGCACGGACACGTAGAATAGTCCGGTCTGTGGCGACCATTGCGGCTGTTCGATGCCCGTCTCAGTTGCATCTGGCGTGCTGCCCTTGCCATCAAACACGATTTGGCCGAGGATTTACGTGGTATCGGTGTTGACCATCGTCACGAACGGCGGGACATTGGCATTGTTCGCAGCCGCCAGGATATGATCTCTCGCATCCCATGCCATCTCATCGACGCGCATTTTCACGTTTGGGTTAGTCGGGTCGGTAACCGTAACGATGTCGGTGATTTTGAACGTGGTAATATCGATGACCTTGAGCGTACTATCGCCATCGCCCGCCCAGACCTCCTTGCCTCCAACCACGACAACACCGTCAGGTCCTGATAGGGCGTTGTTTGCGGCTTGTCGTGGGATTGCACACAACGCCTGTAAAGCCGCCGACACGGCCAATGAACGTATCGTCGCTGGCATCGAAGAAATCGACCGCCGCATTGGTGCGATCCGCCAAAACATACAGTTCAGTCTTCGGGTCGGCAAAGCTGATATCGAACGTACCGAGACCCGTGCCAGGCACACAGGCAGGGGGCGGGACATCCCCTGGCGGCACAACAATCTTATCGACCATGACCATATGCTCGTCCGCTGCTGCCGGTCTGCCAGCGGCCAGCAGCGCCGCAGTGGCCACTGTACCCAAGCAATATGGATGCGGTATTAGAACGACTTGTTGCTCGGAACTTGTGCTGGAAACTCATGAACTTCCTCCCCTCATTGGCACGGCTATTACGGGCTGGCATTCAGCGGGTGATGCCAGTATCTCATCAAAGCGCACGCGCACAATGCTGCATCCCGAGATTCGGTATAAATCAAATTTAAGACAACTCGAAAGGCGTAACCATAACGTTCGCATTTTCAAACGCATGCTCAGCGCGCCGCTCCTGGCGTTCAAGAGCATCGTGCGGACGACGAAGGCAGCCGACGGTTGGTATCCAGAATCACTTGAGCCAGTAACGTGGCCCTGCCCCCTCGTGTCCCGCCCGGTCGGCCGGATTTGTGAGGCGGCAGCTATCGATGGAGAGGCATCCGCATCCTATACATTCTGTCAGTCCTCGCCTGAGGCGCTGTAGCTCAGCGATCCTTAGGTCGATACGCTTGGTCCATTCGGCCGAGAGGTGAGCCCAGTCGCTGCGTGTTGGGGTACGGTGGGCCGGAAGCTTGGCAAGCTCCGCGCCGACTTCCTGAAGCGACAGCCCAATCCTCTGCGCAAACACAATAAAGGCGATCCGGCGCAATACCGAACGGCGAAATCGGCGATGTTCAGGTGGACCCGCCCGTTCAGAGGTAATGAACCCTCGTTCCTCCCAGTACCGAATGGCGGACGACGCGACCCCACTCCGCCTCGCAATTTTAGCGCTCGTCAGCAAAGTGTCCATGTTAGCCGCTCTTATTCACCGCATAGTTGGGATTCACTGGCGGGTGTTGCATAAGGGTCTGATCTTGTCTACGGATTGGGTGTCGAGACCATTCCGTTCACCCGATCACACCGAGCCACACCCGCCAGGCACGACGATACGATTGAGCCGTTCTGGTTTCCAGCCGTCGGACGCAAGAAAGTCACTGCTGCGTTCGATGGCGGCCGTCTCACCTCGGATGGCGGTGTGATGCTTCTGGCCGCTGCCGAGCGGCGTATCGGGCTTGCCCATCGCCTGGCTGGTTTGATTGCCGATCCGCGCAATCCGCTGCTGGTGACGCACAGTGTGGTCGACATTCTGCGCGCGCGCATGCTCGCCATTGCCTGCGGTTACGAGGATGCCGACGATCTCTTCTGCGCACCGACCCCGGCTTCAAACTGGCCTGCGGGCGTCTGCCTGATACCGGTGAGGATCTGTGCTCTCAGCCGACGATGTCGCGTTGGGAGAATGCGCCGAGCTTGCGTGAGGTAGTGCGCATGACCTACGCGATGGTCGACGCCTATTGCGCCAGCTACCCACGCCCGCCTGTCACCGTCACGTTGGACATCGATGACACCGTTGATGTCGTGCACGGCCATCAGCAGCCGGACGCATCACCGAGACCGCCACACGCGTCCGCGTCGCCTTTGCCGCAGCATGCCCGGACGCCGCATTGTTCCGCGGCATCGCCATCAGTCTCCAGCCCGCCGGACCGTAATACGACGGGTGCTCCGTCCCCGCACACTCCCGATCCTGCCAATACCCGACGCCGTCATGAACCTGACTGACTTCGCGATGAAACAGGCGACAAGCAGTACCGCGCCTGCTCATCAGACAGCAAGACCAACTTCAATGCGATGAATAGGACAGGTCAGTAATGCAAGCAAAGTCTTGCCTAACCTCAAGTTCACCTTATCATATGGCTGCCGACAAGCTGCGGTGATTGTTAGCCCTGGGAGCATCTCCACGGCTTGCTTACATAGAACCGACGTGTCACCCGCTGAGCCCGTGACCAACGTCTGGTGGCATGGCGCGCCCTGGCGCAGCTTTCATGGCTGGCGTCCCTGTGACGGCATTAGTGGCTCTGCACACTGGATTTGACCGGTTGCCCTGGGCTGGGGAGTAGCTGCGGCAGACTGCTGGGGTGGATCAGCAGTTCTATGCTGCGGGCGACGCCAGGCTGGCGTCGGATGAAGCCTTGGCGTTCGAGCGTGATCAGCATCTGGTTGACTGAGGGCGGGGTGACGCGAAAGTGGCGCAGCAGGTCAGCGTGCGCGGGTGGTCGGCCGAGCACCAAGGTGTAGGCGTGGATGAAGGCTAGGTACTGACCCTGCTTCGGCGTGCAGCGGGGTGGTGAGGCGAGACACGGCTCGAAACGGCGATTCATATGTCGTGCCCTCAATAATGGGGGGCAGCAATGAATGTACGATACCGCGTGGAGCTGAGCCAAGCCGAGCGGGAGCAGCTCAACGAGATGCTGAGTGGCGGCAAGCACGCCGCGCGCAAACTCAAGCGGGCACAGATCTTGTTGGCTGCTGACAGCGCGGTGGGTGACGCGGTGATCGCCGCCAGCGTCAGCGTCGGCGAGTCCACGGTCTACCGGACCAAGCGTCGGTTCGTCGAAGGTAACCTCGAGCTGGCGTTGAGCGAAGAAACCCGCCCTGGCTCTGGACGAAAGCTGACCGGCAAGGAGGAGGCGCTGCTGATTGCCACCGCCTGCTCCAGCCCGCCCGAAGGGCGAGCGCGCTGGACACTGGAATTGCTGGCCGGTGAGATGGTGAGGCGAACCGAGCATGCGGAGCTATCGCGCGAAACCGTGCGTCGGCGGCTGAAAGAGAACAAATTGAAGCCGTGGCAACAGGATATGTGGTGCATCCCGCAGGTGGACGGCACCTATGTCGCTCGGATGGAGGATGTACTTGATCTCTATGCAGAGAAACCGGATCCCAAACGGCCAGTGGTCTGCTTCGACGAGAGCCCAACCCAGCTGATTGGCGAGGTGCGGCAGCCGATCGCTGCGGCCCCTGGGCAGCCTCGGCGCTACGACTACGAATACCGTCGCAATGGCACTATGAACCTATTCGTCTTTTTGGACGCCCATCGGCCATGGCGTACGGTGAAGGTCACGGAACAACGCACCGCGCTGGACTTTGCCGAATGCATGCGTGACTTGGTCGATAAGCATTATCCGGCAGCGGACGTGATACGTGTGGTGATGGACAATCTGTCGACCCATGGCCCTGGCGCACTGTATGAGGCGTTTTCGGCGCCCGAAGCCCATCGCATACTGCAACGGCTGGACATCCACTATACGCCAAAGCACGCGAGCTGGCTGAATATGGTCGAGCTCGAGATCGGTGTCCTTCGCGGTCAGTGTCTTGACCGACGTATCGGCGACCGCAAGAAACTGATCGCGGAAATCGCCGCCTGGGTAAAGCAACGCAACAAGGCCAAGGCTCGGATCAAGTGGATGTTCAACACCGAGAAGGCGCGCACGAAGCTTGCCCGTGCTTATCCTGACCCCGACAAGGAGTCATAATCCCTGTGCAGGGCTACTAGAAACTGCCGCAACGATCAACCGGAATTCCCGCCCCGGGGGAACAGGGTCTATTCTATGCGGTCGAAAGACTTAGCATTACAGTTGTGATTTTCGTTTAAGGTGAGACTTTTGTGCGACGGCCTGATGTGCACGCCGCCAGAGCGACCATGCGATGATGTAGGCAGGATCGATGCGTCTTCGCGCGCGCTGCGCTACGCGTCGGATCTCCTGGATCGACCGGCGGATGAAATGGAGCGACGTGTTTTTTGGGCATCGCCGGCGCATGTGCCCCCTGGTGGCGCCGACCCGCTCGTGGAACCATCGCGCAAGAACACTGCCGGGTTGATGACGCAGCCACAGCCAGGCCAGCTCAATGGCGGCACGCCGCGCGCGCGGGTTGCCCGATTTGGCGATGCCTTGGTCGCGGGCAACGCGTCCGCTGCGCCACGGGCTTGATACCAAACCCAGATAACCACCCACCTCACGCCGATTGCGGAAGTCGCGGAACAGCATTTCATTGTCCAGCACCGTTGCGAAGGTAAGTCCGATACCACGCAGTCGACTCAGCCGTGCCGCGTTGCCATTCTCCGCTGGGACGGCCTCCTTCTGCTCGGCCTCAACCTCGGTGATCATCTCCATTACCTGCCGCAGACGTCGACATTCGCGCGTCAGTTCCGCTCGCAGACACGGGGCGAGCGGTAGGCCATCAGCGGTGCGCAGTGCCTCGAAGCGCGATTCCCAGTCGCGCCGCGTCGGTTCGAAGTCGCGGATGCCTTGCGTCATCAGCAGCCCTTTGATGCGGCTGCTATGCTGGCCGCGCTCCACCACCAGACGCGCCCGCTCACGTGAGCGACGACGGATGTCTTCCTGTTCGCGGCTCGGCACGTGCACGACCCGGCAAACCTGTGCTTCACCGCGTTCCAATGCCATGAGCGTGCGCAGCAATCCGGCTGCGTCCAGCCGATCCGTCTTGGCTCGCCGTGCCCGGCGGTCAACCAGCAGACTGGCGGCGTCCAGCACACGATTCTCGACGCCGTGCCCCCATAGCCATCGATGCAGCCAGAAACCGTCGTACCCCGCCTCGAAGCAGCATGCCACGCGCACCGTTTGGCTGAGCCGTGCCTCCGCCTGCATCCGCTTGCGCACAATCAGCGCCAGCAGACCCTGGGTGTCGCCACCTTCAAGCCGATGTTGGCTGACCTTGTCGGCAATTGGCGAGTGCAGCGCTACAAGCCACGTTGAACGGCTCAGTTCCAAGGCAACAAACAGCGTGACGCGTGCCTCGTCATCAGGGGACGGCTTGGTTCTGATGCTCTCCATAGGGGGCCTCCTGGTTTTGGTGTCCGGACCCCAAGCCTAACCAATGCTCGGCCGCCCGATGCCCCATAGGATCTTTTTCCACGCCTTTCACGCTCTGGCTGTCGATCACGCAGGCGGTCGGACTGGCTTCCCGCCCGATCGCCTCGCGGCATTGCACATAGAGCGCATAGTGGATCATCTCGATCGTGCCGTCGTGGTTCCAGCGAGTGAGGTAGTCGTGCACCGTACTCCTCGGCGGCAGGTCCTTGGGGATGTAGCGCCACTGGCAGCCGGTGCTCAGCACATACATCACGCCGTTCACCACCTCCCGCATCACCACCTCTCGCTTGCGGCCGCCGTGCTTGGCCGGCGGGATCAGTGGCTCGATCAGCGACCATTCCTCATCGGTCAGATCACTCGGATAGCGCAGCTTGTCCCGGGCGCAGCGGGGGCGGTTCTTGGTCGTCCACATCTGGCACCTCGCGAAGCGGCGCCGCATAGAGAATCACAGACAATTCGAGCCGCTCAACCCCGCCCCGTAACCAATTCAAATGACTCGTGAACCTTCCGGACGGACGCTTAGCAAAGGAGGTGGTCATCACCGGAATTGCGATTTTCCGCCAGTTGTAGGGCTAGTTGTGGGTGCATGTCTTCGCCGATAAGCGGCTCACCACCAGCTATCAGTTTGGGAAACAGCCAATGAAGCACTCTTTACATTCACAGCATTTACGGTTGGTCCCGATTGGCACGTAACTCTGTTCCGCAGCGGAAGCGACGGCCTGTTGGTTTTTGAGTAACCCCACCAATCTTGCTCATTCATTTGCAGATTGACCGCCTTTTACTGAGGGGGTTACCCGCAGGCGCAAACGCGGTTGGTGAGGCTAGGAGCGAGCGCTTCTCAGTCGGACGGAACAAAGGGCCATCGGGCCATCGCCAGGACTCTGAACTACATCGCCATGGGCTTCATCGTCGCTACCCCGGGTTCCTGGACACCGATTGCCTCCACCTTGCAGCGCGCCAGCGGGTGCCACTGACCGAGTTCCTCGCTTTGATCCTCGCGGCATCGCGCTCAGCGGACAAGCTGGGCGCCCGGCGGGTTCGCGCGGGATCTGCGCGAGCGGATCGCCGACCGCCGTGCACGCTCCTCAGCTTGTGATGTCGGGGAGCATCCGCGCAGATGACAGACTGGTCCCAATGTTCTTGAACAAATTATTTAGGCCCGATGGCGGGTTGACTTCCGCGGGGCAGGCGGCGCTGGTATCAGCGTAGAACTTCGTCGGGTCGGTTGCGATCGCCAACAGCGCCGCGCACGGGGTGATTTTGGGTGAGGTGTCGGAGTTGCAGCCTGACGACGGCGAACCATAGGAGACTGCGTAGATCGTGGTTCCCGCAGCTTTCGCTGCCTGCGCAGCGATAATGGCCTCGTGGCACTCGTTGGAGCCCTTGGCATTGGTTATCTGGTTGGGTGCCTGCGCGGTGGCATCACCATCGCTGAGTAGGATAATCGCCTTCGGCACGCCAGACCGACCAGTGTTTGTGAGCGTGGTCTGCGCTGCCGTGATAACATCACCATAGAAGGTGCCCTCACCGCCGGGAGCCTTAATCCCCGAGCAACCGGGAGCACCCCCAACCGCCTTCACGATATTGGAGGCTGTATTCAAAGTGGTTGTCGCGTCGGACGTTTTGTAGCCGTTGGACAGGCCAAGGATCTGATACACAGGTGTCGGAGATGAGTTACCGTATGGCACACTGCTAGGATTGCTGGTTGGGCAAGTGTAGTCCCTCGACACGGTCCCACTTGTCACGCCCGGAAACACCATCAGGCCGACCTGATCTTCCGATGGCCAGAAACCGCTCAACAGCGCACGGGCACCTCCTAATGCGCAGGCGATTTGTGTTGCGCCGCAGCTCGAATCGTAATTGTTCATTGATCCGGTCGTATCGAGAATGATCATTACGTCGACCGGTGACGCCTTGCCGCCTTTCGCACCTGCTGTCGCCGTCGCCGAGATGTTCAGTGATTTGATGCCGATCACGTTGCCAAAGAACGTCGGTATGCTCGCCTGCTGCTTCACCTGAATGCCGTTTGCGGACGGTACTCCCGATTTTCCAGATACGCATGTCACGCCCGTGCTGGTGAAGCACTTCAACACGGGATAGCCGCTCGCCATGGTGACGGTGAAATTGGAGGGGGCGTTCTTGCTCCCTGCAACCGCGCTGTAGCTCGTCGCCGAGACGATCGGGTCGTTGGTGGTGGACCCTATGTCCCGCGCTCCCGCCAACGCTGCAGCGTCAGTCGAGGCCTGCAGTTGCCGCTGCGCATTTACGGCATAACCGACATCAATGGCGAGGGCACCGACTCCGGCGAGGGCTACGATGACGGCCGCGGTCAGCATGGCTACAGCGCCACGCCGATCCCGATGCAGTGCGGAGAAAAATCGAAATACTGGCTGTCTCATTCGATACTCTCCGTCGATTGTGCGGCCAGACCGATGCACGTACCTCTACGCCTCGCATTAACAAATGAGAACTTTCCGCCAAGTTACATTTGCAGCCTGTGCGGTTAGCCTCGCCAATGCAACAGCCCGCGTTGCCTTACGGATTCCCAATCCCGGGGTGATGATCCCGTAATGTCGCCTTCCCGATTGTCCAGCGTGTCCGATCTCGACACGGAACACGTAGGGATTCGGGTGGGTCCCAAGTTCGCATGTCGGTACAATATCGGTTTCTGAAGATGGCCGTGTTGTGATGCTGATGGCGTTTGAATTCGGATGTCCCGCTGCCATCGGAAGTCATCACGCCCCTCGTGGCTCCCTCGCTTCGCAGGGAGCGCCTCGCAGTGCAGTGAGACTGCAAGCTCCGCGCGAACCGAGAGCCGCACCCCTCGAATCCATTGCGGACGCAAAGACGCAGGGGGAAGCAGCATGCATGCGGTCGTGAACGGAGTTATTCTGAGAAATGGTAGCGTCCTCCTCGGCAAACGGTGCCACGGTCGACGGATCTACCCTGACTGCTGGGCACTTCCCGGCGGCCATGTCGAGCAGGGAGAGACGCTGGAGGATGCCCTGATCCGCGAAATTCGTGAGGAAATCGGATTGACCCCAACCGATTTCCGAGAATTGGGCCTCATTGCAGAGCTGGATCCGGAAACGGATAGTGAGACGATTTATCACATATACGTGGTCACCACCTGGCAGGGGGGAGACCCGGTAATGCTTGGCAATGAGCATTCGGAACTCCATTGGTTTGAGCTCGAGGCGGCATGCGGCCTGCCTGACCTTGCAATCGCAGGATACAAGCCGCTCTTCCGTTCAGTCTTGCCGACGTGTGAAAACTGACAGCCCTTCATCGATCGATCGCCGGGCCCGCACAGATGCGGATCATCATCACCCCGCGCTTGCGGATAGTCCGCAAGAATTGACGTGAGCCTGACCCCGTCCGTGTCGTTCAGTCGTGCGCGTGGCACGCTGATCGTCACCGGGCCAAATGAACTTTTGGCGACTTCGAGCGGCGATAGCGCGACCGACCAACTGCGCGTCCAGTTCCGCATCAACAAGCTTCTCGATGAACCCACGAACCCGATCCCGAATGGCCGCCTCGATCGGATCGAACCAGCCAACGCCAGGAATTCAGGCGGCTCCGGCGGAGTCGTTGCTATGCTTCTCCATGGTGTAATCTCCCTCGGCGTCTCACCGCCGAGTTCTGGATCGTTGCACAAGCCGGAGATTACACCACCTCGAATTTCCACCACTTCTGCGACGGCACCCAGCCGAACTGAGAAACCTTGCAATGGCATGAGCGCGCCCCAACGATATGCACCCGCGCGTCGCCGCAGACAGCGCGCAGGTCAGGCCAAGCAGTCTGTCCGCGACGCCGCGTAGGGCGCGGCCGTGCGAATGGCCACGTGCGGCGTAGAAGCGCATTAGGGGGCAAAGGCGCAAAATGGCAGCACGAGCACGCGTCCCTGACGCATCGTGCCACTTGCGCGACGGAACCACATGCGTCATCGATTTTCCTTATCATGATCATGCAGCTTTCGGGAGAGACGACTTTGCGCACGTGGCTGCTTGGCATTGTGCTGCTCTGGCCATTTTCGGCTGCAAACGCCGCGCGACCCACCGTGGAGGCTGCTAACGGCATGGTCGTCTCGGCACATCGCATAGCCTCCGAGGCTGGTATCGCTGTACTGCAACAAGGGGGTAACGCGATCGATGCGGCGGTCGCCGTGGGCTATGCCGAAGCGGTGGTAGACCCGTGCTGTGGTAATATTGGCGGCGGTGGGTTCCTGGTTGCGCACCTTGCGGATGGGCGAGACATCTTCCTCAACTTCCGTGAAGCTGCGCCGTCCGCGGCGACACGCGACATGTATCTGGACGCGCAGGGCAACGTGGCGCGTGATGCCAGCTTGCATGGCTGGCGGGCAGTCGGGGTACCCGGCACGGTGAAGGGCCTCGACGCCGCATTAGCAGAATACGGCACCATGCCGCGATCGGTGGTAATGGCGCCAGCAATTCGCCTGGCACGAGAGGGATTTGAGCTCACACGCTCCGATACCGACATCTTGCAGCGCGGTACCGCACTGTTCCGCCGCGACGGGAACGCCGCACGTATCTTTCTGCATCCGGACGGATCGCCACTGCAACCTGGTGAGCGGCTGGTGCAGCCCCAACTAGCTGCAACCCTCGCATCGATCGCTACGAACGGGGGCCGCGCCTTCTATAGTGGTCACATCCCGGAACTCGGTCGAGACGGCATCGCACGCCAGCAACGGCATTATTACCGCTGCCGACCTCGCTGCCTATCACGTCACCCAGTCCGAGCCACTGTCGTGCACCTATCGTGGCTATGTTTTCCTATCCGCGCCGCCGCCTTCCTCCGGCGGTGTCACGCTATGCGAGATCCTGCATGTTTTGGAGGGATACAACTTGCGCGCCCTCGGCTTCTATTCTGCCCAGACTGTGCATGTGATAGTTGAGGCCATGCGTCACGCCTATTTCGATCGGAACACCTATCTTGGTGATCCAGAATTCGTGACCAACCCGCTGGCAAAACTGCTGTCTACGGACCATGCGGCAGCGATCCGTGCGCACATCGGTGATCGGGCCACACCGTCAGACAAATTGGCGCCCGGCCTCGAACCACACGAACAGACGGAAACGACGCACTATTCGGTAATGGACAGGGCGGGCAATGCGGTTGCTGTGACCTATACGCTCAATGGCCTCTTTGGAGCTGGCGTAATGGCAGGTGATACGGGGTTCTTTCTGAACGACGAAATGGACGACTTCACAGTCAAGCGTGGAGTGCCAAACCTCTTCGGCCTGGTGCAAGGCGAAGCAAACGCGATAGCTCCGGGCAAACGGCCGCTTTCCTCAATGACGCCAACGGTCGTACTGCGCAATGGCCGTGTGTTTTTGGTCTTGGGCTCGCCGGGCGGTCCGCGCATCATCACCGTCGTCCTAGAGACAGCGCTGAACATCCTGGATTATGGCATGGCGCCGCAGGCAGCGGTGGATATGCCGCACCTGCACCACCAGTGGCTGCCAGACGAGATTTTGGTGGAGCGCTCGGGGCTTTCTTCCGACACGTGGGCACTGCTCCAGGAGATGGGTTATCGGATCAGGGAACAGGGCCCGTGGGGCGCTACCGAGCTAATTGAAGTAGGACCGCCTCAAGCAAGTGCCGACGCAAGGTCATCGGTCTCCGATGGTGGGATGCGGCGCAGGCTTCTATTACGGTGCCAGCGATTCGCGCCGACCAGCTGGCGCGTCACGATCGGATATTAGGGCACTTTGTGGCCGGAGACCGCTGGCAACCTTTGCGAGTCTGGTTGGCATAGGCGAGTGCAAATTCTGCAACCCCATGGAGCAATAAGTACCGACGCTGCCGGTGCCCACCACTTTGAATGCCACATCGCCCGATCAATTGCCCGCAATAACGCTTGCGAGCTCTGAAGTGCATGCGCCGGGTATTCACTGCCCAGGAATGCGATTTTCACCACGCGAAGACGGCGTCCAGAAACGCACACGCTGCGCTGCGCGCGGTGAAAGAAGACGCCCCAATCGCCCCACCGCAGCGAAACTGGGGGTAAGACACCTTGTGCTATGCCGGGCACACGTCGATTTGCGTTACTAGCCCGGAGCTTTCGTCGTTGTAACTTAGCGGTCATGTTCGTGTCATCGGCGTTGCACATTCCCTGCGGTACCCTTCCAGCGGCTATGGGGATGGGGGAAGGGGCCCAATAAGATGCGGTTACTCCAGAATGATTTGCTGTCGTCGGCAACGGCTATTTTCATGGCCATGGGCGCGCAGCAGGTTAGCGCTGCCTCGCCAGCTGTCGGATCTGATTACCAGCATGTGCTATTGATCAGCGTAGACGGTATGCACGCCGTGGATCTGACCAACTGGATCCAGAACCATCCGAACAGCAACTTCGCCAAACTTGCCGGCAGCGGTATTGTTTATCCGAATGCCTTCACGACTACACCGTCTGACAGCTATCCAGGCATGATTGCGCAGGTCACCGGCGCGACGCCGAAAACCGCCGGGCTGTTTTACGACGATAGCTACGATCGTACGGCGTATCCATCGAAGTCATTCTATACCAGCAAGAATATGGCGGATCCTGGCTGCACCGGCGCTCCCGGCGCCGAGTTGACCAATTTCGAGGCATTGGACCGCAGCTACGACTCCGAGACTGGCCTTGTCGCTGACGTGACCGGTGGCGGTACGCTGGGCCAGGTCCTGACACAGCTCGATCCAGACAATATGCAACGCCGACTGGTCGGCGGCGAATGCCAGCCGACTTATCCGCACCAATATATCCGCACCAACACGATCTTCGAGATCATCAAGGCCGCCGGCGGTATAACAGCCTGGTCGGACAAGCATCCGGCCTACGAGATCCTGAGCGGCCCGTCTGGCAAGGGCATCGACGACCTGTTTGCGCCAGAGATTAACTCACAGATGTTCCTGCCCGGTGCTCCACAGGGCGTGGACAACACCACCAGTTACGCCGCCGTTCGCGCGTATGACAGCTTGAAGGTCAATGCCGTCATCAACTGGATAGACGGCTACAACAGCACCAAAACCGCCCATCCCGGCGTGCCGGCGATCTTTGGCATGAACTTCCAAGCGGTCAGCGTCGGACAGAAGCTGGCCAAGGCGGGCTACGGCGACGACGGTAGTCTGATCGGCGGCTATTTGGACAGCAACGCCACGCCTGGCAACGCACTCACCTTGCAGTTCCGGTTCGTTGATGCGGCCCTTGGCAAGTTCATACAGGAACTGGCTGAGCAGGGCCTGGACAGGTCGACGCTGATTATTGTCAGCGCTAAGCACGGCCAGTCGCCGATCGATGTGAAAGATCGTTTGATGCAATCGGATGCGTCCTTCCAGAGCACTCCGGGCTTCACTCCGAACGGCTTCGAGATCTGCGACGACGCTGGGCTAATCTGGCTGGCGCCGGAGGCACAAAGCGACTCTTACGACAACGCCAAGGCTTACCTGCTGGCAAACGCCGGTTCGCTGCATATCGCTCAGTTACTCGATCGGACCTCCCTGACGCCGCTGTTTGGCGACCCATTCAGCAATAGCCGAGTGCCCGATTTCATCGCGGTGACCGACCACGGCGTGATATGCACTAGCGGCACCAAGCTGGCCGAACATGGCGGCTTCTCCGACGACGACCGCAACGTCCTGCTGCTGGTCTCGTCACCCAAGACCAGTCCGCAGATCGTCGAAGCCCTCAGCTACACGACGCAGATCGCACCGACGATACTGAGCGCACTCGGCCTCGAACCAAGGAAGCTTAAGGGCGTCAGGATGGAAGGCACACAGGCGTTGAGCAAGTGATTACTGCCAGGGAGTGAGGCCTACAGTCGCTGCCTATGCAACTTGCCCCACCACCCGCCCGGCTCGCTGGGGCGGCATCCGACTGCGCGGTAGGACCTACTGCTCTGCATCGAACGGGGAACTGCCCTGACACGACGACGGGGCGGAACAAAACGGCGCGGCGGATGCCAAATTCGGTTCAGAAGGTCTGACCCGGCGGACGATCTGCGCACGCGGCCCCTTACACTTAGCATTACAGTTGTGATTTTTTGATTGCGAAGCGGTTGGAACTCTGAATTTATGGGCCACCATGATTTGGAGATCATGGCATGGCGGTGGCATCGATCGAGGCGACGCTGGAGTTGTGGGCATCGTCGCTGCGAAGGGTGAAGAGCCTGATGCGTCCATTGTTTGCGCAAGAACGCGCGGCGGTGAACGCAGGATTATTCCTTGACGGGCTGCTTGGCGATGAGCGTCGCAAGACAGGATGGATGCGCGCCGAGGCCGCTGGTGATCCTGGGCCTTGGCGGCAGCAGGCGCTGTTAGGGCGCGATCGGTGGGACGCTGATGCGTTGCGCGACATGGTGCGCGAGTACGTCATGGAGCATCTCGCGGACGACGACGCAGTCCTGGTTGTCGATGAAACCGGGTTCCTCAAGCAGGGCAAGGCTTCGTGCGGCGTGGCGCGGCAGTACACGGGTTCCGCCGGCAAGATCACGAACTGCCAGATCGGCGTGTTTGCCACCTATGTATCGCGCCACGGCCATGCCTTTATCGACCGGGCGCTCTATTTGCCAAAAAGTTGGACCGATGATCCGGCGCGTTTGAAAGCCACATCCGTGCCAAGCGACGTGGTCTTTGCGACCAAGCCTCAGCTGGCAGCCAGGATGATCGAGCGCGCCATTGCCACTGCTGTGCCGTTCCGATGGGTAGCGGGCGACACTGTCTATGGCGTCGGCGATATCGAACGGGACCTACGCCGGGCCGGCAAGGGGTATGTGCTTGGCGTCCATGCCTCCCATGTCTTTCGGTCCTGGGGCAAGCCGCAGGCGATTGCCGGCGCCGCCGCAAAGATTGCCAAAGCGCTGGGAGCATCTGACTGGCAGCGTCTGTCAGCCGGGTCGGGCACCAAAGGACCAAGGTTGCATGACTGGTGCTACCTGGAACTGGCCGATCTCGGCGCGGGAGAGTTCAACGAGGAAAACCATGGCCTGTGGACACGTGGCTTGCTGATCAGGCGCAACATCGCAGATGGAGATCTCGCTTACTTCTCCACATGGTGCCCAGCTGGGACTCCGATCGACACGCTGGTCAGCGTCGAAGGCCATCGCTGGGCGATCGAGGACAGCTTCGAGACTGCCAAGAACGAGTTCGGTCTCGACCACAACGAGACCAGATCCTGGCATGGCTGGCATCGTCACGTCTCGCTCGTCATGCTTGGCTTTGCCATGATGGCCGCGATCCAGCACCTGGCTAACAAGTCGATACCCAAAAAAACACGCCGCTCCATTTCATCCGCTGGTCGATCCAGGAGATTCGACGCGTAGCGCAGCGCCTCGCGCGAAGACGCATCGATCCTGCCTACGTCATCGCATGGTCGCTCTGGCGGCGTGCACATCAGGCCGTCGCACAAATGTCTCATCTTAAGCAAAAATCACAACTGTAATGTTAG
Organism: uncultured Alphaproteobacteria bacterium; assembly: GCA_963708565.1. Lineage (GTDB taxonomy): Bacteria > Pseudomonadota > Alphaproteobacteria > Acetobacterales > Acetobacteraceae > JAMXLO01. The sequence goes on from CAVPTU010000025.1 coordinate 16,925, forward strand.
GGGACGTCGGCGTGTCAGGACTTACGGCACGGTCAGCACGCCGACGATTGCGCCGCCGAGCGGCGGGCGCAATTCGGTACCCACGTCGACCCTTAGTACCCTGATTCGGTAATTAACGGTGACGTATTTTGCGGCTTCATGCTGGCATGCATTTGTGGCACGAGCGAAGCTTGGTGAGGAGGACGTGAAGGTCGCGGCGGGTGAAGGCCCATTTGAATGGCTTGGCCGCCCGTTGATAGCGTGCCTGAAACGCCATCAAGCTGCGCTTCAGAGTGGCCAGGCTGTCGAAGTCGGCCGGAGTGAGCAGCTTGCGTTGAACGATCGAGAAGTAGACCTCGATTTGGTTGAGCCAGCTTGCGTGAACCGGCGTGTGCACCAGAACAATGTTCGGCCACCTGGCACGAAGGCGAGCGGCGGCGCGCCGGCCGCGATGCGACGAGCCGTTGTCCACGATCAGGAACACCCGACACGCCGAACGGTAAGGCTCCTGGCCCATCGTCTGGGCAACAAGGTGCTCGAACGCTGCAATGCCGTTCTTTCGCTCGCAGCGGCCGAACAGCTTGGCGCGCTGCACGTCCCAGGCAGCGAGATAGGCCAGGGCGCCGGCACGCGCGTATTCGTGCTCAACGTAGATCGGACGTCCTGGTGCCGGGGGCAATGAGCGATGCTTCCGCCGCCTGGCCTGGATGGAAGTCTTCTCATCGATGCAGAGCACGAAATCCCGCGGCCCCAGCGCTGCGCCTTTCCAGCGGCGCTGATAGAGATCGAGAATACGGCCGGCCTTGCGGGCAAAGTGAGGGTCGCGCGGGAAGATCCAGCTGCGATGACGCCAGGGCCGCAATGCGTCCTGTCCGAGCCAGCGCCATAGCGTGGTGCCGCTGATCCGCGCGACGATGCCGCTCGCAACGGCCTCCTGACGCAGTTCGTCGACTGACCAGCGTGCGAGGGGCAGGCCTCGGCGTGACGGCAGCTCACACGCCAATGCCTTGATCGCGACCACAACGCTGGGGGGAAAAGCGGGCCGGGCGCCCACCGCGTGGCAGCTCGTCGAGACCAGGCAGCCGGTGGATGTAGAAACGATGACGCCACTTGCTGACAACCTGGCGTGGCGTGTCAAGGCGAGCGGCGATGAGATCATTGCCAAGCCCTCGGCTGGCCAGCAGTACGATCTTGGCTCGCACCACATCGCGATACGGTGACGTGTACTCCTTGACGCGAGCCTCCAGTTCGGCACGTTCCTCCGGGGTGAGTGCTATCACGTAGGGGCTTCTCCTCGGCATGACGCATCCTCTCCAGCCAAGGATGATCCTGTCATGGTGGAACGAATTGCCCAGAAAATACGTCACCGCATTTGTGAAACGGAGGTACTTAGCGCAAGCGGTAACGCACCCTGCGGGTGCCGTAAGAAGGCAGCCGCCCGGCCGGATAACCTGCATAGCAACTGGCGCTTGGCGGTGGTAGAGATCGATCGAGAAGTAGTCGGCCGGGAACGCGGATATATCGGGTTGAATGCGCTCCCATCTTCCAATCTGCACCCGTTGGGCCGGGTATGGCCGCCCCATAAAGATCAATCCCCTGTCTGCTGGCGAGGGCTCGTGTCTATCGTGGTCTGGATGTGACCACTGGGCGCGACTGTCGCCAACGTAACGCCAGCCGATGCCGATAGCGGGTGGAATTCGCCAGGCGATCGAACCACAAATACACCACCGGCGTGGTGTAGAGCGTCAGAACCTGCGAGACCACCAGGCCGCCGACGATGGCGATGCCGAGTGGTCGCCGCAACTCGGCGCCGGCGCCGGTTCCCAGCGCCAGCGGCAAAGCACCCAGCAGCGCCGACATCGTCGTCATCATGATTGGGCGGAAACGCAGCAGGCAGCCCTGCGCGGATAGCCTCGAGCGGCGGCAATCCCTCGCTCGCGTTGCGCGGTCAGCGCGAAATCGATCATCATGATGGCGTTCTTCTTCACGATGCCGATCAGCAGGATGATGCCGATGATCCCCATGATCGACAGATCCTGACCACACAACATCAGCGCGAGCAGGGCGCCGACGCCGGCGGACGGCAGTGTCGAGATGATGGTCAGCGGATGGACTGTGCTTTCGTAGAGCACGCCGAGGACGATGTAGACCGCGATGACAGCTGCCAGGATCAGCCAGGGCTGGTTGCCCAAGCGCGCTCTGGAAGACCTGCGCGGTTCCCTGGAACGTCGCGATCACCGTGTTCGGCGTGCCGAGTCGACTGCTGCGCAGAGTCGGATCGCAGTGACCGCATCGCCTAACGCGTGGCCGGGCGCCAGATTAAAAGAGATCGTGACCGACGGGAAACAGGCCTTGGTGGTTGATCGAGACCGGCGAAACGCCGTTCTCGACCCTCGCCAGCAGGCTCAGCGGCACAAGCTGGCCGGAGATCGAGGAGCGCACATAGAGATGCTTCAGCGCGTCGGTGGAAAGCTGAAACGTCAGGTTCGACTTCCTCCACCACGTGGTATTGATTGAGCTGCGTGAACAGCGTGGCGATCTGCCGCTGGCCGAACGCATCGTAAAGCACGTCGTCGATCGCCTGGGCGGTGATGCCAAGCCGCGACGCGGTGTCGCGGTCGATCTGCAGCGTGGCGCTGGTGGCTGAGGCCTGCGCATCCGACGTGACGTCCTGCAGTTCCGGCGAGGATCGCGAGCTTGTCCAGAATGAGACCCGACCACTTGTCCAGTTCGGCGACATCGGCGTCCTGCAAGGTGTACTGGTACTGCGTCGCACTGATGCGGCCACCAACCTGGATATCCTGGCGAACCTGCATATAGAGCGCGATGCCCTCGACGCCGGCCACCTTCTGCTTCAGCCGGGTCATGACCTGGGTCGCCGTCGCATCGCGGTCGGCGAACGGCTTCAGGTTGATCAGCATGCGGCCCTGGCTCAGCGTCCCGGCTTCGCCGATCCAGTAATACACGTTGTCCACGTCAGGATCGGCCATGACGATATGGCCGAGACGCTGAATCCGTTCGGCCATGGCATCGAACGAAATATCAGGCGCGGCTTTCGCCACGCCGATGATCAGCCCCGTGTCCTGCTGCGGGAACAAGCCCTTCGGGGCGACCACGTAGAGCCAGGCGGTCGCCCCGAGCGTCGCCAGCATGGCGCCCAGCGTCAGCCGCGGATGCCGCAGCACACGATCGAGCCCGTTCGCATAGCGCGCAGCATGCCGTCGAACATGCGCTGCGCAGCAGGCGATAAAGCCTGCCATGCGCTCTTCGTGGATGGTTCACGAAGCAGCCAGGCACACAGCATCGGCGTCATGGTCAGCGAGATGATGCCGGACACCGCGACCGCAACGCTGACGCACACGGCGAACTCGCGGAACAGGCGACCGATGATCCCGCCCATCAGCAGCACCGGAATGAACACCGCGATCAGCGATACCGTCATCGACACGATGGTGAAGCCGATTTCACGTGAGCGCATCGATGGTCGCCTGCATGCGGTGTCTTGCCCATCTCGAGATGACGCGTGGTGTTCTCGATCACCACGATCGCATCGTCGACGACGAAGCCCACGGCGATGGTCAGACCCATCAGCGACACGTTGTCGAGGCTGTAGCCGAGCAGATACATCGCCGCGAAGGTCGTGATCAGCGACATCGGGATGGTGAGGCTCGGGATCAGGGTGGTAGCGCGGATCGCGCAGGAACGCGAAGATCACCAGCACTACCAGCACGATGGTGATCAGCAGTGTTGATCTGCACGCCGTTCACCGATGCGTGGATGGTCTGGGTCCGGTCGCCGACGACGCGTGAGCTTTCGCCGCGCGCGGCAAGCGAGGCGGTCAGCGCCGGCAGCCGGTGCCTCGATCCGCCGGATCGTATCGACGACGTTGAAGCCCGGCAGCTTGTGGATGTCGATGATGACGGCGCGCTTGTCCTGCAGCCACGCCGCTTCGTGGATGTCCTCGGGTGCATCGACCGCGGTGCCGACATCGGACAGGCGGATCGGCGCGCCGTTGCGATAGGCGATGACCAGCGACTTGTAGGCATCGGCGTGCATGAGCTGGTCGGTGGCGTTCAGCACGACCGACTGGTGCGGGCCGCTGAGCGTGCCCTTGGGCGCGTTCACCGTCTGCGTGCCGATCGCGGCGCGCACATCCTCCAGCGTCAGGCCCAGCGCGGCCAGCCGATCGGGATCCAGCCGCACGCGCACCGCGGGACGGAGCTGGCCATGAAAATCCACCAGCCCGACACCGCGCATCTGCGCGATCTGCGGCGCGATGAAGTCCTCGGCGTAACGATCGACCTCGGTCAGCGGCAGCGTGTCCGAGGTCAGCGCCAGCGACAGGATGGTGAAGTCGGCGGGATTGCTCTTCTCGTAGGTCGGCGGGTTCGGCAGGTTCTTCGGCAGCGATCCGCCGGCGGCATTGATCGCCGCCTGCACATCCTGCGCGGCCGCGTCGATGTTGCGATCGAGGTCGAACTGCAGCGTGATCTGGGTCAGCCCGAGCGAACTCGACGAGGTCATCTGGGCGAGGCCGGAGATGTCGGAGAACGCCCGCTCGAGCGGCGTGGCGACCGAGGACGCCATGATGTCGGCATTCGCGCCCGGCAGCCGCGCCTCGACCTGGATGGTGGGGAAATCGACCTGCGGCAGCGGCGCGACCGGCAGCGAGAAATACGCGACCATGCCGATCAGGACCATGCCGATCGCCAGCAGCGACGTGCCGATCCGCCGGCGAATGAAGATTTCGGAGAGCGCTCATCCCGGCTGCCTCGCGTCGACCTTGACGCCCGGCGCAAGCCTGCGACTGGCCGTCGAGGACAATGGCGCTCGCCTGGCGCGACGCCTGACAGGATTTCGGTGAAGCCGTCGACGCTCGGGCCCGGCTTCACCGTGCGCACCGCAACGGTGTGGTCCGGCTGAACCAGATAGACATACGGCCCGACTTCGCCGCGCTGCACCGCGCGATCCGGCACAACCGTCGCTGCATGGTCCGTGCGCACCTTCACGCCGCGCGGTGACGAATGTGCCTGGCCACAGCGAGCGATCGGCGTTGGCGAAATTCGCCTTCAGCCGCACCTGGCCGTTTGCCTGATCCACCTGGCTGTCGATGAACACCAGCCGGCCATCGGCCAGATGGCGCCCGCCATCGCGCGTGTCCACCGCGACCGGCAGCTCGCCGTGCGCCTGGCCGGCCAGGACCTCGGCCAGATCGTCCTGCGGCAGCGCGAACAGCACCGCGATCGGCTGCATCTGCGTCACCGTGACCAGCCCGTTCGGATCGCTGGCATGCACGATGGAGCCCGGATCGACCAGGCGCATGCCGACGCGGCCCGTCGAGCGGCGATGTCACGGTGCAGAACTCGAGGTTCAGCCGCGCGGTATCGACCATCGCCTGGTCGGCCTGCACGGTTGCTTCCAGTTGCGCGACCTGCGCCTTCAGCGTGTCGGCGTTCTGCGACGTGCCGGCGCCCAGCGTCGCGAGCTTGCTGGCGCGGCCGAGGTCGAGGCGCGCATTCGCCAGTTGCGCCTGATCCTTGGCCTGATTGGCCAGCGCCTGATTGAGCTGTGCCTGGAATGGCCGCGGATCGATCTGCGCCAGCACGTCGCCGGCGTGCACGTCCTGTCCCTCGGTGAACGCCACGCGATCCAACTGGCCATCGACGCGAACCTTCACCGTGACCGCGTTGATCGGCTGCACCGAGCCGATGCCGGAGAGCCAGATCGGCATGTCGCGCGTCGTCGCAACGCCCGCGGTGACCGGAACTGCGGCGGTCGCGTTCGCGCGCCTGCTCGCTGTCCCCGATTGATCACAGCCAGTCGGAGTACAGAGCGACGCCGGCGCCCAGGAGCAGCAGAATGGCCAGCAACCGGATAGCGTGAGCCGCCGCAGCGCGCAGCGTGGCGCGTCTCGATCTCGCGTTCGATCACTTCGCCTGCCATGCGTCCGCATCAGTTCGCAGCTAGTGCCGGATGGTCGCCGTCGGCCGTGGCGCCCGTGTCGGCGCACCGAACCCACCTCCCAGCGCGCGGAACAGACCCACCGCCGCCTGCAGGCGCTGCAGACGTACCTGAAGCAGCGCATCCTCGGATTGGTACAGCGTCCGCTCCACGGTCAGCACAGTCAAGAAATCGGCGGTCCCGAGTCGGAACTGCGCGGCGGTGAGGCGCGCGGCGCTGCGCGCGGAATCGGCCGCCACGGCGTGTCGGCCTGTTCCAGAGTCCCTGAGCTGCGCGACCGCGCGTCAGCGAGTCCTCGACATCCTGCAGCGCGGCGATGACCGACTGGCGATAGGTGGCGGTCAGCTCGACCACCTGGGCGCGGTTCAGCTGCAACTGTCCCTCCAACTGCCCACCGGAGAACAGCGGCTGCAGCAGCGTTCCGCCGAGATCCGACAATCCTTTTGCCAGCGGGAAGAAATGGCTGAGCGAAGGGCTGGCGATGCCGCCCGCCGCGGTCAGGTTGAGGCTTGGATAGAATGCCGCCCGCGCGGCGCCCACGCTGAAATTGGCGGCGACAAGCCGCGCCTCGGCCGCCCTGATATCGGGCCGCTGCCGCAGCACCGACGGACGGCAGGTCGGCCTGCACCCGCGGGATCGCACAGATCGTTCAGGCTGTGTGCGGCGACGTCGAAACTTTCCGGGGCGGCGCCGACCAGGATCGCGAGCAGGTGCAGGTTCTGCTCCAACTGCTGTTGCAGCAAAGGGGACGGCGGCGTTGAACGTCGCCACAGCATTGCGTTGTTGCTCGACATCGAGCTCGGTCGCCGTTCCGACCGACTGGCGGGCCTCGATCAGCGACAGGACGCGCGCCGCATCGAGGGCGATCGTTTTCGCCAGACGGATGCGCTCTTGCAGCGAAAGCATCTGAAAATAGGTATCGGCCACCGACGCCGCGAGCGTCATCGCGACGGTATCACTGTCGACTGGCTGGCGGTCGCCAGCGCATTCGCGGATTCCGCAGTGGCGCGGTTCTTGCCCCAGAAGTCGCTTTCGTAGGTCGCGAGGCCGAACAGCATTCTGGGTTCGCGACGTCTTCAGGTCGGTACCCTTGCCGTTGCTGCGATCCAGCGTCCCGTTCAGCGACAGTGCGGGATAGAGCGGCGCGCCGGCAATCTGGGCCGTTCCGCGCGCCTCATCGATCCGGGCGATCGCCCCTTGCAGGTTATAGTTCGCCGCCAGGCTGCGCTCCACGAGCGCCGACAGTTCGGCGCTGCCGAAGCTCCGCCACCAACCGCTGCGAACCGCGACGGCGCCCGGCAAACCTTGGTTGGAGTCACCACTCCAGGCGGGCGGAATCGCGGGCTCGGGCCGCGTGTAATTGGGCACCAGAGAACACGCGCTGCAGGCAAGAGCACGAGCACTATCAAGCTACAGGCGATGCGACTGCGTCGCCGGCTCCGTCCCGGTCTACAGGCGGCACGACGAACTCCCGAGCCGCACATAATGGCTATAGCATCCGCCTGAGCATCCGAGGTTCCCACACCGTGCCTGCGCAAGATGACCGATCAACGGTTGGAGCTGGATCACGAGAAGGTTGGGAATTTGTAATCCGAGCGCTGGTGCCGCAGATTAGTCCTATACACAGGTAGCGTCAGTAGCATAACGGTTCCTGTAACGACTATGGTGTATGGATCGGCATGCCGCGGAGAGGACATGCGTATCCTGGTGATTGAGGACGACAGGGAGACGCTGGACTATGTCGCTAATGGCCTCGCTGAACTGGGCCATCTGGTTGACCGGGCTGGCAACGGGCGCGAGGGTCTGTTTCTGGCGGCGGACGGTTCCTACGACCTGCTGATCGTGGATCGTATGGTACCCGTGATCGACGGGCTCAACGTCGTTCGGTCGTTGCGGGCCGGCAAGGTCGACACGCCGGTTCTGTTCCTAACAACAATGGGCGGTGTTTACGATCGCGTAGCGGGATTGAAGGCTGGCGGAGACGACTATCTGTCAAAGCCATTCGCCTTCGCCGAGTTGGCTGCTCGCGTGGAGGCGCTTGGCCGAAGACCGAGGGGAATGACGGAAACGGCGATACTGCGCGTCGGCGATCTGGAGCTCGACCGCATGGCACGCGTGGTCCGCCGCGCAGGAGACGAGATCGAACTGCCGCCCCGCGAGTTCCTGTTGCTGGAATACCTCATGCGGCACGCGGGGCAGGTGGTAACGCGGACGATGCTGCTGGAGGGCGTCTGGGACCTGCACTTCGATCCTCGCACAAACGTGGTCGAAAGCCATATGAGCCGATTGCGCAGCAAGGTCGACAAGGGATTTGCCACGGAGCTGATCCATACCGTGCGTGGCGCCGGGTATGCCATTCGCTCATCTACGTAGGTCATTCAAGACCTCCACCTTCCGTCTGACGCTGGTCGATCGCCGGCCTTTTCGTGGTCTGCATCGCTCTCCTGTTCGCAGCAATCGAGTGGTATGCCATGGACACTCTACAGACGGAGCTCCGAGCCACCGTCATTGCGCGGTTGGCAGCCATCATGGAGGAAGGCAAAGATGCGAGTTCCGCGATCTTCATCCGCAATGTGAATGAGGCGCTGGAGCAGGATGCCGGGGCGTACGCACTACTGCTGGATCGTGATGGACGGCGACTTGCAGGAAATCTCCCAACGGGCACGCGGCAGAATGGTTGGGTTTCGCTGAGCGCACCCCGTCCCGCCGGCCCCGATGGAGCCGTCCACCAGCACCCCATCCTTGCGAAGGGCGTGCTGTTGCCGGATGGCGGCTACCTTCTCGTCGGCCAGGACGCATTTTCTCTGGCCGAAGTGCGGGAGCTGATCGCGCACGCGATCATCATCGGCGGTGCCGTGACGTCAGCTCTGGCCCTCGCCGGCGGTTTTCTGGTAAGCCGAGGGATACTGCACCGATTGACTGTCGTTGGTCAGGCGAGCCAGGAGATCATGCATGGCGATCTTTCGCGGCGGCTTCCGACGCGCGGCACCGGAGACGAATTTGACCAGCTTGTAGTCGGATTCAACACATTGTTGGATCGCATCGCCATTTTGATGGACACGATGCGCCAGGTCACCAATGACGTCGCCCACGATCTTCGTACGCCGCTGACCCGGATGCGTACGCGCCTCGAAGAGGTGAGGCGGCGGCCGCGCGGTACCAGCGAATACGAGGCTGCGATCGACCGCTCCATTGCCGACACCGAGGCGCTGCTCGACACCTTCGCAGCGCTCCTTCGCATTGCGCAAATCGAGGCAACGACAGACGCCAGCACACTGACAGGTGTTGAAGTTTCGGCGATAATAGCTACGGTAGCCGAGTTGTACGAGCCGCTGGCGGAAGAACGCCAGCAGGTGATTGCGCCTCATGGCTGTGACTTTATATTACACGGCGATCGCGAATTGCTGATCCAGATGCTCGGCAATCTCGTAGAGAACGCCTGTCTGCATACACATCGCGGATCGCGGATCGAATTCGGTGCAGCGGTGTCGAGTGCGTTCTTGACCCTCTGGGTGCAAGACGACGGACCCGGCATAGAAATCGAGGAGCGTGAGCGCGTATTCCGGCCGTTCTATCGATTGGACGCAAGTCGCACCACGGCCGGCAATGGTCTTGGGCTCAGTTTGGTCGCAGCCATTGCCGAAAGACACGGCGGCCACGTGATATTGAGCGATGCAGGCCCCGGCTTGCGCATCGAAGTGCGCATTCCGCACTATCCATCCACAAAGGCGAGATAAACGGCAAACCTTTCATATTACTGATTCCCGATCCTGGTACAAGCGTCCCACAACGCCCGTGGCCGTAAGAGCGGCCTCCACACCAGTCTGACAGAATTCCAACATTGAACTAGAGGCATGTACCGAGATGGCTGGAGACAAGTCCCAGGGTATCGTAGCGATGCTCAACAAGGTGCCTGAAGTCACGTTGATCTTCTGGATCATCAAGATAATGTCCACCACGGTCGGTGAGACGGGCGCCGACTATCTCGCTGTGCATATCGGTATCGGCACCACAGATACCACGATCATCATGGCCAGCCTGCTTGCGGCCTCTGTCATAGTACAGCTGCGCAAACGACGCTATGTTCCTTGGATCTATTGGCTGACCGTCGTGCTGGTCAGCATCGTCGGCACGCAAATCACCGACATACTGACTGATCAGCTGGACATCAGCCTATATGCAAGCACGGGCGTATTCGCCACAGCGCTCGCGTCCACTTTTGCCATCTGGTATACAGTGGAGCGGACGCTATCCATACACACCATCGTCACGACGCCGCGCGAACTCTTCTACTGGACCGCGATTCTATTCACCTTCGCGCTTGGTACCGCCGCCGGTGACCTCGCGACGGAGGCACTCAGTCTCGGATTCACGATCGGAGCCGTCGCGTTCAGTGCGCTGATCGGCCTCATCGCTTTCGCCTATCACAGAGGTGCTAATGCCGTCCTCACGTTCTGGCTCGCCTACATTCTGACGCGGCCGTTGGGCGCTTCGCTCGGTGACCTGCTGTCGCAGTCACAGGTTTATGGCGGCCTCGGGCTTGGCACGATTGCGACCAGCGTGGCCTTTCTCGGCGTCATCGTCACGCTGGTCACATACCTGAGCGTCGACCTGAAGAGGTCGTCGGTCACGGCGCGCATCTGATCCTCGTCCACGATTCAGCGGAGATAGACCATGTCCCAGCAACGGTTCCCGGGAGCTTGGCTATTGCTTCCTATTCTCCCACTTGCGCCGCTCGCAGCGAGCATTCTGGCAGTCCCCGTGGCCGCCGAGGCTGCGACGACGAAGCTGGGTGACCTCTCCTCGTTTCGTACAATTGTCGTTGACACAGCAGCCCTTGTCGACATGGGGGACCTGCCGGGCGCAAAGGCCCGGATCAAGGATCTCGAGACCTCCTGGGATGATGCGGAAGCTGGTCTGAAGCCGCGGGCCACGGCCGACTGGCATTTCGTCGACAAAGCGATCGACCGCGCACTGGGGGCGCTGCGTGCGAGCAAGCCGGATGCGGCAACCTGCAAGCAGGCGCTGGCCGAGCTGCTTGCGACAATGGATCGCATGTCCGGGCAATCGTGAAGCGGCAATTAGGCTTGACCCTGCAATAATCATGATCAGTCACTCATGAAGTGTCGCACAGCGATGCTCTGCGTCCTGCTGGCCGGTTGCACCGGCTACACCCGCCTTGAACTCAACGATACGGCAAAACTCGCCCCCGATCTCGCCACATTGCGACACAACAATGTGCCCATCACACAGCCTTTGAGTATTCGGCAGGTCGCGATTCTCGCCGTGGAGAACAGTCCCGATCTGATCGCTGCGAGGGCACAACACGGTGTGGCGCAGGCGCAGGTGTTGCAGGCCGGTTTGTTGCCCAACCCACAGATTACTGGCGCGATACTTCCACTCGTCGCCGGCGTCGGCACGACCGCTGCCTGGAATGCCGGAATGAACGAGGACGTCCGGACCATCATTACTCTTTCCAGCACGCGCAGGGCCGCCAGGTCCAGTGCGGACCAAGTCGATGCACAGAATTCTTTGGCAGGAGTGGCAGACCATCGGTCGGGCCAGGCTGTTGACACTTGATATCATAGAAACCGCACGCACGATCGCACTGCTGCGCGCATACCGTGACCTCCTCTCCGGCCGCTACGATAAATCTCGCAAAGCGATGCAGGCGGGCAACGAGACGCTGACTGCGGCGGCGCCTGATCTCGCCGCCCTGCAGGCGACCACCAGTCAGCTCCATGATCTGGAGCGGCAGCAGCTAGCCCGCCGGCATCAGCTCAACGCTCTGCTGGGCCTCGCCCCGGAGGTCGTGCTGACGCTCAATTCCCAGCCCGACATTCCACCGTGGGATCCGCATGGCATCGGCAAGGTGCAGGTAACTCTGGCGCGGCGGCGTCCCGATCTCGTGGCACTCCAGCTCGGCTACCGCGCGCAGAACGCCAAGTTGCGTACCGCCATCCTGTCGCAGTTCCCCAACCTGACCTTTGGCGTCACCGGCGGCAGCGACAACGCCAATGTTCGCAATTTTGGGCCGCAGGTCTCGCTTGAGCTGCCGATATTTAACCACAACCAGGGCAATATCGCGATCGAGACGGCCACGCGGCAGCAATTGCACGATGAATATACCGCACGGTTGACCACGGCGGTCGGTCAGGTCCGGGCAATGGCAGCCGAGATCACGTTGCTGTTGAGCCAATTGCAGGGCGTGCGCCGCGAACTGGTCGGCGCGCGACGGATTGCCGCACAAGCAGAATCCGCCTTCAAGGCGGGCAACATCGATGAACGCACCTATGTCGATTTGGTTGGTGCCCGTCTCACCAAGGAGCAGGAAGTCGTCTCAATTGAGCAGTCGGAGCTGGAACAGCAAGTTGCCATCGCCACTTTGGTAGGCGCCGGCATGCCAGCGATCACCGTTTCATCTGGAGGCAACTCGATGACGCTCCGCCGTTTTACGTCTAGCACTCGGGCTGGTTCTAGCTTTGCCGTATCGCCGGTCTTGGCTGACGCCACGCCAAGCGTCGCGGTGCAGACGCAACTGCCGCGAGAGGGCCGCATGCCCGATATGCTCACCGCTTACGGGTCCGCGGCGCCGGCGCTCGACGGAGGCATGACGCTGAGCTTCCAGCAGGAAGGCCGTGTGCTTGCGATTGGCGTGACACCGGGCGAGCGCGTCAGCGCCGGCATGCGATTACTCGATTTCGGCGCGTCCCCTGCCGCGGTATCGGCCTATGCGCAGGCGGTCAGTGCGGTTGCCGCCGCGCGCCAGCAACGCGCACACATGGCGCAGTTGCTCGGTCAGCAGCTCGCGACACGAGACCAGCTCGCTCAGGCGGACAAGGCATTGACGGACGCGCAGGCGGCGCTGGACGCGCTGAAGCGCGAAGGGGCCGATCGGCCGGATCAGACTCTTACAGCGCCATTCGACGGCATCATCGCTACAATACCTGTCGCCCAGGGCGATCGTGTCCAGCCGGGCGCCACCTTGATGACGATGACGCGTCTCGATGGGCTGGTCGTGACCGTGGGCATCGATCCCGACGCGCGTGGACGCGTGCATCCAGGCGATGCCGTCCATCTCACATCCCTGTCTGCCAATGAAAGCCTCGATGGGAAGGTCCTACGAGTCGACGGCACGCTCAATCCCAAGACACGGCTGGTCAATGCCGATGTTTCGGTGCCTGCTGGCTCGGTAATCTCCGGCGCGGCCTTTCGTGCCGACATAACGGTGGGACAGTTGACCGGCTGGATCGTCCCCCATGATGCGATTATGAGTGACAATCAGGGCGCCTACCTGTTCCAGGTCGCCGGCACGACGGCAGCACGGGTCGACGTCAGGGTGGTCGGGACGTCGGCTGCAGGGGACATCGTGCAGGGCGCTCTCGATCCACACCGCGCGATCGTCGTCGAGGGGAATTACCAACTTTCCGACAAGGCGGCCGTTCGGCTTAGCAGCAGTCGATGAACTTCGTGGGTTTTGTCGAGCGCCATGGCCGCTCGATCATCCTGGCGGCCTTCGCGCTTGCCATCGCGGGCATGGTCTCGGCTGCCTCGCTGCCGGTCGGGCTATTCCCGCAAGTTTCGTTTCCGCGCGTCGTCGTCGATCTCGATGCCGGCAGCCGGCCGGCTGATCAGATGGCCCTGCGTAGTGACACGCCCCGTCGGAGGAGGCCATCCGCACCGTCCCGGGCGTGCTGGACGTGCGCTCGGCCAGTTCTCGCGGCTCCGCGCAGATCTCGATCGACTTCGGCTGGGGGCGCGACATGGTCGAGCGCGACGCTGCTGGTCGATGCAGCGATCGCGCAGATCTTGCCAAGCCTCCCTCCTGGCACGGCGATATGACGTGCGCCGGATGGACCCGACGGTGCTTCCCGATCATCTCCTACGCGTTAATGTCCGACAGCACATCGTTGGTCTGCGCTACAGCGATCTTGCGCAGTACCAGATCGTGCCACTGCTTTCGTCGATTCCCGGCCTCGCGCGCGTCGACGTGCAGGGCGGCGAGACGGCCGAGGTGGAGGTGCTGGCCGACCCGCACCGGCTGGCAAGCCTACGGCCTGAGCATGACGGATCTGTCCGACGCGCTTGCCAAGGGCAACGTGCTGCAGGCGGTCGGGCGGCTGCAGGACAACCACAAACTCTATCTGGTCATGGCCGACCACAGCATCTGGCAAGACCGCGGCTGTCGGCGACGTCGTGATGCGCTCCGACCCGGCCGGAGTGGTGCGGGTGCGCGACGTCGGCGACGGTCCAGGACGGCGTCGTGCCGCAATGGATCCGCGTCGGAGAGGACGGCAAGACCGCCGTGCTATTCAATGTCTATGAGCAGCCGGACGGCAACGCCGTGCAGATCGCCGCGGGCGGTGCGGGCCAAGGCTTGCCGCATTCAAGCTGCCGCAAGGCGTGCGGCTGGTGAACTGGTACGACCAGAGCAAGCTGGTCACGCAATCGGCCGGCAGCGTGCGCGACGCGGTGCTGATCGGCCTCGTGCTCGCCGCGCTGGTGCTGATCGTGTTCCTGCGCAGCTGGCGCGTGACGCTGATCGCGCGTGCTCGTCGTTCCCGCGACGCTCGCGGCGCACGTCCTGGTGCTCAGCGTGTTCGGCATGAGCTTCAACATCATGACGCTGGGCGGCATCGCCGCCGCCGTAGGGCTGCTGATCGACGACGTCATCGTCATGGTGGAGCACATCGCCCGGCGCGCGGGCGCACCGACAACACGATGGGAGCGCCGCCGGCGACGGCGCCGTGCTGCCGGCCAGCCACGAATTCCTGCGGCCGCTGACCGGGTCCAGCCTGGCGACGCTCATCGTGTTCCTGCCGCTGAGCTTTCTCAGCGGCGTCACCGGCGCATTCTCCAAGGCGCTTTCGCATCACCATGGCCGCCGCGCTGACGATCTCCTACCTGATGACGGCGTTCGTGGTGCCGGTGCTCGCGCGCCATGCCTGGTGGATTTCGACCGCTGGCGCGATCCCGGCGGCCGCGAAGGTGGCGGCGGCTGGCTGGCGCGGCACGCATGGGCGGTCTGCTCGACAACTTGTTCCGGCGCCCTTGGATGTATTGCTGTCGCCGCTGGTGCCGCTGCTCGGTGGTCGGCTGGGTCGCCTACAACGCCGTGCCCACCGGCTTCATGCCGGCGGTGGACGAGGGCGGCTTCATGATGGACTACTACACGCCGGCCGGCACCTCGCTGACCGAAACCAGCCGCGAGGTCGGCGAGATCGACGCCATGCTGCAGCGACGCCGGAGGTGGCGACGTTCTCGCGTCGGCTCGGCACCGGCCTCGGCGGCGATCTTGGCGAGAGCTACCACGGCGACTATTTCGTCCGGCTGAAGCCGAACCATGCCCGCTCCACACCCGACGTCATGGCGGCGATACTGGCCGAGGTCCAGGCCAGGTGCCCGGCGTGGACGTCGAGCTCGCGCAGCTGATGGAGGACCTGATCGGCGATCTGACGGCCGTGCCGCAGCCGATCGAGATCAAGCTGTATGGCCAGACACTGCTGCGCTGATGCCGCAGGCCGAAAAGGTCGCGGCCGCCATCGGCAAGATCGACGGCGTGGTCGAGGTGAAGAGCGGCGTCAGGCTGGCGGGTGACGCGCTCGATCTGCAGATCGATCCGATCCGCGCCGGCATCGAGGGCGTGACCCCCGACGACGTATCCCGCGCGGTGGATGCGGCATTGACCGGAACGGTCGCGACGCAGTTGCCGCAGCCGACCAAGTCCATCGGTGTGCGCGTCCGTCTGCCCGATGCACTGGAGCTGCGCGAGACGGCATTGGCCGAACTGCCGATCCGCGCGGCCGACGGACATGTATTTCCGCTGCATCGGGTTGCGCGGCTTGCTGCCGGTGACAGGCCAGCCGGAAATTTCGCGGGAGAACCTGCAGCCGATGATCGCCGTGACCGGCCGCATCGAAGGACGCGGCATGCGGCGCCGCGGTCGGCGACGTGCGGAAGGTGCTTGGTCAACCAGGCATGCTCGGGGCCGGCGTGCGCTATGAACTGGGCGGCTTGTACCAGCAGCAGCAGATCGCCTTTGCCGGTCTGGCGCGGGTGTTCGCCGCGGCGCTGATTGCCGAGTTCGTGCTGCTGCTATTTCTGTATGAGCGTCTCTGGCTGCCGATCATCATCATCGCCTGCTCGCTGCTGTCCACCACGGCGGTATTCACCGCGCTGTGGCTGACCGGCGTGGATCTCAACATCACCGCGCTGATGGGGATGACAATGATCATCGGCATCGGCGCCGAGATGGCGATCTTCTACGTCTCGGAATACGTCGAACTCGGCGCAGGAGCTCGCGCCACGCGAGCGCTGCGCGAGGCGAGCCGCAACCGGCTTCGGCCGATCACCATGACGACGCTGGCGGCGATCCTGACTTTGCTGCCGTTGGCGCTCGCGATCGGTCAGGGGTCGGCAATCCAGCAGCCGCTGGCGATCGCCATTATCGCCGGTCTGTTGCTGCAGTATCCTCTGGTGCTGCTGGTGATGCCGGTGCTGATCGGCATAACCGTGCGCGACCCCATTGCTTCACAGAGAGAGGCTGGAGTGTCTCGGCCGTGACATTACTTTCGTCGGCCCTGCGGTCGTCGGCGCATGGAGCTTCGCCCCGTTAGGCAAGCTCAAATATGAGGTCGGCTAGTTGTTCGGCCACACAAAGTGACCTGAGCCCGAACTTCCCTCCATTCAGAAGTAGAGTCCTGGGTTGCCTGAGCCTGGCCCCATCTTCGGACCACTTTGAGTGAGAATCTCCCGGCTGTTTTTGTGTCAGGTCAGACATGTCTGACCTGACGCAAAAGCCCGCGCGATCGGGGTTTGGTTGCCGATGAACCTGT
>CAVPTU010000026.1:0-103514 GCA_963708565.1 uncultured Alphaproteobacteria bacterium
CACGGCGGCTTCGACCTGAAACATGAGCTGGTCGGGCAGCTCCGTGTGGCGGGCCATGAGATCATCGATTTCGGCGCGAACAGCCTGACCCAGGATGACGACTATCCGGACTTCGTCATACCGCTCGGGCGCGCCGTCGCGGCAGGCCAGGTCGAACGTGGCGTGGCGATCTGCGGCAGCGGCGTTGGCGCATCGGTCTGTGCCAACAAGATCCCCGGTGTCCGGGCTGCGTTGATCCACGATCATTTTTCGGCGCGGCAGGGGGTCGAGGATGATCACATGAATATCCTGTGCATGGGTGGTCGGACGTTGGGCGTGTCAGTCGCCTGGGACCTGGTCCAGACCTTCCTCGCTGCCCAGTTCAGTCAGGCCGAACGACACCTGCGCCGGCTGAGCAAGGTGGCGTCCCTGGAAGCAGCAACCGGTACACGATAGGAACACGATGCTTCATCATGAACGGCTGAGGCCACCACGCGACGACTATACACCCGACGAGTGGAACCTGATCGAAAAGGCCTTCCACCCCGAATTCGTCGCTCAGACGGAGTCCCTGTTCGCGCTGAGCAACGGATATCTCGGCATGCGCGGCGTGCCGGAAGAGGGCGACCCCAGCGTGCAAAACGGCACGTTCATCAATGGATTCTATGAAGAGTGGCCGATTGTCTACAGCGAGGCGGCCTACGGTTTCGCCCGCACCGGCCAGACCATGCTGAACGTGACGGACAGCAAGATCATCCGCCTGTTCGTGGATGATGAGCCATTCGGGGTCGCTGGCACGAATATACGCCATTACGACCGGCGGCTGAATCTGAAGGCTGGCACCCTCGACCGAGAACTGCACTGGGAAACTCCATCCGGCAAGCTGGTGCGGATAAGGACCCGCCGGCTGGTTTCCTTCCGGCACAGGCACGTGGCGGCTATTTCCTATGAAGTCACCCTTTTGAACCAGGAAGCACCCGTCGTCATTTCGTCAGAGATGCTTTGTCATATGCCGGAAGTGCGAAAGGCCGATGACGACCCGCGCCGAGCCAAAATGTTTTCTGGCGACGTCCTGCAGCATCGCGCAGGCTATGTGCGTGATCGTCGTATCGTGCTGGCTCATGGTACGGAACGGAGCCGGATGATCGTGGCCTGCGGCATCGACCACGGACTCGAGACCGACTGTCAGCATAGCTACAAAAGCAGTCATACCGACAATTCTGGCCAAGTGGCTTTTTCAGTCGCCGCTCTGCCAGGAAAGCCCATCCATCTCACCAAGTACATGGCTTACCATACTGCGACGATAGCCAACCCGGAGTCGCTCTGCGACCGCGTGGAATGGACGTTGGACAGAACCGCAGGACAAGGGTTCGCGAGGCTGTTGCAGGAGCAGGAGCAGTATCTGGCCAGCTTCTGGCAGCGAAGCGACGTCAACGTCAGCAATATCGATGTGGAGCGGGCAAGGCTCACGACCGTCGAAATCCAGCAGGCGATCCGCGTCAATCTGTTTCACATTCTGCAGGCTTCAGCTAGAGCGGAAACGACCGGCGTTGCAGCGAAGGGGCTGACGGGGCAGGCGTACGAGGGGCAGTACTTCTGGGACACGGAGATCTACCTGCTTCCCTTCCTGATCTATACATCACCCCGCACAGCCAAGAACCTGCTGCGATTCCGGTATGGGATGCTGGACCATGCGCGCGCTCGCGCCCAAGAGTTGGGCCATCGGGGCGCCTTGTTTCCCTGGCGCACGATCAGCGGCGAGGAGGCTTCAGCCTATTATGCGGCAGGGACCGCGCAATACCACATCAACGCGGACATCATGTATGCCCTGCGCAAGTATGTGAACGCAACCGGCGACCAGGAATTCCTCTTCGAATGCGGCGCGGAAATGCTGGTGGAAACCGCGCGTTTGTGGTGCAGCCTGGGATTCTTCTCGCCGACAAAGGGTGGAAAATTCTGCATCAACGGTGTGACCGGCCCCGATGAATACAATACCGTTGTCAACAACAATACATATACGAACCTGATGGCGCGGGAGAATCTCCGCTATGCGGTGGATACGGTGGCAACCCTCAAAGCCGAGAAACCTGACATTCTACAAGCTTTGATCACGAAGACAGGCCTGCAGCCGGAGGAAGCAGATATGTGGGCGCGAGCGGCCGATAACATGTACGTTCCGTTCGACGCTGCCACCGGTATCTATCCCCAGGACGACGGATTTCTTGATCGACAGCCATGGGATTTCGAGAACACGCCGGCCGACCGATACCCGCTGCTGCTGTTCTACCATCCCTTGAACATCTATCGATCTCAGGTGATCAAGCAGGCCGACGTCATCTTGGCGATGTTCTTGCTCAGCCATGAATTCTCGGCGGAGGCAAAGCGGCGGAACTTCGATTTCTACGATCCTCTCACCACCGGCAATTCGTCACTCTCTTCCTGCATCGAGGCCATTGTCGCACTGGAGGTCGGCGAGTTCGACAAGGCCGTGACATATATGCGCGCAGCGTTGCTCATGGACCTCGCAGACGTTGGCGGCAATGTTACCGACGGATGTCATATAGCGTCGATGGGCGGTACCTGGATGACATTCGTCTACGGGTTCGGCGGCCTGCGCGACTATGACGGCATGCTGTCGTTCCGGCCACAGAGGCCCCCGGAAGCGAGGTCGTCGCTTCGGTTTCCTTTGACCTATCGTGGGCGGGCTCTAGAGGTTGAAATCGCCCCCAATTCAACAACCTACACCATGCGAGAGGGAGACGAACTCGTTTTCCGTCATGAAGACGAGGTTGTGACACTGACCCATGCGAACCCCACCGCCATCCGGCCCACGCTTAAACCATAACTGTGTAAGGTAATGCGTCATTGCAGGAGACCGTGAAGGGCGACTATCCTCTCGCAAGTATGGGAGAAAAGGACCGCCTGATACGGACGGCGGCTTTCTGCATTCCGCAATACGGTGCGACGATTGACCGGACTACCCGCGCGCCTGACGCGCGGCATCGATGACAGCAAATCACGGAGGCGATGGTGGCAAACGTGTTGTCGAACAACGAACGGACATTGATAAATGCGTACTGGCGAGCCGCCAACTACCTTTCTGTCGGTCAGATCTATCTCTATGATAATCCGCTGCTCAAGCAGACGCTGACCAAGGACCACATCAAGCCTCGACTGCTTGGGCACTGGGGCACAACGCCGGGACTGAACTTCATCTACGCGCATTTGAATCGCCTTATCAAAGCGCACGACCTCGACATGATCTACGTGACCGGACCGGGACACGGAGGGCCTGCACTGGTCGCCAACGCTTATCTGGAAGGTACCTACAGCGAGGTATACCCGAACGTCTCCCGCGACGAGGAGGGGATGAAGCGCCTCTTCACGCAGTTCTCGTTTCCGGGCGGAATTCCAAGTCACGTCGCACCCGAAACGCCTGGCTCCATCCACGAGGGCGGCGAGCTTGGCTATGCCCTCTCGCACGCCTATGGCGCCGCGTTCGACAATCCGGATCTGATCGTCGCCTGTGTTGTCGGCGATGGCGAGGCAGAGACCGGACCGCTGGCGACAAGCTGGCATTCCAACAAGTTCCTGAATCCGGTGCGGGATGGCACCGTTCTACCGATCCTGCATCTCAACGGCTACAAAATCGCCAATCCCACCGTGCTTGCGCGCATCAGCCACGAGGAGCTCGATCACCTGTTGCGCGGCTACGGTTACACGCCGCATTTCGTCGAAGGCCATGAGCCTGACGTCATGCACGAACTCATGGCATCCACCCTCGATCGCGTCCTCGACGAGATACGCGGGATCAAGGAGGAAGCGCGCAGGAACGGTTTCTCGCAGCGTCCCCTCTGGCCGATGATCGTCCTGCGCACGCCCAAGGGATGGACGTGCCCGAAGGAAATCGACGGGCGCCGAACCGAGGGTTACTGGCGAGCGCATCAGGTGCCGATGGGCGAGATGCACGAAAATCCGGAGCACGTCCGGATTCTTGAAGAGTGGATGAAGAGCTATCGCCCATCGGAACTGTTCGACGATGGCGGACGGCTGCGGCCGGAACTGGCCGAACTCCCTCCCCGCGGCGCCCGCCGCATGAGCGCCAATCCGCACACCAACGGCGGCTCTGCTGTTGAGCGACCTGCGCCTTCCGGATTTCCGCGACTATGCGATCAAGGTGACGACGCCGGGTGCGGTGATTGCCGAATCCACCAGGGAAATGGGCCGGTTCCTGCGCGATGTGATGAAGCTGAACATGGAGGCACAGAACTTCCGCCTGTTCAGCCCCGACGAGAACAACTCCAACCGCTGGCAGGACGTTCTCGAGGTCACCAACCGCGCCTGGGTCGCAGAAACCGAGCCCTGGGATGACCACCTTGCCGCGGATGGACGGGTGATGGAGATGCTCAGCGAGCATCAATGCCAAGGATGGCTCGAAGGCTATCTGCTCACCGGTCGGCACGGGTTCTTTTCCTGTTACGAGGCGTTCATTCACATCATCGACGCGATGTTCAACCAGCACGCCAAGTGGCTGAAGGTGTGCAACGACATCGAGTGGCGTCGGCCGATCGCCTCGCTGAACTATCTGCTGTCGAGCCATGTCTGGCGGCAGGACCATAACGGGTTCAGCCATCAGGATCCTGGCTTCATCGACCACGTCATCAACAAGAAGGCGGAAGTGGTGCGCGTCTATCTGCCACCCGATGCGAACTGCCTTCTGTCGGTCACTGACCACTGCCTGCGCAGCCGCAACTACGTCAACGTAGTGGTTGCCGGGAAGCAACCGGCGCCGCAGTGGCTGACGATGGATGAGGCGATCAGGCATTGCACGGCCGGCCTTGGCATCTGGGAATGGGCCAGCAATGACCGCGACAGTGTGCCGGACGTGGTGATGGCGTGCTGTGGCGACGTGCCCACGCTGGAGACGCTGGCCGCGGTTGAACTGCTGCGTCAGCACGCGCCGGAGCTGAAGATCCGCGTGATCAACGTGGTGGACCTGATGAAGCTGCAACCGATGGCCGAGCACCCGCATGGGCTGTCGGATCGCGACTTCGACGCGCTGTTCACGACGGACAAACCGATCATCTTTGCGTTTCACGGTTATCCATGGCTGATCCATCGGCTGACCTACCGGCGGAACGGGCACAACAACATTCACGTGCGGGGCTACAAGGAAGAAGGAACCACCACCACGCCGTTCGACATGTGCGTGCTGAACGACCTCGACCGCTTTCATCTGGTCGGCGACGTGATCGATCGGGTGCCGCAGCTCGGGCCGCGCGCGGCCTATGCGAAGCAGGCCATCCGCGACAAGCTTCTCGAGCACAAGGAGTACATCTCGCGTTACGGTGATGACATGCCGGACATCAAGGGCTGGACCTGGGGACACAAAAACCCTGGCGCAGCGCACCGGTTCGACGGAGGCCGACAATGTCTGAAGCTGGTCCAAGGGGTAGGCTGCTTGCGGCAATCTTTGATGTCGATGGGGTGCTGGTCGCCTCACCGCACGAGCGCGCCTGGCGGGAGTCGCTGGCCGGCTACGCCGACCCTGCCCGGTTCACGACCGAGTTCTATCAGGCTCATGTTGCCGGCAAGCCCCGGCTCGATGGCGCACGCGCGACGCTGGAGGGGCTTGGCGTTCCCGACGCGGCCGCACACGCGCCGGAGTATGCCAGGAAGAAGCAGGCACTAATCGATCGACTGATCGCCGAGGGCAGCTTCGAGGCCTTTCCGGACGCGGTGCGGTTCGCGAGTGCCTTGCACGCGGCCGGCTTGCGGCTGGCACTGGCCTCCTCGTCGAAGAACGTCGCAGCCATGCTGCGCCGTCTGAGCGCGCCCGACGGAAGACCATTGTTGTCGATCTTTGATGCCGACCTGAGCGGCACGGACGTGCCGCGCGGCAAGCCGGATCCTGCGCTTTTCCTGCTGGCGGCGCAGGCTCTGAAGGTGCCACCAGCCCACTGTGTGGTCGTGGAGGACGCGCCAGCCGGCATTGCCGCCGCGCGCGCCGGGGGCATGGCTTCCGTAGGTATCGCGCGGCTTGGTGATCAGGCCTTGCTGCAAGGAGCCCAGGCCGACCTGGTCGTTACCAGCCTCGATCAGGTGGATGCGACGGCGGTCCTCGACGGCATCTTGCGTGCTCGGCCCCCAACGGAGATGCCCGCTCATGCGTAACGCCATTGAGCCGACGCGCGACCCACGCTGGGTTCTGACCCACGAAGGCTACAACGTGGTGACCGAGAACGCGGTAGAATCCCGCTTCGCGCTCGGCAACGGGTTCCTGGGAATGCGGGCATCGCGCCCGGTCAGCCGAGGCCCGACCTGGGTGAGTTGGCTGGGATATATCAGGTGGGCGTCGTGGCCGCGCTGTTATGTCGCTGGCCTGTTCGACCGGCCCAATACCGTGCCGCCAGTGCCCGCGCTGGTTCCCGTTGCGGACTGGTCGCGCGTCAGGCTCGTGCTGGACGACAGACCGCAGCTATTGTTGGATGGAGAGTTCCTCGCCAGCACGCGCCAGCTCGATTTGCGCCGCGGCATGCTCGTGTCGGACCTGAGCTACCGGGCGCACGCCGGAATCACCATAAGCGGCGGGGAACTGCGCCTGGTGTCATTGGCGGACCGCGCGACGGCATTGCAGCTCCTGCGGTTCTCGCTTGATCGCGACGGGATCGACGTGACGCTCGAAGCCAATTTCGCGATGGCCGGTATGGGGATGGAGCCGCTCCAGCTTGATCGCGATATCTGTGCCTGGCGCACGGAAGGTTCCGGCAAGAGCTGTCGCGATGGCGGGCAACGCCACATTGCGAGCCGATGGCCATCCGCTCGTGCCGGAGCGGTCGTTCTCGTTGCGCTGGATCTGGCGCTGGCGGTCAGTGGCCGGGCAGGTGCTTGAACTCGATCGCCTCGTGACCGTGGCGCGTTCCGACAACTTCGCGGATGACCCGGCCCCGGTTGCCGCCGATGCGATGGCGCGCTGCCGTGCGCTTGGCTGGCGCGGGATGGTGGCAGCACACGAGACGGCGTGGCAGCAGCGTTGGGACGCGAGTGACGTGGTCATCGAGGGTGACGATGAGGTGCAGCAGGCGCTGCGCTTCGCCGTTTACCACCTGACCAGCGCCGCCAATCCGGAAGACGAACGCGTGTCGGTCGGCGCGCGCGGCCTGACCGGTGATGCGTATTTCGGCCACGTGTTCTGGGATACCGAGACCTATCTGCTGCCCTTCTACACGGCGACTTGGCCGGAGGCCGCGCGCGCGATGCTGATGTATCGCTATCACACGCTGCCCGGCGCGCGCGCCAAGGCAGATGCGATGGGCTACAAAGGCGCGCTGTACGCGTGGGAATCGGCGGACACCGGCGAGGAGACCACGCCCGAGCGCGTGGTGGGTCCCAATGGCGAGATGATCGACATCCTCACCGGCAGGATGGAGCACCACATCAGCGCCGATATCGCCTATGCCGTGTGGCAGTACCTGGCGCGCGACGGGCGACGACGCGTTCTTCCTCGATGCTGGCGCGGAGATCCTGCTGGAAACGGCGCGTTTCTGGGCGTCGCGCGCCGTGCCGGAGCCGGATGGCAAGCGGCATATCCGCCACGCGATCGGGCCTGACGAGTATCACGAGGATGTAGACGACAACGCCTTTACAAATGTGATGGCGCGCTGGAACATCGCGCGAGGGCTTGAGACCATTGAGCTGCTAAGGATACGTTGGCCCGAGCGCGCCCCGGCGCTGTGCGAACGGCTTACGTTGGTCGAGGCTGAACTTGCGGACTGGCGCGAAGCAGTGGGACGCATCGTCACCGGTCTCGATCCAGCTACCGGCCTCTACGAGCAGTTTGCCGGCTATCACAAGCTGGAGCCGATCGATCTTTCGCTCTACGCCGACCGCAAGGTGCCGATCGACGTTGAACTCGGCCGCGAGCGGACGCAGCGCTCGCAAGTGGTCAAGCAGGCCGACGTAGTGGCGCTCATGGCGCTGCTGCCGGACGAGTTCCCGGGCGCGGCTGCGATAGCGAATTTCCGCCACTACGAGCCACGCTGTGCCCATGGCAGTTCCTTGAGCGCGGGGATTCACGCGCTGGTCGCGGCACGGCTCGGCGAGACCAAAACCGCCCTGCGTTTTCTGCGTCAAGCTGCGGCTGCTGACCTTGAACTCGACCCGAACAGTGCCGGCGGCATACGGATCGCCGGACTGGGGGGTGTGTGGCAGGCGATAGTACTCGGCTTCGCCGGTCTGGACGTGAGCGGCGACACGATCTCCCTTACGCCTCGGCTGCCGCCGGAATGGGGCAGCATGTCCTTCGCGGTGCGTTGGCGCGGGCGGCCGGTTCAGGTGCGGATTGCGGGCGATGACGTGCGGGTGGCGATCGCCGATGGCGACCCGGTGCTAATCCGAGTCGGTGGCGAAACCCACACCGTGCAGGGAGGGAGCGCGCTGGAGGTGCGCTGCGAGACCCGGGCCGTGGTTCAGGAGTAAGGTCGCATTCAGCAACCGATGGATGGTCCGCCGGGACGCCCGGTCGCGACGGCAAGCCGGAGCAGTCACGGGCTCGACGGCGTCAATTTCTTCGTCGCGGCGGTGCAGACTGGCTTCGGCTCCTTCATCACCGTTTATCTGGTGAAAAACCAGTGGCCGCCGGACGCGATCGGCTTTGCGCTGACGATCGCCACGCTGAGCACCCTGTTCAGCCAGATCCCCGCTGGCGCCGCGCTTGACAGCATGCGCGAAAAACGCCCGGCAGTGCTGTTTGGCATCGCCGGCGTCGGGCTTGCGGCGTTGCTGCTGTGCGTGACTACGGCCCGACCCGCGGTCTATCTCGCGCTGGCGATACAAGGCCTGGCGAGTTCGCTGATTGGTCCCGGTATCGCGGCAATCAGCCTGGCGCTGGTTGGGCAAGCGGCCTTGAGCCAGCGGATCGGCCGCAACGCGCGCTTCGCTTCCATCGGCAATGGGCTGGCTGCGGTGGCGATGGGCATCGCCGGTGCTTATTTGCCTGCCCTGTCGGTGTTTCTCATGTCCGCAATGTTGGCTTTGCCCGCACTGCTGTCGCTGTCCCTGATCAGCGAAGCTTCGGAGCCGACAATCGCACAATCGGACCCGATCCGTGGCCACGGGCAGGACGGTACGCGCATTACCTGGCAAGGCATGAAGTCGCTACTCCTGGACAGGCGGCTGTCGATCTTTGCGACCTGTGTCGTGATGTTCTTCGCCGCGAGCGCGGCGCTGGGTCCCGGTGTCGCGCTACACGTAACGCAACTCTGGCCTGCGTTCGCTACACTTATTGTCGCGGCAACCATCCTGGTGCCGCAGGCAATCGTGGCTGCGATTTCTCCGTGGGTCGGCCGGCGGGCCGAAACGTCCGGCCGAAGACCGCTGTTGCTGGTCGGGTGGGGGCTGATCCCGCTCCAGGCGCTGCTGTATGCAACGCTGCCCGATGTGTTTGGGCTTGTGTTCGGCAACCTACTGAACGCGTTCAGCGCCGCGATATTCGGAGTGGTCATGACGGTCGTCGCCGCCGACCTCACCCGGCGAACCGGGTGTTTCAATCTGACGCTCGGTGCACTCGGCGTCGCGGTTTCCATCGGTGCGTCGGTCAGCACATTTTGCACCGGCATCTCGGCTGCCCTGTTCGGCGACAGAGGGGCGGCGGTGGGGCTGGTTCTGGTGGGCCTCTGCGGACTGCTGCTGCTATGGACACGGATGCCCGAGACGCGGCTGCCCCAGAGAGTGCCAGATGGAATGGTGGCAGCCGATTGAGTATGTCGTTGTCGATCGCGCCGAACTCACCGATCACCGCGCTTATCGGCGCGCCACTGGTACGGAAAGGGTTTAGCTGAGGGAGGCTGTCATGGCGGGTAGGAACGCGTTTTATGCCCAATCCGGCGGAGTTAGCGCGGTGATCAACTCCTCGGCCTGCGGTGTCTTGCAAACAGCGCGCAGGTACCCGGACCAGATTGTCAAGGTCTATGCTGGCCACAACGGCATCCTCGGCGCGTTGACGGAAGACTTGATCGATACCAGTCTTGAGCCGGAACTCGCGATCGCCGCGCTCAAACACACCCCGGGTGCTGCGTTCGGATCGTGCCGCTACAAGCTCGGGTCGGTCCACGAACACCGTGCAGAATATGCGCGTTTAATCGAGGTTTTTCGTGCGCACGACATCGGGTTCTTTTTTTACAATGGTGGTGGCGACTCGCAGGATACCACACTCAAAATCAGCGAGATCAACACTGGGCTGGCGGACGCAGTCGTTTGCGTTGGTATTCCCAAGACAGTCGATAATGACTTGACCATAACCGACTGTTCACCAGGCTTCGGCTCAGCAGCAAAGTACGTAGCCACCTCGCTTCGTGAGGCGGCATTCGACCTCGTTGCGATGAGTCGCACGTCGACCAAGGTGTTCCTGCTGGAAGTGATGGGCCGGCATGCTGGCTGGACCACGGCCGCTTGTGCGCTTGCCGCTGAAAAAGAAGGCGATGCCCCACATATCCTATTGCTGCCCGAGGTCGTCTTCGACGAGGACCGATTTCTGTCGAAGGTCAGGGAGACCTTAGAGCAATACGGCCACTGCGTTATTGCGGCATCGGAAGGTATTAGGGACCGAAATGGACAATTTCTCTCGGCCGGCTCAGAGGATGTCTTCGGCCACGCACAGCTCGGGGGGATCGTACCACTTCTCGCCAACCTGATAAGCGCAAAGCTCAGCTGCAAGTGTCATTGGGCGATCCCTGATTACCTGCAACGATCGGCGCGCCACATTGCGTCAGAAACCGATGTCGAGCAGGCTTACGCAGTAGGTCGGGCCGCAGTTGAATTCGCGATTGCCGGAAAGAGTGCAGTAATGCCTGCGATCCGCCGGCTTAGTGATGCGCCGTATCGCTGGGACATTGTCGAGGCACCCCTGTCCGAGGTTGCTAACCGGGAGAAGCTGATACCTTCACATTTCATTACCGCGGATGGCTTCGGTGTTACTGAAGCAGCCCGTCGTTATTTAGCGCCCCTTATACTTGGCGAAGCCTATCCACCGTATAAAAACGGTTTGCCGGACTATGTGAAGTTGCAGAATGTGTTGGCGCCAAAGAAACTGGCCGATACCTTTGCTATTTCTGTGTAGCCCTACTTTGGCAGAAAATATCCATCGCGCTAGAGCATCTTCAGGCTGACTAGAAATAACCTGCGTGGCGGAGGAAGTTGGTGCAGTCTGCTGGTGTGAAGCATGAGAGGATGAGATAGCGCTTGTGAATGTTCTCGCGCCCACGCAGCCAGGTGCGTCGCATGCCGCCGCGCTGTCATCGGTCGCGACAATGTCGTGGGGCCTACGCTGAGCGGAACGGACCGATCCTCACCGGCATCTTCGCCAAAGCCGCCGGGCAAAGCGGTGCAGCGGCAGACCGGACAGTCGAGACAGTCCGCGGCGTGTTCGAGCGGCTGCTGCCCCAGGTTCAGCCCATGCCGCGGCCGGGGCTGCCGGCGGATATCGCGCAAGTCGCGGCGTTCCCTCGCGAGCGACGCCGCTGGCTTTATAACCGGCCGGGACATCGCTGTGGATGGTGGGCTCACCACCGGGCGGCCCTACGCGGTCGGGATCGCCGACCGAGTGGAGATCGCGCGGGCGCTCGGGGCCGGATGATGCCGCCAGCGCAAATCCGAGAGGTGTCAGCGAGTTAGCCCGCGAGCATTCTGCGCTGAATATCCGATTCGGGGCCGAGTCACCGAACGTTGCGTCTGAGGAGGAGTACGAACATCAGGCCATGTGTGATCAGTAGCAATGGCACGACGAACGTCGGAATGAAGTAGGTGTCGCCTAACTGGCCGGGCAGGAGGCCGGTAGCATTGCCTTGGTAAGAGGCGAGGAGAAGATCGGCGGTGCCCCGCGCCACCTCGCGCCGGTGCCGTGGCAATAAGGGAGCCGCCAATACGGATCAGTCATGATTCTGAGATTGGTGTCATCCGGCGACGATCGGGCTCTTGCAATCCGTGATCATATTTTGCCGCTCCTTCGCGAGTACGGAGCGCTGGAAGTTCAACGTGACACTGTACGGTCGATTGAGCTCCGGGTTGGCGCTTGGACCTTTCGTCACTGGACACCATTCAATGACTTGGCTCCCGGCGAGGCATCTTCACCAGGCTATCGACACGCGATCGAGAGGCAACACACGAAGCCGGACTTGCCATACGGGCTCGACGTGTATCACGGGGTGGCAGGTGCTGAGCATTCTGTGGTCGGATGATGGAACAATGGAAGTGGCGACGTTCATCCGAGGCCCCTAGGAAGAGGAGGCGCTGGCGCTGTGATGGCAGCGACAGTAGCGCCGCGCGGCTTCGGAAGGCGCCTGACTCGGCGGGCACTGTAGTGGCCGATCCACGAGCCACGAAAGTTACGCTGCGTTTGCAGAAGGTGTGGCAGAGTTTCTTCCACACCGGGTGGAAGTGCTGCGCCTTCTACTTACTGTAGAGCAGCTGTTGACGCGGGACCAAATGCGCCAGCGGTCGGAACGCAGCCTCCGATCGTCACCGACATCCCACGGTCGCGAAGGGCAGCGGTCGCTGGCACGCCTTGTCCGGACGGCCTGCCCTAACTGCGTTCGGAACGAACACCTAACAAATCGAGAATACCACGCCATGACCAGCCGTTGGTGCGGTGCATCAATAAATCGGCAGCCGATATCGTGCCGGCCTTGACGTGACAATTTGGACCGACGTTTCCACCGTGGCGGCGCCGCGTGAGTTGGCTAATGCATACGTGCAGGACCTTGCGGCGCCATGGGGATGCAATGTGCGTACGTTGCCAACAAGCGGGAACTGGACTCTTCACAAAAATGGCCAGCCACTGCGTTTGTCTACTGTTCTCACAGTATTCCAACGTGGTGGCCCCGCACAGCGGGGATAGAGCCCACACCTTCGCCTCAGACTGCGCCTCGACCGCGGTGGCCCCGCACAGCGGGGATGGAGCCTCGTTCAATGAGCGGATGCCGCCTTACATGATGGTCGCCCCGCACAGCGGGGATGGAGCCAATGCCGACACCGCGCCGCATGTGGTGATCCTGGTGGCCCCGCACAGCGGGGATGGAGCCTAAAAGCGCGTGTGCCTGGTCGCGTGCGCGATTGGTGTCGACCCACGAGAGTTTCAAGACTCTAAGTCGCACTGCGCCCGCCACACCGCCCGCGGCATGGTCCTTACGGCCGAACGCCAAGCAAACCGGCCCTATTCACGAAGGCGTCGAATGCCGCGCACACCGCTTGTCGGTCCGCTGCCTGCGTTGGCGTCAGCCATCCGAGTTTCGCGATGCGGGTCACGCCAGCGGCATGAAGATAGAACGGCACCAAATTCACACCGGCCTCGCAATCTGGCAGCATGTAGTGGATCAGTCGGACGAGCGCGGACCCGAGTTGGCCAGCATCCGCGGCGCAATCCTGGGAGAGCAAACCGGCCCGCATGAGGGCCAATATCTCCGCGGCTCCAATCTCAACCCGCACCACTCGCCTCCCAGCCTTCTGCCGTTGGCGAGAGCGGCGCATGCGCTCGGTTGCGGCTTGGCGTTGCGCGTCACTCATGACTGCGCTTCACGCAACGGCGGCGTCCGTAACGGAAGGGTGTCGGGTCCGGCAACACCAACCGCACACGTCGCCGGACCACCAACGTTGCCCACCGCAGCATGAGCAAGTTGCTCTCCGCCAGAAGGCTACAAAGCCGTCGCATCGTGCCAAACATTCGATGGCGCCGGGACACAACACGAACAAAGCCATGATCCGGGACCACCCGACAAGACAGACAGGCGCCACCACAGGCCGTTCCCACAGACGGGACATCGGCTCGATGGTAGCTCCTTCAGGTCGACCGGCACGGACGTTGGAATGTGATGCACTGCTTCGGCGGTTGGGGTTACGTTTTTGCGGTCGATAGGGCTACCCCCACCTAATTCACCTAAAGCACCTAATCTGGACGCGGTGAGGGATGCCCGATTAGATGGATTAGGTGGATTAGGTGGGCGGTATAGGTTCGTGCTAATTTTTAGTCTCGCCCATGGATCAAACTCGAGGGCGCCGGTCATGGGACCAGCACCCAGGCTTCGCGCCGCGGCGAGCCCTCCAGCACTGTGTTAGCCGGCAGTTTCAGCACCCAGCCGTGATCTTCCAACACGGTCACGATGCGCCGGGCGGTCGCTGCGTTGCCGATGGCGTTCAGCCCACGCTGGTAGATCGCGGCCAGATGGCACCGCGGGTCCGGGCGAGCCTGCCACCAAGCCAACAGCCGGTCGGCCAGCCGCAGGTCGGGCGAGATGGTCGCGCGACCTTGGAGCCGGAGCATCTCGGCGGCATAGTGCTGCACCAGCGTGATCCCACACGCCATCGCCTTGGCGTCCACCTCAATGGCGTCAGGCGCCTCATAGACGGTTAGCACCGCGGCCAGCCGGCCGGCGTGCTCCGCCATCTTAGCGCCGAATGCGCGGATGGCGTGCAGCGCACCGCCAGCGGCAAGGTCACACTCCACCGCGTCGTGAAATTCCACCCATAACGAAGTGGCGTCTGGTGTCAGTTGCATGGTGGGCGGGTCAAGAACGTTCTGGGCGTCGGGCGCCATCCTGGGGGCACGGGTCAGCAGCGCCGTCAGGCGGTCGGAGTAGCTGCAAAGCGCATCGCTGCACGTGGGCGACGCTTCCTGAAACAGCCGCGTACCGGCCGTGCTCTCAGGCGCGACCAGCAGCACGCGCGCCAGCACCCCAATACCTTCCAGCATCGGATCGCCCATCAGCTTGTCGGCGACCGCCGCCTGCATCATGACGTGCGTGCTGCACCGTCGGCCGGGCAAAAATGCATTGCCGGTCAACACGCGACTGCGCCGGATTGGTTCGCCGTCCCAGAGCACGTTGAACAATGCTCCCGTGCGCATGCGGGTTTCGTCGTTAAAGGCCGAGCCGCCCAACAGGATGCCACCCTCAGCGGTAAATACGCCGCACCAGGGGCGCGAGTCACGGAGGTGCAGCACCAGCGCTTCGGGCGTCGGGTCCGCCACCAGAAGCATGGCCTGCGGTGGGGCTTTCGGTTCCGGCCCGATCGCGTCGAGGGCTTCGCGGATCGCAGCCCGGTCCTTACCTTTCCCCTTCTTCGCAGCGTCGCGTGCAGCCTTCCAGGCTTCCAGATCACAAAGGTAAGCGTGCATTTGTGCACCGTGATCCTGTCTCCACTTCTCCTCAATTCTGTGGACCGGGGCGAGGGCGATTCGATCTACCGATGATTTGCGCTCGCCGCTCTCGGCGACGCTGGCGAAGATACCAGTGAGTGGGCGTCGGCCGCCGCCGGGCAATTCCACATCCCGATGGGCCTGCACGGCCAGCGTGACAGCGGCCAACACCGACTGTGCGCAGATCGCGACCGGCGCCTGTGTGCGCATCTGGACTGCCTCAGCGGCCGGTCGCAGCGCCCCCAGGGCGTGCATGGGGAACGTCGGTGCGGGCGGTAGTGGCCGGAACAGTGGACGCTTGGCATCCACTGGCGGCGGCATATCCAAAGGCATATCCATAATTGTGAATCCGCTAGCGTCAGGCATGTTCTGCCTCCCGCAGCCGTAACAAGTCATTGAAGTCGCCGTAGCCGTTCGGCGTGGCGATCCTGACGAGCCGCCCCTCGGCTCGCCATCTCGTCCAGGCATCCCGCGCCGCCTTGCGACCCGGCTCGTCCGGGTCAGCGGCAATGACCACACTGCGGGCGACTGGGGGCAGTACAAGCCCGTTCGCCATATTGCCGGCGCTTATTGCCGCCCATGCAGGGAAGCCCATTAGGTGGCCAGCAGAGGCGGCGGATTCGATCCCTTCTCCGATCACTATCGGCTTGTCCGCTTCGATCGGCTGCAACCGGATCGTGCCATTCCATACCGGCCCGAGTGATGCCTTCGCGGGCTCTACGTCAGCTTTCTGTCCATCCTGGCGAAGAAACGTCCGATGCACCGCAATCGGCTGGCCATGGACGTCGGACACCAGCGCGATCAACGCTGGATACTGTCCACCGTGGGGATGCGACGTGTCGGCCCGGAACCGGAGCGCTATGGATGCCGCCAGTCCCGCCAGCCCACGCCTGATCAGGTAGGCATCGGCCAGCGTGCCAATGGCGGGTACCGAGCAATGCCAAAGGGCTATGGCCTTATCCCGCTGCCGAGCCCTTTCTGCGGCAGCCCGCTCGACATCACCAGGCGCCATCCTGGCGAGGATATCGCCGCCGATCGCGCGGGCGATGGCGTCGCGGTCCTGACAGGATGCGCACCATGCAAGCGGGCGCCCGGTCCTATCGGCGGACAAGACGAAGGCTCCACTTCCGTAGCCACAGGCGGGGCATGTGCCGCGCCAGCCTCGGCCATTACGTTTCAGGCCGAAGCGTTCTGCCAGGTCACATGTGGTGATCATCGCAGCCCACCCCGGCGTTGGCCCGTGCGAATGTCCGCCTTCGGGAGGCTTGCGACATAGCGCCGCAAGCTGTCTCCAGTGATCAACGTGCGGCCGCCGGCTTTCCGAGCGTCCAGCACGCCAGCACCGATCAGTTCATAGAGCTTCGTCGCACCCAGGCCGACCATACGGCGCGCGTCTTCAACTCTGTAGGTAAGAGGATCGTGTTCCAAGAGTTTTGTCCCGTGTTGCTATGAACACGGTTATCTGCGCGGTCGCGTGTTTTCGCTATTTGTCGTTGGGCGCTATTTGTCGGAGTTCGATATACTGGCAATCTCCGCCGCGGCGGCCGCCAGAGCATTCCGCGCTGTCTCACGGCTCTTCACGCCGTATTCGGCGGCGAGGCTGTCTTGCTTCATGGTTTGTAGTTCAGCCAACGTCCACTTCCCGCTGCGAACGTCTCCGACCATCTGTGCTGCAGCCCTGTTCATCACGGTCGGGAGTGGTCCCCTCCTTTTTCGTGGAAGAGTTGTCAGAGACGCGTCATTCATCGTTTCCGCTACCTCGGTTCCACTCAGCCACTGCTCGAAATCGGACGCGCGCAGCAGAAACCCACCGGTCTTGGCGTGTGTTAGATGATGCTGAAGCCAGAAGCCTTTCCGCACCTCTTCCCCGTTCTCGTCGATGGCATGGAGTGCGCCGCCAGCCAGCGCCGTGAGAAGCCGCGCTTCTCCCTCCCGCCACTTCGCGGTGTCCTGAGTCTCCCAAGCAGCCATCGCTTCGCGGACTGCATCGGCCTCCGGTTGACTGACCGCCTCACTCAGCGTCTTGCCTTCTGGCAACCTCAGCTCCTCGGTGCCCGGAAGGCCACTCGTAGACGGACCGAGCACATTGATCCTACGGCACCCCCGTGCCCCGGCCTCAGTCAGATAGGTCCCGTTGCTGTCCCTGTTGTAGCGGTCTCCGGCGGCATCTCCGTAGGCGAGACGGGCAACGCCATGGGTCAGCGTTATGCGGTCCTGCCGTTGGGCCAGGGGACCCTTCCGTGCGGTGTCGGCGGGATACCATCTGTCGATCTCGTAACGGTGCACCTGAGGTGGATCAGCGGGAACAGGCGAGAAATTCGCCGGCTCCAAGATACCCGCCGGATAGATTACTCGGTAAGCGCGAATTTTCGATGCACGCGGTGGCGAGTGCCTCCGGCTGGAGCGTAATGATGCCCTCCGACGAGCCTGGATTGTCGCATTGAGGAGCTGCTTTCGAGCGTCAGCAGGTGTTTTGGTGCGGCGCGCGTTCAGCGAAGTTGAACGGCATCAGATCCTCGATGTCGTGATCTGGCGGGCGCAGAGGTAATTCGGTGAGAACGCTGCGTAGCCAGGCATAGGGCTCGACGCCGCAGGCGCGGCATGTGAGCACCAGGCTATAGATCACGGCGCTAGCCTTGGCGCCTGCGACTGTGTCACTGAAGAGCCAGGATTTTCTTCCGGTTACAAAAGGCCTGATGTCGCGTTCGAGAACGTTGTTATCGATCGGGGCGAGACCGTTGCTGGTGTAGCGTATCAGATAGTCCCATTGGCTTTGTGCATAGGAGATCGCCTTGCCGGTGAAGCTTTCGGGCAGGACCTTCGGCGCCAGGTCATCGAGCCATATCTTGAAGGCGACCAAGACCGGCAGGCTGTGCTGCTGTCGCAGACGCAAGGTGTAATCGGCGCGTGTTTCGCCTTCGCCCGGTGTTTGCCGTGCCAGTCTCTCGACCTCGTACAGGGCCTCGAAGAACTTGAGCGCCTGCAACGGAGGGCCACCGGGTTTCCGTCTCGCCTTCAGCGCGTCGGTGAACTTGCGTCGGGCATGTGCCATGCAGCCGAGATGGATAGCGCCGCCCAGCGTGCGCCAGGCCTCATAGCCATCGCTCATCAACAGGCCGCGGTAGTCGCCCAGAAAGGCCTGCGGATGCTGCTGGCCGCGTCCGGGCTGATAGTCGAACACGACAATCGGCTGCTCGCTGTCCTGGCCGCTGCGGTAGGCCCACATGAAGGACTTGGCCTGTGCGTCCCGGCCATCCTCCTTGAGAACCTGAACCCAGGTCTCGTCGCCGTGGACCAGGGGCTGCGACCTGAGCTTTTGCTTCAGCGCCTCATACAGCCGCAGCAAATGCAGATCGGCCGACCGGATCACCCAGTTGCCCAGTGCACCGCGGCTGATGCTGACGTTTGCGCGCGCCAGCGCCTGCTCCAAACGATACAAGGGGGTGCCGTCGACATATTTGCTGGCGAGCACGAGCGCGAGCGTGGATGGCGTGGCGACGCTGCCCGGCAAGGGCTGTGCCGGCATCGGCGCGATCACGATCGGCGTGTGCAGCGCGGTGCGCTCGCAGTGGCGGCAGGCATATTTGAACCGCACATGCTGCAACACCGTCGCCTTTACCTCGATATGCAGCTGCTCGCTGACGGTCTCGCCCATCCGGTGCATCCGGTTCCGGCAGCACGGGCAGGCCTTTTGGTCTTCGGGAAGGTCATGCTCGACGCGCTCGCGCGGCAGATCTTCAGGCAGCGGCTTGCGGCCCCGCTTCTTCGGCTCCGACCTCTCCGCGTCCGGCAACCCCGTGTCCGCAATGGGAGCCGCCTCGACATCATCGGTTTCTTCGCCTTCGGCGGCGGCCTGCTCGGCTTCGTTGAAGATACGCTCCGTCAGCTTCTCGCTGCGCGGCGCGTAGCGATGCAAGCGCTCCAGGCGCAACTGCTCCTCAAGATGCACGACGCGTTGCGCGAGCTTCTCGTTCTCGACCTTGAGCGCAGCGATCTCGGCTGCGTGCGCTGCGATCAGCGCCTTCAACGCCTCGGTCGTGGCGGTGCGATTCATCGAATCCTTGAATCGAAACCCACCCACCTTGTCCAGAACAATCTGCGCCCTTCCGTCGCCGCGGTATCCCCCGGATGGTCAGCCCACGCTCAGATACTGCCGCGCCGGGTGCCGCCGCACCGCCTCGATGTCGATGCCTTCGAGCAACCAATGCAACTGTTCGGTCGATAGCCTCACCACCGCCTGCTGCTGGCCGCGCGGCCAGGCAAAACGATCAGCCTCGAGCCGCTTCATCATCAGCCAGAACCCTGAGCGGTCGTAAAACAACAGCCGGATCCGGTCGCGGCGCCGGTTGCAGAAGGCGAACACTGCGCGGCCGAACGGATCCAGATGCATCGCCTGTTCGACCAGGATCGCAAGGCCATTGATGCCAATCCGAAAGTCGATCGTCTCGCGATGCAGGTAGACCTGTACTTCAGTGGCCAGCCGGAACATCGCAGCGTCCCAGAGTTACGATCATCGCCGACACCAGCTCCACGTCCTGCCCGCTGCACTCAAGCCGCAGCGTGACGCCGTTGGGCATCTCCACCGTCAACCTTGGCGCAGGCGGATCCGTGTGGCGCGCGGCCTTGGCGGGGTGCACAGGGTGCTGGATCGGAGGCGGAGCTGGCGGTTCCGGCGGACCAACCACACCGCACAGCTCGACAACCGGCACGAACACTTCCGTCGCACGGTCGATCGCACCCACCGCCACGCAATCCCTTTGCTGCCGCTGCTGCCCAGCGACCCATTTGCGCAGCAGGTTCGCATTCACGCCGTGCCGCAGCGCCAGGCCGGCAAGCGACGCGCCAGGCTGCAGGCAGGCCTCGACCAGCCGTTGTTTGCTGACCGGATCATAACGGCGTCGGCCGTTCCGCAACACGCCGACGACTTCAAGTCTCAAAGGGTTTGAGGGATCGCTCATCAATGGTGTCCACTTCCTTGATGGTGGACACCATCCCTGTCCCATCTCGTCGCAACATACTATGTGCCGTTAATTGCGCGCTTACATTACTCGCACGATGCCAGGAAAGTCAGCTTTGAGCTTCCGTAAGGTCTCGCGCGCGGTGTGTTCGTTGCAGGCATCGAACTCCCTGATTCGTTCGACCGCTTCTTCCTCAAGCATCCAGCGTTTGTCCTCAGGGTCTGATTGGGACTTGTGCACGCTTCAATGGCTCCGCTTCGGCTCGCAGCATATCAGGTCGATCCGGGCGACAAGGAGCGGAATTGCTGCGGTATTGTGCCCGTAGTGCTGGCAGTGTCACGCCAGCGCCGCGTGCAGCGGAACCACTTCCCCGGCTGGCTCCGCCCGGCCACAGAAAGCCGCCCAATCGGCCATCAGCCGGGACCGCTTCTCAATCAGGTCGCCGCGCCGGTAAGCCGCCTCCACCTTGTCATCCAGCGTGTGCGCCAGCGCGGCCTCAGCCACCTCGCGTGGGTAATTGGTGGTTTCCGCGCACCAGTCCCGGAATGTGGAACGGAACCCGTGCGTCGTCAGATCCCCGCGTCCCATGCGACGCAGCAGCGCCAGCATCGCCATATTCGACAGCGGCTTGCCAAGCTTACCGGGGAACACAGGGGCATTCGGGTGGGGGTCGGAGCGCAGTTGAGCTGCCTCCCGCAGGACTGTCAGGGCCGGACCAGAGAGCGGCACTCGATGCTCACGGCTGGCCTTCATCCGCCCCGCTGGGACCGTCCAGACGGCGCCGGCCATGTCTATCTCCCCCCAGGTCGCGCCTATGGCCTCTCCGGTCCTGGCGGCCGTCAGGATGGCATAGCGTAGCGCCAGGGCCGCAACCCCTTCCTGATCCACAAGCGTGGCCATGAAGCCGCCGATCTCCCGCCACGGCAGGGCCGCATGGTGCTCCACCTTGGCGACCTTGCCGGGTGCCGGTAGCAGGTTGTCGAGATGCCCACGCCACCGAGCCGGGTTCTCTCCGGCTCGCCATTCTCGCGCTGTCGCGTAATCCAGCACGGACTCGATCCTGCCACGAAGCCGGGACGCGGTTTCGGTCTTATCCCGCCAGATGGGCTCAAGAACCCGCATGACGGTGCCAGTGTCCACGTCCGAGACAGGAAGGGAACCGAGAATTGGCATGGCGTAGGTGTCCAAGGTATTGCGCCATTGTTGCCGGTGCTTTGGATTGCGCCAGCCTGCCTCATGCGCCGTGATGTAGCGGTCGGCCACGTCCGCAAATGTGATAGCGCGGACTGTGGCCTGATGCGACGCGACCTTTTCGGCGAAAGCACGCGCTTCGCGCTCGGCTAGCGGGTCGATGCCAGCTTTGACCTTCCGGTGCAGATCGGCTGCCTTCTCCCGCGCTTCAGCCAGTGTCACATCCGCAAAGCTGCCCAGCCCCATTTCCCGCATGTGACCGTTCCGCCGGTACCGGAATAGCCAGAAGCGCGCGTCGGCCGAGCGCACTAAGAGATACAGCCCCTTGCCGTCGCCATAGCGTCCCGGCGGCGCCGTCTTCACTTTCATTGTCGTTAGTCCGGCCGCACGCCTTGGCATCGTTCCGCCTCATCGTCCCCGCTTCCGTCCCCTCTAAATATGCACGAAAGACAGCGAATGCAAGTGCAAGGCAACGAATGCTGGATGCAATTCATGAAGGCATTTTCTATGGTTCTCAAAAGGCTGCGGACCAAGCGGCGAAAGCAGGCGAAAGGCAATTGAGCGGACACCCCATCCGCCAGTGATATGAACCAACCTGCTCGTTTCGCGCTATTAATTGTCGTCACACTGGTTCTGCATACACGGCAGCATACATAGACCATTCCGCACCAGCCTTACCGTTCCGGCCATAGCCGCTGCCGACGCCTCCGCCACCGGGACCGAGCGAGATCCTGGCTGCTGGTGATGAAGCATGGCAGCCTGGGGGTCCGGACGGGGACCTCGACCGCCCGTCGGGCTTGAAACGGACACAACCGGAGGCACACCACGGATCCCGCCCTCCGGAGAATTCCGCGCGATGGGAGCGGGATGACGCTGCGATGAATCGGGGGCAATTCCCGAATCGGCTGAGGTCTGATCCAACGTGCTGGCAGAGCCGGAGTCCAACAGAGATGCCCAGCCCTGGTGGGCTGCTTGCAACAAGGAAAGCCATCCATGAGACGACATGCTTCATTGCGCAATGCCTGCCTCGCGCTGACAGGATGCCTTGCGGTTAGCTTCGTGGGTCTGACCGCTCCACAAACAGCCTGGGGACAGGCGGCTGGCATGGGCGGCATTGGCGAGTCGCGTACCATCACGGCACGTGCCCAGGTGAAGGCGATCGATCTTGCAAAACGCGAGGTCACGCTAGTCGGGCCGCAAGGCAATGTGCTCGTCGTGCATGCTGGCGACGCGGTGCGTAACCTGGACAAGGTGAAGGTCGGCGACACCGTTGTCGCCACCTATTATGCGTCAATCGCGTTGGTGCTATCTGCGCCGGGAACCAAAATTCCGGACAATCAGGCGACCGCTGCAGCCGCACGTGCACCGAAGGGTTCGTTGCCAGCCGGTGCGGTCGGCACGAGGATTGTCGTGACGGGCACTGTCGTTGGTGTCGATCTTGATGCTCACACGATCTCGCTCGTTGATCCTTCGGGCGGATTGGTGCAGACCTTCACCGTCACCGATCCCCGACGGCAAGCGGCGCTGAAGCGGGTGAAGGTTGGTGACACCTTGACCGCCATCGGCACGGAGGCTTTTGCTGTCGCGCTTAATCCGGCGTGATCGCCGCGGCGTGTGGGCCGTGGAACTAAACTGACGGGCATCTGGCGTTCGGACCTTAGCCAGATAGTCCCGACGGCTTCTGTCCATTGGTTGGCGTTGCATGACGGGCTACGCTCAGGAGTTGCCAGCGAACCACGCCATCATGCACGCCCAGGATCAGACATCGTGGGCTGGACCAATTGCATTGAACCATGGAACCCGCTCGCGGGCCGGCGCGACCACCAAAGCCTATCTTGACGACTCTCCTCTTGAAGACCAGCGCACTAACGGTCCGCAATACTCTCGGAGCAAAAACTCACAGTGCGCGCCGTTGCCGCGGTAAATGGCGAACTGAAACCTTTCATGCCGGACGCCAGTCGAGCGTGGTATCAGAACCAGCCTCGGCCGCAGTTCGTTATCTACGAACCTGACAATGAATTCGGGGTCGCAGAGCAGGCAATTACCGCTACATATGGGCCACTCAGCGCCATTGAGCACGTCGCAGGATATGATGTCGCAGTCATTGAGCCCAGCAGGTAGTTGCCCACGGAGCTGCGCGCTGGTGTCGGCTTGGCTGGCCTCCGGAGTGATGCAGGCAAGCTCACGGAAGGTCGCGGTCTCCTCGCGCCGGCGACCTCACCATAGGACTCTGTAAATCTACGTGTTGCCTTATCTCGTAAATCCAGCGGTCGCTTGACATTTGTAAGCCACTCGGGGACGGGAGACTCGCCATGTCCGCTCGCAGCCATACCCGGTTCGCGGCATTGAGGGGGAGTAGACAGCTTGTCCGCCACATCGACGGACGATAGGCAGGCAGCCGCGACCACGTTTGCACGCGGCGCCGGCGTCTACATTCCGGAGATCGACGGACTTCGCGCCGTCGCCGTCATCTCCGTGATCCTGTATCACCTGCATGCCTCGCTGATGCCCGGCGGCTTCATTGGGGTCGACGTCTTCTTCGTCATCTCCGGCTATGTCGTCAGCTTGTCGCTGGCGCGCGACGCTGGCTATCCGGTGCTTCAATTTCTGCAACGCTTCTATGCACGGCGAATTCTCCGTATCGTTCCGGCGCTGCTGCTTCTGTCTGCTGGTGACGACCGCGGCGACCATCCTGTTCATTCCGAGTTCATGGCTCAGCGGGACCACACAGAAGACTGGTCTCTACGCGTTCCTTGGGATGAGCAACTTCGCGCTCCTTTCAGCCGATTCCTATTTCTCGCCGAGACCGGCGTACAACCCGTTCACCCACACATGGTCCCTCGCGGTCGAGGAGCAGTTCTACCTGCTCTACCCATTGATCCTGTTCATCACTCTCCGCCTCGGCCGCGGTCACGGTCCCGTAAGCCTGGCGGCCAAAGCCATGGTGCCGCTGCTATGCCTGCTTTCCTTCGCGGCACTTTGGTGGATCAGCGGCATCAGTCGCGAGGCGAGCTTTTACCTGCTGCCTTACCGCTTCTGGGAGCTCGCGGCGGGTGCCATCTGTTTTCAACTGCAATGGAACCGCACGCCGCGTGTCGCGCCGCTCTATGCTCGCTGGGCCATTGGCGTCGGAGCCGTGCTCATCCTGGCGACGGCTTACTGTGCCGACCAGCAAGCCTATCCGTTCCCATGGGCGGTTCCCGCTGTCCTGGGATCGCTGCTCGTCATCGCGGCGGTGTCGGGGAGAGATGCGTCAAACGCACCGATTGCGCGCGTCTTGCGCAGTGGACCCATGGTCCTCGTCGGCAAGC
The DNA here is from genome assembly GCA_963708565.1 of uncultured Alphaproteobacteria bacterium. Taxonomy (GTDB): domain Bacteria; phylum Pseudomonadota; class Alphaproteobacteria; order Acetobacterales; family Acetobacteraceae; genus JAMXLO01. The sequence goes on from CAVPTU010000026.1 coordinate 24,624, forward strand.
TTTCTTACTCCCTCTATCTATGGCATTGGCCGATCTTCGTGCTGTTCCGCTGGACGGTAGGTCTTGACGATCCGGCATTCATGGCCCTGGCCGTCGTACTGACTTTTGCCATGGCCGGTTTTTCCTACAGTGCGGTGGAGCAACCTGTACGGCGGGGCAAATGGCTGCGGGCGCGACGAAAGACGCTGGTCATCGCCGCCGGTCTGGCGTGTGTCGTGTTCTGTTGGCAGACTGCCAAATTCGCCTATGCGCAACAGTATCGATTGAGCGCCAGTGTCGTCATGCGCCACGCGGGAGACTGGTATCCGGATCCGCCGAAGCGGAGAACCGTCGCTGCCTGTGCCCTGGGATGGCGGTTTGAGACAATCGGTCACATGGGGATCCAGACTTTGCGCCGGGTCTGTCCCACCCCGCAATGGACGCGACGTCTTTTCGTCGTGGGCGACTCTCACGCCTTTGCGTACAGTCAGATGCTGCTGATGCTGGCGGAGCAGGAACACGTCGACGTTCGTATCTACTTCCAGCCAGGCTGCTCGTTCGCAAACCTGCTCGCTCCCGCCACGACGCCCTGCGTGTCATTCATCGAGGCCGCCACGCAAGACATTCTCCGCAAAGCCGTTCGTGGCGACGTCGTCTTTCTCGCGGCACTGCGGATGCCGCGGCTGATCGATCAATCCAATTCGTCGGCAAAATCCGTCGGTGAGCTGATCGCCTTGGAGGCGAGCCCCGGCTCGATAGAAGAGCGGCGTCGGGCATTATCTGAGGCAGCCGGCATTATCGGACGGTTCGCCGCGCGGGGGCTGCACGTCATGATCGACGCACCAAAACCGGTGTTCATGGCCGAGGCCTTTCGCTGTTCCGATTGGTTCAATCGCGAGAATTCCGTATGTCGCGGCGGCCTCGCCCTTCCGCGCGCGGACTTGCTGGCACTTCGGCAGCCGGTGATGGACTCGCTCACCTCACTTTCAGCCGCGTTCCCCGACCTGGCGGAGTGGGACCCTCTGCCGTCACTGTGCGGCAGAACGACCTGTCGCGCCGTGACCGACGACGGCCCGCTGTTCTTCGATGGGGACCATCTCAGCAACTTCGGCAATCGCGTGCTGTATCCACACTTCCTTTCGGCCCTGCGGCAGGTGTGGGCAAAAGACGAGGCCGATCATTGAAAGGCGACGATGCTGGCTGGCTCCTCGTAGAACTCCGGGTCGCGCCTCAGTCGCCCGACCATCGCCTCGACATAAGGGGCCGTCGCACAGAGCTGACTGGAACATGCGCTCGATCGAGGGTCAACCCCGCGCGGCGGCAGCTCGCCGCGATCTCGTCGCATCGGGTCGCGCCGATCTCCGGCTGCGCGGGGTCCGGCACGGGCGGGAGCGTGGTGGAGAAAGCGGCATTCGGATCGAGCGACGGCCGCCGCGCCCGCCACGGCGTCGCGGTCTCGTAGGCGTGCGCGACGCGCAACACGGTCGCATCGTCGAACGGCCGGCCGACGATCTGCATCGAGAGCGGCAGACCATCGGGCGTGTAGCCGATGCACTGAGCCAGCGCCGGGCCACCTGTCACATTGAACGGCGTCGTCAGCGAGGCCTTCTGCCAGAAGCTGATCGTGCGCCAGCTGTCGAGCCGTGGCGCGGGTCCAGGCGCGGCCGTGACGAACACGTCGTATTTCGCATAGAGCGGTGCCATCTCCGCGATCAGCACGCGCCGCCAACGCGACGCCTGCACATAGTCGGCGCCGGAAATCAGCAGCGCGCCAAGCGTTCGCCCGAGAAAATCCTCGCCGAAATCGCCGATCCGCCTGCGCAGCACCGGTTCGTGCACGGCATAGAGTTCACTCTCGGCGCCGGTTATCTTGACGTCGTGGTAGACCTGCGCGGGCCTGATACGGCAGTCCTCGACTGTCGCGCCGAGGCCGCGCAGCACATCGAGCGCCGCTTCGAGTGCCGCCACCGCGACCGGCGGCACCGTCACGTCTTCCGCGAACAGATGGCGCAGCACGCCGATGCGCAATCCCTTGATGCTGCCGGTCAGCGCCGCGCGATAGTCGGGCACCGGACGGTCGGCGCTGGCCGGATCCGTGGGATCGTGGCCGGCGATGGCCTGAAGCATGATGGCGCAGTCCTCGACGGACCAGGTCATCGGACCCGCGTGATCGTAGCTGAACGAATTGGTATAGACACCGAAGCGGCTGACCAGGCCGTATGTCGGCTTCAACCCGACCAGGCCGCACAGCGCGGCCGGATTGCGAATGGAGCCACCGGTATCCGAGCCCAGCGCGCCCATCATCAGTCCCGCGGCAACACCGGCGCCCGAGCCACTGGACGATCCGCCAGTCAAATGCTCGCGGTTCCATGGATTGCGGGCCGGTGGCCAGGGCAGATCGAACGACGGACCGCCATGCGCGAACTCGTGGGTGGCGAGCTTGCCGAGCAGAACAGCCCCTGCGTGCCGCAGTTTGATGACGGTTGTCGCATCGAACGACGGGGACGTAGTCGGCGCGCGTCCGCGAATGGCTGGTCGTTCGGATGCCGGCCGTGCAGTAGATGTCCTTCAGCGCGTACGGGATGCCGTGCATCGGACCGCGATAGTTGCCCGCCATGATCTCGGCTTCCGCGACGCGCGCCTGATCCAAAGCCTGGTCGGCGGTGACCAGCAGATACGCGTTGAGCTGCGGATCGATGGTAGCGATGCGATCGAGGAAGCTGCGTGTCAGCGCCACCGGCGAGACCTGCCTGCGTTCGATCAGGCGTGCCGTGTCGGCGATGGTGAGGAAGTGCAGATCCGTCACCGGCGGTGCTGCGTCGTTGGGCATGAGTGGGAACCCTTCTTCGAAAGCACAACGATATCAGCCCCGATCAGCACGGGCGACTCCCCTCCCCTGCGATCCGGTTGCCAGTCCTCGCGCCCGCGCCCATCATGAAATGCCGAACAGGCCTGGAGGAATCACGTCCATGATGAACCTCTCGCCTAACCTGCCACCCGAAAAGCAGCGCGAGATGCTGCGGCAGATGCTCACCATCCGGCGCTTCGAGGAGCGCGCCTCGACTGACTACCTCGCCGGCAAGATCTACGGCGTGGTGCACTGCTACATCGGCGAGGAGGCAGTCGCGGTCGGCGTCTGTAGCACGCTCGGTCGCGGCGACCGGATCATTTCGACGCATCGCGGCCACGGCCATTGCATCGCGAAAGGCGCCGACCTGAACCGCATGATGGCCGAGCTGTACGGCCGGCAAACCGGGTATTGCAAGGGCAAGGGCGGCTCCATGCACATCGCCGACTTCGACATCGGCATGCTCGGGGCCAATGGCATCGTCGCGGGTGGGATCGCGATCGTCACCGGCGCAGGCCTTGCGGCGCAGATGGAAGGCAAAGGCGGTGTGGCCGTCTCGTTCTTCGGCGACGGCGCATCGAATGCCGGCCCGTTCCACGAGTGCCTCAACATCGCGGCGACCTGGAAGCTGCCGATGCTCTACGTGTGCGAGAACAACATGTACGCCGCGCAGACCGCGGCCGCCGCGACGCATGCGCAGACGGACGTGGCGGCGCGCGCGGCCGGCTACGGCATTCCCGGCGTCGTGGTCGATGGCAATGACGTGTTCGCGGTCCATCAGGCGGCGAGTGCCGCGGCGGATCGTGCACGCTCGGGTGGCGGCCCGACACTGATCGAGTGCAAGACCTATCGCTGGCGCGGCCATACCGAACGTCGCGGTCAGCCCGATCCCCGCGACAAGGCCGAGATCGCGGCGTGGCAGCAAAGGGATCCGATCGCGTTGCTCGAGCGGCAGCTCAAGGAGCAGGGCGAATTCGACGATGCCAGGCGACAGGCGATGGAAGGCGAGATCATGGGTGCTCTCGAGGCGGCGGTGGCGTTCGCCGAGGCGAGTCCTTTCCCGCTGCCCGAGCAAGCGACCGACGATGTGTTTGCGGCCTGACACGAGGAGCGGACGATGCGCGAGATGACCTACAACGAGGCTGCAATCGAGGCGATCGCCGAGGAGATGCGGCGCGATCCCAGGATCTTCTACATGTCGACCGACGCGCTGCCGGTGCTGCTGAAGGAGTTCGGCCCGACTCGGATCAGGGCGACGCCGATCACCGAGGCAGCGCTGACCGGCATGGGCATCGGCGCGGCCGGTTCAGGCTTCCGCCCGATCGTCGACTGGCGGCAGGTGACGTTCTGCTTCGTCGCGATGGACCAGATCGTCAATCAGGCGGCGAAGATCCACTACATGTTCGGCGGCCAGGTGACGTTCCCGCTGCTGTTCCGTGCATCGGTCGGCGGCGGCGGCCAGGTGGCGGCGCAACACTCGCAATCGCCCTATTCGATGTTCATGAATGTCGCCGGGTTGAAGATGTTCCTGCCGTCGACGCCGTATGACATCAAGGGGCTGCTGAAGACGGCGATCCGCGACAACAACCCCGTCATCTCCTTCGAATCAAGCCGGCTGATGGCGCGCAAGGGGCCAGTGCCCGATGAGGACTACACGATCCCGCTCGGCAAGGCCGACGTGAAGCGCGAGGGCGGCGACGTGACGGTGGTCGCTCTCGCCTGGCTGGTGCACGAGGCGCTCGCCGCGGCCGATACGCTTGCTGCGGAGGGGATTTCGGTGGAGGTCGTCGATCCGCGCACGCTGGTGCCGCTGGATGCGGCAACGATCCGCGGTTCGGTGCAGAAGACGGGCCGGCTTGTCATCGCTGACGAGGCGGGACCGACCGCCGGCTTCTCGGCAGAGGTGGCCGCGCTCGCCACCGAGGACGCCGCGACATTCGCGCGTTTGAAATCCCCGGTGAAGCGGGTCTGCGCCTTGCAGGTGCCGATACCCTACAGTCCGGTGCTGGAGAACCACGTGTTCCCGGACCGCAATCGAATCATCGCCGGTATCCGCGAGGTGCTGCAAGGGGGGCGCGCAGAGGCGGCGTGATCGCCGCCCCGCCGCTTCGACTGGGCGCCGGTTCTACTGGGCGGTCACCGGTTGATGGGCCCGCAGGAAGTCGCGCACCTGATTGATTGTCCGCATGCGAAGCTCCTCGGGTTCGCGCCATGGATAGGCCGTCACCTCGGACTTCGGCGCCAACGCCGCGACATCCATGGAGGACTGATACGGATGCGAGGGGGTATCGTCCGGCAGCACCAGCATCGGCGTCTGGCACGACCGCACGAAGTCGCGCGACACGCTGTAAACGAAGTCCGGCCGTGCGCGATAGAGGTTGTGGAGATACGCCCCGATCGTCGCCATGGTGAGGTCTGGCCGCCGCGCGAGCAGTTCGGGCGCCCACACATCCTTGCCGGAGTTGTACATGACGTCCGGGTTCTCCGGCCGGTGCCCAACCGTCTGGCAGATCACGCCGGCCACCACGCGATCAGGCGCCCGCTCCATCAGCTTGAGGGCGAAGCAACCCCCGATGCAGTAGCCCATGAAGAAGAACTCCCGGATGCCGAGATGGTCCATCAGCCCGAGTTGGTCGTCGGCGAAACCGCCCCACGGGTCATCGACCGGGATCGGGCCGCTGGACTCGCCGCCGTTGGCATTGCGCTGGTCCATGGTGATGCAGCGGAAGTCGTTCTTGAAAACCTCCATCGCGTTGAACACGGCGGTCGGCCAGTTGCTGACGCGGGAGTTCAGCCCTCCGCCAGGGGTGACCAGCAGAGGGAAACCGCGGCCGGTCTCCTCGTAGCGGATGCGCACGTCGCCCTTGGTGTAGAACGGCATCGTAGCTCCTCCTTCCCCTTATCGGTTATGCAATGACATTGCCGATCGATTTATCGCGCCGGATGCTAAGTCTGAATACTGTTCACCGGCGAGCGGGGCGGCAAAGGTCCGATCAATTCTCTTCGTGCGGGCCGCCCGGGCCAGGTTCCATTGTCGGCCTCGCGCAGGTGCATGATGCCTGCGCACCGTCACCACGCGGGAGACCGCATCGATGCCCGCTCCGATCGTCATCGCCGACAGCATCACCCGCGTCGGGCCGGAAGCCGCCGGTGCGGTCGTCGTCAACGCCTCGCATGGCGGGGTCTATGCCGCCTATCTCGCGGCGAAACTCCATGCCGCCGCGGCGATCTTCAACGACGCCGGCGTCGGCCGCGACCGCGCGGGGATCGGCGGGCTCGATTACCTGGAACACTTCGGCATCCCCGCGGCGACAGTCGGTCATGACACGGCGCGGATCGGTGACGGCGCCGACATGATGGCCAGCGGTGTCGTCAGCCATGCCAACCGGCTGGCCGCATCGCTGGGCGTGAACGTCGGCCAATCGTGCCGCGACGCCGCCGCGGCGCTGCAACAGGCGCGGCAGTCACGGCGTGCGCCGCCGGAAGCGCTGGAGGCGGCGTTCCTGCTCGTCTCTGGAACCGCCACAGGTCTGGGCGCTCGACTCCGCGTCGCTCGTGTTGCCCGAGCACAAGGACGCGATCGTCGTGACCGGCTCGCACGGCGGACTGCTGGGTGGCAGGCCGGAGACCGCGCTGAAATACGACGTGCTCGGCGCGCTGTACAACGACGCCGGAATCGGCAAAGACGCAGCCGGCGCCTCGCGATTGCCGGCGCTCGACGCACGCGGCATCGCGGCCGCGACAGTTTCGGCCGCAAGCGCGCGCATCGGCGACGCGCGCTCGACCTACGAGGACGGCATCATCAGCCGGGTCAACGCCCGCGCCGCTTCATTCGGCCTGCGCGAAGGCACCAGCGCACGCGAATTCGTCGCCGGTCTGCGCCGCGCCCTCGCGTCATAAGGAGGAGGAAACCATGAGCCCCACGCTGCAAAATCGTCCGTCGGGCACGATGACGGGTGGGCGTGCGCTCGCCGAGATGCTGCGCCTATCGGGCGCCGGTCCGATGTTCGGCATGGGCGGGTTCCAACTGCTGCCGTTCTACGACGCGGTCGGGCTTGTCGGCCTGAACCACCATCTGATCAACGACGAGCGCTGCGGCGCCTTCGCCGCCGACGCCTATGCGCGCGTCACCAACCGCCCGGGCATCTGCGACGGCACGCTGGGCCCGGGTGCCACGAACCTCGTCACGGGGCTCGTCGAATCGCTGAACGGCGGCATCCCGATCGTCGCGATCACCGGCGATACCAACCGCATGCATTCCTGGAAGAACATGACCCAGGAGAGCCGCCAGGTCGAAATCCTCCGGCCCGCGGTGAAGGAGCTGATCCGCGTCGAGATGACGGCACGCATCCCCGAACTGGTGCGGCGCGCATTTGCCGTCGCGACCTCGGGGCGGCCGGGGCCGGTGCTGCTCGACGTGCCCGAGGACGTTGCCCATGGCACGCACGATTTCGCGCCCGAGGATTTCGTCATCGACGAAGCGACCCTGAAGGCGCCGGCGCGGCGCATCCGTCCTGACCGCGCCGACATCGAGCGCGCCGCGAAGCTGATCGCCAAGGCGAAGCGGCCGCTGCTGCTGACCGGCGGCGGCGTCCATCTGTCCGAGGCATGGAGCGCGCTGACCCGCTTCGCCGAAGCGCAGTCGATCCCGGTCGCGCACACGATGAGCGGCAAGGGCGGCATCGCCTGCACGAACAGGCTGTCGGTCGGGCTGTTCGGCCGCTATTCGCGCATCGCCAACGACCTGATCGAGGCGTCGGATTGCCTGATCGTCGTCGGATGCAAACTCGGCGAGATCGCAACCAAGCGCTTCGCGCTGCCGCCTTCCCATATCCCGGTGATCCATCTCGACATCGTCGCTGAAGAGATCGGCCGTTGTATGCCAGCCGAGATAGCGCTGTGGGGCGATGCGCGCGCCGGGCTCGAGGACCTTGCCGATGCGTTGTCGGACAGCGGCGTGACCGCACGCGCGATGCGGGCCGACTATGTCGCCGAGCTGGCGCCGCGCATGAAGGTCTGGGAAGACGATGCCGCGCCGCGGCTCAATTCACGCGATCGACCGGTGCATATGGCGCGCCTCTGTCGCGAGCTGAACAGGACCCTGCCGGCGGATGCGATCCTCGTCGCCGATGGCGGGTTCGCCGGGCATTGGACCGGGCTGCTCTACGACACCAAGGTTGCGGGGCGGCAGTTCATTCCGGATCGCGGCTTCGCCTCGATCGGCTACGGACTGCCAGGCGGCATGGGCGCTGCCCTGGCGGCACCCGACCGGCCCGTCGTCGCGATCAGCGGCGATGGCGGGTTCAACATGACGCTGGGCGAACTCGAGACGGCGCGCCGCACCGGGTGCGGTCTTACCGTCATCGTCGTCAACAACGCGGCCTCCGGCTACGTCAAGGCGTTGCAGCACGCGATGATGGGTGGGCGCTACCAGTCGGCCGACCTCAACGAGATGGACTACGCGGCGATCGCGCGCACCATGGGCTGCGGCGGCATTCGCGTCGAGGACCCCGATTCTCTATCGCCAGCGCTTCGGCAGGGAATGGAAGAGCGCGACCGCCCGACTGTCATCGACGTCGTCGTCACCCGCGATCCCGCGCAGATGCTTCCGGCCGTGGACAACCGCACGGTCGAGATCAAGCGGGGTGATCGGGTGGCGTGACGCCCCGCAAACGGTCCGACTGAAACGGTTCAGGTGAAGTCCGCGCGGCCCGGGCAAGCCCTCTACAACACCGCATGGCTCATCGAACGGCACGGGACGCAATGTCGCGCGCACGAAGGGGAGTAATGGGCGCGGAACAAACGCCACCTCATCTCAGGTGACCAGAATGCGGCTTCAGATGCGACGCGCGGCGTCGGCGTCGTGTGATGCGCGCGCAAGGAGACCCTCGACGGAGTTGGCGGCGAGCGTCGCCCCGTCGAGGTCCGCCAGTGGCGTACCGAGGGCCACGGCCTTCGACGCGTAGCTCGGGTCGCCCAGCACCGTTTCGACGGTGCCGCGTATGTCCGCCGCGGTCGCATCGTTTGGTAGGGCCCGTCCGGCGCCCAACTCCTCGACCAGGACAGGTCCGCCATGTCGCAAATTCGCGATCGGCAATGCGCCGTTGTCGAACGCCGCGAGCGAATTGGAGTGCACCAGATCGCGTTCGCCCCAGAGTACCGCAATGTCAGGCAGCCCGGAGAATCCCGCGCGTTCGCGCATCTCGCCTTGCCGCCTGAGGATCATCGTCCACATTGGGGCGGTGCGTCGGGCGAAGGTGTGGACCATAACGGCGGTCGGGACGGCGAATTGGGGCGCGGCGTCGAGTGCCGCCGAGAACATCGCGTCGATGATGACGACGTCGGGTGCTTCGTGATGCACGAGCGAGACAAGTTCCTCGCCGACGGCGGGCGAGGCGAGGTAGGCAAAGATCGGAACCTGCGCCTGAGGTTGCCAGTCAAAGCGATCGAGGAGCGTGTAGGCCTGGGTCAGCTCTCGCGTGTCGATGCGGGCGGCCCTAACGCGCGCGTGCATCGCGGCGCGTCCGACGAAGACAACACTATGCCCGCGTTTCTTGAGCGCGTGTGCGATGCCCAGACTCGGTGTCAGGTTGCCGCCGCCGTCCCAACAGGCCCAGAGAAACTTCGCCATTGTCGCCTCCCCGCGAGATCGCCGTTACCATTTGGACGACGATACGTTCTGCCTCGGTTTGCTTGAGCTGGAAGTCCTTGACGAGGAGCTTCCAGATATAGACGTCGGTGACGGCGAAAATCGCCGTCAGCATGCGCTCCCGCGCCCGGCCTGAGCGGACGGCCAACTGGGGCGCGAACGCCCGTTCCAGCCACTGCCGGTGCGCCTGGCGCCCTGCCTCGAGTTGCGGCGTCAGGCTGGGATATCGGGGCTCATCGGCGAGATACTGGATCACGCGTTCGCCAATGATCGCGTAATCGCCGTAGAGCAGGCGAATGGCACCCGGGATGTCGCCGGGCTTCGGTTCGCCTCGCTGACGTTGTGGTGCCGCCTGCATCGCCAACACGACCAGCGTCTCTTTGCCGCCGAATATGCGGAGAATGGTCTGGACGGTGGTGCCGCTCTTCCGCGCGATCTCGTCGAGCGTGAAGTTGTCCCACAGCCGTTCGCCATGAACTTCGACCGCGGCCTGGAGTATGCGTGCCTTGGTGTCAGCCGCCTTGGCGGCCCTGGTCGCCATGGAGTAGGAGCGGGTCGCAGAGTTCATGTTAATCATGATAAGATGAATTCAATATCGTGTCAACCAGACTAATATGAATTAGGGAGAGGGCCGCGCGGCGGCCGACCACACCGCGCAGTTATCAGTGCCCCGCCTTGTCCTTTCGACCCGACGCACGGAGCGGTAACCCGGCTCGCCGTTGCGCCGCCGTCCGATTGTTTGAACGCCGGCTTCTCTCGATGGCCATCGTCCGTTAGGTTCCAATTCGATGTCCCAGAAACCGCGGGCGGCTCGAGCCGTAACTCTCTCCTGCTCGACAATCGAGGGTCTGCATGTCACGCTTGCTTGCACTGATGCTGCTATTTGCGATGGGCCTCACTGTAGCGGGCTGTATCATAGAACCGGCACCAGCACCGGGCCCGGATTATGACCGGTGGTGTGCCAATCACCCATGGCGCTGCCACAGATAGCGAAGGATAGGGCGACGAGACCGCAGCTCAGTCGCGCCCATCCGGCGTGACGGCAAGTGCCAGGCGTACGGTGGACTCAGGACGTATCCGTCGGCACGACAGTCAGGCAATCCGCCAACGTATGGGTATCCAGGCTCGTGTAGAAGCGATCTCTCGCTTCGCGCAGCATGTCGCGTAGCCGACATGCTGACACGAGCGTGCACGTGCATCCATCGTGGCGGAAGCATTCCACAAGCGGCTGATCAGACTCGAGCTGCCGTACCAGCGCGCCAATGCGTACCGTCTTCGGCGCCACGGCAAGCATCACCCCGCCGCCAGCCCCTCGCGTGGTGCGCGTGATCCCGCGAGCCGTCAGCTCCTGGACGATCTTGTGCAAGTGATCACGCGACAGACCGCCGAGTTGGCGCGCCAGCGCCGCAACGCTCATTCGCTCGCCGCGTGGTTCCTGAGCCAGCAGCATGAGGACGCGAAGGGCGAAATCTGTCGAGGCGAGCAGGCGCATGGAACCTCCGAATTGGTATTGACAATACCACAAACCTGGCGGTAAGTAACTGGTATCGCAAATACCAGTTCATGCGATCACCGCTTGCCCGCCGCGTCAGGCGGGTGACCGACCCGCCCCCAGGCGGGCAAGGAGATACGTCCCATGAACGAAGCCATGCTCTCCGAGACCGGATTTGCCAGCCGTACCCTCGCCGACATTGCCACGACCCTTCCAGGAGCGACTGCCGTGTTTCGCCGCCGCAAGTTGGACTTTTGCTGCGGCGGGCGAGTGCCATTGTCTCGGGCAGCCGCCGACCGGGGGCTGGCGCTGTCGGAGCTGGAGGCGGAACTCGATGCGGTGGCGGCCCTTGGACTAGCTGTCGAACGGCCTGAGGACACGGGGGATCTCATCCAACTCATCGAAACCCGCTACCATGCGGCGCATCGGCGGGACCTGCCGGAGCTCGCGCGGCTCGCGCGCCGGGTGGAGGCGGTTCACAAGGATCACCCCAGCGTGCCGCGTGGACTGGCCGAGCTGCTGGAACGGATGGGCGTCGAACTCGGCGATCATATGCAAAAGGAAGAAGACATCCTGTTCCCGATGATGCGTCGAGGCGGCCATCCGATGATCGCACAGCCGGTTGCGGTCATGCTGGCCGAACACGATGACCACGGCATCCATCTCCGCACGCTTGAACAGCTGACCGGCGATTTCATCGCCCCCGCCGATGCCTGCCCGACGTGGCGTGCGCTCTATGTCGGTGCGAAGAAATTCGCGGACGATCTGGTCGAACACATCCACATCGAGAACAACGTGCTGTTCCCCCGGTTCCTGGGTGCCGACGCGCCTGCCAGATGACCGATGTGATCCTCGCCCGCGTGATTCACGTCATAGGCTTTGTGCTGTGGATCGGCGGCGTAGGCATGGTCACGACGGTATTGCTCCCGGCGATCCGCCGCACCTGGCCACCCGACCGGCGGTTCCGGGCATTCCATGCGCTCGAGCAGCGGTTTGCCCGGCAGGCGCGCGTGACGACTGTCCTGGTTGGCGCCAGCGGCTTCTACATGGTCTGGCGCCTGGATGCCTGGAGCTGGTTTCGTGCGGCGGGGTCCTGGTGGATGCACGCGATGGTCGTGACGTGGTTGCTGTTCACGCTGATGCTGTTCGTGATCGAGCCATTGTTCCTGGACCGGTGGCTTACCGGGCGCGCATTGGCGGCACCGGAAGCGACCTACCGGCTGGTGGAATGGCTACATCGAGGGTTGCTCGGGCTGAGCCTGCTGACGGTCGCCGGTGCCGTGGCGGGCAGCATGGGCGTCAACCTGCTCTGGTGGTGACGACTATATCCCGAGCTGCGGCAGCGCCTGCGCCTCCTCCATCGTGTCGGCGAGGATTGGCTTGTCGCGAGCCGCCCGGGCGGAGCCAAAGGCTGGCGCGATGGCGTTCATCGCGCGGTTCTCGTGATCCGTACACGCACCGGATCAGGAAACGCACGCGCCAGGATCCGGTCGACCGCCGCGGTGCCCGGCTGGAGCGTATCCGACATCGTGGCAACCAGGTCGAGCCAAACGTCTTCGCCCCCGTGATCCAGCAGGTGACGGACCTTGCCCGCGATCAACTCGCCGACGGGACTGTCGCCGGTCGCGGCTGCCTGCTCGATGCGGCTGCGGATATCGGGTCCGCCGACGACCGCGAGAACAGTTTCCGCCGTGGTGGGGTCGGTCAGACCGTCCAGGATTCTTCCGAGCATGGCCAGCCCCTACTGCACCAGCGGCGATGAAGCGCCCGCCATATCGAAACCGGCGATCCGCGCCTGACCTGCCAGCAAGGCCACATATTGCGCGACGGCGCGGCGCCACGAGCTTTCCTCGAGATAGACCGCAATGCGCTCGCGCACCTGTTCGAAGGGCAACGTCCTGCCGGCGATTTTGCGGTCCAGTCGCAGCACATGCACGCCGTAGCGGGTCTGCACGGGTTCCGGATAGATCTGGCCGGGCTCCAGTGACAGAAGCGCCGCTTCGAATTCCGGTGTGGTGTCGCCGCGCCCGACCTGGCCGAGACGGCCGCCATCGGTCGCCGACGGGCAGTCGGAGAATGCCCGCGCCAAGGACTTCGAAGCGGTCCGGGGCCGCCTGCACCTGTGCCAGCACCGCCTCGGCCTGTTCGCACGGCAAGCGCATAGCGCCGCCGCGTCGTCGCGCGGCGCCTTGAACAGGATGTGCACCGGCTCGTACAGATCCGGACTGCGGAACCGTGCCGGATTGGCTGTCGTAGTAGCGGCGGCAGTCTGCTTCGTCGGCCGTCGGCGTTCGGACCTCGGTCTCCAGCAGCACGCGGATCAGCGCCTCCTCGTCGGTCTCCCGCAGCCCATCCGCCGACTGTGGCTCGGCGGCCACGAGTCAAGCGCACGGGCGCGCTGGAGCAGCAGTTCGCGAATCACCAGTGCGCGGGTCGCTGTCGTCCCACGCCTCCTTGGCGTGCCGTTCCGGCGTGGTTCTGCACTTCCCGCGCGATGTCGGCGTTGGCAATGACCGCGTCGTTGATCGCGACGGATTGTGCCGTGCTGTTGACCGCAGCGTGACGGTGCGCATGGCTCAGTCCTCCCCGGCGGCTGCGGTTGGGCGCGCCGACCGGCCGACGGACGCAGGGTCACGCTCTGCCGCGATCGCCAGCTTGTCGCCCGAGCCTGTCAGCGGTCGCCGGGTGCGGACGATCTGGTAGCCGGTGCGGCCGAGATACCAGACCGGCGCGCTCCAGACATGCACCAGGCGGGTGAAGGGGAAGACCAGGAAGATGGTCATGCCCAGGAACAGGTGACAGCTTGAAGATGGGGTTGACGTCGGCGATCAGCGCGGCGGCGCCGGGATGCAGCGTCACGATGCCCTGCGCCCAGGTCATGAACTTGAGCATCTCGTGCCCGTCCAGGTGCTGCGCCGAGACCGGGATGGTCGCAGGCCGAGCGGTCAACTGCACCCACAGCAGCAGCAGGATCGCGATGTCGCCGAAGCTCGACGTGTTGCGGATGCGCGGCGTCGAACAGGCGCCGGTGTGCCAGCAGTGCGATGCCGATCCAGCAGGCGACGCCGGCGACGCCGCCGAACGCTCATCGCCAGAAGCTGCTTGAAGGCGTGGCTGATGCCGAGCGCATCGAACACCGCAACCGGCGTCAGCAGCCCGACGCAGTGGCCGGCGAAGATGACCAGGATGCCGACATGGAAGAGATTCGATCCCCAGCATCAACTGCCTGCGCCGCAGCAACTGGCTGGAGCCGCTGCGCCAGGTGTATTGCGAATGGTCGAAGCGCAGCAGGCTGCCGAGCAGGAACACGGTCAGGGCGACATAGGGATACCAGCCGTAGAGCGCGTTGTTCAGCCAGATCGCTCATGGTCGTAACTCCTCAGGCGCGCTGGCAGCGTTGTGCGACGGGCCGCGCGCAGGCGCGTCTGCGCAGCCGGTCCGTGCCGCAACCATCTGACGCCTCGCCGGGCCCGAAGCGGACCGCGGCCTCTTCCCAGGCGGCATCCATCGCGGCCAGGTCGTCGGGGTCTTCCTCCGGGATCGCCGGAGCACCGCGAGCGCGGCGCCTGCGGCGAGTTCCGCAAGCGCCTCCATGACGCGACATAGCCGGTGTCTGCGTTTGGCCAGCCGGTCGGCCAGGGCGCGCAGGATGCCGGCCGGTTCGGCCAGCATCGCGCGCGCCTCGCGCCTCCGGCAGCAACGACAGGAACTCCAGAAACAGCGGCAGGAAATCCGGCAATTCGTCGGCGGCCATCATCCAGCCCGTGGCCGCGTAGAGCGCGACCAGGTCGGCCATGGCCTGACCGCGGTCGCGGCTCTCGCCGTGGACGTGCTCGAACAGATGCAGCGACAGCGTGCGGCTGCGGTCGAACAGCGCGAAGTAGCGTTCCTGCAGCTCGTAGATGTCGGTCGTCGGCGAGCTCGTCCAGCAGCCGTCGGATGGCGGCGCGTCGCTGGTGCGCGGCGACGATGCCCTCCTCGGCCAGGACGTGCGGCGATCTCGCCGGTGGCGGCCTGCAACGCCGTCGGTCGGATAGGACAGCAGGGCGGCCAGAGCGCCCGATAGGTACGGGCCATCACTCCGACCTCCATCGGCGTCTTGCCTTGCGCGGCTTGTTGCGCCGAACAGATCGAAGCCGGTCTTGCCCGAGCAGCCTCGCCGAAGGAGAAGCCGCAGGAGCCGCGCAACTCGAAGGCGTCCTCGCCGGTCTCGCGATGCGCGGTCGGGATGACGAAGCGGTCCTCGTAGTTGGCGATCGCCATCAGGCGGTACATGTCCTCGATGTCGTCGCCGGACAGGCCGACGCGTTCGGCGATGCCGTCGTCGATCGACGCCGTCCACGGTCTTGGCGCGCATGTAGGCGCGCATCGCCAGCATCCGCTCCAGCGCGAGCTCGACCGGTTCGGTGCGGCCGGCGGTCAGCAGGTTGGCGAGGTATCGCACCGGAATGCGCAGCGACTTCACGTCGGGCATGCCGCCGATCTCGCCGAGATCGCCCTTGCGCCGCGGCGGCCTGGATCGGCGACAGCGGCGGCACGTACCAGACCATCGGCAGCGTGCGGTATTCGGGATGCAGCGGGAAGGCGATCTTCCAGTCCATCGCCATCTTCCAGACCGGCGAGTGCCTCGCCGCCTCCAGCCAGGCCTCGGGAATGCCGTCGGCGCGCGCCTGCGCCTGCACACGCGGGTCGTGCGGATCGAGGAAGACCTTGAGCTGTGCTTCGTAAAGATCGCCCTCGTCCGGCATCGGACGCCGCCTCCGCGATGCGGTCGGCGTCGTAGAGCATCACGCCGAGATAGCGGATGCGGCCGACGCAGGTTTCCGAACACACCGTCGGCTGCCCCGCCTCGATGCGCGGGTAGCAGAAGGTGCACTTCTCCGACTTGCCGCGATGACCAGTTGTAGTAGATCTTCTTGTACGGGCAGGCGGAGACGCACATGCGCCAGCCGCGGCACTTGTCCTGGTCGATCAGGACGATGCCGTCTTCCTCGCGCTTGTAGATGGCGCCGGACGGGCAGGCCGCGACGCAGGCCGGGTTGAGGCAGTGCTCGCACAGGCGCGGCAGATACATCATGAAGGTGTTCTCGAACGCGCCGTAGATTTCCTTCTGCACGCCTTCGAAATTGCTGTCCTGCGACGCGCTTGGCGAACTCGCCGCCGAGGATCTCCTCCCAGTTCGGGCCCCACTGGATCTTTTCCATGCGCTCGCCGCTGATCAGCGAGCGCGGGCGCGCCGTCGGCATCGCCTTGCCCTCGGGCGCGTTCTGCAGATGCGCGTAGTCGAAGGTGAAGGGCTCGTAGTAGTCGTCGATTTCCGGCAGGTCGGGGTTGGCGAAGATCTTCGCCAGCACGCGCCACTTGCCGCCGATGCGCGGCTCGATCGTGCCGTCGCGCGCGGCGCATCCAGCCGCCGTTCCAGCGCTTCTGGTTCTCCCAGTCCTTCGGATAGCCGATGCCGGGCTTGGTCTCGACATTGTTGAACCAGGCGTATTCGACGCCGTCGCGGCTGGTCCAGACGTTCTTGCAGGTGACCGAGCAGGTGTGGCAGCCGATGCACTTGTCGAGGTTCAGCACCATCGCGATCTGCGCGCGGACTTTCATGCACACGGCCTCCTTCTGCTGCCGTGGTGCATCTGCGTCCCGTCCAGCCAGTCGACCTTGTTCATGCGCCGGATGATGATGAACTCGTCGCGGTTGGAGCCGACCGTGCCGTAGTAGTTGAAGCCGTAGCTCTGCTGCGCGTAGCCGCCGATCATGTGGGTCGGCTTCAGCACCGCGCGGGTCACCGAGTTGTGGATGCCGCCGCGCTGGCCGGTGATCTCGCTGCCCGGCATGTTCACGATCTTCTCCTGCGCGTGGTACATCATCACCATGCCGGGATTGACGCGCTGCGAGACCACCGCGCGGGCCACCAGCGCGCCGTTGGTGTTGTAGGCTTCGATCCAGTCGTTGTCGGCGATGCCGACCTGCTTGCGCGTCGGTCTCGCTGATCCAGATGCACGGCCCGCCGCGGCTCAGCGTCAGCATCAGCAGGTTGTCGGTGTAGGTGCTGTGGATGCCCCATTTCTGGTGCGGGGTGATGAAGTTCAGCACGATCTCCGGGTTGCCGTTGCCGTGCTTGCCCTGCACCGGCGCAGTGGCCTTGGTGTCCACCGGCGGCCGCCAGGTGACCAGCGCCTCGCCGAACGCGCGCATCCACAGGTGGTCCTGGTAGAACTGCTGGCGGCCGGTCAGCGTGCGCCACGGGATCAGCTCGTGCACGTTGGTGTAGCCGGCGTTGTAGCAGACCTTCTCGCTCTCGATGCCCGGACCAGGTCGGCGACGAGATGATCTTGCGCGGCTGCGCACTGATGTCGCGGAAGCGGATCTTCTCGTCCTCCTTGGCGCGCGGCGAGATGCGCGTGCTCGCGGCCGGTCATGCTGCGCCAGCGCCTCCCACGCCTTGACCGCGACCTCGCCGTTGGTCTCCGGCGCCAGGCTCAGGATCGCCTCGATGGCGTCGATGTCGGTCTCGAGCCGCGGCTGGCCGGCCGGGCCGGCGCACGTGCCGTTGAGCGCGCCCAGGAACTCGACCTCGTGCTCGTGTTCCAGCCGATGCCCTTGCCGCCGTTGCCGAGCTTCTCCAGCAGCGGCCCGAGCGAGGTGAACCGCGCGTAGAGGTCGGGATAGTCGCGCTCGACCACCGCGACCGACGGCATCGTCCGGCCGGGATCGGGTGCGGTTCCGTCGCGCTTCCAGTCCGCTGACGTCGAAGGGCTGCGCCAGTTCGCCCGGCGTGTCGTGCATGATCGGCGTCAGCACCACGTCGGTTTCGCGGCCGAGCACTTCCGGGGCGACGTCGGAGAACGCGCTGGGCGATGCCCTTGTAGATCTCCCAGTCGGAGCGCGATTCCCAGGCCGGATCCACCGCCGCCGACAGCGGATGGATGAACGGGTGCATGTCGGAGGTGTTGAGGTCGTTCTTCTCGTACCAGGTGGCGGTCGGCAGCACGATGTCGGAATAGACGCAGGTGGTGGACATGCGGAAGTCGAGCGTCACCAGCAGGTCGAGCTTTCCTTCCGGCGCCGCGTCGTGCCACGCGCACTTCCCGCGGCTTCTCGCGCGCCCTCGGCGCCGAGGTCCTTGCCCAGCACGCCGTTGCTGGTGCCGAGCAGGTGCTTCAGGAAATACTCGTGGCCCTTGCCGGACGAGCCGAGCAGGTTGGAGCGCCAGACGAACATGTTGCGCGGCCAGTTCTCCGGATCGTCCGGATCCTGGCAGGACAGCTCCAGCGCGCCGGACGCGCAGCGCCTGCGGCCACGTAGTCTTTCGGCTCCAGGCCCGGCCGCTTCGGCCGCGCGCGGCGATCCGTCAGCGGGTTCTGCTTCAGCTGCGGCGCGCGACGGCAGCCAGCCCATGCGCTCGGCGCGCACGTTGTAGTCGATCAGCGACGCCGGACCAGTCGCCCGTGCGGGCGCAGTCGGCGACAGGATTTCCGACGACGTTCAGCGTCTCGTAGCGCCACTGGTCGGTGTGCGCGTAGAAGAAGATGTGCCGTTCATCTGCCGCGGCGGGCGGCTCCAGTCGAGCGCGAAGGCGAGCGGCAGCCAGCCGGTCTGCGGGCGCAGCTTCTCCTGCCCGACGTAGTGCGACCAGCCGCCGCCGGACTGGCCGATGCAGCCGCACAGCACCAGCAGATTGATGATGCCGCGATAGGTCATGTCCATGTGGTACCAGTGGTTCAGCCCGGCGCCGAGGATCACCATCGAGCGGCCGTGGGTCTTCTCGGCGTTGGCGGCGAACTCGCGCGCGACATGGATGATGTGGTGCGCGCGGCACGCCGGTGATGTGCTCGGCCCAGGCCGGGTGTAAACGGCACGTCCTCGTCGTAGTCCGAATGGCCACGTTGCCGCCGCCGAGGCCGCGGTCCAGGCCGTAATTGGCGCACAGCAGATCGAACACCGTGGCGACCAGCGTCTCGCCGTCCTTCAGCGCCAGGCTGCGCACCGGCACGTTGCGCATCAGCACGTCGGGATGGTCGGTTGCGGTGAAGCCGTTGGTCGCGGCGCCGCCGAAATAGGGGAACGCCACCGCGGCGGTCGGCGTCGTCGCCGGCCAGCGTCAGCGCGCAGCGACATCGCCAGCGCCGCCGCGCTTCTCGCTTCCAGGTTCCATTTGCCCTGCTCGCCCCAGCGGAAGCCGACCGAGCCGAGCGGCACGACCGGGTGTGCCGGCGTCGTCGAGCGCCAGGGTCTTCCAGGCGGCGTTGTTCGCCTCGCCCAGACGTCCGGCGAAATCCTCGGCGCGCAGCAGGCGGTCGGGCACGTAGCGCCCGCCCTGGCTGCACCAGGCGGACCAGCATCGGCAGGTCGGTGTAGCGGCGCAGTAGTCGTGCGAAATACGGCACGCTGCGGTCGAGATGGAATTCGCGCAGGATGACGTGGCCCATCGCCAGCGCCAGCGCCGCGTCGGTGCCCTGCTTCGGGATGCAGCCACAGATCGGCGAACTTGGTCGCCTCGGCGTAGTCCGGGCGAGATCGACCACCGACTTGGTGCCCTTGTAGCGGACCTCGGTGTAGAAATGCGCGTCCGGCGTGCGGGTCTGCGGGACGTTGCGAGCCCCAGAGCATCAGGAAGCCGGCGTTGTACCAGTCGGCGCTTTCCGGCACGTCGGTCTGCTCGCCCCAGGTCATCGGGCTGGCCGGCGGCAGGTCGCAATACCAGTCGTAGAAGCTCAGGCAGACGCCGCCGAGCAGCGACAGGTAGCGGCGCCGGCGGCGTAGCGAGACCATCGACATCGCCGGGATCGGCGAGAAGCCGATGACGCGGTCCGGGCCCATAGGTCTTGACCGTGTAGGCGTTGGCGGCGGCGATGATCTCGTTCGACCTCGTCCCAGGTCGCGCGCACGAAGCCGCCGAGGCCGCGCTTGCTGGTGTAGCTCGCGCGCTTTGCCGGGTCCTCGACGATGCGAGGCCCAGGCGGCGACCGGCGTCGTGGTCGCGCGCGCCTCGCGCCACAGCTTCAGCAGCCGGCCGCGCACCATCGGGTGCTTCACGCCGGTTGGCGCGAGTAGAGGTACCAGGAATAGCTGGCGCCGCGCGCACAGCCGCGCGGCTCGTGGTTCGGCAGGTCCGGGCGGGTGCGCGGATAGTCGGTCTGCTGCGTCTCCCAGGTGACGATGCCGCCCTTGACGTAGATCTTCCACGAGCACGAGCCGGTGCAGTTCACGCCGTGGGTGGAGCGCACGATCTTGTCGTGCTGCCAGCGCTTGCGGTAGCCGTCCTCCCAGCGCGCGGTCCTCGTTGGTGACCACGCCGTGGCTGTCGGCGAAGGTGTCGACGTTCTTGCGGAAGAAGGTCAGGCGATCGAGGAAATGGCTCATCTCGCGGCCCTCGACTGCGTCGACAACATGCGATTGGCGGCGTGCGGATGAAGCCGATGGAGACCATGATCGCCGCCACCGCCAGCACGACGTAGACGAAGAACCCGCCGGAATAGCCGGCATCGCCCAGCGCGCCGGCGAACAGGCCGAGGATCGGCGGGATCACGAAGCCGCCGAGCGCGCCGAACCCGCCGACAAGGCCCGAGGCGCCGCCGACCGCGTGCGGCACGTATTTCGGCACCATCTTGAATACCGCGGCATTGGCCAGGCCCATGCCGAGGCCGATCAGCAGCTCGCCCGCGACGTTGATCGGGAAGTCCGATCACCGCGGTCAGCAGGGCCGCGCCGATCAGCACGATGGTGAAGGAGACGAGCGGCCATGCATCTCGCCGCCGAACCGCTCGGCCAGCGAGCCGCCGCCCACCCGCGCCACCGCCGCCAGCAGCGAGAAGCCGACGCCGCCCAGGATGCCCGCATCGGTCAGGCTGAGATGGTGCAGGTTGATCCAGTAGGTCGGGAACCAGGCGGTCAGCGCCAGGAAGCCGCCGAAGGAGACGAAGTACAGGAACGTCAGGCCCCAGGTGCGCGTCTCGTCGGCGGCCGTCAGCAGCGCGCCCCAGACCGAGTCGCGCGGGAACAGTTCCTGGCCGCAGCTCTGCGCGACGCTGCGCGCTTCGTCGGCGCGGCGCCGCGGGCGCGAAGCTGGAAGTAGTAGGCATCGCGCGCCAGCCAGCCATAGATGCCAGTGCCGATCAGCAGGAACGCGAGCCAGGCCAGATAGGAGCCGGCGAGCCCGAACGCGGCGATCGCGAACGGCAGGATCAGCGTGAACAGCCCGGGCGCCAGATTGCCGACGCCGCCATAGATGCCGAGCGCGGTGCCCTGCCGGTTGCGCGGAAACCAGTAGGAGACCTGCGGAATGCCGACGGAGAACGAGGCGACGCCGCAGCCGCTCATGAAGCCGAACAGCAGGATGACCGGATAGAGCGCGGCCGTGACGTGCGGCACGGTGACCAGGATGAACACCAGCCCCCACATGCCGACGATCGAGACGCCGAACAGGGTCAGCATCGGCAGGCGGCCGCCGACCTTGTCCACCCAGGCGCCGAACGGGATGCGCAGCAGCGAGCCCGTAAGCTGCGGCGCCGCGACCAGCAGTCCGACCAGCAGCGGCGAAAGCTGCATCGACTGCTGGAACGCGTGCGCGGCCGGCCCGTAGAGCGCGACCGCGGCGAAGCCGATGAAGAAGCCCCAGGTGCCCATGATCAGGCCCTGACGCGGGTTGCCTCGCAGCCCGCTTGGCGCCGTTGTGGCGGGCCCGGTCGTGGCGGTCGTCCGGGTCATTGCATCCACTGCCTGCACTCCTTCTCGTACGCCTCAACCACGCAGCACACTGGCCGAGAGACGAGCCAATGCGGGCGGCAGAGCCGGTCAACGGTTCGGTCTCGCGGCCCCATGCCGCGACTTCATGTGCAGGGTGGAGCATGCGGTTGCCGGCGGCATTGATTTGAATCAAGGCTGTGCGTGAGGTGATCGGCAGATTGACGTAATCTATGTCACGCGCCGATCGAGGGATCGCGCAGTTGATGGAGGCAGAAATCGTGTCTGGGTCCGCCGATGCGACGCGACAGCGGGAACCACCGGCAGCGACGCTGCGGTTGACACCAATCGAAGCGCTCCGCCGGATCACCTGGCTGCGCCATGTCCCCTCGGCGACGCTCGAGCAATTGGCGCGACAGGCGGTGCTACACCGGGTCCCCGCGGGAAGCGTCCTGTTCGAACAGTCCGAAACGCCGGCCTTCGCGCAGTTCCTGGTTGCGGGCGGGGTTGAGTTGCTCGCCGTGGAGGGATCCAACGAGGCGCTGATCGAAACCGTGTATCCGGTCGATCTGCTCCTGCCCGCGGCGGTGCTGAACCACCAGCCGTATCTGGCGCGTGCCTGTGTGCTGGAGGAGGCCCAGCTTATCCTCATCCACGCCGATACTTTCCGGGACGCCGTCGCTACCGATCATGCGCTGTGTCTGGCCGTCCTCGCCTGCCAGGCAGCGCAGTTTCGCCGACAGGTGAAGCTGGCGAAGAACCTGAAGCTCCGGTCCGCCGAGGATCGTGTCGGTTGCTATCTGCTGCAACTCGTCCAGGGGAAGGAGACGCACACGCCTGTCGCACTGCCATTCGAAAAGCGACGCATCGCCGGGCAACTCGGCATGACACGGGAAACGTTTTCGCGGACCTTGGCGGTCATGTCGCGCTACGGCCTAACCGTCGCCGGCGATACGGTCGTCGTCATCGATGCGGAGGCGTTGCACGCCCGTTTCCGGCTGGACCCGCTAATCGATGCGCCCGAACCGGTCGCGCCGTTCGCGCCGCGGCACACGACCTGACGCCTTGGCCGTCCACGCAATGCTCCGCGCGCCGGTGAGTTCACTCTTGCCCATGCTTGCTTTCGTCGGCCTGATTCAGGATGTCGAGAAGCGCCGGACGCATTGAACCGAAGTGTGGTTCTTATGGTGCCCAGGGGCGGAATCGAACCACCGACACTGCGATTTTCAGTCGCATGCTCTACCAACTGAGCTACCTGGGCGCCAAGTCGCTCGCCATAGCCCATGCCATGGGGGCGATCAAGGTTACTCGGCCGGCGACTCTTCGTCCGGGTCGTTCCGCTCCGCCGGTACCCGATACTGTCCGGTCAGCCAGCGCCCCAGATCGACGTCCGCACAGCGACGGCTACAGAACGGGCGCAATTCGTCCGATTGCGGGTCTGCCGCAGATCGGACACGACGGCACGCTTCGTCTGGGTTCAGTCATCCTTCGTCTCGAGTATCCACGCCGTTGCCGGCAGCGTGGGGTCCGAGCGTAGAATCAAGGCGCGCCCGGCGCGGCGCGCAAGGTCCGCCAGGGCTTCGGAGTCACTCTGCAATGCTGCCACGATGGCGGGCGATGCCCGCAGCACCGGCAGCCGATGCGGCGGCGATGCCACCTCGGCCGCAATCCGGCGCAGCGCCGCCAACCCCGCGGCGTGCGGACCGGCCAGCAACTCGTGCAATGGCGGATGCACGCGGCGCCGGACAATCTCGGCCAGACCGAGCGCGGTAAAGCCCAGCAGCCGCGGCCGGAGCGGATCCTCCGCCAGCGCAGCGTGCAACGCAGGCGCAAGCGCGCTGCGGCGGCTGGCCTTCAGTCCGGCAAAGTCCACCAGAATCGCACCCGACAGGTTGCGCAGCCGGATTTCCCGCGCCAGCCGCGGCAGCAGCGCCAGATTGGCCGCCCGCTGCGAGGCCGCCTTGCCCTGCCTGCCGGCTGTCGCGCCAGCCCGCGTCGACGTCGATCGCAACCAGCGCCGGCGTCGGATGAATGTGCAGCCGGGCGCCGCCGGGAAGGTCGACATCCGGTTGCGCCAGCGCCTGCACCTGCTCCTCGATGCCCGCATCGAAGGCGCGGGGTACCAGGCCCACGCGGCTCGCCGAGATGCGGCTTCAGCGTCGCGGCCAGCGCGCTGTCGTCGATCAGCACGGGCGCATCGGCATAGTAGCGAGCGAGTTCCAGCAGGGGGCCGGGACCGCGCGCTGGGCGGGATCTCGTCCGGGCCAAGGCGCGCCGTCAGGCGCGGCCCCTTGCCGCCCTGGGCGGCGCGGGTGACCCGGACCGACATGACATCGCCCTCGTGCAGCGCCGGCGCCACCTTCGCTGTCGGGCAGGAACCCCTCGGCGCCGTCCAGCGCCAGAAAGCTGCCGGCCATCGCCGGCACGCGGCGATCACCCGGCCGCGATGAAGATCGCCAACCCCGTCCGGCGCGCCCGGGCCGCCAGATCGCATAGTCCTGCAGCGCGTCGTCGCGCAGCACGGCCACACGCACCTCGCCGGGGCTGGACGCGGCCAGGATGCGCGGCGTCACGGCAACGGCCAGCCCAGCCCGCGCAGAAGCTGCGCCGTCTCGAACAGCGGCAGGCCGACGACATTGGAATAGCTGCCGGACAGGAAGCGGATGAACGCCGCCGCGCGGCCCTGGATGGCGTAGCCGCCGGCCTTGCCGCGCCATTCGCCGCTAGCGAGGTAGGCGGCGATCTGGCGCTCGCTCAGCCGCGCGAACCCGACGACGCTCTGCACGAGCCGCTCGCCGCGACGCCCGTCCGGGGCGTCAGCACGACGGCCGTCATCACGCGGTGGCGTCGGCCGGAGAGCAGCGCCAGGCAGCGCCGCGCCTCCGCCTCGGTCTCCGCCTTGGGCAGAATGCGACGACCGGCGGCAACCACGGTGTCGGCGGCCAGCACGTAGCATCCGGGCGCGGCAACCGATGCCGCCTTCGCGCGCGCCAGGCGCATGCGCGTGCTGGCGCGGCAGTTCGTCGCGGAGCGGAGATTCGTCGATGTCGGTGGGCGACCACACGGTCCGGCACGATGCCGATCTGCGCCAGCAAGTGCGAGACGCCGAGGGCTGGCGGAGGCCAGAACCAGCGTGGGCGCGGTCACTTGAAGCGGAAGGTGATCCGGCCCTTGCTCAAATCGTAGGGTGTCATTTCGACGTTCACCCGATCCCCGGCCAGCACGCGGATGCGATTCTTGCGCATCTTGCCCGAGGTGTGGGCGAGGATGGTGTGCTCGTTGTCGAGCTTTACGCGGAACATGGCATTGGGCAGCAGCTCCATCACCGTTCCGCTGAATTCGATCATGTCCTCTTTCGACATCCGGCCTCATGAAAAAGCTTGATTTCGCGGCGGAACATGAGCGCGGGGCAGGGCAAGGTCAAGCGTTCGGCCAAGGGGCTCTGCCCCTTGGAACCCCGCCAAGGGCGGAGCCCTTGGGACCCATTACCGTGGCTGAGCCGATTGCAAAGGCTGGGCGCAAAGCCCCCTGGACTCAGGCCCTGAACCGCAGCGCGATGCTGCGGGCGTGCGCATCGAGCCCCTCGGCCTCGGCCAAGGCAATCGCCGCCGGTCCGATGCGGGCCAGCGACGCGGCATCCGCCGCGACCCAGGTGGTCCGCTTGAGAAAGTCGAACACCGACAGTCCCGAGGCGAACCGGGCGGTGCGGCCGGTCGGCAGCACATGGTTCGGGCCGGCAACATAGTCGCCGACCGCCTCGGGGCAGAAGGCGCCGAGGAACACCGCGCCGGCATGGCGGATGCGGGCGAACACCGGCGCGGGGTCGCGCAGCATCAGTTGCAGGTGCTCGGGCGCCAGGCGGTTGACCAGGCCGACCGCTTCGTCCCAGTCGCGCACCACGATGATGGCGCCGTGCGCCTGCCAGCTCGCCCCGGCAATGGCGGCGCGCGGCAGCGTCGCGAGTTCCTGCGTCGACCGCAGCGGCGACGCGATCGGCGAACGCGGCATCGTCGGTGATCAGGATGGCCTGCGCCGCCTCGTCGTGCTCGGCCTGCGCCAGCAGATCGACGGCGATGCAGCGCGGGTCGTTGGCGGCATCGGCGAGCACGACGACTTCCGACGGGCCGGCGATCGCGTCGATGCCGACGCGGCCGAACACCTGCCGCTTTGCCTCGGCGACATAGGCGTTGCCCGGGCCGACGATGCGATCGACCGGCGCGATGCTGGCGGTGCCGATAGGCCAACGCCGCGATCGCCTGGGCGCCGCCGATCCGATAGATCTCCGCCACACCGGCGCGGCGCGCGGCGGCCAGCACCAGCGGGTTCAGCACGCCATCCGGTGCGGGCACGCACATCGCGATGCGCGGCACGCCGGCGACGCGCGCCGGGATCGCGTTCATCAGCACCGAGGAGGGATACGCGGCCTTGCCGCCGGGCACATAGAGCCCGACCGCATCCAGCGGCGTCCAGCGCATGCCGAGGGTGAGGCCGGCGGAGTCTGTGGTCTCGCAGATCGGCGGGCATCTGCAGGCGGTGAAATGCCTCGATGCGCGTCGCCGCGAGATCCAGCGCCGCCATCAGGTCGGGTGGGATGCCGGCGACGGCGGCATCGATCTCCGCGGCACGTGATGCGCAGCCGATCGGGCGTCAGCGTCAGCCGATCGAAGCGCTCGGTATAGCGCAGCAGCGCCGCATCGCCCTCGGCGCGCACATCGGCGATGATCGCCGCCACCGCCTGATCGACGCTTTCCGTGGTCTCGCGCGCCTGATCGAGCAGGGCGGTGAACGCGGCCTCGAACCCGCGGATCGGTGGTGGCGAGCCGGATCATTGCCCCAACGCGGCGCGGAACCGGGCGATCCAGGCGCCGATCGCCTCCGGCTGCGTCTTCAGCGCGGTGCGGTTGACGATCAGCCGCGAGGTGATCGGTGCGATCACCTCGATCTCCACCAGGCCGTTGGCCCGCAGCGTCGACACCGGTCTGCACCAGATCGACGATCAGCCGCGACAGGCCAAGGCCAGGCGCCAGCTCCATCGCACCGTTCAGATGCACGACATCGGCGTGCACGCCGCGCGAGGCGAAGTGGCGCCGGGCGATGTTCGGATACTTGGTCGCCACGCGCACGCGCGACCAGCGCGACGGATCGTCGGTGCCCGCGGTCTCCGCCGGTTCGGCGACCGACACGCGGCAGACGCCGATGCCGAGATCGAGCGGCGCATAGATCTCCGGGTAGTCGAACTCCATCAGCACATCGGCGCCGCAGATGCCGAGTTGCGCCGCGCCGAACGCGACGAAGGTGGCGACGTCGAACGGCCGCACCCGCACCACATCGAGCGCCGGATCGTCGGTGGGAAAGCGCAGCCGGCGGCTCTCCTCGTCGGCGTAGTCGGGTGCCGGGAGCGACGCCGGCGCGCGCCAGGAGCTGGCCGCATTCCGCCAGGATGCGCCCCTTCGGCAGCGCCATGATGAGCGGCGCCGTGACGTCCGGTTCCAGTGCGGCGGCACGGTAGGGCGCGGTCATCCAGGGGTCCAGCCGACGAGGGTAGCGGCGTCTACACCAGGGTGTGGCACAAATGAAGAGGGCCGGGTTCTGCCCCGGCCCTCGTCGATCAATCCGAGTGCGGCGCCGATCAGGGCGTGCGCACGATGGTGGTGGTGGTGGCCGGTGTGACATAGGTCGTCGTCGGCGCCGGTGCCGGCGTCACGACGGTCGCGGTCGGCTGTGGTGCCGGATGCTCGTGCACATCGACGCAGCCGGCGAGGCCCAGGAAAACCAGTGGCAGCACGAAGGAAATGCGCATTGGACGTATCCTTCAGTTGCGGAACGGGACGTGCCTGAATCTGCTCCGTTCCGTGGCCGGTCCGTGCCGCTTTTGTGGCAGGTTCTTGGCCAACCGATCACGAGCCGGTGGGAGTTGTTGACGGCCGGTCACTGATCGCTGATCCATGTCTCGGCTGGATGCGGGAGAACGACGATGTGGACCCTGCTCGACCTTGCCGGCTCGGTCGCGCTGCTGCTGTGGGGGCTGCACATGGTGCAGACCGGCATCCAGCGCGGCTTCGGCCCCGATCTGCGCCGCGTACTCGGCACCGCGCTGGGCAACCGGCTGGCCGCGTTCGCCGCCGGCGCTGGGCGTGACCGCCATCCTGCAGAGCAGCACCGCGACCGGCCTGATGGTGGCGGGCTTCGCCGCCGGCGGGGCGGTGGCGCTGGTGCCGGCGCTGGCGGTGATGCTGGGGGCCAATGTCGGCACCACGCTGATCGTGCAGGCGCTGTCGTTCGACGTCGCGGAGGTGGCGCCGGCGCTGATCCTGCTGGGCGTGATCCTGTTCCGCCGCGGCACCGCCGCGCGGACGCGCGACCTGGGCCGGGTGGCGATCGGGCTGGGCCTGATGCTGATGGCGCTGCACCAGCCTGGTGACGCTGGTGACGCCCTACGAGGACGTGCCCAGCCTGCGCCTGGTGCTGGGCGCGATCACCACCGAGCCGGTGCTGGACGTGCTGGTGGCGGCCGGGCTGACCTGGGCGGCGCACTCCTCGGTCGCCGTGGTGCTGCTGGTGATGTCGTTCGCGGCCAAGGGCGCGGTGCCGCCCGACGCCGCCTTCGCCCTGGTGCTGGGCGCCAATCTCGGGCACCGCGATCAATCCGGTGCTGGAGGGCGTGTCGGGCGACGACCCGGTGGCGCGCCGGCTGCCGATCGGCAATCTGCTGAACCGCGTGCTGGGCTGCGTCGTGGCGCTGGCGCTGCTGCAACCGCATCGGCCCGCTGCTGGTGCAGATCGAGCCCGACCCGGTGCGGGCCGTCGCCGACTTCCACACCGGCTTCAACCTGATCCTGGCCGCGCTGTTCCTGCCTGCGCTGGGCCCTTATGCCTGGGTGTTGCGGAAGCTGCTGCCGGCGCGGGTCGCCGCTGACGATCCGTCGCGGCCGCGCTATCTGGACCACGACGGCGCTGGAATCGCCGCCGATCGCGCTCGGCGCCGCCGCGCGCGAGGCGCTGCGCATGGCGGACGCGCTGGAGGCGATGCTGGCCCGGGCGGGCGAGGTGCTGGCGAGCACCGATCGCCGCCGGATCGGCGAGGTGCGCCGGCTGGACGACGTGCTCGACCGGCTGAACACCGCGATCAAGGCCTACCTGACCGCGCTGGATCCCGAGGACCTGTCCGAGGCGGACCATCGGCGGCTGTCGCAAGTCCTTGTCTTTGCAACAAACCTGGAAGCGGCCGGCGACGTGGTGGACCGCGACGTGATGGGACATCTGGCCAAGCGTCTGAAGCGCGGCGCGCCGCTGGCCGAACCGGAGCAGGCCGAGGCGCGGCGGCTGCTGGACCGGCTGGGCGCCACGGTGCGCGCCGCGGCGGCGGTGTTCATGACCGAGGACGCCCGCGCCGCCCGGCAGCTTGCCGCCGAGAAGGAGGCGTTCCGCGACCTGGAGGCCGCGGCGACGCGGGCGCATTTCGCCGGGCTGCGCGGCGGGAAGGAGCGCCGCGGTCGATCTCGACCTGGTGCGGGAACTGAAGCGGGTGAACGGCCACCTGGTCGCCGCGGCGGCCTATCCGGTGCTGGAGGGCCAGGGCGAACTGCTGGCCAGCCGGCTGCGGTTGGATTCCTGAGCGCCGAGCCACAATCTGTGGAACGCGGGGAGAACGGCGTTGTGGCGCTTGGGCCGGACGACCCGAAGCGCTAGCTATCCGCGATTCGGTTGTCGTATCCGGCACACTGTGGCGCGGTCGCAACAGACCTCATGTATGTTGTGGCTAGGTCAGGAGCGGCGTCCCACATGTTGATTGACGACACAGGCGCGAGGGGCGGAGACTTGGCTCAAGTCCGCCAGGGGGAATCCGAAGTGCTCGACGCAGTGCAGATGCCAGGCCGCCACCAGGTCCATATCGACCGCTCCCGTGATGTGCTGCTGACCGATTTCGGCCGGGCCACCCTGTCCGACCGCTACCTGATGCCGGGCGAGGAGTTCCAGGACCTGTTCGCGCGCGTCGCGTCGTACTACGGCGACGATGCCGGCCATGCGCAGCGCATCTACGACTACATGTCGAAGCTGTGGTTCATGCCGGCGACGCCGGTGCTGTCGAACGGCGGCACGCAGCGCGGCCTGCCGATCTCCTGCTTCCTGAACGAGGCCTCCGACAGCCTGGAGGGCATCGTCGGGCTGTGGAACGAGAATGTCTGGCTGGCCTCGAAGGGCGGCGGCATCGGCTCCTATTGGGGCAACCTGCGCTCGATCGGCGAGAAGGTGGGCGCGGTCGGCAAGACCTCGGGCGTGATCCCGTTCATCCGGGTGATGGACAGCCTGACGCTGGCGATCTCGCAGGGCTCGCTGCGGCGCGGCTCGGCGGCGGTCTATTTGCCGGTGTGCGCATCCGGAGATCGAGGAGTTCGTCGAGATCCGCCGCCCCACCGGCGGCGATCCGAACCGCAAGGCGCTGAACCTGCACCACGGCATCCTGGTCTCGGACGCGTTCATGCGCGCGGTGGAGGCGGACGAGCCGTGGCCGCTGCTGTCGCCGAAGGACGAGACGCCGGTGCGGTCGATCTCGGCGCGCGCGCTATGGGTCCGCATCCTGACGGCGCGGATCGAGACCGGCGAGCCGTACCTGATCTTCTCCGACCACGTGAACCGCGCGCGGCCCGAGCATCACAAGCTGGCCGGGCTGGAGGTGAAGACCTCCAACCTGTGCTCCGAGATCACCCTGCCCACGGGCCGCGACCAGCACGGCATGGAGCGCACCGCGGTGTGCTGCCTGTGCTCGCTGAACCTGGAGAGCTGGTTCGAGTGGCAGAACCATCCGACGTTCATCGAGGACATCATGCGGTTCCTCGACAACGTGCTGCAGGACTTCATCGACCGCGCGCCGCCGGGGATGGAGAAGGCGCGCTATTCCGCGATGCGCGAGCGCAGCGTGGGGCTGGGCGTGATGGGCTTCCACTCGTTCCTGCAGTCGCAGAACGTGCCGTGGGAGAGCGTGATCGCCAAGGTCTGGAACAAGCGGATGTTCAAGCACATTCGCGAGCAGGCGGACCTGGCCTCGCGCGTGCTGGCCGAGGAGCGCGGGCCGTGCCCGGATGCCGCGGAGTACGGCATCATGGAGCGGTTCTCGCACAAGATGTCGATCGCGCCGACCGCGTCGATTTCCATCATCGCGGGGAATTCCTCGCCGGGGATCGAGCCGATCGCGGCCAACGTGTTCCTGCAGAAGACGCTGTCGGGCAGCTTCACCGTGCGCAACCGGCATCTGCAGATGCTGCTCGCGGCGAAGGGGATGGACAACGACGAGATGTGGTCGTCGATCACGCTGCGGGCGGGGAGCGTGCAGCATCTGGATTTCCTGACCGAGCAGGAGAAGGCGGTCTACAAGACCGCGTTCGAGCTGGATCAGCGCTGGATCATCGAGCACGCGGCGGATCGCGCGCCGTTCATCTGCCAGAGCCAGTCGGTCAATGTGTTCCTGCCGGCGAATGTGCACAAGCGGGACCTGCACCAGATCCATTTCATGGCGTGGAAGCGGGGGGTGAAGTCGCTTTACTACTGCCGGAGCCTGTCGATCCAGCGGGCGGACAATGTGAGCGAGGCGGCGGTGCGGCCGGCCGAGTTTACTGGCGTGATGCTGCGGCGGTGCCGGCGAATGACGGGCAGGTGCCGCTGCCGCTGGTGGCGGCGGCAGCGGGCGCGACGGATTATGAGGAGTGTCTGGCGTGCCAGTAAGTCTTCGCCGTGGTCCGATAATGATCTAGGCGCGCCGGGAATAGAGGCCTGTAGGAAATATTGGGTGTTATGCTAGGGGTGGTGCGGGGTTTGGCGGGGGGCGCGGGGAGTCAAGAAGGCTCTGCTGAACCGGATGATGGCGGCGGAGTTTGATCAGCACCTCACCGAGGACCGCGCCTCGACGAGGGCAAGAACCATCGCAACGGCAGCACCGCAAGCGTGTCTTGCTGGTGACGGCCATGTGGAAGTGACCATTCCCCGCGACCGGGAAGCACGCTTCGACCCGGTGCTGATCGGCAAGTACCAGCGCCGTCTGCCCGACTTCGACGACAAGGTGATCTCGATGTATGCGCGCGGCATGAGCACACGCGAGATCCAGGGGCACCTGGAGGAGATCTATGGCGCGGAGGTCTCGCCGCAGCTGATCAGCACGGTTACCGATGCGGTGTCGGCGGAGGTCGCCGAATGGCAGTCGCGGCCGCTGGAGCCGCTGTACCCGGTGATGTTCTTCGACGCGATCCGGGTGAAGGTGCGCGACCAGGGCACGGTGTCCAACAAGGCCGCCTACCTGGCTCTTGGCATCACGCCCGACGGCCGCAAACATGTGCTCGGTCTGTGGATCGATCCAAACGAGGGCGCCAAGTTCTGGTTGCGGATCGTCAACGAGCTACGCAACCGCGGGGTCAAGGACATCCTGATCGCGGTGGTCGACGGTCTGAAGGGGTTCCCCGAGGCGATCAATGCTGCGTTCCCGCAAACCCTTGTGCAGACCTGCGTCGTCCACTTGCTGCGCAACGCACTGGCCTATGTCTCCTGGCAGGACCGCAAGCATGTCGTGACGGCACTGAAGCCGATCTATAAGGCCCCGACAGCCGACGCCGCGCTGCTTGCCCTGGACGACTTCGAGGCCGGCCCTTGGGGCAAGAAATACCCTGCCATCGCGCCGCTTTGGCGACGTCAGTGGGACCAGGTGATCCCGTTCTTTGCCTTCCCCGCGGAAGTGCGGCGGATCATCTACACAACCAATGCAATCGAAAGCCTCAACAGCACTCTGCGCACCGCCATTCGCAGCCGTGGGCACTTCCCCAACGACGAGGCAGCGACAAAGCTACTGTACCTTGCCTTGCGCGGTGTCAGCCGAAAGTGGAAGAATGCTCAACGCGAGTGGACCGCTGCCATGACCCAGTTCGCCATTATGTTCGGCAACAGGTTCAGCGTCGAGTAAAGGCATCAGGTGAAACCGACCCCTCACACAGGATTCCTTGACAGGCTCGGACATCGGACCATTATCTGCGCGACGTCTATTATGCCTTGGCGAGAATTCCTGTATCGTGATCGCCTCAGCGTTTCTTGCCTCCTCGATTGTGTCGAATTGCAAAAGAGTTACTTTTGCACCCGAGATTCGCCCGGACTTTCCGCTCATATGTTGGCGAATACGCTCGCGTACGTGTCCTTGTGTAGCGAGTCCAATATAATCGATCCGCCCATTGGCTGTTTGGATGGCGTAAAGTGCGGGCTTATTGTCCGGAAGCTGGGAGACTGCGCTCGCAGTGTAGCCGACTTCCTGGCGGGCAACCGATCCGAGATTCCAGAATTCGATAAGATTCGAAAGCAGGCGGCGGCAAACATCTCCTATCTTCTGTAGGTCTTCTCGATTGGGCCCTTGTCCCCGCGCATCCCCGTGCCACGCCAGATCGCGCCATGCAATAGCCGAATCAAGAACCGACACTGTCAATTCATCGATAACTCCTTGAAAGCTGAGTTCTCTGATCAGAGAGCTCACGGTCTGATCAGTCGCGTCAATCCCACGCTCAACGGCAATGAGCTTGAGGAGCCGTTCTAGCCCCGCCGTCAAGGCGATTAGGGCAACTTCACGACCGCCCTCGACATCCGTCTGGAAGACTTTTCCGGCTGTCTCTATCAATCGATTGAGGGCGATTTCAGAGGGTGCTTGGTCTTCTATGGCTCTAGGGGCTTCGAGCGCATGTAGTTCAAACCGCCAACCCGGAATCTCAGCAACCTTGGTCGCCAGCTCCGTTAGTTCATTCGAGCCTCTAAGCATATCTGCACGCTTTATTTCTATAGCGACGCGATCGTCCTCTTTCGTTGCAATTAGATCGGGCGTAAACCCGGACAAGAACCCAGGTATTTCCTCTCTACCTGGCGTCTCAACCACTTTGTACCCAAGCTTGCGGTACTCCCGCGCGATTTTCCGCTGAGCCTTTAGATGCTCCTGGTTACCAGGTTCGGCCATTCAGCCTAGATCCCTCTCAGCATCTACTCGCCATAGACGGACATGAATGAATTCGCGCCCATCACTGAACGCGGCCGCCAACGGTGGCGACATGTAGCGGACTCTAAACCGACCATTGATGCTTCTCCAATTCCCTGTGTGGTCGACCTTGCCGTCGTCAGGATAACAGGCGCCTTTTAGGGCGTCCTGGATTGCCTTGACCAAATTGTCCATGTCCGCGATGCGTGTTTCTGCATAGTGTGTGATGCGAAGGTAGACTTCCGCGTCGAAGAGAGCCTGTCCGACTGGCCATCTTGCCATGGCAGCAGTTCCAACGTGTTGTTTCCACTCGATAAGTCGCCTGCGATTCCTGGCCTGGGCCGAGACGGGACGACCATGCACGCAGAACTCGAAATCCGGGGGCAGGCGGTCATCTGGGCGATCCCTCTCGGGAAGCCTCCGGGCCACTCAATCGCCCAAGATGGCGATACGATTGTCGCGCCGATACGTCAGAACCGCGCGAATGGCATCTTCCGCCATCGCCATAGCTTCCGCCTCGCCGTCGCCTTCAGTTGCCACCTCCGGCAGCGTCGGCACACTCACGATGAAACCTCCTTCGGGTTGAAGTCGACCTTGTCAGACATGGTCGGCCTCCGTGTCCAATTGTCAGCTTAGCACATTGGCCGGCCAGGGCGACTTCGGCTATTTCGTGCATGTTGCCCCGACGCGTCCGCAATTCCGGCGCCCTGCGGCTGCAATATCATCCCCACTATTGCTCTCTCGGCTCCATGGCTGGCTGTGCGAGGCGGCGGTGGCTGCTATGGTTTTGTCGAAGTTCCAAGCCAAATCGGCGATCTTCGTTTGCCCGCGGAGGAAACCTTATGCGTCGCCTGATCTGGCTGGCCCTTGTTCCATTCCTCGCCGGTTGCGGAGGCGACAAGCCGGTGACGGTTCTCTCGGTCACCTGCACCGGGGGTACGCAACTGGTCGGCGCAGCCTCGGTCGATGTGCTGGGCGATCTCACGAACGGACTTCCGACCATGAACTTCCCCGATCCCGCGAACCCGGGGAAGACCGGAACCATCTCGATCCAGCCTCACGATCGCTGCAAGATCACTCCGGGCAACCCTCCCGGCGGATAGGGTGCCGGGCGGTCAGGCCAGAACGGGCCGGACCGCGTTGAGCGCCTCGCGCAGCGTTTCGAATTGTTCCACGTTCGCCGGCGGCCCGACCGTCGCCAGGATCCAGGTGATCGTGCCGGACGGCGCATGCACGATGTGGGATGGCCGGTCGACCGGCCCGGCGACGATCACCACCCGCCGGTGCAGGCGCGGGTCGTCGGATCGCCGCTCGCTGACATAGGCCGACAGGATGTCGCCGGCGTTTGCCAGCCATTCGGCGACCAGCGCCCGCTCGTCCGGGCCGAGGGGACGAGGTGGAAACGCGAGCAGGATCTCCGCAGAACATTTGGACATCGAGACGACTATATGGGGCCAATCACTTCACGGCGGTTGCGTTTGTAACCGACGCCCACCGCTACCGGATCGCCCGTGTCACGGTCATGTTATCGTTCGCGGGCGCGTGGGCCGTCGCGACAGGTTGTGCGCCGGCTTCCTTCGTTATACCCGTTTGGACATATCGGGTCGTGAGGGGGGGAATGGGCCACCATGCAGCCAAGGAGGATTTCCTCCAGCGCCTCTATGCGGCAGAGGAAACACTCGGCAACCGTTTCGAACATTTCGGATTTGCGTTCTCGCCGGTGGTGCTGTCCGGCGATGTGGGCGATCCTGGCATCTATGACTTGCCGACCCTTGCGCCGGTAACGACGCAGGAGGCGAGCTATACCGCCGCCGGCACACCGGTCACCGATACCTATACCGGCATCACTCTGTGGAACCTGCTGGACGATGCCGGTGGCGCGACGGTGACCAGCGCCAAGAACGACATCCTCAGCAAGTATGTCGTGGCCACGGGGTCCGACGGCTACCAGGCGGTGTTCTCGTTGGGCGAGATCGATCCGAGCTTCGGAAACCAGCCGGTCATGGTCGCCTACGCCGACACGGGCGGCCAACTGGGTCCGCAGGGCAGCGACGGCCTGGCGCGGATGGTGGTGCCCGGCGATCAGGCGGGAGGACGGTATGTCTCCGATCTGGTGCAGCTCGACGTGCGGAGCCTGCCGGAACCCGGACCCTCGGGGCCTGGCGGGATCTCCGATCAGCTCACGCTGTCGGGCAAGATCGCTGACCCATCCATCGTTACGCCGGCGACACTGGCCGCCCTCAATCAGTCGACGACGGAACCCGCGACCTACACGTCCGGCACCGGCCAGGTGACCGATACCTACACGGGTGTCTCGCTGTGGACCCTCATCCAGGACGCAGGGCTGCTCACGGACCCGTCGATCAAGAACGATCTGCTCCGCTATGGGGTCGTTGCCACCGGCAGCGACGGCTACCGCGCCTTCATCTCGCTTGGCGAGATCGATCCGGCGTTCGGCAACCAGCCTGACCTTGTCGCTTATGCCGATACCGGCGGGCAGCTTGGCCCGGGTGGCCAGGACGGCGCCTTGCGCCTGATCGTCCCGGGCGATGTGGCCGGTGGCCGCTACGTGTCCAATCTCGTCAGCCTCCAGGTCATCGACGCGGTCGCGGGGCCGCAAAGCTGACCGGTGCCGCCGGCGATCAATCCGCGGCGGTGCGTTCCGGCTTCAGGTCGATCAGCGGCGTGCCGTCCAGGCAATCGAGGCCGCGGACCTGGATCGTGGCGCCATCCACCGCCACCAGTTCGACCAGCGACGAAGCGATCGGGTTGGGCCGCACCGGCGAACGCAGCGCAAAGGTTCCCGTCGTCTGTCCGGTCCGATACGGCGTCTGGAGCACGAGATCACGCCGCGCTTGGTGCATCCAGTACAGCACCTGGATGCGCCTGTGATGCGCGATACCGGTGAGGGCAGCGCGCCAGCGGTCATCGACCACGATCGTGCAGATCGGGCCATCGGCGCTGCCTCGTTTGGGACACTCGTCACGCGCGCGCCACGGCGTATGGATCGTGCCGATGAAATACACGCCGGCATCGGTCGCTGGCGGTAATTCTGCCGCCGCTTCACCGGGGCGCAGTTCGCTTTCGGTGCTGTCGACGTGACGCGGAGGCTGGTGCGAGGGGGCCGTCAACGCGACGGCAGGTTGCTCAGACGCCCACCATCACGCTGGATGCCTTGATCACCGCCATGGCCTTCATGCCCGGCTTCAGTCCGAGCTCTTCGGATGCCTCGTTCGTGATCGACGCGGTGATCACGACCGAGGGCGCTATCTCGATGGTCACGTGGGTCGTGGTCGCACCCGGCTTCACGGTCTTGATCGTGCCGGCGATCTGGTTGCGTGCGGACAGCTTCACGAGGCGGCCTCCTTGGGGTTGAACATCTACTTATCCACGCAGGCGCGATTGAGCGCCAGCAGATGTTTGCGGGCGGCGAGCGCGGTGTCCATTTCGATCGCGCGATAGCGCTCCACGACGGCCTTGCCCGCGCGTGTGAGCACCGCGCCACCGCCGCCGCTGCCGCCGGCGGCAGTCTCCACAACGGGCGTGCCCAGGCTGCGGTTGAGGTCCTCGACCAGCTCCCAGGTCCGCCGATAGGACATTCGCAAGGCACGGCCGGCGGCCGAGATCGAGCCGGAGCGGGCGATCTCTTCGAGCACCGCGACCTTGCCCGGGCCGATCCGGGCGCCGCAGACGAGATCGAGGCGGATGCTCAGCCGGTCGCTGGTATGCGAGCTCTCGGATGGTCTTTTCTTCCCCATGGCGGTTACCCCAGGCCAGCCTTCTGCCCATGTGCCCCATAGCGCCGAGCGTGGCTTGTCGCCTCGCGGATGACAAGCAGTCGTTGCGCCTTGCCGCCAAGGATCGGCCGGCCGCTACTTGTCGTTATATTTTGACAGCTATACCGTCGCAACCGAGGAGGGCCGATGCTGCGCCGCGCGTTCATGGCTCTGTTGCTGCTGTGGTGGTCCGGTGCCGCGCTGGCCGCCGACATCGTCGATGCGACCGGCCGCAGCGTGCAGGTGCCCGAGCGTATCGAGCGCGTACTGCCTGCCGGACCGCCGGCCGCCGTCCTGCTGGCCGCACTGGCGCCCGATCTCATGCTTGGTTGGGCCTCGCCGGTATCGGCCGAGGCCCGCGCGTTCCTGCCGCCGGAGGCGGCGCGTCTGCCGGTTGTGCCGCGGCTGACCGGGCGGGAGGACGTCATCGACAAGGTCGTGGCGTTGCGGCCGGACCTGATCGTCGATTACGGCACAGTGTCGCCGCGCTATGCCGATCTGGCGCGAGCGACGCAGCAGCGCACCGGCATTCCGACCGTTCTGCTGGACGGCTCGCTGGCGGAAATCCCGCAGGTGTTCCGCTTGCTTGGCGGCATTCTGCACCGGGAAGGCCGGGCGGAGACCTTGGCCAAATTCGCCGAGGCGTTGCTTGCGGTGCCGGCGAGCGAGGCGCATCCGCGTGTTCTGTGCGCGCGCGGCGCGGACGGCCTGACCGTCGTCGTGCCGGGAACCGATCTGGCCGAGACCTTCACCCGCCTGGGCTGGCAGGTCGTCGCCCCGGCCGGACAAGGATCATCGCGCCTGGCGAGCATCGAGGACATCCGCGCGCTGGATCCCGACATCGTGGTGTTTTCCGACCCCGCCATGCGCGCGACACTCGATCGCTCGGACGCATGGCGGTCGCTGCGCGCGGTGCGTGACGGCCACGCGGTCGTTGCCCCTGCCCTGCCCTTCGGCTGGGTGGATGAACCGCCGTCGATCAACCGGCTGCTTGGCGTGGCCTGGCTCGGCGGCCATGATCCGGAGACCATCGCTGCCCTGTTCAATGCCGTGGTCTACGGCCGCGTGCTGACGGCGCAGCAACTCGACACGCTGCTCGCCGGCGTTCATTCCCTGCAACCGTAAGAGGTCCCATCGATGCGCTTTCTGCTGGTACTTGTGCCTTTTGCTTGCGCCGCTCGCGGCACGGGCACAGGAGTTGACGGTGTTCGCCGCCGCCAGCCTGACCGACGCGATGAAGGATGTCTCGGCGCAATGGGCGAAGGCCGGCCATCAGCCGTTGCGCATGTCGTTCGGTGCGAGCTCCACGTTGGCGCGACAGATCGAGCAGGGCGCGCCGGCCAATCTGTTCGCCTCCGCCGACGAGAAATGGATGGACTACCTGGCCGAGAAGAAGCTGATCGTCGCCGATACGCGCAAGGATCTGCTCGGCAACGACCTCGTCCTGGTGGTTCCCGCGGACAAGCCGCAGCACGTCACCATCGGCCCCGGCTTCAATCTGCTGGGCCTGCTCGGCCCGAACGGCCGTGTCGCCACCGGCGATCCGGCGCATGTCCCGGTCGGCATCTACGCCGAGCAGGCGCTGAAGAAGCTCGGCATGTGGGATGCCGTGTCGCCGCGCCTGGCGCGCACCGATGATGTGCGATCCGCGCTGCTGCTGGTGGAACGCGGCGAGGCCCCCGCCGGCATCGTCTATGCGACCGACGCCGCCGTGTCGAAAGCCGTGATGATCGCTGGAACTTTCCCGCCGACAGCCATGATCCGGTGGCGTATCCGTTCGCCGTGACGAAATCCGGCGACACGCCCGAGGCGCGTGCACTGATGACGTTCCTGGCCGGCCCGCAGGCACGCGCGATCTTCGTCAAGCGCGGCTTCAAGGTCGAATAGGCTGCTGCTCTCACCGGATGAGTGGGAAGCCGTCTGGCTGACGCTTGGCGTGGCGGCGCGCGCCGTCGGCTTCGGGCTGCCGCTCGCGGTCATGACGGCCTGGGTGCTGGCGCGCTATCGCTTTCCCGGGCGGCCGGTGCTGAACGCGTTGGTGCATCTGCCGATGGTGCTGCCGCCGGTGGTCACCGGCTGGCTGCTGCTGATCATCTTCGGCATCCGCGGCCCGATCGGATCGCTGCTGCTACGACTGGTTCGGCGTGCGGCTGGTGTTCACCACCGCCGGCGCCAGCCTGGCCTGCGCGGTGATGACGTTCCCGGTGATGGTGCGCGCGGTCCGACTGTCGCTGGAGATGGCCGATCCAGGGCTGGAACAGGCGGCGCGCACGCTGGGCGCGGGCAGGCTCGACCGGCTGTTCAACGTCACGCTGCCGCTTGCCTCGCCGGGTATCCTGGTCGGCGGGATCGTCGCCTACGCGACCTGCCTCGGCGAATTCGGCGCGGTCATCACCTTCGCCGCCAACATCCCCGGCCAGACGCAGACGCTGCCGCTGGCGATCTACGCCGCGCTGCAGGTGCCGGGCGGCGAGGCGAAGGCCGCGGAACTGTCGATGGTGTCGGTGACGCTGGCGCTGATCGGACTGCTGCTGTCGGAATGGATCGGCAAACGACTGAACGCAATGCTGGGCCGATGAGCCTGAGCATTCGGTTGCGCCATCGTTTCCCGTCGGTGCAGATGGACATGGCGTTCGAGGCGCCGACGCCGGGCGTGACGGTGCTGTTCGGGCCGTCGGGTTCCGGCAAGTCCACGATCATTGCGGCTGCCGCCGGACTGCTGCGGCCGGATGAGTGCCGGATCGCGGTCGATGGACAGGTGCTGGCCGACACCGCGTCCGGCGTCTGGCTGCCGCCGGAACGACGGCGCATGGGTCTCGTCTTTCAGGACGCGCGGCTGTTTCCGCACATGTCGGTGGCGACCAATCTGCGCTTCGGTCTGCGGCGCGCGGCGCGGGGCCCGGTGCGGTTCGACGAGGTGGTCGAGCTGCTCGGTATCGGCGCGCTGACCGCGCGGCGTCCGCACACGCTGTCGGGCGGCGAGCGTCAGCGCGTTGCGATCGGCCGCGCGTTGCTGGCGCAGCCGCAGCTTGCTGCTGATGGACGAGCCGCTGGCCAGCCTGGATGCCGCCCGCAAGTCGGAGATCATGCCGTATCTGACGCGGCTGAAGACCGCGCTCAGGCTGCCGATACTCTACGTCACGCATGCGCTGGAGGAAGTGGCGCAGCTTGCGGATTCGGTGGTGCTGATGGATGCGGGACGGGTGATCGGCAGTGGCCCTTTGCCGGAGATCGTGGCGCGCGGCGATCTGCCGCTGGCGCAGCGCGACGATGCCGGGGCCGTGATGCTGTGCCGGGTGGTGGAGCACGATGCCGGGCGCGCGTTGTCGCGCCTGGAAGGTGGCGGCGCGACATTCTGGGTGCCGTTGCTCGACGCTCCGCCGGGTGCCGAACGCCGGTTGCGCATTCCGGCGCGCGAGGTGATGCTTGCCGGCAAGCCGCCCGATGCGATCAGTCTGCACAACATCGTGCCCGGCGAAGTGCGGCGCATCACCAGCGATGCGATCCGACGCTCGGTTCTGGTGGAGATCGCATTGCCGGGTGGCGGAGCCTTGATCTCGCGGGTCACATCCGACGCCATCGTCAGGCTGGCGCTGTCGCCGGGCAAACCCGTGCTGGCGCTGATCAAGTCCACGTCGATCGAGATTTTGGGAAACTGATGCTTCCTGCCATCCTGAGTTGGTCAGGCACAACAAGGGGAGGGAGACTATGGCGCTAAAGATCGAACGGTTTCAGCCGGAGGGAATGAATGTGCGGATGTCCAATGGGAAGCCTTCCTATTCGCACGTCGTGGCGGTGAGCGGCACCGGCAAGATCGTTTACACCGCCGGTCAATTGGCACGCGATATCGACGGCAATTGCGTCGGCAAGGGCGATATGCGCGCGCAGATGGAACAGACTTTCCAGAACCTCGAGCGATGCCTCAAGGCTGCCGGCGCGACATGGGCCGATGTCGTCAAGACCAACACGTTCGTCACCGACTTCGACGAGTTCCAGAAGTGCAGTGACGTGCTGATGCGTTATCTCGGCGTGGCGACGCCGACCAGCACGACTGTCGGGGTCACTCGCCTCGCCGGTCCGGATTTCATGATCGAGATCGAGGCTGTTGCTGTCGTCAATTCCTGAGGTGGCGAGTGCCGAGGCCTCTTGGGATGGGTTCGTACACTTGGCGGCTGCTTTAAGATTCAACACGGAGAAGGAAGGCGAGAACCACGGAGTTCACGGAGACAGTAAGAATGGCGCTTCGCGCGAAGGTGTAGATTTCATCTTTGTGGTTCCTCGAAGGCAAGTCGCGGTCGATTACCGTACCAGAAATGCGCGACGACCACCGCCACTACGACGAGGCCGCCGACAAGGCTGGTGACGGGCGGTGCCTCGCCGAAGCAGAGCCAGACCCACGCGACAGCGAGCGGCGTCTCGATCGTACCGATCAGCGCATTCTCGGTTGCGGAGATCCATCGGCCACCCAAGGTCAGCAATACCAGCCCGAGGCCGAACTGCATCGTGCCGAACAGAAACAGATTGAACATGTCACGCGCGCCGATTGCGAGCGGTGTGGTGAGCGGCCAAACGAGGAGACAGAGCAGCGCTGACAGAAACGCGGCCGGCAGCATCGGTGTCGCCTGATGCTGGCGAATGATCAGCAGCATGACCGCCAGGCAGATCGTCATGCCGAACGCGAGGAGATCGCCAATCAGGTGTCCGTCGGCAACTGCACCGCCGACCATGATGCTGACCCCCAGCAGGGCGATGAAACTGGCGGCAAGCGTGGTCCACGCTGCCGACACGCCAAGCCATAGCCGACCGAGTCCGGCGGTGACCAATGGTGCCGCCGCGAAGAACACGGCAACGTCGGCGACCGACGTGTGCTGAAGGGCATTGATGTAAAGGATCGTGGCGGCAGTCGAGCAGAACGCCGCCACGAGGCCATGACGACCGACCGCTCGAATCGCAGCCACGGTGCGGCGCCGCTGCTGCGCGATGATGATGCAGAAAATCAG
Source organism: uncultured Alphaproteobacteria bacterium (assembly GCA_963708565.1). Lineage (GTDB taxonomy): Bacteria > Pseudomonadota > Alphaproteobacteria > Acetobacterales > Acetobacteraceae > JAMXLO01. Next base: position 67,046 of record CAVPTU010000026.1, read on the forward strand.
CAGGCCGCCGAACACCCCGCGGGCGCCGATCCATCACGGTACCTATCCCTTGCCGCGGTTCCGAAGATACCCTGGAGAGCAGGATGCGGCAGGAGGAAGCAATGGACGCGATACCGGAAGACACCCACCTGGCGGCAGACATCGACGCGCAGCCGTTGGCGCGCGCCGCGAGGGCGCTCCAGCCGACGCTGCGCCGCTATCGCGAGGAGATCGAACGCGAGCAGCGTCTGCCGCCGGCCCTGGTGGAGCAATTGCAGGCCGCCGGCTTCTACCGAATGGTGATTCCGCGTGGGCTGGGCGGCCTCCAGGTCGATCCGTTGACCTACATTCGTGTCGTGGAACTGCTGGCCGAGGGCGCCGGGTCGGTCGGCTGGAATCTCGCGAACAACAGCATCGGGCAGCTTGTCACGCTCGGGTTGCCGGACGAGGGGGTGCACGAGATCTACCCGCCCGGCCACGCCACGGTGATCGCGGGGACCGCCGTGCAGGGCGGCGGAAAGGGAGTGCCGGTCGAGGGTGGCTACCGCGTCAGCGGCCACTGGACGTTCGGCAGCGGCTGCCAGGAGAGTTCCTGGATGCTGGGGAGTTTCCAGATCCTCGATGGGGATGAACCGCGCCGCCGCCCGGACGGCGGTTCGCTCTACTGGCGTGGGGTGTTTCGTCGCGAAGAGGCGGAGGTCGTCCCGGGGAGCTGGGATGTGGCCGGGCTGCGCGGGACGGGCAGCTTCGATTGGACCGTGCGGGATGTCTTCCTGCCGGAACAGCGGACGTGCCCTCACATCGGCGTGCCGCTGGACAATCAGTGGTCGCGCTGGCCGGGGATCACCTATGCCTTGCCCAGCCAGGCCTGGGTCGGGCCGCATCATAGCGCGGTGATCACCGGCATCGCGCGCGCCGGCATCGACGCGCTGATCGCGCTGGCGGTGGAGAAGACGCCGCGCGGCAGGACCGGCATGCTGTGCGAGAACCCGCAGGTGCAGGAGGCCGTCGGACGGGCCGATGCGATCCTGAATGCCGGGCGCGTCTACCGCAACGCGATGATCGCCGAACTGTGGAACACCATCGCCGCGGGCGGCGAGACCACGCTGGAGCAGCGGGCCCGCTGTCGCCTGGCCTCGACCTACGCCGCGGACAGCGCGCGCGAGGCGATGGACCTGATGTACCGGCACGGCGGCAGCACGTCGTTCAAGCGCGAGAGCCGCCTAGCCGAGTGCTGGCGCGACCTGCACGTCGTCGGCCAGACGGTGACGATCGCGCCCGAGTGGTACCCGATCGGCGGCCGGGCTTTTCTGGGGATGGATACCGGCTCGCGCCTGCGCTGACCGGCCTCGCGCCGCCGCCCGGCTGACCCGGGCTTGCGGCAATAGATGACATACCATATGTTTGCATGTCATCTAATTGAGCCTGCGATGAAGAAGAGCCAGAGGCAGCTTCGCGACGGCTTCGGGGTGCTCGTTGCCCGTGCGGCCCGGCAATGGCGCCGCGAGGTCGACCGGCGCTTGCAGCCGTTCGGTCTGACCGAGGCCACGTGGTTGCCGCTGATCTACCTCGCGCGTGCACAGGCGCCGATGCGACAGAAGGACCTTGCTGCCGCGCTGACACTCGACGGCTCATCGGTCGTGCGCCTGCTCGACGCGCTGGAGGCGTCGCGCCTGATCGAGCGCCGTGAGGAAGGCGCTGACCGCAGGGCCAAGATCATCGTGTTGACGACGCGCGGCTGGTCGATCATCGAGCAGGTCGAGGCGGCGTCTCGCGAGGTGCGCAACGCCACGCTCGCCGGTCTGTCCGAGGACGAACTCGGAATTGCGACCCACGTGCTCGAACTGGTCTGCGAAAACCTCGCGCGGCAGGATAAGGCAGAGTGAGCGCGACAGCGACCGCAGTCGCGGCGCCGCCGACGGTGAGCCCCGCGGTCCGTATGATCGTGACGATCTGCACGGTCCTGGCCACCCTGATGCAGTCGCTCGACAGCACCATCGCCAATGTCGCGCTGCCCTACATGCAGGGCACGATGTCGGCGAGCCAGGAAGAGATCAACTGGGTGCTGACGAGTTACATCGTGGCGGCGGCGATCATGACGGCGCCGACCGGGTTCCTGGCCTCGCGATTTGGCCGCACCCGGCTGTTCGTGACCGCCGTCATCGGTTTCACCGTAGCGTCCGCGCTGTGCGGCGTCGCGGAATCGCTCGGCCAGATCGTGCTGTTCCGCATCCTGCAAGGCGTGTTCGGGGCAGCCCTGGTGCCGCTGTCGCAGTCGGTGATGTACGAGCTGTACCCGCCCGAGCAACGCGCCAAGGCGATGGGGCTGTGGACCATGGGCGTGATGATGGGACCGATCTGCGGCCCTATTCTGGGCGGATGGCTCACCGACAATTACAGTTGGCGCTGGGTGTTCTACATCAATGTGCCGTTCGGCATCGTGACCGCGATCGGCTTGCTCACATTCCTGAAGGAGAGCTCGCACGGCAGGGCGGCAAAACTCGACTGGATCGGCTTCGGCGCGTTGAGCCTGGCGATCGGCTCGTTCCAGATGATGCTCGACCGCGGCGAGACGTTGGACTGGTTCGGCTCGCGCGAGATCGGTACTGGAAGCCTGCATCGCGGGTGTCGCGTTCTACGTCTTTCTGGTGCAGTTCTGCCTCGCGCCGCGGCCTTTCCTGTCGCCCAGGCTGTTCGCCGACCGGAATTTCACTGTGGGCGCGTTCCTTTACGCGATCATGGGATTGATCATGTACGCGTCGCTGGCGCTCCTGGCGCCCTATCTCCAGACGATGATGGACTATCCGGTGCTGACCGCCGGTATCGTGCTGGCACCGCGCGGCGCCGGATTGATGGTGGCCGCGCTGATCTGCGGCAGGGTGATGGGAAGGGTGAGCGCTCGGCTGCTGGTCGGCATCGGCTTCGTGGTCGGCGCCTATGCGCTGCACGAGATGACGCTGTGGACGCCCGACATAGCGGAATCGACCGTAATCACGGTCGGTTTCATCCAGGGGATCAGCATCGGATTTCTTGCGATCCCGATCAACATCATCGCCTTTGCGACACTGCCATCGGCGATACGGACCGAAGCCACCAGCATCTATAGCCTGATGCGCAATCTTGGCAGTGCGATCGGTATTTCCATCACCGGTGCGCTGCTGCAGACCAACACCCAGGTCAATCACGCCCTCATCGCGGAAGATGTGAGCCCATTCAACCGTGCTTTGCAGTCCGGTGCCGCATCACGGCTCTGGAATACCGGGTCCACGCATGGGATTGCGCTGCTCGACCAGGCAGTCACCTACCAGGCCAGGATCATTGCCTACGTCGACGACTTCAAGTTGATGCTCGTCCTTGCCATTGTCGTGCTGCCGCTCTTGTTCCTGGTACGGACGCCACGGACACGCTAGCGCACGTTACTCGTTTCGATGGAGCGCACTTATGATGGGGATTGCTTCGTCGCTGCGTCTCCTCGCAATGACATCACGCGGCGGCAAGAATCATGCGCGATGCCTTCTCGCCGATCATGATCGACGGGGCGTTGGTGTTGCCGGAGGTCAGCGTCGGCATGATCGATGCATCGGCGACGCGCAGGCCCTGCATCCCGTGCACGCGAAGCTGGTCGTCCACCACGGCCATCGGGTCAGAGCCCATCTTGCACGTGCCGACCGGATGGTAGGTGGTCTCGGCGTTCTTCTTCACCCAGTCGAGCAGTTCATCGTCGGACTGGATGTTCACGCCTGGGGCGATTTCGTCGGTGGCGATGCCGCGCATGGCGGGCGCGGTCATGATGCGCCGGGTGATGCGCATTGCCTCCAGCGTCACGTCACGGTCGAGCTGGGCGGTCATGAAGTTGAAGCGGACCGCCGGCGGCTTGTTCGGCGACTTCGAAGTGACATGGATGCTGCCGGTGCTTTCGGAGCGCAGGATGTTCATGATCGCGGTGACGCCGGATTGCTTCGCGAGCCGAAAATTCGGATCGGCCAGGAAGGGGATCCAGGAGATCGCCGCGTCCGGTGCGTCCAGCCCGGCGCGGGTGCGAACATAGGCGCGGATCGGCGATGCCGGCAGGCCGAGCAGACCCTTGTGGGTCAGCGCGTATCGCAGCGCCTGCTACACCATGCCGAGCCCGCGCGCCTTGTCGTTGTAGGTCATGCCGCGCGAGGCGGGCACCGTCCATTTCATGCGCGGCGAGTAATGATCGCGCAGGTTCTCGCCGACGCCCTTCAGCGCGTGGCGGACCTCGATGCCGAGAGCCTGCAGCAGCTCGGGCTGGCCGATGCCGGACAGTTCCAGAAGCTGCGGCGAATTGATCGAGCCGGCGCTGACGATGACTTCCCGGCCCGCGCGGGCCTCGCGCTGCTGGCCGTTGACGGTGTAGCGCACGCCGACGCAGCGCTTGCCTTCGAGCAGCAGGCATTCGGTTAGCGCGTTGGCCTGGATCGTCAGGTTGGGCCGCCTGCGCGCGGGGTCGAGATAGCAGACGGCGGTGCTCATCCGGCGGCCGCTGCGGATCGTCGCCTGGGTCATGCCGATGCCGTCCTGCTTCGCGCCGTTATAGTCCTTGGTGTAGGCGATGCCGACCTCGCCGGCCGCCTTGATCAGCGCGTCGTAGAGCGGTCCGGTCTCGATGCTTTCGGTGACCTTCAGCGGCCCGTTGCGGCCGCGGTATTCTTCGTCCGCGTCGCCCTGGTAGCTTTCCATGTCGCGGAAGATCGGCAGCACCTCGCGATAGCTCCAGCCGCGATTGCCGAGCTGCGCCCACTGGTCGTAGTCCTGCGACTGGCCGCGCACGAAGACCATGCCGTTGATCGACGACGAGCCGCCCAGCAGCTTGCCGCGCGGAATGGGAATGCGGCGCTGGCCGGTGCCCTCGTCAGGCTCCGACGAATACAGCCAGTTGGCGGCGGGGTTGTTGATCAGCCTGGCGAAGCCGACCGGGATGCGCGACCACGGATGGCTTTCGCGGCCCGCTTCCAGCACCAGCACCTTGTGCTTCGGGTTGGCGCTCAGCCGGTTGGCGAGGACCGATCCGGCCGAACCCGCGCCCACCACGATATAATCGAACGTCTGGTTTTCCATTCTTTGTTGTTCCTCTCCGGGCGCCCCCTCCCGACCCTCCCCCGCCTGGCGGGAAAGGGAAGCTTATGCGGCCGGTGCTTCGGTGCCGATCACGCGCTGATAGGCTGCCCTGACTTCGTCGGAGACACTCTGGGTGTCCTCTCGCAGGTTGCGCGGCGTGATCGCGATGAAGGCGATTTCCCAGTCCGCGGGGACCGGCTTGCCGACTTTCGGCACGAAAGCATGCGGCGCGTTCGGCGGATTGTGGAAATGGTCACCGCCGGTCACCGGGGTCAGCACGGGCTGTCCGTCCTCGCCGATGGAAAACCCCTCTGCCTCGCCGACCACATACATGGGAAACTGGTCGGTTCTGCTTCTCGCGTGCCGGTGCAGTTCGACCCTCGGCAGGAAGACAGCGGCAACGCCACGGCCATGGCGATTCTGGCCGAGCCGCCAGGGGCCGGGGCCGGACAGGTCCGCATCGGCTGTGAGCCTGTACTGTTCGAGGCCAGGACATCCCGCAGCGCCTGCTTCGGGTCGAAGTCCTTTTCCCGTCCGGAGAACGCGGCGCGGATCTTGCCGAAGTCCTCATATACCGCCTGCATCCAGGCCAGTTCGTCGTCCGCCAGTTCATGATTCAACAGCGGGAGAGCTGGATCCTCGGTCATCGATGTCTCCTTCGTGCGTATCGTCGATCATTACCTTTCCGCCGCAGGGGACGCCAGACCATCAGGCGGCCAGACCATCAGGCCCTCGGCCAGTGGGATGCGCAGATTGCGGAACAGCATGGAGAACGACATCCAGTTGCCCATGGCGATGATGAATTCCACCTGCTGGGCCGGGTCGATGACATGCCTGGTCACCTCGGCCCAGGCTGCGTCGGAAATGGATCTGCCTGCCAGACACTCGTCGGTGGCGGCCAGGATTGCCTTGTCGGCTGCTGTCAGACGCGGAGAGTTCTGCCAGTCGCGCACCGCGAGAACGTCCTCGGGCGGAATTCCTGCCGTCGTTGCCACACGCCAGTGCTGCGTCCACTCATACGCCGAGCCGGTGACCCAGCCGATGCGCATGATCATGAGCTCGCGCAGGCGCGTGTCGAACCTGTTGTTCTCCAGCAACTGCATCAACTGGCCGAACGCTACCCTGGCCACGCCCGGATTGTTGGCGACCACGCGAAATGCCTCGCTCTGCGTGCGCCGCGCGGGCATCCCCATCGCTTCACCGAGTTCGCGGGCACGCTCGAGCGATACCATTGCCACGCGTGAGGTCATCGTCTCTCTCCCTTGGCATTATGCCGATGGTGGTTCGCCGGGCGCCGGGCCGCAATCCCCGTTGTCCGGCCGCCGCTTTCGTCCCGCGCGGCAGCATGGCAACGTCGCGCCAGAAACATCACCGGGAGGACACGCCATGCGACTTGCGGGCAAGGTTGCCATCATCAGCGGTGCGGCATCGGGCATGGGCGCGGCCACGGCACGCATGTTCGCCCGCGAGGGAGCGAAGGTCGTCATCGCGGACGTGCTGGAGCATGAAGGGCGGCGGATGGCCGAGACGATCGGCGCGGCCGCGCGTTTCGAGAAACTCGATGTCACCGACGAGGACAACTGGGCCGCGGTGGTGGCCGCGACCACGCAGCAGTTGGGCAAGCTGGACGTGCTGGTGAACAACGCCGGCGTTTCCGGCAGCGCGGAACAGGACTTTTACAGCACCGAGGCGTGGCATCGCATCATGGCGATCAATGCGACCGGCGTGTTCTTCGGCATCAAGCACGCGATTCCGGCGATGCGCGCGGCCGGCGGCGGGTCGATCGTCAATCTGTCGTCGATCGCCGGCATCATCGGCAGCGAACACGTCCACATGGCGTACAACGCTTCGAAGGCGGCGGTGCGGCTGATGACGAAGACGACAGCGGTGCAGCACGCGAAGGACAGGATCCGCGCCAACTCGGTGCATCCCGGCATCATGCCGCCGATGCGCACATCGGGCCGGACCGCCGATCCCGCGGTGCGGGCGGAGCGGATGAATGTCATTCCGATGCGGCGGCCGGGGGAGGTCGATGAGGTGGCCTACGCCATTCTGTTCCTGGCGTCGGATGAGTCGTCGTACATCACCGGGTCGGAAATCCACGTGGACGGGGGCGCCATCGCGATCTGACCTGCGCCCTGGCGGGCTGGATCATCGCTGTTCCCAGGGCGCCTCGGCCGCTGCGTTGCGGCCTGCGACGCGGCCGAAGGCGAGGCATTCGCCGATATTGCCGGTGCCCTGGTACAGGTAGCTGTAGATCGAGCCCAGTTCTCCGGCGCTGTACAGCCGCTTGATGGGGGTGCCGTCGGGCCGCACGATCTGCGCCTTCTCGTTGCGTCGCGGGCCGCCCTGGGTGTTGAGCATCGAGGGAGAGAGTTCGACCGCGTAGAACGGCTTTGCGACGATGGGTGCCAGCATCAGGGTACGGCCGAAGTCCGCGTCGTGTCCCGCGTCGCAGAAGCGGTTCCACCGGCTGACCGTGGCTTCCAGCGCGGCGGGATCGAGCTGCACGAGCGCGGCGAGAGAGGCGAGGCTGTCGGCGGTCTTGATCCAGTCCTTGGCCAGTTCCGCGCTGTTGTCCGCGCTCCAGTCGTAGCGCTCGATGATCTGCGTCCAACCGTGGCTCGGGTGCTTGTCGTAGAGCGGGCCGGCCGAGAACAGGGTGTGATCGAAGATGAGATACATCGGACAAGGCGTGGATAGCGGCAGCCAGCGTCCGTTCACCGGGATCTTGCCGTGGCAGGTCTTGTACTTTTCGTCGGCGAAGCGCCTGGCGTCGGGGCCGACCACGATCATGCCGCCGGGAATTCGCTTGCTGTAGTGCAACGCCTGCATCGAGAACGTGGTGCGGACCTCGGGAACCTTCAGGGCCATCGAGGGGCCGGCGTAGTTGTTCATATGCCAGAGATCGGCACCGACCGACATCGCCATGGTGATGCCGTCGCCTTCGTTGTACGGCGTGCCGGAGGTGTAGCAACAGGGAATACCCGGAAGGTAGTTGCGGATCATCTCCTGATTGTTCTCGAAGCCGCCGCAGGTGAGTACCACCGCCTTGCGCGCCTTTACGGTGACCGACCGGTTGCCGCGCTGCGCCCGGACACCGAGAACTTCCTTGGTGGTGTCGTGCTGGATCAGTTCGCGGCCCGGCGTCTCGTAGAGAATATCGATGGGCCGCTGCTTGACCAGGCGCTCGAACAGCTTCCAGGTGTACGAGTAGCCGTAGGTGGGTCCATCGTGGAACTTGTGCACGCAGTCGGCGCCGGGCAGATCGGGAAACTCGATGCCGACCGGCGGATGCTGATGCTCCTGCGGATCGCCGCCGAGACTTTCGAGCCAGGCGTTGTTGCGGCACATCTCCTCGGCCCAAACCCTCACCATGAGCTCCGGCACGATGAAGGGGCCGCAGAGCGCGGTGAGATAGGCGATGGCCTGGTCGACCGACGACGTGTTCAGATAACCCTGACCGGCCACGCGGGTATTGCCGCCTTCCTCGCCTTCGGGTGCCTTCTCCAGGATGACGACCTTGGCGCCGCGGTCGTGCGCAGTGACAGATGTAGCGACACCGGCCGCCCCGAACCCGATCACGACGACATCGGCTTCGTAGTCCCAGGTGTGCGGCATCGAGGATCGGTGCTCCGTGCAGTCGTCCCGCCGGCGGAGCCAGTCCGCGATCAATCGGCGTGTCCGCGACGCTAGCATGGCGGCGTTTCGGCGGGCAATTCGACGGCCTGCGATTGACGTGCGGGTACCTGCCGGTTCTATTGGGTACCGGCCGGTATTGCTCGGACGGCGCAGCGAAGGGAAGCAAACGCCATGCTCAAGCCCATCATGATCATGTATCCCGTCATCCCCGCCCGCGACGAGGAGGAGCGGGCGGCGCTGCGTCCGATCGGACGCCACCGCGAGCGCTACCAGGACGCCATCCGCGGCATGACCGAGATCATCCAGGCGGCGGACGAGATGGGCTTCTGGGGAGCCGCGACGCCGGAGCACCATTTCTGGTCGGAAGGCTACGAGGTCGCGCCGTCGCCCGGCGCCACCAACGCCTGGTGGCTGGCCAAGACCAAGAACATCCGCATCGGCCCGCTGGGCTATGTGATGAGCACGCACAATCCGATCCGCGTGGCCGAGGAGGTCGCGGTCATCGACCATCTGTCGAAGGGCCGGACCTTCGTGGGGTTCGCCCGCGGCTATCAGTCGCGCTGGACCAACACGCTCGGCCAGCATTTCGGCACGCGCGCGACCAAGTCGCCGGACGCCGCGGTCTACAATGCGCAGACCGTGCTGGCGGGCTTCTCGCAGGAGACGCAGCTTCAGAGGGACAAGGAGGACGACGCGCATAACCGGCGGATCTTCGAGGACAACATCGAACTCGTGTTGAAGGCGTGGACGCAGGAGAGCTTCACCCACAAGGGCCCCGCCTGGCAGGTGCCGTATCCGTATGAGGCCGGCATCGAGGACTGGCCGCTGGCCCGCGCCGGCGTGACGCAGAAGCTGGGCGCGCCGGGCGAGGTGGACGAAGCAGGCGTGTGGCGCCGCGCCTCGGTGGCGCCGGCGCCGTATACACAGCCGCATCCGAAGGTGTTCGTCGCCGGCTCCGGCAGTCCGGAGACGATCGAGTTCTGCGGCAGGCACGGCTTCGTGCCGACCTATTTCGCCTCGATCGCCGCCGCGGGGCCGCTGTCGGAGCGCTATCGCACGCGTTGCCGCGCAGCACGGACGCAGCTTCGCGCCGGGGCAGAACCAGTGCCTGGTGCGCTGGATCCAGATCGGCAAGACCGAGGAGGATGCGCTGGAGAAGATCCGCGCCTACGATCTCGACATCTGGAAGAACTTCTATGCCGCGATGGGCCGGCGCAAGGTCGAGGGCAACGACATCTTCGGTTCGCTGGTGAATTCCGGGCTGTTCGTGTTCGGCACGGTGGACAGCGTGCGCCGGCAGCTTGTCGAGCAGTGGAAGGTGCTGCCGGGCGAGCATATCGCGCTGGTCAATCACTACGCGCAGATGCCGAAGGATGCGGTGATCGAGACGATCGATATCTTCCAGCGCCAGATCAAGCCGGCGCTGGACGAGGTGATCGACAGTTCGTTCCGCGTTGCGGCGGAGTGAGGGGATGAGTGGGGAGAGGGTCGTTGCTTGGAACGTCCCCTCCCCCTGCCGCCTCCCGCGAGGGGAGGGGGAGATTTGGGCGGAAGGATCAGAGACATGGCCAGCGAATTCGACATCGTCATACGCGGCGGCACGATCATGGACGGCAACGGCGGGGCGCCGTTCGTCGGCGATGTCGCGGTGAAGGACGGCACCATCGCCGCGGTCGGCAAAGTGTCGGGTCACGGCCGGGAGGAGATCGATGCCGACGGCCTGTCCGTGACGCCGGGCTTCGTCGACATCCACACGCACTACGACGGCCAGGCGATGTGGGACTCGCATCTCGCGCCGTCATCCTGGCACGGCGTCACCACCGTGGTGATGGGCAATTGCGGCGTCGGCTTCGCGCCGGTGCGCAAGAACACGCAGGACGCGGTCATCGCGCTGATGGAAGGCGTGGAGGACATCCCTGGTCCCTGCCTGCATGAAGGCCTCGACTGGAGCTGGGAGAGTTTCGCCGACTACCTCACCGCGCTGGAGCGGCGCAGCCACGACATCGATTTCTGCGCGCTGCTGCCGCATGCGCCGATGCGTGTCTATCGTCATGGGCGACCGCGCGCTGAACCTGGAGGATGCAAACCAGGCGGACATCGCAGCAGATGCGCGAGATCACCGCCGATGCGGTGCGCGCCGGGGCGTTCGGCTTCTCCACGTCGCGCACCATCGCGCACAAGACGCTGGCGGGCGACCACACGCCGACGCTGCGCGCGCAGGAAGCCGAGCTCATGGGGATCGCCATGGGGCTGAAGGATGCCGGGAAGGGGTTCATCGAGATGACCTCGGACTGGAACACGCCTGATCCGGCGACCGAATTCGCCATGGTGCGGCGCGTGATGCAGGCGTGCGGTCGGCCGCTGGTGTTCTCGCTGAACCAGCGGCATGACCGGACCACCGCGTGGCAGGATCTGCTGGCACTGTCCACGCAGGCCGCGGCCGACGGGCTGCCCATCCGCTGCGTCGCACCGCCGCGTCCGATCGGCGCGCTGCTCGGTCTGACCGGCAGCCAGAACCCGTTCGCCGGCACGCGCACGTATCGCTCCATCGCGCATCTGCCGCTGGCGCAGCGCGTCGCCGCGATGCGCGATCCGGAGGTGCGGGCGCGCATCACCACCGAGGACCCGAGCGAATTCAACACCTGGTCGCTGCTGACCCGCATCGGCTTCGAGCGGATGTTCCGCTTCACCGACCCGCTGAACTACACGCCGGCCCGCGAGGATTCGGTCGCCGCGATCGCCGCGCGCGAGGGCCGCACGCCGCAGGAGGTCGCCTACGACATGCTGATCGAGGATGACGGCCGCGGCTTCATCTTCGCCTGCATCGTCAACTACGCGAACTACGACCTGGAGCCGGTGAAGGAGATGTATGCCCGCCAGCATGTCATCCCCGGCCTGAGCGACGGCGGCGCGCATGTCGCGTTCATCTCCGATGCGTCGTTCCCGACCTTCCTGTTCAGCTACTGGGGCCGTGACCGCGGCGCGGACCGGATGGACATTCCCGACCTGGTGCGCCGCCAGACCCGCGAGCCGGCGCGCTTCGCCGGACTGCGCGATCGCGGCGTGCTCGCGCCGGGCATGAAGGCGGACATCAACGTCATCGACTTCGCCAACCTGGCACTGGAGCGGCCGCAGATGGTGGTCGATCTGCCCGCCGGCGGGCGGCGGCTGTTGCAGAAGGCGCGTGGCTATGCGGCGACGGTGAAGGCCGGGCAGATCACCTATCGTGACGGTGTTGCGACCGGCGCGCTGCCGGGCGGCCTGGTGCGCAGCCAACCTGCCTCATAGCGTCCGCTTCGTGGCCCCGGCCTGTCTGGCGATGAACCCGGCCAGGCTGGGGCCGATCAGCAGCACGAGAATGAGGCGCGTGGTCTGCATCGCCATCACGAACGCCACGTCGACGTTGCTCGCCATCGCGATGATCGCCGCAGAGTCGGCGCCGCCCGGGCTGGTTGCGAGATAGGCGGTCAGCGGATCGATGCCGGCCAGCATCACGAGGAGCGCCGCAAGACCGCCGCAGACCGCCATCAGGACGAGGATCGACAGGACGACGCGGGGCAGCGCCTGCGCGGCGTGACGCAGGATCGCGCGATTGAAGCCGAGACCGGTGCTCCAGCCGACGATCGCGTAGCTGGCGACGAGCAGCCAGGGCGGCAGTTCGATGGCGAGCAGACCGGCGTCCTGCAGAGCGATGCCGAGACCGAGCGGCAGCAGCAATGGCGCGGCGGGGATGCGGCGCAGGCGTGCGGACGAGCGTGCCGAAGCGCGATCAGTGCCAGGGTCTCGGCGAAGGGCAGCAACGGGATGCGGTGCGAGCCAGCTGACGTTGACGGGTGAGGCGGCGGCGCCCGCTGTCCCGAGCCTCGCGACGATCGTCGCCACCAGCGCGACCAGCAACACGCGCAGATACTGCATGAAGGCGACGAGACGGATGTCCGCGCCATAGGCCGCGGCCATCAGCATCATCGCCGTGGCCGCGCCGGGCGACGAACCCCACACGGCGGTGGTGCCCGGCAGAACGCGCCAGCGCGTGAGCAGCCAGCCGAGCGTACTGCTCGCCGCGAGCACTGCGATGACAACCGCGAGGAACAGCGGCCAGTCGCCCGCTATCTCGCCGATGATCGTGGGCGGGATACTGCGTGCGATCATGCAGCCGATCACCGCCTGGGCGACCAAAACGGCCTGGTGCGGAACGCGCACGGCGCCGCCGGCCATCGCCACCAGGATTGCGGCGAGCATCGGGCCGAGCAGGAGGGCGGCGGGCAGGCGGATGACCTCCAGGCCCAGCGCGAGGAGGCATGAGAGGATGACGAGGATCGCCCATTGCTGACTGGCTGCGCGGCTGGCGAACGATCGGTGGAATTGCAGGCTGACCCCCGTGCGGCGCCGCGTTGGTGAGCGAATTCTAGCCGACCTGTTGCGGCTGACCGGATGCAGCCGAGCGAAGGATGGCTTCGAAGACGGCGACGCCGTGCAGGATCTCGCTCAACGGCGTGGGAAAAGGCTGGCGGTTGCGGATGCTTGCGGCGAATGCCTCCAACTCGGCGGTCAGCATGTTGAAGCCTGGGGTCTCGGTGACCTGCGGCGTAGCCGGGCCTGCGATGTTGGCCGTCGAGCGCCGGGATCAGCCGGAATGTCTGCATCGGATGGCCCAGCACTTCGGCGAAGCCCTGCGTGCCGTAGACCGCCATGCGGTAGTTGGGCGTTGCGGCGACGGAGCAGAAGATATGGCCGGTCGCGCCATTCGCGAAGGTCAGCAGGATGTCGGTCGTGTCATCGCTGTACAGCGCCGCGCGACGTGTGACGCGGCTGTATACAGTAGTCCACCTGGCCCATCAGGTCGATCATGCCATCCACCAGATGCACCCCGATCGCGGTCATCGCACCGCCGGGTGATTCGTCCGGTTGGGCGCGCCACGCCTCGGGTGTGAGCGTCAGTCCATGCAGCGCGGTCTGCTCGGCGCTGATCGACACGATGGTGCCGAGACGCTGCTCCTTCACTGCCTGTCGCAGCATTCGCATCGACGGGTGAAAGCGCCTGTTGAAGCCGACCGCGAGCACTACCCCTGCCCGTTCGGCGGCATCGATGGCCGACTGCGCGTCGGCGACGGTCAGGGTGAAGGGCTTCTCGATGAACACGGCCTTCCCGGCAGCGACGGTGCGTCTGATCTGCTCCGCGTGCAGGCTGTGCGGTGTGGCGAACACGACAGCGTCGATCGCAGGGTCACGCAGGATGGTGTCGAGATCGTCGACCCAATGGAGACCGCGTTCGCGGCAGAAATCGGCGACGCTGGCCGCGGTGCGGGTATGTGCCGCGGTGAAGCGAATCACCTCGCTTTGCCGCACGGCGTCGACGAGGTTGCGGCCCCACCGGCCGAGACCCACGATGGCTGCCCTGGTACCTGGTCTGGTCATGCCGGGTGTCTGGTCATGCCGGGGCCGACTGCTTCTGGCCGGTGCGAGCGGCCTGCACGATCATGTCCAGCATGCGATGACGGACGACGGCTGTATCAAACCCCGGATGCATCGGCTTGCCATCGCGGATCGCGTCGCCGAGGTTTGCGTACAGTTGTGCAACGTTGTAGGGGGATCCCTGTGGCACGCTGTCAGGCACCCAGCGGTATTTCGCCGGCACTGGCAGGTCCGCAAGGTCCTTGGCCGTCCCGCGCGCACCGCGAACCATCAGTTCCTGGCGCTGGGTCGAGGCGCGGGTGGTGGCGGCCAGTGCGAGATCGCCCTCCGAGCCGTGGATCTCGCAGAGGAACTCATGGCCTCTGGTCATGCCGCCGCGGACTTGCGCGGATACGACTGCTCCGTCGCCGACGATGCCACTCACGACAAGCTGGTCCGGCACGTCCTTGGCGATCAGTACGCCGGTGCCTTCCAGGGGAATGCGGTCGCGCTGGCTGACGGCAAACGCGGACATCTCTCGGAATTCGCCCAGGCAGTAGCAGAGCGCATCGAGATTGTGGCCACCGGTGATGGTCATCAGGTTGGCGCCGTTGGCGAAGTCCGCCTGATAGGCGCGGTCGAGTGCGGCTCCCCAACCGGCTGCATTGACGAACAGCGTGGCCGACAGTGGGCTGCCGATATAGCCGTCCGCGATGAGGTCCCTGACATAGTTGATCGACGGCGAGACACGGCCCTGCAAGCCGACGGCGTGCCGTATTCCTTTGCGCTGCGCGGCGTCGAGCATCTGCCCGGCCTCCGCCGTGTTGCGACCGAGCGGCCATTCCGAATAGACATGCTTGCCCGCATCGATGGCAGCCATGACCGGCGTGAAGTGGTCGGGGACCTTGACGCAGACGGTGACCAGGTCGACGTCCGGATGCTGGGCGAGTTTCACGGGATCGGCGAAGGCGAGCGGCACACCGTAGTGCCTCGCCGCGGCGTCAGCGGTCTCCTGGCGGGTGGTGCAGACTGCGACCACTTCGAAGGCCGGCAGAGCCTGCAGCGCCGGCATATGGGCGATAGACGAGAAGCCCCGGTCTGGCGTGACACCCACCATGCCGACACGAATTGTGGTTGCCATATCAGAATTTCCTTCCCAACGGCATGATCGCACTTGCGCGACGTGCACGTTGGGATGTTTCCAGCGGTCTGCCAAGGTTGCGCGGTCCGCCATCGGTTTCGCTGGGCGCGTTGTTGAAGGACCGGGCTGGAGATCATATGCTCATCGGCAACCGCCTGCTGATGCAACATGAGGAGAGGAACGTCATGAATGTAGTCACGCTTCGAAACGTACCGAACGTCCCGGTGGAAGGCGCCGATCGGATCGCGGGGTGGACAGGGCCGGTTTCGCGGTCGCGCCAGACCATCATCGAACCCGGGGATTCCAAGAATTACAATTGCAGCGTGGTGAATTTCAGCCAAGGCTGCACGACGGGTTGGCACACGCACACCTGCGACCAGATCCTGGTCGTGACGTCGGGCTCCGGCATGGTGGCGACCGAGCATGAGCAGCGCGAGATCAATGTGGGCGATGTCGTGCACATCAAGGCCGGCGAACGGCACTGGCATGGCGCCAAGGCCGATACGACGATGGGGCACATCACGATCACCGCGGTGGGCGGGCAGGCCACCTGGGGATAGCGCGGAGAACGACGCATGTCCCGGCCGCGCGCGCTGGAGAACATCCGCGTGGTGGACTTCAGTTGGGTGCGGGCCGGGCCATGGGCCACGCGCTGGCTTGGCGCGTTCGGAGCCGAGATCATAAAGATCGAGTGGCCGGAGAGTGAGCGCGGCAGGCTGCCGAGTACCACCACGCCGCAGCATCTCGAAGCCAATCTGAACACCTCGGGAAACTTCGCCGACACCAACGTCAACAAGAAGAGCCTCAGCCTGAACGTGCGAAGCGCCAAGGGCCTGGAGATCGTGAAGCGGCTGATCGCCATCTCCGACATCGTGATCGAGAACTTTTCGTCGCGCGTGCTGCGCAACTGGGGTCTCGGCTATGAGGAGCTGTGCCGGATCAAGCCGGACATCGTCTATGTGTCGATGTCGGGCTACGGCCATACAGGGCGCAATCACCATTACACGACGTTCGGTCCTGTCGCTCAGGCGGTCTCCGGGCTGACGTATCTGTCGGGCCTGCCCGACCAACCGCCGGCCGGCTGGGGCTGGTCGTACATGGACGATACCGGCGGCATGTACGGGGCGATGTGCGCGCTCACCGGACTTTATCATCGCAACATGACGGGACGCGGTCAGCACATCGACCTGTCGCAGATGGTCGCGAGCGTTCCGCTCAACGGTCCGGCGCTGCTGGATTTCACGGTGAACGGCCGCGGGTCGCGGCGCGCCGGGTTCCCGCCGGGCAACCGCGCGCACTGGCCCGGCACGCCGCTGGTCAACAACTACCGTGGCCCGACGGTTGCGCCGCATAACGCCTATCGCACGCATCCCGGCGGGTACAACGACTGGTGCGTGATCGTTTGCCACTCGGACGATGAGTGGCAGCGGCTGGTGCAGGTGATGGGCGCATCCGACTGGGCCGGCGCGGAAAGATTTGCCACGGTCGCCGGACGCCTGCAGCACCAGGAGGAACTGGACGAACGGATCGAAGCGTGGAGCATGACGCTGGGGAAATACGCGCTGACGGAGCGTTGCCAGGCAGCCGGCGTTCGCGCCCTTCCCGTGCAGAGTGCCGAAGACCGGGTGGAGCACGATCCTCAGTTGCGCCACCGGCAGATGTATCTGGCGATGGAGCATCCGGCGCTCGGCACGCACAAGGTGCAGAATGCGCCGTTCAAGCTCTCGGAAACGCCGGCGTCGAATCACCTGCCGGCTCCGCTGATCGGGCAACACACGCGGGAGATTGTCGAAGGCCTGCTGGGCTACAGCCATGACGAGCTGCGGGCGGGCTTCGCCGACGGCACGTTCTGGCCGACGAAGCGGGCGCGCTTTCCCTACATGGAGGAAATGCTCCGGTGACCGACGCGGCAACCCTGCCGGGCCCGCTGGCAGGGCTGAGAGTCCTGGAACTCGCCGACGAAAAGGGCCAGTTCTGCGGCAAGCTGCTCGGCGATCTCGGGGCCGACGTGGTCAAGATCGAACCGCCTGGTGGCGAGCCCAATCGCCATGTCGGGCCGTTCCTCGACGACATCCCGCACCCGGAGCGCAGCCTGTCGTTCTGGTACTACAACACGTCGAAACGCGGCATCACCCTCGATCTGGCGACCGCGGACGGGCGCGGGATTTTCACCCGTCTGGCGGCGACGGCGGACGTCATTCTGGAAACCTTCCGGCCGGGTCATCTGGCGTCGCTGGGGCTCGATTATCGATCGCTGTGCGAGCAGCAATTCCCGGCTGATCATGTGTTCGCTGACGCCGTTCGGCCAGACCGGTCCATGGCGGGATTATCTTTCCAGCGACCTGCTGCACATGGCGGCGGGCGGCGAGATGGCCTCCTGCGGCTATGACGAGACGGATGTGGCGAATGCGCCGCCGATCGCGCCCGGTGGCGGCAACGCCTGGCATATGGGTGGTCACTTCGCCTACATGGCCATCATGGCAGCACTGGTGTACCGAACCGTCGCCGGGCGCGGGCAGTATATCGATGCGTCGATACACGAGGCGTGTGCGCTGACGACCGAGGCGGCGATCGCCAACTACGTTTACCGCGGCGAGGTGCTGCAACGTCAGACGGGCCGCCATCATGCGGCTGGCGCCACGCCGCGCACCCAGTTCCGCGCCAAGGACGGCATCTATGTCTGCGCGCTGGTGGGAGGCCGGCTGAACCCCAGGTTCGTCAAGGACCTGGCGGAACTGCTGGACAGCTACGGCATGGCCGGCGATCTGAAGGACCCCAAGTACCAGGACCAGGCGGTCATCACGGCGAACACGTCCCACATCATCGACGATCTCGTCGCCGGCTTCATTGCCAGCCTGCCGGCCGAGGAAGTCTACCACGCCGCGCAGGAACGCGGCTTCACCTGGGGCGCGGTGCGTGCCCCGGAGGCGCTGTTCGAGGACGCTCACCTGCACGATCGCGGTTTCTGGAAGCAGGTGGAGCATCCCGAGCTTGGCCGCAGCTTCGTCTATCCGGGCGAGGCGGCGATCTATAACGGCTCGCCGTGGCGGATCGCGAGACGGGCGCCGCTGATCGGCGAGCATAATAGCGGAGATCTTCTGCGACGAGCTGGGACTGTCGCGCGGCGAGGTTGCGGTTCTGGCGGAGAGCGGCGTGGTCTGAAATGGACAGCGACAAAGGCATGCCTTCGCCACGGCTGCTCGGCATCGTCAACATCACGGAGGATTCGTTCTCCGACGGAGGACGCTTCCTGGACCGGCATGCTGCCATTGTCCACGCGGACAACCTGCTCGATGCGGGCGCCGATATCATCGACCTTGGAGCCGTGGCGAGCAATCCGGATTCCGCCCGGGTCTCCGTCAAGGTGGAGATCGAACGTCTTGCGCCTGTGATAGCGCATCTCCACGCGCGCGGTGCTCGGGTTTCCGTCGATACCTTCCGGCCCGAGGTGCAGCGCTACGCTTTGCGATGCGGGGTGGCGTTCCTGAACGATATCCACGGCTTTCCCCACGCATCCATGTACCCGGCGCTTGCCGCATCGCCATGCCGGCTGATCGCGATGCACTCGCTGCATGGACCGAACCACATCACACGCGACGACATTCCGGTGCCGGACGTCGTCGATGCCGTTATTCGTTTCTTCGAGGAGCGGCTGGCAATTCTGGAGCGCGCTTGTGTCGCGCGGCAACGCGTCATCGTCGACCCGGGCATGGGCTTCTTTCTCGGGGCCAACCCGCATGCATCGTTCGCCGCGCTCGCCGGCATCGACCGCATCAAGCGCGCGCTGGGCCTGCCGTTGTTGGTCTCGGTGTCTCGCAAGTCGTTCCTGCGGAACATCACCGGGCGATCCGATGCCATGCAGGTTGGCACAGCGACGCTGGCGGCCGAGATCTATGCCGCGCTCGCCGGCGCGGACTTCATTCGCACGCATGACGTCGCGGCGCTGACGGATGCGATGAAGGTTTTGCGTGCGGCGAAGGCAGCCGAGGTCACAGGATCGCAAAATACTCGCGCTGCCCCCGGTCGGTGACGTCGGACAGGAAGCGAGCGATCTCGTCGCTGCGGGCCTCGCACTGACGTGGCCTCGTGGTTGCTAAGGTGGTGGGGCCATGTTCGGATTGCCGGAGCATACGGCAACGGACCTTCATCATGCTTCGCGTTGGCATTATCGGCGCTGGCATCGGCGGGCTCAGCGCGGCTCTCGCACTGCGCCAGGCGGGGTTCTCGGTAGAGATCTATGAACAGGCCGCAGAACTGACCGAGGTCGGCGGCGGCATCAATCTGGGCCCGAACGCGGTGCGCGTCCTGCGTCGCGTCGGCCTCGGGCCGGGGCTCGACCGCGACGGGGTGCGCCCGCTTGTGACGCACCAGCGCCGCTGGCAGGACGGGCGCACGCTTCAGAAGTCGCCGCTCAACCCGCTATGCGAGCAACTGTTCGGCGCGCCACACATGACGATCCATCGCCGCGATCTGTTGGCGGTGATCGCGTCGGGATTGCCCAGCGAGCACGTCCATCTCGGCCATCGGATTGCCGGTTTCGCCGAGCAGGGAGACGCCGTCGAAGTTTGGTTCGACAATGGCGCGTGCACCTCGTTCGATGTGCTGGTCGGCGCCGACGGCATCCGCTCGACGGTCAGGGCGCAGATGTTCGGCGACGAGGCGCCGGTGTTTGCAGGCTGTGTTGCCTATCGCGGGCTGGTTCCGAGCAAGCGCATCGCCAGTCTCGGCCTCGAGCCCGGCAACCAGGCATGGGTGGGACCGGGCGCGCACCTCGTGCATTATTTCGTGTCGCGCGGACGGCTGTTGAATTTCGTCGGCTGGACCGAGCACGACACCTGGAACCGCGAGGACTGGACCGACCGCGCGACAATCGGTCGCGCGCTCGCCGCCTTTGACGGCTGGCATCCGCAGATCCGTCACATCATCGGTGCGGCCGAGACATGTTTCATCTGGGCCTTGTTCGATCGCGACCCATTGCCGCGCTGGTCGGTTGGCCGCACGACATTGCTGGGTGATGCATGTCATCCGATGTACCCGTTCATGGGCCAGGGTGCGGCGCAGGCGATTGAGGACGGCGCCGCGCTCGCCGCCTGCCTCGCCGCCGGCAGCGACGATCCCGTTGCTGCGCTTCAGCGCTACGAAAGGCGCCGCATTCCGCGCGTCAGCCGGCTACAGGCCATGTCACGTGCCAACAAGGCCCGCTTTCATATGCCGGATGGTCCGGAGCAACAGGCGCGCGACGCCGAGTGGGCACGCGTCGGCGACCGCGCGCCCGATAACCTGCGCTGGCTGTACGATCACGACCCGGCGGCGCTCACGTAGGATAGTGCGTCGCCAGGCTCTGCCCGCCTGCCTCCGCCGGCTTGGCATCGATCAGCACGAAGGCGAACACGCAGGGCTGCGTGCCGTTGTTCACCCAGGCGTGCATGGTGCCGCGCTGGACGATCACGTCGCCTTGCTTGAGGTGCACCGTCTTGCCGTCGTCCATCTCGAGGTCGCATTCGCCTGACAGCAGGATGGCGTAATCGAGGGTCTCCGTGCGATGCATGAACTTGGGCGAACCCGGCGCGAATTCGGTGATGCGTACAACGGTGCCCTGCCCTGACCCGACGTAATTGTGGCGGACCACGAAGCCTTTCCGCTGCTCCGCCGCGGCTGCGTCGGAGTTGTCCACCGGCATACGGTCGGTTGACCAGATCTCGCAGCGCGCGATGCCCGCGCGCCCTGGCCGGACTGAGCCGATCATTCGCTCATCCGAAGCGATGACGGAATTTCCGGCGGCGTCATGGCCGGTGACAATCCGGCGTACTTCCAAGGTCATATCGACCTCCTTCTACCTGTGAGCGGTGACCAAATAGATGGTGGCGGACAACCGGATCGGGCCGGCGCTCGCTTCGGCGGCGAACGCCGCGGCAATCTCCTCGGCGATCTTGCGGCGGGTTGTCTCGGCAGGCTGCTTCGCCTCGATCAGCCGTGCCGTGGGTCCCATCGTCAGCGCCTGGCGCGCCTCTTCCTCGGGGTTGCCGCAGATGATCGTCGGATGCGCCCGTTCGACCGTGATGCCGGCGAAACCGGCTGCTGTAAGCGTGCGGCGGATGTAGTCGGGGTCGCCGAAGGCGAGCGGGCCGGGCGTGTGATCGGACGACGGCTCCGGCGGGCCGAGATGGCGGAGCGCGATTTCGTAGGAGAATAGCCAATGCGGGTTTTCCGCCAGCGGCGCCCAGCAGGCGAAGACCAGGCGGCCGCCGGGTTTCAATGCGCCACCGATGTTGCGGAACGCCGCCGCCGGGTCGGCGAAGAACATGACGCCCATGCGCGAGGTCGCGACGTCGAACGCGGCTGGTTCGAACGCGAACACCTGCGCGTCGCCGGACAGCAATGTGACGTTGCGTACACCGCTGTCGCTGATGCGCTGCCGAGCGGCGGCGAGCATCGGCTCGGAGATGTCGACTGCGACGACCCGGCCATGCTCACCGACCGCTTTGGCGAGCGGCAGCGTCACCGCGCCGGTGCCACAGCCGATTTCGAGCACACTCTCGCCGCCGGCGAGGCGCAGTCGATCCAGCAGCATTGCGAGGCTTTCCTGGTTGCGCTGCTCCCGGAAGCCGGGGCTGGCAACCCAGCGTGGCCCGGCGACGGTATTCCAGTAATGCCGCTGGGCCTCATTCGTGTCCTGGACATTTCCCGTCATCTTGCAAGTTCTCCTGTTTCCGGTCTCCATGGTCCTTTGGGATCATCAGGCTCTGGCAGTCTACATAGTCCGACATCTTCCGGCTAATTTGGCAAAGCTCGGCCTGGCATCTAGGCTTTTATGGAGTTATGTTTAAGTGAATGCTGAGGTCTGCGACTGAGGATCAGCGAGCACGGAATCAAAAGCTACGTGTTGCTCGCGCGATTTCCGCCCTCGTCCGACCTTGTGGACTTGGCGCGCCGCATGCCGACGCTGTTGATTCGGGCCTTCCGCAGCACCAAACCTGACGCTCGCCGCGCCGTGGTATTTGCCCGAAGCAACGGCCTTCCGGCACTGATTGCATATCTTTGACGAGACGGGAACGGCACGTCGCTCGTCGCGAAGAGCTTCCACCTGACCAAGTCGCAGGCCGATGCGCTGGAATCAGCTTTGGTAAAAGGCAGGACCTAGGGACGGAAGGGCCGAACGAATGGACGCACAAATGCCCTCATGAGCATTCTTCGCGGTGACCGCCAATCGATCTTAGCTCTTGGCGGCGGCGGTCTTCAGATCCGCGCTCATCAGCTTCTGCACGCAGATATCGGCCGCTCCCGCCACCGGATCTGCGCTGCCGGGCATCGTCAGCCAGCCGCTCTTTACGAGCATGTCGCTCCGCTGATAGCTGTCGGCCTTCTTCAGCGCAGCAAGCTGAGCCACGGCATCCGGTCCGTGATTGAAACTCGCGACACACGTCAGCGCCGCCAGCTGCGCTCGTGCCTCGTCGGCCGCGTCGCCGGCCATGCGCGTCGCGGTTCCGCCGGTCACCCAGCCACACCACGCGAAACCGACCACAATGGTGGCCACGATGCAGCCTGCGCTGGACCAGAACCAGACACCCTTGGTCGGCCGGTATGCCTCCCAACGCCTGCCAAGACTCAGTGGTTTATGGGTATTATCGGGCACATCTGCCTCCTTCAGAGTTACGCAGCAACGGCACTCTTATACAGATCGATGCGCGCAGGATTGAGCGTTCCCAAGAAGTGGAGCAAGCCACATACGACTACCGCGCCTTCAATGGTATCCCAGCCACAGAGCAATCATCGACAATTTTCTTAGCTTATTTCACGGGTCCGATCCTTAGAAGTCGTGGGGAGTTCCAGGAATTACAATGAGCGACTTGCGAAATATTTCTGCTGACAGGGGACGCGACGGCGCCGGCGGGTTGCTGGAACGTATTGGTTATGACGGGATTGGCTGCGGAGGAAGTTGTGGAGTTCATCGTGCTCGCGGCAAAATTGGTTTGCCGCGTCATGCTCCATGAATCCGCGCATACCATACATTAGACCCGTCCTTTGATCCCGCGATGATCCTGTTCCAGTCTAGGCTGTGCGCGACGGATACAAGGAGCGTCGGCGAGCGGGCCGACTGTGCCGGAAATGACGGAGGAGGCAACGTGGACTATCCCTATGAACTTGGGCCCTACTCGCGGAAGGTCGCTACCATCTCGGCGGAGGCCCAGCGCTGGTTCGACCGTGGCCTCAATTGGTGCTTCGGCTACCACCACGAGGAGGCTGTCGCCTGCTTCGAGAAATCGCTGGGGGCCGACCCGAATTGTGCCATGGCGTATTGGGGCATCGGCTACGCGGCTGGACCGAACTACAACTTTCCCTGGGAACTGATGGATCCGGGTGGCAAGGCCGCCGCGCTCGCGCGCGCATATGATGCGACACAGGCTGCCCTCGCGCTGGTCGGCGGCGTCACCCCGCCGGAACGTGCGCTGATCGAGGCGCTGTCTGCCCGCTATCCCCAACGCGATACCATCGACGACCAGAGCCCTTGGAACGACGCCTTCGCCGACGCCATGCGCCTCGCGCACCGGGCGCATCCCGGCGATCTTGAAGTACGCCACATCTTCGCGGAGGCGATCCTCAACCGTACGCCCTGGCGCATGTGGGACCCGCGTAGCGGCGAGCCCGTGCCCGGCGCCGGCACGCTCGAGGCGCAGGAGGTGCTCGAATTCAGCCTTCCGCGATCTGCCCGGGGCGATGAGCCATCCGGGGCTTCTGCACCTGCACGTCCACCTGATGGAGATGTCACCGCACCCGGAGGCCGCGCTGGTCACCGGCGACAGGCTGCGCGAGGTGAGCCCTGACATGGGTCACCTGGTGCACATGCCCACCCACATCGACATCCAGTGCGGCCACTACCGCGACGCGATGCACTGGAATCAGAAGGCGATCATCGCGGACCGCAAGTTCTACGACCGCGCCGGGCCGATGAACTTCTATTCGGGCTACCGGATCCACAATTACCACTTCGCGGCCTATGGGGCGATGTTCCTCGGCCAGTATGCGCCCGCCATCGCCGCCGCCGATGAGCTGATAGATACCATGCCCGAGGCGATGCTGCGCATTCCCTCGCCGCCCATGGCCGATTTCTTCGAGAGCTACGTTTCGATCAGGCAGCACGTCCTGATCCGCTTCGGCAAATGGCGCGAGATCATCGCGCAGGATCTGCCGACGGACCGCGAGTTGTACTGCAACACAGTGGCGATGATTCACTATGCCAAAGGTGTCGCGTACGCCGCGCTGGGCGACGTATCGGCGGCGGAGGCCGAACAGGCGCTGTTCCGCGCTGCCGCGAAGCTTGTTCCCAAGTCCCGGCAAATCCACAACGTGCTTTGCGTGCAGTTGTTGGCCATCGCCGAGGAGATGCTGGAGGGCGAGATCGCCTATCGCCGCGGCGAGCACGACGCGTGCTTCGACCATCTGCGCGCTGCCATCGCGCTGGAAGATGACCTGCCATACGACGAGCCTTGGGGCTGGATGCAGCCGGTGCGCCACGCGCTGGGTGCGCTGCTGCTGGAGCAAGGCCACGTGGCGGAGGCCGAAGCGGTGTATCGCGAGGATCTCGGCCTCGGCGGCGCGCTGCCCCGTGCGCAAATTCACCCGGACAACCTGTGGGCGCTGCGCGGGCTGCTCGACTGCTTCGAGCGACGTGGCGAGACGGCGGAGGCCGCGCTCATCCGCCAGCGCGTGGAATTCGCCGCCGCGCGCGCCGACCTGCCGGTGTCGGTCTCCTGCTTCTGCGCCCGCGGTGAGGTCGCCTGAGCGGCCCGATGCACTGCGGGTGGATTGACTGCCGCGCATCCGTTGTCCAGTTCGATCGGGCGGTCTTGTCGTATCGGGTGGCGGTTGCACGGAACTGCTAGCGACAGTTGAGCCTGCCTCCAGGCGCCGTAGCGACCAGCTCCTGAGGCCGCCGATCGGACTGACCGACTGGCTATTCTCGCGGCGGATGGCGCAAGCGCTCTGCTTCAGCCAATGATGCGGAATATCGGATGATAGCGCCGTTCGTAGAGCGTGGGCTTGCCGACCCGACGGACCACGTTCTTTTCAGGGGGTGTCATGGAGTTCTGGACAGAGCCGCAGATGGCGTCGATCCACAAAATGCTCAACCCGCGCTCCATTGCGATCGTGGGCGCGACGCCGCGGATGCAGTATGGCGGGCGGTTTCTGGCTGCGGCGCTCAAGGCCAGAGACCGGGTGCGGGTTTATGCCGTGAACCCGCGTTACGACGAAATCATGGGGGTGAAGTCCTACCCGAGTGTGACGGACCTGCCGGAGGCCCCCGACGTGGTGGGCATCGTGGTGCCCTACGACCAGGTGCTCGATGTCCTCCAGGAGAGCCACCGCAAGGGGGCGGGATCGGCGATCGTGATCTCGGCGGGCTTTGCCGAGCGCGGCGTGGACGACCGGCGTGATTTGCAGGGGGAACTGGGTGAATTTGCCCGCGCCTCAGGCATGCGTATCAGCGGCCCCAACTGCCTGGGGCTCGCGAATGTCAGGCACGACATCTGGGCCACCTCTTCCTCGCGCGGGGCGTCTGGTCTGACCGGGCCGATCGGCCTGGTGTGCCAAAGCGGCGCGACGGCGTTCGGGCCGTTCCTGGTGCGGGCGGTGGAGAACGGCATCGGCTTCAGCTACATCATCTCGACCGGGAACGAGGCGGACCTCGATTTTTCCGACTTTGCCCGCTACCTGCTGGATGATCCGGATACGCGGGTCATTGCTGGGTTTGTCGAAGGCTTCAAGCGGGCCGACAAGTTTCTCGAAGTGGCAAAGCTCGCGGCAGAGCGCGGCAAGCCGATCGTCCTCATCAAGATCGGGCGTTCGGAACTCGGGGCGAGGGCGGCTCGCTCGCATACCGCGGCGCTGACCGGCGAGGATGCCCGGTACGATGCGATCTTTGCCCAATACGGGGTGATCCGGGTCCAGGATTACGACGAACTCCTGGAGGTCGCGCACCTCCTGGCCCACACGCCCAAGCCCGGCGTGCCCGGCATCGCGGTGGTATCCCACTCGGGCGGCATCAGCTCGCTCACCGCCGACATGTGCGGTCAGGCCGGTCTCGATCTGCCGACGCTTGGCGAAGCGGCGCGTGACGGCATCAACGGGATCCTGAAGGGCTTCGGGTGGGCGGCGAATCCTGCCGATGTGACAGGCTTTGCCAACAGCGAGTCCTTCCCGCAGATCATGCAGCATATGATCGATGATCCCCGGATGGGGACGCTCGTCGTGGCGAGTTCCGGGGCGGACGCGCAGGCCCAGCAGGTCATCAGCCAGCGTGATCGGACCGACAAGGGTGTGGTGTTCCTGTGGACAGGAAGCCGGGACGCCAAGGCTGGCCTGGCACAGCTCGGGAGCGCCCGGATCCCTGTGTTCTACACGCCGGACACGTTGGCCCGAGGGCTGCGGAGCCGGCTCGCGTATCATACATGGCGCGAGCGCCGCCTGGCCGATGGCTTTGCCACGGCCCCGTCGCGCACGGCTGCGCAGGATGAGGCGATCGCCCGGGCGCTTGGGCTGGGGCGTCCGACACTCTCGGAGAGTCGAGAGCAAGCAGCTGTTGGCAGCCTGGGGCGTGGGGAGTGCGCGCGAGGTGCTGGTGGGGTCGGCGGAGGCTGCCGTCGAGGCCGCGGAGCAGCTCGGGTTTCCGGTGGCTCTCAAGGTCGATTCGCCGGATATTCTGCACAAGACAGAGGCCGGGGTGGTTCGGCTGAACCTGCGCGATGCGGCACAGGTGCGAACGGCCTACGCAGAGATCCTGGCCAGTGCCGAGGCCTATGCGCCACAGGCTCGAGATCAGCGGCGTGTCGGTGCAGGAGATGGTGGGAGACGGTGTCGAAGTCATCGTTGGCGTGTCGTGCGACCCGCAATTGGGGCCGGTGCTGCTGTTCGGCAGTGGCGGCGTGATGGTCGAGGTCTACAACGATGTGGCCCTGCGACGCTGCCCCATCACGCGCTCGGAGGCACAGGCGATGATCGCGTGAGGTCAAAGGCGCCCGGTTGCTCCAGGGCTTTCGCGGACGGCCGGCGGCGGACCTCGAGGCGCTCGCGGATACGCTGGTGCGCGTGTCGCACCTTGCCATGCATATGGAAGGGCACCTGGCGGAGTTGGACATCAATCCGCTCATGGTGCTGCCGGCGGGGCGGGGCGTGAAGGCGGTGGATGCGCTCGTCGTGCTGCGCGGTGCGTAGCGGGATTCGGCGCTGCAATCTTTGAAGTTGCGGTGCTCAGCCTCCGCCTGGCGGTGTGAAAGCCTTGCGTGCGCCATGGCGGATGTGGAGTACAGTGACGACGCGGTTGCGCTCGTCGATGGCGTAGATAATCCGATAGACGTTCGGCTTTCGCCCATAAAGCAGGTGCCGCAGGCTGTCGTCTTCGGGGGTGACCGGCGCTCTCGCCGGGTGCTCATCGAGACTGAAGACAGCTTTCTCCAACCCGTTGAACCAATCGCGCGCCTGCGCCGAGTTCTTTGGCGTTGATAGTCCGGTAGATGCGTCGGAGGTTCCGAGCTGCCCGCTCCGTCAGGTCAACGCGGTATGCCATACTCGGCACGGATTTCGTCGAACACCGCGCCGGCGGGGCGGGTGCGACCGGTCCTCAAATCTTCCAGCCCCTGCCGGATGCCTTCGGCGGCACTGGCCTCCGCCGCGAGGTCGAGAAGGTGCTGGTAAGCTTCCGCGTCCTGCACGACCGCCGCCGCCTTGCCGTTGACCGTCAGTATTACCGGGCGCCTGGTATCCTTCAGGTGCCGCATGATTTCCGCCGAGTGATTGCGGAAGGTGGTCATTGGCTGGATGTCTTTGGTGATGTCCATGGGAACGCGCCCTGTGTGAATTTATTACCTAATTAGGTAATATCACGCCGGGTGGATTTGGCAAAGTCAATTGTTCGAATGGCGATGGGCTTGCGCGGGCTCGGTCACTGCTTCGACGGCCGCGACAACCTCATCGCCGCAAGCTTTAGTGGCGGCGTGATGGTCGAGGTTTACAACGATGTGGCCGTGCGAAGTTGTCCCATCACGCGCCGCGAAGCACAGGCTATGATCGCTGCCGTCAAAGGAGCTGGTTGCTCCACGGCTTTCGCGGACGGCCGGCGGGTCTGGTGCGTCTGTCCGTGGGCTCATAGTCTGTTCGCGTCCGGTCGTTCGGGCTAAGCCGTTACCTGCTACGGTGATCCCAGCGGTGCAGGCGGGACGACCTGGCGCGGTTGTGCACAGATGAGGGGCGAAAAAACCCGCTCCTACTTCACGGGGACCATCGCATGCTCATACGGGGTGTTCGCCCACATCATGTAGGGCATGGTCGAATTGGGGTCCGTTGCCTCTGTGTACCCCAAAGTCCTGCTCGGTGGACCGAAAAGCATTAAATGAGGTCCAGTAACGACCCAGTGGTTGTCGGCGGTTTTCCCCGTCGCCGCAGGGTCGGTGTTGCTCGCACCGCCTGTCTCGCCAGACGGACCGGTATCGCCACCCAACATATATGCGATTCCGAGCTGATTCGGCGGCGGCTGGTGGCTCATCATCGCATGGATGAATTGCATGGCGTTCTTGTCAGCGCACATTCTGTCAGTACCCATGATCAGGCAGGTGAAGCCATTGCTCCCTTGCCGAAGTGTCCGCATGGCTCCGTTGGCGTCCGGGCGCACGACGGACGCGCCTTTCGCGACGGCCTCGGGACCTGCGGCGAGCGCCTGGCGTCCGTAATCCTCGTCGGAGAGCGACGGCGATTTTTGCGCATGGGCACTGATACTGAGCGCGACAGCTGAGACGATGGTAACCCCAGCGAGCATGAGACGATGCAACATATACCTCTTTCCTTGAAACGTTGTAAGCAATACGTTGGGCCCGGCACGTGAAGCCTGTTGGTAACGGAACCGAAAGTTGGATTCAGGCCGCAGCGATGCCGTTGTTATTCCTTCGCGAGAGTTCCCTCGGCGATCAGGTGGGTCGTGTGTGCTCTCGCGCCGTCGACGAACTCGGAGCAGGGCCGTCCGAAGAATGGGACGTCGGCACCGTGCTCCCGACACGCCCCGTCGATCCTCATCACGGCTTGCAACGGATAGTAGGGCAGAAATGACTTGATCCTGTTGCCTTCCACGATGATCACATTTCCCACTTCCACCGGTCCAAGGCCGACCTTTTCAAAGAAATCAATTGTCGTTGTTGTTCGTGTCACTACCTTATTGCCATCGACCATAGGATTGGTCCCGAGACTGAACTGCACGTTCGAGGCACGGTTCGCCTCGTGGAAGTGTCGCACGGGCGTTGCCTTTCCCCTTGTATTTGTTATCAGCGCATCATCCGTATAGAACGCTGTCGCGGCATCTACATTGCCGACATTCTGCGCGGCAAACGCCGCAGCCACAACCGACAACGGATCGGGATGTCGCGCGTCAAGCGCATGCGACGGATTGGCCGAAATCAATAGGAGAAGCGGCATCAGCCGAGATTTCAAGGGGGACATGAGTTGCTCTCCCATATCCTGCGCGTCGTCACTTTTCGTGTGGTTACTTGCGAGGAATGGCATGGGCGGACGGTATGCGGCCGCCCTGCCACGGTCTATCCAGATCCGGCCACGATTGTGCGGGTTCGGCCGCATTCGGACGGCTTGTCAGTGTTGTCCCGCGAAATGCGGATGTTCGCCCCATGACGCACATTGGGCACACCGGACAGATGAGTTATGTTCTGCGCTATTGGGGAGCACTTGCATGTCCGACAAAGCGGAGCCACGGACGCGCCGGCCGAAAAGCAACGCCTTGCCGTCGTTCGAGATGGCCGACACGACCTCGGTATGCCCGCGACATGTGCGGCGGGCGCTTGCCTATTTGCGCCAACACTTCACCCAGAAGGTGACATTGGCTGACGTCGCGGCGGCGGCCGGGACATCCGAGCGGACGCTGCGTCGCAACTTTGCCCGGTTCGTGGGGCTCGCGCCGCTTGCCTATCTGCGGCACTTGCGTTTGGCAGCGGTCCGAAACGAACTGTCACAGGGAGAGGATGCCATAAGCCGCATTGCCGCTCGCTATGGGTTCACTCACTTCGGCCGGTTCGCGATGGCCTACCGGGAATGCTTTGGCGAAACCCCGTCTGCGGCGTGTCGAATAGTCCGGCGAGATTCCCAGGATCTCATCAACGAACCGAAACCAGGGAACAGCAAAGGAGCCCTTCCTCCTCATAACCGCGTCCAACGCGGATGGTTGCGGTCGGGAGATGAACCATTTTCGCCGACAATCTCGGCGAGCAGTTTGCCGCGTCGCTCAGCGGATTACCGCTCCTCTCCGTCAGGCTGGTGCCGGCCAGACGCGATCTGTCTGTTCTCGACCACAAGAGGCCCGGGTACGTTCTTACAGCGCGCGTCATTCCGGAGGCCGATCTCATTCGTGTAGTAACCACGATTGGTGGCGACCGACGACGGCCGCCATCTTTGGGGAGAGACTTTCGACAGCACTGTCACAACCTGCTCGCTTTCCAGACTAGGATCGTCGCCTCCGTGTCGGAGGCCACGCGACACGCCGTCATGACCGCGGAAATTCTGTCCGCCCAAAACACACCGACGGAAGCGCTCCGCGAACGCGATCTCGTGCTGAGAGCCCTGCCACTTGCATTGTCCCCTGATCGGTTTGGTCAGTCGCTCGAAACACTGTATCGGGCCATGGAGCTCTATCCTGACAATGGCCTCGCGGTTGCCCTGTCAGCCTGGTGCCATGCACAATCGGTGACGCCATGGAATGAGCATGCGGATCGCGACAAACGCGTGCGCCCTGACACTGGCCGAGCGCGCCGGCGTGCTCGATCCGACCGATCCGCTTGTGTTGACGGCCCGTGCAGCGGTGATGACCATGGCACAAGACTT
Source organism: uncultured Alphaproteobacteria bacterium (assembly GCA_963708565.1). Lineage (GTDB taxonomy): Bacteria > Pseudomonadota > Alphaproteobacteria > Acetobacterales > Acetobacteraceae > JAMXLO01. Next base: position 98,151 of record CAVPTU010000026.1, read on the forward strand.
CAGCGCCGCAGACATGCTCGTCCAGCGGGCTCTGGCGCGCGATCCGCGCTGCTACTGGGCGTGGGAGCGGCGTGGTTGGCTCAAGGCATTGACCCGGCACAGCGACACCGCGATCGCTGATTTTGAGCAGGCGCTTCGGCTGGTGGGCCCGCAATCCGACGGCGCCAGCAGCTTGTTTGGGATTGGCACGGCGCACTGGTGCCACCGGGAATTACGATGCCGCGATGATCTGGGTCGATCGCGCCGCCGCGCGCCGCCCCAATGCGCCTGGAATCCTCGCGCAGCTTGCCGGTTGTCACATAAGGCTCGGGGATGGGGAGCGTGGACGCGCCATACTTGCCACGATGATGCGTCTCCGCCCTGAAGTCACCGCGGGGCATATATCGGAGGCCTTCTGGTTTGATAAGCCATGCCCGAGCGTGGCAAATGTGCTGAGCCAAGCTGGCCTGACGCAATGACGCGACGCGTCTTCGCTGGCTTGCTAACCACGTCGGGCGCCACAGTCCCTCAGCTCGGGTGATTTGCCGAACATGATCCACCCGCCACTGCTTGGCGTGGTGAATGCCCCCAGCGCGGTCTCTGCCCGAACCTTGACCTGCCGTGCGCCAGCCGTGCCGCGGAGCTGCTCGATGCAGTCGGTGTACATCGCCGTCCGCGTCCGCCCGTTCCCCAGATTGCCGCCGCTCGAGCACAGCGGGTGCGGTCCCTCGACCCTGATATCGCCCGCGTAGAACGCGAAGGCATCGCCGCGTTTGACGCCGTGCCACTGGAAGGCCTCCAGGAAGAACTGCGTCATGGGTGCATAGCCGTCGTAAGGATTGAATATATCGACGTCCTCGGGCCCAAGCCCGGCGCCCTCGTACATTCTCCTGGCGGCGCGGTCGGTCCAGTCCTCGATCTCGTCCAGATCGGCCTGCGTGGTGCGCTGCCTGAAATTGTGCTGTGAGTGATTGAGCACATAGACCGGCTTCTGCCGCATGTCGCGGGCGCGCTCGGCCGTCGTGAACAGATACGCGGCCGATGCATTGACCGGCCGGTCGCAGTCCCACAGCCGGAGCGGGTTCAGCACGTAGCGCGAACTGAGGTAATCCTCGATGGTGAGCTGCGGCACCTTGTGGGTGGCATTGAACCCCCACGGCGTGAGCAGCCCGTTGCGGTGCTGGTTGATGACGAAGGGGGCGAGGTCGTCGTGCTTGCCGCCGTATTTCAGGCAGTACTGACCGTGCGGGAACATGTTGATGAAATCGTTGCCGCCGTGATTGCCCCAGGGTGCCGTCCATTGGCGTGCGCCGCGGGCGTAGTCGTCGGCGTTCTCGCCACCGCGACGATAGCGGCCTTCGAGATTGCCGGTCGGGTAGATGACGAGACAGGTGCTGCAAACGCCGTCACCCACGGCCTGTGCCGCCATGCCCACCATTTCGCTGATGGTCGGCAATCCAGTCGGCGCAAACTTGACGTTGGGCAGGCCCATCTGCGCGATGAGCCACTGCGCGTTGACCAGAGTGAGCCCCCACTCCGAATCGTAGGGCGGGGCGAAGTACGGCCGAGGCGCCCACTGCGACGCGGAGCCGCCGCTGCCGCCTGCGATATGGCTGTCGCAGCAGATGACGCCGTCGATCTGATCCGGCGTCACGCCTGCCTCGTCCATCGCCTTCTGGCAGGCCAGGATGGAGTAGGCACCGAGCGTCTTGTCCATCGAGACGCCGTCCCAGCGACGGTCGACCGGCGAATGTCCGACACCAGCCACTGCGACCTTGCCGCGGTGCTCCCATACGCCGAGCCCGTCCTTGTCTCGCCGCCACTGATACCGGTCTGGCGCGCTCATGGCTCCACCTTTCCTCGGAACCGCAAATCACGCACGTAGACGCTGAGCTTCGCCAGGCTATTCGTCAACGATTTGGCAAGCTAGCGCTGACAGTAAGAAAGGAGATGGAACCGCAAAGCACGCAAAGCACGCAAATGGACGGCGAGGAGACCGAGGAGAACCGACTGTCCAACCGGATCATTGGCTGCGCCTTGGCGGCGCTGCACACGCTGGGGGCTGGGTTTCTGGAAAAGGTCTACGGCATGGTCGTTCGCCGCCCAATCAAGCGTCTTAGTCCTGTGAAGCTGAAGTTGACCCGGTTTCGTGGACACCGGACCGTTTGTGTTCGAGGAGTCCACGATGGCCAAGACAAGATTACCCTACCCACCCCAGTTCCGCCGCCAGATGGTGGAGTTGGTGCACGCTGGCCGCACGCCGGAGGAGCTTGCGGAGGAGTTTGAACCGACGGCGCAGTCGATCAGGAACTGGGTTGCGCAGTCTGAGCGCAATGCGGGCCGGGGCGACGGCGGCCTGACGACAGCGGAGCGCGAGGAGCTCAACCGACTGAGGCGTGAGAACCGCCAACTGCGGCTTGAGCGGGAGATCCTCTCAAAGGCGGCGGCCTGGTTCGCTCGGGAGACGAACGCGATCCCTCCGAAGGGTTCCGGTTCGTGAGCGATCACCAGGCCGAGTTATCCGATCGCCACGATGTGCAAGCTGCTGGGTGTCTCCTCCAGCGGCTACTATGCGTGGGTGAAGCGGCGGCCGTCGCGGCGTGCCGAGACAGACGCGGCGCTGATCGCGGAGATCCGTGCTGCGCACGCAGCCTCGCACGGCACCTACGGTGCGCCACGCGTTCATGCCGAGCTTGCGGCCAAGGGTATTCACGTTGGCCGCAAGCGGGTGGCGCGATTGATGATGCAGGCCGGTCTTGCCGGGGTGAGTCGACGCAAGTTCGTCGTCACCACGGTCAAGGGTGACGGCCGTCAGGCACCAGACCTGGTCGAGCGCAATTTCACGGCGGAAGCGCCTGATCGGCTCTGGGTCGCCGACATCACCTACATTCCGACCTGGGCAGGGTTTCTCTATCTCGCGGTCGTGCTCGATGCGTTCAGCCGCCGCATCGTCGGCTGGTCGATGGCCACGACGCTCGCCAGCAACTGGTGCTCGACGCTCTGAACATGGCGCTTGTGACGCGGCGGCCCACGCGGCGTGATCCATCACTCCGACCAAGGTTCGCAAGCCGGGCTCAAATGGTCGTCGCAACACTTTGAAGGAGGAGTTGCGATGACAAGGCGCAGGCGGCGTTCGGATCGGTCTGGTCGAGCGCCATTGTTCTCACCAGGTCGTCCGGTGGTGGCAGGACGAGATGAGCAGCGGCGGTTCTGGGCGGCGATCACGGCAGGCATGGCGAGTGAAGATGCTGCGCTCCAAGCTGGTATGTCGCAGGCTGTAGGAACAAGACTGTTCAGAAAGGCAGGCGGCATGCCACCAGCGAAGTTTCGGCCATCAGCGAAGCCACTGTCCGGCCGGTATCTCTTATTTGCGGAGCGGGAGGAGATCGCACTTCTTCGAGTGCAAGGCTGCGCCATGCGGGAGGTTGCGCGTCGGCTCGGACGAGCAGCTTCAACGATCTCGCGGGAGCTGCGGCGCAACGCTTCGACCCGAAGCGGCAGCTTGGAGTATCGCGCGACCACGGCGCAGTGGCATGCCGAGCGATCCGCTCGCCGCCCAAAGCAGGCAAAGCTTGCGCTCAACCCGGCATTGCGAACCTATGTGGAGGAGCGATTGGCAGGGATCGTTGTCGCTCCGAGTGGGGCTCCTGTTCCTGGCCCCGCTGTGTGCTGGAACGGCCGCCGGCATGGGCCGCGGAAGCATCGGCGGTGGGCAAACGCCTGGAGCCCGGAGCAGATTGCTCGCCGCCTGCCGGTCGACTTCCCGGACGATGAGACCATGCGCATCAGCCATGAAGCCATCTATCAAGCGCTGTTCGTTCAAAGTCGTGGCGCGTTGCGCCGCGAGCTGACGGCCTGCTTGCGTACCGGGCGGGTGTTGCGGATACCGAGAGCGCGTGCGCGCGGGCGGGGCAAGACCTTTATCTATCCCGAGATCATGATCAGCCAACGTCCGGCGGCGGCAGTTGATCGCGCCGTGCCGGGCCACTGGGAAGGGGACCTCATCCTGGGCCGTGGCAGTTCCGCGATCGGCACCTTGGTAGAGCGCATGACGCGCTTCACTCTGCTGCTGCACCTGCCACGCATGAGGGATCATGGCCACGAGGCTCGCGTGAAGAACGGTCCCGCACTCGCCGGACATGGTGCCGAGGCGGTGTGCGACGCCATTACGCGAACGATTACCACCTTGCCTGAGCAACTGCGTCGGTCGCTGACTTGGGATCAAGGAGCTGAGATGGCTCAGCACGCACGCCTGAAGATCGACGCTGGCATCCAGGTCTATTTCTGCGATCCTCACAGCCCATGGCAGCGCGGCACCAACGAGAACACTAACGGACTGCTGCGCCAGTATTTTCCAAAAGGCACCGATCTCAGCATGCATAGCGCCGACGAGCTTGCGGCCGTGGCGGCCGCGCTCAACTCGCGGCCTCGAAAGACGCTTGCTTGGAAAACACCGGCCGAGGCGCTTGACCAATCACTTATATCGACCATGTCAAGCGACGTCCGGAACTGACCCCGTGTTGTCTCGGGACGGGGTGTTATCGTGGTTTCGGATGTCACCTGTAAGGATCCGGATCCAGATCGCATTCCTTGGTGGGATCAAGAGGACCATTCCTCGGAGCCGACCTGCCTCCGGCAGAGCGCCGCGCGCAGGTCTTGTCCAGGATGCCGCTTGCGGCACCGGCGCGCAGCGCCGGCTCGTCCTGGACGAGACCGAGCACGGCGCTATGCTTGTCCAGGTTGGGCCAGCAGCGGACCGTCGAGTCTGGCGGTAACTGTCACAGTGATGCAATGCGGGGGACAGTTCCGGTGTCGCCCGACAGGCCAACAAAGATCGTGTTGCGACGATCACTTGAATCCGCCCAATACACTTCGATCGAGTTCGGTCACCGCTGCCGTGACGCCGGCGTACGCCCCTCGATGGGTTCGGTCGGCGACGCATACGACAATGCCATGTGCGAGAGCTTCTTCGCCACCCTCGAATGCGAGCTTCTCGATCGCTGCCGGTTCAAGACACAGGTCGAGGCGCGCCATGCGACGTTCGCGTTCATCGAGGGCTTCTACAATGGCTCGTCACAACGCACATCTCGCTATGTTGTTGAGGAGAAGAGATTTTGTTGGGCAACGTCCGGTAATGCGGGGTGTCTTGGGTGGGTCTGGGCCCGCAGGGCGAGGTCGCGAGCGGCGGCGCTCTCGAGATCAGCACGGCTGAAGATCCAGGGGCCATCCTCCAGGGGATGCATAGCGTCGATCTCGCCCCGTTCCGCAGCCAGTCGTAGGGTGCGCGGCGCAACACCGACGATGGCGGCAGCTTCGCCAAGGTTGAGCCAGGGCTCATCGCCGTCTGCTGCCTCACAATACACCGGGATCCGATAGCTGGATCGT
>CAVPTU010000027.1:0-172502 GCA_963708565.1 uncultured Alphaproteobacteria bacterium
CACAAGATGGGATGCCGCTCGCCATTCCGATGGATGGAATCGCACTGCGAACGACCCGTGGCAGTCAGGCGGCTCGGTGGTGGCCTTGCGTGCGTCAAGCAGTCCTGACCAGCCGGGGGTCGTAGAGCCATTTACGGGCCTTCGTGGCCGTGATCCGCGCGCTGCCTGGGTGCTGCGGGTTTATGAGGACATTGAATTCCTCCGGAATGATCACGGAGGGGACGAGGAGGAGTGCAGAAGTGCCGGAGCGGATCCAGTTCGTGCCGAACTCGATGCTCGTCCGCCCTGACGGCTCGGCATCCCAGCCGACCGGCAGGCTGATCGAGGTCGTCATTTGTGCGTCGGTCCAGAGGTCGTCCGGGATTGTCACCTCAACCAGGTAACGATTCAAAGGCAGACCGCCGGCATTCAGATGTACCACCGTCTCCAAGCATGCCAACGCCCGCGTTTGCGACGTGTAGACGATAGCGACGCCGGCCACGTTCCAGCGCCCTCCGGTCGCTTTCGCACCGGCGCCTGACAGGTCGTCGGCTCCGTACGTTCGTGTGTCGGTGGCGATGCGCCAGACCGTCTGGCTCAAGCGTACGCCCCGCTCTGGAGCTGCGCGAGCGTCATGGACACGAGGGCTTGGCCCTCCATAGTGTCCATGAGATCGATGGGCCGCGCGCCGCCTAGAGCGGGGATAGGATCATTGAGCCAGTGGGACATCCACGCAGCGGCGTCGAAGCCTTCGGGATTACCGGACTCCTGGATCACCGCCTCCAATTGCCCCACCAGCTTGGCAAGACCGATGACGCGCTCGCTTTCACCGGGCGAGAGGGTCTGGTCCTGCTTCGCCTTCTTGTTCACGGTGGCGGGGGAGAGCTTCAGGGCCCTGAGAGCCGTGCCCTGTCCGATGGCGAGTTTCGCGATAATGCGCTTCGCCTCGATGGCACGGATGCCGTGCTTGATCATGCTGATGCGCTCAAGTGGCGATGCTCGATACACTGCGAGATAGGAAAGCCCTGCTCGCTGGCGCTTGGCCGTGGGGACCTCTTGGGTCGGCGTTCTTGAACGGGACATCATGTCTGCTCCTTTGAGCAATCATTATGCTCCATAGAGCCGAAAGTCCAGGGTATTCCGTTTCGTCAGCCGCTTCTGCGGCGCGGGAGCCGGATCAGAATCAACGTCGGGCTCTCTAATCTGCTCGCGTGGCACCTCCTCCGCTCTCATACCGTGCGGCCCGAACGCTGGATCTCTATGGCGGCTGCCGGCGGCGCATGCACGATGCGGCGCGCGATAAGAGTGATCTGGAAGCACGGCTGCTTGCCTCCTACGGTGTTGGCCCCGTCACGGTGAACATCTTTCTCCGCGAGCTGCGCCCGTATTGGGCGAAGGCGGACCCGGCCCCCTGCCCTTCGTACGTGTGTTGGCACGGCAATTGGGGCTGGACCTTGATCGGCACGATCGCCAGAGCCTCCAATCCGCGCGACTGGAAGCCGGCCTCGTCCGCCTTCGCCATCTCGCCCGCAGCAAATCATCCGAGCCTGGTCGACGGGCGACGGAGGGAAAGAAGTGAGAGGCTGCCAGCCGACATCTCACGAGGCCTGTGTCGCATTCCTGAAGTGGTGCCTGCCTCCTCATGCCTCCCCTCATTCCGGATCGGTGATATCTGACTGAAAAGAATCAAATCGCCTTGGCGCGGTTTGCGGAAAGAATCTGGCGGTCGCGCGCGCGGTTCGAATGATGTTATTTGCGGCGGCATCGACCCCCGTCCGGTCGAGGCGCGTTTCCATGACCATGTCATCCTGCGCTGGGACCCATGCCATGGCGATGCGTCAGCCACTTTCCTTTGACGGTGTCCACAACTTCCTCGACACGCTGTTTGGCGACGACCTGCACGCCAAACGGGTGAAGTCTTTGGCCGGGGCCACGCTCGGGGCGATCCAGTCCGCGTCGCTGGCGGTCGGCCTGATCGGCCAGGGTCTGGCGCTGGCACGCGGGCGGCTGACCAAGCACGCGGTCAAGCAGGTGGACCGGCTGTTGTCCAACCAGGGCATCGACGTCGATGCCCTGCTGGTCCATTGGGTGCCTTACGTGGTCGGCCAACGCGACAGCATCACGGTCGCGATGGACTGGACCGAGTTCGACGCCGACGGTCAGGCGACGATCATGCTGTCTCTGTTGTCCCGCCACGGACGGGCCACGCCGCTGGTTTGGCTGACCGTGGACAAGGCGGCGCTGAAAAACCGTCGCAACGGCTACGAGTATCAGGTCTTGGTGCGCCTGGCCGAAATCCTGCCCGCCGATGTCCGTGTGCGCATCGTGGCCGATCGCGGCTTCGGCGACCACAAGCTCTACCGGGTGCTGACCGAGGAACTGAAGTTCGACTTCGTCATCCGCTTTCGCGGCAACATCGCGGTCACCGCCACCAGTGGCGAGGCACGCGCAGCGGCCGAATGGGTTGGCGCCGGTGGTCGCGCGCGAACACTGCGAGGCGCGGCGGTCACCGCCGAGGCGTATCCGGTCGCCACCGTGGTCTGCGTGCGGGCGAAGGGCATGAAAGAGCCGTGGTGCCTTGCGGCCAGCACCGCCGACGAACCAGCGCGGGCCTTGATCAACCTCTATGCCAAGCGTTGGGAGATCGAGGGCGGCTTCCGCGACACAAAGGATCTCCGCTTCGGCATGGGGCTCGGATCGATGCATGTCAGCACGCCGGACCGGCGAGACCGCCTGTGGCTGATCAATGCCTTCGCAGTGGTCTTGCTGACGCTCCTGGGCGCCGCCGGAGAACAACTGGGCTACGATCGGCACCTCAAGACCAACACGACCAGGCGGCGCACTCATTCGCTGTTCCGTCAGGGGAGTATGCTTTACGAACTCATGCCAAACATGACCGATTTCCTCCTGCTGCCACTCATCGAGCGGTTCGCCCAGATGCTCGCCGCCCAACCCCTCTTCGCACAAATGTTCGGTGCCATCTGAGAATGAGGGGAGTCATGAGGCCTGCCTCGGCTCGAGCTTCGCTGGCGAGGCTACCGCACGGTTCATCGCATTGTCTGCAAGCGCCTCGGCAGGCGGTTGGCGGAACTCGGGCTCGGCGAGGCTTCGCAATACCAGACATGGCTGGCGGCACACCCGGACGAGTTGGCCCATCTACAGGCAATGTTCCGCATTCCGATATCACGCTTCTACCGCGACTGCGATGTGTTCCAGGCGATTGCCGCGACGATACTTCCCCTGGGCGAGAGCGCAATGCGCGCGAGTGTCGGTAGCATCCGCTGGAGTGCGGGCTGCGCATCGGGCGAGGAGCCGTATACCCTGCTGCTCATCTGGCACTTCCTGGTCGCGCGCGACTGGCCTCGGCTCGACCTCAGAATTATGGCCACTGATGCAGATGAAGTCGCGATCAGCCGCGCGCGAGTTGCCTGCTATGGGTCGAGTTCACTCAAGGAGCTGCCGCAAACCTCGATCGCACAGGCCTTTCATAAATCAAACGGTCTGCTTTGCTTAAGCCCTGGCTTTCGCGGCCAGGTCGACTTTCGCCTGCAGGACATCACGCAGGCCATGCCAGATGGGCCCTTCGAGATAGTCCTATGCCGCAATCTCGTATTCACATATTTTAGTGAGTTGCAGCAGCGTCTTGTGCTTGCCCACATTCTAGATCGCCTGGTCCAGGGCGGTTTTTGTTCTGGGAAAGCATGAGGCACTGCCACTTGGCTCAGATGGGTTGGTGCGGATGGCGCCCAATCTGCCAATCTACCGGCGGACCATCGAAGACGCCTTGGAACCGTGCGATACGGCCCGCCGATCCTAGTCGTCGCGGCGCCAGCCGACCTGCAGGAAATATCCGTCCTCGTCGTACTTGAAATCGAGATCACCATCGAACGCGCTCTTCAGGGCCTCGCCGATCCGGCGCGGCAGGTGGATCTCTGTCGTCGTGACGACAATTTCATCGCCTACATCGTCGATCTTCATGATGCGGTTGAGCGCGTGTTCCGGCTTCTCGATCTCTTCCTGACGTCGGATGATGTGCAGGATCTCGTCCCTGTGCTGCGTCACGAACAGACCGCTCAGGGTCACTTCGCCGGCCGGGTACTCGTCGTTGACACGGCGGCAGGCCGGGCAGAGATCTTCATGCGCGTCTGCGGGCCGCTCGATCCACTGCCAATGTCCCGCGTGATAGACTGCGCCACATTGCGGGCAAGCCGTCGGCTCGTGGGGTTTCTTCGTCGACTTATAGGGATCGGTGATATTGCGACTTTGCGCGCGGCCCCAACGCCGTGGACCTGCCGTGGGACCGGGATTGCCAGTTTTCCTCATGCTGCACCTCCGCCGCGTCTGACACTCGCGCCGCTGGCCAGCGGCTGGAGTCCTCGCTAATGCGCACCATCACAGCGATCTTGGCCGGTGACCTTGATCTGCATCAAGGAAGGGCGGTGACCGATCAGCAATTCTATCGCCTCTCGGCGAGGAGGGATTGCACGATGGCGATATTCTCACTCATCCCTGTGGACCTGGACGATCCGGACTGGGAGGCAAGTTCCCATCGGGGTCCAGTGATCGTCAGGGCAGCGAACGAGCAACAGGCGCGGGCTGTCGCCGCGGAAGCATTCGACGTGAAGACCGGCTTCAGACCGGGGCAAGGCATGCGCTTCCCGCCCTGGACCCGCGCAACAGTGGTAAGAGCCGAACGCATCGACGATCCGAGCTTCCAAGGTGAAGGCCCCGCGGAAGTCTTGGAACCTGCGTTCTGAGCCTCGGGCGACAAGGTAGACCATGATGGACTTGCCTACAGCCAGGCACGCGGACCACGTCGCTGCCAGCCGCGCGATCACTCTTTGCGCAGCGCTGCTCGTGGCAACGGTCACAGGCTGGGTCACCGAATGTGCTGCGTCAGGACCGCCGGAGACACCGCTCAACCATCAGACGAAACTGTCACGCCATGCTCTTCCGGACTTCGCAGACCTCGTCGCACAGGCGAAGCCCGCGGTCGTGTCCATCACCAGCCGGCTGCAAGTCGGTTCGGCCGAGCCTGCCCAGGAAGCCGAACGTGACCAGGCACTTCCGTTTCCCTTCAATTTCATGGTGCCCAGGTCGCGGATTTTGGAGGCCCGCGGCTCCGGCTTCATCGTCAAGGCGGACGGCACCATCGTCACCAACAATCATGTGGTGGCGGGCGCGGTCAACGTGATGGTCACGCTGGATGACGGCAGCCAGAGCTCGGCCAGGATCCTCGGTCGCGATGCGAGCACCGACATCGCGGTGATGAAGATCAGCACGACCCATCCCCTGCCCTATCTCCAACTTGGCGATTCCGCGACCGTGCGGGCTGGCGAATGGGTGGTCGCAATGGGCAACCCGTTCCGCCTCGGCGGAACTGCGACAGTCGGCATCGTCTCCGCGCAGGGCCGCGACGTCGGCGCCGGTCCCTACGAGCAATTCATCCAGGTCGATGCGCCGATCAACGAAGGCAATTCCGGTGGGCCACTGTTCACACAGGATGGCAAGGTGATCGGGATGACCACGGCCATCCTGACCCCTTCGGGCGGTTCGGTGGGTATCGGCTTCGCAATTCCATCAAATGTCATCAGGGCAATCGCGCCGCAGCTCGAGGCCGCGGGTCACATCGTCCGCGGCTTCATCGGCGGGCAGACCCAGGTGATCAGCCAGGTGCTGGCCAAGGTGCTGCACCTCCCGGACAGGGCTGGAGCGCTTATCGCCGGCATCGAGCCTGATAGTCCTGCGGCCCGTGCCGGCGTGGCTGTCGGCGACGTCATTCGTGCGGTGAACGGTCAACCTGTGACGACGCCGCGTGACCTTGCCGGGGCGGTTTCGAACCTCCAGCTGGGTCGTCAGACGCGGTTGGACATCATCCGCAATGGCCTGGAGCAGAGCATCACGGTAACGGTGGCAGCTTTGCCTGAGCCGGCAACGGAGACCGGCGAAATACCAAAGCAGCCGCAGAGGCCGGATTGGGACTGGCTTTAGGGGCATTGTCGTCAGCGCTACGCAGACAACTCGAGGTGCCGGAGGGACGATTGGCGCGGTGGTGATGAGGGTGGAGCCCGGTTCCCCGGCCGATCTCGCCGGCATCGTGGCCGGCGATGTCATCGCCGGCGTGGGCACCGGTGCGGTCAACGACGTCCGCGAGGCAACGCGTGCGATCCGCCAGGCTCAGCAGGAAGGTCGTGCGGTCCTGCTGCGCGTGTTCCGTGACGGCCGTGCTGCATTCGTTGCGATCGATGTTGCACCACCCGGCAAGGGCCGAGTTGAGCGAACGATTGACCTGAATCAACGCGCGCAAACCCGGCCGGCGCTACGTGAGGTCCGGACCACCGCTCCTGGATCGTGGTCCTATCCGCTGATCAGAGGAGGAATGCATCATGGCTGACGTCGAGACGAAAATCCCTGCTAAGACCGAGGAGAAGCCGGCAGAGCGGGCAGCCGTACCGGCTGCCTGGCGGCCGTTCGAAAGCCTGCGTCACGAAGTGGATCGGCTATTCGAGGATTTCGATCGGGGGTTCTGGCGTTTCCCATCGCGCAGCCCGTTCGACATTGAGCCTTTCTGGCGACGCGGCGTCACGGCGCCGGTAGTCGATATCGTCGAACGGGAGAAGGACTACCAGGTCGCCGCCGAGCTGCCGGGCATCGAGGAGAAGGACGTCGAGGTGAAGGTCACCGATGACGTGATGACCATCAAGGGCGAGAAAAAGGAGGAGAAGGAAGAGAAGAAGAAGGACTACTACCTGTCCGAACGCCGCTACGGCGCCTTCCAGCGTTCCTTCTCGCTGCCCGATGGCGTGGACGCCGACAAGATCGAGGCGAGCTTCAAGAAGGGCGTGCTGACGGTCACACTGCCGAAGAAGCCGGAGGCGATCAAGCCGGAACGCAAGGTCGAGGTTAAGGCTGGCTGAGTGCGTGTATCGCTCGCGCAGGTCTGGCAAGACCGCGGGGTTGCACCCATGTTGCGCAACCCGGTAGCGGGCTTCTGCCACGGCCATGCGACCTGATCTGACGATGAGTCCGAGTAGGCAGAGATCAACAATGACCTGGCTGAATTCATGGAAAGCGCAGCCGCAGATCGAGAAGCCCGCACACAGCGCGTGCGACATGGGGAAGGCGCGCTCACCTTGTTGGATGGAGCCCCGGTGAGCGCGAGTGGGTGTCTGCGCCTGATGGCACCCTCACCGATGCAGAATGCCTCTTGCGGCACATCGCAGCGGACGACGCACGCCGGGTCTGGATCCGCTGTCTCCCGGGCACGGTGGTTCGCCGCCGAGGTCGGCTGGTCATCGAGCCTGGCATCGCGTCGCGCTTCGTCGACGAGCGCGATGCTGATCTGCATGACGCAGACGAGCAGCCAATGACGCAGCCCCCCTTCTCGAACGTGACCTTGGGTTGTCCCGGCGAATCAGGGAACTCGTGCGCAGCGACAGCATCGCCACGCTGCTCTATGGCGCGCTCTGCAACACGGTCTGGCGCCATGTAGCAACCGGAACGGTGTGGCACTGCAGTTGGCGGCACGCGGGCAGCATCGTGGCAATGTTGCGTTGCGAGGGCGACTACATGGACTGGTATTGCTCGATGGGCGAAGGCTTCGTTGATGAGCAGGTGCTGGCGGAGATCAATGCTCTCAGCTGGGAGCTTGCCGAGACGCAGGCGCCCGAGCAGTATGCATAGCAGCGGCGGTTCCAGACACGCAGGAACCAAGCGACGCCGTCCGAGCGTCAACCCGGGCAAGCGCCGGCCTGTCCAACGACCTCCTCAACCAGATAGTCATATGCCCCGAAGGCCGCTCGCCGGCGAAGGCGCCTCACGACGTCCTCGGCTTCCCTGCGGCTGTCAAACACGTGGGCGGCTGTTCGGGAGCCATATCCCAGGTGGGCCAGGCCGTCCTTGCCCACGATCTGGAACGCGCGCAGATAGTCGCGCGGTATGTCGCCATTCCGATGGACGCGGACGATCGCGAACCCAGCCAGAGCCTCCACGTCAACGTGGTTCGCCTCAGCCATCAATGTGCTCTCCGTTCGGCCTTACGGCAGATATATGTCGCTTTCAGTCTTCGGCCGCGGCCCTGACAGTTCTTCCCCCGTGGTCGCGTAATACATGGTCTCAGCCACATTGGTTGTATGATCACCGATGCGCTCAAGGCTTCGAGCGACAAAGAGCAGGTGTGTGCAGGGCGTGATGTTGTGTGAGTTCTCCAGCATGTAGGTCATCAGCTCGCGGAACACGGCATTGTACATGTCATCCACGGCCTTGTCGGCACGCCAGATCTCGGCCGCCATGGCGGCATCAGAGTCATCGAGCGCAGTGACCATCCTGTGCAAATTCTGCCGCACCAGGTCTGCCATATGAGCGAGGCCGATCAGGCTGAACGACGGAGGCGCCTGGGTGAGCACAATGGAACGCTTTGCGACGTTGGCGGCATAGTCGCCGATACGTTCGAGGTCATCGCTTGCCTTCAGCGCTCCGATGATCAGGCGAAGATCACCCGCCATTGGCTGACGTAGAGCGAGGAGGCGAATGACGAATTGCTCGATGTCCCGCTCCAATGCGTCCACTTTGGGATCGGCCTCGACTGCCTGGGTCGCCGCTTCAGCGTCCCGGTCGATCACTGCCTGGGTGGCCAATTCGAACTGCAATTCGACGATGCCGCCCATCTGGACGATCAAACCACGAAGCTGGGTCAATTCCTGCTCATAGCTCCGGATGAGATGCTGCACTGCTTCAGGCATGGCCGCCATGCTCCCCGCTGCCGCACGGTAAGCCTAACCTTGCGCTGAGCAGCGCGATCGGCATTGACCCAGGTCAATGGAACGCAATCGAGTGGGAGCGCTTGGAATTCTGTGACGTGGGCCTATATGCAGCGCCGGCACGCGGTTTTTGCGCGCCGCGTGGCCTCTCGCCGTCATTGGATATTTGTCCGCTGCGTCGAATGCAGGCCGTTTTCTCCAACCCGACGAGAGCGATGTCATATTTCGATCAGCCGCGCCGCACATCCCAGCGGCGCAATCAGGGAAGCCAGATACTCAGCTCCCCTCGCCTCAATCGCCCCGCCCAGCAGCGTGGGCCAATCACAACAACGGAAGCGGTCGTGTTCGGCCGCGTCAAATGGTTCAACGCCGAGAAAGGCTTTGGCTTCGTGGCGCTTGAAGACGGCACGGATGTTTTTCTGCATGGTTCGGTCCTTGCCCGAGCGGGTCTCAACGTCAATCAGGGTGACACCGTTCGCATCGGTGTCGGGCTAGGCCTTAAGGGGCGCCAGGTCACCGAGGTCCTGGAAGCGAAGGCAACTGCCAATCCGCCGGAACGACACGCGCCCACGGCAGGCAGTGTCCACGGCGTGGTGAAGTGGTGGAACGAGCAGAAGGGCTTCGGCTTCGTCACGCCAGAGATGGGCACGCAGGACATCTTCGTGCATGCCTCCACCGCAGCCCGATCCGGCCTGAGCCTGGAACAAGGCATGCCGGTCAGGGTCAAGGTGCGCCAGGGCGTGAAGGGGCCGGAGGCCGTCGAGATCGCCTCCGCCTAAGTTACTCACCAGTTGGGAATTAAGACGACATTCCTATTGTACAAGGCGGTGGGTGGTGCTATAACGGCGGGATGAAGCGAGATGGGCGGGGTTTTGATCATCGGACGCTGGAAGCCATTCGATTGATGTCGGTGGAGCGTGTGCGGAGCGGGGAGCGTCCGTCATCGGTGGTTGCTTCGTATGGTTTCAATCGCACGACGATCTACCGCTGGCTCAGCGCGGCAGCGAAGCCGGGAGTGGGACTGAGAGCGCTGCACTCGAGGCCGGCGACGGGTCGGCCACGCAGTTTGACACCGCACCAGGAGCAACAGGTGTTTCGCTGGATCAATGGCCGCGATCCGCGTCAGTATGGCCTGGACTTCGGATTGTGGACGCGGTCGGTGGTGGCCGAGCTGATCGAGCGGAAATTTGCCATTCGGCTTGGTGTGACGGCAGTTGGAGAACTGCTCGCCAAGGTGGGACTGACACCGCAAAAGCCGCTGCAACGCGCTTACCAGCGCGATCCTGAAGCGATTGAGGCGTGGCAGCGCGAACGGTATCCTGCCATTGCCAGACAGGCAAAGGCCTCGGGCGGTGAGGTGTATTTCTGGGATGAGTCGGGCTTTCGCGCCGATAGCGTGCACGGCAAGACCTGGGGCAAGAAGGGTCAGACGCCTGTGGTCGAACGCCCTGGCCAGCGGCAGTCGATCAGTGCGGCCTCCGCGGTGAACGCACGGGGTGGGTTCTGGTATTGCACCTACCAAGGCGGACTGAACGCCGAGTTGTTTGTCTCGCTGCTGCGACGCATGATGCGGCGTCGTTCAAAGCCGGTGCACTTGGTCCTCGACGGGCTTCCCGCGCACAAGACCGCACTGGCGAAGACCTACGTTGCCTCCACGAAGGGCATGCTGACGCTGCATTTTCTGCCCGGCTACGCGCCTGAACTGAACCCCGATGAACTGGTTTGGAGCCATATGAAACGCACCGGCGTCGCAAGAGCACCGCTGCGGCGAGGCGAAAAGCTGCAGGCGAAGATCGAGGCGCAACTCAGCGTCATCAAGCGCATGCCTCGGTTGATACGGTCATTCTTCAAGGCGCCGAGTGTCGTCTATATTACCGACTGGTGAGTAAGCTGCCGCGCCTGGATCAGGCAGCTTCAGCCAGGCGCACATCCGAGGAGCGGTTGGCTGCAAGCGATTGCAGCCGGCGCTCGGTGATCTGCGCCTGCATGGCCTTCTGCACCTTCTCGAAGGCACGCGCCTCGATCTGGCGCACCCGCTCGCGCGAGACGCCATACTGGTGCGATAGCTCCTCGAGCGTCTGCGGTTCGTCGTTCAGCCGTCGCTCGGTCAGAATATGGCGCTCGCGCTCCTTCAGCGTCTTCAGTGCGTTGGCAAGCAGCGCCGAACGGGTGCCCGCCTCTTCCTGTTCGGCGAACGCGACCTCAGGATTATCGCGCTCATCGGCGAGCCAGTCCTGCCATTCGCTATCCGAATCACCGCCGACCATGACGTTCAGGCTGTAGTCAGGCGCCGTGAGACGGTGGTTCATGCTCACCACGTCCTGCTCGGGCACGGCCAGGACCTTGGCGATGGCAGTGACCTGCTCAGGCTTCAGATCGCTGTCGTCGATCGCCTGCATCTGCCCCTTCAGCCGGCGCAGGTTGAAGAACAGCTTCTTCTGCGCCGCCGTGGTGCCCATCTTCACCAGCGACCAGTTGTGCAGAACGTATTCGTTGATCGCCGCCCTGATCCACCACATCGCGTAGGTAGCGAGGCGGAAGCCGCGCTCGGGATCGAAGCGCCGCACCGCCTGGGTCAGCCCCACATTGGCTTCGCCGATCAATTCGCCCAGAGGCAGACCGTAGCCGCGATAGCCCATGGCCATCTTGGCGGCGAGCCGAAGGTGCGAGGTGACAAGCTTGTGGGCAGCCGCCGGCTCTTGACGATCGCGCCACTGCCTGGCGAGCGCGAGCTCCTCTTCGGGCGAGAGCATGGGGAACTTGCGGATTTCCTGGAGATAATGTGTGAGGTCGCCTTCAGGAGCGACGCTCAGAACAGACATGGCCATGATCGATTCCTCCCTTTGGTGCGCTTGGTTCGGCGCCAGCGAGCCGACGTCGCGACCCGTTGAGCTATGGTTGATTTCAGGTTGTGAGATGCTGCAATGCGCGGACGCGCCAATGACGCCTATATAGGAATACTTTCCAGGACAGTCAATAGCCCTGCCCTACTTTCGTCCGCCCTCCCGCTGAAGCGTCCGTAGCCGCTCGAACAGCCGGCGCTGCGTGGCCGTCAGGTGTTCGGGAACCTGCACCCGCACTCGGACATACAGATCGCCGCGAACACCCTCGCCGAACCGCGGCAGGCCTTTGCCGCGCAGGCGCAGCAGAGCGTCGGATTGGGTGCCGACTGAGGCGGGCCCATCGAGCGTCGGCACATCGTCGTGCCGAGGACGGCGTCCACTACATCGACCGCCTCCGTCCGATAGAAATCGCAATCCTGGCGTTCGACCCGCGAATCCTCGGCGGTGTCAACGATGACGAACAGGTCACCCGGCGGCAGGTCCAGCTTCTCGCCGGGCATGCCGCGGCCTGGGATGCGCAGGGCCAACCCCTGGTCGGCGCCCACCGGTATTCGCACGGTAAGCACCTCGTCGCGCCTGGTCTGGCCGCTCCCGCCGCACTCGGGCATGGCGAGGCGATGAAGTTGCCGCGGCTGCCGCAGTCCGGGCGCGTGGTGATCTGCTGCAGACTGACGCCGTCGCGACGCTGGTGGCGGACCTGCTGTCCGGTCCCGCCACAGGCCGCACAGCGGCGGGGCGTCGTGCCGGCCATGGCGCCGGAGCCGTGGCAGGCCATAGGGTGGGCGATGTGCACCTGCTCTTCGCCGCCATGCATCACGCGATCGAGCGGGACGGTCACGCGGACTTCCAGATCCTGCCCGCGGGCTGGCCTGCTTGGGCGGCCAAACAGACGATCGAACATGCCACCGCCGCGAAATCCCAGCCCGCCAAAGATGTCATCGAAGTCCACGCCGCCGAACAGGTCCTCGGGCGAGAAGCCAGCGACACCGGCGCGGCTGCGGACATCGTATTCGGCCGGCTTCTTCGGGTCGCTCAGGACCGAGTAGGCCTCGGCGATCCGCTTGACCTTCTCGGCGGCGGCCGGATCCTTGTTGCGGTCCGGATGGTATTTCAGCGCCAGCTGGCGGAATGCGTCCTTGATCGCATTCTCATCGGCGTCGCGTGGGACGCCGAGCATCTCATAGAAATCGTCCTGACCGGCCAAGGCGCGCGATCACCTTTTACGGCTTGGCGCCGGCCGTGTCGCGATACTCCGCATCGACCACCCGTGCACCTGAGGCCGGACCGGCGGCTCGCGCTTTGGCTCCCGGCTGCGGCGCCTGGGCATACAGCGCCTGTCCCGGCTCCTACAGCACGGTCTTCAGCGCATTCGCCTTCTGCTCGGCTGCAGGAGCATCGCGCTTCGCCACAGGCTGTCGCGCTTCCCGCAACGCCGGCGCCACGCGGCCACACAGATCGGCCGGCAACTTGGCGCCAAACTCGGCGAGCGTGCGCTCGGCTTGGTAGCAGACCAAGTCGGCGGCGTTCAGCGTGTCTGCAGTCTCGCGCCGCTTCTTGTCCTCCTCGGCATAGCGCTGCGCCTGATCCATCATCCGCTGCTTTTCGGCCTTTGGAAGCCGGGTTGAGCCGGTGCGTCGGGCCGCCGACGAAGACCAGCCGGTCGATCTGGTTCGGCGCAATGCCGGCATCGCGGAATGCCTGAAACACAGGCTCGCGACAGCGCTCGATGACCAGCCGCAGCAGCCGCTCCAGTTCGACCCGCGTCAGATCCAGCCCCAGGAGGTGCACCGGACCCGTCGGGCACGCCGCGCGGAAGTGCGTTGTTGTGCTGGTGGAGAGCTCGATTTTCACCACCTCGCTCGCCTCCTTCACGTGGGCAGACGCCGCGCGGTCGGTGGTGACATCGATACCGGTCTGTTCGCGGAATCTGGCCGCCAGTTGTTGCTGGATGACCCGGCCCATGTCCGCGCCGCCGAGCTGGGTATTGCCGCTGGTGGCCTTCACCACGAACACGCCCTTGCCGAATTCCAAGATCGTGACGTCGAGCGTGCCGCCGCCGAAATCGATCACGGCGATCCGCGGGCCCTAGCCAAACCGATCGAGGCCATCGGCGAGCGAAGCCGCGGTGGGTTCGTAGACCAAACTCACGGCCTCAAGCCCGGCGATCCTGGCGGCGTCCTTCGTCGCACTTCGCTGATTGTCATTGAAATACGCAGGAACTGTGATCACCGCCTGCGTCACCGGTTCAAGCGCACCCGCCGTGCGCGTTCAATCGAACTCCGAGAAACGGGAAGCGACGCAGATCTTCGCGTGTCCAGAGCGACATCCCGGCCCGGCCATCGACGGTCTCGATCTGGATTACCCTATCGGGATCGGCGAAACTGATCCGGCCAGGCGTACCGACGTCTGCTAGCGCCCCGAGCAGCACTTCATCGAGGAAACGCTCTTCCGGCTGTGTGGAGATGATCCCCTTGAACCCTCGGCGATGCAGTCGGACATAAAAGCTCGCGCCGGCCAGATCGGAAAGCCGACCGAGTGCGACGGCCCGCGCTTCGCGTTCGAACGCCTCGCTGCTGTCAAACGGAAAGCTCTGCTGTACCGGCACAACATGCGACACAAAGTTGAGAAGACCTGGCGTTTCGGCGACCACTGCGGCGAAGTCAGCAAGGAAGGCGTTCGGATCCGCAACATGCATGACAAGCACGTTGTAGTAGCCGGTCCCCTCGACCGGACCCCAGCGACTGAGCATGCGGCGCGCTTCGTGAAATGTGTTCTCCGGCAAGGTGACGACGACATTCCAGTCGGCCAGCTTCGGGACGCGTCTTGTTGTCATGTCAGCTTCCCATGCGCCCATACAAGCGGGCCGCAACCATCACCAGAATACCGAAGCCGATCACCAGGACCGTGAAATCCGTGCCGATGCCGAAAACGCTGCTGGCGCCGCGAATCATCAAGGCCCGCAATGCATCCACTTCGTATGTCAGCGGGTTCGCCCGGGATAGGATCCTCAGCCAGGCGGGCATGATCTCCAACGGATAGATGGCGTTACTGGCAAAGAAGATCGGCATGGTGATGACCTGGCCGATTCCCATGAACCGCTCGCGTGTCTTCACCAGGCACGCAATGATCAGTGACAGCGTGGAGAACAGACCCGCACCAAGGACAATCAGCAGAGCCATGCCGATAAGACGCATCGGCGCAAGGCTGACGGCGACGCCGAGCAGCATGGCCAGCATGTAGACCACGACTGACTGCGACAGCCCTCGCACACCGGCGGATGCGGCCTTGCCCAGAACCAGCGCCGAGCGCGGCGCGGGGCTGACGAGGTAGCGATGCAGGATGCCAAGATCGCGCTCCCAGATCGCCGCGATGCCGTAGAAGATCGCAACAAACAGCACGCTTTGTGACAGGATGCCGGCGGCGAGGAAATCAAGGTAGTCCAGCCCGCCCGTGGTCAGGCCATGCGAACGCTCCATGACCTCGCCGACAGCACCAGCCAAAGCACGGGCTGTATCGCACGGGTGAACAGCTCGAAGGGGTCGTGGCATAGCTTCTGAACTTCCGCCGCTCCGATGGCAAAGGCTTGGCGCAGATAGGATCCGGCCGATCCCACCGAAGCTCTAGCCATGGGTTCGAGCCGCCCGTCTCACCTGGCGAACACCACTATAACCCGCGCCCTGTTCCTCGGTCGGCACAGCAGGACCGGCCAGGGCCGCAAATACGTCATCAAGTGTCGCCTGTGGCCCGATCCGCGCCTTCAGTTCACTTGGGGTGCCGATCGCTACGAGACGGCCGTGGCTCAGGACCGCTATGCGCCCGCACAGCTCCTCGACTTCCTCCATGTAGTGGCTGGTGATCAGGACGGTCGTTCCGAAACGCTCTCGCAGACTTCGTACGTGATCCAGAACCGTTCGGCGCGCCACCGGGTCCAACCCCACGGTCGGCTCGTCCATGAACAGGACACGCGGATGGTGCAGCATGCTCTGCGCGATTTCGAGCCGCCGGATCATGCCGCCGGAGAATCCCTGAACAAGATGGTGTGCGAACGCGGTCAGCTCCATGGCGCTGAGCGCGTGTTCGATGCGCGTGCGTACCTCATTGTGCGGAACGTTGTAGAGGCGCGCTGAGAGCAGCAGGTTCTCCCAGGCGGTGAGTGCACCGTCAGCCGACAGCAATTGCGGAACGTAGCCGATATGACGGCGCACATTCGTTGGTTGGCGCGTCACGTCGAAGCCTGCGACCCGCGCCGCGCCGCCACTCGGCGGCAGGAGCGTGGTGAGCATCTTGATGACCGTGCTCTTGCCTGCGCCATTTGCCCCGATCAGGCCGAATATCTCGCCGGGGGCAACTCTGAAGCTGACGTCATCGACGGCGGTGAGGGCACCGAACCGACGTGTCAAACCAACGAGCTCGACGGCCGCCTGATCGCGCTGGCCGCCTGCCCCATCCAGCGTTGACGGTCCATTCTCCATAATCTCAAGTGCCACACAGCAACCGACGCGCCATCTTCCTTGTCAGGGGAACAGGAGCACGATCACCCTGGTCTGTAAGCCGACCGGGGAACTCGCCGAGATTTTCCATGACCTCCGCTTCCTCGACCGGCTCTGCACCAGGGACCTGCCCGTGGTGCTGCGTCATCGGGTTGGGCAGCAGCGCTGCTGCAGGATGCTCCTCAATCGACACCAACCCGCGCGCGCGTTCCATGTACTCCGACAGGCGGCCCTTTGGTGCGCCATCCGCCCGCCATAGACGCTGTGTGCGCGCCCGGATTTTTCGCTTGCGATCTTTGTCCGTCGTGGTCATCTCCAGCTCCCATCAGACTGATGCAGCACCACGTTAACTTGCTGAGCACCGTTCGCCGTTGACGCAGATCAAGTCCACTTGATGACCACCATGCGCCCTATCGGCGGTTCAAGGATGACCAGAAGACCCCAGCCGTGCGATCGAGGCTTCTATGATGCGCATGCTGCGCAACCGGTCACCAACGCTCAGGGTGTGCAGCGCGTCCTCTATTTCAGCAACAAGCGGATCCTCTATCGGCCCCGCCGTCTGAAACAGCGGGACTGAGCGATCGAGCGCCCGGGTTTCCGCCATTTCCAACGCCTGCTGTGCCTCGCCCGTGCGCCCCGCTGCGAGCGCTCCCCGGGCTGCGGCGAGATAGTCGCGGGGAGAAGCATTCTCGCCACGGGGTGGAGGAGGCAAATTGGGCGCGAGCACCGAGCGTGTATCGGCCTCGGTGATGTTGCTGGCCTTATCCGACATCGGTAGCGAGCTGCCCGTGCCGATCTCGTTGCCCGGACGCGCGCCGGTGCGTGGATTGGTTCCAGGCGGCACACCCAAAGGAAATGTTTGCAGCGTCGTCTGGGCAAACACCAGCGACACGGTAGAGCCGAGCAGAAGACCGAAGGCTAGAGCCAGGTGTCGCATCATCCTGGATTCCTTTCGCATGCCGCGTTCGCCCGCGCCTGCGAAATAACTCTAGGATATGCCAGTCTCACACAGCATTGAACTGGATCAACCTCGGTGGCCCACAGAGCCGGGCTGTCGCTCGCTGAGGTAGATGCGATTGATCAAGGTCAATGCATAACTGTGCAGCCGGACAGATTATCACTCGATGACAGAGGACGCGCTGCACCAATGTGCGGCCAAGGCGCCATCTCGTTGGAGGGATATCATGAGCACCACTGGTCTTGATGTTTTCGACAAGACGCTGCAGACGACAAACATCTGGCTCGACGAGATCATGGATGTGATTGGGCCCGACCGAGGTGTTGCATGGCATGTCCTGGGTGCCGTTCTGAGAACCTTGCGTGACCGCCTGCCGCTGGGCCTCGCTGCGCACCTCGGTGCCCAACTGCCGCTCCTGGTGCGCGGAACTTACTACGACCAGTTCCGACCAGGCCACGATGCAGAGCAACTCGCGACCGAAGACGAATTCCTCGCGTGTGTCACCTCCGGGTTTGGCGGTATTCGGCCGGTCAACGTCAGACTGGCTACACGGAGCGTTCTCTCTGTGCTTGGCCGGCATGTCACACCTGGGCTGGCTGAGAATGTAAGGGACGCCCTGCCTGGCCACATTCGAACACTATGGACCGAGGCCGAGGAAACTACCTGAGCAAGCAGTCGTCCCCGCGCTCAGAGGTCGCGCGATGCAATGTGCAACCTCGCGCCAGCAGATGATTTGACTAGAGTGGGATCACAGTGCTCGCCTGCGCCCCTTGCTCGCCTTCGCCTTCGTGAACCACGTAACGGACCTTGTCGCCAGCGTTCAGTTTGTCGAAACCACGGCCGAGAACAGCATTTCGATGTAGATAGACTTCGTCGCCCGCGTCGGTGACCAGGAAGCCATAATCCGGCAAGAGGCGGACAATGGTCCCAATCGTCGGCGCAGCATGCGTCTTGATATCGCTTCGCATTTCACGGGCATGGTCCTGAATCTGGCGCTGCGCTGCATCAAAGGCATCGCGGATTGCGACGTGCAGATCCTCGTGGGCATGATGCTCGGGCGGCTCGCGACGCACGACAATCTCGCGGTCAGGCACGATCAGCTCGATGCGGAGGTGATAGAGATTACCCTGGTGGTGACGCCGGTGGCGTGCCTCCACCACCACGTTACAGGCTATGATCCGATCGAAGAAGCGTTCGAGTTCGGCGGCACGGTCGCGAACCTCGTCTTCGGCGCCGATGGGTGGCTCCATGTTGCGGAAAGCAATGCGAAGCGGCTCCTGCATGACAGTCTCCTTGA
The DNA here is from genome assembly GCA_963708565.1 of uncultured Alphaproteobacteria bacterium. Lineage (GTDB taxonomy): Bacteria > Pseudomonadota > Alphaproteobacteria > Acetobacterales > Acetobacteraceae > JAMXLO01. The sequence continues at coordinate 18,327 of CAVPTU010000027.1, forward strand.
CCTGTGCCCGGCAGATTAGAACGGCGCCGGTCTCCATTGCGTTGACCTCGATCAAACGATCCTTTGGCGCGAGCTGGACCGCTCCGCCTACGCCTCCTTGCTGGTCGAATGTGGGTGCAGGCTAGCTAGCGGAATAGTATCCAGCGGATGCGCGCCCGGTCGGAGCGTCACCAGCGCCCGCGCGGCGGACATCATCATCTGCCCAGCGATGGCAATGCGGTCGAACCGACCCTCCAGTAAAAACCGCTGATGGTCCTTGCCGCCCGCCCGTCCCCAACGCTCGATGACCAGCCCATGACCCTCCTCCTCGAGTGTGGCCACGCTGCCCGCCGGCAGAACCAGCGTCTCCTCGTCGAGGAACAGAGGATCGCTTTGGATCGCCTGGGCGGCAGGCTCAAGATTTGCGCCAGGAGCAAGTTCCACATAGACGTAGCGCTGCAACGTGCCATTCGCTCCTCTGAACTCCGCGCAAAGTGCATCACGGACGCCGGGAATGGCTCGCGCGGCAAGCGTGTGGTGAAGGCTGACGCCGGGCCGGTCGTGCGTCCGGGTGCCTCCCCTCGGGCAAACCATCGCGAACAGGCCTTCAAACAGCGTGCGGACTCCCGGGTCCCATCCGGCGCCCACGACAGCTGGCACGCCGCGCCGCAGTGCCATACGATCGATCTCCCGCCAGTGCGTCTGGCGCGCGATGCCATCGAGCGCGGCAGCTTCTACGATGGGCGTGCGGTGCCGCAGCAGGTCGGTGGCAAGTTCGCACACCAGCTCGGTAGGCAGACAGATCAAGACCGCATCGACTGCACCCAGTTCACTCGGGTGTGTCACCGAGGGAATGCCTGCGAGTTGCGTGGGAAGCGGATTGAGCACCGTCTCTGCCCTGCGAACAAGGCCAGTCAGCGTCAGGTCATCCGATTCGAGGACAGCGTGGGCGCATGCCTGCCCGAGGCGGCCCAGTCCCACGATGGCAAGTCGACGTCGCTGCATAATATCCTGGCTGCGCTACGGTGTGCTACTGCGCGCAGACGAATGCCGCCTGCCTCCGTGGGTTCCTACCAGCGACGTCTCGGCGATGATATGCGACCGTGCGGCATCCCAGAGATCCGCGATCGGCTCCTTGGGAATCGGCACCGGTACTGCGATGTCGAGTGCGGCGACGGTGAACAGGTAGCGATGCGGCCCATCGCCATCCGTCGGCGCAGGACCATCATAGTGCGAATGACCGAAATCGTTGATGCAGTGTCCCATCGGCTCTGTCTTGACGCCGTGACCGACCGCCGCCGGCAGAATGGTTCGCTCCGGCATGATGTCATACAGCCCCCAGTGCCGGGTGGGGCGCACTGGTGCGTCCAGGTCTTCCATGATGAGCACAAAGCTCTGTGTCTGCGGTGGAGCACCGGACCATTGCTGCAGAGGGGAAAGGTTCGCGCCGTCGCCCGTGTAGCGGGAGGGGATCTCGCCTCCATTCCCAAAAGCGGGGCTGCTCAGCACGAACGCCATGTTACACGCCTCTCATGTCACTGTACAAGGAAGCCGCATCACGGCCGTGGAGCGATCGCATCATGTACAGGGGACCACCGTGGAATTCTTTGAAGCCATCTCCGCAAGGCAGTCGATCCGGGGTACTAGGCGACTGAGGTGGAGCAGATCAAGCTCGACAAAATTCTGACAGCGGCGAATACGGCGCCGTCTGCCGGCGATCTTCAGGCATACAAGATTGTCGTAGTGCGGCATGCGGCAATCCGATCGTCCTTGGCCGGGACGCGATGTGCGCTCCCAAGCGTCAGGCGGGAGCCTTGGAAGCCTTTTCCTCGATAGAACGGACGACTTCCTTGAAGTGGGCCCACTCCGTGGCTGCCCAGGTTTCGGTCTGGGCGTGACCGTAGGTCCGTACGACGGTAGATACCTTGGTCGCCGTATCCAGGTCCGGCGCACGGAAGATATCGACGTAGTCATACGGGCCAAGCACCGCATAGCTGCCGACCCACTCCACCTGGGGACAGGCCACGCGCAGATGTTCCGCCACCTTGCGCTCCAGGTCCTCAAGGGCACGGGGCGAGCGCACGGCCTCGGGGGTCAAACGGGTCAGCATGACGAATGTTTGCATGGTTGGCTCCCGCCTGAGAGTTCAGACCATCGTATGGCAAGGTGTCTCGGTAGAAGCACGAGGCAGCCGACGCATTGATCTGGATCAATTCGGGAGGCGCCTGCGGGGTGATCACGACTTCTGCGGTTCCGGACTCCATCGGCTGCACCGCGATGTCAGCAACGCCGAACCGCTGGATGACCCAGGCATTTGTTTCAAGATGCCGCGTCACCCGCTCGACCGTGAGGTGTGACGGCCCAGCTGCGAGAGACAGCGGAAGCAACAACTGATCGGCGAGGTGACGTTCGACTGCAGCGCCACTTGCATAATGTCGCAGCAATGCCTCGGCCACCTGCTCCGAGGGCTTGCCGCGCGCTCCCAGGGCGCTGAAACCGGCGCGGGCGTGTTGATATTCTGCGACAAGGAAAATGCCGGTGCCAGGACAAGCGGCATGCACGCACTCGATGTGTATATCGACCTTCGTTCCGAGGGAAGCGATCAGTGCCGACGCGCGGTCGGCCATGCGCTGTGGTATATGCGCCGGCAGGTTGGCCGCAACCGCGCGACCGCTGACGCCTAACAGAGGCCCCGGCATCAGCAATTGCAGGGGTGTGAGGCCGCCCCGGTGTGGCGGCGCGCCGGCGATTTCCGCGCGGATCGCGCCCTTCCCGATCGGATACCAGCCCCAGGCGTCCAGCGCGACGCTGGCGCGGATGCCGAGGCGCCGCAATGCGGGCAGCCAGACGTCCCGCACATAATCGAAGGCTGGGCTCTGCGTCAGATGCGTGCCGCCTTGCAGCAGGACCTCGCTGCGACCGGCCGTCAATGCTAATGGCAACAGGATCATTTGCAGCACGAGGCTTGTTCCGCCAGCGCTGCCACCCTCGCGCGCGGCCGCGACATCGAATGCGTAGCTGCCTGACTTGACCTCGCGCTCCGGCGCGAAGAGCAGCTCCTGGGAATTGAGCACGTCGCCGTCGAGTGTGGCAGCACACAGCGCAGCAGCGGCACGCACGGCGGTCAGGTGCTGCGCGGCCAGTCCAGGATGGGGGCGCCTGGCGCGGATGCGCGTGAACTGCACCGGCCGGCCGAGCAGGGCAGCAAGAGCAAGACCGGTGCGGAGGATCTGCCCACCACCTTCGCCATGCGCGCCGTCGATCACCAGGCTTTCACGTAGCACGTCACCACCAGTCTGGCTCGCGGTCCCCGCCTCGCTGTCCCAAAGCGGTTACGCGCGAGGATGCCAGCCGCACTCGGAGTGTGCCTGCCATCGTTTCCGTGCCTCAGAGATACCACGCCGCCGTCGATGCACGAAGCCGTGATCTATTTGATTGATCTACGTCAAGGCAGCCATTCGACCGCCCTGCATACGGTTGCGCTCGACAGGAGAGAAGTGATGGAGCAGATCTACCGTGTCAGCTTTTTCAAGAACCTTACAGATAGCTACGGTCGTCCGGTCGACGCGTGCCAAGGCTCGGTCGAAGTTCGTGCGCCTGGCCAAGGCCGCGCAATCGAACTCGCCAGGCAAAGATTCGCCGAACTCAAGGATGTTGAGGTTTGGTCGCTGCGGGCAGACTACGAGAAGGTCGAGCTCCTCGCTTCGCGGAAACGCGCTTCAAATCGCGCATATCGAAACAGGCACGAGGAAGCCTTGACGAAGCACAAGGAGGGGCATTTCCCGTCGGAGCTTGGCGGCGGCGTCTAGTCTGGCTTGTCACCGCGCATCGCATCAGAAATGGCGATAGCCGATCTTGGTTGGCGCGATCTCCCGGCCATCGGCGTTAATAACCCGCACTCCCTTGTTACCATCGATGCTGCCGATGCGAGTTATGGGCACGCCAACACTCCAGCCGAGCGAAATGAGCGCCTCCTGGTGTGGAGGGGGTGCCGTGAATAGCAGCTCGTAGTCGTCACCACCACCGATCACAGTTTCGATCCAGGTGGGTGCGTTCGCGATTACGGCTTTCGCCGCATCGGAAAGGGGCAGACGATCGATCTCCATTGTTGCGCCCACATGGGACGCATCACAGATGTGCTGCAGATCGCCCACCAAGCCATCCGAGATGTCCATCGTTGCGTGCACAAGGCCGCGCAGGCGCCTGCCGAGTGCAAGCCTTGGACGTGGCAGCCGATAGCGATCGGCCAGGAAGCCGGCGTCGCTTTGCGACACACCAGTCAATTGCCCCAGGATTACTGCAAGACCCAAGGCTCCATCGCCGATCGTGCCCGAGACGAACACGGCGTCCCCCACCTGCGCCGCAGACCGCAGCAGGCGCTGGCCGGCAGGAATGGCACCGATGACGCTGAGCGAAAGAGCAAGCGGCCCCGGTGTAGCGTCGGTGTCGCCACCAGCGAGCAGGATGCCGAATTCATCCTGATCAGCCTGGAGGCCTTGGGCAAAGCGCTGGAGCCAACCGTATTCGAGGGAAGCTGGAAGCATGGCGGCGAGCATGTAGACGATCGGTCGTGCCCCCTTGGCAGCAAGATCCGAAAGATTCACCCGTAGCAGCTTGCGGGCAACCAGATCGCCGGGATCATTCGCCAGAAAATGCACCCCAGAGACGAGCGCATCGGTCTTGAGCACTAGCTCTTCACCCACCTCGACGAGACCGTCAGTGAGCGTGAGATAGGCAACATCGTCCTCAAGGCCACATGCGCCGGGGAAGCCTCGCGCAAGGGGTGCAAAGAGGTTGGCGATCAGTTCGAACTCATCCGGGCGCTCCGATGCGGTTCTGCTGTCACTCACAGCCGGTTTCCCTCCCGGTGCGCCGGCACTCAATGCACGACCAGAACCGCGCTGTGCGCCAAGGCGACGACCTTCTGCGCGACGCTTCCAAGTAACAGGCCGGCCAACCTTCCGTGCCCGCGGCTGCCGAGAGCGATCAGGTCGGCCTGTGTGGCGTTCGCGCACGCCAGGATCTGCTCCGCCGGATCACCCACAAGGACATCGGTCGAGATGTGCCGTGCGCCCTTTGCCGCTGCCCGGTCGCGGACTCCGGCAAGCCCCTCGCGCATCAATTCAATGGCGACGGTGGGTACGGGTTCCCGGATGTGCTCCATACGGGCATAGGCCTCCATGCCCGGATCTGGCCCGGCGATCTCGTGCCCGACCGTCAGCAGCACCAGTTCCGCATCGTACATGGCCGCCACATCGGCGGCGAGGTCCACCGCCCGAAGCGATGGCTCGGACAAGTCGACCGCTACCACGATCCGTTTCATACCAGCCTCCCACAATGGCGGCTCACGGCGCGGCTTGGGCTGGGCTTCGCCGTATCCCGACAGAACTCTATACGCCCACAGAGCCTCGCCTGTGATTGACCTGGGTCAATCTGCTCAAGGCGTGCGCCGCTGCTTGACGATGTGGAGGTTGTACAGGTGACGTCGAGTTTCTCTCGTCTGCAATGATTATCGGGCACATCGGTCTGGCGGCTTCGGCGTCAGGCCACCCGAGGTAATCGCGGTCCACCACGGTACCTTTGCCGCCTGGATCAAGCAGCCGGGACAACTCGGCGGACAGCACAGGGTACCACCAATTGCCGATCAGGGTCTGTTCGGCGAATTGTGCCGGTTTGACGCCGGTGGACCACTCGGCTCCGGGTGTTGACCTAAGTCAATGCACCGCCGGCGCAGGTCGCGAGAGTGACGCTAGCCATAGGAGCGCGGCGAGAATGTCGATCCGCAACCTGGACAAGGTTTTCACCCCCAGCTCCGTGGCTCTGATCGGAGCCTCATCACGTCCTGGCGCGGTGGGCACCGTCACCCTTGGCAACCTTCGGGGCAGCCGCTTTCAGGGGCGGCTTTATCTGGTCAATCCGCGGCATGCCAGCCTGAACGGGCTACAGGTCCACCCGGACATTGCAAGCCTGCCTGAAGCGCCAGATCTCGCCATCATCGCCACGCCTCCCGATCAGGTGCCTGCGCTGATTGCTCAGCTCGGGATGCGCGGCACCAAGGCTGCCGTCGTCATTTCGGCCGGTTTCGCTGAACTTGGAGACCAGGGGCTCGAGCTTCAGCAGCAGATGCTCGCCGCCGCGCAGCCGCATCTGCTGCGGATCATCGGGCCCAACTGCGTAGGTGTGATGGTGCCCAGCATCGGTTTGGATGCCAGCTTCGCACACGTTGCTCCTCCGCCTGGCGACCTGGCGTTCGTCAGCCAGTCGGGCGGCATGATCACCGCAGTGCTGGACTGGGCACAGCCGCGCGGCATCGGGTTCTCGCATGTCGTCTCCGTTGGCGACATGGCGGACGTCGATTTCGGCGACATGCTCGATTATCTCGCCGTCGATCCAGCTATCCGGGCGATCCTCCTCTACGTCGAAGGCATCACGCATGCCCGCAAGTTCATGTCGGCGGCACGCAACGCGGCGCGTGCAAAGCCGGTCGTCGTGGTCAAGGCCGGCCGGTTTGCCGAGACCGGCAAGGCAGCACGCTCGCACACCGGTGCGCTCGCCGGTTCCGACGCAGTGTATGCGGCTGCATTTCGCCGTGCCGGCTTGCTGCGCGTCGATTCGATGGCCGAGCTGTTCGACGCCGTCGAGACACTGGCGCTGACGCAGCCGCAATCTGGCGATCGCCTTGCCATACTGACAAACGGCGGTGGCCCGGGCGTGATGGCAGCGGATGCGCTGATCGCCCAGGGCGGCCGTCTCGCCAGCCTATCGCCGGCGACAGTCGCCAGACTGGACGCAATCCTTCCGAGGACGTGGAGCCGGGGCAACCCGGTCGATATCATCGGCGATGCGCCGGGGCGGCGTTATGCCGATACGCTGGCGGTGCTGATGAAGGACGAAGCGGTCGACGCAGTGCTCGTGCTCAACTGCCCTACGGCACTGGGAAGCCCCACCGGGGCGGCGCAGGCTGTCATCGAGGCAGTCCGTCCGGCGAGATCCTGCAACGTCTATACGTCCTGGCTTGGCGATTACTGGGCGGCACCCGCGCGACGCCTGTTCGCGAAGGCACGGATGGCGACCTACGACACACCTGACGATGCCGTGCGGGGCTTCATGCATCGCGTGCGCTATCGTCGCAATCAGGACCTGCTTATGCAGGTGCCCCCAATAGCCGAGGCCTTCACGCCCGACGCCGATGCGGCAGGTAGCGCCATTGACCGCGCACTTGCGGCTGGGCGGGGCTGGCTCGACGCCGAGGAGGTATCGAGCGTTCTTGGTGCCTACGGCATTCCAACGCCGCGAGCGCGTTATGTGAGCAATCCGGAGGAGGCAGCGGAGGTTTCGATCGAGATCGGCGGTCCGGTCGCCATCAAGATCCGATCGCTCGACATCACCCACAAGACCGACCTGGGGGGCGTAATTCTGAACATAGAAGGCGCTGCCAGGGTGCGCACCGAGGCGTATGCCATGCTCGAACGCATCAAGGCAGCCAGGCCGGAGGCCCGCCTGGACGGCTTTCTCGTGCAGGAGATGGTGCAGCGTCCAGGCTCGATCGAACTGATTGTCGGGTTCAGCATGGATCGGGTGTTTGGGCCGGTGATCGTGTTCGGACAGGGCGGGATCGCGGTCGAGCTCACTGGCGACACCACGCTGGAGCTGCCACCGCTGAACATGGTGCTGGCCCACGCCCAGATGGAGCGAACGCGCATCTGGCGCTTGCTGCAAGGGTATCGCGGCCGCCCGCCGGCGGACATCGATGCCATCGCCACGGTATTGGTTCGCGTCGGCCAGCTTGCCGCCGCCCATGGTGAAATTTGCGAGCTAGACATCAATCCACTCGTCGCTGACGCGCAGGGCGTGATGGCCCTTGACGCACGTATCGGCGTGGAGCGCTGCGTCGGGGTGCCGACAAAGCGGCTTGCGATATTGCCCTACCCGGAGGAATTCGAGCGTATGGTAACGCCCAGCGATGGCGCGAGCGTCGGGCTGAGGCCTGTGCGTCCTGAGGACGCGCCGTTGCTGCAGGAGTTTCTGACGCACATCACACCGATCGATGCGCGGTTGCTCCTGCTTGCGCCATGGCAGGAGCTGCCTCCTATGGCGGGTACACGCCTGTCTCAGATCGATTACGATCGCCAGATGACACTCATCGCCCAGTTGCCGGGTGCTGCGCAGGTGCTCGGCATTGCTCGCTTCTCCGCGGATCCCGACAATCGCCTCGCCATGTTCGCAGTGGCCATGCGCGGCGATGTCGCAGGACACGAAATCGGTCCTCTGCTGATCGCGCGGTTGCTCGAGGTTGCGGGTGCGCGAGGCATTGCAATCGTGTTCGGCGACATTGCTCGCGCCGATGCGAATGGGCAGGCATGGTGCCGCTCGCTGGGATTTACGGCTGCGGTGCATCCCGACGATCCGGAACTCATCATCGTGCGGAAAGAGCTTGGCCTGGCCCGGGAGTAAGTTGCTCGTTCCCGAGCGGGTGTCGCCTCCCCCGGCTCGCTTCCCTTATGGGATGTGGCAAATTGGGAGCGGACGGTGAGTGTGGGGCGGGACGCCAGCGCCAAAAGCTCGCGGAATGATTGGTTCCGCGGTTCGGCCGCTCCTCCCCCAACAGATAGCCGCCGGGCGTAACGCCCGGCGCCGTTGGGCCAAGGTTAAGGTCGCAATGACCAGCCGCCTTTGCCCCAATCTGACGGCCGCCCAACGCAGGCCCCGCGGCGTAACCGTATGCGGTCGGCGCTTAGTCTAGATCAATGATAGCGGCCAGATCGCGGGTCTCACGGAGAACGCCGATCTGCCTACTCTGCGCTGGCAAACCGCGAAGACCGAGCAGATCAGCGGCAGAGGGTCGTGCGTGGCAGGAACCTGCAAACTCAGCAGTGATCATCAAGCCACGAAATAATCTGCGGCAAACCCCGAAGATAGGCGCGAGGGCCAACGAGGAGAGCGAGATGCTGCATACCGGGTTTGTCACGTTGGCAAACCAGGGTCAAACAACTGACGATTTGTGACATCAGTCCGCGGCGGCCACAGCGGTTTTCCAGGCGGCGAAGGCCTGGCTGCGCAGGATCCGATGGGTTCTGGCGGTGGTCAAATGGCGGCAGATGTTGAAAGTGTTGTAGCTGGCTGAGTGGCTGGAAAGGCAACGTTGTGCCGATCCGTCAGATCGAAAGTCTTGTATCTCTCGCTCTCGTCGTCGGATCGGAACGTACGAACTTTCGGCCGGGCTGTTCAGCCGCTTACCCCGACGATGGATGGCGGAAAGGCCAAGATCACGCAGGGCGGCATCGTAGGCGGGATAGCAGTCAGTGATGATCGAAGTGGGCACGAGCCCCTGGTTCTTCACCACCTTGCGCATCAAGCGTAGCGCTGCATTCTTGTCGCGCCTGGCTTGGACGAGGACGTCGAGGACCTCGCCTTCATCATCGACAGCGCGCTACAGATACATCTGCCGGCCCGCGATCGAGACGAAGACTTCGTCGAGATGCCATCGTCCGGTCGGCGACGGGCGTTTGGCCCGAAGTCCACGCGCATAGATCGGACCGAAATGGGTCACCCATCGGCGGATCGTCTCATAGGAGACGGTGATCCCGCGCTCAGCGAGGAGGTCCTCGACATCCCTGAAGCTGAGTGTGAATTGCAGATACAGCCAGACGGCGTGCTGAAAGTTACTGGTCGCAACCTACAAGGCCAAGCGCACCACGCCAAAATCATGGAGACGGACTGGAACCTGCGCCTGGACCTCGATGTCGTCCAGCCGAATGCGCAGCGACAATCAGGATGACAGTCGTATTGCCTCATCCAGGAATGCTCCCGAGCGGGTCGAGCATTGCCTCATCTGAATGCTCCCGGCGACACGTTAGCTTGTCAATCGAAGCATGAGGGTTCCGCCGCGTAAAAGCGTCTGTCGCCGCTTCATGAAGGGGCCCCGTGACGCAGACCTGCTTTCCTGTTCGATCGGCGAGCCTGCCTTTCCCGTCCCGACCTGGCGCTGCCCAAGTCGCGGCGCGCAGCGGAGGGGATTTGGAGGAGCGGAGCCACCCGCAGCCACGCACAGCGCGCTCTTGCGCGCGAGCATGGCGAGGATGGCGAGCACCGGACCTTCCCCGGAGTGAGCACCGTGGCACACTCCCGCCGGTCAAGGATCAGGCGTCGAGCTCCATTGAGAAGCGTGACGTCACGCAACTGGCGCCACACCTACTGTGTCGGGAGAGTGGAGTGATGCCTTCCCGGGCATCTCTCCCGCGGTGGGTGCCCCGAAGACCATCTTGTGCGCCAGCGCACGCCGCCACGTTTTCACGCGGCGCTGTAGCGTCCGGAGCTGTCCGTGGGGGAACAGGTCGGGATGCAATTCCTGCAGCCGCTCGAACAGTTCGCGCGACGTCCGCCATGGCTCGGCCTCAAACCATTCCCGGAGCAACTCCGTCACCCTTGCGAACGGGTCGGGACGCCGACGCCCGCGCGGGGCCTTCTCCTTCGGCTTACTGGTCGGGCGCACCTCGCCTTCTTGCCATGCCGTGTGCAGTCCTGACAGGAATTGCTCCAGCGTCGAAGCGGAAGGCTCCGTCGCCTTACCAACGACAGAACGGTCGGCAAGTACAACCAGCTCCTGCTGGACTTCACGGATCGTTTTCAGCAATCGAACCGGATCCAGCGTGGCATACGTCGCAATTGCGTGGCGGCGGACATCCTCGCTGGTGCGCGCATCGGCCAGCAATCGCTGATATGGCGTGGCAGGTGAATGATATGTTTTGCTGATTCTCGCGCCATCGCGAACTTTTCCGGCCAGCTTGAACGACGGCTGAAAGAAATTCACGAACAGCCGCAACGCCGCATACAGCCGTCCCAGTGCTGCGGCCGCTTCCAGACCCTCGTAACGCCGGTGGCCAACCGCGCGCCTGACCACGGCCCCGTTCTTCTGCTCGACCCAGGCCTGGTCGTTCTTGCGGTACGGACGGCATCGCGTAAACACCAACCCTGATTCCGCGCAGTAGGTTTTAATCGTCCCGTTCATGAACACACTATCGTTGTCCGTGTCGAGCCCGAGCAGCCGGAACGGCATTCTGGCGCATTTCGCTCAACACCTCCGCCAACAGCTTCTGCTCACGCACCAGCAACGGCGCACACTCACTCCAGCCCGTCGCAATGTCCGTCAGCGTCAAGGTCTGCACGAAGCTGCCCTTCGCTGAGGGTCCGCTGTGTGCCACCAGGTCCGCTTCGATGAACCCCGGCGGCGGATTGTCCCAGCCCTCGAAGGTCCGCACTGGCACGCTGCGGCGGACCGCCGCCGAAGGCGGCGCGTGACGACGCTTGTCGTACCGCTCCCAGTTCCCTCGCCTGGCGCAGTGCCCGGTCGATCGTGGCGGCACTCATCGTCTGTAATCCTGCGCGAACCTCCGCCATGAGCTCAAGATGGCCGTGCCGTTCCATCGCTTCGAACAATATCGGCACCAGTGCCCGCAGCCGCTTGCCGCAAACGCGGTCCGATGCTTCCCGCAGTACGATCAGCGCCTCGCGTACAGCCTCACTGTATAAGCGCTGCGCCCGCCGTGGACCGGACCGCTGATTGGCCTGACCGGCCCGAAGGAGACGCATTGGGTGCTTGCGATGCAAGCCACTTACTGCAACGAATTCATCCAGGATACGCCCTCGTTTTCTCCGGTCGCTCGCGGTGTATCGTGCGGTCAGCGCACCGACCAACTCAGCTCGTGTTGCCATACCGATCCGCCCCATCTCCGCTCCCCAAGCACGCTGCTCGGGAGCAAGTTACGTGAGGCAACGGGTCAGCCTCCGGGAGCATTTTAGGCGAGGCAATGCGGCTTCCATCCAGATTGTCGCGCTACAGCCGAAACAGCACGCTCTCCAACGGAACTTCCAGCGGCGGAACGCCAAAGGCGACAGCCCTGGGCGGGGTAGAGACGAGCTGACCTCGCGTGCTCGCAGGTCTCGCGTGCTGGGCCCAGAGCGCCTCAGCCTTGGTCAGATCGATGGCATCGGCGACGCCGAACAACCGACGCGCGATGATACCGCCCGATACGATCAAAGGTTTGCGATCGCCCATGCGGCGCTTCTCCTGGAAACCGCCAGTAGAGGATGATCCACCTCCGTGCCGGCGGTTGTTGATCCATATCAATGCGTCGCCAAATTGGCGGGTCTCCTATAATGATGGCTCGCTGACTGGTGCAGGGTAATTAGGTCATGCAGGCTGCCAGTGAATGTCCTGATCAGGCGCCCCGTTCGCCGAACATGAAACATGAGCTGATCCGGCATCTGCGCGCGACAACGCGGAGCCGGGCTAATCAGCCGCTGAAGGCCATGCGATCGTGACCGGGCTCCGATTGTTCCTGTGTGGCGACGTGATGCTTGGTCGGGGCATTGATCAGATCATGCTGCATCCAAGCCAGCCACGTCTGCATGAAGCGTATAGCGATTCTGCTGAGAGCTATTTGCATCTCGCCGAGGAGGCTAGCGACCATCGGATCCCCCGCCTGGTGGCACCAGCTTATGTCTGGGGCGACGCGCTTACAGTGCTACACGCCGTGCGGCCAGTGGCCCGGATTGTCAATCTCGAGACAGCCGTCACGACAAGCAACCAGTATTTGCCGAAAGGCATCAACTATCGCATGCACCCCGGCAATGTGGGCTGCTTGGCCGCCGCTCAGATCGATTGCTGCGTGCTAGCGAATAACCACGTGCTCGATTGGGGGCATACTGGTCTGCTTGAGACCCTTGCCACGCTGCGACGTGCCGGCATCCGAACAGCGGGGGCCGGTCATGACGCCACCGAGGCGGCCGCGCCCGCCGTAATTCCCTTGGCAGGAGACGGTCGCGTCCTTGTCTACGGGTTTGCTGCGACCACGAGTGGCGTGTCCTGGGACTGGGCCGCCGGCGCCGGGAAGCCCGGGGTCAATCTGCTACCTGATATCTCGGTCGAAACAGCGGCGGGTCTCGCCGAAGCAGCACGAACCGAGCGGCATGCCGGCGATGTGCTGGTTGCCTCGATGCACTGGAGCGGCAACTGGGGCTTTGATATCACCGATGCGCAGCGAACCTTTGCCCATGCGCTCGTCGATGGCGGGTTCGATATCGTTCATGGGCATTCATCGCACCATGTGAAAGGCATCGAGGTCTATCGGCAAAAGCTGTTGCTGTATGGGTGCGGCGATTTCATTAACGATTATGAGGGTATCTCGGGTCACGAGGAGTACCCGCGGGGACCTGGCCGTGATGTATCTGCCGCAAATCGATGGGTCCAACGGACGACTGTTGTCGCTTGAGATGGTGACCATGCAGATCCGCCACTTTCGGCTGAACCGTCCATCGATCCAGGACATGAAGTGGCTGCATCAGACACTCGCGAGAGAGAGCGCGAAGCTGGGTACGGAGGTTATCTTACGTCCCGACGCGAGCATCGCCATCGAGAACAGGCCGACATGACCATGCGCCTGACCAGCTCCGCCTTCTCGTCCCACGACCGGATGCCCGCGCGTTTCACTTGCAACGGCGCGGATGTCTCACCACCGCTCGCCTGCTCTGATCCGCCTGCCGGGACGCCCAGCTTCGCACTCCCCTGTGTCGATCCGAATGCGCCAGGCGGAGTTTGGGATGACTGGGGCATTAACAAAATCCCGCCGGCAATGCGGGTGCTGACCGAGCACTGGCCACACGCAGGAGAATTCCCGCCGCAGGCGATCAATGATGTCCAGCGCACTCGCTATAGCGGGCCATGCCCGCCCCGTGGCGATGTACGGCATCACTACCACTTCCGGCTCTACGCGCTGGACCTGGAGCGGCTGAGCCCTAGTCCATGCGCGCATTGTCATCACGTCGAGAACGCCGCCCGGTCGCACATTATCGCCACGGCTGAACTGATCGGTCTCTATGGTCGCACCTAAGATTTGGCTGCACCGCGAGCACTACTCGCCTGCTCCCGGGCACGACCAACCGTGATGTGCTCGTCGCCAGTGCAGTCCCTCATCATATCGGCGCTCGATGCCACGGATGACGCTGTCGAGGTCGTCGAACGCAAAGGTCTTGGCCACCCGGATACGATCTGTGACGCACTCGCGGAGACGCTGTCACGCAATCTGTGCCGGGAATATCGCCGACGTTTCGACCAGATCTTGCACCACAATGTCGACAAGGCACTGTTATGCGGGGGTCGCGCCGCGCCGGAGTACGGCGGCGGCTCCGTGCTCTCCCCGATTGATATCTATTTGGCGGGACGTGCGACAACCGGGATCAGGGGCGAAGACATGCGGATTGAAGAGATCGCGATCGAAGGGTCGCGATCTTGGATACAAGCCAATTTCCACGCATTGGATGCTGAGCGTCACGTCCGGTATCACGCACTGGTTCAACCCGGCTCGCAGGATTTGCAGGCGCTGTTCGCACGGCGGCCGTCAATTCCCCTCGCCAACGACACCTCGATCGGCGCCGGCTACGCCCCGCTGAGCGCGCTAGAACAACTCGTGCTCGGCGTCGAACGGCAGATGAACGCGCGTGACCGCATCAGCGACCACCCCGCATGGGGAGAAGACGTAAAGGTTATGGGCGTTCGGTGCGGCAGCGCAGTGCGGCTAACGGTGGCATGCGCCATGATTGGGGGTCATGTCGCCCACATCGACGACTATCTCGCGGAGAAAGCTGCAGTCGGCGCGATGGCGCAGGAGCTTGCGGTGCAATGGGGCTTTCCAACATTCGACGTGAGCGTGAATGCGGCCGACGATCCGACAACGTCAAGCCTCTACCTCACCGTAACAGGAACTTCGGCCGAGGCCGGTGACGATGGACAAGTCGGTCGGGGGAATAGGGTCAACGGCCTGATTACACCGTGCCGGCCAATGAGCCTTGAAGCTGCCGCAGGCAAGAACCCGGTGACCCATGTTGGCAAAATCTACAATGTCGTCGCGCGCGAGATTGCTGAGACGGTTGTTTCAGTAGTGCCCGAGATCGGCGCCGCTCAGTGCCTGATGGTGAGCCGAATTGGACGTCCGGTAACAAGTCCGGCTATTATGCAAGTCAAGATCGCAATGCGAGATGGATTGCCCATCGATGGAGTGAAGCGTCGGGTCGAGGAGGTCGTCACCGATCGCCTTGCCGGAATTCCCCAGCGGATCAACGATTTCGTGGCGGGCTGGATCGATCTCTTCTAAGCCTTGCGGAGCGTCGTTTGTCAGCGTTTCCTCCGCAAAACCGAGGACGACGACGATCGGGCGCTCCCGTTTCCAGGAGTGCGTTCCCGTACATCGACGTTGAGGTCTAGGATTCGGTTTGTGAACGATCGCGGCCTCCTTGCAGCGGTTGGTCAACGATGGCTCACTGGTAAGTTCTGATGTGCATGGGGCAAAGCTGGTGCCCAATCACACACCCGATCAGCAACCTTCATGGCTTGCCCGTCGTCAGTAAAGTGCGGTCTTGCCTTGGGCCCGGCTATGCCGCCGCCGCTGACTTGATCGCGTGCACGGCCTTCGGTCGAGGGATCTCATCGGCCAACAATGTCTCGTTTGCCAGCAGCGCGGCGGCACCGATGTCGAGCACTTCCCAGTTCGCGCGGAGGATATCGATCGCCCGAGCGAGTGCTGTTTCCAGGTGCTGGTTGCCCCTGCTCGATGTCCCACGCCACCGGGCCCACTTGCTCGTCCATGCCGAAACGCAGCACCATGCCGCGCGCGATATCTGTCGCCTTCGCCAGATCATCAGCAGCGCCGGTGAAAATATCGCCGCCCAGTACCATCTCGGCGGCGCCACCGCCCATCAGCACTGTCATCTTGTCTTCCAGCTCTTGCTTGCCCATGAGAAACCGATCCTCGGTCGGGTGCTGCAGCGTGTAGCCAAGGCCGGCAATTCTGCGCGGGATAATCGACACTTTCTGCACCGCGCCGGTACCCGGAATGGCCAGCGCCACGAGAGCATGGCCCATCTCATGATAGGCAACTACCTGCCGCTCCTTCGGGATCAGGATGCGGGATCGTTTTTCGAGCCCGGCAACGGCTCGCTCCACGGCGCCAGCGAAGTCATTCATGCCGATCGCGGCGGCGCCCCGTCGCGTGGCGAGCACCGCAGCCTCGTTCGCCAGGTTCGCGAGGTCTGCGCTGGTGAACCCGGGCGTAAGCGCTGCGATATCGTCCAGCTTCACATCCGGGCCAAGTGTCAAGTCCTTCAGATGGATGCGCAGGATATCCACCCTCCCCTTCTTGTCCGGCCGGTCTACCAATACCTGGTGGTCGAAGCGTCCCGCCCGGAGAAGAGCCGGATCGAGAATCTCCGGCCGGTTGGTGGCGGCCAGAATCACGATCGCCACCGTGCGATCGAACCCGTCCATCTCGGCCAACAACTGGTTGAGCGTCTGCTCCTTCTCGTCATGCCCGGTCAACGGGCTACCCCTGCGGGCGCGGCCCAGCGCGTAGAGCTCATCGATGAATATGATGCACGGTGCAAGCTGGCGGGCCTGCTCGAAGAGGTCACGCACACGCGCGGCACCGACGCCCACGAACATTTCGACGAATTCAGCGCCATTGGTTGAGAAGAACGGCACGCCTGCTTCGCCTGCCATGGCACGAGCCAGCAGGGTCTTGCCGGTGCCGGGCGGTCCGACCAGCAGAATGCCGCGTGGGATATGCTCGGCGGAGGATGGCAACCGTGGCGTCTGACGCGTCCTCACCCCGTGCAGTGAGGCGCGCTTCCAACAGGGACAATGGCGCATGCAGCCAGACGCCAAGGAAGGGGACCGCAATGCATCGCACTGCGGCCGCCACTGCCAGGCGCAGCTTGGGATCAAGAAAGGTCGCGTCGACGACAACCGCGTGGCCGCCTGAGGCCACCAGGCGCGCCTGCTCGACCAGGGCCGCATTCACCGCCGCATTGGCCGCATCCGAATAGGCGCTCTGCGGCAGCCGAATCTCCGGAGCGACGCCGTGCAACCGTTTGCGGACTTCGTCGCTGCGCAGCACAAGCGCACCTGGCGCGGCACCGAGCTCAGCCGCAATGAGCCGCGCCAAGGGGACTTGCCGGTGCCCTGCAAACCCCCGATCGCGAGCACGAAGGGAGGCGGCGGGGACAGGTATGCTTGCGCTGCCGCCAGATACGCGTGCGCCTCTTCGGTCTGACCTGAGGCTGCACGCACATGAGCCCGAACCATGGCGCGCAGTGAGAGGAAAGGCGGAAACCCCCGGGTAACCACCACATCGCCGTTGCGCGCGATGGTGCGGTTCATCGCACGGTTGGCGGCGGCGCGACTCACACAGCGGTCGGGGTCCATCAGCAAGAATGCAAGATCATAGCCGATGTCGATCGTCCCCAATTCCTCATCGAATTCCAGCGCATCGAACGGCACCGGCGTCCCCTGCCACAGGCACAGGTTCCCCAGGTGCAGATCGCCATGACACCGTCGGACAAATCCTTCTGTCACACGGTCGGCAAGCCAGGTTCGGCGGGCCTGCAATGCGGCCGTCACGCGCTCCAGCCAACCGCGTACTGGCTCCTCGGGCAAGCCGGCGGTTGCGGCCGATCGGGCGTTTCCTTCCGCGGTGCGCAGCAATGCCCCGAGGCTGTCCCAGCCGACCACTGGCGGAAGGCTCGCGTGGTAGCGTGCGTGCGACACAGTCACCGAGTGCGTCCTGCACTTTCGGCGTCAGGCCGCCACGCGCTGCCATGATGTCCAGAAAGTCGTGCTCGGGCACCGGTGCCATTCGCAGCACCCAGTCGATCGGCGCCACGTCCCGCGGGTCCGTGTTCAGATCCAGCATGCCATCCGGGCGACGCACTACGGCGACCACATCGCGATACATCCTGGCGCCGCCGATCCGTTGAGCTGCAGTTCGCGTTGCAGGAAATGCCGCCGCGCCTCCACACTGGTAAAGTCAAGGAACGGCAGGCGTACCGCCTTCTTCAGCTTCCTGACCGTGTCATCGCCGATGAAGACAGCCGAGATGTGCGTTTCTTTCGGCGCTGCCCCAGAGAAGCGGCGCAGGAAACATGCGACCTCGCGTTGCTGCGGGGGATGCTCACGGCGTGGGCAGCGCTCTGGCGGTCAGGGTTCCAACGGCTCCTCCGCCTGCAGAATCTCATAGACCGCCCGGACAGGGCCATGCGGCTCATGTTCGGGCTCGTCCTCGAGCCCCCCGGCACCGCGGAACCATTGTACCGCTTGCAGCACGTCGGCCTCGGATGCCCCAGTCCGCATGATGCTGCTCACCACCGCATCGTCGACATCCCCGACCATGCGGCGGATCGCTTCGGCAGTGGCCGGCGTCTTATGTTCCTCTGGCATGGCGGAATCCCTCTGCGTCATGGTGATCAGCCCTTGATACAGACGACAGGTGCCAGTATCGCCACCTTGCGCGCGAGCCCTGCCCTGTCCGCCGCCCCGACGACAGCAGCGATATCTTTGTAGGCGCCCGGCGCTTCCTCAGCGACGCCACGCGAGGAAGGGCTGCGAACGATGATGCCGGCGGCGGCCAGATCATCGATGACCTGGCGACCGTACCAACGCCTCAGGGCCTGGTGGCGGCTGAGCTGACGGCCCGCGCCATGGCACGCAGATGCGAAAGCCTGCTCCTCTCCATCACCGATGCCCGCCATGATCGCCGAGTGGGTTCCCATGCTGCCGCCGATGAAGACCGGCTGGCCAGACTTCTGAAACGCAGGTGGTAGCTCAGCATGGCCCGGACCGAAGGCACGCGTCGCACCCTTGCGATGGACAAACAGGTCACGCACACGGCCAGCAACCCGGTGCGCCTCCTGCTTGCAGGTATTGTGTGAAACGTCGAACAGCAGATCGAGCTTCGCCTGCGGAAAGAAATGACCAAACACGCGTCTCGTCAGGTGCGTGATGATCTGCCGGTTTGCCAGCGCGCAATTGATCGCGGCACGCATCGCGCCGAGGTAGCGCGCACCAAGCTCCGAACGGATCGGCGCACAGGCCAGGTCGAGATCGGGCACTGCCAGGCCGAGTTGCGGCATCGCAATCGCCATCTCGCGCTGATAGTCCGTGGCGATCTGGTGGCCGAGGCCACGCGAACCGCAATGGATGCTCACCACGATCTCGCCTTGGCGCAGCCCGAACGACGCCGCGCAGGCCGGGTCCGCGACCTCGACGACCTCCTGCACTTCAAGATAATGATTGCCAGAACCGAGCGTGCCCATCTCGTGCCGCTGACGCGTCTTTGCCTTTTCGGACACGGCCTCCGCGAAGGCCCCTCCTGCCACGCCGTTTTCCTCGATACGGTAGAGGTCTTCTGCATCACCGAAGCCGCGCTCCACCGCCCAGCGCGCGCCGCCATGCAACATCGCGTCCATCTCCGCTGGGGCGAGATCGAGCTTTCCCTTGCTGCCGAGGCCGACAGGAACCTGGCGGAACAGGCTATCGGCCAACGCCAGCTTCAACGGTTCGATATCGGTCCGCTTGAGACCGGTGAGCAGAGTGCGCACGCCACAAGAGATGTCGAAACCAACGCCACCCGCGCAGACTATTCCCCCCGCCTCTGCGTCGAAGGCCGCGACACCACCGATCGGGAAGCCGTAGCCCCAATGAGCATCCGGCATCGCATAGGCAGCCTCGACAATGCCGGGCAGGCTGGCGACATTGCTGATCTGCTCGGCCACCTTGTCATCCATGCCATCGATCAGCGCCTCATCCGCGAAGATCACGGCGGGCACACGCATCGACCCCGTGGGATCGATTTGCCACTCGTTCGGCGAGATGTGCCGCAACCCGCTCCGGTCCATCCTTGCCTCCTGATCAGACATCAACGATGCATTCGGCGACCCAGCTGCCGTCCCCTGTCTGTTCGATCTTCAACCCGGTCATCGTCGCGCCCTTCGGTTCCACTCCAAGTGCATGGCGTGCCAGGTCGATCGACTTACCCCAAGCGGACCCCTCGAGCCTCTGTCCGTGCAACGAGACCTCGAAGCGGGCGAACACCATCCGCCGCACCGCCATTTCGTAGATCACCGCGTTCAGCCAGTCGTAAAGCAACAGCCGATCGTCTGGCGCTGTGCAGGTGATCCGGACGACGTCGGTCGCAGCGACGAGTTTCGGGTCAACAACCGACGCGGCGAGTGCGGCGGCAGCTTGGGCGAAGGCGGTTGCGCGCGTGGTGCCGATCCCTCTCACCCCGATGTCGGCACCGTGCGAAAACCGAACTGCCTGTCCCTCGGTCATGTCCACCACCTTGGCATCGTATGACGCCACTCAATCGCGCTCGTCGACCCAGTCGATATGCGGCGCCTCGCGGCCTGTGGGTAGCGGGTCCTCTGCCGGCGTCCCGACGATGATGGGAATGATGGCTACGCAGTCTGTCGGCATCCCGAGCAGGCGCCTGCCCGCCGGCTGGTTCAGCCACGGTCGCGCCAGGCCGATGCAGCATGTGCCGAGACCCCGCGAATGTGCAGCGAGCATGAGATTCTGTGCTGCCAGGGCGCAATCTTCCGCCGCCTGCTGTTCTGGCGCTGTGGCGCAGATCACCACCAGCGCCGGTGCGCCGTGTAGAATGTCGCAAGCCGGATCTTCCAGCATACTGCGAAAGCACAGGAACGGCGATCCCGGCTGCATGAACGACAATAGGTGATCCCTCGCGGCGCCAGCAATTCGTTGCAATGTCTCGCGCCGATGCACGACTGCGAATCGCCACGGTTGCAGGTTGATCGCGCTTGGCGCTTGGATGGCTGCTTCGATGAGGCTCTGCAATGTCTCTGTGTTCACGGGCGCTGTCGTGAAGCGGCGGACTGCTCGCCGATGATAGATCGCCTCCATGACATCCATATGATCAACTCCCAACGGCCAGTTGATCATCGACGTGGGTTACGCCCGGCGCCGACCAGGCAGCACTCTCGGCTATGCTGCGTTCCCACCAGGTCTTTACCTCCCCCCGCAGCGTGACCTTGCCATCGCTTATGTCGATGCCGATGTGCGACGCCTCGAGTTCGGCGCTGCGCTGGAGCGCGTTCTTGATCTTATCGCGAACCGTGTCGGGGTCGCCGGTCTGACCGCCACTTGGACGCACTTCGATCAGATTGACGATGTCAGTGACACCACCTAGCTTTCTGATGTCACGCTCCACGGCCTGCTTTTGAAATTGATAGACAACACTGCCGGTCAGCGTGACGACGCCGTTCTCGACCTTCAGTTGAATTTGCTCGTCGGGCACTTCGAGATCCCAGTTGAGGATCGTGAGTGCGCGCTCGGCGATCTCCTCGTCGGCGTGTCTGTGTGCGGAAGGCGGCCGGACGACGATCTCCTGTGCGATCCCTTGCACACCCTTGACCCTTCGAGCCGCCTGCTCCGCGGCAAACTTCTCGGCGAGACTGCTGACGATACCGCTTAATGTGACGACGCCGTTACGCGCCGCCACCCCGATATGCGCGGCATCGACGTTCGGCGTCCAGGCAAGCTCATCCATCACCATGGCCTGCAATGTCATGTCATCGGGCATTGGTTACCTCTCATTCAAGGTCGTTCCGGTCGTACGCGCTGCATCGCTTGACGCGGAGGATTCTCGTTGAGAGGGCGCAGAGTTGCATCGAGACCTCTCCTTTTCGCCCTCACACCTCGATCTGCTCGGACATCGATCGCAGCATTGTCCGCAATTCCAGGGCACGCGTTGCACTGTCCCGCGCAAGCTCAACGAGTAGCGGATCGCTCTTCGCCTCACCGGGCTGCGCTGAAAGACGTCGTGCAACATCGGCTTCCTGCACCAACGCCCGCAATGAAGCATCGAGCGCTGCTTCGCTTGTCGCCGCGAGAAGACTGAGTAAGGTCTGTCCCGAGTAGGCATGACCAATCTGACACCGAAATCGCAGGACGCGATGGTCACGAACTTCGCCAAGGACGCCCTGGCATTCCGGACAGGTCAGGGCGGACGGGATGGTTAGCTCGTTCCACCAATCCCTATCGGTCAGTGCAACGCCAGCCTCCGCAATGCGGTGTTCCAACTCGATGAGGCGTGTCCAGCTCTCGCGGCGGACATCGGACGTCTCACTGGCAGACAGCATTGCATCATCCGCCGCGAGACCTGATAGCAGAAGCCCGAAATCGTCGAGTGGGCGGCAGTGATCGACCGCGACATGCGCAGCCGCACTCCGGGGCATCGAAGGTGCCTCAGCGTCGGCTGGATCCTGAACGATCGCGATCCCGCCGCGATCCTTGATCGCCAGCAGGCCGGCCGTGCCATCGTCCAGATAACCGGTGAGGATGACGCCAATGACCCTTGGGCCATATGCGATGGCAGCAGACCGAAACAACGGGTCGATCGCTGGTCGGGTATGGTTCTCCTTTGGCCCATGCACGAGCCGAATGCGCCCGGGCTCGAGCAGCATGTGCCGATCGGGAGGTGCCACATACACCTTGCCGGGAACGATTGGGTCCGCATCGCGCGCGTGATTGATCGCTAGCCGCGTGGTCCGGCCGAGGATCTTCGGCACGCGGCTCGGGCTGGCACCTGTATGCATCACGATGAAGATCGCAGCATCGAGTGCTGGAGCCAGTCGCGCCAGCACATGGCTGAGTGCTGCAACGCCCCCTGCGGAAGCCCCGATCACGACTATCCGGTGTCCCATCTTGCGGGCCTTCTGATAACGAACCCCATCGCCTCTGGTAGGCCGGGGGACTGGGATGACCGCAAGTCAACCCCATCCGCGGTGCGTTCACCTTGACATGGATCAACCTGCACGACCTGTTTCGTGCTGATGACGCTGTCATTCAGCCTCGTTCCGACGAATCGACGACGACGAGCGCGTTGCCCGCCAACGTGGTGGGATTCCGCTCCGGCAGAAGCACCGCGCTCAACCGATCATCATCTCGGGCGGCTCGCTCATAGTCGGCGTCGAGCACACCGTGGACGTCGAGGAACCAATTCATACTGGCTGGAATACGAATGCAACCTTTCGATGCCGGGTGGCCAAGACGTCGTTCCAGATAGTCGGGATCGGTGGCGTGCAGCAGCAGCCGGATCTCACCCTGCTCACGGTCGCCAAGCCAGCCCTTTTCAGCCGTTTGCCAGCCAAAGTCCCATACCCGCATGCCTTTGAGCCCGAGCCCACGAATGTGGTTCTCGTTGAATGTGCCGAGGGCGCGGTAATCCAAAATATCAGTCGAATGCAGGAACACGCCCGTCGACGTGATGAAATACCCACGCCGTCCTGCCTGACCGGTGGAGACCTTGCTACCACCAATCACCTGCCAAGACATGCCCGCTGGCTGCGCCAGTACGATGCGGAGCTCCTGCACGTTGGGATTGCGATCGACCACCACGAGCAATTGCGCGCGGTCTATCAGGATCGATGCAGCGGCAAGGGCCGACTTCGCAAGGCTGATCCACATGCTATCGGTGTCCGCGCTCCGCGCCGTGTGCTCCGGCACCTCGTAGGCCAAAGCGGCGCGGAGCCGATCCACCTCGGCGAGCACATCGATCTCTGAGGGCGCACCAGCCGGCGCCACCGCCACCGTGGTCGGCAGGGCGCCTGGCTGTGCCGTCTCCAGACGAGGCGCCTGGACACATCCGGCCTCAAAAAGGATGAGACCCATCGCGAACCCAACGCCAACCCGCATCGGCAAGCGCTTCCCATGCGAAACGCTGCATGGATGACACGGACATCACGACGTTGCTTTGATCCGGATCAATATCCCGCACCTCGGATCCGTCGACGATGCAGAGATGGGCGCTGTATCCGGTCGGGCGCACGGATGGATGTCCATCGTGCGGACACTCTGAAACAGTGAAGACCGCCGCCAGTACCCTGTGTACAAAGAATTTGCCCGGTTAGCCGGGTTCGGCCCCGCTGCCGTGCGCGTCTATCCGGACTTTTGCGTACCACGGCTGCGGGCCCGCCCTCTCTCGCGGCAGCCTGACCAGCACCACGGTGCCCCGCCGCACAACCTCAGGCTCTAATGCCTTCCTTCCGTCCGCCCCGTGAGCCGTGCGAAGTCGGCCGCAATGACGTTTTCCGCGGGCGTCAGATGGGCGAGGCGGCGGCACTCCTCGGCAAGACGGTTCCGATCAGCAGGGTCGTTCACGTCCGGCAACCACAGCACAACGGCGCGTAAACCCCGCGCACGCTGGGTGGCACGGTGGCGAGCGATGCGATCGCGCGATGACGAACGGCCGTCTATTCGTTACACGTAACGCCGCGGCAGTACCTCTTCAAGCCCGCAGCCGCGCGTAGCCGAGGACACTATCTTGCCTAGTACCACCTGGCATGTCACAGGATCATCCAATCGAGCCCTTTTGCCTCATCCTCGCTGACGACGATCGGGGCCATTTTTCGGTGGAACGCCCCATGATGGACGACAAAGCGTGGGTTGCAGCCATGCACCGTGCCCGGGAAAGCGGTCGCCACGTTCGGTGCGGGCCGACGAGCCCAGACCGGGCGGCGCTCGCAGCTGAATTCAGACGGCCAGCAAGCTGCGCGGGGTCCCACCTGGTAGCATCGTGAGGCTCAACCGCTGAACGAACAGCTTGCGGCGACCATCCGACGCTCGGTCAGACCGACCAGCTCTGCTGGTGCCTCACCGAAGGGCGATTTCTGACGAAACAGCGCCAGGAGGTGCGTTCGATCGCCCTGACGGATCGACCACCGGTGCGGTGGTACCGAGCCAAGCTTTGCGTTCGGCTTCGCGCCCGCGCACGACACGTTGAAGGCGCGCCGGTCCCTGGGTCTCTGTGACAATGGTTCGCCGGCCTTCCGGTCTGGCATCGCAGTGGAAATAGATGACGACCCAATCACCCGTGCGACCGAGCTCATGCGCACGCGCCGTGTTGGAGTAGAGTGCGGTGAAGTGCCACGGTCCACGCACCGTATGCAGCACTGGCAGCCACGCCTCCCCGCTCGTATTGAAGCGTTTCGGCGCAATCTTGTGCAACGTGCCCAGCCTGGTCTTCTCGCGGTACTCGCGATCGACATCGAGCAGCAGCGTGACGTCCGGTTCGTCCGCAATGTGAGGAGCGGGTGGTCTGATCCGCGCAAGCAGCTCGGCGAGAGTGCTGCGGATCATGGCTGCGCGCCGCGGACCCAACCCGGGCACCTGCCGCAGGCGCCCGTCATGGGCGGCGGTTTCCAGTGCTTCCAGCAACTCGAGGTGCAGAGTCTCATGGATCTTATGGGCCAGCACCGGTCCAATACCGGGAACCGAACAGAATAGGGCCTCCGGGTCGGCGGCACCCTTCAGCGCTCGAGAAAGCCCCATCGCCCCGTCGACAGCATTTCGGCAACGGCGACGGCAATCGACGGTCCAATGCCCGGAATGGCCTCCAGTGCCGCGTGGCCGCCGGCTTCTGCCATGTCACGCACATCGGCATCCAGACCCTCAATCGCTTCGCCCGCACGCCGGTAAGCAGAGACCCGAAATGGGTTGGCGCCCTGCGCCGCGAGCAGGCTCGCCGCCTGACGGAGCCGCTCGGCAATCCAGCCATTGCTTCGGGCCGGAGGGGTTACGCGGCTCAGGTCGCGCTCAGAGTCATCAGGTTCCGGCGGATCAGGCAACAGCATCGAGGGCGGCTCACGCCGTATTACCCGGCAGTGTCACTGCGCCGAGCGCGTAGAGGCCTTTGCGCAGATAATCGTGCAGATCGGGCTCTCCCAGCATGTTGGCGACGATGTCGACGTCGGTCAGCGTCGATGCTGCGGCCGTCGCGCTGTCCCAGTCCAGGATTGCAACATCGCCGCGGCCGATCTGTGTCACGACCCAGAGTTTCTCCCGCATATCGCGCGGCAATAAATTTATCGCCTCGTGCAATGCAACGAATTCGGGCTCCCCGGCCAGCACGCCATTCAGCGCAACTGTGCCGC
This sequence comes from uncultured Alphaproteobacteria bacterium, assembly GCA_963708565.1. Lineage (GTDB taxonomy): Bacteria > Pseudomonadota > Alphaproteobacteria > Acetobacterales > Acetobacteraceae > JAMXLO01. The sequence continues at coordinate 44,085 of CAVPTU010000027.1, forward strand.
TCGGGTTGTGCTCCCCGCGCGCAGGTGCAGGCTCACCCAGATCCGCATCAGGCACCTTCTCCAACAGCCGGTCCCGGACCTTGCGCGCATCCCCCGCCAGATCGGCGATGCGCCGCGCCTCAAGCACATCGAGCTCATGCAACATCTCGTGCCCCTCGATTTTGCGTGGACTGCGAGTTCAGAGCGGCGGCTCCATCCTGCCTTCCGGCGTCATGCGATGAACGGCAGTGGGTAGCAAGCGAGCGAGGTGCGGCAGGAAATCGCCCGACGACAGGCCCGCCAGTGTGGCCAAATCCTCCACGCGCTCCTCTCCAAGAATACGCCGTAGGTCTCCGGTACTGATCGGTAGGTTCGGTCCATTGCCGATCCAGGAGGCCATGATGTGCCCGAGGCCAGCCTCGGTGAACCGGTCCACCAGCTCGGGCACGGAGCCCCGTTCCCCGCCGAGCAGTTCCTCGAGCGCCGCCCCGATTGGGGTTACCTCCACGTCAGGTAGCCCCCTCAGGTCTTCGATCACTTCATGGATCAGTCGCATTAACTCACCTATAGAGCCGTCAGGACAAGCCCAGGCAGATCGTACCTACAGACGCGTGCAGCTTCGGGCATTGATTTGGATCAAGTCGGGCCGATCGCCGATCAACCGTCAGGAACGGTGCAACGCATGCCGTCATACGCAAAGCGCGCAGCAACCCCATGCTCGCGCCCGAGGCGCCGGATCCACGCGGCGACCGATCGCCCATCCGCGCCGACGATCTGGCTACCGCAATGAGTGAAGATCGCTCGCGTGACCCCTTCCGCTTGACACAAGCCAAGCTGTGCGCGGATCGAAGCGTGCCTGAGCATCACGGCGCCGCGCCGCCGCAGCAATGGCCGCACGATGCTTGCACCGTCACCGATGTAGAGTGTGACGCCACGCAGTGCCGCACGCTGGTCGCGAAGCGCCGCCACGTCGGGAACATAAAATAGCGCTCTCCCCCCGACGGCGAACCGATAGCCCACCGCGGGCGCGCGGATGGAATGCGCCACCTCGAATGGCTCCCACGTGACAGGGCCGAGGCGGAAGCGATGGCCCGCCTCGATGACACGTCATTCGACGATCGGATAACGGTCAATCCCGGCCCGGGTCTCGGCGCTCGCGTAGACCGGGCAGGAGGCGCCGTGAGCCCGGCCCAAGGCATGGTCAGGGTGTGCAGGCGTCAACAGGATGGCGGAGGGACGCAGCCCAGCAAATCGACCGAGCCAATCTGCGCCGCAGTCGAGCATGACGCGAACTTGTTGGCATTGCACCAGCAGGGCGCTGTGCCAGTGATGGCGGGCGGAGCGCACCTCGATCTCGCCTCGGGTTCTGAGAAACCTGAGATGCAGTTGCTTGTAGCGCGACAATCTGGATGGAGGCGCGCGTCAATCAGGATGAAGACTGCGACCACGCTTGGTAAGCATGATTGTCGCGGCTGATTGACGCTTGCAAGAGTTTTGTTTGTCGTCAGAAGATTTCTTGATTGTCGCGTTTGATTGTCGCTGGCAATGTGGATCAGCATGAGGCTGAGCCTTTGGTTTTCTTGGAAGCTGCGGCGGCTGTCTGGCTCTTTCGATCGAGAGCACCACGTCGTCGGTAGCTTTCGACGTTCATCTCGAAGATAATCGCATGGTGCACCAGGCGGTCGATAGCAGCGATCATCATAGCGTGGTCGGGAAAAACCTTGTCCCAGTCTGCGAAGGGCTGATTGGCGGTGATCAGCATTGATCGTCGTTCATAGCGAGCGCCGATCAACTCGAACAGCACGGAGGTCTCAGCATGATCCTTGTGAACGTAGGAGAGATCATCGAGGATCAGCAGGTCATATCTGTCGAGCCGGTTGATCGCCGCCTCGAGCTGCAGGGCCTGCCGTGCAGCCTGCAGCTTCTGGACAATGTCGGTGGTGCGGGTGAACAGAACACGATAGCCGTTCTCGACAAGAGCTCCACCGATTGCTGACGCAAGGTGGCTCTTACCGGCGCCGGGCGGCCCAAAACACAGCAAGTTGGATGCCTTGTCGAGCCAGGCATCACCGGCGGCAAGTGCAATGACACGCGCCTTGCTGAGCATCGGAACCACGGAGAAGTCGAAATTGTCGAGCGTTTTACCGGGCGGCAGACGGGCTTCGGCGAGATGTCGCACGATGCGTCGGCGGCCGCGCTCGGCAATTTCCAGTTCGGCGAGCGCGGCGAGGAAGCGCGCGGCCGGCCATCCCTCCTTGTCAGTACGGTCGGCAAACTCCGACCAGAGCCGAGCAATGGCCGGCAGCCGCAGTTCGTGCAGCAGCAATGGCAGACGGGTGGTGTCGACCTCGATCGCGCTCATGGCCGCAGCCACTCCTGCGGGGAACCAAGCAGGGCGTCGTAGGTGATGGCCGCCGGCAATGTGACGGTGACGGTCGGCACCACCGTGCCAGGCGGCGCGAATTGCTGCCGCAACAGGGCCAGGTCGGGCAGCTCGCCGGTGCCGAGGATTGCCTCCAGCTCGATCGCCAGTTCGCCTTCGCAGGTGCGATCGTGCGCCAGGGCGAGCAAGCCGACCATGGTTCGACAGGCTGTGCGCGGCGGCAGCGCGGCGAGCAGCGCCTCCCAGCTGTGGCGATACGCCTCGCGCGGGAACAACTGGTCGCGATAGACCAGGTTGAGCAGCGCCATCGGCTTGCGGCGCAATGCGTGGATGACGTGGTGATAGTCCACCACATGGCCGCGACGGCCACTGTCCTTGCCGGCGCGTCCGCGTCGCAGGACCAACACCTGTGTGCCACCGAGGAAGCATTCCAGCCGATCGTCATACAATCTGACCCGAAGGCGATGGCCGATCAGGCGAGAGGGAACGGTGTAGAAGATGCGCCGGAGAAAGAACCCACCGCTGCGTGTCACCGTGACGAGTTCTTCCTCGAAATCGTCAGTGCGCCGCACTGGCAGGGCATTGAGCCGCACCCGCTCGATCTCGAGCGCCTTGCGCCGGCCAGCGTTGGCGCGTCCGACCACCTCATCGACGAAGCGGCGATACGCATCGAGGTCAGCAAAGTCGCCGCTGCCAGCGCAGCAGCAGCGCCTGCTGCAGGGCCACCTTGAGATGTGCGTGCGGCCCCTCGATCGAGCCGTTCTCATGTGCCACGCCGGGATTGTTGCGTGTCGGCGTCATGCCGTAGTGCGCGCACAATGCCTCGTAACGGCGTGTCAGATCCTCCACGGCGTCCCGTTCCAGATTGCGGAACGCCGCCGAGAGACTGTCGCTGCGATGCTCCGCGGGTGCGCCACCCAAGGCCCAGAGCGCATTCTGCAACCCCTCGGCCAACGCAACGAAACTCTCGCCGCCCAGCACCACGCGCGCGTGCTCCCAACCGGAGAACGCCAGGCGGAAGTGGTACAGCCGGTGCTCGAGCCGCACGTCAGCAATCGACACGCCGAGTTCCGCAGTGTCGGTGAAGTCCGACAGACCTTGCTGACCGGGCGGGTGTTCCTGCCGGAAGATGACGTCCCTCTCCGGACCATGTAGTGCCTGCCATAGCCGGACGCGGCGCTCCAAGGTGCGGCGCAGATCGTCGGAAAACCCGGCGTGACGGCGCTGCATCTCGCGCAGCACAGTGATCGGCCGCAACCCCGGTATGGCCCGCAACATTGGCAGGATCTCGCTCTCCCAGAACGCCGCCAACGGGTCGGGCCGGCGACGACTGCGCGGCGGCTGTGTCTGCGAGGGCATCCGGAGAGCCGCATCGAGCCGGGCTCCGGTGCTGGTGCTGAAGCCTGCTCTGGCCGCGGCCGTCGGCCGGGCGTGGGTTCTGTGGAGGTTCATGTACAATCTCGCCTGCTGGTCGGTGATGTGTGTGCCGGGCACGGGAGGCTCTCTTCCGGGAAGTTGAGAACCGCCATTCCGGCACGCCGTCACGGAGTTGCAGGCTGGTCCCCCTGGGGAACCGAGCCGACGCGGAGGTCAGCCTACGGTCGGGCTCCGCCCGCCCTCGGCCGACCTGCGCGTCACTCATCTTGATTGTCGCGCACTGTCATCCTGATTGTCGCTGCGCAGTTGCTGGTCGGGCAAACGAACTTCTCCTCCCTGACGTTGCCCCATATCTGCCGGACCGGCGGCGGTTTGGGCAGCCCGCGACAATCGACGGTACCAATCGGGCGATGGGCGCCAATCGGCTTGGTTGATCTAGCTCAATGCCCAAGGCGGGTGGCATGACCTAGCCTGTCACCAGGTTGGGGGTCAGTGGATGCCGACCGATCGTGTGGCTCAGTTCCAGATAGACCTAACCCGTTATCTCGATCCCGCCGGCAGGCCGCTCGGCCCGCTGCCCGAATTCGCGAAGAACGCCGCGGATCTTGTGCCACTGTACCACGCTATGATCCTGACCCGAGCGTTCGATGCGAAGGCCGTGGCCTTGCAGCGCACCGGGCGGCTCGGCACGTTCGCTTCGTCGCTCGGCCAGGAGGCGGTGGGCGTTGGTGCCGCCAGTGCCATGGCGGCCGATGACGTCCTGGTGCCTTCGTTTCGTGATCAGGCCGCCCAGCTCTGGCGTGGCGTGACAGAAGTCGAGCTGCTGCTCTACTGGGGTGGTGACGAACGCGGCAGCGACTTCGCCGGCCCGCGCCATGACTTTCCGATTTCGGTACCCGTCGGAGGCCACGTACCGCACGCGGCTGGCGTGGCCCTCGCGCTCAAACTGCGACAGCAAACGAGAGCTGTGCTCTGCATCATCGGCGATGGCGCGACCTCAAAAGGCGACTTCTATGAAGCACTGAACTTTGCAGGTGTCTGGCAACTCCCTCTCGTTGTGCTGATCAACAACAACCAATGGGCCATCTCTGTCCCCCGCTCGGCACAGAGCGCGGCGGATACGCTCGCCCAGAAGGCGGTCGCTGCCGGGATTCCAGGCGAGCAGGTGGACGGCAACGATGTGATCGCGGTGCGCGAACGCATGGCGCTTGCCCTTGCCCGCGCGCGCACGGGCGGCGGGGCCAGCCTGATCGAGGCGTTGACTTACCGTCTCAGCGACCACACGACCGCCGACGATGCGCGACGGTATCGCGATGACGCTGAGGTCAGCGCGCATTGGCATGGCGAGCCCATCGCGCGCCTGCGCCAATATCTTCTCTCGCAAGGCGTCTGGGGCCGCGATGACGAAGAACGGGCGCTTGCGGGCGCGACAGCCAAGATCGACCGGGCGACGGAGGATTATCTCGCAATGCCGCCGCAGCCGATCTCGGCCGTGTTCGATCACATGTTTGCCGAGCTTCCCGCCTCGCTCGTAACCCAGCGGGCGCAGGCCCTCGGAAGCGAGACCGACGATGCCTGAAGCTACCCTGGTCGAAGCGATCAACCTCGCCCTTGCTCGGGCCATGCAGGATGACGATCGTGTTCTCATTCTGGGCGAGGATGTCGGCAAAGACGGAGGCGTGTTCCGTGCCACCGATAGATTGCTCGCCCGCTTTGGACCAGACCGCGTCCTCGACACACCGCTGGCTGAGGTGGCGATCGCCGGGGCTTCCGTTGGTCTCGCGGCGGAGGGCTTCCGGCCGGTGGCGGAAATCCAGTTCATGGGCTTCGCCTATGCCACGATCGATCAGTTGTTGAATCACGCCGCCCGGCTTCGCACGCGCACGCGCGGGCGGCTCACTTGTCCGATGGTGCTGCGTACGCCCTGCGGCGCCGGCATTCACGCCCCTGAGCATCATTCCGAGAGCGGCGAAGCCAGTTTCACCAACATTCCCGGCCTGCGCGTCGTCATTCCATCCTCTCCACAGCGTGGCTATGGCCTGTTGCTGGGTTCTATCCGCAACGCCGATCCTGTCCTCTTTCTCGAGCCGACACGGCTCTATCGTGCCATGCGAGAGCCGCTTGCGGACGACGGCAAAGCACTGCCACTCGATCACTGCTTCACACTGCGCGAAGGCAGTGACGTCACGCTGATCGGCTGGGGGGCGGTGATCCGCGAGATGCTGGCGGCCACGGAGCGACTCGCCGCGGAGAACATCGAGGTTGAGGTGATCGATGTCGCTACCCTGGTGCCGCTGGATGCTGCGACGATACTCGCCTCGGTTGCGAAGGCCGGTCGCTGCGTGATCTGTCACGAGGCCCCGCTGACTGGCGGCTTCGGCGCTGAGATCGCCGCGCAACTCGCTGGTCCCGGCCTGCTCTCGCTTCTTGCGCCGGTCGAGCGCGTGACGGGTTACGACACCGTCGTCCCGCTGCCACGCCTGGAACAACACTACCTGCCAAATGTCGACCGGATCCTCGCCGCTGTCCGCCGAACCTTGCGTCACCGTTGAGTGGAGGGCCGTGTGGCAACCGAGCCGGAACGAATATTCATCCTGCCCGATCTCGGAGAAGGCCTCCGCGAAGCGGAAATCGTCGCCTGGCACGTGGCTGAGGGCGATCACGTCGTGGCCGACCAGCCGCTCGTGTCAGTCGAAACGGACAAGGCCGTCGTCGAGATCCCGTCGCCACGCGCCGGGCGGGTTGCCAAGTTGCTTGCCGCTCCCCATGCGCGACTATCGATTGGTGCACCGCTCGTTGCCTTCACCGATGGCGCAGAGCGTGATGCCGGGACCGTGGTCGGTGAGCTGACAGAGGCGGCGCCAGTCCAAATAGGCAGATCTGCCATACGGGTGCGGGTCACGCCAGCCGTGCGCGCGCTGGCGCGCTCCCTCGGCGTCGATATTGAGACTGTCAGAGGCACCGGCCCTCAGGGAGAAATCACTCGAGCAGATGTGGAGCGCGCCGGCTCGGCGGCATCCGGCATGGAGCGGCTGAGAGGTGTGCGCTGGGCGATGGCCCTCCGCATGGCGACGGCGGGTCGAGCTGTGGTTCCGGCGACCTTGACCGACGAGGCCGATGTCCAGGCGTGGCCCGCCGACACACCAGTGACGACGCGATTGGTTGCCGCCCTTGTCGTCGCGTGTCAGACGGAGCCCGCGCTGAACGTGACCTATGACGGACAGGTGATGGCGCGCCGGCCGAATGCAGAAGTCCATGTTGGCATCGCCGTGGACACCGAAGACGGCCTCATCGTCCCCGTGTTACGCAATGCCGAAAAGCGTGACCTGACTGCCATCACCAGCGAGTTGGAACAGCTCAAAACAGCGGTGAGGACACGCCGCATCGCGCCCGATGCGTTACGGGGCGCCACTATCAGCCTATCGAACTTCGGCACACTCGGCGGGCAGTTCGCGGCACTCGTCGTGGTGCCGCCGCAAGTCGCCATCCTGGGCGCCGGCCGCATCCGTCCGCAGGTCGTGCTGGTCAACGGCAAGTTTGTCGCGACGCGGATGCTGCCATTGTCACTGACCTTCGATCATCGCGTCGTGTCGGGAGGTGAGGCCGCGCGTTTTCTCGCCGCCATGAAGTTCGCTCTCGAAAGCACCTCATAACATCAGCAGCCTGAAGGACTCTGCACCATGGAGGACATGTTCCGCTTCGCCGATGCGCTCGGCCCGGCAAAGATCGTGCATATCCAGCTGCCCGGGCTTGGGGTCAAAGCGATCGTGGTGATCGATAATCTTGCCTGTGGGCCGGCGATGGGTGGCGTGCGTATGGCGCCCGATGTCACTGTGGAGGAATGCGTCCGCCTGGCACGAGCAATGACCCTGAAGAATGCTGCCGCCGGGCTTCCGCATGGCGGTGGCAAGTCGGTGATCTTCGCCAATCCACGCATGCCGGCACCGGACAAGGAGCACGTGATCCGCGCCTTTGCCTGCGGCATCCGCGATCTGGTCGACTACATCCCCGGCCCTGACATGGGGACCGATGAGGGCTGCATGGCCTGGGTGCACGACGAGATCAGCCGCGCAGCCGGTCTGCCACGTGTGCTGGGTCGCATTCCTTTGGACGAGATCGGCGCGACCGGCTTTGGTCTGGTCACCGCGATCGAGGCTGCACTGCCGCATTGCGAGCTCGCACTGCGAGGCGCTCGGGTCGCCGTTCAGGGCTATGGCGCGGTTGGCCGCCACGCGGCGCGGTTCCTGACAGGCAAGGGTGCCGTGCTCATCGCCGCAGCGGATACCAGTGCCACGCTCTATGATCCTGGAGGCCTCGATGTCGCGGATCTCTCCCGGCACAAGCTCGCTGGTCGGTCATTTGTGGACTATCCGACCGGCGAGAAGAGAGAGCCCGACGCGATTATCGACGTCGCGTGTGACATTTGGGTCTTGCGTGCCGACAATGTCATGCGTCTGAAGACGAAGCTGGTCGCGCAAGGCGCCAATATTCCAGCGACCGAGGAGGCAGAAGCGACACTGCATGGGCGTGGTGTCCTTGTGCTGCCTGACTTCATCGCCAACGCAGGCAGGGTAATCTGTGCTGCAGTCGAATATCGCGGCGGCACAGAGACTTCTGCGTTCGCCACGATCGCCGAAAAGATCACCTGGAACACAAGCCAGGTTCTCGGGCAAGCATCCCGAACACACAGCGCGCCGCGTGCGGCCGCTGTCGCGCTCGCCGAACAGCGCGTGAAGCAGGGGGCGGGTTATCGGCGCTGGCGTTGACCTCCAGGCACCGCAATCAGTTAGCTGGCTGCAGCTGACATTTCGGGCAATAAAAGCCCGTGCGGCCACCGCGCTTGTCCGCCTCTATCGCGCTGCCGCAACGGGGGCATCGGCCACCAACATGACGTTCATGCAGCAAGAACGTCTTTGGCAAGCGGTCCGTGAGGATCTCTGCTCCTGCACCGCAGTCGATTGCGGCCTGCAGCACCGACTTCATCGCGGTGAACAAACGGCCCCTTGCCGCTCCGTCAAGCGTACCTGCGACGACAGCAGGATGTAGTTTCGCTTGGAACAGGATTTCATCAGCATAGATATTGCCGATCCCGGCCATTCGGGTCTGATCCGTCAAGATCCCCTTAACAGCTTTCTTGCGATCGCCGAGTGTCGCCGAGAACGCAGCTTTATCGAACGCCAGATCCAGTGCGTCTGGACCAAGACCCGTGTCAGCAATAAAGGCTCCACTGCTTTGCACCAGGACTACGTGCCCGATGCGCCTCGGATTGAGGTAAGCCAACCGACTGCCATCGACAAACTCGAGCCACAGTCGGACATAGGGCGGCTCTCGCTGGTCACGCAGCACATACTGCAACGACCCATTGGTGCCAAAGTGCATTGCGAGTGCACCTGACGTGTCAGCCTCGATGAAGAGAACCTTGCCATGACGTCGACAGGAGCGAAGACGCTTGCCCTCCAACCGACGCTGCAGGGAAGCAGGAGACGCGCCCTCCAGGCTCTCGGGATCAGTGACGGTCACCTTGTTGATGACGCTGCTCAGGCAGTGCCGCTCGACCAATTGCTTGAAGAGTTCGACATCCGGTAGTTCGGGCATATGCTTTCCCAGCGAAGACCCTTCGGTTTGGCGATGAATATCTGTGAATGGTGCTATCTATAACGAGAGGCAACTTCTTCCGGCGAACCGGCTTGGTCAGCACGTCACATGGAAGAGGCCTATCTTCTTACCGCGTGCGTCGTTGAAGACGCGAAGTGCCTCCGGGGTCGGCTGGATCACAATCTCGCACCCATGCTTGGCCAGATAGGCTTCTGCCTCGGGAGAGAGCCGCATATTGCCCTCCTGCCCCGATCCCAAGACCAGGAGCTCGGTTCCCTTCTCGAATACGAATTTCGCCTCGTCCTTCGATACGAGATGTGACGTGCCATAAAGTTTCTTCGAGAGCTTCTTCTTGCGCTTCACGACGTCACCGGTGAGCCGAATGACAACATCATGCTCGTACGTCTTCCCGTTGATTGTGATATTGCCAAACTTTGTGTCGTTGATCCGCATCGTCGTCTCCTCCATTGTGACAGTGGTTGCCCAATGTCAGGGGCCCAGAAGCGGGCACGTGGCGCGCACCGTCATGCCCGCACGACAAGCCGGTTGATAACCCTGTCGACACCAAAGATGTACCAGGCATCATCTTCGGCCAGCTTCACCTCCGCCTCGCGCGGCACAGTGCCGTCCAGCGTCACCACGGCTCGACGTGTGCGCACCCGGATGCTGTCCGAATTGACGAATGGGTCCTTCTCCAACACCTGAAGCACGGCGTCGGTGATTGCGGCTTCGCTGTCCTGCTCCGGCGGCGTGACACCAATGCCGTTGATCACATCGCGGCTGCCCGGCACCCACCAGGCGAGGACGCCAGCGAGGCGTTTTTGCCCGGGTCCTGCTACGTCGCCGTCCAGCGTCACGATTCCCTCCTCAACTCTGACATCGATCGTGCCCGTGCCATCCGCCAGTTCGCGCACCGTCTCCAGGTGTCCTTTGTCCCAGACTCGGATGGTGCAAGAGGCAAGTACAGCTTCTTCTAGCAGCGCATCCCGCACCTTGTCCTTTATGTCGCCGTCGCCCATCGGGGTCGCGGGTCGCACATGCAGGCGGTCGATGATAATGCTCACCCCCGGTACCCGGGCAGCCAACTCCAGTGCCAGCTTCTTGCCGGCGATGTGATCAACCTCGCCTTCCATCGTCAGCTCCCCATGGACGAAGGCGAGATGGATCGGCCCTTGGGTTGGATGGATGCGCGGTTCGCTGTGCAAAGCGCCGCGAACCGCTTCCAGCACGCCGCGGTCTTCGGTCATGACGTCGCCTCCTTCGGCCAAACATCCTCCAGCACGGGTGGTGTCCCGCCTGTCTGCTGCGCCGAATGGTAAGCGCGCAGGTACTCCTGCGCGATGATGCGGACGGCATGGCCGATGTCGTCGTAAACGCTGTCCTCCAGGTTTGCGAAAGATACCCGGACGGACCAGTCGGGCGCATGGAAACCGCCACCGTTGAGCAGCACGATGCCGTGGTCGCGCGCCAGGCGAAACACAATGTCAAGCGGATGCACATGCTGCTTCACAAACTGCGCCACTTCATCGCCCAGGTACTTGCGGAGCCAGAATTCCAGGTCAATCAGTCCATAGTAGTTGTCGAACAGCGGGCCCGGCTTCGCCTCAAGACCCAGGCCGTTGAGCAGCGCCGCGACACGCCGGCGCAAGATCGCGACGCAGGCCCGCCGATAGGTCCGCTCGTGGTCCGCCAACTCGACGAGCGAGAACAGGGTCATCATGGCCTGTTGCGGCGGTGACAGGCCGGCGGTGTGGTTGAGTGCGACGTCCCTGCTGTCGGCGACGAGGCGATCGATGAAGCGGAGCTTGTGCGGTTCTCGTGCCAGCATGCCATAACGGCGGTCGAGCGCCTGTTGCTCGGGTGCCGGCAGGGCCCCGACCCTCTGGTCGAATACATTGTCCTGATGGATGGCGATCACGCCGAGACGCCAGCCGGTACATCCGAAGTACTTCGAGTAGGAATAGACACCGATCGTATTGTTCGGCAATTCTCCCATCAGCGAACGGAAGTCGTCGATAAACGTGGCGTAGACATCGTCGGTGATCAGCATCAGATCAGGCCGCCTGGTGCGCACCAGGTTGGCGATCTTCGAGCGCACCTCCGGACTTATCGCGACCGACGTCGGGTTTCCGGGGTTGACCAGGAAGAATGCCTTGATCCCTGGGTCCAGCAATTTGTTCAATTCGATGTCGGTGAACTGGAAGCCGTTCGCCTGTGGGGCATTCACATAAACCGGGTCGAGCCCGTAGTCCTCAAGCTCCGGTATCTCCAGGTACGGTGTGAAGATCGGCGTGCCGAGCGCAATGCGATCTCCAGGCCGCAACAAGCGATTGGCCTTGAGCGAGCGGAAGATGTAGCAGATCGCGGCCGTGCCGCCTTCGGTCGCAAACAGATCGAACCGGCCCGGCGGCCGCAGAAGGCCGCACATCACCTGCAGCAGGTACTCATGGACCACCTGCTCGGCATGGGCCAGCATGCGGTCGGGTACCGGATAGTTGTCGCCGATAATCGCATCGATCAGCTCGTGGACGAACGCATCTGGCTGGAATGCGAATCGCTCCACCGCATCGCGCACGAGCCTTCCGGCCATATCGACCATCGTCGTTGCTTCCTGCCTGCTGAGCCAGACATGCAAGCGGTCGGCGATACCGGCCGCGCGCGGCATGCCACCGATACCGGCTGGATGTGACATCACGCGCATCGACTCGCTGATCGCGAACTGACCCAACAGAAAGAAGATCGCGCGCGCCTGCGTCGCGACCCAGTTCGGGTTGCCGCGACCGGCATTGAGAAACACATGTGCGGCCGTCTGCCCCGACGTGTGGGCGAGCCTGATCAGCTCATCCTTGATTTCGAATGGGCTCAGATGTTCGTAGCTGCGCAGGTTGGGATCAGCCATGGCACACTCGGTCCCGCGCTTCACCGACGGAGATAGGCAACGGCGCCGTCCAATGTGAACAGCTTCGGGTAGTCAGCCTCCGGGATGTCGATTTTCGTCCGCTCGTGCAGCGCGGCCATGAAGTTAAGGAAGTCCATCGAATCCAGATCGAGCTCTTCGCGCAACGCGACATGACCCGGCAGCGCCGCAAAATCGGCTTCCGGCGCTATGCCGGACAGAACATCGAGTACGAGCGCTTTCGCTTCGGCCTGGTTCATAGCGCCTCCACCTCCTGCAACAGGCGATCAATCTCGGCCAGGAGAAGGCCACCGCGATGGCCATCGCTCGCACGGTGGTCGCCGGCCAGCGTGATCGTCACGATGGGGCGAGGTTCCACCGCCCCCTTCACGACCCAAGGCCGGGTGACAATCCGGCCAATGCCGATCATGGCCACCTGCGGCGGATAGATGATCGGCAGTACAGTTTCCGCTCCGCGATCGCCGAGGCTGGTCACCGTGACGGTCGGATCGCTCAGCTCCGAACTGCGTAGGCCAACACTGCGCGCCCGCTGGACGAGGTCACGCATCGCGGCCATCAGTTCATCGAGCGACCGGCGATCGGCATCGCGGATTGCCGGTGCCACCAGGCCACCGCCACGAAGGGAAATGGCCCAGCCGATATGAGTGCCATCGCCGGCGCGAAACCTCCCGTCCTCCCAGAATCCATTCAGCTCACGGGTCTTGGCCATCGCCAGCGCGATGGCGCGCAGGAAAAACGCCGCTGGCAGCAGACGTGTGGGAGGCAATCGCTGGCTATTCAGTCGTTCCAGTCGTGTCAGAGCGGCAGAGACATCCACAGTCTGGCTCAGGTAGTAGTGAGGAATGTCGCGCTTCGACCGGCTCATCGCAGCTGCGATGGCCTGGCGCATAGCGGCGGGATCGAATCCAACCCGACGACGGCCACCCTCGCCGCCGGGCTTCGCAAGCTTGACCGCTTCGACGTCTGCCACGGTGATCGCGCCACCCGGCCCGGTTCCTTTCAGCTGCTGGACATCGATGCCCCGCTCGGCCGCGAGGCGGCGCGCGGCGGGCGAGACATGCCGGCGACCGGGCACTGACGGAGGAATGGCCCCTGGCGCCGCTGCAGGCGGGGAGACGACGACGACAGGCGGAGGCATGGCAGGCGGCAGCGCAGTGGGCTGGGTTGCAGTGACCGCACCGTTGAGCCGAGCGAGAACCGTGCCAACCGGGACACGGCCACCCACCGGGACGACGAGATCGGACACCACGCCGGCACTGAAAATCTCGATCTCGATCGCGCCCTTTTGTGTCTCTACCACGGCGACGACATCGCCGCGTTTCACCGTGTCGCCCGGCTTCACCAGCCATTCGACCAGCGTGCCCGCCTCCATGTCGGCACCGAGCGAGGGCATGCGGAACTCGATCATCCGCCTCTCACCAGCTCCCTTGCCGCGGCAACGATCGAGGATGCCTGGGGCAGTGCCGCCTGCTCGAGATGCGCGGCGTAGGGGATGGGTACTTCGCGCGAGCAGATGCGGCGGATCGGGGCGTCCAGTTCGAAGAAGGCACCCTCGACCACGCGGGCAATGATCTCGGCCGACAGCGAGCCCGACTTCCAGCCCTCGTCGATGACGACAACCCGCCGCGTGCGCGCAACCGAGCCCAGCACAGTCGCCATGTCGAGCGGTCGCAGGACCCGGAGGTCGATCACCTCGGCATCGATGCCTTCTTGCTGCAGCGCCTCAGCCGCTTCGAGGGTCTTGAACAGGGACCCGCCATAGGTCACCAGCGTCACGTCATGGCCTGGCCGGCGGATCTTCGCCGAGACGATATCCACCGAGGTGATCATCGGATCGACCTCGTCTTCGCGGTTGTACAGCATGACATGCTCGAAAATAAGCACCGGGTTTGGATCGTCCAGCGCCGGCTGCAGCATGTACCGCGCATCCTCAATGGTCGCAGGTGCCAGCACCTTCAGCCCTGGGATATGCGCATACCATCCTTCCAGACTGTGCGAATGCTGGGCGGCAAGCTGACGACCGGCACCGGTCGCCATGCGAATGACGAGCGGCACGGAAAACTGGCCGCCTGACATGTGCGGGATGGTCGCTGCGCTGTTGACGATCTGGTCCAGTGCGAGGAGGCTGAAGTTCACAGTCATGATCTCGACGATCGGGCGCATGCCTGCGATCGCGGCGCCAATCCCAGCACCGACGTAGCCTGCTTCGGATAGGGGCGTGTCGCGAATCTTCTCTTCGCCCAGCTCGTCCGCCAGGCCCTTGGTCACCGCGTAGCAACCACCATAACGCGCCACGTCTTCGCCCATGAGAAACACGCGCTGATCGGCAAGGATCGCCGCCCGGATCCCCTGCTTGCACGCCTCACGGTAGGTCATGCGTTGCAGCGCCGCGTTGGTTGGGATGGTCATTGTGGCACCCGATCCATGGTGATGAAGCGCTCCAGCTCCTCCACGGGCTCCCACGTGCCGGCCTCGGCGAAGGCAACCGCCGCATCGATCTCGGCAGCAATGTCAGCCTCGATCCTGGTGATTTCGTCGGCGTGCACCAGCCCCGTCTGCTCCAGCCACGTTTGCAGTTGCCGGGTCGGGTCCTTCTTACGCCAGGCCTCGATCTCCTGCTTGGTGCGATAGAGCTGGGCATCGAACATCGAGTGCGCGCGGAACCGGTAGGTGCGGCATTCCAGCAAGTAAGGTGCATTCTTCCGGCGAATTTCCGCGATCGCACGTCGCGCCGCGACCTCAACGGCGACAACGTCCATGCCGTCCACCGCCTCGGCTGCTACCCGATAGCCGGCCGCTTTACGCACGATATCCGTCTCCGCCTCAGCGCGCTCCAGCGCCATGCCCATGGCATAGAGGTTGTTCTCGCACACGAAGAGCACTGGCAGCTTCCACAGGGAAGCCAGGTTCATGCTCTCGTGAAACGAGCCCTCGTCCACCGCGCCGTCGCCGAAGAAGCAGGTAGTGACGGAGGTTCGCCCGAGCATCTTGTCACCCATCGCGGTACCAACGGCGAGCGGCAAGCCGCCGCCGACGATGGCGTTGCCGCCGTAGAAGCGAGTCGCACGGTCGAACACGTGCATCGACCCGCCGCGGCCGCGGCAACAGCCTTCCTGTTTGCCGTAGAGCTCGGCCATCAGCACGTTCATGCCAATGCCGCGTGCAAGGGCCTGCCCGTGTTCGCGATAGGTGGCGACGATGGCATCTTCGGGCTGCAACGCCTCGATCACGCCGACCGAGACCGCCTCCTCGCCGTCGTAAAGATGCATGAAGCCGCGAATCTTCTCGCTCTGATAGAGCTCGAAGCACTTCTCCTCGAACCGGCGAATGCGCAGCATCGCGGTGAGCAGGTGGCGCACATGCGCGTGGTCGAGATGCACCTTGTCGGTCATCCTGCGTCGCCTTCCAACGTGGAGAGGTCGCCTTCCGGCAAGCCGAGCTCACGTGCCTTGAGCAGGCGGCGCATGA
Source organism: uncultured Alphaproteobacteria bacterium (assembly GCA_963708565.1). Lineage (GTDB taxonomy): Bacteria > Pseudomonadota > Alphaproteobacteria > Acetobacterales > Acetobacteraceae > JAMXLO01. The sequence continues at coordinate 59,804 of CAVPTU010000027.1, forward strand.
TCTTGCCGCTGCGTGTGCGCGGTAGGCCCGGGCTGAAGTCGATCTCCTTCGGCGCCACCACGGCACCGAGGCGCTTGCGGGCGTGACCGAGCAGCTCGCGACGCAGCGCCTCGGATGGCGTGAAGCCCGGATTGAGCGCGACGAACGCCTTGACGATCTCTCCCGCCATCGGGTCGGGCTTGCCGATCACCCCTGCCTCGGCGACGGCAGGATGCTCCATCAGCGTGCTCTCGACCTCGAACGGGCCGATCAAATGGCCGGAGGACTTGATCACGTCGTCGGCGCGCCCGACGAACCAGTAATAGCCGCCAGCATCGCGCATCGCGAGGTCACCAGTGAGATACCACGGGCCGACGAAGCATTTGCGATAGCGCTCGTCCTCATGCAGGTAGCCGCGCATCATCGAGGGCCACCCAGCTTTGAGCGCGAGCTCACCTTCGACCAGTGGCTGCTCGGTCAGGGTAACGCTGCCGTCGGCATTACGCTGCACAATGGACGCCTCGATGCCGGGCAGCGGTTTGCCCATCGAGCCAGGCTTCACGTCCATCGAGGCGAAGTTGGCGATCATGATTCCGCCCGTCTCGGTCTGCCACCAGTTGTCGTGGAATGGCTTGCCGAACGCCTGCTGTCCCCAGATCACCGCCTCGGGGTTCAGTGGCTCGCCGACGCTCGCCAGAAAGCGAAGCGATGAGAGATCGAATCCGCGCACGGCCTCGGCGCCGAGCTTCATCATCATACGGATCGCGGTCGGTGCCGTATACCAGACGGTAACGCGCTCGCGTTGCAGGATGCCGTACCACGTTTCGGCATCGAATTCGGCCTCGGCAACCACGCTGGTCACGCCGTTGGTCAGCGGCGCGATGATGCCGTAGCTCGTCCCGGTCACCCAGCCAGGATCGGCGGTGCACCAGAAGATGTCCTCGTCGTGCAGATCGAGCGCGTAATGCCCCGTGATATCATGCGTTACGACTGCCTCATGCACATGGATCGCCCCCTTCGGCCGGCCGGTGGTGCCGCTGGTGAAGTGGAGCAGCGCGCGATCTTCCGGGGCGGTCGGTGGGATGACAAAGTCCGGGCTCTGCGTCTCGACCAGAGTCCGCCAGTCGAGGGTGTCCCCCGGGTTGGTCCCAAGTTCCACCTCTTCGGGAACAAGGATCACGTGGTCGAGCTGCGGCAATTGGGAGCGGATCGGCGCCACCCTGCGGCGATAGAGCGCCTGGGTAGTCACCAGCACGCGGCCTTCGCCGATGGTCAGCCGCGTCGCGATCGGTACTGGCCCGAAGGCGGAGAACAGCGGGGCGACGACGCATTTCGCCTTCAAGGCGCCGAGCACGGCGATGTAGAGTTCAGGAATCCGGCCCGCCAGCACGAACACGCTGTCCCCCTCGCGCACGCCGAGCTGATGCAGGGCATTGGCGAACCTGTTGGTCGCCGCTTTCAGCTCTCGGTAGGTGATGTTGCGTTGGCCACCCGCTCGCCCGATGCAGCGCAGCGCATGGCGATTCGCCCGCGGTCCATCCGCGTGACGGTCGACCGCTTCGTGCGCGATATTGAGACCGCGACCGGCGGGCAGGCCATCCAGTCGCGCGCGCGCAGCCTCCCACGTAAAGCTGCTGCGGACCGTCTGATAGTCTGCCAGATTGGCAGGCGTGGCAGCGCCGCCACGGGGCTTGACGATCAGCGGATAGAGGTCTGCCAGAGAAGCGCGAATCGTCGCCGGCCCGGACACCATTCGTCCCCTTTTCCCTGCCGATCCTGAAGATCACCCTACGATCGGAAGCCGCCAGGCGCATTGATCAAGATCAATGCCCTCGCGGCGGAGGTGGCGGAGATTCCCAGGCAGGCAGGAGCGATACGCAGGGGCCGATGAACCACAATGGGGTTAACGAGCGTCGGGTCGGGTTCACCACCGTCCCACTGCTCACCGCAATTCTGCTGGCCGGCCCACCATCCCATGTGGCCCCACAGGATATCGGTGACGTCACCACGGGTCGCCATCTGGCGGAGATCTGGTGCAGCATCTGCCACGTGGTCGTCCCGACGCAGCAGCGTGGTTCAAGCAATGGAGCGCCGACATTCGCCGCCATCGCGCGCATGAAGTCGACGATGCCGTTGTCCCTTCGCGCCTTCCTGCAGACGCCGCATAGTCGGATGCCCGATCTACAGCTGAGCCGAGACGAGATCGACGACGTTGCCGCATATATCCTCAGCCTGCAACGAAAGTGAGCCAGAGCAGCCGTTACACTGCAAACCTGTGGTAGGTGTGCCATTTTCCTGCATCGGATGAGACTGTTTTCTCTGTTCGGCTTCGAGGTCAGCGTCGACGCCTCATGGCTGCTGCTCGCAGTGCTGATCACATGGTCCCTTGCCGGAGCGGTATTTCCGGACCTCGCGCCGGGCCTGGCCACGGCGAGCTATTGGGTGATGGCCGCCGTCGCAACGGCCGGACTGCTCCTGTCGATCGTGTTTCACGAGACGGCCCACTCGCTGGTCGCCCGCCATTACGGTATGCCGATCCGCGGCATCACCCTGTTCATCTTTGGCGGCGTTGCGGAAATGACAGCCGAGCCCAGTCGGCCGCGCGACGAGTTCCTTATGGCTGCGGCGGGGCCGGCCGCCAGTCTCCTGCTCGCGGCCACTCTGTTCCTGCTGTTTACCGGTGTGGTGGCTTCAGATGGCCCGACACCGGTCGCTGGGGTGCTCTGGTATCTCGCGCTACTCAACTTCGTGCTGGCACTCTTCAACCTCGTTCCGGCCTTCCCGCTCGACGGCGGCCGGATCTTCCGTGCCGCGCTGTGGTCTTGGCGCGGCGATCTCGATTGGGCGACCCGCATTGCGGCTGGGGCCGGAAACGCGTTCGGTATCCTGCTGATCGTGCTCGGCTTGATCGGCGTGCTGCAAGGCGACTTCATCGGCGGCATGTGGCGCTTTCTCATCGGCATGTTTTTGCGCGGCGCCGCTTCGGCAAGCTATGGTGAGACGCTCGCCCGGCGACTGCTCGCCGACATTCCCGTCGCGCGTATCATGAACCCCAACCCGATTGCTGTGGCGCAAGATCTCTCAATACAGGACTTCATCGATGAGAACGTGTACCGCTACCACCACCGCTGGTTCCCAGTCGTGGATGATGGGACCGTCGTTGGCAGCGTTGATACACATCAGATCGCGGCGCTCGACCGAACGTTTTGGCCAACTGTACCACTCCATCGAGTCATGCGCCCTCTTTGCCGCGACGATATCGTGGCACCGGAGACGAGTGCATTTGCGGCCCTGATGCAGATGCGCCGTACTGGCCGAAGCCGACTGATGGTGCTGCATGGTGGCGCGTTGTTCGGCATCGTCACCTCGCGCGACCTGCTCGACGTGCTTTCCCTCGAGCGGGAGCTGCATCAATACAAATCCGGAGCAACCGGGTTGCTGGTGCCACGGTGAGCATGTTGCAGCGGATCGACCAGTACCTGGCCCAGCACGTGCTACCGACGCCCTGCGTGATCATCGACCTCGAAACCGTGCGTCGGCAATACGGCGTGCTGCATGAATTACTGCCGGCTGCACGGGTCTTCTATGCGGTGAAGGCAAACCCGGCGTCTCCAGTGATCACCACCCTCGCCGACGCGGGGATCGGTTATGACGTGGCCAGTGCCGGCGAGATCGATCGCTGCTTAACGCTCGGCATCAACGCAGACCGCTTCTGCTTCGGTAACACGATCAAACGTGAACGCGACATAATCTGGGCGCGCGCGCTCGGCGTCGATCTCTACGCCTTTGATAGCCCGGGTGAGCTGGAAAAGCTCGCGAGGGCAGCCCCTCGGGCACGCGTGTTCTGTCGCCTCTCAGTTCACGGCCGCGGGGCAGAATGGCCGCTTACACGCAAGTTCGGTTGTTCGCCGCACTTGGCAGCGGAGCTCCTGGTACGCGCCAAGGCGCTCGGCCTCCGCCCGATCGGCGTTTCGTTCCATGTCGGTTCGCAGCAGACCGATCCTCATCAATGGGCGATCGCGATCGGCCATGCCGGCGCCATCTTCCAGATCTGCGAACGGCAGGGCGTCTCTCTCGAACTGCTGAATGTGGGCGGTGGCTTGCCGGCACAATACCGCACTGCCGTGCCTCCGCTCGCCACCTACGCGGAAGCCATCACGTTAGCCGTTCGTCGTCATTTCGGGGGATCGCCGCCACAGTTGATGATCGAGCCGGGGCGGTACATGGTCGGCGATGCTGGCATTCTCCGCTCCCAGATCCTGCTGATCGCCCGGCATGGCCACCATGACAACCGGCGCTGGGTGTATCTCGACGCAGGCCGTTATAACGGCCTGGCAGAGACACAGGGCGAGCGCATCCACTACACCATCCGTACGCCGCATAACAACGGCGCCAGTGAGCCGGTTGTTCTTGCCGGGCCCACCTGCGACAGTACCGATATAATCTACGACCGCGCGAACTATGCGCTGCCGCTCGATCTGACCATTGGAGATACAGTCGATTTCCTGAGCGCCGGTGCCTATACGGCGAGCTACGCGTCGGTGGAATTCAACGGTTTTCCTCCGCTGTCGACGCACTGCATATAATCCCTCCAAGGATCTCCGGGAGGTTGCCATGCGTATCGTGATCCTGGGCGCGGCAGGGCGCGATTTTCATAACTTCAACATGGTGTACCGCGGCGATCCAGCGAATGTCGTCGTTGCCTTCACCGCCACACAGATTCCCGGTATCGCCGATCGCACCTACCCGCCAAGTCTTGCGGGGCTGCGTTATCCTGCCGGAATACCGATCGTCGCAGAGGACCGGCTCGACGACCTTTGCCGCGCCGAACACGTTGACCAGGTCGTGTTCGCCTATAGCGACGTGCCACATGCGCACGTCATGCATCTTGCCTCGCGGGCACTGGCCGCTGGCGCCGACTTCCTGCTGCTCGGCCCGAAACGCACGATGCTTGCCGCTTCGCGCCCGGTGATCGCGGTGAGCGGGTTACGCACGGGCTGCGGCAAGTCGCCCATCTCACGTTGGTTGGCAGTGCAATTGCGCAAACGTGGCCGGCGGGTCGCGGTGATCCGTCATCCAATGCCATACGGCAACCTGGCCATAGAGCGCGTCCAACGCTTCGCTTCCACCGCCGACCTGGACGCCGCAGGCTGCACCATCGAGGAGCGCGAGGAGTACGAACCACACATCGCCTGTGGCGACGTAGTGTTCGCCGGCGTCGACTACGCGGCCGTTCTCCAAGCAGCCGAGGCCGAAGCGGACATCCTCCTGTGGGATGGTGGCAACAACGACTTCCCGTTCATCCGTCCTGATTTACATATTGGCGTCGCCGACGCGCTACGGCCGGATCAGGTTGCAACCCACCATCCGGGTGAGACGGTTGCCCGCATGGCGGACGTGTTGATCGTGAACAAGGCCGACGTGGCAGCTGCACCCGATGTCGCGGCGCTCATGGGACGCCTGCATGCGGTCAATCCACGAGCCCCCATCCTGCGCGGAAACCTACCGGTGCGCCTCGATGATCCCTCCGCAGTTCGTGGTCGCCGCGTTCTGGTTGTCGAGGATGGCCCGACGCTCACGCATGGCGGCATGCGGCACGGCGCAGGTGCTGTTGCCGCGCTGGCAGCTGGCGTGGCCGAGCTGGTCGATCCACGCCTTTCCGCTCCAGCCGAATTGCTGCGCGTGTTCGCGGACTATCCGCATATTGGCAGTGTATTACCTGCGATGGGCTACAGCGAGGCGCAACTTCGCGCCATAACCGAGACGATCGAAGCCTCTCACGCCGAACTGGTCGTGGCCGCAACGCCGATCGATCTAGCGGCGTTGTTAACGATCAGTAAGCCAGTTGTGCGTGCCCGCTACGACTTCGCTGAGGCCGTAACAGAACCTTTGTCGGCGATCGTCGATGCATTTCTGCGGCGATTTCCAGCCGGTTGATCGGCACGCGGCTCCGCCTCGATCAACAACACGGGCACGCCCCGCGCTGCCGCGATGCGGGTGGCGCCGGATGCGTCACCAGCGGCCGAGGCGGCGCGCGTCATCACGATCAGGCGTTCCTGCTGGCCAGCCAATGCGAGGATCACATCGTCCGCCCGGGGGTTACAAATAGGACGAAGCGTGACCCGCTCGCGTGCAAGACCCAGGGTTTGGGCACGCTCTCTCACGCGCTCCGCCGCCGCGTCATCCACCGGTTCCAATAGCAGGATCGTAACGCCCTCGTTGGCTGCCGTCGCAATCCGGCACGCCACCGCCAGGCTCCCATCCATAGTATCCGCCAGTATCGCCACCACGTGACCCCGCCGGGCTTTGTGGCGGGCGGGGAGCAACAGGACCGACGCCGCCGATGCGTGCGCCGCCGCCTGCAGACGCGTGACCCCATGCGCGGTGCGGGCAATCGGGAGGCCGGGTTCGGCAACGATGACGATGTCACCGGTCTGGCAGACTGCGGCGATGCAGGCGGCGGGATCACCGCGCAGCACCTCGAATTCACTCGCGACCCCAACCCCCCGAAGAATCTCATCCAACAGGTGGCGCGTCTGGCTTGCCGCCTCCCGGAGTTCTCTGGCGATGGTATCGGCGGTGAGCGGGCTCCACTCGTGCGTGGGCAGCCGGATCTCTCGCGCGAATGGCAGCTCCGCCAGCGCCAGCACCGCCTCATCCTCGATGAACAGGCAATGCAGGCCGAGGCCAAGCAATTGGGCGAACTCGACGGCTGCCCGCATGGTGGCCGCATCGGCTGCACCATGGCATAGGTCTAGGATCAGATGGCGATTCGCCGACCCGGTTTGTCCGCTCATGGTACGTCCGCCTCCGATCTCCCGCCCCCCGCCTCCTTACGCGCCTTGGCGAATTGCTTCAGCCGTTCTTCCACCAACCGGTTCACCGAGCCCGCCGCGTAGCTTCCATCGCCGCCCCGCTCCCCCGCCGGCTGGCCCGTCAGCAGCGCAATGCCCTGGTCAATCGTCTGCACCGGATAGATCGCGAAGCTCGCTGCAGCGCAGGCATCAATCACGTCCGCTCGTAGCATCAGGTGCTGCACGTTCGCTTCGGGGATCAGCACGCCCTGTGTGCCGGTCAGGCCCCGCGCGGCACAGACATCGAAGAATCCCTCAATCTTCTCGTTCACCCCGCCGATCGCCTGCACCACACCGTGCTGATTGACCGAACCCGTCACTGCAAGGTCCTGGCGTAGCGGTACCTCGGCAAGAGCAGACAGTAAGACATAGAGCTCGGCCGACGAGGCGCTGTCACCCTCGACCCCGCCGTAGGACTGCTCGAAGACCAGGCTCGCATAAACCGACATCGGCGCGTCCAAGGCATAGCGGCCGGCCAGATAGCCGGAGAGGATGAGCACCCCCTTCGAATGGAGCGGTCCGCCCAGCTCGACCTCGCGCTCGATATCGACGATCTTGCCACCGCCTGGTCGTACCCGGCTGGTAATGCGTGACGGCCGTCCGAAGGAATACTCACCGAGGGAGAGAACACTGAGGCCGTTCACCTGGCCGACACGGGCGCCACTGGTCTCGATGAGCGCGATATCGCGCAAAATCATCTCCTGGCTCCGTTCCCGGAGACGCGAGGTGCGGCGGATCTGTTGTGCGATTGCCCGATCGACATCGGCGTGCGTCACCACATCGCGGCCATTCCGTCCGGCTACGTGGCTCGCCTCGGCGAGCAGGTCGTGCAGCTTCTCGACCAACAGAGTGAGCTTGTTGGCGTCGTCAGCCTGCCGCGCGGCATGTTCCACTGCCCTGCACACACCGCCACGGTCCAGCGGCCGCAGCTTCTCTTGCACCGCGATTGTGCCGATCAGGCGAGCCAACATTCCCTCGCTGGCCGGCGAGCGGCTAACGTCGTCGTCGAAGTCCGCGAGCACCTTGAAATGCTGGGCGACGTCAGGATCGAGCGCAGACAACATGTAGTAGAGTATCCTGTCACCAAACAGAACGACCTTCACAGTCAAAGGAATCGGGTCTGGCTCGAGCGACACTGTCGTGGTCAGCCCAATGAACCGCGCGACATCCTCGATGGTGATCTCCTGCCGCAGCAAGGCGCGCTTCAACGCCATCCAGCTGAACGGCTCGGTGAGCAAGCTGCGGGCATCAAGCAAGAGCGTGCCGCCGTTGGCTCGATGCAAGGCGCCCGCCTTGATCAGCCGGAAATTCGTCACGAGAGCGCCCTGAATCTGCAGATACTCGATCCGTCCCACCAGATTGGCGAGCGTCGGATGGAGCTCCTCAATGAGGGGGGCGCTGGCGGTATGATCGGCCTGCGTAACCAGGACGTTGACCTCATAGCGATCGAACGGGCCGGCCAACCGCATCGCCGCCTGCATGGCGCCCTGCTCCGCTGCCTCTGCCGATGTGAAGAATCGGATGTTCTCCAAGAGATCGAGTTCGCATCGCCTCGATGTGCTGCAACACCAGCGGCAGCTCGCTGAACTGCCCCTTGACCTGGTCAAAAGGTTGCGCCACGGCGAACTCGGCCGTCTCGCGGTCGAGCGCGCGCACAGCATCCCGCTGTTGCTTCTCCAGGCGAGGAATGGAGCGCAGCGTCTGCTCCAGTTCCTTCTCGAGCTCCTGGATGGCGTCTCGCGTCGCACGCTGCTCCTCATCCGACCAGGTGTTGAACTCCGCAGGCGGCACCACCTTGCCGTCGCGCATCGGCGCCATGCCGAAGCCCATCGGCGTACGAAGAATCGCAATGTTCCGCGCTGTGGCTTTTTCACTCAGTGTTGCAAACGCCTGCTCGTTCTTCGCCTGGATGGACTGCTCGATTCCGCCGCGACGCTTCTGGTAATCCTCGCTCTCGAAGATCGCCGGCAATGACGCCCGCAGCTCTTCGATCAGATCATGCATCGTCTTCTGGAAGGCTGGTGCACGTCGCCCAGGAAGCGAGATGGCCATCGGGCGATGCGGGGCAGCGAAATTGTTGACATACACCCAATCAGACGGCAGCGGACGGGCGCGCGCCGTATCCTCCAGCAAGGCTTTGACCGATTGCTGGATCCGCGCGCCGCTCGTGCCGATAGCGAAGATGTTGAACCCCCGCTGGCTGATCTCAGTGCCGAAGCTGATCGCCTCACTGGCACGCGGGTGACTGACCAGGTCGCGGAGAGGCGCCAGCTCCGCCGTTGTCTCGAATTCTAGCGCACCCAGGTCGGCGGCGCGATACAGGCGATCAGCCGACAGCGCATGGATTGGCTGCGTCGCCTGCTGAACGTTCTGCTCGGACTGTGTGCTCGGCATCCGCTGATTCCTTATATTCCGGCTGACGGTATCGAGACCATACTGGCCGACCCCCCATCGTGCCATGGCCGGCCTGTGTCCGACGGACGACCTCAGGCGGGCAACAGGCTTGGCGGTCGCCGCCTCAATGCGTACCGGCGCTGCCCGCATCGATCAATCCCTCAAAGGCGTGTTGCGCTTCCTCCGAGAGGAGAGCACCGCGGTCCGTATATCGTGTAGAGAAGTGGCATGGCACCAGCCGCTTCACATGCGCGCGGCGGGCCAAGGTTCCGGCCTGCCGAGCTGTCAGGTGGTTCTTCCGGGCCGCATGCGCCGCATCTGCCTCAAGGAACGCACATTCGATGAACAGCACATCAGCACCGGACACCAGCCGTTCGATCCGTGCAGCGTTGGCAGGATGATACCGAGCGTCAACGACGTAGGCGAACGTCTGCCCGGGAACCACCTGAGCGATTTCACCCAGCTTGCCAAGCGACAGCGTAACTGGTGTCACGCCCTGCGCGCTTCGTCGTAACGCATGAATCGGCATGGTTGGTGGGGCAGCATCGAGAATGGCGTGCTTCACATCGCGCAACCATGGTCCCACCGCGAGGCCGAGCTCGTCGAGCCTTGTCTTCCAGATATTGACATGCGCCAGTTCCGCGAGGGCGAACGCAAGGCACGGCGTCCCATGATCCAGGACGGCACAGCGTACAATGATCGCGCCGCACGACGCCAGCACGTCACCATCAAGCCGAGTCTGCCGCATGGTCTCACGCCGAAACGCGGTCTGGGACTGAAAGCGCGCATGGTACAGTGTGCCATCCTCACGGACTTCACACACGTCGAACACCAGATTGCCGGCATAGCTCTGTATGACGTTCCAAGTATAGGCATGCAGCTTGTGTTCGACCTTGCTGATGAAGTCCGCGGGACCACACAGGGCAATCGTCTTGTCGCGGCCGAGCAACACCCGCAGCAGGTGGTCGAAGCCCGCGAAATGATCCATATGTGCGTGGCTGACGAAGACATGGCTGACACGTAGCAACTTGCGCGGCGCCAACGTTGCAATATTCCCGATGTCGAACAGCATGGCACGCCGCTCAAACATGATCTCCGCGTGCAACGCGGGATCGCCGAACGGACCGTTGATCAGCTGGCAGTGGAGGACTGGCCGCATCGCATAGTCTCATGACGTGCCATGATCTGGGGGCGCTGTCCTGACGACGCCCGGAGCGCTCGCCGCACCAGCCATTTGCGCGCCTCCTCTGTCAGTAACATGCCAATGGCCAGTGGTAGCAGGAGCAGCGACAGGGCGGCGGGCACCGGCGCCGTGTGCAACAGCAGATTGCCCCAGGCGCTGTAATCGAACAGCACCACGAGACCGATCTCGAACGCGACGCCGGCCAACACGACATGGTTGTCAAAACAGGCATGGAGAAAACCGAGCGGACTGCACTGCGGCAGATGAACACATGCACGATCTGGGTCACGATGATCGCAGTCAAGCTGGCGGCGGTCGCGCCGCGATAGAGCACGCTGTCCTCTGCGAGGATCTCGCCACAATGCTTCGGCCCCTCCATCGGGTTCACTGGCACTCACTGGTACACCCGCACACCGGATCGGCCTCCAGAACCGGGGCGAGCACCGTGTCTCTCGCCGCCGTTGGCCGGAATGTGGTGCAGCCTTTCAGACCTTTGTCATAAGCGAGTTGATAGAGAGGTGCGAAGTCGGCGAAGCTGGTGTCCGGGGGTACGTTGATCGTCTTCGAGATCGAGTTGTCGACAAAGGGCTGCAATGCGGCCTGCATGTCGAGGTGCGCTTCGATGGGCAACGCCGCCGCAGTCACCAGCGCATCCGGCATGCCACCGGTGCGGCCGGGTTGCTCGCGCCAGAACCGCACCGCGTAATCGATCAGAGTGAAACGTTCCGGTTTACCGATCGCGTTCAGCACGGTGCGGTGATATTCGGGCGCAAACACCGGCTCGATCCCGCTCGAGACATTCCCTGCAAGCAGACTTATCGTCCCGGTCGGTGCAATGGCCAGCAGGTGGCTGTTGCGGATGCCATCCCGTGCGACACCATCGCGGATGTCCGCAGGCAGCCCTTGGACGAACGGCGTCTCTAGATACTGATCGCGTCGGAAGTCGGGAAAGCACCCCTTCTCCCTGGCAATGGCGATCGATTGCCGATAGGCCGCATGGCAGACCGTGCGCATTGTCTCGCCGGCAAAGGCGAGCGCGGCGTCATCGCCGTAGCGTAGGCCCAGCATGATCAGCGCATCGGCAAGGCCGGTGATGCCGAGACCAATCCGCCGGGCCTTGGCGACTGCGACCCGCTGCTGCGGTAGGGGAAACCGCGATGTGTCAGTCACGTTGTCAAGCAGCCGCACCGCGGTCACCGCGACGGCCGCGAGCCGATCGGTGTCTAGACAGGCCTGCCTGGTGAATGGGTCACGGACCAGCCGCGTGAGGTTGATCGCGCCCAGATCGCAGGCGCCATAGGGTGGCAGCGGCACTTCGCCGCAGGGGTTTGTCGCCGTGATTCGCTCGCAGTACCCGAGATTGTTCAGCCGGTTGATGCGGTCGATGAACAACACGCCAGGCTCGCCGCTGTCGTAGCTGGCACGCAAGAGTCTGTCCCAGAGGGTGCGTGCGGGCAGCCATCGCACGATGCGGCACGGCACGGCCGGCGCCTCTCCAGGCCAGTCGCGTACGACCGTATCGCCGTTATCGCCGAGGCGGCTCTGCGGAAACACCAAGGGCCAGGCCTCATCCCGTTCTATGGCCTGCATGAAGGCATCGGTCACCTGCACCGACAGGTTGAAATGGTGGAGCCCACCCGCGTGGCGCTTCGCGTCAATGAACGTCTCGATATCGGGGTGATCGCAGCGTAGCGTCGCCATCATCGCACCGCGCCGGGCTCCCGTGGACTGGATCGTCGCACACATCGCATCCCACACATCCATGAATGAGACCGGCCCTGACGCGATGGCGCCTGTCGTGCGCGCGCGTGCGCCACTCGGGCGGAGTGTCGAGAAATCGTATCCGACCCCGCCGCCGTGTTGCATCGTTACCGCGCCTTCCTGCAGCGCGCGGAAGATGCCCGGGATCGAATCTTCGATCGTCCCCATGACGAAGCAGTTGAACAGGGTGACATCGCGATCCGTGCCGGTACCGGCCTGGATGCGCCCGCCTGGGAGGAACTGAAAGTCCTGCAATATGTCGAAGAAGCGACGCGCCCAGTCGATGCGATCAGATGCTTCAACCTGAGCGAGGCCGTGTGCAACACGCCGCCAGGTTGCTTGCACCGACGCTTCTTCTATGCCGGCGCGATAACGCGTCTCCCAGACATGCCGCGCAATCGGCGTATCGAGCGGCTGATCAGCTCTCATCATGGCACTGAGAGATGGCCCGCGCGATCGACTCACTGGCATCGATCACCGTCAACCGCTGCCTGGCCACCTCAGGCGCCACGCGGAAGGGCGGCACCGTATTGGCGACCGTGATGGCGTCGACTGTCGGTGTGGCGAAGAGTTCGGTCGCCCCGCCAACGAACAGTCCGTGGGCGGCGGCCGCAAATATCCGAGTCGCGCCCGCCGCGCGGCACGCCTTCGCGGCTCGGATCAGTGTGCCACCAGTGCTGATCAGATCATCGACGACGACCGCGATCTTGCCGCGCACGTCACCAGCCAGCAGCTCTCCGCTCACCACACCACTGCTGCGAAACTTCTCCATGTAGGCACTGCCCACATCCTTTCGGGTCAGATGCTCCAGCGCTTGGCGGAATTGCTCCGCCCGTTTCGCGCCGCCTGCGTCGGGTGAGACGGCAACCGCCTCCTCGCAGCGCAGCATGGGCGCAAAGTGCGCCGCCATAAGCGGACCGCTCTCAATGTGCCATGTCGGGCAGCGAAACGCGTTCTCGAACGCCGCGACGTTGTGCACTTCCAGCGTGATCACGCGATCGACCCCGACTGCCTCGAACATCGCCGCGACGTAGCGGGTGATGATCGGGTCGTTCGGCTTGGTCCGACGGTCCTTTCGCGCGTAGCACAGATATGGCGTCACGGCCGTCACACAGGCCGCACCGGCATCCTTCAACGCACCACAGAAGAACAGCAGGCGACAGAGCTTGTCATTCCCGCTCTCGCCCGCATCACCATGCAGGGAATGCAGCACGAACACGTCATGCCCCCGCACCTCTTGCAACGGTCGCGCCTTGTGCTCGCCGTCCTCGAAATCGCGTTCCTCATGGGAGCCGAGCGACTATTTCGAGCCGACCGGCCACACGCTCTGCCAGGTCGCGGCTGCCTTGCAGGCCGAACAAGGTCAGAGGACGACGGCTCATTGAACGATCTCCTGCTGGGTCTTGGAAGGCGTCAGGAAGGCACGCGCCTCATCGAGCAGCGCGATCACTTCCTCGTCCCGCAACTGAGGAAACGCGGCATAGAACTGCCCGACGGCGAAAAAGTCCGCCGGTGTGTCCAGGCATACCACCTCGTCCACTTCCCGCTGCAGCCGCTTGAGCGTCTGCTTCGGGGCCACCGGGACCGCAAGCACGAGTCGGGCCGGGTTACGCCGTCCGTGTCGCGCGCAGGGCAGCAAGCATCGTGGCGCCGGTGGCGATGCCGTCGTCGACAACGATCGCCGTGCGCCCAGTGACATCGACCGGTTGACGGGCACCAAGGTAGACGCCGCGCCGGCGTTCGATCTCCTGCAGCGCAGCGGATTTTGCCTGCTCAAGATATTCAGCCGAAACATCCAGGGCCGCGACGAGCGCAGGATCTGTCACGAGTTCGGGGATCCGGACCATCGGCAATAGCGCCAATCGCCAGCTCCTCCTGGTCGGGTGCACCGATCTTGCGCACCAGCACGAGGTCCAGCGGTGCACCCAATGCGCGAGCAATCTCGAATCCAACCGGAACGCCGCCACGGGGCAGCGCCAGAACGACCGCGCGCTTGTCCTTCAGCGACAGCAGTCGCTCAGCAAGCCGCCGCCCCGCCTCATGTCGATCGGTGAATTGCACGTCCTCGCTCCGCGTTCTCGGTGGTCAAATGGCGTAAGAACCAGGCACGCGCCAGAGCAACAACTGCCTCAAGGGTGCCCGGCTCCTCGAAGAGGTGGGTCGCACCGGGCACGACCTCGAGCTGGCGCTCACAGTGCAGTTGGCGATACGCCGCACGGTTGAGGGCCAACACCTCCGGATCGCTCCCGCCGACAATCAACAGCGTGGCCGCGGTGACCTTGGGCAGGATATCGCCAGCGAGGTCAGGCCGTCCGCCACGGCTGACAACCGCGCGCACGTCCCTTCGTTCCGCAGCGGCGACCAGCGCCGCGGCCGCGCCCGTGCTGGCGCCGAAGAAACCGAGGGGCAACGCCCGTCCGGCAGCAACGGTGCCAACCCAGGTGGCAGCCTGGCTGAGCCTGTCGGCGAGGAGCGGTATGTCGAACACATTGGCGCGGTTCGCCGCTTCTCGCTCGGTCAGAAGATCGAAGAGCAGGGTCGCGATACCGGCGCACTGCAAGGCCTCAGCCACGAAGGTGTTCCGCGGACTGAGGCGGCTGCTGCCGCTGCCATGGGCGAACAGTACAGATCCCGCAGGCCGGCGTCACGGGTAGCCTAAGCAGCCCGTCACCGCCATGCGGCGGAAGGGTCACGGACAACACTCGTAGCGCGGTGTCTGTCATCGGCAGCGTCCCTGCACCGCGGGCATTGGACGGCCGTGGCTGCGGCGGCGCATTGATCGAGATCAAACCGGCATGGCGTTTTTCCGCTCCGAGAGGGCCGCTCCGGTCACCAACGACGCAGCTTGTGCAAGAGCGACCAGGCTTCCCTGATCGGCATCGAGGGTTTGCCAAAGCCGCCCGTCCAGTTTCGCCGGTAAGGGCCCCAACCAGAATGCAAGCAGCCGAACACCACGACGCGCCCCCAACTCGACGGCGGCGGTCGCCTGCACCACGGATCCGACTTCCGCGACTGCCGAGCATCCGGCCGTCAAAACGGCCGACGTCTCCTGCCACAGCGCCTCGCTGGGCTGGCTGAGGTGCAACACGCGTGCGCCAGGCGCCGGAGGGACGAGAGCAGCGAGGGAGTCGGCCAATCCAGGTCTGCCCTGCACGTCATCCCCACCCAGCACGATCAATAGCGGGCGCTGGGGTGCGAGGAAACCAATACCGGCATCGATATGCCGCCGGGCCTGGGCCAGCAGCCGTGCGGCTTCTCTGCGGTTGGCCCGGCGGCGCGCGCCGCCGGCCAACGCATAACTTCGCGTCGCGGCGCGCAAGGCGAGGAACAATGGCAAGGCCCGCAGACCATCCATCTCCGGGACAAGGTCCAGATAGGCGTTGAAGACCACGTTGCCGAGATCGCCGCGGCCGCGCAGCTGCAGGTCCATCAGCAGGAAGGCAAGGTCGTACAGAACGTCGATGCAGCCAATTTCATCACTGAATTCGATGCAGTCGAACAGCGTTGGACGGCCGGCATAAAGGCAGATATTGGCGAGCCGCAGGTCACCATGACCGCGACGGACCTTGCCCTCGGCGCGCCGCTGATCGAGCAGTCCGGCCAGGCCATCGAGTGCAGCGCGAGAGCGACTGCTCAGCGTACCAACGGCGGCGCCGTCGAGTTCTGCAGCGACCTTGGCCAGTTCACGGTCATTATCGGCGATCACGCGCCGAATCGCATCGCTCCCGCCACGTAACGGTGTTGACTCTGCCGTCATATGCAAACGCCCCACCGCCTCGCCGAGGGCATGCATCAATCCAGGCGTCAGCCGGCCGCCATCCGCCATGCGGTCGAACAATTTGGACTGGGCGAACCGGCGCATGGCCACCACGTGATCGAGTGCAGGACCTGCGCCATCGAACGCCAGAGCGCCGCCAACGTCCCGATTGATCGAGTGAACACCAAGGTAGAGATCGGGAGCTGTCCGGCGGTTCAGCACCAGTTCCGCCTCGCACGCGGCCTGCCGCAGTTCGCGCGTCGTGTAATCGAGCGAGGCATAGCGGATGGCCCGCTTGAGCTTGTAGGCGCGGTCTGCGGTCAGAAAGACAATCGAGCAATGCGTGTCGATCCGGTCCACATCGCCTTTGGCCCCGTAGGTGGCGGGATCCGCAAGAAAATCGATCACTGCATCCTGGTCGTCGGCAGCGGTCGGCGGACCACTCACGGCCGGTGGCCCGCCCACCGGTCCATGTCGGCTGCCAGTTCGCGAATGCCCAGGCTGATCTCGACCGGCACGCGCCCGGCCTCCAGCCGACGCAGGGGATCAGGCAACCGTGCCAGAGAAGAGGCGGCGCGCAGGCGTGCCTCCGCGAGGCTGGGCAGGCCCGCAACACGCTTGCCGTTGCGCATGGCGGGCTGCAACAGCGGTTCGCCATTCACGCGCTCATCGATCAGTGCGACGACATCACCGGCGATCGTGCCGTCCGCATGATAGCCTCGGTAGACTTGCTTGCGGCCAGGCCACGTCGCCTTTCCCTCGCTCCGCTTCCGACGCGCACGACCGGCGTATTCCTGCAGCTTGTAGGCGCAATCGAGTGCCGGCGCGTCGGATGACGTGGTCAGGCTGGTGCCGACGCCGAAGCCGTCGATCGGCGCGCCGCTGCGACACAATTCGAACAGGCTATGTTCATCTAGTCCGCCGCTCGCAAAGATATGGATCGCCTGCAAATCCGCTGCATCCAGAATGGCGCGCACCGCGCGGGCGTGCGACGCGAGGTCACCGCTGTCCAGCCTGACCGCGCTGATCGTGATGCCCTCCGCGGCGAGGCGCGGCGCCAGCCCGGCAACGATGGTTGCCCCACGCTCGGTGTCATAGGTGTCGATCAGCAACGTCAGCGCCTTCGGGCGCACCCGCGCGAAGCGTGCAAAGGCCGTCGCCTCATCGTCGTGCGCCTGCACGAAGGAGTGCGCCATGGTGCCGACGATCGGAATCCCGAAATCGCGGCCCGCCAGTCACCGTCGCGGTTCCTGCGAAGCCGGCCAGGTAGCTCGCACGCGCCGCAAGCAGCCCGGCTTCAGCGCCATGCGCCCGCCGCAGGCCGAAGTCCACCAATTGCTTGCCGGGTGCGGCAAGCACCATGCGCGACTGCCTTCGAGGCGATGACGGTCTGAAAATGAACGAGGTTGATCAGGCGCGTCTCAACGAGCTGCGCCTGCGGCAATGGCGCGGTGACACGCAGGACCGGCTCATCGGGGAAGAAGGGCGTGCCCTCCGGCATCGCATCGACATCGCCGGTGAAATGCAAGCCCGCCAGGCTGTCGATGAAGGCTGGAGAGAACATGCCGGATTCGCCCAGCCAGGCCAGCTCGTCTGGCGTGAACCGCATCGTCTCCAGGAAGTCGACGACCTGCTCAAGGCCGGCAGCCACCAGAAATCCACGCCCGGCGGGGAGCTTGCGTACGAACAGCTCGAACACCGCCGTCTCCGCCATGCCATGCGCGGCGTAAGCCTCGAGCATCGAGAGCTCATAGAGGTCGGTCAGCAGCAGGCTCTGTTCACGCATCAGCGCACGATGCGCGGTATGCCCCTTGGGTTCCTTGATCTCGGTCAACCGCGCATCCTTCTTCTTTCGGTTGATGCAGGTCAAGGCAATCGGCCGGCGCCGGGCGCAGCTTCGCTCGTCAGGAGGCACTCCGCACCGAGTATACCATGCCAGTCGTCAATGCCGAGATCGCCAGTCAGCTGGACAAGGTTGCCGATCTGCTCGACATCGAGGGCGCCAACCCGTTCCGCGTGCGCGCCTACCGCCGGGCGGCGCGGCTGGTCGGCGAACTGCCGCGCAATGTGGCCGACATGTTGGCCGCCGGTGAGGACCTCGACGAGCTGCCCGGCATCGGCAAGGACCTCGCCGGCAAGATCGCCGTCATAGCCCGTGGCGGGCATCTGCCGCTGCTCGACGAACTGGCGCGCGAGGTGCCGGCCGGGATCACAGCCCTGCTTGCGCTGCCGGGACTCGGTCCCAAGCGGGTGCACCTGCTGCACGAGAAGCTCGGTATCGATACGATCGACAAGCTCCAGGTCGCGGCTAACGCGGGCAGGCTCCGCACTGTGCCGGGAATTGGACCGGGCATCGAGGCGAAGCTGCTGCGCGCCATCGCGGCAGGCGCCGGGGAGCCGCAGCGCGACGAAGCTGGCGACCGCCGAGCAGATCGTAGCCCCCTTGGTGCGTCATCTGCGACTGGCGGACGGCGTGCGGCAGATCGAGGTGGCGGGCAGCTACCGAAGACGGCGTGAGACAGTCGGCGATCTCGACATCGTGGTTGCAGCCGAGCCGGGCCGCCCGGTGATGCAGCGGTTCATCAGCTACGAGGACGTCGCCGAGGTTATCGAACAGGGAACGACGCGCGCCACCGTGCGACTGCGCAACGGCATGCAAGTCGATCTGCGCGTGGTGCCGGAGGAAAGCTACGGCGCGGCGCTTTGCTACTTCACCGGCTCGAAACCGCACAATATCGCGCTCCGCCAGATCGCGGTGGGCCACGGCCTGAAGCTCAATGAATACGGGCTGTTCAAAGGCGCGAGACATCTCGCCGGTCGCACGGAGGCGGACCTCTACCAGCGCCTTGGCCTGACGACCGTTCCGCCCGAGCTGCGCGAGGATCAGGGCGAGATCGACGCAGCGCGGCGAGGAGAATTGCCACATCTGGTGACCATGGATGACATGCGCGGCGACCTACACGTACACACAACCGCCAGCGACGGCAGGGCGAGCCTGCAAGCGATGGTGCAGGCGGCACAGGCGAAGGGTTACGACTATATAGCCATCACCGACCACAGCCGCCGCGTCGCCATGGCGCATGGCCTCGATCCCAAGCGCTTGGCACGGCAAATCGACGAAATCGACCGCCTGAATGACGGGCTTTACGGGTTTGTCGTGTTGAAGTCGATCGAAGTCGATATCCTGGAGGACGGAACGCTCGATCTGCCGGATCAGATCCTCCGTCGGCTTGATCTCATCGTCGGTGCCATCCATTCGCGTTTTGACCTCCCACAACAGGAACAAACAGAGCGCGTGCTCCACGCGATGGACAACGGCCTGCTGAACATCCTCGCCCATCCAACCGGGCGGTTGATCAATGAACGGCCCGCCTATGCCATCGACATGGAGCGCGTGATGCGCGGCGCGGTCGAGCGCGGCTGCTATCTCGAGCTGAATGCACAACCCGACCGTCTGGATCTGACTGATGTGCACTGCCGTCTGGCCAAACAGCTTGGGCTCAAGGTTGTCATATCAACCGACGCCCATGCGACGGTCGAGCTCGACTTCATGCGGTTCGGAGTTGATCAGGCGAGACGCGGCTGGCTGGAGCCGAAGGATGTGCTCAATTCTCGCGCACTGAGCGTGTTGCGCGAGATGCTGCGACGACGACGATAGAGGTGGGCCTTCGGCGAGGATACTCTGTTGGCACCTGGCCCTGCACCGCGCGGCCTGCTTGCGCCAGCAACGGGCAACACAGTAGAGCAGAAGGGAGCGCAAACTATGTCAGACGCTGACAATCCCACCGACGAGCCCAACGACATCCACGCGCAGATTGCTCGGCTCCAAGAACAAGTCGACGCGCTGATGAAGGACCGGCGCGCCTCAACGGCCGAGGACGCAGCGCCACGCTCCGAGATCGCCGTCTGCAACGCGATCAAGACAGCACAACAGAAGATAGAGGAGCTTTCAGAGCGTATCCGCGGGCAGCCGCTCCTCGCATTGCTGATCGCCGCCGGTATCGGATTCGCGCTCGGGCGCATACGGTGATCATCAGCATAGAGGCGAGGCGATATGATTTCTGGCCCCGTGTGAAGATATAGCGGCACTGCTCTCGTTCGCAGCGGAGTGGGCGTCGACAAAGCCAGCCAACACAATAACATTGCCGCCCTGTTCCGTCGCTGCCTGCCCGAGCAGACCAGAGGGCGTGCGTTGGCGAGGTGGAAAGATGAGGCTTGGGCCGTCCTTGTTGGATGGCTCGATGCGGTGCTGCGGCGCTACCAAGCAGTGCATGAGTTTACCGACGCTCCGGCGTGCCTGCTACGGATCGCGCCAGGCCCGGACACCTTCCGCTACTAAGCTGCCCGAGGCACCTTGATACCGGCTGGCGAGGCGACACACGCAAGCCATCGTGTGTCTTGATCTGTATCAAGGCAATCAGTCCGCGAATTTGCGATTTAGGGGTCCAAAGCCCTTGATCGTGGACACCGGCTGACCTGTTCATGTGACCGGCCTGATTGGAGCGGGTACATGGCCGATCGTGGCAAGATTGCTATCGTTGACGACGATGCCGCTGTGCGTGACTCGACATGTCTTCTGTTGGCGGTCGTGGGACACTCGGCGGTTGCCTATGCCTCCGCCCTCGAGTTTCTCGATGGGTGTGAGATGGACGATGTACCTGAAAGGGTCTGCTGACCCGGAAGCGCTGTTCTGCGCCGTTCCCCGCATTGGGCCGTCTCTGGCGCACGGGATTCCGGCTGTTTCGGGTGGATTACAGCTCGCGCGATCTACTGGCGATGTGGCGGCGGCAGAATCAGGCACTGAGCGCGAACGCATCGTCGTCTACGACCCCACGTAACCTGGCGCAGGTCTGGGTCATCGACGATGCGACCAGCCACTACATTGCGGTGCCCTATCGGGTGCCGCGTGCCGCTATGACATTGGCAGAGAGCGACGCAGCCCGGCGGCAACTGCGGGGGCTCAAAACCGCGGACCGGACCGAGGCCCGGCTGTTCCAGAACATGGTGCGCGTCCGCACGGCCGCGCCCGCAACATCATGGACGCGCTCGAGCGGATCCTTCGATCCGAACGGCGCCAGAGACCGGACAATCTGCTGATCGTCGGGGCAAGCAACAACGGCAAGACGGCGATCGCCCGCCGGTTCATTGCACGCCGCACGCCCCCTGAGAATCCCAACGCGGCCGTCTCCGCCATTCCAGTGGCCCTGGTCCAGGCACCCAATGGCCCGCGCGTGCCACAGTTGCTCGCCGCGATCCGCGGCGCACTGGGAGACCCGCCAGGGCGGCGCGAGTCCACGGCACAGCTGCGCTTGGAAACCTATCGCATCAAGCACGCAGTCGGGCTACGTCTGCTGCTGATCGACGACCCGCATGACATCCGTGGCTCCGGGATGGCCCCGATACTGGTGCAATTGCGCGAGATCGGATCCGTCGCCGGGGTGTCGCTCGGCTGCTTCCCGACCCGCGAGATCGCCTATGCGCTGCGGCAGGATGATCAGCTCGCCAATCGCTTCGAGCTTATGACGTTGCCACGATGGCAGATCGAGGAACCTGACTACTGGCGCCTCCTGCACACCTTCGGACGGCGACTGCCGCTGCGTGCGCCTTCCAGCCTGACCGACCCTGATCTCGCAGCATACATCTTGGCACGGGCCGACGACCTTCCTGGCGCGATCCGGTCTGCGCGGGACCAATGCCGCCAGCGTGGCCGATCGCGTTGCGGCCGTGATCGACGAATGGCGCCGTGGCGCTGAACCGGACAGGCCGGCGCCACGGAACACCACGCGCCGAGCCTGGCCGGCACCGATCGGCGCTCGGGCCGCCGCCAGCCTGCCGTCGCCTAGGCCGGCGCCAAGCGTGCGCCCGCCGCGCCGCCGGCAACCTGCGCCGCGCCAGAAAGCGCCGCAGCCGGCGCCGGCCGCAGATGGATCGGACGGAAGGCGCCCTCCTGGGTCAACGCCACATCACCCTGTCGGGCGAGCTCCAGGCTGGCGACGAAGGTGCTGGTCCAGGCGGACCGCCGCCGCAGCGCCGCCGCGACCGCGGTCGCGGCATCGTCGGACGCCGCCGGCACGAACCGGTCGAGCGGCGCCCCGTCCGGCGTCTCGGGGAGCAATCGCAGGATGCGCGCCCGTGCGTCGTCGACCGCGTACAGATCGCGCCAGCGCGGGCGATAGATCGGCGTGGTGTCGGGTTCCTCCGTGCCGTCGTCGAACAAGGCCATGCTGGCCCAGAGGAACTCGATGCGGTCAAACCCGTGCTGCACGTCGATCGCCGTGCCGAGCCGTTCCGGCTGGCCACGCGCGAACACGTCACGGCCGAGCTGTGGTCGGTCCTCCAGCCAGCGCGCGAGCGCCTGTACAGCGTGCAGCGTCAGCAGATCGTCGCGCAGCCGATCCGCCGCGTCCGCCGCCGTCTGCTGTGCCGCCGTCTCCGCCGGCAGCAGCAGACGAGAGCGCAGCAATAACAGCCAGCTCGCCATCACCACCCAATCGCTCTTCTCGCCGAGCGCGACGGTGGGTCCGGATTGCTGCACGGCCGCGGCGAGCTGATCGACCAGATCCACGACCGACAGATGCGCGAGCGCGATCTGCTGCGCCCGCGCCAGGTCCAGCAGCAGCGCCAGCGGCCCGCTGAACCCGACCAGTGCGAGGTGCGGCGTGCGCGCCTCGCCCAGCATGTCGATGGTCGGCTCCTGTACTCGACCGTCCATCGCCGCCCCGTTTCAGTCCGATGGTCGTGGCCGCAACACGAAAGCCAACGCCGGCCAGCGCGCTGCCAGGGCGGTGACCGCCGCATGCGGTGTTTCACCCGCGGTGTAGAACCCGTAGCCGGCGGCGCCGGGACCGTGCGCCTGCCGTCGTCCGGTGCCCGGCAGCGGTCGCTCGACGACCTGCCGCAGCCGGTCTGTGGTGCCCCAGTGGGTGGCCAGCCAGGCCTCCGCCGCCGGATCGGTCGGGCCGCGTGCCAGGATGGCGTCGGGGACCGGCAGCAGCGCGTGCAGATCGAGCGGGCACGCCTGGCTGTGCCCGATCCGGCCGACCGCCAAAGCGTGGTGCGCCTCGAGGCGGGCACGGAACTGCCGCGCCAGGATGCGGCAACCGGCGACCGAGAGGCGGCGTTCTGCGGCCGGCTCGGCCACCGCCCAATGGAAGACGTCCTCCTCGAGGCGGGCCCCGTCGAGCTGCCAGGGAATGACGCCCGCGCCGCGCGCGGCGGCGGCGAAGGCGTTCACCGCCGCCGCCGGACCGCTGACGGTCAAATGGTGATAGAGCCACACCGGCGGTTCGACGCTGACCGCGCGCCGGCTGGCCGGCCGTCGCCCGCGGCGTTTGGCCGCAGGCGGGATGGCATCCGGCACGGTCGGTGACGTCGCCGCGCCAGCGTCCTCCCAGGGGGTGCGGGGGCAAAAGACCATCAGAGGTCAAGCAGCCCGGCCGGGCTCTCGGTCAGCAACGCGGCGCGCTGGACATAGCCGCGCATGGTTCGCAGGTCGCGATGCCGCGTGTGGCGCATGATGTCCTCGTCGCGCGCGCCCTTGTCGTAGGCCGCGGTGATGAAGCCGACCCGCAGGGCGTGGGCGCTCAGCCGGTCGAAACCCGCGATCTCAAGGCCGGCCATGCGCACCCGGGCGGCGAGAATGCGGCGCACCGCGTCGGGATGCAGCGCCGCGGCGCCGACCCGACCGGCGCTGCTGATACGCCGGAACAACGGGCCGGCGCGGCGGTGGGCCACCGCCTGCCAGGCCTCGAAGGCGCGCACCGGACAGGTCTCGACGTGCCGCCCGCGCGGCAGCCCGATCTCCGCCCCCTCCCCCGTCTGGTCGGTCTTGCCACGGGCGATCCGCAGCCGGAGGCCGCCGGCCGAGAGGGCGACGTCCTCGACCTGCAGCGCCACCAGTTCAGAGCGGCGGAGCGCGCCGGCGAAGCCGAACAGCAGGAGCGCGCGGTCGCGACGGCCGCGCGCGCTGCCGTCGCAGGTCGCGAGCAGGCGGCGCAGCATCGGCACGGTCAGCGCGGCGGCCTTGCGGGCCGGGCGGCCCCGGGTGCGCAGCACGCCGCGCAGCGGTTCCTGGATGTCGCGATGCGCCGGGTTCCACGGCAGGTCGTTGAAGCGGTGCATTTTGCCGAGTGCGGCGAGCCGGCGACGGATGGTGCTCGGGGCGTGGCTGTCGGCGAGGCTGGCGAGATAGGCGCCCACCACGGCGGGTTCGGCCGGCACCGGGGAAAAACCGCCGGCGGCGCACCAGCGGGCAAAATGCTGCCAATCGGCCTTGTAGGCCCGGAGCGTGGCCGGGGCGGCGGCTTGACGGGCCAGCGCCTGGGCCGCGGCGAGTGCCGTCTGCCCGGCCGCGGTCGGCACCGCCGGGGCGGCACCGGGGCGGTCGTCGGGCGCCAGCGCGACGCTGTGGCCAACGCGGCCTGGCGTGGGATCGGTGTGCGGATCGACCATGGCGGGAGCATCGATGGCCTCGGCGTGACCTGGCAAGCCGAATAATTGTGCTGGGCGCGATAAGCGGGATTATCGCGCTAAACTTGCCACAGTGATCCCCGCCAAGTCTCGCTTTATGGAGCCACTTCTGTATCCAAGCGCCTATGAGAGCGCTCTTAGGCACCGAATTCACCGCCCTGCCGACCCGCGCCAACGTCAGCCAGGCCACCTTTGCCCGCCTCTCCGGCTACACCACCCGGCAGGTCAACAACTGGTGCCGGGCCCGCGCCGGCGTGCCACCCTGGGCCGCCGCCGTTCGCAGCGCCTGGGCCAGGCTCGCCCGTGCCTACCATCCGGACAAGGGCGGTACCCAGGAACAGATGGTCCGCCTCAATGCCGCCTATGAGCGCGTTGGCCGACCCTAGGTCCTCGGCGCCGACCAAACCGAACCGCGCGCAACCGGGCCCCCTCCCCCGCTCGCCGTGGCCCTTCACTGAACCGCTCAAGAGGCCGACTGAAGTGCGGAAGGAAAGTCGACACTCTGCCCGGTGCGCTCGCCCGCTGGCACGCGGCCGCCGGGATCCGCCGGCCCGGTGTTCCGCCGCATCCGGACCACGCCGCGGCCGAAGGACCCGCCGCCAGGCTGGCAGGCGATCGACACGGGCGCCGTGCTCGGCGGCCACAACTTAGGCGCGGCGCGCTCAACACCGCCAAGGACCGCCGCGTCCACCCCGTTCAGCTCACGCAGCTCGGCCGCCACGCAAGCTACGCCCACCCTCGCCGCCTATATCGAGGAGGGCGACCCGTTCGAGGACAATGCGCTCAACGGCGTGCTGTAGCCCTCTGCCCCGCGCTGCTTCCCTGGCGCTTACGCCCGAGCCCAGCCCCCAGCCCAGTCTAGGAGACAGGCGCCAAAAGGGCCCACTGAAACGCGGACGGAAGATCGACACGCGGAGACCGTCTTTCCTGTCCCGACGAATCCTTCGAGACAATCTCGCGCGCCACCTCGCGGAACCGCGCCTTGCGGATCGGACCAGCGCCAAGCCGTCGAACGCCGCTACGCGGCAAGCAACCTGACGCTGCGGACGACCTGCTAGATGCGACTTGGTAGGGCGCGTCCCAAATTGTGGCAATCTAGCTTGGCGGATTGGGGTAAATGGGCCATATTGGTGAAATAGGAGCGCACAATGGCCACCAGACCGGCCCCCCTTCCCCACCCTCGCACGTCAGCGGCACGAACCCAGCGCCGCAAATCCGTTGAAGTGACCGCTCTGGTTGCGCCCAGGCGGCTTTCGGAAGGCGAACTTGAGCGAGTGTCGCGCGTGCTGGCCGCTGAGGGGATTGGAGACATGCGAGCTACACGTATTGTTCTCACCCCAAGTGACGCACAAACCGCGTCAGGGGGTAGTGGTCAGCCGATCCCCGCGACAATCGTCCGGGACAAGCCCTATCGGTCGGGGCAGGCGAGGAGCCGGGACGACGCTTTGGCCGAGGCGTTGGCCGCCGCACGTTCGCGCGGGGCGGCTATGAAAGAAGGTCTGCTTTCCGACTCCGATATGCTGAGCACCGCTGGTATGGCTGAACTTCTCGGCATGTCCGAGGAGGGCGTCAGGCTGAAGCGGAAGCGGCACGAGATTCTCGGCCTTGAGTTCGCTAAGCGCGGCATTCGGTACCCCGTATGGCAGATCCTTGAGGATCGGCAGCTTCTCCCGGGGCTCCCTCGCCTGTTTGAAGTGCTCGGCGGCGACCCGTGGCGGCTATTCCGGTTCCTGCAGCAGCACCACAGTGAGCTCGGCGGCATTCGCGCCCTCGACGCGCTACGCCGCGGACGAGTCGACGGAGTCCTCGCAGCCGCCGTAAACGCCGCATCTGGCGCCTTTTCCTGAATTCGTGGCCCCCTCCCCTCACCCACTTGCGTCCGCCACGCTGACGCGAGCCCGGATCCCTGTTGGCAGTCGCTGGCACCACATATTCCTGGGCTACCATCCCGACCCGCTTGGTTTCGGCTTTGCCTCGAGCCGGTTTTCAGATCCGAGGAAGAGCCGCCGGAACGGTCGGCGTCTACTATGTCGGCCAAACGCTCGAGGTCGCCTTTCTCGAAACGATCGTACGCGATCTCAGGAACGGGATCCCAGGTCGGCTGGTACCTTAGCGCCAACGACTTGGATGCCTATGATCACGTGCAAATCACCGTTGACCGCCCTCGACCTGCTCGAGCTGCGTGGGGGGAACGCGCTCGCAATGGGCGTGCCAACCAATGCTATTCGAGCAAGTACCCACCGCCTCGGACAGCGTGCGAGTCTAGCGGTCTACCAGTGCGCCGAACATCTCGACGGGATTTCGCGCCGGCCGCTCACCGTCTGTCCTGAGCTAGCCCCAATTCTGAACACCTACCAAGTCGCTCTAGTGTAAGCGGCCGGACGCAGCCCCGCGGACAGCTTTCCGACGGCGCCGACACGATGACCGGGCGGCCAGCTCGCGCGGCTGATATCCCGATTTGGCGGCGACGCCCCTCCGGTACGCGCGCGTCCCAGCCGGCACTCGAACACTGCCCGTTGCCGGCGGTTCGGAATCGACGGTTACTCGTCGAATGGGCACGCCCCGGGCTGGCCCTGGTAGTCCGCCCCGGCCGCACGTTGATCGGTCGAACGTTGTTCAGGATATGAAGAAATCGGACAACTGGGCGGCTCGAAGGCACGCACGCCCTCGCGCGCAAACACCTCTCGGAGGCGCGGACGCACGGCTGGCTCCTCCACCAGATCCACATCACAGCCGAGACGAGCCGCGAGGCGCTCCCGCGGCGCCCCTAGTCGACCAATATGATCGAAACCACCCGTGGAGAACCCTGAACTCGGCCGGGCCGCTAAATCCGCGTCGGACATGCCCGTTGCGTCTCCACGTGCAAGCGAGCCAAACAGCGTGATGGTCTCGACACCGCGTGCCCGGAGCTCCGCCTCGTGCGCCCTCAAAACAGCCAACAGCTCGGCATGCGATCGTGGATGTAGGCCATCTCTCAATGTAGCCGATAAGCGGCTCAGGAGCGAGGACGACGAGATTGAACCGAACAACGCTCGGCTAGGCGGTGACGAGAACGGCCGGTGGACTGGTTCCTTGGACACGGAGGATCCCAACTTCGGCGGCCATAGCCCCGCGCGCGGCGCGTTGAACGCCGGACTTTAGCCCCCTGCCCCACCCAATCCGGCCAACGACGGTGTCGCGTGTGTGGGTGGTGGCGCATCTAGGGAAAAAGCGCATAGAGTGATCGCTCCTCAAACACTTGAGCCTGAGTTGCAGACCTGCAACTGCGCGCTGTCCCCGCGTGGAACCGATGATTATGGTACGGCTTCGACGTTCCGATGAGTCCGGTACGCCAGGCCGCTGATAGTCGTACGCGCCGCCCAAGTCGTGACGATGATCAGGGTACGCACCGGTGGCCCTGACCGATGCAAAGGGTACGAGTTCCTATAGCCCTGTTTTCCTCAGAGAGATCCGTAAAGGAGATCACAAAAGCCAGGGTACCCTTTTCATCGGTGGACTTTCGCATTCTGGGCCTTCGCTTCCCCATTTTCGCAAGTGGATGTGCATCCGCGGTCATTGTGCTATCATGCCGCTACAAGTATCCACCGAGTTCGTCGGGAGAAGCCACTTTGGCGCCGCGTCCACCACTTGGGCAACAGGTGCATCTGGCCTTGGTCCGTCAAGGCCCAGATGCCGCGTTGGCTGTGGCCCGTGAGGCAGGCCAACCTGATCTGTTCGAGCGAGTCAGCGCGGTCGCCGGCGAGACCCCGGCGCCCAGCTTCTTGCATTCCGCTCTGTGTGCCATGTCATTGCCCGTGCGGCGGCCCGCCAATGAACACGCGCCGATCATCCGGCGAGATGGACAGTACACGCTCGTCATCAACCCCAAACCAGTGGTCGACACCGTGGGCGGCCGGCAAACGCTGCACAGCGTGGGTGTGCCGTATGGCTCTCTGCCGCGCCTGGTGCTGATCCACATCATGACCGAAGCGGTGCGCACCAAATCGCGCCACATCCGCCTAGGCGATACCTTCACCGAGTGGATGCGGCGGATGGGATTCCGCACGATCAGCTACGGGCCGCGCGGGTCCGCGACGTTGATTAAGGACCAACTCGACCGATTGCTGGCATGCGAATGGATGATCCGCTGGGAGAGTGAGGCCGGGGAGGGGGCGCGCGAGTTCGGGATCAAGGAAATC
Source organism: uncultured Alphaproteobacteria bacterium (assembly GCA_963708565.1). GTDB lineage: Bacteria > Pseudomonadota > Alphaproteobacteria > Acetobacterales > Acetobacteraceae > JAMXLO01. Next base: position 88,379 of record CAVPTU010000027.1, read on the forward strand.
AAGCTCACCAACGAATACAGTGGCGTGGATCGCAAAGGTGGGAGTTTCCTCCGCGAGATCTACATGACCGAAGGCTTTTTTGAGCACCTTCGGCAGCATGCCGTGCCCCTGAATGAAACCGCGATCCGCCAGATCCGCAACTCGGCGACCGCACTCGACCTCTACACCTGGCTTGCCTACCGACTGCCCCGCATCGGTGCTAAGCGCCCCGCCACGATGAGTTGGCAGCAGCTCGCGGTGCATTTCGGAAATGACGGCAAAAATATCCGCAAATTCCGCCAGACCATCCGTGACGCTTGGGAGCGTCAGGTCTCGGCGGTCTATCCGGAGGCACGCGCCGACTTCGATACAACCCTGATCAGACTACATGCGTCACCGGCGCCGCTGCAGCAAAAACGGGTTCCTGGCGCTCATCTCACGCTGGTCACCGATGAAAACGGTACGCCATCCACGTCGGCCGATACGACGACCGCTACACTCGACCGCGCCATTCGCACCCAGTTCATGACTGCCTTGGCAGCAATGATCGGACCATCAGACGCCAAGGTCTGGCTGCGCGACGTCACGTTCGATCCCGTCGACGAGACCTGGGTACTGTCGGCCGGGACCCGGTTCGTCGCGGACTGGATCAGGACCCGCTTCGATCAGATGCTGCGTCAGGCAGCCACGTCTGTTGGGCTGCCCGAGCCGCCGGAGGTGCGTGTCCGGGCCAGTCTGGCTGAACCGTAAGCGTTGGACGGCGCAATGGACGCCCCGGGCCCGATTCAGACCATTGCCGAGCTTTGCGCTCGATCACTGGGCGTGCTCGAGTCCCTGCGCTCGCGCGGTGCCAGCGACGATGGCGCCTCCACCCGCCGGACGCCCCGGTTTGCGATCTCCCGTGTCGCCGAGCTCGTCGGTCGCACGAGCGCCGCCATACGTGAGGCCGAAAAGGACGGCCGGCTGCCCTCAGTGGAGCGCACAGCGTCAGGACGGCGCGTCGCCTATACGCTTGCAGAGGTCAATCAGATGCGAGCGATCTTCGGCACCCGGCCGTGGCGGTCGCATGACGATCCGCTGGCGGTTGTGGCGGTACAGAACTTCAAGGGCGGCGTTGGCAAATCGACTGTTGCCAGCCACCTGGCGCAATATCTTGCTATCAAGGGCTACCGGGTCTGCCTGATCGATTGTGACAGCCAGGGATCCAGCACCGCGCTGTTCGGCTATGTGCCTGATCTCGATATCGGGGAAGACGAGACCCTCTATCCTTTCTTTCGGCATGCCGAGATGGAGAGCCTGGCCTACGCAGTGCGCGAGACGCAGTGGGACGGGCTCTATCTCGTGCCGGCCAATCTTCACCTCTACTCAGCGGAGTATGAATTGGCCGCGCGCGTAGCGCGGACCGAGCCCAATTTGCTGAACCGGCTCGCGGAGGGTATTGCCTCGATCGGTGATCACTTCGACGTCGTCATTCTCGATCCGCCGCCAGCCCTGGGCACGATCTCGCTCTCGGTAATGCGGGCGGCCAACGCGCTGCTGGTGCCTATCCCGCCTACAGTGATTGATTTTGCGTCTACCACCTCGTTTCTGACGATGTTGCACGAGACGATCCAGACCCTAGAGGAGCGGCAGCTACCCATCGATTTGCGTTGGATGCGCCTCCTGGTCACGCGTGCTGACGAGCAGAAGTCCATGCAGCGCGAACTGCTGGGGTTGATGCGCAATCTGTTTGGCGACCTTTTGTTGCGCACCGTGCTGAAGGACAGCGCGGAAATCGATAATGCCTCGGCCCGCTTGATGACGGTCTATGAGCTGGAGCACCCCGTCACATCGCGCGAGACGTATCAACGCTGCATGACCTATCTGAACGCGGTCAACGCTGAGATCGAGACGCAGATCCGTCTGACGTGGCCAAGCCAGATTGGTCGCCTGCGTGCCGAAGGGATCCTCTGACGAAAGTGCTGATCGATCCCAGGTGCAGACCTGCAACTGCGACGTAACCTATTGACTTAACGAGGAATCCTGCTCATGGCCCTGGGAAATCGTGGACTTGTCCAAGGACTCGCTGGCACTCTCCCCGAGCAAGCCGGCAGAACGCGTTTGCCCCCGCGCACAGGCATTCTGGGTGAGCGCGAAAATCGCCTCGCCGAGCTCGCCTCCGGCGCCGCAATCACACGTGTGCACGAATCGGTCGATCCCGCGCGCTGCCGGATCTGGGAAGGACACAATCGAGACTATGCCGCCCTCAATTCCGACAACTGTGCCGACCTCATTGAAAGCTTCAAAGCGGAAGGGCGGCAGAATTTTCCGGCGATCGTGCGGCGGGTCGCGGGCGACCCCGCTCATACCTACGAAGTTATCTGTGGCGCCCGCCGGCATTGGGCGGTGTTGTGGATGCGGGCTCACGACCATCCCGAGTTCAAGTTTCTCATCGAACCGCGCGAACTCACCGACGAAGAAGCCTTCCGCATTGCGGATCTGGAAAACCGGAGCCGGCGCGATCTGTCCGACTACGAGCGCGCCTGCGACTACGCCCGAGCCGTGGAGCGCTACTACGGGGGAAGCCAGCAACGCATGGCTGAACGGCTGGAGGTGAGCAAGAGCTGGCTCAGCCGTTACCTGGAACTCGCTCGATTGCCTACAGAAATCGTGGCTGCCTTCGGCACGCCGCATGTCATCGGCATCAGCCATGGCGCCACACTGGCGCCGCTGCTCCGGGCGCCCAATCAAAGAGACCGGGTCCTCGCCGAAGCGAGCCGGGTCGCGACAGAACAAGCCGACATTGCCGCACGTGGTGCAGCGCCGGTTCAGCCAGCCGCGGTCCTACAGCGCCTAGTCGGAGCCGCACAGGGACCCAAGGTGGTGCGTCGGGCTGGCAGTGCGAAGGAGCACGTGGTCCGGTCAGCAGAAGGCGTCGTCGTCGCGCGCGGCCAGCGCGCGAGCAGGGGAGGGGGGCTCACGATCAGCATTCCTTCCCTGGTTAAGCACGAGCGCGCCGCTCTGCTGGCAGCGCTGGAGGAAATCCTCGACCGCATCAGTCATCGCGATCGCGCAGGCCGGACCAAAGACCGATGATAAGGGTACGGGGATCTCGTCGGTATTCTGGTTAAAGGCCGCAGCAAGTTCGAGAACCAGTCAGAAGCGTCAGCGAATACCACATGCCGGCAGCCGCCCGTCATTCCATTGCGGCAGCACGCACGCCTTGCGGCGCATGCTGGGCGCAAGATCACACACAGGGACTCGCCCTTTAGGCCGAGCGAGGTGGCCGCGTTGACGCGCTAGCCGTTCAAGGCCGTGCACAAGGCGATATAGACGAAAGGCGTCGCCGTCGAGTTCGATGCTGATGAAGGCGCGTTAGGGGAAGAGAATGACGATCACGAAGAAGTCTCTGAGTGAGCTACGGGAGGAGATGCAAGCGGTCGCGCGTGGTGAACGCGAGGTGTCGAACTCCCTTGGCGAGTTCAGTGGAGACCCTTAGCGGTTCAGTGGCCGTTCCCTGCGTCGGGGCTGAGGCTGGCTCTGTTCGTCAGGGCTTCGGGTCCTGCGGAGCAGCAAAAGCCTGGTGGGTTTCTTCGAGGTGGGTCGCGAGTGCTTCGGGCGAGCGGTCCTGCAACACGACGGCGATGACGCCGGCCCAGGCGGGGACGCCAGCGCGACCACGGCACCAGTTGTTCACCTGGCGGGGTGTGACGCCGGCGCGCCGCGCGAAGGCAGCCTGGGAGACACCGGCGCGCGCCAGAAGGGTCGAGAACGCGGGTCCGGTGAGCCTGTGCCTATCACCTCTATAGAACAGAGTTCTCTACGGGCGACTGCTATGGCGTCTGCGCCGTCGGAGAGTGCGACCTGAGGCCGTCCAGGCCGCTGACGCGGGCCCCAAATCGCGGATTTCCGCCGCTCTCCGCCGCTGCCACGCGCCCGTGAGGCACGGTAATTTGTTATTACCGTGCCCAAGCACCAGCGCGAACCCAGTTGCCTTAATCACCGCGCGTCTGCCAGGATTCCCGGATCGATGGAAGAGCATCGCCCATGACGCACAGCCCGCGACGCGGCGGCACGCCGAGAGACCACAGCCGCGATGCCGCCTGACGAGCCGACGGCGCCCCCGGATGGGACGCCCGGCGCCGGCGCGCGCCCCACGACGACGGTCCGGCTCGCCGGCGAAGCGCTGCCCGCCGCGCTGGCCCATCTCGCCGACGGCGCTCTGGGCGAGGCGCTCGGCAAGGCCATCGCGTTCGCGCAACGCTCGGTCTCCCCGACGACCGAGAAAATCTATGACGACGACTGGCGCGCGTTCCGCGCGTGGTGTCAGGCGCACGGCGCCCCGGCACTGCCGGCGCCGCCGGCGATCGTCGCGGCCTATCTCGCCGCGCGCGCCGCCACGCTGGGACGCAGCGGCCTCCGGCTGATCCTCGCCGCGATCGCGTTCCACCATCGCCGCGCCGGCCATCTCTGGACCTCTCGCGATCCGGTGATCGCCACGGTGATGCGCGGCATCCTGCGCGCGCAGCAGCGCCCGGAGCGGCCCGCCGCGGCGCTGACCTCGGCCGAGCTGCGGCACCTGCTCGCCGCGATCGGCGACGATATGACCGGGCTCACGGGAGCGGCGAGACTTGCCGCCCTGCGCGACCGGGCCCTGCTGCTCACCGGCCTAGCGGGCGCGCTGCGGCGTTCGGAGATCGTGGCCCTCGATGTCGAGGATGTCCGGTTCCGGAGCGAAGCAATGGTGCTGCGGCTGCGCCGGTCCAAAGGCGACCAGGAAGGGGAGGGGGCCGACGTCGTCGTAGCCCGGGGTGCGCATCCGGAAACCTGCCCGGTGCGGGCCATGGAGGCCTGGCTGCGCCGGTCGGGGATCGAGTACGGCGCGGTGTTCCGGCGCATCACCGCATCCGGCACCATCGAACCCAGGCTGACCGGCAACGGCGTGTGGAAGATCCTGCGGCGCCGGGCGGGCGCGGCCGGGCTGACGGTGGATGAGACCGAGCGGCTGTCACCGCACGGCCTGCGCGCCGGCTTCATCACCGAGGCCTATCTGCACGGCGCGCTCGACGAGCAGGTCCAGCAGCACGCAAGGCAGAAGAGCATCGCCACCACACGGCGCTACCGGAAACGCGCCAAGGTCGTGGCCGCCAGCCCGGCCAGGCTGCTGGATCTCTGAGAGGGCAGCTGTGGCGCGACCGCACGACGCGGGCGCTGCCCGCACCCGCCAAGGGCCGGGAGGCCCTTGGATCCCATGACGCGCTGCGCGCCGGCCGTGGCAGGGAACGAGGCGCTCTCTCTGGGTTCGCGGCGAGTCACGCCGATCAATCGACTGGCGCCGCCGCACACGGACTGGCTGCGGCACGATCTCATCGTCACCGGCCCGGCACCGGACGTGGCGCTGCTGCGTGCGACCGCTGCCGGCGCCGGGGCGATCCCCTGGGCCTATCCCGACCTCGACCGCTGGGAAGAGGACCGGGTGCATGCGCTGGTGCAGCCCCCGGATGGCTCGGCGGGGTTTTCCGCCGCCGCGGCGCGGGTGCTGGCCAGGCAATTGCGGACCGCCGTCGAAAGCCACCACCAGCGCGTCCTCGCGGCGGCCCGCAGCAAGCCGTGCCCCTTCGATCTGCACGCGATCGTGCCGATGCCCCCAGACATCCTGCAGGCCGGGCCGGACGATCCGGCGAGCCACGCCTGGCTGCAGCAATACTGGGGGACCACGCGCGCGCTGCGCCAGGTTCGGCTGCGCACCGACCAGGCGGAGCGGCGGCAGCGCCGGTCGGCCCGACTGGAGGTCAAATTCTGGGCGGCGGACTGGACACCGTGGCCGGTCTTCGCGGTGCTGCGCGACCGCTATCCGGCCCTCAGGTTCGATGTCCGGCCGGACTACGGCGATGGCTGACACGCTGGTCCACGGGGAAGGGGAGGGGAGTGGTCCGGCGCCGGCAGCGGCGACCAGCGATCCGCTGTGGGACGACTGGGCGGTGCCGCCGCGCGTGCCGGGGGCCCCAACGGTGCATCTCGACGGGTTCGACGGGCCAATCGATCTGCTGCTCGATCTGGCCGAGCGGCAACGCATCGACCTGGGCCGCGTCTCGATCGTGGACCTCGCCGAGCAGTTCGCGGCCGCGTTGGCGCGGCTCGCCGCCCACGTGCCGATCGAACGCCGCGCCGACTGGGTGGTGATGGCGAGCCGGCTGGTCCTGCTGCGCGCGCGGCTGCTGTGTCCGGCGAGCCCCGAAGCGGCCGCCGAGGCGGCGCGCGATGCGGCCGCGGAGCTGCGCCGCCTGGCGGAGCTGGCATTCCTGCGCGCAGCCGGGACCTGGCTGCAGGCACGCCAGCAGCTCGGCATCGACGTGTTCGGCCGGCCGCAGCCGGTCCCGCCGCGGGAGGGCGGCTACGTCGCGCTGATGGAGGCCTGTCTCGCGGTGCTGCGCGGCCGCGCGGGGCGGGCGGACGCGGCGCCCGTCTATCGACCGGTTCCCCCGGCGGTGTGGCGGGTACCCGACGCGCTGGCGCGGGTCCGGGCGTTGCTCGCCGCCGATCCGGCCGGGGGCACCCTTGCGCGGTTTCTGCCGCCGCTCGGGCTGGACGACCCCGAGCACGGGCTCAAGGCGCGCGCCGCCGTGGCGAGCACCCTTGTCGCCGGCCTGGAGCTCGCTCGGGACGGCGCGGCCCACCTCGAACAGGGACAGGCCTTCGGACCGATTCACATAGCGGCGGCGGAACATCAGCCAGCGCACGGGCTCGAGGCCGTGCCGGCCTGACGTCAGAAGCGATCATCAGCCTGCCCACACCGGCCCTCATGTCGTCGCGCGCCGTCGCCCTTTGGCGCGGGCTCGTGGACCTGTGGCAGCGTCCCGGATTCGCTCGGCTTTCACCATCACGGCGGCGTGGCGATCAGCCGGGTTCGCGGGATTCGTGCCACGCGAGGCGCCGACGGAGAGTTCGTCGAGGTATGCCTGGCCGGCCGGCATGATGGGCTCGGGCTCGCTTGAGAACAGTATACACATCAGTCCGGCGAAGAGGATTTTCTGATCCTGCAGCGTCTCGGGCAGGTGGAGCGCCGGCGCCGCCGCGAGCCGGGCACCGCAAGCCGCACACAAGAAATCGAGAGACGGACTACCAAGTGCCAGCGGGTCCAGCAGAGCGCCGCAACGCCAACACGCGTCCAGCAGGAAGCAGTCGTCGATGAAGCAAACCACCTCGACCGAGAACCGCCAACCGCGCCGCAAGTGCGCTGCCGCACCGCGACCAAGGCAGACCGGGCAATACTGGACGATCGGTGTCGACCGCCCCCGGCGCATACGGTTCAGGACGAGGTCACCGTGACGAAGCAGAACTTGCAGGACTCGTGTAAACGGATCAAAGGACCGCAGCGGAACATCCGCACGCATGGTCGCTCGTCGCAGGTTATCTTCCGGTTGCCCCGACAGAAAGGCGAGGCGGGCGATGTCGTCGTCGTCGATGTCACGATCAATGTCAGGCAGATCGACGCCAATTGCATCGCGAACGAAACGCCGGGGCGGGGCACCTGCTTCGCGAGCAGTCCGCCACGCCAACTGGACAGCAGTTCACCGGGCAAGAGCTTGGGGCGAACAGGCCAAAGCGTGGCACGGTGCAGTGCTGGCGGGACTTCCATCGCCAGTTCGCAGCCGCTTTCGGATGGCGCGCTTCTCTGCTCGGCAGTCCCACGAGCAGGCGATTGCCTTTGGAACGATTGCAGCATCCGGCAAAACGACGGCATCAGATCCAGCCCCTGCCTCGCTCCCAATGAGAGCCAGTGTAGGATCTCTGCCCACGCACTCGGGTCCTCGCCCGGGAGCAGTGCGTTGAGGTCCTGCTGGAGGCGGACCAACCGTGCGGATTTCAGATCGAAGCCCGGCATGTCAAAATCGGTCGGACGTTGCCAGGGCCTCGATCATGGCCGGGAACTCGGTCCGCACCCGATCAAGCATCGCGCGGCCAATCCGCTCGTGGCCGGTGCGCACCGCTTCCACCGCAGCATGTCGGAGCAGTCTGGTGATGGCACCGATGAGTCCGTTGCCAGAACTTCTCAGCCGAGGAACCGTCAGTCGGATACGAGATGCGCACCCGCGAGCCCGGCGGCCTTATGATCCGCCCACAAGCGCCGATAATAGTCTCGCGCACGTGGTGCCGCTCCAAAGCGCCCCGCGAGGCATTCCTCCACCCTGGTGTCCCAACTTGATGGTCCGCTCATGCTCGCTGTCGGCACTCGGCCTACTCCCAACACCTTTACCCGGGCCCCCAGCGCCCACTGTCAGAACGCCGTCCCCGCCCTGGTCTGCGAGCGGCAGCTGCGCGCGCAATCCGAGACGTATTCATTTCGGAGGATTGAATTCCGACCTATTCCAGGTCCGTCACGCAATCCCTTTGCCGTAACGCCTCAAGATTGACGCCACATCGGTCAGTATGTCTGAAAGTGCGGTCGGCCCGCTCAACTGTCCAATTCCGATGTCAGGACGATCGAAGAGAGCTATGCACAACTGATCAGAATCGTGCCGCGAAACATAGGCAATTCCGTCCGGGGCATCCGGATGCGCAAACAACGCATCGGCCCACGCCCAGCTTGCGCTGTAAGGGCCGGTGCTGACGGCGTTGTCGGTCCCGACGGCCTGCAGCCCATCTCCGAACATTTTGACAAGCCGAACTGCACGCGAGAAGCCCAATACGGACACTGCCCGCGAGGCGATATCAGACAGGTCCACCAAGCGACGCTGGGGATTGCGAAGAATTGTCTCGGCAAATGCACCTTCGAGTGCCTGCGCCACGTAAAGGACGCCAAACGCACCACTGGAGCTATCGAAGCGCCCAATTGGAGGCTTCCCAGTTCCCGGCGAGAAGAACACCGGATCGTAGTCCGTCCGGTGGATCCGGACGACGGATGTCGGGTAGGGAAGCTCCAGAATTGGAAGGCGAGAGGTCTGGAGCCACGGCGGAGGAGGTGGTGGCGATCCTGTCGGACCATGGCCGCCACTCATCCGAACACATCGGCCTTTTGAGCGCGCGCGATACGGAGCGCTTCCTCTGCAGGATCTCCACCCTGTCGCAAAGCTCCAAGCGGCGAGAGCCCGCCCAGAGCATCATCCTCGGCCAGCAGAAAATCCAGTACGGCCCACGCGCTAACGTCCGCTAGAGCCTGAAGTACATCAGCGATTCCAGGGACGACCTCACCCGCTGGCCCGAACTGTGCGGCTGGGTAGCGCCAGTCATTCGCGATCTTGACGCCCAGCAGCTTCCCCGCCCGACGCCGCTTATCGACGGCCTGGCGGGTGATGCCGCCGAGGATACGCCCGGCCTCCTCCGCGGATAGAAGACCTTGGGCCTTTGCCGCCAGATGCTCGCGTTCGGCCACGCCTCGCGCGAGCGCGTCGGCCAAGGGATCCAGAGGCACCGCCGCGGGAAAGGCGGCGGGATCGCGCAACGCTCGTGCGACAGCACCAAAGTCGGTCGCCGCGGCAAGCGCATCGGCCAGAACCTCGATGCTCGCCGATTCCGCGATCTGGTCGATGGCGTGACCGGCGCGCTGCCTGAAGGCGTCGCGCATCGCCTTCCCTGGGTCTCGTCTTCGGGCTGGAGGACCAGCCGATGCGTCAGAGGCGCGCTCCATATGCCCTTTGCCTTGCGGTTGCTCTTTTATTTATTTAGGCAAGTGACGTACTATGTCAACAGTTCCGCTTGGAGTATGGCCAGTGACAAGAGCACGCATCCCCCTATCCGCATTCCGGGTGCCCAAGGGCAAGCTCGCTTTGACCCTGCTTTTGCACGGACATAAAGGGGCTTACGGCTGTCTTGCAGGCCGCTGATAATCGATCAGTGGCTCACGGCATTTGAAGCCGGGATGGACATCGAATTTCGGGATCGGGCCGACCCAGCGATCCATGCCCAGATTCGCGTGCTTCTTCGCCGTGCGCTCGCCGACGGTTCGGCCGACTTGGAGCCATGTACGGCAGCTAGCCTCTGGCTCGCCCTGAATCATCCATTTGGTGCGAAAACGGTGCGACGGCACGTGTCCGCCTCACTACGCGAGTTGGATCGCGCACATATCACCCTCACATCTGACGCTCGGCACATGTGGAGTGTTGCGGTATCAGAGAGGCCAGTCGAACCGGAGGAAGTAATGGCGGCATTTCCCCCCGGAGCCAACGTTTGCCTTGATTTTGGTAGCCTCGCCAAACCACCAATGCCCCAATGAGCTGACACCCCGATGCGCGATGAAACAACTGAAAGGAGCACGACGGAGGCAAGGCGCTTTGTTGTTGAGGCGATCGCCACCTTGGTTGATGTCAAAGGTATTGCCGCGGACCGGCTTTTGCGCCCTGCGGGCGTTCCCGAGGACCTTGTCCGAAGGTTCCTAAACGATCGGAAGGAGATCACCGCCCAATGGACGGACTATCATCTCGCGGCAGATGAGATCGTCGCTCGCGGATTATGCCAAAAGGCATTGTCGCTTCGACACGATCTGGCGGAGATACGAGAGCGGATCAACCGAGAGCAGGAACGGCAACGTCGTGAGGATGAAGCATCGGGCGCGCCAAGAACGCGACGATGCTTTGCGCAGGCAGCACGATTTGCTCCTCATGCAATTCGATGATGCAATGCAATCCGAAAGTCCGCAGCGTCGCGGTTATCTGCTGGAAGACCTTCTCGCGAGGACATTTGGCCTCCATGGCGTTGACGTGGCGCGCTCATTTCGTCGCAACGAGGGTGGAGAGCAGATCGACGGCGCGTTTCGTTTCGATAGATGGCACTACGTCGTGGAGTGTCGGTGGCGCACTGAGCCTGCTGACATGCGACAACTCGATGGATTGCTCGGCCAAGTTGGGCGTTCCGGCCATCAAACTATGGGTTTGTTCCTTTCTATCAACGGTTGGTCCGGCAATGTTGTGCCGCTGTTAAAGCAAGCCGGGGATGGATGGATACGACTTGCGCTGCGTGTTGGCGCGCCAGATCGAGTTGCGCTCGTTGTTGAAGATTGCGGCGTTGAATTTCAAGAGTGAGCCATTCTTGTCGGCAGTAGAGTTGCTCAGATCGGTCCCGGACTAACCTAATGTCATACCGAGGTTTGGCACAGTCTATGATCCAGCGACAAACAGTTGTCGTTCACGGCCGTCTCGCGGCTGACATGACCGGCCTTTCCCCGGGCAACCTGAAATATGTGCGGGACTTCGCCGAGGCCTGACCGGACCGGGCGATCGTGCAACAGCTTGTTGCACAACTGCCCTGGGGGTCATAGGGGTCACGGCCTATCGCGTGTGGCCGCAGTTGCCCAAGCAGCTCGAAGGCGAGTTGCCGACCCCGGACGAGCTTGCTCGTGAATTCCCTCTGATGGCGCTGGTCAAGGTTCGGATCGGCCTTGAGCGCACCCTGCGCCAGCTGGCGCAAAAGCATGTTATATTCAACGGCGCGACAGCTCTCGGGCAGATGCTGCAACGCCTCGCGGCGGTCCGTGGCTTGCCGCCGCCGAGTGTCGCAGACCTTGGCGGAAGGCTGCGCGCCCTGGATGCTGCGGCGCATGGTGTGGATGTTTCAGCGGACGCCGCTACCGCGGCCAGTTGGACGCAGGCGCGCACTTCCTCGACGCGGGAGGATCCATGAGAGACGACAGTGAGCAGAGCAACACCACGGTCTGCGAGGCATGCGGCACGGCCGTCCCGAGCTACGATGCGGTGAGCTATGGCTCGATCGAGCGAGGCTACCGCGAGCTTTGCACCCGCTGTTTCAATGCCGAGGTGGCCAGCGCTTTGGGGCTGGAGCGCTTCGAGCAAGTCCGGCTCGAGCCGGTTGTGATGACTGACTGTGCCGGGGAGAAGCACGAGTTCCATTTCCGGATCAGACTGCTCGGGGACGTGATGGCCCTCGACGCTTTCGAGCTCAAGGCCGGCGTGCCGGGCGGGTACCAGTTCGAGATACTGGGAGAACCGGACGGCGAACCATTGCCGCTGCTCGGCAGCCTGATCGAGCGGATCCGCCGCAGCCTGTCCGTCCGGTATCTCGTCACTGACGAGGACGCCGGCCGTATTGCGGATCAGACGGTATGTGGCCGAATCGAATGGGACGAGTCTGGAGACGGTCGGGTGCCGCTGCTCGTCATCGACGGTCAGGACCTATCGTGGGACGAATTTGGGCGCATGCTGATGAGTTTCGAGGGTTGGCAGTTTCGTCTGGCAATCCGCGATCGGAGCGAGGAAGTGTAGGGGTGGAAGGGATCTTTTGACGATTGCGAGCGCCAATCCGCGCCGCAAATTTCTCAGTCCAACCAGGCCTGGTTTACTCTCGGTGCAAGGTATTGAGGCCCGAGCCGGCCAAGTGCGTGAAATCACCGCTTGATCTGACCTGCGGGCCAGTCTGATCTGGTGTCAGCATGGGATGCCGTCGTAGCCGCGAGTTTGATGGACGCCGGTAGAGGGTTGGCGCGGGAGAGGATGCCCTGGCTCGGCAACACACGCGGCACACGCTACTTCATCTTTCAGATCGGCGTGGTTCCTGTTCGCTTCTACCGCGATGACCCGGACGATCCGAGCGAGAAGGTCCTCCAGCAGAGCGAGTACCAAGTTCGCAGCAACTGTCCCTCGCCCTGGGTGACGAGGGCAGCGGGGCCGATAGTTTTCCGTCTCATCGCGCAGACTGGCCTCCGCGGCGAGCTCATCCGCAGCGCCCTCTCGCACTGCGAAGGGGACAACTGTGCTTGCGTGGGATGTGCCACTCCGCCTCGACGCCGTCCGTGCCCCGTTGGCGGCGGTCGGCGCCACTTCGCGCGATGCAGGCGTGGCGCTGCCACCGCCAAGCGTTACCGTGCGACGGCGCCGGCCCGCGGCGGAGGCAGCCGGGAACAGCTGATGGGTGAGGTCAGGCGCTTCCCCGGCCGCGCGAGCACGCCGCCGGGTGCCGCTTTCCAGGGGGAGCGGTTGCGTCTAGCGCGCCTCTTCCGCGGCTTGAGCCTGGAGGAACTTGGCGGGCGCGTCGCTGCGACGCGCCAGTACATGCACCAGCTCGAGACGGGTGCACGCATGCCCACCCGGGAGATGGTCGAGGCCCTCGCGGCCCTGGAAGTCGCGCCCAGCTTTTTCGCCCGCTCGGCCATGGTGGCCGTCGCGCCTGAGCACTGCCATTTCCGCTAGCAGGCGACTACGCCCCAGTCGGTTGTGCAGCAGGTGCTCGCCCGCGGCACGCTGCTCGACGAGCTTGTGGCCGCCGTGTCGGTCGAGGTGGACCTGCCGCTGGTCGACTTTCCGCAGATCCCCGCGGCCGATCTGCGCGAGGTCGAGTCTGTGGAACGCGAACTCCGCAACCGGCGCAGGCACGGTGAACACGACGTGGAAGTACGGAACTGGCAGCAGTTCGGCCTGGCGTGCTTCGAGCCACTCGGCGCGTGCCAGACCCTGGCACTTCGGGCAGTGTCGATCGCTGTAGGCGTCAGATGGACCGCCTCAGAAATCCGTAGACCCGCCGCGTAGCAGGCGGTCAGGATCACGCGGTGCTTGAGGCTCCCGACAGCGTCGAGGAATTCGCTGACCTCCTCCGGGCTCATCACGACGGGAAGTGTTTGCGTACGGCGGCTGGTTGGAACGACGTCATCGACGTTCCAACCCCGCTGAAGCGTAACCTTGTAGAGAAAGCGGATGGCGGCCACCGCCACGCCGACAGAGCTCGGCGCGAGCCGCCTGCCCCTGGTCAAGTAAAGTAGGAAGGCACGGATGTCGGCTAGGCCCAACAGGTCTGGCGATTTGCGAAAGTAGCAGGCGAACTGGGCTACATATTGAAGATATGCCCGTTGCGTGTGCGGCGCGAGATTGCGGACCTGCATGTCCTCGATTATGCGTTGGCGAAGTGGAGTCATTGGCAGCTCCTTTACAGGATGAAGCGCGCAACAGTGCGCAGCGTCATGCTCCTGCGATCGAAGCTGTCCGAAAGAATGCGATGTCGTGGTCGTTCTCGGCCAGCCGCAGCATTCAGCTTATACCAGCCCTCACTGATGATTACCCATAGGCCCATTCGCGAAGGCCGATGGACATGATGGTCCAAGGGTTGATCGATGAGCCTGTTCAAGGCGTCGCAGCAGTGATCAACGATGTCGCGGCCAGAAGTGAAGACGCGGTTGGACAGCCAATTGTCGCGGAGGTACTGCCAGACGTTCTCAGTCGGGTTCAGCTCCGGCGACTTGGGCGGCAATGCGAGCAGGCTGATGTTGGCCGGCACGTTCAACTTCGGGGACGTGTGCCAGCCAGCCTGGTCGAGCAGAACCACGGCGTGCGCGCCGGGTGATACTGCCTGCGAGACCTCCGCGAGGTGCAAGCTCATCGTGGCGCTGTTGCACCACGGCAGCACGAGCCCGGCGCCGACCCCGCGCTCGGGGCAGATCGCGCCAAAGATGTAGCTCGAAGCCGTGCGTTGGTCGCGCGGTGCGGACGGTCGGCTGCCGCGCTTGGCCCAGCGACGGGTGATCTTGTTCTTCTGCCCGATCCGGGCCTCGTCCTGGAACCATACCTCTATCGGCTTGCCTGGTGCATCACGCGCCGCGATCTCTGCCAGGCGCTCAGGGAATTTTTTTTAAACTCCGCCACAGCTTCGCGGTTCTGCGCGTGATGCCGTGGTCGTGCCGACAGTTTGCGATAGCCCATCTCACGCAGATAGCGACTGAGCGTCTGCTCGCTGACCGAGGTGCGATACTTCTCCATCACCCACGCCGCCAGATCGCTCAGCCGCCAGCGAACCACGCCATGCACGCCCAGGATCGGACCATCCTCGACAAGCTGAGCCAACTCACCTCGCTGCGCCCGATCAAGTCGCGGAACCTGGCCTGGCGCCTTGCCGTCCACCAAACCGGCTGGACCCTTCGCGTTGAACCGTAGAACCCAATCCCGAAAGGTCTGCAAACCCACCCCGCCGGCGCGAGCACCGGCGCTCCGCGAGCCGCCGTCATAAACCAATGCCAAAGCCAGCAGCCGCCGCACTTGATCGGCGTCCTCCGACTGCCTCGCCAGCTCGCGTAGCTGCGCGCTCTCGTAGTCGCCCCGCAGCGCGATTGCCGCTGCCATGACAAACCTCCACCGTTTGTCACGGTGAATCCGATTTCAACCAATTCGGGAATCCCCCTCGTGAGTCGTGATCACAGGGGGATGGTATTACATCAGTGTTCCAAAGTAATACGGCAGAATAGCTTTAGTCCAAGGATTGTTATCGCGTGTTATACTGCTACAAGGGGGCATGCCTGATCCATTCGTCGCGGCGCGAAGCGTCAGCTGTCCGGGAGCCAGCCGTGTCGTCCTCCCGGCCAGCCGTTCGTCCGCCGTTTTCCGCGTTCGTGACGTTCCGGGGAGGAAAGTCAATTATGTCAACAACATCCGCAAGCGCACAATCCATTCCTTGGTGGAAGGAGCCGACCAAAGATCAGTGGTTTGCCTGGTGGGCTGCCTGGATGGGTTGGACCTTGGACGCCTTCGATTTCACCGTATTCCTGCTGATCATGCTGCCGATTTCGCAGGAGTTCGGGGTGCCTCTGACCGACGTCGTCTTCGTGCTGACAGTGACTTTATGGATGCGTCTCGTCGGCGCTGTGGCTTCGGGGTGGCTCGCCGACAGGGTCGGCCGCAAGATCCCGCTGATGATTTCGATCCTGGGCTATTCGCTCTGCAACTTCATCGCCGGGTTTTCGCCGGGACTGTTTTTCTTGTTCACCTTCCGCGCTCTTCTCGGCATCTTCATGGGGGCGGAGTGGCCCGCTGGCGCAGCCTTGGCGATGGAAAGCTGGCCGGTCCGCTCGCGTGGGTTCATGAGTGGGGTCTTGCAAGGCTCCTGGGGCATCGGCTTCGCGCTGTCGAGCCTCATTTATGGTCTGCTCTACGGTTATATCGGCTGGCGCGGCATGCTGTGGATCGGCGTGCTGCCGGCTGCCACGGTCTTCTACGTACGCCGCTACGTCAAGGAACCCGAAATCTGGGCCGCAAACCGCCAGCTCCAGCGTGTCCAGAACCGCGAGGTGCGCGCACCGCTGCTTAGCATCTTCAAGCCCGGGCTCCTCGCGAACACGCTGACCGCGTGCTGGTGGATGGCGAGCAACTTCGTACTGTACTACTCGCTAACCGCCCTGTTCGCGACCCATCTGCAGAAGGATCTGGGCCTCAGCCCCGCCCTCGTGGCAACACCCTTCCTGCTCTTCAACCTCGTCGGATTCGTGGCAATGGGGTTCTGGGGCTGGGTCGGCGACACACTCGGTCGCCGTTGGGCAATGATTATTCCGGCGGCGATCGCAGTTCCGCTGGCGCCGGTCTATCTGCTCAGCACCGATTTCACCTGGATTGCGCTTGGTTTTGTCGTCCAGGGTGCGTTCGGCGGTGCTTTGTATAGTCAATTACCGAGCTATTTGTCCGAGCGGTTCCCCACCGAAGTGCGGGCGACGGCTAGTGCCTTCTGCTACCACCAAGGAGCAATCTTCGGTGGCTTCGTGCCGTTGGTGCTGACCTACTTTGCCGTAAACTATCAGGTCGGGCTCGTTATTCCCATGCTGGTGGGCACCTGCGCGGCGGCGATCAGCGTCGTTATCGCGCTGCTGATCAGCCCCGAGACCAAGGGCAAGGAGCTGATGGCGGATCTCGTGGTGACGTGAGTTCCGCGTTCAGCCAGAGAGCTGGGAAGCACCGAACTGGCCTCATCGCGTGCCCCGGGGTTGGTGAAGCGAGCTGCGATTCTGGAAAAGATGCGGCATTCTGGCTCGACAAGACCCGACCAAAGACAACCCATGCTTGGGTTGACCTACTGCTTGGGGCGGCAGCCCCCTTGATTTCACGCGACCGCGCGGACGATTCCGACCTCGGATTTTTTTGATATCGCTTGTCGCGCGGTTTCGCGCAATAGTGGCCCTGCACTCTAGTGGCGGGCCCCCTGGGACCGCCCTCGGGACGCGCCGCCAGATGTGGCCTGATCGCGGGCCCGGCCCGCGAACGTCCTGAACCACAATAAGCGACCGGGTCAGCTCGGGCGTGCAGGGAGTGCTCGTTCATGTTGAAGCAGCGCCGCATCAGGCGTCGGATTGCTCTGTCGTCGCCATCGCCACGGAACACTGCCACCGTCAACAGACGGGGCGTATTGGCCGGGGGGGCCGCCGCACTGGCGCAGCTGGGTTCGACTGTGATCGCTCCGCGGGCAATCGCGCAGGCCAAGCCTGCGGGAAAGATGGTTCTGGCCTGGCACACCAATATTGCGGCACGCTGGCTGGACCCGCAGCAGCACGACGGCACGGCCAGCCCGGACAATTTCCTGATGGCGCTGCATGACGGCCTGATCAAGAACTTCCGTGACGAACTCTACGACCACCCGGCACTCGCCGATCGCTACGAGTTCGCCGAGGATGCCAAGAGCGCGACCTTCTTTCTGCGATCGGGTACGAAGTTTCACGACGGTACGGCCGTCACGCCCGCGGATGTCAAATGGAGCTATGAGCACTACCGTGGCGCCTGGGGGGAGGTTCTGAAAGCAAATACCGATGGCGTGGAAATCATCGACGACCACACCGTCCGGTTCCACTTCAAGCAGCCATTCCTCGACTTCCCCATCCTGTTGGGAACCGCCAACGTCTGCGGCGCCGGCTGGGTGGTGCCGGCGAAATACTACGAACAGGTGGGGCAGGCCGGGTTCCTGCAGAAGCCGATCGGTGCCGGCCCCTACAAGCTGATCTCGCAGCAGCAGGGCGTAAAGCTCGAGTTTGAGGCATTCGCGGACTACTACCGCCCGGTCCATGTCAAGCAGTTCACCATGGTCAGTGTCCCGGAGGCCGCAACCCGCGTCGCAATGCTGGAACGCGGCGAGGCGGACATCATGTATTTCGTCCCGGGCGAATTGATAGACCGGGTGAAAAACAATCCGAAACTACGGCTGGCGCCGGTGGTGTCGGGCAACTGGTGGCTGGAGTTCCCGGGCTTCCAGAACCCGTCCAATCCGTTCCACGACAAGCGCGTGCGCGAGGCGATTAGCTTGGCGGTCGATCGCGACGCGATCAACGACGCCGAATGCGGTGGCATGGGCGTGGTCGATGGCAACTGGATAAACACCGATGTTGAGTATGGTCTGGAGTGGCCCAAGTGGCCGCACGACATCGGGAAGGCGAAGAAGCTGCTGGCCGAGTCCGGCTATCCCAATGGATTCGATGTTGACTGGGTCACGCCGGCGCCGAACTACTATTCGCGCGGTGAACGGATCGTATCGCAGCTTCAGGGTATCGGCATCCGTTCGCGGTTGCAGGTGATGGAGCGCGGTGTGTTCCTGAAGAAGATGCAGGGCGGTGTGAAGGAATGGCCCGGCACCCAGATCGTTTTCAATGCGACACGCATCGGCGGCACGTGGTCCAACTGGTACGACTCGATGTTCCGCTGCGGCGGTTTCAATTCCAAGGACTTCTTCTGCGTCAAGGATCTGGATGACCAGTTCCAGAAGTACCTGGATTCCTATGACCGCACCGAACGCAAGAAGCTGGCGGAGCAGATCCAGCGGTCCATCCTGGAGAGCTACTACTTCGTACCGGTGTTTCGCCACGCGTTCGTCAACGCGATCGGGCCGCGCATCGTGGCAGAGAAGTGGCAGGATGTGTTTCCGACCATCACCAGCGGCTACGCATATCCCTGGGAAGACATCAAGATCACATAGCGCGGGTCGCGGTGCCGTGAACGAGTGACAGTGGAGGGACTGCAATGGGTCAGTTCATGATCAGGCGGACGTTTTACGCCATGATCACCCTGTTCATCTTGAGCCTGACCATCTTCACGGTGGTCAGACTCACTGGTGATCCGGTGACTCTGATGGCGGAGCCCGGGGCGCAGGAGGCCGATCTGGCGCTCGTGCGTGCGGAGTGGGGGCTCGACCGGCCGTTGCCACTACAATACGCCGCCTTTCTTAGGAACATCGTGACGGGTGAGCTTGGGCAATCGTTCAACTATGAAATGCCGGTGAGTACGTTGTACTTCCAGCGGCTGCCCAACTCGCTCGAATTGGCACTTGCCGCGACGCTGATCTCCTTCCTCATTGGCATTCCGGCAGGAATCATATCAGCAATGCGTGTCAACAGCCCATGGGATCAGGTGGGCAAGACCATCGCGCTGCTCGGATTGTCCGTTCCGGGATTTTGGCTCGGACTGGTGATGATCCTGGTGTTCTCGGTGTGGCTCGAATGGCTGCCGACCAGCGGACAGGGGGACTGGCGGAATCTCGTCATGCCGGCGATCGCGCTGGGTTGGTATTTTGCCGCATCGCTGCTGCGTCTCACGCGTTCAAGCATGCTCGAGGTTTTGCACAGCGAATACATCAAACTGGCGCGGCTGAAGGGGCTGCCGGCCTACGCGGTGATCGCGATTTACGCGTTCAAGAACGCTCTGATCCCGGTGCTAACTCTGGCCGGCGTCAATCTGGTGGTCATGATCAATGCCGCGGTGATCATCGAGGTGATCTTTGCCTGGCCCGGCATTGGACGGTTGCTCTACGAAGGCATCTTCCAACGCGACTTTCCACTCGTGCAAGGCATCGTTATGGAAGCCGGTATCATGATCGTATTGATCAACCTGATCGTCGATATCCTATACGCCTACATCGATCCACGCATCCGGTTCACAAGGTAGTTTCTCATGTCCCTCACCACATTGCGGCCGGCAGCCACCGATATTCCCGCGATCAGCGGTCGGGTGAGTTGGCTGCGGGCCGGGGGTAGCTGGCCGGTGCTGCCGCTCGTGATCCTGATCCCCTTTATGTTCGTCGCGATGTTCGCCAATGTCATCGCTCCGTACGATCCGACCGAACCGATCCCCGGTGCAAAGATCTTCGAGCCACCGTTCTGGTCACAGGGCGGCAGCTGGCATACTCTGCTCGGCACCGATTACCAGAGCCGTGATGTCTTGAGCCGCCTTATCTTCGGCGCACGGGTGTCACTTATCGTCGGCGTGATGGGAACCATCGTGGCGGGTAGTATCGGTACCACGCTTGGCATGCTCGCTGGCTATCTCGGTGGCTGGGTGGATCAGCTCATCATGCGCGTGACGGATGCATGGCTCGCCCTACCGGCGATCGTGTTCGCTATCTTCCTGGCGACAATGGTCGGCCCCAGCATGTGGAATATCATCATCATCCTCGGCGCTGTTTATTGGACCCGCTATGCGCGCGTCATCCGTGGGGAGGTGCTCAGCCTGCGGGAACGCGAGTTCGTCAAGTTAGCGGAAGTCGCAGGCGCGAGCCGGACCCGCGTGATCATGCGTCACATTCTGCCGAACGTCATGAACTCGACGATGGTCCTGGCCAGCCTGACCATCGGCGTGGTGATCATCGCGGAGGCGTCGCTGAGTTTCCTTGGGGTAGGCGTTCCACCACCGGAGCCGGCGTGGGGCTCGATGCTGGCCGACGGCCGTTCCATGCTGATGGTCGGTGACTGGTGGCTGACGATTTTCCCCGGGCTCGGCATCCTGCTTGTCGTGTTGGCAACGCAGTTGTTGGGCGACTGGTTGCGCATCCGCCTCGATCCCCAGCAGCGCAATCTGTAGGGGGATATATGGCGCCTCTGCTGGAAGTGTCCGACCTCCGGACACATTTCACGTCGTTCGGCGGATCCCGCGTCGTCAAGGCGGTCGACGGCATCAGCTTCACTCTGAACGAAGGCGAGACGCTTGGCCTGATCGGCGAGTCAGGTTGCGGCAAGACCACCACGTGCCTGTCCATCGTCGGTCTGCTGCCACCCGCGGCACGTATCGCCAGCGGGCGCATTGTGTTTGCCGACGAGGATCTGACCAAGAAAACCCAGCGCCAGATGCGCCGTGTCCGAGGCCGATCAATCGCCATGATCCTGCAGGATCCCATGGCGTCACTGAACCCGCTGTTCAGCATCTATACACAGGTCGGCGAGCCGGCCTACTACCATCAGAACATCCGCGGCCGTTCCCTGCGTCAACGTGTGCAGGACCTGTTGCGCTCGGTACGCATCCCCTCGCCGGCGATGCGGATGCGCGACTATCCGCATCAGATGAGCGGCGGCATGCGTCAGCGCATCGTCGGCGCCATAGCGCTCGCCGGCGGTCCGAAACTGATCATAGCGGATGAACCGACGACCAACCTCGATGTGACCATTCAGGCGCAATACCTGGACCTGCTAAAGGACCTGCAGCACGACACGGGCGTCGCGATCATCTTCGTCACCCACAACCTCGGTATCGTTGCCAGGATGTGTGACCGGATGGCGGTGATGTACGCCGGTAAGATCGTCGAGCAGGCCTCGGTGCGGAGTCTGTTCGATGCGCCAAGACATCCTTACACCAAGGCGCTACTCGGTTCGCTGCCGAAGCTCGGTAGCAAGGAACCGCTGTATGCCATCCCAGGCCAACCGCCCAATCTCGCGCGCCTGCCGACGGGCTGCGCGTTTCATCCGCGTTGCGCCGAGGCCATGCCGCTTTGCGCGGAGCAAGAACCGCAGGATGCACAATTCGGGCCTGGTTGGACGGCACGATGCTGGCGCGCAACTCAGTCGGTGAAAGAAGCCTATGACAGAGCCAGTGCTTGAGGTTCACGGCCTGCGGAAGTACTTTCCAATCAGCACGGGCAGTCTGCTGCACCGCAAGTTGGCGTGGGTGAGGGCGGTAGAAGCGGTGGATTTCGCCATTCAGCCTGGCGAGACGCTCGGCCTGATCGGCGAGTCCGGTTGCGGTAAGACGACTACGGCGAAGTTGATCCTGCTGCAGGAGAGGCCGACCGCGGGCGCGATCGTGTTCGATGGCGAGGATGTCCTGTCGCTGACTGGGCAGGACCTCATGCGCTACCGCCGGTCGGTGCAGGTGGTATTCCAGGACCCCTACAGCTCGCTCAGCCCACGCATGCGTGTTGGCAACATCATCGCGGAACCGCTGGAAATCCATACCAAGCTTTCGCGTGCTGCAAGGCAGGAGCGCGTTGCGGAAGTACTGGAGCTCGTCGGCTTGCAGCCTGATGTGGCAAAGCTTTTCCCACACGAATTCAGTGGCGGCCAGCGCCAGCGCATCGCCATCGCCCGTGCATTGGTGACGGATACGCGCCTGATCGTGCTGGACGAGGCTGTCTCCGCCTTGGATGTGTCCATTCGGGCGCAGATCATGAGCCAGTTGGAGCAACTCCAGGCGACGCTTGGCGTTAGCTACCTGTTCATCGGTCATGATCTCGCCACCGTGGCGCATATCAGTCATCGTATTGCGGTCATGTATCTCGGTCAGCTTGTCGAGATCGCGGAAAGCAGCGAGCTCTGCGCGCACCCGCTGCACCCGTACACGCAGGCACTGCTTGCTGCCGCACTGCCATCGCACCCTAACGACAAACGTGAGAGACTTGCCCTGTCAGGTGAAGTACCGAGCGCGCTCGCACCGCCTTCCGGATGCCGGTTTCACACGCGCTGTCCGCGTGCCATGCCGCGGTGCTCCGAGGAGGCGCCGGTGATCAAAGAGGCCACCTCCAACCATGTCGTCGCCTGTCATCTCTTTTAGTAAGGCTTACATGCCTGATTTGACGCCTGGGGTGTTGGGCATGAATATTCTAGTCCAGGCCGAGGGCTCGACGGTGGAGCGCGACGTCAGGGATGGCGCGGTGCGCGGCTGGCGCTCGGCGCCAGGGTTTCGCGAGGCTGATCGATGGCCGCTGCGACGCTCAGGTTTCTGGCGGGTTTAGATGTAAGGTTTTTGGCGCTGGCGATGATTTCCCTGGCCGAAGTTGCGGCGGCCAGAATGTCTTTGTCGAGATCGCCGCGCAAAGGGACCTCCCTTGTTATCAAGCCGCCCGGCATCTGAATGACCAGCCACTCCGCTCCCTTTGGTCGCCGCATAATCCGCATCGCTACCGCGCCGGCCTCGTTTATCGCTTTTTCAAACTGCTCTACCTCCGACATTGTGGGCTCCCGTCCACATTTCCGAGGCATCACTCTAGCTCAGGGACGGGTGACTTTGTAGGCCTCTGCCTATGGTGTAGAATTACCAACTGGAAATCCCGATGATGCCACGGTTGAAGGTGCTCTCGCTTTCGCGCATGCGTGCGCGATGGACTGACGGTGGCCATCGCCTTGGTCATGTCCAACGATGTCGAAACGTTCGGTGCAGGCAGCGTGAGCCGAAACGTCACGGTAGTCATCTGGATGGATCTCCGCGATAACTCAACCGCCTTCGATTCCTACACCGCTTCTTTGTGCCCGAAGCCGGAAGTCCAGCGGCCCGCTGGTTGACGATGCAGTCGTTTTGTGCCTATGCGGTTAGTCGCAACCGGACAGACAGTGACCGGAAGCGGAACGTCTGACAAGTGCTAACTGGCCCGACGCCTAGTCTAATGAGCCGTCGCCAGTGAATGAGCATCGTATCTCGCGGACGAATGTACGAACAACGCGCCAATAACATAATGCACGACAGGGGGAAACAACCAAATGGCAATATCCATAGGGGATTCAAGTAAGGTCGCCTGGTGGAGGGAACCCACTAGGGACCAGTGGTACGCCTTTGTCGCCGCGTGGTTGGGATGGACGCTCGATGCGTTCGATTTCACCGTCTTCCTGCTGATCATGCACCCGATCGCCGAGGCGTTTAACGTGCCGATCATATCGGTGACGTTCGTGTTCACGATCACCCTGTGGATGCGTCTTGCGGGTGCCACCGCTTCGGGCTGGCTCTGCGATCGGATCGGACGCAAGACGCCGTTGATGATTTCGATCCTCGGCTATTCGCTGTGCAACCTCGCGGCCGGCCTGTCACCGACCTTTACGCTCCTCTTTATCGCGCGCGCCATCCTCGGCTTCTTCATGGGCGCCGAATGGCCGGCCGGATCAGCCTTGGCGATGGAAACCTGGCCACAGCGCTCACGCGGGCTCATAGGCGGCATCCTGCAGGGATCATGGGGCATTGGCTTCATGATGTCCTTCGCCATTTATGGCCTGTTCTACAATTCGATCGGATGGCGCGGCATGCTGGTGGTTGGCGTGCTACCTGCCCTCGCGGTCGTCTATGTGCGCTATTTCGTTAAGGAGCCCGCGCTCTGGGTGGAAAACCGGCGGCTGCAAAAAACCCAGAAGCGCGAGGTCAGAGTGCCGCTGTTCAGCATTTTCAAGCGCGGCATGATCGGCAACACCTTGAACGCGTGCTGGTGGATGGCGAGCGCGTTCATCACCTACTATTCGGTCACCGTCCTCTTCGCGACGCACCTTCAGGTCGACCTCAAAATGTCGCCGGGGGCGATCGGCGAGGTTGGCGTCGCTGCCAACCTCGTCACCTTCCTGGCCAGCGTGGGGTGGGGTTTCGTGGCGGATAAGTACGGGCGCCGGGCGTCAATGATCATCCCGCGCTCTGATCGCGATCCCGCTCGCGCCAGTCTATCTCTAAGCACCGATTTCACTCTGATCTGGTGGGGGTTCGTGCTGCAGGGCGCGGCGGCCGCCGGCGGCATGCAGGGCCAGTTGGCGACCTTCATGAACGAGCGGTTCCCGACCGAGGTGCGCGCCACGGCGAGTGGCTTCTGCTATCACCAGGGAGCGATCTGGGGCGGCATCGTGGCGCCCATCATCGCCTACTTCGCCACAGTCTGGCACCTCGGCTACGCGATCCCGATGATGATCGGAACCATGGTCTTCGCATTCAGCTACATTCTCGCTCTGCTGATTGGGCCGGAGACGAAAGGTAAACAACTTGTGGCGGAACTCTCGGTCGTCTGAACGTGGCCGGGCGGACCGACCTTGCACGAAAGGCCGCATTTCATGCATCGCCCGGGCGCACCGTGCAGACGGGCGTCGTCTACCGGTGCTGACCGCCCATCAGAAGCTCAGCAGAAAGAGGTGATGCATCCGCTGCCGGCCGAGGTACTCCGGCTGGGGTTGGCGCCGCTTGTTAGCGGCGTCGAAGATGCGCGCTGAAGCGGCGACCTTTGAGCGTGCCGAGGATCGGCCGGGCAGCCGGTCTGGGTCGTCCATCTGGGCGAGGGTCCGTCGTGCTCGCGTCCGTCAAGGACGCTACGCGCGCCGACCGCACCAGCGTGCGGGTCGGGACATGCGGCAATCACGCATCGGCCGCCCTTGATGGCATCGCTGTTCTGGAGAGCATTGCCGCTATGCTGCGCAAGTTATGGACCTGGCGCGGTACGAACCAATTGGGAGACCGGTCTGTTTTGACCTGGCTGTTCCACGAGCTGAAGAAGCAGGACCGAGCGGGTTGTGCGGGTTGGCTGGTTTCGCCAGAGCGTGATACTGGCAAACCTCCAATCTCGGTTCGGGCGTGGGAATTATGATTTGCGGCATCGTCTCGCAAACCAGCATGGAGGAACGATCATGTCGACCTTCAACGTCGTCAAATTCCGTGTGGAGCTCGGTCACGAAGAAAAATTTGTCGGCGCGTGTCGCGGTGGCAAAGCTGATCGGCCTGGTCGGCAGACAGCTCAACGATGTCCCTGGCTCGTGGTCGCGGATAGCGACGCTCAACGGCTTCCGCGACACGTCGGAGGATCTGGGTGCGGATGCTGTATCCGGGTCGGCGGTGTTGGATCTCAAGGAGTGAGCTTCGGTTGACGAATTGATCGAAGAACAGCCGCAGCAGAAGCGCCGCGCGCCGGGATATCGCCGTCGGAGACCGACAGCCAGGTCGCGGCCGGCGGGTCAGTAACGCGCTCCAGTGCTACTTTAATGCGACATCAGCACGGGCAGAGTCATGTGTTGCAACAGCTCACGGGTGACGCCGCCGAGCATGAGTTCCCGCAGGCGCGAATGACCGTAGCCACCGACAACCAGCATCTCAGCGCTAACATCGGCAGCGTAACTGAGCAGGGCATCAGAAGCCGAAATACCGGCTATCACCGTACGCGCTGTCTCGGCGCTGATGCCGTGGCGGGCGAGGTGGCGAGTGATGTCGGCGCTGGTGGCATCATCGGTCGCTGGCTTTCGTCCGATAGGGCTCGCCTCTAGAATGGTGACGGCTGCGGCCTTCGCGAGAAGAGGAATGGCGTCGTTCACCGCGCGTGCCGCCTCGCGACTGTTATTCCAGCCGATGACAATTTTGGTGCTGAACGCCTCAAAGCGGCCAACATAGGGGACGACCAGGATCGGGCGACCAGAGGTCATCAAAACGTCTTCGACGAGTTGCCGACCCCCCGGCGGTGGCGGGTGGGCGGGGTCGACCTGGCCGAGGATGACCAGATCAGCATTCCGCGCCCGCCATACCACTGTCTCGCTCACTTTGCCGCTGGCCACCTGCCAATCGCCGCGCAGGCCGCTGGATCGGAGTCGCTCCAAGAACGCGGCCTCTACCCGCTCGGCCTCTTCGGCCGCCAGCGTTTCTTCTTCCGGATAGTCAGGGGGCTGCATGACACCCCAATTCATCAACATAGATGCAGGCTGCGTGTCCACGTCGGGGTTGCGGCGGGACTGCGCGACAGGCCTCGGCGGCGTCAATAGATCCAGCGCCGATAGCCCGGTGAGGTGAGCCTCGTGTTGCTGGGCAAGGGCAACAGCAGTGGCCAGCCGGGTCTCGCTAGGCGCCGAGTTGTCGAGCACGACAACGATATCCCGCAATGCCGTCATCGTCGCGCACTCCTTGCACTGCCCGCCTAGTGGCCGTCTCGCTGCTGTGGCCCGACACTCATGATCACCGTAGATTGTTGCCTGGAGCTACAAGCCGTAAGGTCAGCCCATGCCTGCAACGTACGTCTTCAGATTGTCGACCTCGCTCTCCTGCTGCATGATGCGGGCCTTCACCACGTCGCCGATGCTGATCAGGCCGACAAGTCCGTCGTGATCCATCACGGGCAAGTGGCGGGAGCGCTCGATCGTCATCATCGTCATGGCCTCGGCCACGGTCGTCGCGGGATGCGTCACCTGAAGGGCGCGTGTCATCACTTGTTCTACGGTCATCTCCAGCGTGCGCGCACCGTTCGCTGCGACGGAGCACATGATGTCGCGTTCGCTGACGAGACCCATAAGCCGATCGGCACGGTCGATCACCAGTACCGCGCCGATGCGAAGCTCAGCCAGAACGTTCACCACGTGTTTAATCGTTGCGGTCGGTTCGACGGCCGTGACCTGATGGCCCTTGTATTTAAGGATCGCGGCAACCGTATTCATTGCCCTGCTCCTCAACCAAGGCGGGGCGGGTGGATCAGGGGCCTGGAGCTTGCAGGTTCGATCACTCACCCACGCGCTGCTTTATCGTGGCAAGTAATGCGCGCATTGCGCCGGCTGGCGCAAACATTGACTGTGCGCTGCACAATTAGCCGTCCAGGAGATCGTGTTCGCGAGGGTGCGCCGGTCCAATTCGACTGATTGCCGGTCGCGCCCGTCAAAACGACTGCAGAGTGCGGGGTCCCGCCCTGATCCGCTCCATCGCGTCGAGGCTGGCCTCCTCGTACCCGCTGTCATGAAGCGGCATCGTGGGCCAACGACGAGTTTTTGCAGGATGAGGAAAAGGTCCTTGCAGTGCGACCAGACGCGAACACGCCGCACTTTCGACCAACGACGTGCCAGGCGACCCAGAAACCGGGGCCCCGCAAAATCCCGGTTCGTCCGATCTCGGCCAGCTTGCATATGCACGGATTTTCGCCAATTCTTTCCGTTGACAGCGCCCTCGTATATCCGGCGCTGCGGTGGGTTGGACGCGCTCCACCCACAAGGGAGCTCACTGATGGTTGCATCGCAGCACAGCCAACCAATGGAGGCGACAAATGGCTGATTCAGTCTACAAGGTCGTCGAAGTCGTCGGCACGTCGAATGAGAGCATCTCCAAGGCCATAGGTCGTGCGATCAGCAAGGCGGGAACCACGCTGCGACATTTGGGCTGGTTCGAAGTCGTGCAAATCCGGGGCAGCATCGAGAATGATCAAATCCGGCAGTACCAGGTAACCGTCAAGGTCGGATTCACGCTAGAAGACGACTAACGCCCGATAGGCCGCCACATCGGCGTCCAATGCCCAGCGAACTGCAGGGGTGGTACAGAGCGGGTCAATGAGGCCAGCCGAGGGCAGGACATGTTCACGACCGTCAGAAAGTACCGGGTGCGACAAGGCTCGGTGGACGAGCTTGCACAACGCGTCAGAGAAGGCTTTGTGCCTCTGGTGCGGCAGATGCGCGGCTTTAAGGGCTATTATTTGCTCGATGGTGGCCCAGATGTGCTCATCACCATTAGTGTGTTCGACAGCGCCGATCAGGCGCTTGCATCCAACGAGAAGGCTGCGGACTGGGTGAGGAACAACGTCCTGGAATTCACAAAGGGGATACCAGAGGTCATAGTGGGCAATGTTCTGATCGCCGAGGTCAGTTAGTGAAGCGGCGCCGAACTCAGAAAGCGCGCCGGCTTCGTGGTCGGTTTGCGTTTGAAATGGAGATCAATCTTGATCCGGCCGGCAGCCGTCGGCTAGTGTCTAGGACTGACGTACGGCGGCAAGCACGACCTGCCACTTGGGCAACACGGACGCACGTCCGTCTCTGGCGAACTCCAGGGTCAGACTTTCTAGGGCAGGAAAGCACTAGAACCAGGATCGCCCCTATTCTTCGTCGAAGGGGGACACCGATGCTGAAAGTCATCGCCGAGCAGGAGCATTATCTCCTCATATGCGATGGTCAGTGCTTTACCGTCGTTGAAAGGCGTGCTGGGAGGTTCTACCCACTGTGCACGGGCGTTCGCCGCGGGCTTGAACTTGACGATGGAACCGTTGCCGAGCTGATACGCCAGTCTGGCTCGTATTCCGAGCGAGATGCGCAGTGCTATCTGGCCGAAGTTGCTTCTCGATGGCGAGATCTGTTCGAGCATGTCCGATGAAGCCGACGGCGATCCGCAAAATTCTATTGCCCTTGCAGTTCTCCAACACTGCAGCGGCAACATTCTCGATGGCAGTCATGGTCGCTCGATTGTGGCGCGCGCACCTCGCCGTGTTGCATGCGGCTACGAACCGAGATCGGGAAAGCGCCGTGCGCGACCTGTTCGTGAAGCTGACAGCCGAGCAAGGTCTTGCTGTCACCGAGGCGAGACCAGACGCCGATGACGCCACGGCCAGCTTTGCCGCTGTTATCGGGCGGGAACCGGACACAATTGTTGCTCACCAGGCTAGGCTGGTAGATTTGATTGTGGTGCCGCACCCGGTGGGTGATAAGGAGGTCCCCTCGTCAGATTCCTTTCATGCGGTGCTGTTTAGCTCGGCGAGGCCTGTGCTGATTGCGCCACGGACTGCTCCATCGACAATCGGCCACCATATATGCATTGGTTGGAACGGCACGGCCCAGTCGGCCTCAGCAGTGATGACCGCCTTGCCGTGGCTACAGCGCGCGCAAACCATACGAATCCTCTGGTCAGAAGATTATCAACGGCGCGGACCGCTGGCGCCCGATCTCGAGCAGTATCTCGCCGCGCACCACCTCACGGCCGGCCGAGCGACGTTCCCATCGATCAACAACGTGGTCGGCGCCGGACTCTTAGCTGCGGCCAACGAATTTGCCTGTGACTTGCTGGTGATGGGGGCCTATTCGCATTCACGCCTGCGCCAATGGATTCTGGGCGGCGTTACGCGTCATGTGCTTGAGCACGCCACGGTCCCGTTGATGATGGGCAGTTAGCATGGTTTCGAATTGAGGGTAGCCGAGTGCTGTTCTGGCGACCGGTGATCAAGCAACTTGGCACGCTTTCGCACACCATTCGGCCCGGACGTTGGAGGAGAAGAACGATGTATGCGGCCGTTCGTCAGGGCAAGGCGAGGGCCGGTATGGCAGAAGAGCTGGCACGCCGGATCAAGGACGGAGCCATCCCAATTATCAGCGATGTGCCAGGCTTTCAGGCCTATTACGTGATCTATGCACCGGACGACACGGTGACGGCCATCAGTATCTTCGACGATTACGCTGGTGCCCAGGAATCCAACATACGCGGGCTCGCCTAGATAGAACAGAGTCTGGTGCCTCTGC
Organism: uncultured Alphaproteobacteria bacterium; assembly: GCA_963708565.1. GTDB lineage: Bacteria > Pseudomonadota > Alphaproteobacteria > Acetobacterales > Acetobacteraceae > JAMXLO01. Next base: position 118,251 of record CAVPTU010000027.1, read on the forward strand.
TCACCAGGTCAGCCACAACGACGATGTCAGTAATCAATGTTCGCAGCTTCGCAGCAGCTGCTGGCGCGCACGCTGGTAACGCCAGGAGCGTTCCATGCCATCGCTAGATTGCTCGCCAGGGCTGCAAAGGCGTTGGGGACTTGAATAGCGCTGGACTGCTCATCGAGCTGGCGAGCCTCTAGCTCTTTGACGCGCCGAAGTGCTTGCTCCCAGTTCTTCGCCAACTGCGCAGCGATGAGACGATCGTCGGGATCACAAGCTGCGTAACGGCGCTCCGCGATACGCGCCTCGTATTGAGCCTATTGGAGTTCCAGATCTCGGATACGGTGCTGGTCTTCCTGTTGTTCCCGGCGCATCCGCCTGCCTCGAACGCTCCTTCGATCGCCGTCGGCTCAGCGGCTCGCAGGAGCTCCTGGCCGATGGCAGCATCGACCCGTGGGCCGCCGAAGGTCATGCACCGTGACAGCCCCAACATAAGGTTAGGTTTGTCGCAATGATACACCGGTCGGCTTTGCGGATTGCCGGTATAGGAGCGGTGAGGCGTTGTCCGCATCGGCCGCAGATTATCATCCCTGACACCAATTCCCTGGCACCCCGGCCGGACTTTACCCCTCGCATCGCGTCAACTCAAAATCCACCGCGACGCTTACCTATCGGTAGGAAGTCCAGAGCCCCATAGGTGACGTTGCGACCCCAGTCCTGGTAGACGTCGTCGCGTCCCGCGTAAGGGGGAGGCAGTGGCGAGGCCTTGCGTGCGGCGATCTCTTGGCTTAGCATCGCTGCCATAACAAAATCGAATGGCTAGACGAACAGGGAGACGGAACGGCATGGGTGCCAAGCCCATAGGCGTGTCCGACGTTCGGACCGAGCTGCCGCAACTCGCCGTACAGGGTGTATCAAAACGATTCGGCGGCGTCACCGCGGTGGAGAACGTGACGCTGACCGTACATCACGGTGAGATCCTGTCGATTATCGGTCCTAACGGCGCCGGCAAGACCTCGCTGCTCAACATGATCAGCGGGTTCTATCGACCGACCAGCGGCACCATCAGCCTCGATGGTCGCGACATCACACGGCTGCGCCCGTCGCAGGTCGCCGCGCTCGGTGTCGCCCGCACCTTCCAGAACATCGCGCTATTTGCCGGGATGACTGTGCTCGACAACATCATGCTCGGCCGTCACGTGCACATGCGATCCGGCGTGTTCGCATCGTTGATCTACTGGGGTTTTGCGCAACGCGAGGAAATCGCCCACCGCGCACGCGTCGAGGAGTTGATCGAATTGCTCGAACTGCAGAGCATTCGCAAGCAACCCAGCGCCGGCCTGCCCTACGGCCTGCGCAAGCGCGTCGAGCTCGGCCGCGCCCTCGCCCTGGAACCCAAGGTCCTACTGCTCGACGAACCGATGGGCGGGATGAACCAGGCAGAGAAGGAGGACATGGCCCGCTTCGTCCTCGAAGTGAACAACCAATGGGGCACCACGATCATACTGATCGAACATGACATGGCGGTGGTGATGGACATTTCCGACCGGGTGTGCGTGCTCGATCGCGGCCGCAAGATTGCCGATGGCACGCCTGACCAAGTGCAGAGCAATCCGGCCGTGATCCGCGCCTATCTGGGAACCGGCCGGCGGCGGGAAGCCGCATGATGCCGGCTGATACGCTGCCACGCCTGCTGCGCCGAAACGCCGCAAACATTGGCGACCGGCCGGCCTTGCGCGAAAAGCGCCGCGGCATCTGGCAAAGCTTGAGCTGGTCCGCCTACGAGACGCTGGTGTTGGAACTTGCGCGTGGCCTCGCCGCGCGTGGTTTCGGGGCCGGGGACCGGCTGGCAGTCATCGGCGACAATCGACCGCCGCTGTATGCCGCCTTGTTGGCGGCGCAGTCGCTCGGCGGCGTTGGCGTGCCGCTATGGCCCGATGCCGATCAGAACGCCATCTCCAGCATGCTGGGCGCCGCCCGCGTCCGTGTGGTGGTGGCGGAAGACCAGGAACAAATCACCAAGCTACGCGCGGCGAAGGAGCAATTGCCGCAGTTGGACCTGGCCGTGTCGCTCGATCCGCGCGCAGCGCGCGATGGCGGTTCCGACTGGCTGATCGATTTCGCCACGTTGCAACAGCAGGGTGCGGCTTCGACTGCATCAGTAGACGGCATCGCTGACGGCAATCCCAACGACGCCGCCCTGTTGCTCTGCCGCACTGGTCAACCTGGCGTCATGTTGAGCCACGCCAACCTGCTTTCCGCCGCACACGCCATCGCCGAAGTCGAGGATGTGCGGCAAACCGACGAAACATTATGCTTCCTGCCGATGGCCTGGATCGGCGACATGTTATACTCGCTGGCCTTGGGCCTGTCGGTTGGTTTCACATGCAACTGTCCGGAAAGCCCGGAGACATGCCAGTCGGGACCTGCGCGAAATCGGCCCCCATATCCTGACGGCGCCGCCGATGATGTGGGAATCATGGCTACGCTCTGCCGAGGATCGTGCGGCGCATGCTGGCCGGGTCAAACGCTCGGCGTTCGGCTGGGCTCGTCGCCTCGGCGAAGCTGCGGAAGGTCGCCGCGAGGCCGGTCTCTCGCGCGGCCCAACGCAACGCGCCGCGCAGAGCCTGGCCGAGTATCTGGTGTTTGCGGCGCTGCGCGACCAGCTTGGGCTGTCCCGTCTGCGCTGGGCGCATACCGGTGGCACGCCGGTCGCCCCCGAAGTCTGGCAGCTCTATCGCAGCTGCGGTGTCAACCTGAAGCAGAGCTACGGTCCGGTGGAACTCGCCGGGCTGGTCACCGTCCACCGCGCCAAACCGGTCACCGCCGGCACTGTCGGGTTCCCGGTTTCTGGAACCGAAGTTCGCATTGCCGAGGATGGCGAGGTCGAGGTGCGGGGGGAAAGTGTCTGCCTCGGCTACGATGGCGACCCATGCACCACGCAAGCGCGCACCACGGACGACGGCTGGTGGCGCACCGGTGACGCAGGCGCAATGGATTCCGCTGGCCGGCTAGCGATAGACGACCGGCTGGTCGATATCGGCATGCTTTCTGACGGCACCCGCTTTGTGCCAGGAGCGCTCGAGTCGCACCTGCGGCGCAGCCGGTTCATTGCCGACGCGCTGGCCTTCGCCGACGGTGGAAAGTTTGTCGCGGCGATGATCGCGCCTCACCGTGCCGCGCTCGGCGAATGGGCGGAACAACATCGGCTTGCCGGGACCTCGCTCGCCGACCTGGTGGCATTGCCGGAAACCCGCGCGCTGATCCGCGAGGAACTGCGCGCCTGCAATGCCCGCCTGCCTGCGGCACTACACGTGCGCCGCTTCCTTTTGCTGGATCAACCGCTGGAGGCCGAAGACATCGAGGCTCGGTTCTATCGCGAACGGTTCCGGCGCACGGCGATGCAACGCCATGCGGGGCTGGTGGACGCCCTGTTCCGCGATCCGGCCTGCAGCACTGAAGTGCCGGACCCAGACGCCGCTTCCGGCCCCCTGGCCGCCGCGACCGTAGTGGAAGACGTCGAGGGCCCGATCCTGCCGCGACTGGAGCCGGCGCATGCCTGATTTCGACCTCCAGTTCACCGTTCTGCTGGTGGTCAGTGGACTGATGATCGGCTTGATGTATGCGCTGATCGCGTTGGGTTTTGTGCTGGTCTACAAGGCGACTGGCGCCATCAACTTCGCACAGGGCGAGTTCGTCATGCTCGGCGCGCTGATTGCCGCCGCGGTACTCGGCGCCGAACTTCCGTTCTGGCTCGCCTGCCTGTTGTCGCTCGGTGGCATGATCGCGTTCTGCTTCGGATTGGAACGGGTGGTGCTGCGGCAATTGCTCGGGCGGCCGACGGTCGCGGTGATCATGGCAACGATCGGCCTGGCGTCGCTGATCGACGGTGGCGCGATACTGATCTTTGGCCCGGGCGTGCGCTCCATCAACATGCCGGTGGGCGACATGCCGCTGTTCCTCGGGCCGATCATGCTGCAGCCGGTGCAGATCGCCGGCGCTGCCGTCAGCCTGGTGTTCCTCGCCGCCTTCACCTGGTTCTTCCTGAAGACGCGCGTGGGCGTGGCGATGCGCGCCGTGGCCGACAACCAGACGGTGTCGATGGGCATGGGCATCAACGTGCAGCGCTATTTCGCCATGGCCTGGGCGCTCACCGGTATCGTCTCCGCGCTTGGGGGCGTGATCTGGGGCGCCATGCTCGGCGTGGACAACCAGTTGCCGCTGGTCGGCCTGAAGGTGTTCCCGGTGGTGATCCTGGGCGGGCTCGAGTCCATCGTCGGCGCGGTGGTCGGCGGCCTGGTGGTCGGCGTCGTGGAGGCGCTGGCCGCCGGCTATCTCGATCCGGTCGTGGGCGGCGGCACCAAGGATTTCGCGCCCTACGTGCTGATGATCCTGGTGCTGATGATCCGACCCTATGGTTTGTTCGGACGACGCCGCATCGAACGTATCTAACGCCTAGGACGATCCGGGGAGGTGGAGCGAGGCATGTTCTATCGCGAGGCCGGCAGCTTCAAAACCAGCTACGCCGCCGACATGGCGATGCTGCCGGACTCCGGCGCGCGCTGGGCCGCCGTGGCTTTCGCGGTGCTGTTCGTGTTCGTCGTGCCGCTGGTCTGCGGCGAATACCTCATGACGATCTTCAACCTGATCCTGCTCGCGGTGGTCGGTGCGATCGGGCTGAACATCCTGGTCGGCTATACCGACCAGGTATCGATCGGCCAAGGCGCCTTCATGTCGGTGGGCGCTTACACCGGCGGCCCACCTGATCACCCAACTGGATGCGCCGTTCTGGATCGCTGTCCCGGCCGGCGGATTGATGGCGGCGCTGATCGGTGCGCTGGTGGGCATCCCGTCGCTGCGCATCAAGGGGCTGTATCTCGCCATCGCCACGCTCGCCGCGCAGTTGATCATCCAGTGGACGATCAACCACGTGCCGTTCATTTCCGGCGGCAGCGAGGCAACGATCCAGGTGCCGCCGCCGGAGCTGTTCGGCATGAAGCTGCACAGCCAGGTGCAGATGTATCTGTTCCTGCTGTTCTTCGTGGTGTTGGCTATGGTGGCCGCGCAGAACCTGATCCGCAGCCGGATCGGCCGCGCCTTCATCGCGATCCGCGACCAGGATATCGCCGCCGAGATCATCGGCATCGACATTTTCCGCTACAAGCTCTGGGCGTTCGCGATTTCCTCGTTCTACGCGGGCGTCACTGGAGTGCTGTACACGCTACTATCTCGGGATTGCGAACTACGAGCAATTCGAACTCGACGTATCGATCAGCTTCCTGGCGATGGTGATCATCGGCGGGCTCGGCTCGACGCTGGGGCCGATCTTCGGCGCGGCCTTCATCACCGTGCTGCCGATCGTCACGCGGTATGCTCTGAATTCGGTCGGAGGCCTGTTCGTGGCGCGTGCCGACTTGGCCAATTACGTGCCGAGCCTGCGGCTGCTGATCTTCGGCGCGCTGATCATCTTTTTTCTCGTCGTGGAGCCGGAAGGCCTGAACCGGCTGTGGCGCAACATCCGGACCTGGCTCCGGACGTGGCCGTTTTCCTACTGAACCAGGCGCAACCAAGGGAGAGCCGGAATGCTACACGGGACATCAAGAAACCTGGCCGTTCTCGCCGGAGTGATAGCAGGGATGTGGGTTGCTGGCGCGGCGAGCGCCGCGGACAAGGAAATCCTGATCGGCGCGCAATGCGACCGCACCGGGCCGACCCAGATCACCGGCACGGTGTTCTGTCCGGCGGTGCAGGACTACGTGAACCTGATCAATTCACAAGGTGGCGTCGACGGCTACAAGATCCGCATCGACGAATTGGACAATGGCTATCAGGTGCCGCAGGCGATCGAGGAATACGAGCGCCACAAGCAGGAAGGCATGGTGTCCACGCTGATCTGGGGCACGCCGCAAGCCGAGGCCCTGGCCCCGAAGCTGGAGGCGGACCGCATCCCCGGCACCTCGCCGGGGTTCGGCGCGGCGGCGGCCGCGAACGGTGCCAAGTACCCCTATGTGTTTCCGATCGCCGCGACCTATTGGTCGCAGGCCGGCGCGGCAATCCAGTTCGTCAAGGACAAGCTCGGTGGCGACCTGAAGGGCAAGAAGATCGCCTATCTGTACTATGACAACCCGGCTGGGGCTGGTGCCGATGCCGATCCTGGAGCAATTGCAGAAGATCGAGGGCTTCCAGCTTCGCACCTTCGCCGTGCCGCCGCCGGGCGTTGAGATGGGCGCGCAAATACTGGACATCACGCAACGCTACCGGGCGGATTTCGTCATCATGCACGTGTTCGGTCGCGCGCCGGCGGTGGCGATGAAGACCCTGAAGCAGTCGGGCTATCCGATGTCGCACGTCATCGGGTTCGTGTGGGCCTCATCTGAAGCCGACATCAAGGCCGGCGGCGGGTTCCAGATGATGCAAGGCTACAACACGATGCAGTTCGCCGGGGTGGGCACCGACTATCCGGTCGATCAGCAGATCATTGCGATGTACAAGAAGGCAGGCAAGGCGCCACCGGCCGAGATGGCGCAGTCCAGCGTCTACTATAATCGCGGCATTCTGGACGCCGCACTGCACATCGAGGCGGTTCGCAATGCGCTGAAGCTCACCGGCGGCAAGATGCCGACCGGCGAGGATGTGAAGAAGGGATTCGAGATGATCCACGACTTCACGCTCGGCGGCCTGCTGCCACCGCTTGAGATTACCCCTTCCGACCATGAGGGTGGTGGCTGGGTGCAGGTCTTCCAGGTCAAGGGCGACGGAATGGTGCCGGAGACCAAGTGGTTCCGCGGCTATCGCGACGTGGTGCTGGCGACAGTCAACACTGCGTCGTAACAGCCGCTCCGTTCACTGCATCGGGCCGGCTGTGCTGGCCGGCCCGATGCCTTGCCCCGGATCATGGCATGCTGACCTTGAACAACCTCGAAGTCGTCTACGACTTCGTCATCCTGGTGCTTAAGGGCATCTCGCTTGCCGCACGTGAAGGCGAGATCACCACGCTGCTGGGGGCCAACGGCGCCGGAAAAACCACCACGCTGAAGGCGATTTCCGGGCTGCTGCATGCCGAGCGCGGCGAGGTCACCAAAGGTACGATCGATTTCAACGGGGAAAGGATCGACCGGCTGCCGCCGCACGACATCGTGCGCCGCGGCATCGTGCAAGTATTCGAAGGCCGCCGCGTATTCGAGAACCTGACGGTGGAGGAGAACCTGGTGGTCGGCGGCCACACTAGGGTCGCAATGCAGACGGTGCGCCACAACATCGATCATGGCTTTCGAATTGTTCCCTATCCTGAAGGAGCGCCGCCGCCAGCAGGCAGGTTACCTGTCAGGCGGCGAGCAGCAGATGCTGGCGATCGGGCGGGCGCTGATGTCGGAACCGAAGGTGATGCTGCTCGACGAGCCGTCGCTCGGTCTGGCGCCGCAGATCACCGAGGACATCTTCCGCATTATCGTGCGCTTGAAAAATGAACGGCAGATGACGGTGCTGCTGGTAGAGCAGAACGCTGCGCTGGCGCTGGAGGTGGCGGATCAGGGCTACGTCATCGAGAACGGCCGCATTATGCTGCAGGGCCCCGCCGATGCGTTGCGGCAGAACCCGGAGGTGAGGGAGTTCTATCTCGGGCTGAACGAGGTCGGCGCGCGACGTTCATATCGTGACATCCGGCACGGGCGGCGGCGGCGGCACTGGGCGGCGTGACCCTGCCCCGTGCGGCTAATGGAGGTAGCATTGGCACCTTGTCCCGCGTTAAGGCTGCGATGACTGCCTGAGCAGCATACGACATACCCGGGACCACCCGGGGTGGCACGTGCGAGAGTTAGAATCCTGGCATCCGTAACCGAAAGGCCGCTCAGGTCGCAAATCGCGGCCAGTGATTCGCGTTCTTGAACGTAGGGTCGATCCCCTATTCCGCGCGGCGGCATCGCGCTGGATCAGCAAACTGCGAGGCCTGTGAAACCCTTCATTGGGCTACGCCAGTCTCGTTGCCATTCTCCGTCGCGTCGTCAACCGCCCCGCTCGGGGCCACAGCGAACGGAGGGGGCTATGAATAGATTTCTCATACTAGTCGCCGCCGGCACGGTGGCTCTGGATGTATTCGCACCAGCGGTGAAGGCCCAGGATTATGTCGTCAACGGCCGCGCGGCATCGCAGGCTGAAGCGCAGCTCCTGGCGTCATACAGTGCCCAGCCTGGCCGTTGGGTGGTCGACGGCTACGGCATCTCACAGGCTGTAGACGAGCACGCCGTGCAACCGGTGGCGCAGCGCGGGCGCCCGAAATGCTGGTACGTGCTTGATGTGAAGTTTTGTGACTGATCTGAACTGGACCCGGTAGTTGCCATAAGGCAGCTGCCGGGTCGCCATCTTAACTTGCTACACGCAACCCGCGACGATCCCAAAAGCGACGTGTAGGCCCGCCTGCTCCACCATCGCAGCACGGCCCGATCATGACGCTCTGGCTGTCCGCCCAGGATGCCATGATCGGCCAATCCCTGTTATGTATCTGGGGAGCCGGTCGGTGCACCGGGCACCGGGCGCAAGGCGGACAGCACAGAGGAGCGTTCCATGTTTCAGAAACTGCATCACGTCGCCTACCGCTGCCGCGACGCGCAGGAGACGGTCGAGTTCTATACCAAGGTGCTGGGTCTGAAATACGCAGCGGGGGAACAGTCACCGGAAGGCGCGCGGCCTTACGGGGAAGAGGTCGACCTCATCCACATCTTCTTTGAATGCGGCGACGGCAGCTACATCGCATTTTTCGACCTTCCCAGCTCGCCGCCGATGCAGGCTGATCCAAACACGCCGAGCTGGGTCAACCACATCGCCTTCGAGGTGCCCAGCATGGATGCACTGCTGGAAGGCAAGCGCCGCCTGGAGGCTGCCGGCGTCGATGTGCTGGGTCCGAAGGACCACAGGTTCTGCCAGTCGATCTACTTCTTCGACCCGAATGGAATCCGGCTGGAGATGACGGCGCGCACCGAGGCGCCCGGCGAGCTGGACCGGATGGAACAGGCTGCGGGGGGCCAGTTGGCCGCGTGGAACGCGCGCAAACAGCGCAAGTACGGCGTGCCGGCCTAAACCGCGATGCAGGGCGAACTGGTCGCGCGTAGATGCTCGGAGCTGCGGCGAGAACGCCCGCGTGGGATCGGGCGGACAGGCCCCGGACCGGCAAAAGCCGACGGGATTACGTCCGGCTGGTTTTTTGTCGGTCACGCCTTTTCGGGATACCGGCCAGCGGCGGGTTGATCCGCAGTCGCGCGTCAGGCCGAGGGCGCTCGTCCAGATCAGGACTGTCGTGCGCCCTCAGCCTGGTAACGCATCATACCAGTTGAATATCCGAAACCAGTTGCGTGCCCCTCGTCTCGGGGCTGAAGCACATCGCGAGGAAGACCGAGCCGGCGGCCACCGTGGTGCCGATCATCATCGGTATCGCAAAGCCCATGTGCCACTGGGTGGCGAAGTAAGCCAGGACCGGCCCCACCAGGCCGCCGAAGATCGCTCCCTGGTGATAGCAGAAGCCAGCGGCTGTCGCGCGCACCTCGGTGGGGAAGCGCTCGGAAAGATAATGCGGGTATTGCGTGTGCATACCGCCGCCACCGAAGAAGCCTTGCAAGGTGAAGAACACGACGATCATCGTATAGTCAGTGGTCAGCAGATAGAGCGGCGCGACCGGGATCGTCATCAGGGCGGTGATGATGATCGTCGGCCGCCGGCCAAAGCGGTCAGCGAACCAGCCCCACAGGATCGCCGAGAGGAAGAACATCAGGCTCTGCAGCATGATGGGCAGCGCGACGAAGGCGGTGGGAAGGCCGAGGTCCTTCTGCAGGTATGAGGGGAACATACCGCCGACCGAGTAGCCGACGACGAACGCACTGGCCATCAGCCAGCACGCCGTGAGCGTATTGGCGAGCACCCCTCGCTTGAAGATGCTGAACAGCGGTGCGCGGAACTCGCGGTTCTCGGCGCGCTGCTTGCGCCGGTTCTCGATCCAGACCTCCGGCTCTTTGACGTATTTGCGGATGTAGACGATCAGCAGGGCGGGCAGCACGCCGATCAGCAACAGGCCGCGCCAGCCGATCGAATCATAGAGCAGGGCGTAAGCGGCGCTGGAGAGCAGCGCGCCGAGGCCCCAGGAGCCCTGCAGCACCGAGCCCATGAAGCCACGCGAGCGTTGCGGCCAGGTTTCCATCGCCAGCGCCGCGCCGGCAGGCCATTCCGCCCCCATGCCGATGCCGAGCAGGGTGCGGAACAGCAACAGCAACCAGAAGCTCGGCGCGAGGCCGGCGAACAGGTTGCAGACCGAAAACCAGGCGATCGAGATCATCAACGGCTTCTTGCGGCCGACGCGGTCGGCGAGCCAACCGGAGGCGGTGGCGCCGACCAGGCGCATCCACAAGGTCAGGGTGAAGACGATGGCGACCTCGGTCAGCGGCACGCCGAAGTCCCTGGCAATCGGCACCATCAGCAGCAGGAAGATGGTGAAGTCGAAAGAGTCGAGGGTCCACCCGAGCCAGGCGGCGACCCAGGCCAGCCATTGATCCTTGGTTGGTTCTTTCCACCATGGAATCGAGGTCGTGTTCGCGGCTGCGACTGACATCAAGCGTTCTCCCGTTCATTTTTTTAGAAATTTCAGGGTTCATTCGGCGAGAAGACCCATCGCTTTATGCCACGACGCACCGAATTGGATGCAGGGATTCATGGCGTACAGACGTAGGACAAATCCTGACCGAGAGGGCGATCTCGTCGGGAGTACGACTTTATGCCACCAGGCGTCGGCAGCGTTGTCCATACGTTGGCCGAAGAAATGGAAGCTGCTGCAAACGATGCGTCAGCAATAGCACATTGGTGTGTTCGAGAACGTGGCGGGTGACGCCGCGCAGGAACAATTGACGCAGACGAGAATGTGAGCACGTACCCACGACGAGCAGGACGCAGGCGAAGTCATTCGCGGCGCGCTGGCGCAGGCAGTTCCCCTTTCGTGAAGCTGGCCGGTGGGGTCTCGATCAGTTACTCCCGCCCGTAATCGTCCTCCAGCCGCTCGATATCGGCTTCGTCGAGATGCGCGCCGTGCTGCACCTCGATGAACACCAAATCCGCCGTCCCGGGATTGGCGATGCGATGCACGTCGCCCAGGCCGATCACCGCGTTCTCGCCGGCGGAAACCGAAAACGTGTCGCGGCCGCGCGTCACCGACGCCGTGCCGCCGACCACGATCCAGTGCTCGGCGCGATGGCGGTGGCGCTGCAGGGACAGCCGGGCGCCGGGCTTCACCACGATGCGCTTCACCGCATAGCCCGGCCCAAGCGCCAGGATCTCCCACGTGCCCCAGGGGCGGCTGTCGCGCTGGCCGGGCTGGTATGTGGTGCTCATCGCGCGCCCTCCGGTTCGGCTTCGTGCCGATTGACGCGGGAAGGTGGCATGGCGTAGAGCGCTGGGAAAGCCAAAACGATTTGGAGGAACGCGCCCCTGTCGCTGCGCCGGATTGCCAGCACGCTCGGCCTGTCCGTCACCACCGTCTCGCGCGGCCTTGCGGGCTATGCGGACGTGTCCGCGGCGACCCGCGCGCGGATCGAGCAGGAAGCGGCGCGGATCGGCTACCGGCCGAACCAGGTGGCGCGCCGCCTGCGCAGCGGGCGCAGCGGCACGGTGGGCATCGTGGTGCCGGCCGAGCCCGGCAGCTTCGACCTGTTTTTCCTCGCCATGCTGGGTGCGATCGGCCCGCTGCTGAGCCGCGCTGGGCTCGACCTGGTGATGATGGGCGCGCCGCCGGGCGAGGCGGAAATGCACGCCTACCGCCATCTGGTGGAGCACCATCGCGTGGACGGGCTGGTGGTGGCGCGCACCCGCCGCAACGACGCGCGCATCAGCTTCCTGCTCGACCGCGGCGTGCCGTTCGTCACGCACGGGCGGACCGAGGAGACCCGCCCCTACGCGCATCTCGACATCGACGGCGAAGCGGCGTTCGCACAGGCGACGCGGCGGCTGATCGGCTTCGGCCACAGGCATATCGGCCTGCTGAACGCGCCCGAGGACTACATGTTCGCGCATCTGCGCGCCGAGGGCTGGCGGCACGCGCTGGCGCAGGCCGGGCTGCCGCAGGGCCCCGCGCTGCATGCGGAGCCGAGCGAGGAAAACGGCTACGTGCTGATGCGACGGCTACTGGCGTCGCCGGATCCGCCGAGCGCGGTACTGTGCGTCACCGACCGCATGGCGGTGGGCGCGCTGCACGCGCTGGCTTCGGCCGGGCTGCGCGCCGGGCGCGACGTGTCCGTCATCGGCTACGACGATCTGCCGATCGCGACCTACACCGACCCGCCGCTGACCACCTTGGCGCAGCCGATCGAGCGCATGGCGCGGCGCATGGTGGAGATGCTGCTGGCGCTGCTGGATGGCGCGGACGCCGCCGGCCTGGGCGACGTGTGGCGGGCGGAGCTGGTCGCACGTCGGTCGGACGGTCTGGCGTATCCGGAACGCAAACGAAAAACGGGAGGACATCATGCGGGCATCGCTGGCCGCGCTTAGCGGCGCCTTGGTCCTTGAGCGCGTTCAGTGCGGCGCCGCATCCGGCGCGCGCGCAGGAGGTGACGTTCCTGTCCACGCAGATGCGCCCGCTGGAGGAAGCGCAGCGCGCGCGCACGCAAATCCTCAATGGCGCGCCGGTCAAAACAACCTACGTGCCGGAAGAACCGCCGCAACTGCCTGTCCATCTGCAGGCGGACGCGCAGGGCTCGCACACGATCAGCCTGGTCGGCGCGCTGCACGGCGAGTTGGCGCCGCTCGTGCCGATAGGCTTGCTCGCGCCGCTCGATGATCAGGAGGCACTGCTGAAGCAGCGCGGCATTCCCGACAATCTCGCGACGCTTGCGCATCTCGGCGGCGAGCATCTGATGTACGTGCCGTGGATGCAGGCCACGTACATCATGGCCGCCAACAAGAAGGCGCTGCAGTATCTGCCCGAAGGCGCAAAACTGGAGACACTGACCTACAGCCAGCTCGGCGAATGGGCGGCGAACGCACAGAAGGCGACCGGGCAGCGCGTGCTGGGATTTCCCGCCGGGCCGACCGGACTGATGGCGCGGTTCCTCGAGGGCTATCTGCTGCCGTCCTACACCGGCGGCACGGTGGTGAACTACCGCTCGCCGGACGCCGAGACGATGTGGGCGGATTTCAAGGCGCTGTGGGCGCATGTGAATCCCAATTCCACCAACTACAACTTCATGCAGGAGCCGCTGCTGTCAGGCGACGTGTGGATCGCCTGGGATCACGTCGCGCGGCTGCAGGACGCGTTCCGCAAGCAGCCGAATGATTTCGTCGCCTTCCCCGCGCCGGCCGGACCGAAGGGCCGCAGCTTCATGCCGGTCATCGTCGGGCTTGCGGTGGCGAAAGCTGCGCCGAACGCGGCCGGCGCCAAGCAGGTGATCGACTATCTGTTGAAGCCGGAGACGCAGGTGACGACCCTGCGCGTCAGCAGCTTCTTCCCGGTGGTGAAGGTCGCGATTCCCGATGACCTCGATCCCGGCATGAAGCTGGAAGCGCAGGCGGTCGCAGCAGCAGCAAGCCGCGCCGGATGCGAAGCCGGTACTGCTGCCGGTCGGCCTCGGCTCCCATGGTGGCGAGTTCGACCGCCTCTTCACCGATACGTTCCAGCGCGTGGTGCTGCGCGGTCAGAACATCCATGAAGTGGTGCAGCGCGAGGCGCAGGACATGCAGCACGTGCTCGATGCCGCGAAAGCGCCCTGCTGGTCGCCCGACCCGCCGAGCCAGGGCACGTGCCAGGTGAAGTGAGGCCGTGAGCCAAACGGCGGCCGCCCCCTCAGAAAGCCCCCTCCCCTTGCGGGAGGGGGTTGGAGGAGGGGTGAGCCGCCGCACCGCCCTACGCCCGTACATCCTCATCGCCCCCTCGCTGATCTTCCTGCTGCTGCTGTTCTTCATCCCGCTGGTGCAGACGATCGCGCTGGCATTCCGCACATCCGCGGGCGCGGGCTTCGGCAATTTCGGAAAAGTCTGGAACGACCTCGATTTCTTCGATGCCGCGAAGGACACGTTCGCGCTGGTGGTCGTGGCGGTGCCGGTGCAGCTTGCGCTGGCACTCGGCATGTCGATGATGCTGCGCCACGTCAGGCGCGGACGCGATCTTATTCTGTGGATCTGGTCGATCCCGCTGGGCATCTCCGATCTGGCCGCCGGACTCGTCTGGCTCGCGATCCTCACCGACAAGGGCTATCTCAACACGGTCCTGTTCCAGCTCGGCGTGATCCCCGGGCCGCAAAGCTGGCTGACGTACGAAACGCCTGTCGTGCTGTTCTGCGCCATCCTGACCGCGGAACTGTGGCGCGCCACCGCGATCGTGTTCGTGATCCTGGTGGCCGGCGTGCAGCTCGTGCCCAAGGAGTTCGAGGAAGCCGCCAGCGTGTTCGGCGCGACCGCGTGGCAGCGCTTCCGCCGCGTCACGCTGCCTCTGCTGCGCCCCTCGATCCAGACCGCGCTGATCCTGCGCACGGTGCTGGCGTTCGAGACCTTCGCGGTGGTGCTGGCGATCGGCGGCACCAACTTCCCGGTGCTGATCAGCCAGGCCTTCATCTGGCAAAATCAGAACCAGGATTACGGCACCGCGGCCGCCTATGCGGTGATCGTGATGGTGGTGTCGCTGGCGGCAACCGCCGTCTATCTGGTGGCGCTGCGTCCGCGCGCGGGAGAGCCGGCGTGAAGCGCGCGGTCTTCGGCGCCGGCATCGTTTTCTTGTGCGCCTGGACGATCGTGCCGATCTATCTGCTCGCGCTCGGCGCGCTGGGCGGTTCGGATGTGGTGTATGCGTGGCCGAAACCGTTCTGGCCGCTGGGCTGGTCAGCGCACAGCTTTGCCTCCTTCCTGGCGATCGAAGGCATCTGGCCGGCGATGCTGCGCAGCATGGAAGTCGCGGCGCTGTGCATGATCTTCTCCATCGCGCTCGGCGCGCCGGCCGGATACGCGCTGGCGCGGTTCGCGTTCCGCGGCGCCAACACCTACCGCCTGCTGATCCTGGTCACGCGCGCGTTCCCCGTCGGCATCCTCGCGCTGCCGCTCGCCGTCACCTATGTGCGGCTCGGCATCTACGATACCGCACTCGGCGTCGCGCTGATCCACACCGCGCTCGCGCTGCCCTTCGCGGTGCTGGTCACGTCCAGCCTGTTTCTCGGCATCCCGCGCGAATTGGAGGAAGCCGCCTGGGTGTTCGGCTGCTCCGGCATCGCGGCGTTCCGGCGGATCGTGCTGCCGCTCGCTCTGCCCGGCGTGGCGGCGACGGCGATCTTCGCCTTCGTCATTTCCTGGAACGAAGTGTTCGCGGCCTCCGTGCTGACGGTGCGGCACAAGACGCTGACCGCCTTCCTGCTCTCGGTGCTGTCGGAAAGCCCGCTGCAGGCGCAGCTCGCCGGCGGGCTGCTGCTGATCCTGCCGTCCGTGATCTTCATCTTCGCCGTGCGCCGCTATTTGTTCGCGATGTGGGGCATCGCCAGCCGATGACCGGAGGAGCCTGATGGCCGATATCCGCATCGACGCCGTGCGCAAGCAGTTCGGCGCGATGGAAGCGCTGAAGCAGATCTCGCTCGACGTGCGCGACGGCGAGTTCGTCGCGCTGCTCGGCCCGTCCGGCTGCGGCAAGACGACCTTGCTGCGCATCGTCGCCGGGCTGGAGACGCAGACATCCGGCCGCGTGCTGATCGGCGGCCGCGACGTCTCCACTCTGCCGCCGCGCGCCCGCGGACTCGCAATGGTCTTTCAGAACTACGCGGTGTTTCCGCACATGACGGTGCGGCAGAACGTGGCGTTCGGTCTGCAGATGCTGAAGGCCGCTGCCGATCGCATCACAAGGCAGGTGCAGCGCTCGGCCGAGCTGATGCATATCGAGGATCTGCTCGACCGCTATCCGGCGCAGTTGTCCGGCGGGCAGCGGCAGCGCGTTGCCGTGGCGCGGGCGCTGGCCGTCGAGCCGGCGGTGCTGCTGATGGATGAGCCGCTGTCGAATCTCGACGCGCTGCTGCGCCTGCAAATGCGCGCCGAGCTGAAAGCCGTGCTGGCGGAGGCGGGAACCACCACGCTCTACGTCACGCACGACCAGACCGAGGCGATGGGTCTCGCCGACCGCATCGCGGTGATGCATGAAGGCCGCATCGTGCAGATGGCGCCGCCGGTCGAGGTGTACCGCAAGCCGCGCACGGTGTTCGTCGGCGGCTTCGTCGGCAATCCGCCGATGAATTTCCTGAAGCTGCCAGTGAATGCCGGCGAGGTGCGGCTGGGCGCGCTGACCCTGACGCCGCCGAACGGCGCCAACGGCAGCGTGGTGCTGGGCGTGCGGCCGGAGGATCTGGAACTGGCGGAAGGCGGTTTCGGCTTCCGCGTGCAGGTGGCCGAGCCGCTCGGCCCGCACATCCTGCTGACCGGCGAAGCCGAAGGGCAGCGCATGCGCGTCGCGATTCCGCCCGACCGCGCCGTGCGCGCGGGAGAGACGGTGATGCTGCGGCCGAAGCCCGCGCATATCGCCTGGATGGATGCGGAGAGCGGGCTCGCTCTGGAAGGGGAATGAGGGTGGATCTGATCGAGCGTGCCCGCGCGATTCTGCGCGCGAATGACCGCGGCGGCTACACCGTGCCGACCGACCGGCTGTACCCGTTCCAGTGGAACTGGGATTCCGGCTTCGTCGCGATGGGCTGGGCGACGTTCGACGAACCTCGCGCCTTCGCCGAGATCGCGCATCTGCTGCGCGGCCAGTGGGATGACGGGCTGGTGCCGCAGATCGTGTTTCACGCGCCGTCAGACGATTATTTCCCCGGTCCGGATGTGTGGGGTGTCCAGCACGATCCGCCCACATCCGGCATCACCCAGCCGCCGATCCTGGCCACCGCCGTGCGGCGGCTGCTGGATGGGGCGCGCGACCGCGCTGCGGCGGAGGCTCGCGTCGCTTCGCTCTATCCCGGCCTGCGCGCCTGGCACCGCTGGTGGGAGCACGCGCGCGACCCCGAGCGCACCGGTCTCGCGGCCACCCTGCATCCGTGGGAGACGGGGATGGACAACAGCCCCGCCTGGGATGCGGCGCTGGCGCGCGTGCCCGTTGAAACCGCCACGCCGATCCGCCGACGCGACACCTCCCATGTGGATGCCGCGATGCGCCCGCGCGGGGAGGAGTATCAGCGCTTCATCCATCTGGTCGATCTGTTCCGGGATTGCGGCTGGCAGCCGGAGCGCATGCTCGCGGCCAGCCCGTTCAAGGTGATGGACATCGCCACCAACGCGATCCTGCTGCGGGCCGAGCGTGACTTGCTGGCGCTGGCCGCACGCTTCGGCACCCCTCACGATGTGGCGGAGATCGAGGCGCGGATCCTGCGGAAGGAACGCGCGCTCGGGCGCTTGTGGAGCGGGGCGCGTAGCCAGTTCCTCTCCTTCGACGCGATCGATGACGCGCTGATCGATGCACCGACCTCCGCCGGCCTGCTGCCGCTGTTCTCCGGCGCTGCCTCCGCAGCACAGGTGCAGGCGATGGCGGCAACGCTCCGACGCTGGAGCGGGCAGGTGCGCTACGCCGTGCCCTCCACCGCCCCCGACGACAAGCGCTTCGAGCCGCTGCGCTACTGGCGCGGCCCGGTCTGGGCGGTGGTGAACTGGATGATCACGGAAGGGCTTGCAGGATCGGGAGAGCCGTGCGCTCTCGGCTGAGCTGCGCGCCGCGACCGCGCAGATGATCGCGCATGGTGGGTTCAGCGAATATTTCGATCCGCGTGACGGCACGGGGATTGGCGGGGCGGAGTTTTCGTGGACAGCGGCGGTGTTTTTGATGCTGGGGGGTGTTGACGTCAGTGGTGGGAGTTAGGTCCTGTTCCGATCGAACCCTGACCTTCGCGATTGGCTGGTTGTCCGCTGGTTGCCGTTGTGTACTCCAAAGCAGACGCTCCGATTCCGCTAAGAGTTTCCGTGAAGAGTTTCGGGCGCCGCCAGGCGTACGAAAGTCTCCGAGGAACGAACCCGCGGGCCGCGGGTATTTCTGTTTTCGGCGGAGCGTGGCGTTGGCCGAGCACTTACCACCAATCGCGGGTCGATGTGGCGGGACCTCAATGTCAGGCAGCGATGAATGCGAAAATCGCCAAACCACGCGGCTCCGCAGTCACGGGTCCCGTGACCCTAATTACGCGATTGATACGCTCCCCTCGGCCATGATCGCGGCCGCGTCGGGCATCACGTCGACGATGCCGCCAACTTTGCCTGCACCTCCCGCGTCGACCTCAGCTGTATCATCGCCAACGCGGCGGCGCTCATGGCGGCGGTTGCGACCAGGTAAAAGCTCGGCGACAACGGGTCGCCGGTCTGGGCTATCAGCCAGGTCGCGATGAACGGCGCGAAGCCGCCGAAGATCGTCACCGCCGGTACTGAAACTCAGCGACACGCCGATCGCACGGGTCGCGACCGGGAACTGCTCGCCCAGAAGCGACGGCAGCACGCCGCTGTAGCCCGCCTTGAGAAGTTGCAGCCACGCGCAGGCGAAGATGCACGCCCAAAGCGTGGGCCATGACGCCATCAGGAAGAAGCACGGCCATGACGTCAGGACGAACAGCCAGGCGGTGACCACCATGATCCGCGGGCGCGCGATCTTGTCCGACCAGTGGCCGAACAAGGGGGCACCGACCGCGAGAACGATGCCGCCGACCAACGTCGCGACAAAGCCAGTATAGGCGGGAAGGTGCAAGCGTCTTTTGTCCGTAGGTCGGAATGTACAGCAGAATATAGAACGAACTGTTCGAGATGATCGAGGCGCCGATCGCGAGTACCACCGTCAGCGGATGCTTGCTCAGCAGTTCGCGGATCCGCATCCCCTCCGGCTGCTCCGCTTCCAGGAACGCCGGCGTTTCGGCCAGCCGCGATCGGATATAGAGCCCGGCCGGGCCGACCAGCATGCCGAAGATGTATGGCAGCCGCCAACCCCAGCTCAGCAATTGGTCGTGGCTCAGCAGCGTGTTCAGGGCGACGCCGAACAGCGAGGCGAGCGCCGTGATCAGACCGGCGACGGAGAACTGCCAGCTCGCGGCGAAGCCCCGGCGCTGCGACCCATGCTCCATCAGGAACGCGACCGAACTGCCGAACTCGCCGCCGACCGAAAATCCCTGCAACAGACGCGCGAGTGTGATCAGGACGGGTGCGGCGATGCCGATCGCCGCGTAGCTCGGCGTCAGCGCCATCAGCGTCGTCCCAACCATCATCAGCGCGATCGACAGCGTCAGCCCAGCCTTGCGTCCGTGCTTGTCGGTATAGGAGCCGACGAAGATCGCCCCCAGCGGGCGCACCAGATAGGCGAGCCCGAATGCGCCGAAGGTGACCAGCAGAGATACGGTCGGATCCCCGGTTGGGAAAAATACCTGGGCGAGCGTTACTGCGAGGAAGCCGTAGATGACGAAGTCGAACCACTCCAGGACGTTGCCGATCGTGGCGGCGATCACGACGCGTCGCAGCGTCGTCTCGGGCGGTGCGGCCCCGCCCAATGCAGTGTTGGTTGCCATCCCTGTGTCCTTTTTTGACTGCTTTTTTTCAACGGACGTTCCCCATATGACCGCCCAACCGGCGATATTGCAAGCCGAAGGTCTAAAAGCCGCGGCGTTTTGCGATCGTGGCGTTGTCAGGCCGGCGCTTCCCGTTTGGCTTCGGGTTGCTCCGACCGTCGCTTGCGCACCAGGAACGTGACGTTGCGTCCGGCTTGCAGCAACCGGCCGCCGATCGCGCCGGCGCCAACGACAGGAATGCGCATCGCAAGGCTCTCTCGATCAGACCTGATAGCGCGCGGCCGGATGCTCCTGGCGGAAACCTGGAAGCATCGCCTTGCGCGCATTTCGCCACTCATCCATTGCCGCGCGGCATTGCCGCGACTGCCTCTTCGACATCACGCAGGCGATCCTTGCCGAAATAGATGTCGTCGCCGACGAAGAAGGTCGGCGATCCGAAGGTGCCGCGTTCGACCGAGCGCTGCGTGTTGGCAAGCAGTTCGTCCTTCACGCCCTGATCCTGCGCCAGGTGCAGAAGCTTCGCGGCGTCGATGCGCGATTCGGCCAGTGCCGCGCGCAGCACCTCGGGATCGTCGAGCTTCTTCGGATCAGCCCACATGTGGCGATAGATCTCGTCGACGTAATGCTCGAAAATGCCCAGCCGCCGTGCCGCGATCGCGCCGCGCATCAGCACCAGCGTGTTGACCGGGAAGAACGGATTGGACGTGAAGCGCGTGATGCCGTGCCGCCGCACGAAACGTGCCGTCTCCAGCCGCTGGTATTCCGGCTTGTTCCTGATGCCGGCCAGACTTTCGGCCGGCGAACGGTTGTTGGTCAGCTTGAACACGCCGCCGAGCAGCACGGGCACATAGACGAACTTCGCGCCCGTTCGCCGTTCGATCCCGGGGATGACCAGGTGGCTCAGATACGCGTTCGGGCTGCCGAAGTCGAAATGGAATTCCACATTGCTCATTGCCGCTACCACTTCTCACCTGCCGGACGGATGTCCATCTCGAACGTCCACGCGTCGCGCGGCTGCCGATACAGTTGCCAATACGCGTCTGCCACCAATTCCGGGTGCATCAGCCGCCCGGGATCGAGATTGCGCAGCGCTTCGTCACCCTTACGCGCCCTGATCCGTTCGCGCACCCATGCGGTGTCCACGCCGGCGTCGATGACGAGGTGGGCGACATGGATGTTCTTCGGTCCCAGCTCGCGTGCGGCGCTCTGGGCCATTGCGCGCAGCCCTGCCTTGGCCGCGGCGAACGCGGCGTAACCGGCGCCGCCACGCAGGCTGGCGGTCGCGCCGGTGAAGAAGATTGCGCCGTTGCCATGCGGCAGCATCAGTCGCGCTGCCTCGCGGCCGGCGAGGAAGCCGGCATAGCAGGCCATCTCCCACACCTTGCGGAACACGCGTTCCGTCGTGTCCACCAGGGAGAAGTGGACGTTGGCTCCGATGTTGAAGATGCAGACCTCGAGCGGCGCCTTGGCATCGGCCTCGCGCAGGAAGGCGGCGATGTCGTCCTCCTGCCGTGCGTCGAGCGAGCGGGCGAAGGCGCGGCCGCCGGCTGCCTCTATCGCCTGAACCAAGGGCGCCAGCTTCTCGCCGTTGCGGCGGCCGGCGAATACGGTGAAGCCTTCGGCGGCGAATTTGCGGGCGATCGCGCCGCCGATGAAGTCGCCCGCACCGATCACCGCCGCGGTGGCGTTCCTGTGGTCCATCTGTCTCTCCTGCTCTGCATACTCACTCGTGAGCGTCGCGCGATGGGGCTGGCTGCATCGCGACCTTGCGCATCAGCGGCACCGTCACCGTTGCCAGGGCAAAGCACAGCGCAATGACGAAGAACGCGTCGGCGAACGATTGCGTCTGCGCCTCGCGCAGCGTGAGCGACCACAGTTCCCGCAACGCCGCAGCGTGGCCGTGCAATGCATCGCCGCCGTGCGCCATGGTCGCGTTCGCCGCCATCTCTTGCAGATATTGCAGCATCGCCGGATTGCTGCTGTTCAGATGCTCGGCCAGGCGCAGGAAATGCAGGTTGGTGCGATCGTTCAGGATCGTGCCGCACACGGCGATGCCGATCGCGCCGCCGAGATTGCGCATCAGATTGAACAGCCCCGACGCCAGCTTCAATCGCTCCGGCGCCAGGCCGCCGAGTGTCAGCGACACCGTCGGCGCCACGGCGAACTGCTGCGAGAAGCCGCGGAACGCCTGCGGCACCATCAGCTCGCGCCAGCCCCAGTCATGCGTGATGGGGGTGAAGTTCCACATGCTCAAGGCGAAGCAGGCCAGGCCGAACATCATCAGCCAGCGCAGATCGATCCGCCGCGCGAGCATCGCGTAGAACGGGATCGCACAGACCTGGAACAGGCCGGTGGTGAACACCGCCTCGCCGATTTCCAGCGCGCTGAAGCCGCGCACGCGCGCGAGGAACAGCGGCGTGAGGTAGATCGTGGCGAAGATGCCGATGCCGATGGTGAACGAAAAGTAGCAGCCCAGCGCGAAGTTGCGGCTCGTCAATGCGCGCAGATCGACCACGGGCTGGCTGAAGGTCAGGCTGCGCCAGACGAATGCAACGCCGGCGATACCGGATATCCATGCGGTGGTCCGGATGGTGTCGTCGCCGAACCAGTCCCAGCGCGGGCCTTCCTCCAGCGTATATTCGAGACAGCCAAGGAACACCGCCATCAGCAGCATGCCGAGGTAATCGGCACCGCGCAGCAGGGAGAGGTTCGGGCGATCAACGCGCACCAGCATCGGCACCACGATGGAGACGAAGATGCCGGGCACCAGGTTGATGAAGAACAGCCAGTGCCAGGAGTAGTCGTCGGTGATCCAGCCGCCGATGGTCGGTCCCAATGTCGGTGCCAGCGAGGAGATGCAGCCGATGGTGGCCGCGGCGATGACCCGCTGCTGGTTGTTGAAGTAGATGAAGGCCGTGGTGAACACGGTGGGGATCATCGATCCGCCGAGAAATCCCTGGAGCGCGCGGAACACGATCATGCTTTCGATGTTCCACGCCCAGCCGCACAGCAGGCTGGTGATGGTGAAGCCAACCGCGGAGGCGCAGAACAGCCAGCGTGTGGACATCACGCGCGACAGCCAGCCGGACAGCGGGATCACCACGATCTCGGCGATCAGGTAGCTGGTCTGCACCCATGCCACCTCATCGGTGCCGGCTGACAATCCGCCGCCGATGTCTGCCAGCGACGCGGAGACGATCTGGATGTCGAGCAGCGCGATGAAGAAACCCACGCACATGCTGGCGAAGGCGAAAACCTTCGTTGCCATCGGCAGTTCGCCAGGTGCCGCGAAAACATTTGCCGTGGTCGCGCTCATCGCTCGTTGACTTCGGCGGTGACCGACAGGCCGGGCCGAAGCCTGCCCAGCGTGGCGGCGCCGTCATCCAGCAGCACGCGCACCGGCACGCGCTGCACGATCTTGGTGAAGTTGCCGGTGGCGTTCTCCGGTGGCAGCACGCTGAACACCGCGCCGGTCGCAGGCGCCAGGCTGCCGACACGGCCGTGGAACACTTCGTCCGGCAGAACGTCGGCCTCGATGGTCACCGGCATCCCCGCGCGCATGTGCGCGAGCTGGCTCTCCTTGAAGTTCGCATCCACCCACAGACCGTGCGCCGGCACCAGCGAGATGAGCTGCGCGCCGGTCGTCGCGTAGGCTCCGACGCGCGCACTGCGATTGCCGACCGCGCCGTCGATCGGTGCGCGCAGTTCGGTGTAGCCCACGTTGAGTTGCGCGGTATCGCGATCGGCGATCGCGCCGGCCAATGCCGCCTGTGTCTGATGCTTCTGCGTGTCGATGACGTCGAGCTGCCGCTGTGCCGCCTCGAGCGCCGCGCGCGCCCTGGCATCGGCCGCGAGCGCCTTCTCATAATCGGCATTCGCCTGCTGAAAGCGCTGCTGGGTGCCAAACTGATCCTGCGCCAGGCTGCGATAACGCTCGACATCGTACTTGGTGCGGGTGATCTCTGCCGTGGTCGCGGTCAACTCGGCCTTCGCCTGTGCGATCACCGCTTCCTGGAGCCGCCGTACTGCATCGAGATTCGCCAGCGTGGCCTGCTGACCCTCGACCGCGGCGACGGCTTTCGCCAAGGCGGCGCGGTAGTCGCGATCGTCGAGCTTCACCAGCAGATCGCCGGCGTGCACCGCCTGATTGTCGGCGACCGCGACCTCGGCGATGAACCCCGGCACCTTCGGCGCGATCACCGTGACGTCGCCGCCGACATAGGCGTCGTCCGTGGTCTCGATGAACCGTCCGACGGTCCACCAGTAGTTGCCGTACCAGGCGGCGGCGATGCCGAGAGCCAGGGCCGCAGCGGCCAGTCCGAGCTGCTTGCGCGATATGCTTGCGTGCCGCGCCGGCGGCCGCGCGACGATCTCGCGCTCCGCGACCTGGACGCTCATGACGCGCTTCCGTTGGCGGCGGGGCCGGGCACCGAACGGAACGCCGGCTCGACCATAACCTTGCCGGTGCGCCGATCCACCAGGACCGGGTCCGCCGGCTCGCCCGTTTCGGTGTCGATCACGATGACGCTGGGGCCCTCGGGGGCGAAGTGGCGGTTGCCCCAGGCCAGCAGCGACCACAGCACCGGGCGGAAATCACGGCCGCGCTCGGTCAGCACGTATTCGTGGCGGGGCGGATGCTCGCTGTAGGCGCGTCGTTCCAGCAGGCCGGATTCGACGAGGGCGTTGAGCCGGCGGGTCAGCATGTTCGGCGCGATGTCCAGGCTTTTCTGGAACTGGTCGAAGCGGGTCAGGCCGCGGAAGGCGTCGCGGAGGATCAGGATGCTCCACCATTCGCCGACGCGCTCCAGGCTGCGGGCGATCGGGCAGGTCATCGATCCGAAACTCTTGCGCTGCATGGTTCGCTCCCAGCAGTGACATGCATGATGCAAGCCGGTATGTAGGGCATAGCCTTGCATGATGCAAGTCACGGATTGGGGCCGAGGACCCTGGCGACGCCCCCGCCCCCTCCCGCAAGGGGAGGGGGAGTGCGATGGTGGGGGATGCGGATGCGTGCCGACCAGTTGCTGGTTGATCGCGGGCTGGTGGAGAGCCGAACGCGGGCGCAGGCGTTGATACTGGCCGGCAAGGTGTTCAGTGGCGGACACCGCATCGCCAAGGCCGGCGACACCATCGCCGCCGATGCGTCGCTGGAGGTACGGGGCCAGGACCATCCCTGGGCGTCACGCGGCGGCCTGAAACTCGATCACGCGCTGCGCCATTTCGGCCTGTCGCCGGCCGGCCGCATCTGTCTGGACGTCGGCGCGTCGACCGGAGGGTTCACCGACGTGCTGCTGGCGCATGGCGCGGCGAAGGTGCATGCGGTCGATGTCGGCCACGGCCAGCTTGCCTGGAAGCTGCGGTCAGATCCGCGCGTCGTGGTTCACGAGAGAACCAACGCCCGCTACCTGACCTGCGACACGATCGCCGATCCGATCGGCGCCCTGGTGTGCGACGCAAGCTTTATCGGGCTAAGGACACTGCTCCCGGCGCCGCTCGCGCTTTGTACGGCGGGCGCCTGGGCGGTGGCGCTGATCAAGCCGCAATTCGAGGCCGGGCCGGGTGGGGTCGGCCGCAAGGGCGTGGTGCGCGATCCGGCGGTTCACCAGGAGGTATGCGATCGCATCCGTGCCTGGTGGGGGAGCCTGCCCGGCTGGGATGTCCTCGGCGTCTGCGAAAGTCCGGTCACCGGACCGGAGGGCAACCGCGAATTCCTGATCGGCGCGACGATACGTTGACGCGGTCAGTCGCTGCTACGGGTCGCGTGTGCGCCGAGCAGGTCACGTTGCGCGATTTCGGTCAGGAGAGACCACACCTTGGCGGGCTCCATCGGCACGTCCGGGTCGTTCAGCAGGCGATCGAGTTCGTCAAGCTTCCGGGCGTACTCGGCGTCCGTCATTTCCGGCTCTCCAGTCGCGTCAGACATGCGTAAATCCCAGGATCGTGGCGGCGCTGGGGCGCGACTATGAAGATAAGAAGCTTACCAACGGATTACTTGCCGGCGAGGCGATCAAACTGACGATAGAACCGGAGGGTTGGTTCGCGCGGCTCAGTTGCGTGGCAGCCGGGCGGAGGTTGGAGCGTCCGGGTTCTGCGCCCGGTGGCGCAGCAGGTGGTCGGCCAGCACGCAGGCCAGCATCGCCTCGCCCACCGGCACGGCGCGGATCCCGACACACGGGTCGTGGCGGCCCTTCGTGCTGATCTCGATGGCCTGGCCCGTCCGGTCCACGGTCTGGCGCGGCGTCAGGATCGAACTGGTTGGCTTGACCGCGAAGCGGGCAACGATGGGCTGGCCGGTGGAAATGCCGCCCAGGATGCCGCCGGCATGATTGGAGGCGAATTCCACCAGACCGTCCCGCATGCGCATCTCGTCGGCGTTCGCCTCGCCTGACAGGGCGGCGGCGGCGAAGCCTTCGCCGATCTCCACGCCCTTCACCGCGTTGATCGACATCAGCGCCGCCGCGATCTCGGCGTCCAGCTTGCCGTAGATCGGCGCGCCGAGGCCCGGGGGGACGCCGTCGGCCACCACCTCGATCACCGCGCCGGCCGAGGAGCCTGCCTTGCGCACCTCGGACAGATACGCTTCCCACAGCGTCGCCGTGCCGGGGTCGGGACAGAAGAACGGATTGTCGTCCACCGCATCCCAGTCCCAGCGGGCCCGGTCGATGCGGTGCGGGCCGATCTGCACCAGTGCGCCACGGATCCGGACGGCGTCGCCCAGCACCTTGCGCGCCACGCCGCCGGCGGCGACGCGCATGGCGGTCTCCCGCGCCGAGGACCGGCCGCCGCCGCGATAGTCGCGGATGCCGTATTTCAGTTCGTAGGTCAGGTCGGCGTGGCCGGGACGGAACTGCGCGGCGATCGCCGAGTAGTCGCGCGAGCGCTGGTCCACGTTGTCGATCTGCATGGCGATCGGCGTGCCGGTGGTCAGCCCGTCGAACACGCCGGACAGGATGCGGACCGCGTCCG
Organism: uncultured Alphaproteobacteria bacterium; assembly: GCA_963708565.1. Lineage (GTDB taxonomy): Bacteria > Pseudomonadota > Alphaproteobacteria > Acetobacterales > Acetobacteraceae > JAMXLO01. The sequence continues at coordinate 144,713 of CAVPTU010000027.1, forward strand.
GCTCCTGGCGCTGGGTGGTGAAGCGCGACTGGCCGGGGCGGCGGCGATCGAGCCAGGGTTGGATGTCGGCTTCCGAGAGCGAGATGCGCGGCGGGCAGCCATCGACCACGCAGCCGATGGCCGGCCCATGGCTCTCGCCCCAGGTGGTGACGCGGAACAGGTGGCCGAAGCTGTTATGCGACATGGCGGGAGGGCCCCCTCCCCCGACCCCCTCCCGCAAGGCGAGGGGGAGTAAGTTCTCTCATATTACCCTTCGACGATGGCGATGTCCGGAGCGGCCGGGTTCTTCATGCCGACGATATGGTAGCCGCAATCGACGTGGTGGACCTCGCCGGTCACGCCGGCCGATAGATCGGACAGCAGATATACACCGGCGCCGCCGACATCCTCGATCGTCACGTTGCGCTGCATCGGCGAGTTCAACTGGTTCCAGCGCAGGATGTAGTGGAAATCGCCGATGCCGGCCGACGCGACGGTGCGGATCGGGCCGGCGCTGATCGCGTTCACCCGGATGCCCTCCCCGCCCAGGTCGGCGGCGAGGTAGCGCACCGAGGCTTCGAGCGCCGCCTTTGCCACGCCCATCACGTTGTAGTGCGGCGTCCATCGCTCGGCCCCGACATAGGTGAGCGTCAGCAGGCTGCCGCCCGGCCGCATCATCGGCACCGCCCGCTGCGCCACGGCGACGAACGAGTAGCAGGAGATGTCCAGCGCCTGGAGGAACGCCTCGCGCGGCGTGTCCAGGTAGCGCCCGCGCAGGTACTGCTTGTCGGCGAAGGCGATCGCGTGGACCAGGAAATCGAGGCCGTCCCACTGCTCGCGCAACGCCGCGAAGGCGGCGTCGATGCTGGCCTCGTTGCCGACATCGCAGAGGAAGAGCCGCTCCGAGCCGACCGATGCCGCCAGCGGCCGCACGCGACGCCCGAGCGCCTCGACCTGATAGGTGAATGCCAGCTCCGCGCCCTGCGCGGCGCACGCGGCGGCGATGCCCCAGCCCAGCGAGCGCTCGTTCGTCACCCCCATGATCAGGCCGCGTTTGCCCTGCATCAGTGTGCCTTTGCCGGCGGGCGCTGTCGGGCATTGGTTGATCCCTCCGCGAGTCGCTGCGGTGGTGGCACAGGCTGCCGTCGCGGAGCAAGAGCCGGCGGATCCATGCTTGGCGTGCGGCGCCCATGGCGGCAAAGTGCTTCGGCCCGCCAGGAAGACCACGTGATGCCGGACGCCACGCAGCTTGCCACCGATCCGTTCGCCAGGTTCCAGGAGTGGATGACCGAGGCGTGGGCGCACGAGCCGGAGGACGCCAACGCCATGACGCTGGCGACCGCCGGTCCGGACGGGACGCCGGCGGCTCGCATCGTGTTGCTGAAGGGCGCCGATCAGCGGGGCTTCGTGTTCTACACCAACATGGAGAGCCGCAAGGGCGAGGAACTGGCGGCCAACGCGCGCGCCGCCTTGCTGTTCCACTGGAAGCCGCTGGGGCGGCAGGTGCGCATCGAGGGCCGTGTCGAGCGCGTCACGGATGCCGAAGCGGATGCCTACTACGCGACGCGCCCGCGCATATCGCGGCTCGGCGCCTGGGCGTCGGACCAGTCGCGCGTGCTGCCGGATCGCGCCGAGCTGGAGCGCCGGCTTGCCGAAAACGAGGCGCGATATCCCGGCGAGGACATCCCTCGGCCGCCGCACTGGTCGGGCTTCCGCGTCATCCCGGCGCGGTTCGAGTTCTGGCAGAACATGCCGTTCCGGCTGCACGACCGCACGCGTCTACACGAAGGCGGCGAACGGCGGCTGGACCGTCGGCAAGCTGTACCCCTGACCGAACGATGACCGTGCCGCCGGAACAGGCGGAGGTCGTGGCGTTCCTGCGCCAGCTCGCGGGATCGGAGCCGCTGGAGACGCACATATCGCTGGTGTTCGTCGGCACCGACACGGTGTGGAAGCTGAAGAAGGCGGTGCGCCTGGCATTCCTCGACTTCACTGCGCTGGAGGCGCGGCGGCGCTTCACGCTGCGCGAGCTGGAACTGAACCGGGGCGCGGCGCCCGGGCTGTATCGCGATGTCGTGCCGGTGGTGCGCCGCCCGGACGGCACGCTCGGTTTCGGCCGTGCGGCGAGATCAGCCGGCGATCGACTGGGTGCTGCGCATGGCGCGCGTGCCGGCCGGCGACTTTCTCGACGCGGTGGCGGCGGCGGGCGGTCTGACGCCGGAACTGCTCGATGCGCTCGGCGACGCGGTCGCCGCGTTCCATCGCGCCCTGCCGCCGGCGGCTGCAACCGATGCCGTCGCGGCGATGCGTCACGTCGCCGACGGCAACGCCCAGTCGGCGCATGACGCGGGCCTGCCGGAAGAGGCGGTGCGTTCCTGGCTGGCGGGTATCCGCATGGCGCTGGATGGCATTGCGCCATGGCTCGCGCGGCGCAGACGCGATGGCTTCGTGCGCCGCGCGCATGGCGATCTGCATCTTGGGAACCTCTGCCTCTGGCAGGGACGCCCGGTGCCGTTCGACGCGTTGGAGTTCGACGAGGCGATGGCGACGATCGACCTGGGCTACGACCTCGCGTTCCTGCTGATGGATCTGGATCGGCGCGTTTCGCGGGCGGCGGCGAACCGGGTGTTGAACCGTTATGTCGCGCGCACCGGTGACGCCGCGCTGACCATCGGGCTGCCGCCGTTCCTGTCGCTGCGGGCCATGGTTCGCGCCCATGTCGAGGCGAAGCGCGGCAACGCGGAGGTTGCGGCACACTATCTCGCGGCCGCCGCCGGCTATCTCCGGCCGAAGCCGCCGGTCGTGGTGGCGATCGGCGGCTTGCCGGGCAGCGGCAAGTCCACCCTGGCTCGCGCGCTGGCGCCGGAACTTGGCCGTGCGCCCGGCGCGCTGGTGCTGCGGAGCGACGAGATCCGCAAGCGCCAGCACGGCGTGGCGCCGGAGGAGCGGCTGCCGCAAGCGGCCTACAGCGAGCCAGCAAGCGAGGCGGTGTTCGCCGAACTTGCCGCACTCGCCCGCGAGACGGCGGCGGGTGGCCATGCGGTGATCGCCGATGCGACCTTCATCGACACGCGTCATCGGACGTTGGTCGAAGCCGCAGCCCGCGCCGCGGGCGTGCCGTTCCTCGGGCTATGGCTCGAAGCGCCGCTCGCGGAACTGGAGGCACGGATCGCCGGGCGTCAGCGGGACGCGTCGGACGCGACAGTCGCCGTGCTGCGGGCGGCAAGCGAGAGCCATCCGCGCGCCGGCGACTGGATCGCGATTGATGCCGCTTCACCGGAGGCGGCGTTGTTCAAGGCACGCAAGGTGGCTTCGGCACGATAATCGTATGCATCGAGAAATGAAGTCCGGGAAACGGCGAATTTCCGGGCGCTTCGAAGCCGACGGCGGAACGTGCAGGGAACAGTTTTGTCTTTTGCAGAACACGAAGGCGTGATAAGTATGACCAACTGCTGGTTGAAGTGTATTAATTTCGCCTAATTCTCCCGAGTTCGTGAGGGTCAATCGGTCCGCACCCCCGCGTTGAGGTGCTCGAACCTTACATACGCCCGTGTTGCGGTCGGGCCGCTGCTATCGACGAAAGCTGCCGCTTATGCTGCTGCAGAATTTATCGCCCGTGCCAATTGAAGGTGGGCAGCGATTGCGCGGCTGGCTCAGGCGGGCCTCTGGCGCACGGATTTCGACCCGCCTGCTGCTGATCATCGGCATTTGCCTTGTCCCGACGATAGGACTTCAGCTTGCCGTGGGCTGGGTCGAGTGGTCCGAGCGCAAGGCTCAGGTGAACGAACTGGCGATGCACCAGGTGCAAATGCTTGCCGCCGACACGGCGAGCATTGGCGAAGGCGTGCGTCTGCTGTTGGCGACCGCGGCTGAATTCCAGGAGGTCGGTACAGGTCGGCAAAGAATGCGCTGCCCGGCTGACCAGCATCCTTCGCAAGGCGCCGAGCCTGGCATTCATCGTTCTGCTGGATGCGCGGGGACAGATCGCATGCGCTTCGGATCAAGCGGTGGCGGCAACGCCGACCGACGCCGCCTGGCTGCGCGGCGCGCTTTCCGCCACAACGTTCACTGCCGGCCGCTTCGCCCGGTCCGTGGACCATCCGCATGGCTTTCTGCCGTTTTATCTGCCACTCGAGACGGCGGGGGCAGGCGGGGGTGGATGGCTGGTCGGCGCCCTCGACCTCGACTGGTTGCGCGATCATTTCAGTCAGCTCAAGCAGGCAGATTCGGCCTTTCTTGTCGGCGCCGTCCTCTCGATTGCGGATGTCGACGGCGTGGTACTCGGCCGCAATCCGGCGCATGACAAGTTTGTCGGGCAACGCGTGCCGGCCGTGGCGATGCCGATGGTGCATGCCGCGCATCCCGGCGTGGCCCGGGTCCGAAGCGTTGACGGGACCACGCGCCTGTTCGCCTACGTGCCGCCGAGTGCGGCCGCGGAGAAGCTGTTCGTCGCGGTCGGGTTGTACGAGCCGGACCTGATGTCCGACATCAATCGCGCCATGCTGCGCGGCGCCGTGCTGCTGGCGCTGGTGACGATCGTGGTCTTTGCGCTCACGTGGTTTGCCGCCAACCGCTTCATCACCCGCCCGACCAGTTCGCTGGTCGCGGTGGCACGACGCTGGCGCGAAGGGAATCTGTCGGCACGCGCACCCGACTACGACGAAAGGTCTGAATTCGGTCAGATGTCCGCGGCCTGGAACGAAATGGCCGCGGCGCTGCAACACCGGCAGCAACTCTTGCAGGAGCACTCCGATCTGCTCGAGGTCCGCGTGGCCGAGCGCACGCAGGACCTGCTGCTGACGAACAACCGGCTTCAGGTGGCGATCGCGGAACGGGACAAGACCGCGGCGACGCTGCTGCAAGCACAGAAGCTGCAGGCCATCGGACAGCTTGCCGGCGGCATTGCGCACGACTTCAATAACCTTCTCGCGACGGTCCAGGGGAGCCTCGACCTGCTCGACCATGCCCTGCCGGAGGAGCAAACGCGGGAACGCTCGTGGGTGCTGCGCGCGTCCGGGGCGGTTCTGCGAGGCGCGCAACTGACCAGGCGGCTGCTGGTGTTTTCGCGCCGCCGGCCATTGTCCGTCCGCTCGGCTGACGCCAATGAGCTTATCACGGACCTTGTCGCCATGTTCGGCACTTCGGCTTTGGGGGGCCGCATCAAGATCGTTACCGATCTCGCTCAGGATCTGTGGCCGGCCAGTGCCGAGCCAGGCCAGCTCGAGGCCGCTCTGCTGAACCTGGCGCTCAATGCACGCGACGCCATGCCGGAGGGCGGCGTGCTGACGCTTGCGACGTCAAACGAAACCACGGCGGAGCCAGGCGAGGAGGATCTCGCCGCTGGCGAATACGTTCGGATGACGGTGACCGACACCGGGATCGGCATGGACAGCGACGTCCGGAACCGCGCATCGGAACCTTTCTTCACCACCAAGGGCAGCTCGGGATCCGGCCTTGGCCTCAGCCAGGTGCAGGCGATGGTCGAGGAGTCCGGGGGCACGATGCGGATTCATTCGCGGCCCGGAGCCGGCACCACGGTTGTCCTGACGCTGCCGCGTTCGGTTGCGCCAGCGAGGTCGCGGCCTGAAGCGCCGGCGAACGGCGTGAAACGCCTGAAGCGAAAGGTGCTGGTCGTGGATGACGATCCGGTGGTTCTGGAGGTCACCAGCGACATGCTGCGTCAACTCGACTACTGCGTGATCGAGGCGACCAGCGGCCAGCAGGCTCTGGACCGGCTGGACGAGGCGGAAGAGGCGCCGGATCTGGTGATTCTCGATTACGTCATGCCCGGGATGAACGGCGATGCGCTGGCCCGCATGCTGCGCGACCGTGGCGTGGTGTGTCCCATCGTGCTCGCGACCGGCTACGCGGACATGGCCGAAGCGGGGCGGATAATGCCCGGTCAATTTCAGACCGTGCTCAACAAGCCTTACACGTTCGCAGAGCTGGAAAAGGTGTTGTCGGAGATCGATGAGGGCCGGCTGCACGGGCTGTCGGTCTCGGAGGCCGGGCTCTAGCATCTGGAACCACAGAACAGGGAAACATGTGTGCTGTCACTGCGAGGCGCGCAGCGACGAAGCAATCCCGGTCATGAATACTTACCCTCGAACGAGATTGCTTCGTCGCTCGCGATCCAACGATCCCGGGCAGATCTTGACGTGGACATAGTTCCGTCAACTGATCCGGTACATGCCGAGCGCATTCGGGCGCTCTACGCGCAATTGCCGTTGACGACCGTCGTCACGGTGATGAATGCAACGCTCATATCCCTCGTGCTCAGCCTCTTCGATTCTGTCTTCGGCATCCTGTGCTGGCTGGGCGCGATTTTTCTGCTGGCCGCCCTGCGCATGATGAGCTGGCGTTCGTACCGAAGGTCGAACGCAGAACAGGCACGTGCCTTGTTGTGGACACGCCTGTCGGTCGTGGGGGCATTGCTTTCGGGCGGCCTCTGGGGCCTGGGTGTTGCGGTCTTCTTTCCCCCCACCGACGTCGCCCAGCTTTTCCTCGCTCTCGTCATCGCCGGGATGTGCGCCGGCGCCGCTACGGTCCATGCCACCCACATTCCGACGGCCGTTGCCTTCATCCTGCCCGCGACGCTGCCGCTGGCTGGGCGCTTCCTCGCCGCCGGGGGCACGCTACAGGTCGTTTCCGGCGCCCTGACCTTGATATTCGCGGCCGCGATGTGCCTGGTGAGCCTGCGGTTCCAAAGCTGGTTCATCGGCAATTTCTCCACCCAGTACAGGCTTGCGGAGCGCACAAAGGAACTGGACGCGGCCAATGCGCGGCTGACGCAGGAGATCGCCAACCGGTTGATGGCGGAACAGAAGCTGCAACAGTCTCAGAGGATGGAAGCGATCGGCCGGCTGACCGCGGCGGTCGCGCATGACTTCAACAATCTGCTCATGGTGGTGAGCGGGATCGCGGAACGCGTGGATCGCCGGCTTGGTCCGCGGTCGCCTCACGCCGACGACCTCGCCGCAATTCTGCATGCCACCCGGCGCGGCGCATCGCTGACGCGCCAACTTCTAGCGTTCGGGCGCAGGCAGAAGCTGGTGCCCCGGCCGACCGATCTGAATAACGTGCTGACCGGGATGCGGAGACTGCTGGAGGCCACGCTGGGCGGAAAGCTGCGCATCGACATGCGGCTCGCTGCACGGCTCGAACCGGCGCTGGTGGACGCGGAGCAGATCGAGCAGGCAATTCTCAACCTGACGACGAATGCACGCGACGCGATGCACGACGGCGGATGCGTCACGATCACTACCGCGGCCGTTGAAATCGCGCCCGATCACAGCAGCCTCGACCTGGCCCCCGGCCGTTACGTGGTGCTCAGCGTCGCCGACACCGGCATCGGCATGGAGGAGGCCGTCCGCTTGCGGGCCATCGAGCCATTCTTCACCACGAAGGATGTCGGCAAGGGTTCCGGATTCGGGCTGAGCCAGGTGCATGGGCTGGCGCATCAATCGGGCGGCACGATGACGATCGAATCGTCGCCGGGCGAAGGGACGACGGTGGTCGTCTATTTGCCTGTCGCAGGCGCGACCGCACAGGCGACGCGGCTGGCAACCTCACCGCAGGCTTCGCCGCGCTCCTCGCAATGACAATGTCGGAGTGACTCAGCCGGCGCCGGAGCCGATCAGGCGTTGCAGGTCCGCTTCGCGGCAAATCGTGAGTTGCGCCCGCGCGGGATCGTAGAGGACGAGCCCGTCCGCGCGCCATGAATTCAGAATGGTGATGATGCTGCGGGTGGTGGCGCCGAGCAGGTCGGCGAGGTCTCCCTGTCGGAACCGGCCCGCGAGTTGAACGCCTCGTTCAGTGTTACGACCGTCACGCTTGGCGAGGTAAAGCAGTTGCCTGGCCAGACGAACTTCGAGGCTCTCGAACGTCGCATCCCGGAACAGGATGGAGGTTCGGCGCAGGCGCGTGGCGAGCATGCGACACAGGTTGGCGCCCAACACGGCGTTGTTGCCGAGGGCATCGAGGAATATCTGGCTGCCTATCCGCAGCAGCTTCACGCGGCCCTCCGCCACTGCGTCCGCCGTGCGCGTGCTGCCATCGATGACGCCGATTTCGCCGAATATGTCGCCGACGCCAAAGACCTCGAACATCAGCCCCTTGCTGTTCGGATCGAGTGCTCCGATCCGAACGTGCCCGGCGCCGGCGACGATGGCATATACGGCGTCGGCCACATCGCCTTCCGCGAAGATCCGCGCGCCGGGTCGCGGCTCGAGCATGCGGCTTCTGGCCTCGATCCGATCGAGCTCGTCGGGATTGACTCCCTTGAAGGGGGCGACATCGAGCAGTGCCGTCATGATTCCCCGAGCCCTGGTGCGAGCAAAGCGTGGCACGATACCGCGTCGGCGGCGCGGCCGGCCAGCCTGCTGGCATGTGATGCGCTTCCGGCTCATGTCGTGCTAGAAACGCAGTCCTGACCTGCAAGCGAGGAGGCACGCGATGGCCATCCGAAAGCTGCTGCTGCCCTTGACGGGGACCGCCGCCGGAGAGGCGGCACTCTCCACCTGCCTGATGATCGCCCGGCTATGGAATGCCCACGTCACGGCGCTCCACGTCCGGGTGGACAGCCGCGATGTCGCGCCGCTCGCCGGCGAGGGCCTGTCGGGCGCGATGATCGAGGAAATGATGTCGGCCACCGAGAAGGAGAGCAGCGAGCGCGCGCACGCGGTCCGCTCGATGTTCGACCGGTTCGTCGCTGCAGCACGACGTCATCCTGTCCGAGGCGCATCCCGGCGCCGATTGCGCGACCGCCAGCTTTGCCTCGGTCACCGGCCGCGAGGAGGATCTGGTCGCCCAGCAGGCGCGGCTCGCCGACCTGACCGTGGTGCCGCATCCGGATGCGGGCGAGGACGTGTCGTCGTCCGATGCGCTGCATGCGGTGCTGTTCGATTCCGGCCGTCCGGTGCTGATCTGCGCCGCAGACCGCGCCCACCACGATCGGCGCGCGCATGTGTCTGGGCTGGAACGGCACGGCGGAATCGGCCTCCGCTGTGTATGCTGCATTGCCCTGGCTTCAGCGTGCCGAGGCGGTGCGCATTCTGTCGGCCGAGGGCTATCAGCGGCGCGGGCCGGCGGCGCCGGATCTCGCGGCTTATCTGGCGCTGCACGGCGTGCATGCCGACATCGTGATGTTCCAGTCGGTGGGCAATTCGGTTGGCGCCGGTCTGCTCAAGGCGGCACGTGACTTCGACTGCGATCTGCTGGCGATGGGCGCCTACTCGCACTCCCGGCTGCGCCAGCTGATCCTGGGCGGCGTCACGCGCCATGTGCTGGAGCACGCGTGGCTGCCGGTGATGATGAACCGCTGAGGCGTGGCCGATGCGCGGACAGTCGCGGCGCTCGACGCCTATGTGAAGCTGCTGCGCGCCGGCCGGGCGGTGCTGGCGCGGGTGGAGCCACGGCTTGCCGCCGCCGGGTTTACGCCGACCCAGTTCGGCGTGCTGGAGGCCATCCTGCACAAGGGTCCGCTGAGCCAGCGCGAGCTGAGCCGAAAGGTGCTCACCAGCGCCGGCAACATGACCGACCTGATCGACAAGCTCGAGGCGCGCGGCCTCGTCAGTCGCACCCGCCAGACGTCGGACCGCCGCGCCGTGCGGGTCGAATTGACGGCGGCCGGACGCGACCTGATCGAGCCGCTGTTCGCTCGCCACGCCGCCGACATTGCCGCCGCGATGGCAGGGCTGAACGAGGCGGAGCTGCGGCAGCTCAGCGATCTGCTGCGGCGGCTTGGCCGGTGCGCAGCGAGCGCGACGCTCGAAGGCGGCGAGGACGAGCGCCGGACTGTGGGGCGATCACCGCCTGGACCGTGATCGTTGGCGTGGCGGGCCGACCCCGTCCCGCGGTATCCTCGGTGCCCAACCACGCCGAGGAGGGCCGGATCGTGCGGCTTTCGCGTTTTGCTGCGCTGTGCCTGCTGCTTCTCCTGTCGAGTGGCGCCTGGGCCGACGACATCGGCCCCGAGCAGGCGCAGGCGCTTCAGCAGCAACTGAAGGACTGGCTTGCCGGCCTGTTCGGACCGGCAGTGAAGCTGCCCGATCCGGAGTGGCAGATCACCGGCGAGCACGACCATTACGTGGTCACCTGGCCGATCCCGGGCCTTGCGGGGCCGGCCGGTCCCGCCGCGGCAACCGCGAATCTGCGGCCGCTGGATGGCGGCCGCTGGTCGGTCGATGACATGAAGATGCCGCCTTCGGGAACCTTCACCATGACCGTTCCCGAGGTCGGCGAGCCCGGCAAGGGCACTCCAGTGCAGGCACGGTTCAGCGTCGGCCGCCAGGACACGCACGGCGTGATCGATCCAGGCCTGACCACGCCGTCGACACTGCATACCGACATGGGTGACCTGGTCGTTGCCTCGGACAGCGGCGAAGCAGCATCAGGAGCAGCGTATCGACCGCTACCTGCTGGACACCAGCCTGACCCCGGCCCAGGACGGCCGTCTCGATGCTCAGCATGGATGCATCGGTCAATGGCTGGAAGTCCGCCTCGCAGATCAACAGCGGCACGCCGGTGGCGATCGGCATGCAGACCATGCATGCGGTCGGCCACGCCAACGGCGTCAACCGCGACCGTGTCGCGGGATTGCTCACCGCCATGAGCGGCCTGATCGGCGCCCTGCCGCCCGACATCGCGTCGAAGGACGACAAATTCGATCTGCCCCCGCCTGCCAGGGCGCAGTTGCGCCTGATGGTCGAGTCCCTGCAGGACCTGCTGACCGAGCGTGAGCCTCGAGGAAACCGTCGACGGGCTACAGGTCGAGATCGCCGGCATGGGGGAAGTTTCGATAAAGCACCTCTTGTTAGGCTTGGGCGGTGAGGCGCCCGAGGGGCGGCTGCACGCCTGGATCGAGATCGGCATCGACGAGCTGGCCAGCCCGAGCCTGCCGCCGAAGGTCGCGACCTATCTGCCGCATCACATCGAGATCAAGCCGAGCCTGTCGGGCGTGCCCATGGCGGATCTGCGCAAGCTCGCGCTGGACGCGACGGCGGAGGGGGTGGACAGCGACGGCCCTCGAACCGGACGTCGCCGCGATCTTTTCGCATGGCGGCGCCGAGCTCGGCGTCGAGACGCTGTCGTTCGACCTGGGGCCGGCGAAGGTGAACGGAACCGGGCGCATCACTGTCACCGGCGCCTGACACATGGCACGGCGAGGCGCATCTGGTGGCCACGGGGTTCGACGACCTGACGACGCAGGCGCACGGCAATCCGGACCTGCAGCAGGCCCTGCCGGCGCTGATCATGCTGCGCGGACTGGCCAAGCCGGATGGCGACCGGCTCGTGTGGGACATGATGAGCGACGGACCGACGCTGACGGTGAACGGCCTGGACCTGTCGCAGTTGGGCGGGGGCGGCAAGCCCAAGGGCAAGCCGGGTCAACAGCCGAGCCGGTAGAGCGTGACCTGCCGCTCGGTCCGGTCCTCCAGTTCCAGGCTGGTCGGCACGCGATAGCCGGCGAAGCGCAGTCAGGCCGTCCCGCGGCAGATAGGCGCGCCCGGGATCGGCGAGCCAGACCTCGGCGTGGCGTGCCATGCGGCGCAGCCAGGGCAGGATATGCGCGGTCATCGGCGCCTCGTAGCAGACGTCGCCGCACAGGATGAGGTCCCAGCGGCAATCGGCGCCCACGACGTCGGCGTCCGACAGGGCGATGGCGACGCGGTTCGCCGCGGCGTTCAGCCCGATCGCGGCGCGTGCCAGGAAGTCGATCTCGGCGGCCTCGACCGATGCCGCACCGGCCATGGCGCAGGCGATGGCGGCGATGCCGCTGCCGGCGGCGAAGTCGAGCACCCGGCGGCCGGCGACGCACGACGGATGGTCGAGCACGTGGCGCGCGAGCGCCTGACCGCCCGGCCAGGCGAAGGCCCAGAACGGCGGTTCCACCTGGTGCTCGGCGAGCCAGGCCTCGGTGGCCTGCCAGATCGGGGTGATTTCGCTCGCCAGGTGCAGGGTGATCTCGGGAACCAGCGCCGCATGACCGGGCGCGGTCTGTGCCGTCACAAACGAGCACGCATGCGCGGCACGGGTCATGCCCACCCGACGAGGATCGCGGCGGCGACCGCCAGGCCGGCCTCGCGGTTCGCCTTGAACAGCCGCAGGCAGAGCGCCGGATCGTCGATGTCCAGGGCGATGACCTGGCGCGCCAGCAGCACGGCCGGCAGCACCAGCGCCGGGTAGAACCAGCCGCCCAGTCCGGCCAGCCAGCCGGCCAGCGCCAGCAACAGGACCATCCCGCCATAGCAGGCCGCCAGGAACGGGGCCGTGCGCTCGCCGAACAGACGGGCGGTCGATTTCACCCCGACCAGCGCATCGTCCTCGCGGTCCTGATGCGCGTAGATCGTGTCGAACCCGAGGTCCCACAGGATCGCCGCGCCGTAGAGCGCCGCCCAGGCCGCATCGAGCCGCCCGGCGCCGGCGGCGTAGCCGAGCGGCGCGCCGAAGCCGAAGGTGAAGCCCATCATGAGCTGCGGCCACCATGTCACCCGCTTGGCCAGGGGATACAGCGCCACCAGCAGCAGCGAGGCCACGCCCAGCGCCTGGGCCAGCGCATTGAGTTGCAGCAGGATCGCCAGCCCCACCAGCAGCAGCACGGCCAGGAACACCAGCGCCTGGCGCGGGCGCAGCGTGCCGGAGGCCAGCGGCCGGCCGGCGGTGCGCGCCACCTTGCGGTCGATGTCGCGGTCCCACAGATCGTTCACCACGCAGCCGGCGGCGCGCATCACCAGGGCGCCGATCGCGAACAGCACGATCAGCCGCACCGCCTCGGCGCGGCGGCGGTGCCGGACAGCAGAATGCCCCACAGCCCGGGCAGGAACAGCAGCCACACGCCGATCGGCCGATCGACCCGCGCCAGCAGCAGATAGGGCAGCCAGGGGCGCGGCAGCCGCGCCACCCAGCCGGTCGCCGCGATGTCGGTGTGCGCCTGCATGGCTGCTACTCTGCCTGCCGTCATGACCGGGTCAATCCGCCTTCACGTCGCGGCACCGCTGGCCGAGGGCGACAGCATCGCCGCGACCGCGGCGCAGGCGCATTATCTCGCGCACGTCATGCGGCGCGGGCCCGGCGATACGCTGCTGCTGTTCAACGGCCGCGACGGCGAATTCGCCGCCCGCATCGAGACCGTCCGGCGCGATAGCGCCACTCTGCGTGTCGAGCACCGGACGCGAGCCCAGAGCAACGGCCCCGATCTGTGGCTGGCGTTCGCGCTGCTGAAGCGCGACGCCACCGATCTCGTCGTGCAGAAGGCGACCGAACTCGGCGTCGCCGCGCTGCATCCCGTCATCACCGAGCGCAGCAACACGCATCGGATGAATGCGGATCGCCTGACCGCCATCGCCATCGAGGCCGCCGAGCAGTCCGAGCGCCTGACTGTGCCCGGATCTGCATCCGACCGCGGCCGCTCGCGGCGCTGCTGTCCGACTGGCCGCGCGACCGGCGCCTGTTCGCCGCGATCGAACGCAGCGATGCGCCGCGCCTCACCCCGACGCCTGGGCCGCGCGGCGCTGCTGGTCGGCCCGGAAGGCGGCTTCACACCGGCGGAACTTGAAGCGCTGCGGGCGCATCCCTTTGTAACGCCGGTGTCGCTCGGCCCGCGCATCCTGCGGGCCGACACGGCCTGCATCGCGGGCCTGGCATTGTTGCAGGGGATGGACTGCCGCTAATACCATGAGACGCAACCCGACACACCTGGGAGCAGCATGTCCAATCCCGGAGACGCCGACGCGACGCCGATCACCTCGCTGCGGCAACTGGCCGACTACATCGCGGCCGGCTGCAAGCCGGCGGAGCGGTTCCGCATCGGCACCGAGCACGAGAAGTTCGGCTTCCGCCTCGGCGATCTCGCCGCGCCGCCTTACGAACCGACCGACGGTCAGCCTGGCTCGATCCGCGACCTGCTGGAGGGCCTGCGGCGGTTTGGCGGCACGCCGATCCTCGACGCCGGCAACCTGATCGGCCTGAAGCAGGGCGACGCGGCGGTCTCGCTGGAACCGGCCGGTCAGCTCGAACTTTCCGGCGCGCCGCTGGAAACGCTGCACGAGACCATGGCCGAGCTGGAGGCGCATTACGAACAGGTGCGCAGCGTGTCGCGCGATCTGCAGATCGGCTTCGCGCCGCTCGGATTTCATCCGATCGCGACGCGCGAGCAGATGCCGTGGATGCCGAAGGCGCGCTACGCCATCATGCGGCGCTACATGCCGAAGGTCGGCACGCACGGCCTCGACATGATGACGCGCACCTGCACCGTGCAGGTCAATCTCGACTACTCGTCCGAGCAGGACATGCTGCGCAAGCTGCGGGTGTCGCTGCTGCTGCAGCCGCTGGCGACCGCGCTGTTCGCCAACTCGCCGTTCTCCGAGGGCCGGCCGAACGGGTTCCTGTCGTATCGGGCGCATGTCTGGACCGACACCGACAACCAGCGCTCCGGCATACCGCGCGTGATGTTCGAGCCGGGCTTCGGCTTCGAGCGCTATGTCGAATGGCTGGTCGATCAGGTGCCGATGTATTTCGTCTATCGCGACGGCACATATATCGACGTGGCCGGCGCCTCGTTCCGCGACTTCATGAACGGCCGGCTGCACAATGTGGCGGGCGCCGTCGCCACGGTGGGCGACTTCGCCGACCACGTCACCACGGTGTTCACCGACGTGCGGATCAAGCGCTTCCTGGAGATGCGCGGCGCCGATGCCGGCCGCGCCGACATGATGGTGGCGCAGTCGGCGTTGTGGGTCGGGCTGCTGTACGACGAGGCGGCGCTGGCCGCGGCCGAGGCGCTGTTGCGCGAGGCGACCTGGGAGGATGCGGTGGCCCTGCGGACCGCGGTGCCGCGCGAGGGGCTGGCGGCGCCCTGGCGCGGCGGCAGTCTGCGCGACCTGGCGCGCGAGGTCGTGGCCATCGCCCGGGACGGGTTGCGCGCCCGGGGCCGCTACAACGTTGCCGGGCTGGACGAATCGGTCTATCTCGCTCCACTAGAGGCAATCGTGGCCGGCGAACCAACCCAGGCTGAACATTGGCTGGCGCGCTATCATCAGGCGTGGCAGGGTAATATTCGGAGAATCTTCGGGGAGGCGGCAATTTGAAAGGGGGGTGTAAGTCTCGCCATGCTGAAGCCCCGGCCTTGGGCAGCTCGAACTTCGCACAAATGACGCAATGATGGCTGGCACTTCACAACGACCTTCGGCCCACATCACACCGCCGAACCCGGCGGTGCAGGTCGTGGTCAGGCTGCGCCTGATCGGCCAGATGGAAGCCTGGACGCTCACCAGCGAGAACGTGCTGCCGGCCGGGCGCAAGACCCGGGCGCTGCTGGCGGTTATCGCCCTGTCCTCGCCACGTGCCGCCCTGCGCGGGCGCCTTGCCGAGTTGCTGTGGAGCCGCCGGCCCGAGGAGCAGGCGCGGGCATCGCTGCGGCAGGAAATTCATCGGCTGCTGGAAACACTGGCGCCGGCGGGGACCGAGGTTCTGTCGGTGACCCGGGACCATCTCTCGCTCCGCCCCGGCGTGGTCTGGGTGGACGTGGAAGAGGTGATGCGGGCGACGACCGACCAGCCGGCCTCGCTGTCGCTGCTCGATGGCGATCTGCTGGAGGACCTGGACGGCATCGATCCCACCTTCGACGCCTGGCTGACCACCGAGCGCGAGCGGCTGCGGGATCGTGCCCGGACCGTGGCCGAGGCGCTGCTGCGCGAGCAGGTCGAGCCGGAGGCGGCGATCCCCGCGGCGCAGCGGCTGTTGCAGATCGACCGCGCGCACGAGGGCGCCTGGCGGGCGCTGATGCGGGCGCACGCGGCGCGCGGCGAGCGCGGCATGGCGATCCAGGCCTATGACCGCTGCCGCGCGGTGCTCGCGGACCTGCTGGACGCCTCGCCCTCGGCCGAGACCCAGAAGCTTCTGGCGGAAATCCGCGGCCCGGCGGGCAGCCGCATGCCGCTGCGCCCGCCCGCCGCCCCCGCCACCGCCGGCATCCGAGGAACCGGACGAACCGCCGCGCGGTCCTGGAACCGCGCGGGCAGGAGGCACGGCCGACCCGCGGCGGCGCCCATGTCGGCGTCATGCCCTTGCAGCTCGTCGGCACCACCGAGGAGGAGGCGCACCTCGCTCCCGGGCTCGCCGAGGAGATCACCACGGCGCTGGCGCGGTTCCGCTGGATGTTCGTGGTCGCCTCCAATTCGCTGGCGCGCTTCGCCGCCGAGACGCGCGACGAGACGGCGATCCGGCGCACCTTCGGCATCGACTTCCTGCTCGACGGCTCGATCCAGCGCGTGCGCAACCGGCTGCGCATCACCGTGCGGCTGCTCGACCTGCGCGCCGGCAACCAGGTGGTGTGGGCGCGCCGCTTCGATCGGCAGTCGAACGACCTGCTGTCGTTGCAGGACGAGATCGCCTCCGAGGTGGTGGCGCAGATCGATCCGGAAATCCTGCTGATCGAGGCCAAGCGCAGCGCCAACCGCCCGCCGATCGATGCGACCGCCTATGACCTGGTGCTGCGGGCGATCCCGCTGATCGGCCGGCTGGAACGCGAGCCGTTCATGCGGGCCGGCGAGTATCTGTCGCACGCGATCGAGCTGGAACCGGATTACGCCGCCGCCTATGCCTGGTACGCCTACTGGCAGATGTTCCTGGTCGGCCAGGACTGGACCGACCATCCGCGCCGTGATCATGGAAGAGGCGGGCCAGCATGCCGAACGCGCGGTGGTGCTCGATCCGTTCGACGCCCGCGGGCTGACCATCGCCGGCCATGTGCGCGCCTTCCTGCATCGGCGGCTGCGCGAGGCGATCGCGCTGCACGAACGCGCGCTGTCGCTCAATCCGAATCTGGCGATGGCGTGGGCGCTGTCGGCGATTGCGTTCGCCTATATGGGCGACCCGGAAGAGGCAGAGCGGCGCAACAACCGATACAAGAAGCTGTCGCCGCTCGATCCGCACGCGTTCTTCTACGATGCGTTCTTCGTTCTGATTCACCTGCTGAAGCGCGATTACGAGTCAGCGGTCGCGGTGGGACGCGCGGTGAGCGAGATGAACCCGTCGTTCTCGGCGACCTACAAGCCGTATCTCGCGGCGCTGGGCCATCTCGGGCGCGCGCAGGAGGCCGCGGTGGTGCGCCGGCGGCTGATGGCCATCGAGCCGGACTTCACCGTCGAGCGATTCATTGCCACGTCGCCGCTCGAGCGCGAGAGCGATCGCGAGCTGTTCGCGGAAGGACTTCGGCTCGCCGGGGTGCCGGAGACCGCGGCCGACGCGTCGCAGCAAATGCACGATCAGGTAGCGCACTGATCGCCTGACGTCGCTGGCGGCTCCCACGGGGGCTTGAGCGGACGTTCGCCCGCGCTATCGTCGCGCTTCCCGCTGAAAGGGCCGCGCCGATGACGTTCCAGGCATTCCGCTTCGATCCGGTCGAATTGCCGCCGGCCGCGAAGGCGCTGCGCAAGGAAGTGCGCGCATTCCTGGACGAGAACCGCGCCTCTCTCGGCAACCGCCGCGATTACGACCAGGCGTTCAGCCGCAGGATGGCGGAGCGCGGCTGGATCGGGATGACCTGGCCGAAGCGGTACGGCGGCCACGAGCGCACTGCGTTCGAACGCTACGTGCTGATCGAGGAGATGCTGGCGGCCGGCGCTCCCGTGGGCTTTCATTGGACCGCCGACCGGCAGAGCGGCCCCAATATCCTGCGCTACGGCACGGACGAGCAGAAGGACTACTTCCTGCCTCGGATCGCACGCGCGGAACTGTCGTTCTGCATCGGCATGAGCGAACCGGATTCCGGCTCCGATCTTGCCGGCACGCGCACCCGCGCGGTGAAGGTGGATGGCGGCTTCCGCATCAACGGCAGCAAGCTGTGGACGTCGAACGCGCATCGCGCCGACTACATGATCCTGTTCTGCAAGATGGCCGACGCCGGCCAGGACGAGGTGGATCGCCACGCGGGTGCCACGCAGTTCCTGGTGGATCTGAAGAACTCGCCAGGCATCGAGATCAGGCCGGTGATCAACCTGCTGGGCGAGCATCACTTCAACCAGCTTTTCCTCACCGACCTGTTCGTCCCGGACAACCGGCTGTTCGGCGAGATCGGCAACGGCTGGCGCCAGGTGTCGAGCGAACTCGCGTTCGAGCGCAGCGGACCCGATCGGTTCCTGGTGCTGTTCAAGCTGCTGACCGAGATGGTGCGGGTCGCCGGACCGAACCCGGATCGCGCGACCGCCGCGGCGCTCGGGCGGCTGGTGTCGCAGCTCGCCACGCTGCGGCGGATGTCGCTGTCGATCGCCGGGATGCTCCAGGAGGGCCTGCAGCCGCTGAACGAGGCCGCGGTCACCAAGGACCTCGGCACACGCTACGAGCAGGACCTGCCGGTGATGGCGCGGCAACTGTTCCCGGCCGAGCCGGAGCTGGGGGCTGTAGATACGTATGTATCGATGCTGGCGCGCGGCATCGGGAATGCGCCGCGGCTGTCCATCCAGGGCGGCACACGCGAGATCCTGCGCGGCATCATCGCGCGCGGGCTTGGACTGCGCTGAGGGAGGCGGACATGCGCGATGAAACACGGATGCTGCTGGAGAGCATGAACCGCCTGTTCGAGGATCATTGCACGAAGGCGGTGGCTGACGGCGCCGAAACGGGCACGTTCCCCGCGGCGCTGTGGCAGGCGGTGAGCGAGACCGGCGTGCCGCTCGCGGCGCTGCCGGAATCGGCTGGCGGGGCTGACGCCGAGTGGTCCGATCTTTACGCCGTGCTGCGCGTCGCGGGCCGCTTTGCCGCGCCGATCCCGCTCGCCGAGACGATGCTGGCGGCGTGGGTGGCGTCGGCCGCGGGCCTGGAGGTGAGCGAGCAGCCGATGACGGTCGGGCCGGTGCGTGCCGGCGACAGGCTGACGCTCGAGCGCGACGGCAATGGCTGGCGTCTGTCGGGACGCGCAAGCCGGTTGCCATGGGCGACGGACGCCGCGCGGATCGTGCTGCTCGCCGATGGTCCGGACGGCGCGATGGCGGTGGCGCTGGACGGCGCTGCGGGCGCGGAGGTGACGGCGGGCCGCAACATGGCGGGCGAGCCGCGCGACACGCTGAGTTTTTCTGCGTTGCGCGTGGCCGGTGATGCGGTCGCGCCGACCGCCGCCGGCATCGATCGAGCCGCATTGTATCGGCGCGGCGCATTGGCACGCGCCGTGCTTATGGCGGGGGCGATGGAGCGCGCACTCGATACCGCGGTGACCTATGCCGGCGAGCGCAAACAGTTCGGCCGCCCGATCGGCAAGTTCCAGGCGGTGCAGCAGAACCTTGCGGTGATGGCCGGTCAGGTGGCCGCCGCCGGCGCCGCGGCCGATGCCGGCGTGGAGGCGCTGTCGATCGATGACCCGGCGCGGCAGGAGTTCCTGATCGCGATCGCCAAGACGCGGGTGGGCGACGCGGCGACGCTGGCATCGGAGATCGCGCATCAGGTGCACGGCGCGATCGGCTTTACCAAGGAATACTCGTTGCAGCTCAGCACGCGCCGGCTGTGGTCGTGGCGCGACGAGTTCGGCGGCGACACCGAATGGGCGGCGCGGGTGGGCGCCTATGTCTGCGCCGGCGGCGCCGATGCGCTGTGGCCGACGCTGACGGATGGCTGATCGAAGGGGAGACGCACAATGAGTTTGTTCACTCGCCGGGGCACGATCCGGCTCGCCGCGGCGACCGCCGCGGCCGGCCTGTTACGCCCGTATCGCGGTATGGCCGCGGAAAAGGCCGTCACCCTCGGCATTGACCTTTCGCTCACCGGAGCGGATGCCGAAACCGCAGTACGCATCCGCGATGGATTGATGCTGGCCATCGATGAAGCCAACGCCAAAGGCGGCGCCGCCGGCTATCATCTGAATGTTCTGCTGCTCGACGATGGAACCGCCACCGCGGGGCAGTACGATCCCGCGCAGGGCGCAACCAATGCACGCAAGATGGTCGCCGATCCATCGGTCGTTGCTGCTCTCGGACCGATGAGCAGCACGCCCGGCAAGACGATGTCGCCGATCTTCAGTCAGGGCGGCCTTGCCACCATCACGCCGACGTCGACCAACCCAGACATTACAGATGCGAAATTTGCTGCGCTGTATCGCCCAGCCGGCAAGGCCATCTATTTCCGCACCGTTACCACCGACGCTTACCAGGGACCGAACATGGCGAACTACTTCGCCGACACGCTGAAGGTGAAGAGCGTGTATGGTCTCGACGACAGCGGGGCTTACGGCATAGGCATCGCCACAGCCTTCGAGGCGCAGGCGAAGAAGCGCGGGATCGAAGTGCTGGGTCACGACCGGCTCGACCCGAAGGCGGCGGACTATTCGACTGCGCTGACCAAGATTAAGTCGCTCGGCGCTCAGTCGATCTACTACGGCGGCGATGCCCAGGCCGGGGTGAAACTCGTCAAGCAGTCGTATGATCTCGTTCCGAACCTGATCAAGGCCGGCGGCGACGGCATGTACGGCCCGTCGATCCTGCAAGGCGCGGGGTTCCCGGCCGCCGAAGGGTGGTATTCCACCGTTGCCTGTCCGCACATGATGGAGGATGCGGCGTTGCGGCCATGGGTGAAGCGCTTCACCGCCAAGGCTGGCCGGCAGCCCTCCGACTATTCGATCACCGCCTACGACGCGGTACTGGTGGTGATCGACGCAATCGAACGTGTGGCGAAATCAGGCAATCCGGTGGACCGTGCCAACGTGCGCGACGCAATTGCGGCGACGAAGCTGAATACACTGCAGGGCGAGGTCAGCTTCGACGAGAACGGGGATCTCAGGCAGCGCGTGATCGCGGTGTTTCAGGTGAAGCACGACACCGCGCATCCGGTGGATGACCTGATCCACCAGTACAAGTATGTCGGCGTGGCGCCGGAGGTGTAGGTCAACACGAAGCATTCGAGGTTCACTCCGATGGGGATTGCTTCGCTTCGCTCGCAATGACATCGGGCAGGCCGCCCGGCTAGTACTGCGACAGCTCAATTACCGGACGGCGCTTGCGGGTGCCGATTGCCGTCTCATAGGCGTGTCCGGCTTGGAACGCGGTCGCCTCCATGAACGGCTTGGCGATCAACTGCATCGAAATTGGTAGCCCACCCACACCGAAACCGGTGCACACACTCATCGCTGGATAGCCGGTCAGGTTGAATGGCATGGTCAGAGACGGCTTCTCCATCGTGGCCCATTTCGGCACTTCGGTGATCTTCGGCGCCTCGCTGGTCTGCGAGGCGGACACCAGGATGTCGTAGCCGGCCATCGCGGTCTTCAGTTCTTCGCACAGCGTGCGGCGGCGGCGCAGCGCCTGCACGTAGTCGGTGGCGCGGATGAAGCCGCCCAGGGCCATCCGGTCGCGGAACAGTTCGCCGTAGTCATTGAACCGCGTCTTCAGCCACGGCTCGTGAATCGCGTACGCCTCGGACGATATGATGACCCAGCCGCAGGCGCTGTAATCCGCCAACGGCGAAAGCTTCACGTCGCTGATCTCGGCGCCCAGATGCTCGAACACGTCGAGCGCGTGGTTGATGCCGGCGAGCGTGGCGGGGCTGACCGGATTGTCGGCCTCGAAGAAATGCCGCACCACACCGATGCGCATTCCCTTCACGCCCTTGCCGATATCGGACGACGAAGTCGGGGACAGGACGATCGGCGCTGGCAGGATCGGCGGGATCGTGGCCGGCCATCGCCTGGAGCAGCAGCGCGCAGTCCTCGACGGTCCAGGCCAGCGGACCGGCGTGGTCCATGCTGAACGACAGCGGCAGCACGCCAGCGCGGCTGACCAGACCATAGGTGGGCTTGATGCCGGCGATGCCGCACAGCGCCGCGGGCCCGCGGATCGAACCGCCGGTGTCGGAACCGGTGCCGCCCAGGATCATGCCCGACGCCACCGCCGCACCAGTGCCGGACGAAGAACCCGCAGTGAAATGCTCGGGATTCCACGGATTGCGCGCCGGCGGCCATGGCAGGTCGAACGACGGCCCGCCCATGGCGAACTCGTGGGTCGAAAGCTTGCCCATCAGCACCACGCCGGCCTCGGCCCATTTGCGCACCGAGGTGGCGTCCTGCGACGGGGACATTGTTCTCCAGCAGCCTCGAATGGCCGGTCGTGCGGATGCCGGCGGTGCTGTAGATGTCCTTGTGCCCGATCGGGATGCCGTCGAGCGGCCCCTTCGCATTGCCCGCCATCACCCGCGTCTCGGCCGCGCGCGCATCGGCCAGCGCGCGCTCCTCGGTCGGCAGGATGAAGGCATGCAGCGTGTCGTCATACGCCTCCATGCGGGCGATGCAGTCCTTGGTCAGCTCGACCGGCGACAGCTTCTTCGCCGCGATCAGTTTCGCGGCTTCAGCGATGGTGGGAATCGGGTCCATCACCGCACCTCCGGCGTGAACATGTGGGCGGGTTCGACCTCGATGCGGCATCGGGGCATTCACCCGCGCGATCATCGCCTCCAGCATCCAGTATGCGTCGTACAGCGTGGTCTTCTGCTGCAGCGCTGAGCGGCAGGCCGGTCTGCTTCACCATGACGTCGAATTCGGCTTCGCTGACACTGGGTTTCATGCGGACACCTCCTGGGCTGGAACGGGAGCGGCGCGAACGCAGCGCACCATGGCGCCACCCGGCGTCACGGTCACCGGCACCTCGCCATGCGCGCAGAACTCGCGGACATAGCGGCAGCGCGGGGCGAACGCGCAGCCGGGCGGCAGATGCGCGAGGTTGGGAGGCGCGCCAGGGATCGTCTCCAGCACGCGGCCACGCTGCCCGCCATGCACCGTGGATGCGAGCAGCCCCTCGGTATAGGGATGCCGCGGCGAACGCATGATCTCGCGCGTCGTCGCGGTCTCGACGAAGCGGCCAGCGTACATCACAGCGATGCGGTCGGAGATCTCCGCCGCGGCGCCCACGTCATGCGTGACGAACACGATCGCCATGCCGAATTCCTGCTGCAACTGACGCAGCAGCAGCAGGATCTGGATCTGCACCGTGACATCGAGCGCGGTGGTGGGTTCATCGGCCAGCAACACACTCGGCGAACAGGCGAGCGCCAGCGCGATCATCGCGCGCTGCCGCATGCCTCCCGACAATTCGTGCGGATAGTTCTTCATCCGCCGCGCGGCTGAGGGAATCTTCACGTGATCCAGCAGATCGAGCGTACGCTGCATCGCGGTGGCGCGGCTGACGCCTTCGTGCTGCACGATCGTCTCGGCGATCTGCTCGCCGATGGTGTAGACGGGATCGAGCGCCGCCATCGGTTCCTGGAAGATCATCGAGACCGCACCGCCGCGCAGCTTCGCCAACTCGGCGGGCGGCAGTTCAAGCACCGGCTTGCCGTCCAGCCAGACGTCGCCCTCGATCTGCGCGTAATCGGGCAGCAGGCCCATCAGCGCCTTCAGGCTGACGCTCTTGCCGGAGCCGGACTCGCCGAGGATGGTCAGTGTCTCGCCGCGTGCCAGTGCGAACGACACGCCGTTCACAGCCGCCACATCCACGCCGCGGCGGCGGAAGCGCACCGTCAGATCGTCGACCTGCAACACCGGTGCCGCGACGGGCATGATGTCAGGCATGCTGCACCTGCTGCGCATGCGGCAGGTGGCACGCGACGAGATGCGCGCCGCTGTCATCGGCGCCATCCAGCGGTGCGGCGAGCGGCGGCACGAGTTCCGCGCAGATTGCCTGTGCGAAGGCGCAGCGCGTGCGGAAGCGGCAGCCGGACGGCGGATTGATCGGGTTGGGCGGATCGCCGGTGAGCGGCATCTCCGTGGTGCGTCGATCGGGATCGAGCGTCGGCTTGGAGGCGAACAGCGCGCGTGTATACGGATGGCGCGGGCGCGCGTAGATCGCTTCCACCGGTCCGGTCTCGACCACGCGGCCGAGATACATCACCAGCACGCGGTCACTGACATATTCGACCACGTTGAGGTCGTGACTGATGAACAGATAGGTCAGGTTGAAGCGCGCCTTCAGTTCGGCGAGCAGGTTCAGCACCTGCGCCTCGATCGATTTGTCGAGCGCGGAGACCGCCTCGTCGAGGATCACCAGGCGCGGCTCCAATGCGAGCGCGCGCGCGACGTTCACGCGCTGACGCTGTCCGCCGGACAGTTCATGCGGATAGCGCCGCGCGTACTGGCGCGGGTTGAGCCCGACCTGGGCGAGCAGGTCTTCCGCGCGCGACAGCGCATCCTTGGCCGGCAGGCCGTGCATGCGCGGCGCATAGGCAATGCTTTCCGCCATGGTCATGCGCGGGTTGAGCGAGGAGTAGCTGTCCTGGAACACCATCTGCATCTGCCGGCGCATCGCGTTCACACTGAGGCCGTGGCGGTCGCCGACCGGGTCGCCGTCGAACACCACGTCGCCCGCGTCGGGCTCGATCAGGCGCATCAGCAGGCGCGCCGTGGTGGACTTGCCGCAGCCCGACTCGCCGACGATGCCGAGGGTTTCGCCCTTGCGGACGGAGAAGGAGACGTCGTCGACCGCCTGCACCGTGGCGACCTGGCGGCCCAGCAGTCCGCCGCGAACCGGGAAGTGCTTGCGCAGGTCGTTGACCAGCAGCAGCGGCTGCGCAGGCCCGCCGCGATCGCGCGGATCAACAATCATGGGCGAGCTTCCACCGGGACTGGTTCGTCGCTGCGTTCCTCGCAATGGCAAGAGTGGCGCATCACTTGTTAAGCCTCACATCCATCGCGCTGCGGAACCCGTCGCTCATCAGGTTGAAACACATCGAGGTGATGAAGATCATCACGCCTGGCAGTGCCGCCACGTAGGGCTGCACGTAGATCGCCTGGCGCAGCGAGTTCAGCATCAGCCCCCATTCCGCCTGCGGCGGCGTCACGCCGAGACCCAGGAAGCTCAGCCCCGCCGAAAGAATGATCGAGACGCTGATCAGGCTGGTCGCGTAGACCAGGATCGGTCCCAGCACGTTCGCCAGCACATGATAGCGGATGATCTGCATCGTCGTGGTGCCCGACGCGCGTGCCGCCTCGACAAAATCGAGATGCCGTGCCTGCGTCGTCACCGTCTCGGCGATCCGCACCATCGGCGGGATGAACACCACGGACAATGCGATCACCGAATTCGACAGGCCGTTGCCGAGCAGTCCGCAGATCGCGATCGCCAGCAGGATGGAAGGGAACGCGTAGAACACATCCATCGTGCGCATGATCAGCGTGCCGACCAGGCCGCCCGCATAGCCGGCGAGAATGCCGAGAAAGCCGCCGACGATCAGCGAGATGGTCACGGGCAGGATGCCGGCGAGCAATGACAATCGCCCGCCATAGCAGAGCCTGGCCCACAGATCGCGGCCGGTCTCGTCGGTGCCGAGCCAGTGACCCGGGGTGCCGATCGGCTTCAGTCGCGCGAGAACGCTGCCGGCGTACGGATCGGCACCCGCGACAAGCGGCGCGGCGAGCGAGATGAAGACGATGCCGAGCAGAATGACGGTGACGGCGATGGTGACCGGATCGCGCATCAGGCGTTGCCCGACCGCCTTCCAATAACCCGGCGCCGCCGCGGCCGGCGTGACTTCGGTCGGAGCGAGTTCGCGTCTGGCCAGATCGGCGGTTGCCTGCGACATGGCGTTCACCGGCGGATGCGCGGATCGATCGCCGCCTGGGCGATATCGACCAGCAGGTTGAGCACGACGAAGAACGAGGCGAGCACCAGGATCGTCGCCTGAAGCACCGGGATGTCGCGGCGGAAGATCGCGAGGTTCAGCAGGTTGCCGGAGCCGGGCCAGTTGAACACCGTCTCCACCAGGATGCTGCCGCCGAGCAGGTAGCCGAACTGCAATCCCATCAGCGCGAGCACGGGCGGGGCGGCGTTGCGGCAGATGTGGCGGATCACCGGCCAGCGCGTCAGGCCCTTGGCGGTCAGCGCGCCGACGAACTCCTGACTGAGGATCTCCAGCACGGTCGCGCGCACGAGGCGGCCGATGACGCCCATCGGAATGAGCGACAGCGTCGCCACCGGCAGCACGAGATATTCGAGACGGTCGTACAGCGGCAGCGAGTCATCGCCCATGCCCTGCGCCGGCAGCCAGTCATGCAGCACCGCGCAGGCGAGCACCAGCACGATGGCGCACCAGTAGTGCGGCAGGCTGACGCCGGTGGTGGCGATGGCCGAGAACAGCTTGTCCGGCCAGCGCCCGTGGAACACCGCCGAGAGCAGGCCGCACACGGTGCCCAGGGTGAATCCGAGCAGGGCGGCGAGGATGGCGAGGATGAAGGTGTTGCCGAGTGCGGTGACCAGTTGGCCCCACACCGGCGTCGCGTTGAACACCGACAGGCCGAAGTCGCCGCGCAGCGCGCGGCCGAGCCACAGCAGGTATTGCACGTAGAGTGGCTTGTCGAAGCCGAACGCGGCCTTCATCTGGGCGATCACCTCGGGCGAGGCCTCGGGCGGCATGAGCAGGTCGATCGGATTGCCCGGCACGATGTGGACGAGGCCGAACACGACCAGCGAGACCCCGAGCAGGATCGGGATGGCCTGGATGATGCGGCGGGCGGCAAAGATGAGCATGCTCGATGGCTCCCCGGCGCGGCATGGCTATGCTGCATTGCAGCATTATGCCCAACTTGACCGCAGATGGAGCGATCTGTCCAGCCGTTTTTCAGCCTAGCATTTGGGCATTTGCCTTCCGTCTGGCCAGGACACTAAAATGCTGCGTCGCAGCATGGCGCGCCGGTCAGCAAAGCGAGGTAGATCGTGCATAAAACGGCCATTCATCCCGATGTCATCAGCCGCGCCACGCGAGCGACGCGGCGGCTTGCGGGTCTTCGACAGCCTAAATCCGTGCGGACTGCACATATTGTGGTCGATCTCCAGAACGGCTTCATGGCGCCGGGACAGGTCGCCGAGATCGCCACAGCACGCGAGATCGTGCCCAACGTCAACCGGATCAGCACTGCGCTGCGCGAGGCGGGTGGGCTGGTGGTCTACATCCAGAACACATTCGATGAGATTGCCGTCGCTACCTGGTCCACGTTCTTCGAGCATTTCTGCACGCCGGAACGGCGCCAGCGGATGATCGAAACGTTCAGGCCGGGCGCGTTCGGCCACGCTATCTGGCCCGGCCTCGAGGTGCTGCCGCCGGACCTCAAGGTGCAGAAGCGCCGCTTCGGTGCCTTCGCCCCCGGGTCGTCCAACCTGCATGCGCTGCTGCTACAGCGCAACATCGACACGCTGATCGTCACCGGCACGGCGACGCAGGTGTGCTGCGAGTCCACCGCGCGCGACGCGATGATGCTGAACTACAAGGTGTTCTTCATCGCTGACGGCAATGCGACATTCAACGACGACGAACACAACGCGACGCTGTCGGCGATGGCGCACGCGTTCTGCGACGTGATCGATACCGACACGATGGTCGGGATGATCGAACACTTCGCGCGCAGAGGCGGCGCTGGCCTGATCCGTTTGCAAACCCACAAACCAAGAATGGATAACTCGATGTTCACCAGGCGGGCTTCATGGCTGCCGCGGCAGGCGCCGCGACATTCCCGGGATGCCGGCACTCGCCGCCACCCCGCAGATCCTTCGCATCGGCATGACCGCAGCGGACCTGCCCACAACTCACGGCATTCCCAACAATGGCGGTGAAGGGTTCCGCTTTCTCGGCTATCCCGCCTACGACTTGATCATCAACTGGGACTTCCAGCATCCGACGATATAGCGGATATCACACCCGGGCTGTTCACCGCGTGGCATGCCGACGAAACCAACCCGCTGCGCTGGATCTGCACTGTCCGCGAGGGCGTCAAGTTCCACGATGGCTCGGAGTTCGACGCCGATGCGGTGATCTGGAATTTCCGCCGGGTCTACGACGACAAGTCGCCGCA
>CAVPTU010000028.1:0-54229 GCA_963708565.1 uncultured Alphaproteobacteria bacterium
GCGTCCGTTCTAAGCGCGCGATCGTCGACAAGGACGTTTCCCGCGTCGAACTCGCCGATAATCTCTAAGGGCGTGACGTGATCGCCGCGGCCAAAACGGGAATCCTAGCGTGTCGGCGACAGGCCGTCAGAGCTCCTTGCCGGAACAGGGAATGGACGCGGCGCTTGACGGTGCTGGTTCGCAGTTGACGGTCCATGCCGAGGCTCTCGCCGGCGGCGCCCAAAATCGTCAGCAGCAGGATGGCGAAAGCGTTCAGGAGCAGGAGGCGGTCGCGGCGTTGCGGATCATCGATCCTCAGCGCGCTCATGCCCATTCCGAAGCGCAGATCCTTGCTGTCGCGGAAGCTGGGTTCGATGGTCCAGCGTTTCGCGGCGTCATCAAGAATGGTCTCTCCCTATGACGACGAATAGCCAATCGACGCCGCACATCGGCGCAAGCGTGACCTTCCGCACGACTATGACGGTGGCCGAGCAGGCGCTGTTCACAGGCAATAGCGGAAATCTCGGCCCTTTTCCTGTGGATGCGGTGTGCGGCCGGCGTAAGACCGTAGCCGGGGAGCTCGCCCATAATTTCGGGGATAAATCGGGTCCGCCCGAATTCGTGTCATCGACACGGGCTAGGAGGCAGGGCCAAGAGTGCAGGCCATGATGAAACCGAATCCCCGTAAGGCACAGCCCGTCGTCTCGGCCGATGCGCTCGGCGCGCGCGAAGCGCAGGCCGCAGAGGCGCTTGGCTTGAGCCGAATTCAAGGAGGCGATCGAGCTCTATAAGCAGCTCCTCAGGGGGGAAGCCCGGCAGGATTGGCGGGACGCCCTTGCCGCCGCCTACGTGGGCCGGGCCAAGGCGCTGTCCGCCAAAGGGCTGTTCAAGGAGGCCGAAATCGTCCTCGGCAACGCGGTGGCGCTCGATGGCGCCGTGAAAGAGCCGCTGTTCCTGCTCTCCTGCCTCATCCGCCAGGGCCAGATCCACAAGGCGCTCGCTCAGGCGCTAAAATACATCGGAAACGACGCGCTGGAGCCGAGCCACGCGCGCCTCTTGTCCGAGCTGACGGCGGCGCTGTTCCTGGCCCGTCCGGTTCCGCTCGAGGCGGCCGAGGGCGACCCGCCGGCGCGGGTCGAGTGGTTCGCCGCCGCCAACGCGGCGCGCGAGGCGTTGTCCGCGTTGACGGCGCAGGAGCCCGCGATCGAGATCGAACGCCTGATCGCCGACATCCCGGCGCGCTCGGCGTTCGGGCCGGTACGGCTGATCCTCAAGGGCCTCCTGACCGACGATCCGGCCAAAGCCCGCCGGCTCTTCGACGGCGTGCCGTCCGACTCGCCCTTCGGGCCGCTGCGCCTTGCGGCCGAGGCGGGGCTGCCGGGAGAACCGGCCGAGGTCATCGGCCGGCTCTCCCGGGCGAGCGCAGCCCAACAGGCCTTCGCCATCGGCAGGCTCGGCGGGTCGGCGGCGACGACGCCGATGCTGGCGCGGCTCGTCGAGGCGGACCGCGCCGGGCCGAGAGCGTTGTTCTCCCTGCTGACCAGGCAGGCGGCGGCGCTGCCCGCGATCGACGTCCGCAAGGCCTGCTTCAATCTGCTGCCGCAGATCCCCGACAGCATCCCCCTGTTCGAGAAGTCCTTCGGGAAACTGGCGGAGGCCGAGAAGGCCCGTATCTTCGCTCTCGGGGCGGAGGCGAAGCAGGATTGGAAGCGCGCCGAGACGCACTGGCGCGCCGCAGCCGAGCGCTACGGCAACGACGGGTCGCCCGAAGGCAGGCTGTCGGCCGGCGTCATCTATCGTCATCTCGCAGAGTTGGCCCGCCGGGAGGAGGGGATCGCGGGCGACCGGAGCCTCGCCGATCCGGTCGTGCTGTATCTGCGCAAGAGCCTCGACTGCGATCCGGACTATCTTCCCGCCGTCCTTGAGCTCATCAAGCAGTATCGCGAGGACGGCGACGACAAGGAATGGCACGCCCTCGCCGACGAGGCGGCTGAGCGTTTCCCGACCGACAGCGCCGCGCTGCTGCAGGCGATCGAAGTCGGCGGCCGCCCGCAAGGCGTACAAGAAGGCGGCGGGTTTCGCCAAACGGCTTCTGGCCGTCGATCCCATCAACCGGTCGGCCCGTCTGCGCATGATCGAGCTGCAGATCTCGCACGCTCGCAAGCAGATGCGATCGAAGCGACCCGACCTCGCCTGGAAGGAGCTCGTCGCCGCCGGCGAGTGGGAACGCGCCGATGCGCCGAACGCCGATCTCAGGATCAACCTGGCCGTGGTCGGCTTGCGCGGCGGGCTGGACCCGCTGGCCGAGGCGCGACTTCGCGAGGCGGTGGATTTGGCGGGCGGGGGCGCGGTCGGCTGGTTCCGCGCCGCGCTGCAGGATGCGATGACGGCGCCGCGAGACCGACACGTGGCGCCGATCGAACATGAACTCGCGCGCATCCTGCGCGGGGAGGCCGCGAAGCCGGAAATCGTCGCGATCGCCGCCCTTCTCTCCGCGGAAGACGTGCGAGCCGATCGGAAAGCGACCTATGAACTTTGCTGGAAGTTCGGAAATTGGCTCAGAAGGGCGACGCGAACGGAGCTGTCGGCGGCGGAGTTCCATTCCGTCGCCGACGCGATCCTGCGGGTCCAGCTTTACGATGTGCTCGGCGAATTCGCCGTCGCCGGCCGGCGCCGCGAGCCGAGCGAGAATTTCTGGCGCTTCTATGAGATCGTCGCCCGCACGAGGAACGATCCGGCGCGGATGTCGATCGTGGACGAGGACGCCATCGACCGGATGTGCGAGTCGCGCGTGATCGCCGAGGATCGGCTGGGACGCAACCGCATCGACCGTTATCTCGACGGGACGGGCGAGGACGCCGAACTCGAAGCGGCGGGCGCGGCGGCGCGAAGCCGACGACGACGCCCGCAGCTTCGGTCTGTTCGAGGATCTCGTCGACGGTTTCCTCCAGTCCACGTCTCCGCACGAGGTGAGGAGACTGGTCAAGTCGCAGGGACGGGATGGCGCGGCCGCCACCCTCGTCGACCGGCTCGGAAAACAGCCGCTCGGCGCTGGAGCGCCGCGCATGATCCTGGAATTGGCGGCGAAAGCCATGGTCCTCGCCGCCCTCGGCGAAGAGCCGCCGAAATTCTGAGCATGCCGCAAGGAGAGCCCATGGCGACCGATCCATTTTCCGTTCTCGGGGTCGACGAGGACGCCAGCGACGACGAGATCAAGCGGCGCTACCTCGCGCTGGTGCGAGACTTTCCGCCCGACCGCGAGCCGGAGCGTTTTCAGACCTATCGCGCCGCCTTCGAGGCTCTGCACACCGAGCGTCGGCGGCTCGCGGCCAAGCTGCTCGCGCCGCATGGCGCCGCGCTGACGCGCCTCGAGGCGTCCTGCCTGCCGCCGCCGGAGGCGCGCCGGGGCGGCCAGGTATCGCAGGCGCAGGTCACGGCGCTGCTCATCGAGGGGATCGAGCGGGCGATGACGCGATGGGAAGAGACCACGCGCGCCAAAAGCCCGGTCTGATCGGCAGGACGGACGCCATGGACCCGGTCCTCAAGGAAGCCCTGCTCGAGCGGCTCAACGCCTACCTGGACGAACTCGACGGCGCGGAAGCGCCGGAGGCCGACGTCGATGAGACTGCGGCCGCGACGCCAATGGCGAGCGATGGCGCGGGCGAGGCGGGCGACGAAGAGGCGCGGGACCTGTTTTCGGTGTTCGTGGAGATCGCCGCCGCTCGTAACGAGGTGCGCGCGCAGTCGCGCATCGTCAAGGACGCGCTCGACCAGTTCCGCGCCGTATTCGATACTTTGCAATCGAGCAACGCCGCGCTCGACCGGGAGCTCAGGCAGACCCACGAACGCGCCCGCGAGAGGCCCGCACGGTGCTGCGGCCGCTGCTGATCGACCTCCTCGACGTCCGGGACCGACTCGCGGCCGGGCTCGCGGCCGGTCCGCCGGGACGAGCGCGGCCGTGGTGGGCGCGATGGCGGCGCACCGCCGCCGTCCCCAATCCCTGGCGGGAGGGCGTGGAGATGACGCTTCGGCGGCTCGATCGCGTGCTGGCGGACCGCCGCGTCACCCCGATCGCAACCGTCGGCCGCCCGTTTGCGCCGGCTGTCGCGCGGGTGGTGGCGACCAGGGACGATCCGTCCTCGGCGGAGGGGTTTGTGATCGCCGAATCCCGCCCCGGCTTCGAGTGGGACGGCGAATTGCTGCGGGCGGCGGAGGTGATCGTAGCCAAGCGCGCCGGCGCCAGAGATCTTTCCAGTCGAGGAGTTGTCGAATGAGCGAGCTGATTGTCGGGATCGATCTCGGCACCACCAATTCCGAGATCGCGGTCTACCGCGACGGCCGTCCACAGGTGCAGGCGGACGCCGGCGGACGCCTGATCCTTCCCTCCGTGGTCGGGCTCGATCAGGACGACGGCCTGCTGGTCGGCGAGGCGGCGAGCAATCAGTACATCCTCCATCCCGAGCGCACGGTGCGCTCGATCAAGCGGCTGATGGGCAGCGACCGCAAGGTCTCGCTCGGCGCACGGGACTACACGCCGCAGGACATCTCGGCCATGATCCTGCGCCGTCTCAAGGAGATCGCCGAGGCGCGGCTCGGCGCGCCGGTGCGCAAGGCCGTGATCACCGTGCCGGCGTTCTTCTCGGACGCGCAGCGGCAGGCGACCCGCGAAGCCGGCGAGATCGCCGGGCTCGAGGTGGTCCGCATCATCAACGAGCCGACCGCGGCGGCGCTGGTCTACGAGGCCGCGCAGCAGCAGGGCAAGCGGGTGCTGGTCTACGATCTCGGCGGCGGAACCTTCGACGTCTCGGTCGTGCGCATCGAAGAGGGCGTGGTCGAGGTGATCGCCAGTCATGGCAACAATCATCTCGGCGGCGACGACTTCGACCACAAGATCGTCGAGCGCGTGCTCGAACATCTCAAGATCGAGCACAAAGCGGACGTGAGCGGCAATCCGCAGGCGATGGCGCGCATCCATCGTGCCGCCGAAAGCGCCAAGAAGCATCTCTCCGATCATCCGTTTGCGCGCATCGAGGAGGAATACCTCGCCGAGGTCGACGGCAAACCGATTCATCTCGCTCTGGAACTCGACCGCACCGACTATGAGGAGATGATCACGCCCTTCATCGAAGAGACGCTGAGCGCGATCCACACCGCGCTCGCATCGGCCGGCCTGACCGCCTCGCAGGTCGAGGAGATCCTGCTGGTCGGCGGCGCGACCCGCACCCCGCTGATCCGCAACCGGCTCAATGAGGTGTTCGGCCGGCCGGCCCGCGGCGAGGTCGACCCCGACCTGTGCGTCGCGATGGGGGCCGCCATCCAGGGCGCCGCGATCGCCGGCGAGAAGGTATCGGCCGTGCTGGTCGACGTCACGCCTTACACGTTCGGCACGAGCGCGCTCGAGCTACGCTGGACGGCGGGCTCTATCCCTACCGCTTCGTCCCCATCATCCCCAAGAACACGCCGATTCCAGTGCGCAAGAGCGAGGCGTTCCGAACCGTCCAACGACAATCAGAAGGTCGTCGAGGTCCGCATCTATCAGGGCGAGAGCGAAGACGCTCTGGAAAACGTCAAGATCGGCGAGTTCCGCGTCGAGGACCTCGCCGACGCGCCGGCCGGCAACATCATCATTCTCGACCTCGCGCTGGACCGCGACGGCATCCTGCACGTGTCCGCCAAGGAGAAGGCGACCGGCCTCGAGCGGCGCATCACCATCGACAAGGCGATGTCGCGCTACGACGAGGAGGAGATCGAGGAGGCGCGTCAGCACATCGATCGACTGTTCGGCGCCGACGGCGAAGAGGAGCCGGCGGCCGCGGACGCCGAGGGGTCTGCGCCGGCCGACCCGAATGTGGCGGCCCTGCTCGCCAAAGCGCGCGGAAAACTCGACAGCGCGGTCGCGGAGGACCGCACGGAGATCGTCGATCTGATCGAGACCATCGAAGACTCGCGGGCGGCTGGCGACGAGGCCGGACTTGCGGTCGCCGTGCAGGCGACTCGATGATCTCATGTTCTATCTCGACGCCTGATCCGGTGAAGGCGCGCCATGGCTGCCGCAGTGTTGGAACAGTGCCCGATCTGTCGCGCGCGGCTGGACGGCAACGACTCGTGCCGGCGCTGCCGGGCGGAGCTCTCGACCGTCCGGCGCGTCTCCGAGCAGGGCGCCGCGCTGGCGGGGGCCGGCCTTCATCGTCTTGCCGCCGGCGACCGCGCTGCGGCCGTCCGCCTCCTCCGCCGCGCGAGTATTTTGTGGACAACGCCCGACCTCGTCTGCGATCTTGTCGGCCCTCGCCAACGCAACGGACCCTTCCGGGGAGCGGATCGACGCCGATCGGATCGACGGCGGCGAGCGCTTGACGAGGCGAGGGTTCCGCATCGGTGTCCTCATATCAGGACAGGCGGCGGAAGGCGAAGGGCGCGGGGGCGCGGAAGGCGAAGGCCAAACGGAAAAACCCAATTCCCTGCCAGCAGGGAATTTTCCGCTCGCCGGCGCCGCGGCCGGCGGGTCTAAACCCTGTTTCGTCAGTGACTTACCGAGGGGTCCTGCACCGACCAGGTCCCACCGGAACAGGGAATTTGGGGCGCCCGGAACAGGGAAAGAACAGGCGGCGCGGACGCGAGAACAGGGAATTATCAGGAGACGCCGCGCGGCGTCCGTCACGTCGGATGAGATAATCATTACATATCATTGATATCTAAGATAAAATCTTGCTATATTCGACAAATGTCTTGACTTCGGCCTGCGTTTTCGGTAAATTAGAACAATGGCGGATCGGGGGCGCACGGTCGGCCTCAGAGCGCGATGAATGCATTCGCGCCAGCGAACCCTCACCCGCCATCCTCTCCCGCCAAAGCCCGTCCGGCGGGGGGAGCGAAAGGAGCCGATATGGCCAAGCCGGAGACATCGCAGGCGTCCGCTGACGACGGCGACGGGGGCGTCCGCCGGCCGCCCAAGAGTGCGACCGAGCGCGCGCCGAAACGCGCAGCTTCCTCCCAACTCGCCGCCGCGCAGGCCGTCCGCGCCCTCCGCACGCGCCGCGCCGCCGCGCCGATCGCCGTCGTCTGGCGGCCGCTGGCCGCGCTGACCCCCAATCCGCGCAACGCCCGCGTCCATTCCGCCGCCCAGATCGCCGGGATCGCCGAGAGCATTGCGGCGTTCGGCTTCAACGCGCCAATCCTCACCGACCGCGAGGGCATGGTTCTCGCCGGCCACGGCCGTCTGCTCGCCGCCCAAAACCTCGGCCTCAAGGAGGCGCCGACGATCGCGCTCGACCACCTGAACCCGGCCGAGCGGCGCGCCTTCATGATCGCCGACAACCGGCTCCAGGACCGCTCTCGCTGGGACGCGGACCTGCTCGCGCTCGAACTCAAGGCGCTCAAAACCCTCGATCTCGACTTTGCCCTCACCGCGACCGGCTTCGACCTCGACGAGATCGATCTCAGGGTCGGGACGAAAGCGGCGTCTTCAGCTGCGCCGACGGAGGAGGGCGCCCCACCCGGGCGTGCGGGCGGGGGTGCGCCAAAAAGCGCCGGCGGCGGGGGCGGCAAAGACGCCGACAAAGGCGCCGGCAAGGACGCCGCTCCCTCGCCAAGCTGCGGAGGGCGCCCGCCAGGCGGCACCTCGACGGCGCGGCCGGGCGACGTCTGGGCGCTCGGCCCCCATCTTCTCCTCTGCGCCGACGCCGACGACGCCGACGACCCAGCCGTTTTCGCCGCGATCGACGCGGCGATCCGCGCCTGGCAGGCGGCGACGGGAACGAGCGCCCGGCTCGAACCGACCCACGAGCCGTTCGACGCGGTTGCGCGCGCCCGGCGCGCTTCGCCCCCCGCTTGAGGTCCACCCCATGTCCGACACCCAAGATCCATCGCTCCCGCCCCCTTCGGACGAACCGGCGCGAAACGTGCCCATCGGCTACGGCCGGCCGCCGAAGATGAGCCGCTACCGCCCCGGCCAGTCCGGCAATCCGGGTGGGCGGCCAAGGCGCTCGTCCAGGCTCGGCGCGATCGTGACGCGCACGCTCGGCGAGACGATCGAAGCCAAGGAGAACGGCAAGCGGCGGCGCATGACCAAGCTCGAAGCCGCCGTGAAGCAGCTCGTCAATCACGCGGCGGAAGGCGACCGGCAGGCGGCGCAGTTCGTCTTCGCCCTGATCGACGACGACGCCGGCCGCCCGCAGCGGCCCGCAGCGCGGCGCCCCGCCGAAGCCGACGCCCTCGTCGTCGCCGAACTCGTCCGCCGCCTGTCGCGGGGGAGGGAGTGAGAGACGCGCCCCCTCGCCCCGCCTCTCGCGGGGAGAGGGCCGGGTGAGGGGCGGCGCCGATCCCCCTCGCCCCGCTTGCGGGGAGAGGGTCGGGGTGAGGGGCTGCGCCGACGGTCGAGATTAGCGCCAACGCAAACTTCGGAAGTCGGCGCCGCCCCTCATCCGGCGCTTCGCGCCACCTTCTCCCCGCAAGCGGGGCGAAGGGTTACCGCGCAGCCCCTCATCCGTCGCGGTTACGCGCGCCACCTTCCCCGCTTTCGCGGAGAAGGAGGCGACCGCCGCCACCGAAAGCTGCCCCGATGACCATCTCCATCCGCCCCGATTTCGACGCCCTCATCCGAGAAGAGTTCTATTCGTTCCTCATGCGCGCCTTCGGCGAACTGCATGCCGGGCAGACCTATTCGCCGGCCTGGCACGTCGAGGCGCTGGCGTCGAAACTGCAGGGCGTTCGCGACCGACAGACCCGGCGCTTGATCGTCAACGTGCCGCCGCGGCACCTGAAGTCGCTCGCGGCGTCCGTCGCCCTGCCGGCCTGGCTGCTCGGCCACGACCCGACCCTGAACATCGTCAACGTCACCTATGCCCAGGACCTCTCCGAAAAATTCGCCCGCGACTGCCGCCTCCTGATGACCGCGCCGTGGTATGAGGCGCTGTTTCCTACCCGGCTCGCCTCGGCGCGCGAGCCGCTCGCCGAGCTCGCGACGACCAAGGGCGGCTTTCGTCTGGCGACGTCGGTCGGCGGCGTGCTGACGGGCCGCGGCGCCGACGTCATCGTGATCGACGATCCCCTAAAACCCATCGACGCGCATTCCGAGAGCCGCCGCCACGCCGCCAACGATTGGTTCGATTCGACCCTCTATTCGCGCCTCAACGACAAGGCCAGGGGCGCCATCGTCATCGTCATGCAGCGCCTGCACGAGGACGACCTGACCGGCCATGTGCTCAAGCAGGAGGACTGGGAGGTGGCGGCCTTTCCCGCCATCGCCGAGGACGACGAGGCGCAGCAAATCGAGACGCCCGGGGGGCCGCGGCCCTTTCAGCGCAAGGCCGGCGAGGCGCTCCATCCGGCGCGCGAGCCGCTCGCGGTGCTCGAGCGGGTCCGCGCGACGCTCGGCGAGCAGAACTTCGCCGCCCAGTACCAGCAGCGGCCGGCGCCGGCCGGCGGCGGCCTGATTAAGCCGCAGTGGTTCCGCCGCTACGGCGAGCGCCCGCAAAAATTCGATCAGGTCGTGCAGAGCTGGGACACCGCCAACACGGCGGGAGACCTGTCGGACTGGTCCGTCTGCACGACTTGGGGGCTCAAGGGGCCGGAGTTCTACCTCCTCGACGTCTTGCGCAAAAAGCTCGCCTACCCCGATCTCAAGCGCGCCGTGCTCGACTGCGACCAGCGCTTCGCCCCCGACGTTATTTTGGTCGAGGACCGCGCCTCGGGAACCCAGCTCTTTCAGGAATTGATCGCGGCCGGCTGCACCCGCGCCACGCGCGTGTCGCCGCAGGGCGACAAGGTGATGCGGATGCACGCCGAGAGCCCGACGATCGAGAACGGCTTTGTGTTCCTGCCGGAAACCGCCCCGTGGCTCGCCGACTACCTGGCCGAATTTTTGGTCTTCCCCAAAGGCCGCCACGACGACCAGGTCGAACTCGACCGCCCAGGCGCTTGCTTGGGCGAAGCGGGGGCGGGGAGGCGCGGACGGCTGGCTGGAGTATTATGGGCGGATGGCGGGGTAGGGGGACGGGCGTCGGAGGCGGGAGGAGGGCTGGGGATGAGGGCGGCGCCAGCAATCCAGAGCGGGATGAACCGGCAAACGGGAATGAAGCAAGCCGTCAACGTAACTCAAGCGTCACCGTAACCCAGCAATTCCCGGTAATTCTCGAAAATCGATACCGCCATCGCATTCACCATGACGCGCCTGTCACTTAGAGCGTCGCTACCCGTGCCGCTGTTTACGTCGAGTTTTGATGTTCTGCTTCGACGCTCTAAATGCTGCGGTCTGCTCATCCGTTCTCGACGAGCCTCTCAGGCTCGTCGCGTTCGAATAGATGGAGGAGAAGCCTGAGCCTCCGACCGCTCTCGCTCACGAGGCGTGGACAAGCAGCTTGAACATTACGGCGGCCACAACAAGTCCACTTCGCAGAATTAACCAAGACGAACAAATAAGGAACATAATGTGGCCAACCGGATTATCATGCTTGAATTAGGCTCGAATAGGGTAATATGATGAAACGGCTCCTTTCCGCCTGCGTTGCGCTTGGCGTAGCTTTTGGTTCAGTAGGTCATGTCGCTGGAGGAGTACGCGGCGACGGGGTAAATGTCGCTCGCGGGCAGCGTTTTGTGCGGGTCCAACCCGCTGTACCAAGCCCCAGTCTCTTTGTTCCTGGTATTAAGGGAGTATGCAATTCCTGTTTGATGATGAATTCCAGTGTCATCAATGAAGTAGTCCACACACCCAAGTATCCAAATGCTAATTCTTCCGCTTGCTCCGTTCAATTTCAAAGCATTATCGACCAAGGGTTCAAAGAGTTCCGGCTGAGCGAGGGTGATTTTGTCGCTCGGGGTATTTTCCCCGGGGAGAATCACAAACCCAGCGCTTTTGTTGGTATCGGTTTCGGTTTTCCAATCCTGACATCGCTTTTTCCAAACGGCGAATACGTCTTCCCCGGCTGCTTGGGGAGTGTAGAGAAAAGCCAAGGTCCTAACGTTGGAAGCCGGGTAATGGCCGACGTTCGTGAGACTAAATCGGAACGGGAAACTGATCCCGATCCCTTTGATATACTGAAAGTCCCATTCAGCGACCAAGTCGGCTTTGATCCACGCCCGCTGCTGATCACGCATGATACTCAGTTGTCCGCTGGCGAGACCCAATTGTCTTACCGAAGTACAGGAGTTCACAATGGTCGCGGTAGTGAGGGCGGCAGTGAAAAGGAGCTCTACCCATCGGTCTGCAGTAAGCCTTCGCACTGGCCGGGCTTGGCTATGATTGGCGTTGGAGGTATCACTATCTTTGTCAGTGGATCGCTCTGGGTTCTCGGAATTTCCAGAAAGTCCCGGGTTGGGAGCGTCGCTACCTTCCTCGTCGGCTGCGCTATTGTCGGGCATGGCTCCAATCTTTTATTAGATGCTGAAACAGCTGCAGCA
Source organism: uncultured Alphaproteobacteria bacterium (assembly GCA_963708565.1). Lineage (GTDB taxonomy): Bacteria > Pseudomonadota > Alphaproteobacteria > Acetobacterales > Acetobacteraceae > JAMXLO01. The sequence goes on from CAVPTU010000028.1 coordinate 11,374, forward strand.
TCGCACAGCCGCATCGGGACTCTCAGCACGCTGCAATCGCGATTTCGAAGGTATCAGCGTTACGGCTGCTTTAGTACCTGATTCTGAGCATGGAATTCGCCACCTCTGGTGAAGGAACCGGGCGGCAACTATGGCAGGCCGCCGCTTCCTCTCCCTGCGGTCGCTCCCCCCGCTCAAAGCTCGTCAACGGTTTTGGCGGCATTGAAATCGGGATTCCCGTGGGGATTCCCTTGACACGTGCTTCAATTCCCATTTTCGAAGCCCCATCCAAGATCTCCTGCGCAAAGGCTCGCCTTCCCGGACCTCAAGCGCGCCGTGATCGCGTTGGACGCGCGCTTCGCTCCGGACGTGATCCTGATCGAGGATCGCGCCTCGGGAACCCAGCTCTTTCAGGAATTGATCGCGGCCGGCTGCGCCCGCGCCACGCGCGTCTCGCCGCAGGGCGACAAGGTGATGCGGATGCACGCCGAGAGCGCGACGATCGAGAATGGCTTTGTCCTGCTGCCCGAGAGGGCGCCCTGTCTCGCCGACTATCTTTCCGAATTCATCGCCTTCCCCAAAGGCCGCCACGACGACCAGGTCGACTCGACCGCATGAGGCGCTCGCCTGGGCGAAGTGCGGCCGCGCGGGCGTGGGCGGCTGGCTGGAGTTTTATGGGCGGATGGCGGGGTAGGGGCCTGCGGGGGGCAGGACGACCGGCAATCCAGAGAGCGGGACCGGCCTACGGTCGCATGCGGGACTTTCGACTCTCGGCCCACAAACGGTTTTCATTACTCTGAAGGCTTGTTGCATTGCCCGCTCGTTATGCGGACGAAAGGATGAACTTCGATATGCCTGGAGATCCTTCGGCAACGATCGAAGCTTGGATCATCCCCGCGCAGCTTTTCCCTGGGCTCGATCACACATACGTTACAAGTTCATGCGGTTATAAATGGGGCTGTTTTGGCCGTAACTCCGGAGGATCAGTGGTTGTTCCAAATGGGACAGGCGACTCCGACATAGCGGAATGTCTCTCTCATCCCCGGGCGCGCAGGTCAGAGTACGCCGGCCTGACTTACTTTACTGACGGCGTGTGCCACCAGGCGACAAATCGAGTGATGGAACCGACTGGCCGCACATTGGGGTGGACCGGCGCAGGTCGCCGGGTGCGAGGATACACAGTATCGGTTGCACGCTATGGAATTTACGGACTGCCTACGTGGACGCAGAGAGGCTTTTGCTACAATGCAAAGAGTCTGTTAACCCGTGGTCGTGTAGCCTCCGGGCCCGGCAACGCGGGTGGCGGAAAAGCGCCGGGTGACGACCTGGATTCTCGCGCGGGAGTGGCCATGCAAGATACACTCGACGCAACCGTGGACGCAACCGTGAAGGAACTCTTCGGTTCCTCTCCTGAACTCTCCAAGAACAAATGGACGATGGAGAGACTAACTACAATTATGAGGCATTCGCTTGAAACTCAAGAGCTTCTCGCGCTAAGATTCAGGAACAGACAAATCGGAGCGAAGGAGTTCGAGGGTTCCGCATCTCTCGAACACAGGGCCACGCTGTCTCAAATCAAGGACACCATTGGAGAAGAGCTTTTCTACACTATTTTTGGTGAAGAGGGCGATTTTCCCGAGGCGATTTTTGATCCAGAGATGGTAAAGGCGGTTCTTGAGCAACAGGGCCGTGCCGACTGAAGCGCCGGGGCCTCGGATTACGGCGCCACTTAACTCAATTCCCGCGTCCTCCGAGTGCGGTCGATAGCCGGGACTCTACCTCCTCGACGTCTTGCGCAAAAGGCTCGCCTACCCCGACCTCAAGCGCGCCGTGATCGCGTGCGACGCGCGCTTCGCCCCCGACGTGATCTTGATCGAGGACCGCGCCTCGGGAACCCAGCTCATCAGGAATTGATCGCGGCCGGCTGCGCCCGCGCCACGCGCGTCTCGCCGCAGGGCGACAAGGTGTTGCGGATGCACGCCGAGAGCCCGACGATCGAGAACGGTTTCGTCTTGCCGCCGGAAACGGCGCCCTGGCTCGCCGACTATCTGGCCGAATTCATGGCCTTCCCCAAAGGTCGCTACGACGACTAGGTCAACTCGACCGCTCAGGCGCTGGGCGGGGCGCGGAGGGCTGGCTGGGGTATCATGCGGGCTGGCGGGGTAGCGGGACGATGGGACGCGGAGGGAAGACAGGGGATGGGTTCCGTCGTTCCCGGCGGCCCGCCGGCGCCCGCCGCCCCGGACCGACCGAACCGGCGGTTTGACGCAGATCAATAGGCTTGGCTTCCAGTATGTTTACAATGTTTTAGACGCTGCGGAATTTTTGCCAGCAAAAAAGCAAAGCGATCACCACAATCAGGACGGAAGCAAGATTATGAAAGCGATAGCTCTCGGTGGGGCTTTTCCTCGTACTCGGCGGATCTGCAACCGCTAGCTGCTATGACGTATTCGGCTGCAGCGACCACGACCTTTTCCGCCTGCGCGATCTCAGGGCGGACCAAATTGCGAATTCTTGTACATTATGCGTAATCAGATCTATGCGGACCACGGCTATTGCTTCAAGACGCCGCGAGCGATTTCATTATTTGGCAACCAGGGCTGCGCGAGCGGAAATCCTGATGCATTAGGCCTGAACGCCGTCGAACGCGCGAACTCGGTTACGATCCTCAAAGTCGAGAGGGCGCTCGGATGTCCCGAATAACCTCTGCTGGCGGTCGGATTGCGGGCGTCATCGTGGCGCTGAAGGGCGTTCAAGCTGAGACGGCGTCTAGAGGAGCGAAACAATGAAAACGATCACAGCGTCGCTGATGCTTGCCGCTCTCTTCCTGCCCGCTCTGACATCTCAAGCGTCGGCGGCCTATTGCGAGGCGCGGAGCGCCACGGGCTCACTCGGCTGGGCGAGGAATTACGTGTTGGCCAGAGCGCAATACAATGCGCTCTATCAGTGCGCTCTGCGCACGCCACGCGGCGTCATGTGCTACATTGCGTATTGCAAGTGGTGAGCTTGCCCGGCCCCACGGAAAGCGCGACGCTCGAGAACGGCTTCGTCCTGTTGCCCGGGGCCGCGCCTCGCCGACGATCTTTTCGAGTTCACCGCCTTCCATGAATGGCCGCCACGACGGCCGGGTCGACTCGACCGCCCGTCTCGCCGAAGGGCGAAAATGTCTGTAAATGCGGACGGAAAGCGCGACGATTTCCCAAGGATTCCCGTGTAGCGTTGACAGTTGTCGGATGACGTCCGCCAGCCGACGCCCAACCCCCTGAACGGTTTCCGCCATGACGGTTTCCGCTATAAACTCAGTGACAGACGCCGTCGCCGCCAAATTGGTCAGGCTGCCGGATGGCGAGTACACGCAAGCGTCGGTCTTCTGCGATCCTACAGACGCAGCCAGATTGGCGCTGGTGAAGGCGCCGGACGGAAACTTCGGCAGGCCGCCGCTTCCTCTCCCTGCGATCGCTCCCTCTGCTCAGAGCTCCTCACCTGTTTTGGCGACATTGGACGCGCTGAAACTCGGGGGCGGGTAGCTCTCGCGCAACTCGAATTCTGGAATTGGCTTGCCGGCGCCCTCGCCAAATCCATCGCCTTCCGTGAAAGGCCGCCGCGACGACTAGGTCGAAGTCGACCGTATGAGGGGCTCGCCAGGCCTCGCAATCGGGCGCGACTGATCTCCGATGGCCAGCAAAAAAGACCGCCTCGCGGGCGGTCCTTCAATGTCGAAATCGCGGGTGATGCTTTAGGTGCCGGCCGGGACGGCCTTGCGCGACGTCCAAAGCCCCGTAAAGCCGAGCCCGGCGAAGCCGATGAGCAGCATTGCCCAAATCGAGGGTTCGGGGACAGCGGGGGTAGAGGGCGTCGCGATGAAGCCCCGCTGCAAGCCGGTCGCCGCATCGACATAGAACCCGGTGATTTCGCCCAAATCGTTCACGCCCGTGATCTGCGTGATGCTCAATCCACTTGTCGCCGCGAACGGATCATCGAGGAACGTGTATGTGTCGCTATTCAGGTTGAACAGGAAGCCATGCTGGCTGCCGTCAGCAGTCTGGTAATACCCCACCGCAAGGCCGTCGTCGTTCAGGCCCAGGAATTGGGTCAGAAACAGATTCGGGACGTTGGGATCAGGCACAAGCGTGTAGGTCTGCGTCGCGGAGTTGTAAAAAAAGCCATGCTGGTGGACCCCGTCCGTGGAGTAGAACCCGGTGACAAGACCTTCGTTGTTAACGCCTTGCGCGTTCGTGACGTCGGCGTTCACGACCGGGTTCAAGATCGAATAGACCCCGGCTCGGTACAGATAGCCTGGCGTGGCATCGGTGGCGTTATCCGTAAACTGGCCGACGATCTCCCCTGAGTTGTTGACGCCGAACGCCGTCTGAGAAGCGGTCGTCCCGGGCGGCGGCCGGGAGTATCGTCAGCCCGCCGCCGCTCAATGCGAATGCGACGCCGCTGGAAAGGCCTCCAACCACCGTGCGCGCGTCGTTAATGCCATTGGCCATCGCCAGCGGGTCGCCATCGGTATACAAGGTATCGAACGAGCCATTCGGGTTGCGGATGAAGTTCGTGAACAGCGTCGTGGCGGCGTCGGTCGAGAATCCAACCACGTCTCCGGCATTATTGATTCCGTTGACGGTCGTTCCCCCGCCGTTGTTTCCGGGGCCGTCAAACGATGTGAAATTGTAAGACACGGCGGCGTTGGCGGAAGACGCCAGAACCGCGAGCGCGACGCCCCCGATCCACGCCGCCATTCGTTGAAGAAACCTGAGTGATTTACTATCCATAGAAATCCTCCAGGTTTGATAATGTCGCAAATGCAGCTAAATCTTAGATCAACTTTCCTTTTGAATGCAAGCGCAGTCGAGTTCGGTCATCCATGCGCTTAGGGGCTGTGCAATCCGTCTCCACACTCGCGGGGACTTCAATGACCGTTCGGATTGGGCAGGAGGAATCGCAAACGTGCGCAACGTTAGGGCAGGATAAGAGTTCTCTGTCCTGCTGCGTAGCCCGACCGCAAGCGCGCCGTGATCGATTGCGACCAGCGCTTCGCCCCGATGTGATCCTGATCGAGGACCGCGCCGCGGGAACTCGTAATTCTCGTGAAGTCCAGGTGAATTCCCGTGACGCATGCTTCAATCCCCATTTGGGCACGAGCGCATCACCCGGCTCGAAAACACATCCGCTTTGGAAAATAAATTCGAGGATGGCCCTTCGCTCCGGGCGTGCACTCATGCTGTAATAGCCCAATGAGCGAAGCGAGCCGACGCGAGGTGCGGGCGGGACTTGAGTTTTGTCTGGCGCGACTTTGGCGCTATGCGCTGGTTTTATCGAGAGCAAACGACATCGCCGACGACCTCGTCCAGGCCACCTGCCTGCGCGCCATCGAGCGGGCGGACCAGTTCGCTCCCGGAACCCGGCTCGACCGCTGGCTATTCGCCATCCTTCGTTCGATCTGGCTCAACGAAATTCGCGCCCGCCGCGTCCGCGAAGGCGGCGGCTTTGTCGACGCCGAGGATGCGCTGTCGATCGACGGGGCGCACGCCGTCGAAACGAATATTCTCGCCGCGCAGGTGTTGAAAGCGATCGGCGGGCTGCCGGAGGCGCAACGCGAGATCGATGCTGCTCGTCTACGGCGAAGGCTACACTTACGCAGAGGCTGCGGGGGCGCTGTCCATCCCGATCGGGACGGACATGAGCCGCCTCGCCGCCGCGCGCGCGGCGCTGACGAAACTGAAATAGGAGCGTATTGACAGTTCGATGACAGACGACGACGCGGACCTTGTCGCCCTGATCGACAACGAGCTCGACGAACCGAGGAAGAGCGCGCTCCTCGCGCGCCTGGAGGCGGACGGAGAGCTGCGCGAGCGGTACGAAGCGTTGCGGGAGACGGGAGCGCCGATCGCCGCGTCATTCGACGCTCTCCTCCGACAGGCGCCCGTTTCGCGGCTGCGCGCCGCGCTCCCGGCGGAACGCGCCGCGCCTGCGCCGAAGCAACGGTTCGCGGGCGTCGCATGGCGCGAGCTCGCAGCGGGGATTGTCATCGGCCTTCTCTGCCGCGGGCGCGGCGGCGTGGGCGGCGCTGAGCCTTCTGCCGCGCGAGGGTGAGGCAGACTGGCGTTCGGCGGTGGCGGAATACACGAACCTCTATACGAACGAGACCTTCTTGCCGTTGAACCCCGACACCGCGCTAGCGGCCGCGGAACTGAACGCGGTCGGCGCCCGCGTGGGCGCGAACCTGACGCCCGACAAGCTGGCGCTCCCCGGCCTGCGATTCACGGTGGCGTTCATGCTTTCCTTCGAGGGCTCGCCCCTGGCCGCGATCGCCTACGTCGACTCCCGAAGGCAATCCGGTCATGTTCTGCGTCTTCGCCAATCACGCGCCGGACGCCTCGCCCAGCTCGGAGCGGCGCGGCGACTTGTCGCTCGCCTCCTGGTCGCGCGGCGGGCGGAGCTATCTGGTGATCGGCGCGCGTGCCGAAGACCGGGCGCTCGCGCTGGCGCAAAAGCTCGAGAAACGTGTTTGAACGAGCGCGCCTTGAATTCCGGTGGCCTTGATTCCGGTGACAGTGCGCTGGGAGTTCGGCGAGGAGCGGGTGCAGGGAGTTCCACTGCGATGAAGGAATAGCGAACCGCATCGGCCCCGAGCCGTGCGTTTTCGGCCGTGACGCCGGGGGCGGCGCCTATGACCGCGTCGACGCTGCCGAAGCAACGCTCTTTAGAGAATTGCGGTGAGACGTCCGCGGTAATCCAAAGTCCTAAGCAGAAATTCGTTGTTCGGCCAACGGAAGAGCCATGCGTTCGGCGTTCAGCGCGCCGACGGCTTGGTGGATTGCCCTGTCGAGCGCGTCAGCGTCAACAAAGGTCTGATGCGCCAGATGATGCGCCTTGAGGTCGCGCCAGACGATTTCGATGTCGTTCAATTCGGGCGCGTATTTGGGCAGCCACTCGACGGTGAGCCAATGCGCGCGGGCGGCCAGCGCGGCCAGGGAGAGCTTGCTGGTGTGGATTGGACCGTTGTCCTCGACGATCACCACGGGCTTGATGGGTTGGCCGGGCTTGGGACCATAGAGCCGGTCCAGTTGCTCGAGATGGGCGACGAAGTCGCTGCTGCGCTTGGTCGGGCTGGTATGAACGATGAGTTGGCGGGTGACGTGGTTGAGCGACCCCAGCATTGCGACCTTCTTGGCCTGCCCCGGCGCCGGCACGCGCAAGTCCGCCCCGGACTTCGCCCAGGCGCGGGCGAGATAGGGATGGGTCAGCGCCTCGCTCTCGTCGCCGTAGAGAAGAACGATATCGCCCACCTCGGCCTGCTGTTTGCGCAGTTGCAGGCGCAGGCCCACTCGCTCCATCTCGCTTTCCGTCTGACGTCCTTTCAGGGTGTGCCGGGGTCGCCGCCAGCGGAACTTTTTTTTCGCAAGGCCTTGGACAGTTGCGAGCGACTGATGCGCACGCCCTCGCGCGCCTCGATCTCGGCGCGAAGGCGGGGGATCGTCCAGTTGCGCCGGTCGGCCACAGGTTCTTCCAGTAAGGGGGTGGCCACGCGCAAGGCGGCTTCACTCTTCACCGGAGACGGCCCGGGCGCGATGCTCGCCTTCAGCGCCGCGACCCCGCCGGAGGCAAAGTCGCTGCGCCACAGCCGAACCGTATCCTCGCGCACCCCGAACGCCTCCGCGATCTTGGGGCTGGTCCAGCCCGCCAGCGTCAGCAGCACGGCGCGCGCCCGGTCCGCCTCTCCGCGATCGCGCGAACCGGCTAGAGCCACAAGGGCGGCGCGTTGTTCTTCGCTCGCCACAACCGGAGACTTCCCCGCCATGCCACAAACCTTGCAAATCGACGACGGTAGCGAATCGCAAAAAACCTATCCGTTGGTTAACCAAACGGAATCTCCTAGGCTCCTGCGCTCGCTCGCGCGGGTCAAGCTGCTCATCCTCGACAATTGGGGACCGGAGGCGCTCACCCCCAATCAAGCGCGCGATCTGCTCGAAATCGTCGAGGATCGCTACGACAAGGGCTCGATCATCATCACCAGCCAGGTCCCCGTGGACCGCTGGCATGACCTGATCGGCATTCCGACACTCGCCGACGCCATCCTCGACCGCGTCATTCACAACGCCTATCGCATCGAACTGGCCGGCGAGAGCTTGCGCAAGCGGCTGCCTTCATCCTGAAACCGACGTGTGCGCGGAGAGCCGGCTCGCTGCACCGTCGGCGCGAAGGCCGTGGATAACGGCGGGCTGCGCTACCGCGCAATGGAAAGTGCGCTCCGCCCGCCGTTACCCACCGCCACCCAAGCGCTTGCGGAGCTCCAAATCCAACCCTGGCTTGACCAACGGCTCCGGGCGAAACATCATCGCAGAGTTCCGCGGAAGCAGACGCCGAGTGGCCGACATCAAATCGGAATCCCGGCCGGCTTCAAATCGGAATCGGTGGCCGGCTTCCTATTGGAATGCGTGGCCGGCTTCGTCGGAATCCGCAGCCGACGCCTGAGCGAGATGTCGGCGATGCCACGTCCGCGCCGCCACGCCTCGCGCATCGCCGAAAATTCGCGAAACCGCGCCCTCAGCGTCGGCTCAGTGACCTGAAAAAAAGCAGCCGTCTCGCCCAGCGTGAACCCGAACGCCCTTAGCCGTTCGAGCGCGTCGAGGACCGAGATCAAGTCGCTTGGCCCGAACGTCTTCCTCGGCCGCCCGCGCCGCCGCGTGCCGCCCGCTGAAGCCGCCACCAACTCCACCATGCCCGCCTTCTAACCAAAACAAAAAAAATCAGCAGGCGGTAGGACGCGGCGGACCCCCGCATGCGCGCGAAACCGCGCTTTTAGATTTAGACCGCCCCCCGGGGGCCTCGGGAAGCCGGCTCGCGCCACGCCTTCACCCAGGCGGCGAGATTTTCGCGTCGCGCGCGGTCTCTCTCGCCGCGGACCCGGGTCGTTTGCGGCGGCGTCAGCCCGACCCGCCCATTTATTTGGCATTGCGACGGCTTTTCGGCCAAGTTGGCAAGAGATTTCTCCCGGCTTTAGCCTCGGGGCGGGAGGCCCTCGCCAATGCGTGTTATCCGACTTCTGATTGTTATCGCCGACCTGCTAACTGCTGGTAGCGGATCGCGGGAACGTTCGAAGATGGCGTGGTTGCTTATGATCGGCAAGACTACGCGGAGGCTCTTCGGCTCTGGCGGCCTCTTGCCGATCAGGGAGACGCCGAGGCGCAGGACAAGATCGGTATCATGTACGAGACCGGTAGAGGTGTGGCGCAGGACTACGCCGAGGCAATGAAGTGGTACCGCAGGGCCGCCGATCATGGCTTAGCCAAAGCGGTGACCAACATTGGCTTCATGTATGAGCGCGGCGAAGGCGTACCTCTGGACTACACCGAAGCGATGAAACGCTATCGCAAGCCGCGGAGCAAGGCTTCACCATAGCGCAATTCAACCTCGGTAACATGTACGAGTATGGCCGAGGCGTGGCGCAGGACTACGTTGAAGCGGTGGGGTGGTTTCGCCGGGCGGCCAATCAGGGCGAAACCCATGCGCAGAACCGCCTCGGCGTCTTGTACGAGTACGGCCAAGGTGTAGCGCAGGACTACGCCGAGGCGATGAAGTGGTACCGAAAGGCCGCCGATCAGGGCGTCGCCCAAGCGCAGAACAGCATTGGCTTCATGTACGGGAACGGCCAGGGTGTGACGCGTGACTTCGCCGAGGCGGTAAAATGGTATCGCAAGGCGGCGGAGCAGGGCGACGCCAACGCGCAGGACAACCTTGGCCTCATGTTCGAGCAGGGAGAAGGCGTGGCGCAGGACTATGCCGAGGCGATGAAGTGGTACCACAAGGCGGCGGAGTAGGATTTCGCCCAAGCGCAGAGCAGCGTTGGCGTCATGTACGCGCGGGGCCAAGGTGTGCCGCTGGACTACGCCGAGGCGGTGAAGTGGTTCCGGAAGGCGGCCGATCGGGGCGTCGCCAAAGCGCAGTACAACCTTGGCCTCATGTACGCCAACGGCGCAGGCGTGACGCAGGACTATGTCCTCGCCCATATGTGGCTGAACTTGGCCGCAGCCCAGGGCGAACCCGATGCCGAGACTTCTCGGGAGACACTTGGGTCCATGATGACCTCCGACCAGATCGCCAAGGCGCAACGGCTGGCGCGGGAGTGGGAGCCGACGAAATAGCTTAGCGGAGGTGCTTCGTCACGGAGGCGTATAAGGCCGCCGCCTAGAATTTGAGACATTACCGCTGGCGGCGCCTTGGGCGCGCGATAGAGGAATTTCAGGGATATGCGAAAACTCTGGTTTTTCTTTTTCTATCACGCCGCGCCGGTCTATCCGCCACCGAATGAGGCGTGGGAGCCGCCGCCGGCAATCGTTGACGAGAAACCGGAGGAGAAGGCCGCAATCGCTCCGCTCGGTGGCAACCGCGACTGCACCGGCGTCCCGCCCGAGCAGTGGACGCTCGATTGCGCGTTCTCGCACGGGCAGCCGTCCTCCGCGGTGTCTTCGACTCGCGATGAGACGTCTGAACACTCGACGGGACAGGACCAAGGCGGCGCTTTGAAGCCCCTCGCCTCGGAGCTGCAGTCGCCGGTGCGCTTGCGTGGACCTGACCTATTTGTGGACCTCGATAACTTTGTCGGGAAGGAAGTGTTACTGATAGATGGAACGGCCTATGCTGCAGACAACGATGGTTTTTTAATCAAAGCTGGAGCTGTCACCTTCAAGGCGATCACAGAAGGTATTAACCGAGAGACTTTGCGCTTCGTTCTGACCAACTGTGGGAGCTTAGTCCCAGAAGACACGTGCGCGTTACCGATGTATGTTACACCGACTGGTCAAACCTTTTTCATGTCATGGCCCATCCTAAAGAATGCTCGAATTGCGCGGTGAAAACCTGCTTTGAATTGACTTCGCTTTAGTGAGCCCGCTCGGGCGCGGCCGTGCCAAACATCCGGCGCAGATGCAGCGCGAGTAGTCCTACGCAGGCCTTTTGAAGGCCAAGATGTTGTCCATCGCCTCGCCCTTGCAATGCCTCGCCCAAGCGTCCATCAGCTCGCGCCGCCGCGCGAGCGCGTCCGATCGCCGGTAGGCTTGTTCGGCCTTGTCGCCGATGACGTGCGCAAGCGCATGCTCGGCGAGTTCGCGCGGGAAGTGCGTCTCGTTGCCCGCCCAATCGCGGAAAGAGCTTCGGAAGCCGTGCGCCGTGAAGGCGAGCCGATGCGCCGCAACAGCATTTCGAACGCCATGCCCGAAAGCGGCCAGCCGGAACGCTGGCCGGGAAAGACGTAGTCGCCCGTTCGCCCGCCTTTCCATTTCCTTCAAGATGGCGATGGCGCGGTCGGACAGCGGGACGCGATGCTCGCGCGCCGCCTTCGTCCGCTCGGCCGGGACCGTCCAGACTTTCCCGTCTAGGTCGATTTCGTCCCAACGCGCCGCCAGCGCCTCGCCCGATCGCGCCGCCGTCAGGATGCAGAATTCCAGCGCCCGCGCCGCCATCGCCGGACGTTCGCGAAGGCTCGCCACGAAGGCCGGAACGTCGGCATAGGGCATCGCCGCATGATGGCCGCGCGTGAGCTTGGCGCGCTTCGGCAAGAGCTTGTCCAGATGGCCGCGCCAGCGCGCCGGGTTGGCTTCGTTGCGGCCGATGAAGCCGCGCGCCTTGGCCGCGTCCAGCACCGCCTCGATGCGCCCGCGAAGGCGCGAGGCGGTTTCCGGCGCCCGCGTCCACAAGGGCTTGAGAACCGAAAGCACGGCTTCCGTGTCGATCGCATCAACGGGCGTGGCGCGGATTGGCTCGCAATAGCGGGTGAGCGTCATCGTCCATTGCGCCTTGTGCTTGTCGTTCCGCCAGCCGCCCGAATGCGCCTCAAGGAAGTCGTCGGCCGCCTCGCCGAACGTCGGGACTTCCTCCGCGGCCGGCTTGTTCCATTCGTCGAGCGGATCGACGCCCGCCTTGAGCATTGCGCGCCCTTCGGCGGCTTTGTCGCGCGCCGCCTTCAGCGACACGCCGCCCTTGGCCGCCGAGCCGAGGCCCGCCTCGCGCTGCTTCCCTTGCCGCACGTACATGAAGCGCCAGCGTCGCCGCCCTTCGTCGTCGATCGAACAGATAGAGGCCGCCGCCGTCCGAATGCCGGCCCGGCTCGGCGATCGTCTCGGCTTCCCTCGCCGTCAGCTTATGGATTGCTCGCGCCATGCCCGCCGCCCTCCGACCGGTCCTAGTTCGGTCCTAGTCCAGGTCCTAGTTCTAGCGTGCGCTTGGGGGATACGTCAAGAGACAGTGTGAAACGCTATGCTAATTATCTCAATGTGTTCCGTCTGTTGACCAGACAGTATGAGACAGGATGAAACGCCATGATGTGATAGTAAGGCGGTCTCCGTCTCCGCCAATGCCCTCAACCCTTCCCCCCATGGCGCATGAGCGCCGCCCGGGGGCGATGCAACCTGACCGCGGCCGCTTCGCGGCCTCGATTTACATTGCCTGTCAATTCCCTGTTATCGCATTCGAACAGGGAAAAGTTCCCTGTTAAGCGCGCCTGCAATTCCCTGTTCCAGTGGGGCCCGGGCCCGCAACCGTCGGATTGCAATTTTCAGTAAGCCTTTGACTCCTAAGGGATTTCGGCGCGAGGCGCAAAACGGCCCGCGCAAAAATTCCCTGCTGGCAGGGAATTCAGAATCGCCGAGACGAACCGGCTGATGGGCTTTGCAGACGTGTGGCGGTTCGATGCGGAGCCTGCGGAACCCTGAACCGGGTCGAGGTCGCTTGGCCTCGCCCTGCGATCCGGACCGCGCCCGCCGTCAGAACGAGAACTGCGACCAGTCGCCCGGTCGAGGAGGCGGGCCGCCCGCTTCGGCTTGCCTGGTTGTCCAGGCCGCAACCGCTCCGGGCGGGTGGCTGCCGCTCGACGCGCCGGGTCATCTGTTCCGGGGTGCGGGAAGCGGATGACGGCCCCTACAGGATCGACGGGAACGGCACGTTCTGTTCGTCGGTGAACGCGTCCTCGAAACCTCGCCGGCAGGGGTACCGGATCTTGTCGGCGTCGTCAGGACGGTGAGCTTTCCGCCGACCTCCCAGCTCTGACGCCAGGCTTGCCGAAGTCGAGCGCCATGCTGGCACGGCGCTCGCACCCTCGGAATCCAGGCCCAAAAGCCTTACGCGAACTTCGGATCGAGTTCGCCGCTGGCGTAGCGCTTGGCCATCGCGGCGAGCGGGACGATCGGCTTGATCTTCGACGCCTGGCCCGCGGTGCCGAACTCCTCGAAGCGCGCGCTTGCAGACCTTGCTCATCGCGTCCATGCGCCGGCTTCAGGTACTTGCGCGGATCGAACTCGTCCGGGTGCTCCTGGAAGCACCTTGCGGATCTGGCCGGTCATCGCCATGCGGTTGTCGGTGTCGATGTTGATCTTGCGCACGCCGTGCTTGATGCCGCGCTGGATCTCCTCGACCGGCACGCCCCAGGTCTGGGGCATCTTGCCGCCGAACTTGTTGATGATGTCCTGCAGGTCCTGCGGCACCGAGGACGAGCCGTGCATGACCAGATGGGTGTTGGGCAGCTGCTGGTGGATCTCCTCGATCACGCCCATCGCCAGGATGGCGCCGTCGGGCTTGCGGGTGAACTTGTAGGCGCCGTGCCAGGTGCCCATGGCGATGGCCAGCGCGTCGACCTCGGTCTCGCGCACGAATTCCACCGCCTGGTCCGGGTCGGTCAGCAGCTGGTCGTGGCTGAGCTTGCCCTCGGCGCCGTGGCCGTCCTCCTTCTCGCCCATGCCGGTCTCGAGCGAGCCCAGCACGCCGAGTTCGCCCTCGACCGAGACGCCGCCCAGATGCGCCATCTCGGCGACCTGCTTGGTGACGCCGACGTTGTAGTCGTAGTCGGCCGGGGTCTTGCCGTCGGCCTTCAGCGAGCCGTCCATCATCACCGAGGTGAAGCCGGCCTGGATGGCGGTGGCGCAGGTGGCTTCGCTGTTGCCGTGGTCCTGGTGCACGCAGATCGGGACTGCGGGATACATTTCCGTCAGCGCGTCGATCATGTGGCCAGCATGATGTCGTTGGCGTAGGAGCGCGCGCCGCGCGATGGCCTGGATGATCACCGGCGCGTTCGAGTGCGCTCGCCGCCTCCCTGATCGCCAGCGCCTGCTCCATGTTGTTGATGTTGAACGCCGGCACGCCGTAGCCGTGCTCGGCGGCGTGGTCCAGCAACTGCCGCAGTGTGATGCGAGACATTTCGTTCTTCCTTGCCCTTTGGTTTATTTCGCGCGGAGCGCCTCGACGCCCGGAAGCGCCTTGCCTTCCATCCATTCCAGGAACGCGCCGCCAGCCGCGGAGACATAGGTGAACTGGCCGGCGACGCCGGCCGCGTTGAGCGCCGCGACCGTGTCGCCGCCGCCGGCGATCGCCTTCATCTTGCCGTCGCGGGTGAGGAAGCCGACCGTCCTGGCGATGCCGAAGGTCGCCGCCTCGAACGGCGGCGTCTCGAACGCGCCGAACGGGCCGTTCCACACCAGCGTCTTCACCTTGCCGAGCGCCTCCTCGATCATCACGACCGACCGTCGGCCCGATGTCGAGGATCATCTCGTCGTCGGCGACGTGGTCGACGTCGACGACCCGCGCCGGCGCATGCGCCTTGAATGCCGAGTTCGGCGCCGCCCCCTGGGGCGGGGCTTCCGTGTCCGCGATCGCTGTGCCCAGAGTGCCGTCCAACGCCCGGTGATTCGTCTCCGCCACCGTCCCCGGACCCATCGTCGGCCCGAGGACTGCCGAACTGAGACCAAACCCAGCCGCTTCCCCCGCTGCCGGGATCACCGACCCCGCCGGTGATGTTCCCCCCGCCCGGGGTGGAGCTGGTGCCGACACCGCCGCTACCGCTTGAGCGGCTCCCGCTGGGCGAATGGCTTGGACCCTCATCGCCGCCATCGGGGTTGTCCGTTCCGCTGTCGCCGCCACCGCTGTCCCCGCCGCCGTTCGTGTCGCCGCCGCCGCTGTCGCCGCCGCCGCTGTCCCCACCTCCGCTGGTGTCGCCACCTCCGCCGCTGTCGCCGCCGCCGCTGTCCCCACCTCCGCTGGTGTCGCCACCCCCGCTGGTGTCGCCACCGCCGCTGCTGTCGCCACCGCCGCTGGGGTCAACGCATACGCCGCCGCTGTCGCCGCCCCCGCTGCTGTCAACACCACCGTCCGCGGTCGTTGGCGTCGCCGTGGACCCGTCGTCGTACCCGGCGTACGGGTCGTCGACGGCCGACGCCCCTGAGCCAGCTGGCGAATCGCTTTGCCCTGTGCCGCTAGGTGCGTCTGTCGAATTCGAATCGTCTCCGGAATGATCGATCGATTGACCGTGGAAGTTGCCGTCTGGATCGGATTCCATCTGACTGCGGACATTGTCGCGCAGGTCGGGTTCGTCAGCAGGATCGTTGGTGTCGACCAACTCGCTATATATCCCGACTTGACCGTCCACGGATACGAGGTAGTCCCACTCGTAGAAGGTTGTGCCGTCCCGTACCTCAGAGTGCCCCGTTGGCGCTCCAGGACTTACCGTCACTTGGTGGCCGCTCATCTGATCTCTCCTAAATTGGTCCATCCCCGTCGGAATTTGGTTGGTTGCCGGGGCATGTTGGTCCGTAAAAGATTGCGCCGGCCGCCTTGTCGGATTCTTGAGGGAATCTTGAACCGCTTTGACCAGCGTTTGTCAGTGGGATTGTTGAAGCACCGCTCGATCCGGTGTTCAGCAGGAACTTGGGGTGAGAGTGAAATGAAGGTGCCCCTGGCGACGGATCTTGTACGCCAACCATTCCCGGGTCTCCGGTGCTGAACGGGCGGTGAGTTGTCCAGGACGACCTTCATCCCCCATCGCGCGCCGTGTCGGTCTGTTTGAAGAACCGCGGCAACCCGGCGCCGGTATAGCCGTTGCGCAGGTCGGTCAGGACCTCGCCGGCGGTTTAAGCGCAGCAATCCTGAGGGACCACAGGTTTGGGAGAACGCCTGCGATGCAGCCGGGTTGCCTGGCCGACCGGGTTACCCGGCGAACAAGACCGACCACCGGCATTGCCCCGCTGGGCGGTCTCCCGTCGTGCTGTCTCGAGCGGGCCGACCACGCTTGTTGGCTGTCAACGCCTACTTAGCCTCGATCCACCGACGGACCTCGGTGACTGGAGTCGGTTGTCGTTGATCCCGATTGTCGGGGTGTGAGCGTGAGGTAGTCGCTGGTCTGTCCAGCTTTTCCTGTGTGCTCCGGTCGGGCCTTTCGGCGGGTGGTCAGGCGTGTCGCGGGAAGTGGCGGGCTGTGTCCGATGGTGTTGTGCCACAGCGGAAGCCAGGCCTTCGCCCAGGGCCAGTGGGTGGGTAGGTGCAGGATCGGTCGGCGTTGCGGGCGGGCCAGGCGGGCTGGGATGTTGACGATCTTGCGGCGCAGGGTGGATCCGCGCGCACGGCGTGGTGGTCGCCGGCCAGGACGCCGGCGGCGCGCAGCAGGTTGTGGGCGATCGCCGCGCACAGCATCCAGGCGGAGTTCGCGCCGAAACGGCCCGACGGGATGTGCGCCAGCGGCCCGTCGATCAGGTCGGCGAACACGGTTTCGATGATGGCGTGCTGGCGGTGGGTGATGTCGGCCTGCGACGACGGGCAGGTCGGTGTTGGTGAAGAACGGGTGATACCGCCAGACCGGGAACAGCGCGTCGGGGAAGCGGGCGTCTTTGACGCGGCGCACGACCAGCCGGGCGGTGATCGCGGTCGTTGGTGGACGCGAAAGCGGTGTAGGCGATTTCGGCGACCTCGGCATCAGAGATCCAGGCCCCGGTGTCGGGATCGCGCACCGCGCCGGGATAGCGCACCGGGGTCCACGCGTCCTCGTCGATCGCGGCGATCGCCCGGTCGATCGCCGGGTTGCGGGTCATCACCAGCGAGAACTGGGCGCCGTGGCGCACGACAGGCGCCGCACCACCGTGCGGTTGCCGTAGGCCGAGTCGCCGCGCACCAGGATCTTGCCGGTGGCGCCGGCGGCGCGGGCGGTGCCGATCGCTTGGGCGACCATCCGCGCCGCGCCCTTGCCGGAGCCGGTCTTGCCCGGCGCGCAGCCGCATCCCGGCGATCACCGGCGCGCGCACTCGGGGTGCTGATCGTGGTCGCCAGCGGGGACAGTCCCTTGCGCAGGATCTGTTTGCCGGCGATCTTGGTGTGCCCGTAGGAGGCGCCCTGTTTGGCGTGCCCGTAGACCGGGCGCAGCAGCGAATCGATGTCGATGAAGACCCGCGCATCGGCGCCCGGCAGCAGATCGACGCCGCGCGCACAACGCCACCAGATGCTCGCGCAGCACCGATTCGAGCTGGCGGGCATGCCCGAAGGTGAACTCCCGCAACAGCGTTCCGACCGTCGAGGGTGCATACACCCCGCCGAACAGCGTCTTCATGCCGCCGCTGCGGACCACGTCGATGTCGTCGATGCAGTCCGCACCCGCGCACATCCCCGCGATCAGCGTGGCCAGTTTCGGTGCCGGGTTCGCCGACCCGGACTTGATCCGCGGCGCGGTGATGCGCACCTTCTCTGCCAGCAGCCGCCGGCAGCCCGGTCTGCTCGGCCAACGCCATCACCGGCACCAGTCCCGCCACGACACGAGATTGTCGTCGTCGAACACCGCTGATTCCGCGGCGAACCTATGCGAAACTTGCACCGGAAGTGCCTTTCCGAACTGGAACCGATTGTTGCGTGAGAACACCAATCATCCCAGTTCAGAGGGCACTTTCCTCATTCCGACACCCGCATAACACCAGGTCAGTCGGTGGATCGAGGCTTAGATGACGCAGTGCGAGGGGTCCACCCCAGGAAGCGGAGCCAGGCCAATGCATTCCGGCGGATTGGGAGGCGGAGGTGGCCCCGTCGGAATTAGTTGAGGGGCCGGGTGCAGGATTCCGGTGTCAAGGTCGAGGATGCCTTGGGCGGTGCCTTCGTAGTGGTGGCAGACGCTCCAGTCAAAGTCTGGCCACGGGGCCTGAGCCGGCTTGTTTTGCCCGGGGCACCGCGTCGTCAGTGGTGCAGGACCCGGCAGGGCCATCGCGGTGCCTGAGGCCATGCCGATACCGGCCAGCCCCAGGCCGGCAGACACCAACACGGTGGTTGCTATTCGTGTGATTCCGTTCACCGTGCCTCCTTGCATTGTTCGCCCCCGGTGGGCCAGTCATCCGATAAGTGGACCCCTGCCTGCGCTGCTACCGATCCCAACATCAGCACAAATCCAGAAGGTTGGTGTCGAAGGACAGTTCCGGCGGGACCTGTATGCGCTGGGTGTGTGAGTCGTACCGGGGTTGCCGCATCGATGGCCCTCGCGAGACCCACTCGCGCATGCTGCAAGCATTGGCTCGGCAGGTAACCACTCGATCTTCCTCGTCGCCTGCCTCAGTAGCGAGGGCCAACCCAGATACCGACGAGCTTGAGCTTGTAAGTGATCGCGTCGTGTCTCCTCTGTTCATCGCAGCCTCCCCGACCTACCCGTAGTGTGCGCCTGGCGGAGGGGTTGCACATCGGGTATTCACCCGTCGACACTCATGGGGTTTCGGGGGTCAGGATGAAGAATCCGGCGACCTTTTCGTCCGCGTCGAAGGCGACTCTCGCCTTCATGTCACCGGCTTCGTAGCGCAGCGCGATATCGACGACGGTGTGGTCGCCGATCCGGCGGACAAACGGCTCCCCCTCGCCGAAGCCTTCGCATGCGCCTACAAGGCCTGCGACGGTGGCGAGGGCACTGCCGCGCTTCTCGTCCGTGAAGGCGGCCAGGACCTCGGCGTTGAACGACTTCCGGGCGTCGTCCATACGGCCGTCGAGGACGTCTGTGACGATTCTGACGGCGCGTTCTGCGGCGTCGGTCATGTGGACTGTCCTGTCCATAGGTTCTCCTGTTCGGGGATCGATGGGCTTTCCGAATCGCTGGAACGCGGCTTGACGGGTGACTCCGAGCTGGCCTCCAACCTCTTGCCACGTGTGGCCGGCGTCTCGCGACTGCTGCACGCAGAGCTTGAGGACCTGCTCCGCCAATTCAGCGGCGCTCTGGGCGTTTCGGACCAGGTCGAGATAGGACGGAGACGCCTGTGGGCGGCTGGTCCGCTCGGCTAACAGCGCGGTCTGTTCAGCTAGCTGGGCGCTTAGCAATGTGAGACTCAATGAATCGGCCACTATGTAAATGCTACCTTTACATGCCAGGTTTGTAAACGATTCCTTTACAGGGTCCTGCGTCCGGCACGGGCCGGGACGCAGTTACCTGTTCACCTCAGCCTGAAGCCGGGTCGGCGGCCGGGCGGAGGTGGCGGGCGAAGAACCGAGCCGAGCTGTCGCGCTCGTATTCGGGCACCGGGTAGTGCCTGCCCGAGTGGGCGTGCAATGTCTTCTCCTTCGAAGCGAAGGCGTCGAACAACGCGACCCCGGATGTGCGGTCGAATTCCTCGTCGTCCCAGGGAATCCGGTACTCGACCGGGACGGTGATCTTTCCTGCCGCCTCAATCAGAGCGTCGTACACGAAAACTCCACCGAAGCTCAGGGCGGCGATGCGGGATTCGACCGCCGCCAATATCAGCCCGGTCGCGACGCCCAACGTCATGCCGCCGTAGCCGATCGGCGCGTCGGCGCCGATCTCGGGCAGCGCCTGCAGGGCGTCCAGGGTCGCCTGCCATTCCGGCACCGCGCGCTTCGCCAGCGACAAGTTGTAGTCCTTGGCGATCGGGGCGATCGGCTCGCCGGCCGCCAGGGCCTGATGGATCGCCTCGGCCCACCGTTGATCCTGAAGGTTTCGCGGCCGGCCACCATGTCCGGGCGCGTCGATGGCGGCGACGGTGAACCCGTAGGTGGTCACGCTGTGGAGTGCACTGGCTAGCAGCCCCGGCGCCTTCTTGTGCATGCCGCCGCTGTGCCCCGCCAGCACCAGTGGTGCGCCGACGGCTCCGGATGTGGGCGACCAGAGCACGCCGGTGATCTCATCCAGAATGAAATTGCGTTCGATGACACCGTTCGACGATGTCGTGGAGGTGAATTGCATGGTGTTGCCTTTCGGGATTGCCTTGTTCAGGCGCTCCCGGCGACACCTACGTCTATCGCCCGACCGTGAACACGAGTGGGAGCACCCACATGGTTTTTGCGTTCATGGGTCTCACCTCCTCGCGTGATGTCACGGTCTCGCGCACGCTATCAACCTGAACCGAATGCCGTCCAACTATTTTCCTGCCCACCGACCCGACCAGAAGACACTGGACAAACGCTGCGGAGATGACGAAACCATCATCGTCGGACTCAGGCATCCTGTTGGAGACCTTTGTGTTCCACCTTTGTCGTTCGCACCCTTGTCATTCCGGCGCTCTCTACGCCGATCGGTGACCGTATCTGGGTGCCTACTTTGCGCCAACGCGCTGATAGCGCCGTAGCGCCTCCTGACGCTCGTGGCGGTGATCGACGATCGGTGACGGGTAGCTATGAGGTCGCTGCCCGTTCTTCAGGTGGGCGTCATCGACGTCAGCCAACTCCGGAACCCAGCGTCGAACGTAATCGCCGGCGGGATCGAACTTCTCGCCCTGCGTCGTCGGATTGAACACCCGAAAGTACGGAGCGGCGTCGGTGCCGCAACCCGCGCACCATTGCCACCCGTGCTGATTGCTGGCCATGTCGCCGTCGACGAGCTGCTCCAAAAACCAACGCGCACCCCATTGCCAGGGCAGATGAAGGTCTTTGACGAGAAACGACGCGACGATCATTCGAACGCGGTTGTGCATGAAACCCGTCTCGCGAAGTTGACGCATCCCTGCATCGACAATCGGGAACCCGGTTTCACCGGCCTTCCATGCCTTGAACAAGCGTTTCGCATCCGCACCGTTGTCGGTCTCGATGACATCGAAATCGGTGTTCCAATTGAACCAAGCGCTATCCGGCCAATGGTGAAGCGCCGCCGCGTAGAAGTCGCGAAAAGCCAACTCGCGCAGGTAAGCTCCGGGCCCGCTGCGGCGGAAGTCGAGATCGGCTGCCAGGGTGCGCGGATGGATGGTGCCGAATTTCAGGTGTGCCGACATCCGGCTGATGCCGTTGCGGTCGGGCCTGTCGCGGTCCTCCGCGTAGCGGTCCAGCCCGTCGTCGACGAAACCTTTCCATTGCCGCAGTGCTGCCGCCTCGCCGGCCGGGAGGTCAAGCCTGGCGCCGGGGTCAGGAATTGCGGCCGGCTTCGCCGCTCTCTTCGAGATGTCTGCCGGATCAAGCCACCGCGCCGACTCGCGCCCGGATCGCACGGGCGCCCGCCAGCCGTGTTCACGCCACCGCGCGAAGAACGGGGTAAACACTTTGTATGGGGTGTCGTCATCCTTCATCACGCGCCCGGGCGAGACCAGGTGCGGAGACCCCGTCGCCACCAAAGGCACCTCCCCCAACGCCGCACGCACCAGCTCGTCACGCCGCCGCCCGAACGGCGCAAAGTCCTCCGAAACGTGGACAGCACGTGCGCTGACATCGTTGGCGATCAACGGAATCCGCTCTTCGGGCCGCCCGCGGGTGACCAGGAGGCGGCCGTCGAGGTCATCCCGCAGTTGACGCAATGAATCGCTCAGGAATTGCATTCGCCGCGGGCCCGACGACGCCTCCAGGCGCGGATCAAGCACGAAGCAGGCGAGCACCTCGTCACCGTCGGAGGCGGCAGCCAACAGCGCCGGCAGATCTCCCAACCGCAGATCGCGACGAAACCACAGCACGGTCGGCATCTCTCCATCCTGCCTTCCGGTGCAGCGCCGGGCAGCCACCGCAGGCTAACGGCAACTTCCGCCGTCCTGGTTGGCTAGCCCGCTTGCTCGGCTGGTTTTTGCCAGCGCAGTAGGTAACGCCAGAAGAGGAGTCTGCGCACACGCACGCCGGGCAGCACTGCGCTGGCCTGGTCGGCGACTTGCCGGGTGGTCAGCTGGGGATCCATGACGACTGGCATGGCTGCGTGGGTCGAGTCCTTTGCGAACCAATCTTTGCTGCTCACAGACCTGGCAGTCACGAACACTGCTCCGAGCAGGTGATGTCCCACCGCGGCAACAACCTCCGTGGGGAGATCGTGGGGTAGATCCACTCGGGGCAAGGCGACGACGGCGAGTACGCCGCCGGGGCGTAGCAGGGCGGCAAACCGCGGCAGTGCGTCCTGGAGAGGCATGTGATGCAGTGCGCTGATCGAGAAGATCGCGTCGTAGATACCGCCGGGCAGTGGATCAATCAGGGCGTCGGCGAGGACACAGTTCACGTTGTCGGGGGTGCGTTGCCTAGCCACCTCGATCATCGCCGCTGAGCGGTCGACGGCGTCAACCTGTTCAACCCGGCGGGCGAGTCGCGCCGCGAATGATCCTGCACCGCAACCAACGTCGAGCGCACGATGGCAGCGCTGCGGCAATTGGCCCAGCAGTAGGCGGTGGTAATAGGCGTTGTGACTCCAGTCGAGCACTGTCAAGATGCTACCGACCAACGAGTTCTCACACGGCCGCGCGTCAGCAAACGAAGTCGCCTCGGAACCTTGCCGAGACGCCCCAGTTGATCGGGCCAAGCCATCCCGGCAATGACCGCCTCTCCCCTGCCTCCCGACCGATTCACTGCTCCTTATCGCGAGGAATGCGGCGGGATCGATTACGGCGGGTCACCGGTAAGGCCGTCGACGGTGACCCGGCGGGTCAGGGTTTGCGGTTGCTGAGCAGTAGGGCCGCCAGCCCGTCGCGGTCGGAGACGTCGAGTTTGATGCACGCCCGGTAGATGTGGCCTTCCACGGTGCGGGTCGAGACGACCAGCCGCTCGGCGATGTCACGGTTCGACAACCCTGCCGCCACGAGGTTCGCGATTTCACGTTCCCGGGTGCTCAGAGGCAATGGGTGCGCCGCCAGTATCAACGCCGGGGTCTGGATGCCGCCGCACGCAGTCGCGAGCCGATCCGCCATGGCCGCCGCGTGCACGCGCGCACGGCGTTGTCCCGCAGCGTCAAACGCGAGAGCAGCCTGCGCCGCAGCGTCGGCCGCTGACAGCATGGCCCCGATCAGCTCGAATCGTTCAGCGGCCGCCATGATGCCCTCGGCGTCGCCGTCCGCCAGGGCGGCTAGCGTGTGCGGAGTACACCGAAGCGAGTTCACCACCGATCCCGTCGGCGACGCTGATGAGGCGCTGCAGCGACGAGCGGTCACCGAACCGCATCGCGTCGTGCAGTGCCTGCATCTCGATCGCGCTCTGCCCGGACGTCTTCGCCGCCCTGGCCGCCTCGAGTGCCAGGTCGATGGCGGCACTGACGTTGCCCTGCGCAGCGGCCAGCCAGGACTTGGTGATCTCGAGCTGCGGTTCAAACACGGCAACGTGACGATCCAGGCGGGTGAGCAATTCGGCGACCATTCTCGCGCCGGGCTCAATATGCCCCAGAACGCAATATGACTGGGCCAGCAGGAGCCGCGCCGGGAAGCTCCAGGAGGCGGCCGATTCCGAGGTGAGCGCGGCGACGGTCTGTTCCATCCGCGACACTGTCTCGGGGAAACGTCCCCGCGCCACCTCTACCGTACCGGCGAGCACGTTGGCCATGCCCCACGCCAGATACTGGCCGGGAGAGGAGATCTGCACGATGTCGGCGGACCGCTTCTCGGCCGCGCCGAACTCGCCCGCTGTCACCAGTGCCCGGATCTCACCGAACGCTGTGAGGTAGCGCAGCAATCCGTCAACCCTGTTCTCAACCTCGTGCCCACGCGCGGTAACGATGGCGACCTCGTCGTTTCGTCCCATCAGCGCCAACGCCAACGCACCGCCGATGACCGCCCATTCGATCGCCGGCGCTGAAGCGCTGGGATCACCCAGAACGTGTGCGGAGAGGTCCACGGCCTCGGTGAGGCGGTTCTCGAACACCATGGATGCTGCGCCCAGCCCGTCGACGAAGAGCCGGAGCCCCGGATGAGTGACCCTGGTGCGGAGCAACTCCAGCACTTCGTCGGCGCCCTCGGCGTCACCCATCGACCACTGGAGGTTGGCGATGCGTGCCGCGCCCCACCGCACCAGGTCCAGTTCATTGAGTTCGTCGGGATCATAGGGACCCAACGTCTGCTCCGCGTCAGTCGGCGTTGCCCTGCCATAACAGCGACCGGGCCAGTAGTTCGCTGGCCACCAGCCCACCGCCCCGGCTCACCGCTGCCCTCGCCAGTCGCTCACTAAGGGTGACATTCGTCAGCGCGATCGCGTCCTGGGCGGCGGCCACCAGCAGATCCGACTCGGGTGCCTGGTCGCTGTCAAGGATCAACTCCGCCAACCGTATTCGCTGCGCAGGCTCTCGCATCGGCTTGTCGCGTAGCACTCGGACCAGTTCACCCCGCATCCGCCGGGCCCCGGCCAGGCCCAGCCGACGGCGGATCACCTCCCCGAACAGCGGATGGTTGAACCGCACATCCAGGCCGTGCGGTTCCTCAACGATCCGCAGAAGGCCCTGCGTCTCGGCCCGTTCCACCGCGTCGGAACCCACCATCGAGGTCAGCACCTCCAAGTCGAGCGGCTCGCAAAACGTGACCAGCTGGAGTGCGTGCAGCACGTCGTCGGGAAGTTGTTCGACCCGGGCCTCGAGCAGCGACGCAAGCTCTGAGGTGACCGCGGTGCGACCCCGTAGTTGCCACACTCCGCGGACCTGGCGCAGCGTGCCGGCCTCGAGTGCCCCCTCCACCAAATGCCGCACGAACAGTGCGTTGCCGCCCGAGGACTCCCACATCACGTCCGCGCTCAGCCCCTCCACCCGGCCGCCCAGCGCGCCCTCGATCAACCCGACGCACTGCGTTTTCGTGAACGGGGTCAGATGCAGCCGTTGCAGATAGCCGTCTTTCCACAGCGAAGTGATCGCGTCGGGCACCGATTCTCCCGCGCGCACCGTGGCCACGATACGGATGGACCCGTCCAGTGCCAGCTGATGCAACAGCGTCGCCGACAGCTGATCCAACAGGTGAGCGTCGTCGACACCGATCACCGAATGTTCCTCGGCCAGAATGGTTTCCCGGGCCGCGGCCAGAAATGCCATCGGATCCCTGGATGTCGCCGACCCCACCAGCTGAGCGAACACCCCCAACGGAATGCTGCGCGCCGACTCCGTGCCGGCGACCCATCGGACCCGCGACGGCAGCGACTGGGTGACCAGGCGGGCCAGCGTGGTCTTTCCGACGCCGGCGTCCCCGATTACGACGATGCCGCAGCCCGCCGCTCGATCGGCAAGGGCTGAATGAATCGTCGTGTATTCGCTGTCGCGAGGAACGACTGGCCAATGTTGGGCCCCCACTGAACAGACACTACACAGGATTTAGCAAATCCGGATGAACGACAGGGATTTCCATCCCGCGCATTCAATTCGCCATTTCGTCAATGCTCGAGCACTAGTCGCAGCGCCGCGTTTACGCGCCGCATTTCGTCGAATGTCAGCCGGCCGGTGCTTTCACCTAGCTGATTCGGATCGACCGCGGCGGTTTGTTCGGCTAGCACGCGAGTACAGTGCCGCTGGACTCGAGCAATCGTTCTATGACACCCGCGCGTCGAGATGTTTGAGGGCCGCCTCGGCGCCATTCCATCCGGGGATGCCGGTCACCCCCGGCCCGGGGTGGGTGCATTGGCCGCATAGGTAGAGGCCGTCGACTGGGGTGGCGAATTTGTCGGCTCCCTCTACGACACGGCCGGTCCAGAGTTGGTTGGGCTGCAGCAGGCCGTGCGAGTAGTCGCCGGCGTGTGCGCTGAAGGTGCTGCCGAAGTAGCGGTTGGAGAACACGACGCGGTTGGTGATCGAGTCCGCGAACCCGGGTGCAAATTTGTCGAAGATGTGAATGCAGGTGTCGGCGTATTGCTCTTTCCAGCTTCGGTTTTCGTCGGCGTCCAGGCCGGTCGGGAAGTATGGAGTGAAAATGGTTGCGCTGTGCTTACCTTCGGGCGCCAACGACGTGTCGACCATGCTGGGTATGTACAGATAGGTGGGCGGGGCGTCGGGAAGCTGCCCCTTGCGGTATTGCTCCCACGCGTCGCTGATGTACTCCGGTGACGGCGCATGGGCGACGGTGGGACACCATTGCCCGTTGTCATGCATGTATGGCTGCAGCCGCTCGATCCATTGTGGGGCTTGGTCGATGGTCAGATGAGCCTGGATGTAGCCCAGGTTGAAGTTGATCTCTTTGATCTTGCGAATATAGTCGGGTGGAAAGTATTGCGTGCCGGCCAGATTCACGAACGTGGTGTACGGGTCGAGCGACGACAGTACTGCGTCGGCTGAAATCGTTGTGCCGTCGCGTAATTGAACGCCGGTGGCGCGCCCGTTGTCGACTAGGATCTCCTTGACATGCTGCTTCAGCTGTACCTCGGCGCCGAACGATTCGGCGCGACGGCACAGCGCTGTGCTCAGCGAGCCGATGCCACCGCGCGGCATGATGTATTCGACGTTTCCGCCGCCGATGAGATAGTGGTACAGCGTCGACGCATTCGAGCCAGGCGTCCAGGGGCCGCCGTCGAAAGCATCGATGGACATCGCTGCCAGCGAGCCCTGAATACAGCGGCCCTGGTCGGGCGCCATGAAACGCCGGACCGTGTCCATGGTGCTGCCGTACCACATCTGAGCGAAGTCGTGACGGTCCTCGGGGGTGGGCTGCGACGCGATGACCTCGATGATGTCCAGCGGCGGGCCGAACGCTGAATCGACAAAATAGGGCGCGAACCGGCCGATGTGTGCGAACAAGCCGCCAAGGGCGGCCGCGACGTCGGCGCCGTGATCCTCGATTAGGTGACGCCCCATCCGTTCGAGGTCGTTGTACATCACGAACGGGGTGTCGGCGGCGTCGCCGAACGTGCACGTGGATGTCCATTGATTCATCAATTCGAAGCCCCACTTGGTGAGCTCCAGGCGTTCGGTCATTTCCTGTCGCCAGATCAGCACCGCCCACGCGCCAACGCTGTGCTTGTACCCATCGAAGAGTTCCCGAGTGGCGGCCATCCCGCCGAGGAAGTGCGCACGTTCTAGGACAAGCACTTTCGCGCCACCCTTCGCCAGCACATTCGCGGCGACCAGACCGTTGTGACCTGCCCCGATGACGATCGCGTCGTAGTCCGCCATGCTGAGCCTCCTTGCGGTGGTGATCCTGTGGTTGACCGCACAATGTCATATCTGACATATTTGCGTCAATAGTGACATTTGGAGTGCCCCGTGATATCGCCAGTCACCGACTACCGTGTTCGCATGCTCGCCCCGACCCGTAGCGAACGCACGCGTCAGGCGCTCCAACAGGCGGCGATGCGACGCTTTGTCGCCGACGGCGTGCACCAAACCAGCGTCGCCGACATCGCCGCCGACGTCGGGGTCACCGAGCGAACCTTCTACCGGCACTTCCCGTCCAAGCACGCGGTGATCTTCGCCGACTACGACATCGGCTTCGAGTGGTTTGCTCGCGCGTTGGCGCTGCGCCCTCACGGTGAACCCATCACCGCTTCGGTGCGTAAAGCCGTCGACGCGTTCCCTTTTGATTTCCGGATGGTTCGCGAAGCGGCCACTATTCGCTCGCGCGACCTCGACCAGGACATCATCACCAGCCACATCCGACGGATGCGCGATCAGGTCGCCGACGAGATCCAGCGCTTCATCCATGAACGATCGGCACCCACTGCTGATGGGGCCCTGATCGCCGACATCGCGGCGCACAGCTTGGCTACCGCGGTGTTCGCCTCGCTGGAAGCGTGGATGAGCACGGGCGGCGGGGACATCGACGAACTGAGTCGACTCACCGACATTGCGCTCAGCGCTCTCGAAGACGGGCTCACCCACACGCTGCGCGAGGCAGGATTGGACTAAACGCCGCGAGACACTTGCTCCGTTGAAGCCCTACGAGTAGTAGATGAAGTTGGCCATCCCCGCTTCCAGGTGATAGGTGTTGTGGCAGTGGTCGATCCATCGGCCGGGGTTGTCGGTGTCGAAGTCGATGTTGACCGTCGCCAACGGTGGCACCAGCACGGTGTCCTTGCGGGCGGCGGGCCCACTGGCGCCCATCACTTGGAACGTATGGCCATGCAGGTGCATCGGATGAAACATCTTCGACTGGTTGATGTAGCTTATCCGCACCCGCTGCCCCTTGGGCACGGCGACGCCGTTGTTCGGCGGGTTGTAGAGCCTGGCCGTTGATCGTCCAGTTGTAGCCGTTGACCGGTCCGGCCAATCGCATTTCGACCGTCTGGTCGGGATTACGTTGCGTCAGCTGTACTTGCGGCGCGGCGGCCAGGCCGGCCGTATTGAGCACGGTCGAGTTCCGCAGCCCCGCGACGAACTGGTCGACGTTGACGCTGCTGGGCGCCCCGTTCACGCGCAGGTTCAGCCGGGCGTAGCCGTCCTTGCGCTCGGCCGCGGCGATCACCGGCACTGACGAGTTGACGGTGATCGTCGCGTCGACCCGTTCTCCCATGCCGAGAATGACGGAATCCGCCTGCTGTGGCACCACTGGGAACCCGTCCGTGTGGGTAACTGTCAGCGCCGTGCCCGGCACCGCGACGCGGAACGCGGTGTCGGAGGCGGCGTTGATCACCCGCAGCCGAATGCGTTGTCCAGAGCGGTAATCCACCACCTGGGGGTCCTTGGTGATCCGGCCGTTGATCAGGTAGTAGGGGTACTTGACGTCGCCGCCGTCATCGCCAAGAGGTGTCGTCGGCGAAACATCTGCCGAGGGATCGGCCGGCGCCATACTGGCCATGCCGTTCTTCTTCAGATTTGCCAGCACCTGGTCCGGAGTGGTGCCGGTACCGTCGATCCAGTCATCGAGCACGACGACGAGTTCGTCGTCGTAACCGCCCTTTTCGTTCGGATCCTCGATGATCAGCGGCCCATACAGCCCCCGGTCCAGCTGGGTGCCTTCATGCGAATGCAGCCAATACGTCCCGCTGTCCGGCGGAACGAAGTCATAGGTGAAACTCTGCCCCGAGGCGGTCGCAGGCTGAGTCAGCACCGGCACGCCGTCCATGGGGTTGGGGATCGCCAGCCCATGCCAGTGCACGGTCGTGGCATCGGGCAGCTTATTGGTCAGCACGGCCCGCAGCGTCTGCCCCTTGCGCAGCCGGATCTCTTTGGCAGGCACCAGCCCGTTGTAAGCCCAGGTGTGCACCGGAACGCCGCCCAGGTCGATGTCGGCCTCCGACGGAGTCATCGCGACCTCGACTACCGAGGCGTTGTCCGTCGGCTTCGAATCCGTCGGCCTCGAACACGCCACCGCCGTTGCTCCCATTAACGAGAGCGCGAGAAACCGTCGCCGATCAATTGACACCACCATCGAAGCATCGCACCGGCGCAGGTGCTCGTCCAGCGCCCCGATCACCCGCCCGACCGACCCCCGATCACCCGCCCGACCGACCCCCCGATCACCCCGACCGGCGAGCCCACCGATGACCGCAACCGTAGGTTTCGTCAGCCGTGCCCTGTTTCGAAAAGTCTCCCCTCGTTACATCGAATTTATTGTATGGAAACAACCGAACTGTTCACTGTCGGTGAAGCATGATCACTGGCCATGTTGGCCCCTGGAAGAACGGACATGGGTGATGACATCGACGACCGGGGAGCAGGAAACGGGACTGCACAAGGGGACTAACTGGTGGGGCTGTTTCGTGATCGGGCTCGCCGCTCCGATTCTGGTGACCGGCATCGATCCGCCGGCAGTTCAGGCGCTGGGCGCGGCGGCGGTGCCGTTGTTGGCGATCACGACGGTGATTGCCTTTTTGCTGTGCATGTTCGCCGCCGAACTGGCCGCGGTGATGCCGGACCGCACCGGTGGAATCCCGTCCTATACGACGGAGGCCTTCGAACCGTTGCACCGCGGCACGTCCAGGCATCTGGGTGGCGTGTCGGCGTGGGCGTACTGGCTGGGCTGGTTTCCGGTCGCACCGATCAATATGATCCTGGCCTCGGCCTACATCACCCAGCTGTTCCACATACCGCAGGGGCGCTCGTTTCTTCCGTTCGGGGGGATCGGCAGCCCGGTCACACTGGCCGCCCTGATCATCTCGGTCATCGCCATCTGCGGCATGTATGTCCCGTCCTATCTGGGCATCAAGCTCGGGGCCGGGTTCGCCACCGTGATGGGCATCCTGTCGATGGCACCGCTGACGCTGCTGATCCTGCTGCCGTTTTTCCGGCCCAGTTCGATGCACTTCAGTAACCTGTCGGGTTTCCACTTTGCGCCCGGCGTGGTCGGCAGCCCGACGTTGATCCTGGCCTGGATTTTCGTCATGAGCTGGTCGGTGCTCGGCGTGGAGGCGGCCGCCTGCTACGTGGGCGAGTGCCGCAACCCGTCGCGCGACGCCAAGATCGCGATGACCGCCGAAGGCCTCTACGGCTTCTTCATCTTCGTGATGACCGCGGTTGTGCTGGTCCTGGTCCTGGGGGTGGCCACCAACGTCGACCCGCTGACCATCTTCTCGACGTTCATCAGCAAGATCACCGGTTCCTCCGGCGGGTGGGTGCAATGGGCGATCGGTCTGCCGCTCATCATCGCGTTGCTGCTGTCGGTGCTCAACGCGATCATGGGCTGCGCGCGCTCGCTGTACCAGACGGCCGAGGACGGCATGATTCCGCGCTGGTTCGGCCATCTGAACAAGCACGGGGTGCCCGACCGAGCGATGGCATTCAACGTGGTCGCCTCGATCATCGTCCTGCTGTTCGGCAGCCCGCTTCGCATCTACATCTTCTCCAACATCGGCTACCTGTTCGCCGTCATGATGGCGTTTTTCGCCTACTTCGCGCACCGGCAGACCCAGACCGTCGATCGAGCGGCCGGTGCGGCTGCCCGGGTTCATGCGCTGGGTGGCCCTCGCGGTCGGCATCGTCTGCCTGGTGCTGCTGACCTTCGGCGGGTGGAACAGCGCGTTGGTCGTGCTCGGCACACCGGATCACGCCCTGTTCTTCGTTGGGGTGCTCATTGTCGCCGCCTACGTTCCGCTGCACCTGTGGCGCCGGTTCTCCGACCGGCGCCGCGGCGCCGAGGCACCCCGCCGAGGACGCCGGCGAGACGTTGCCACCCGGCAGGACAGGCATGAGCGCACCGACAGCCGATCAAGCGATCTGCCGCCCGCGGCGGGGTGATCCGCCGCCGGACTCGCCGCGCGACGTGGTGGTGGTGCTGCGACCCGACGCCGCAGCCTCACCCGGAGCTGCTGGCCGCCGCCCGCGCGACCGCCGGATCGGTCACCGTGGTGTTGCCGCTGAAAATCTACGGCTCCGCTCTCGGCATGCCGAACCCCGGCCTGATGCCGACCGCGCGGGAACGCGCGGTGGGTAAGGACGCCATCACCACGACGGTCGATCGGCTGCGGCGCGCTGGAGTCGACGCCGACGGTCAAATCGTGGTGACCCGCCATGCACACCGGGCGATCGTGCGCATCGTCACGGCGGCGTGGCGCCACCCGGGTGCTGCTGGAACGCCCCACCAGCGGTCGACTGCGCCGACTGGTGGAGGGCGACCTGGCGCGCCAGGTGGCGCCGTCGACTCGGGCGTTCCGCGACCGTGACGACCGCGGCATAGACCGGCGCTCCGGGCGGTGCAGCCTTTCGGTGCGGACCTGATCAAGAAACCTCCGCGAGGCGGGTGAGCGGTGGAGGCGCAGGTGCTTTTCCCGAGTCAGCCGCACGCGCGCGCCGAGTTCACTGTCAGTAGACAACTGCGATACGCTGGCCGGATGACCGAGACCAACTGCGAATCCATCGGGATACCGGAGACCCCGCACCGATGGACCGGGAGGTCCCGACCGACACGTCCCCGGTGCCGGTGCTGGAGCGGGCGATCGCCGCCCAAGTCCGCGCCCTGCGCCGCGCCACCGGCCTGTCCGTCGCCGACATGGCGACCAAGGCCGGGATCTCGAAGGCCATGCTCTCCAAGATCGAAAACGCCCAAACCTCCTGCAGCCTGGCTACTCTGGCGAAACTCGCCGCCATGCTGGATGTGCCGGTGACCTCACTGCTTCGGGGCGCCGACAATGGCCGCGAAGCCGCCTACACCGAGGCCGGGAATGGGTCGGTGATCGTAGGTCGGGGCACCCGGGTCGGTCACCACTACGAGTTGCTCGGCGCGTTGCGGGGACAACACAAACGACTCGAGCCTGTGTTGGTGACGTTGACGACAAGAGCGAACCGTTTCCCCTTCTTCCAACACCCCGGGACCGAAATGCTCTACATGCTCGAGGGCGTCATGGTCTACGCGCACGGCGGCATGAGTACACGATGCGCCCGGGTGACACCCTGCTGCTCGACGGCGAAGGCCTGCACGGTCCCCACGACCTGGTGCGGCTGCCGATCCGATTCCTGGCGGTCACCGCGTATCCCGATCCCCACGACTGACCATCGGTACCTCAGTTCTCTTAGCGGGAAACCCCGCGTAACGTCGAGGTCGGTTCGGTCCCCGCGGTGGAATACCGCAACATTGCACGTCGCAGGATCGCAAGACACAAGAATCTGACCACTGGGAAACCTCCATGACATAATCGCTATGTTTCATATCTATAACGATGATTCATGCAAGAAACGGAGTCCGGAGCTGGCAGTGGCCGAGACAGCGCAGTACCTGGTGATCGGCGGCGGGCTGGAGGGCCTGGCCATCGCGTGGTCGCTCGCCGAGCGCGGCGAGACCGATGTCCTGGTGGTCGAGCGCGACTCGCTGTGCTCGGGGATGACCGGCAAGTCCAGCGCCGTGGTGCGCTGCCATTACGGCATCGAGTCGCTCGCGGCGATGGCCTGGTACGGCGTCCAGGTCTTCGAACGGGCCACCGAGCTGTTCGGCGACGACATGGGCTTTCGGCAATGCGGCTACGTGGTCGGTGTCGGCGACGCCGACCTGGACGCGCTGAAAGGCAATGTCGCGATGCAGCAGAACCTCGGCATCGACGTCGAGTTCATCGGACACCAGGCAGTGGCCGAGCTGTGGCCCGGCGTCAATACCGACGATTTCGCCGCCTTCGCCTACGAACCCCGAGGCGGTCGTGGCGAGGCCTACACGGCCGGCATGGCTTTCGCCGCCGCCGCGCGCGCACTCGGCGTCCGGATCCGCCAGAACGCACCGGTCGGATCGCTGCTGGCGCACACCGACGGCTCGGTCTACGGTGCCGTCCTGGCCGACGGCTCCGAAATACACGCCGCCACCGTCGTTCTGGCCACCGGACCATGGGCACCGGCGCTCGCCGCGACCGTCGGGGTCGATATCCCGGTCCGCGCGCAACGCGCCCAGGTGGTCCTCGTCGACCAGGGGCGGCCGACCCCTGCTCGTGCCGGTGTTGTCCGATCTTGTTGGCCTGCAGTACATCTGCCGCGAACCCAACGCCGAGTTGCTGGTCGGCAACAGCGACCATTCGGCCCCGGAGTTCGTCGACCCAGACAGCTATCCCAACCGTGCCGACGTCTCCGCCATCGAGATGGTCATCGCCAAGCTCGGCCACCGCCTGCCCGAAATGCCCGATCCGCGGATCACCACCACCTACGGCGGCTGTTATGACGTGACGCCGGACTACAACCCGATCATCGGTCCGTCCCCCCTCGACGGGCTCTTTCTCGCGACGGGGTTCAGCGGGCACGGATTCAAGATCTCACCCGCGGTCGGCAGGTTCGTCGCCGATCTGCTTGTCGACGGCACGACCGACCTGCCCGGCGTCGCCCGCGGCGACTTCAGGTACTCCCGGTTCGCCGAGGGCGACCTGCTCATCAGTCGACACCCCTACACCGGCGCGGGCACCATGCGATGACCGCCGCCGCTTTGTCACGGACACGAATTCGGTGTAACCCGCAAACCCATTTCAGGAGGACACAATGACGGTCGACACCGCCGAGCCCGCACCGCCGCAGCTGAACCAGTCAGCCGCCGTACCCGAGCCTTGCCGAGCGCGCCCACGCGTCGGACACCAAGTTCATCCTGGCGCTGTTCGTCACCCTGACGGGCAAACCGTGCGCGAAACTCGTGCCGGTCGAGGCCGTCGACATGCTCGAAAACGACGGCGTCGGCTTCGCCGGGTATGCCGCCGGGGGCATGGGCGCAGGTGCCCAAGGACCCCGATCTGATCGCGATTCCCGACACGTCGTCGTTCACCCCGATCCCGTTCGTGCGTCCGGGGCTGGCGATCGTGCACTGCGATCCGCATGTCAACGGCCAGCCGTGGCCGTACGCGCCGCGCATCATCCTGAAGAAAGCTCTCCGCAGGTCAGCAGAACTCGGGCTGACGGTGGACGTCGGCGCCGAGGTCGAGTACTTCCTGGTCACCCGCACCGAGGACGGCGCGCTCACCACCGCCGACCACGCGGACCTCAGTGCGCAGCCCTGCTACGACGCCCGCGACGTGACCCGAATGTATGACCACCTCGCCGACATCTCCCGGGCCATGAACATGCTCGGCTGGGGCAACTACGCCAACGATCACGAGGACGGCAACGGCCAGTTCGAGCAGAACTTCGAATACGCCGACGCGCTCACCACCGCCGACCGCGTGATCACCGCCCGGTATCTGCTTTCGGTCCTCGCCGAGCGGCGCGGCATGCAAGCGACGTTCATGGCCAAGCCGTTCGGCAACCGCACCGGCTCGGGCATGCACATGCACCTGTCGCTGCGAGACGCATCCGGCCCCATCTTCCCGGACCCGGCCGACGACAAGGGCCTGGGGCTTTCGGCCACGGCGTATGCGTTCATCGCCGGGATTCTCGACCATGCCTGCGCGCTGCAGGCCGTCATCGCGCCGACCGTCAACTCCTACAAACGCACCGGGGCCGCGCACCACCAGCAGCGGCGCCACCTGGGCGCCCAACTCCGTCAGCTACGGCGGTAACGACCGCACCCATTATTTGCGGGTGCCCGACTGGAACCGGGTCGAACTGCGCGGCGCTGACGGCTCGGCCAACCCCTACCTCGCCGTCGGCGGCCACGATCGCCGCCGGTCTGGACGGCATGTCCCGCGACCTCGATCCGGGCCCGCCGGGCATCGAACCGGTGCGACGCTGCCGATGACACTGCTGCACGCGGTCGACGCACTCGAGGCCGATTCCGTGATCACCGGTTCCCTCGACGGCGTCGGAGCGGGCGTCGCAGCGTATTTCGCGCAGATCAAGCGCGAGGAATTCTTCGACTGGCACAACACGGTCTCCCCCTGGGAGATCGACCGGTACCTCACCGCGTTCTGACCAGGAGGAATCACAACATCATGTGCGGAATCGTCGGACTCCACCTGCGCGAACCGGCGCTGTACCCGCGGCTCGGCGAGCTACTCACCGCGATGCTCGGCGCACTGGCCGACCGCGGGCCCGACTCGGCGGGGATGGCGATCTACGGCGACCCCACCTGGTCGCCCGAGGGGCACAGCACCGTCACGCTGCTGGACAGCGCGGTCCCGGCCGACCGAGCTCGCGGCCGCGCTGACGACCGAACTCGGCGTGCCGGTCACCGGAATCGACGAGTCGCCGACAACGGTGTTACACGCTCCCGTCCACTACGAACTCCTCACTGACGCAGCCCGGACCGCCTCACCCGGCGCTCGCCTCATCGGCTTCGGATCCGACCTCACCGTGCTCAAAGGCGTCGGCGATCCCCGCGAGTTGGCCATCGGGTTCGGCCTGCCGAACGCGCGTGGGCTGGCAGGGTGTCGGACATACGCGGATGGCAACCGAATCCGCGGTGACCGCCGAAGGGTCGCATCCGTTCTCGGTCGGGCCGGACCAGTGCCTGGTGCACAACGGCTCGTTCTCGAACCACATGTCGATCAAGCACCAACTGGAGCGTGAAGGCGTCGTCTTCGACAGCGAGAACGACACCGAGGTGGGCGCCCGCTTCGTAGCGAAACAGCTCGCCGAGGGCGCCGGACTGGAGAAGGCGCTGTTGATGCTCAACGAGACGTTCGACGGGTTCTACACCCTGCTGGTATCCACTGCCGACTCGTTCGCGGTGGTCCGCGACGCGGTCTCCTGGAAGCCGGCCATCGTCGCCGAGACCCGCCAATGGGTCGCCATGGCCTCGGAGTATCGCGCGCTTGGCGGACCTTCCGGGCATCGACGACGCCCGCATGTTCGAGCCCGAACCCGAAGAGGTGTACGTATGGCACCGGTAGCGACCGCGCGCGGCGGTCACGATCGACCTCACCACGTCCAGTACCCGCCAGATCAACGCGCTGCTCGGGTCGGCCGATGCGCCGACGCCGCTGAGGATCACCAATCCGCGCGGCGCCCACGCCCTCGCGTGCGGGCTCGACGCCGAACTCGAGGTCACCATCGACGGCGACGTCGGCTATTACTGCGCGGGAATGAACAAGCACGCCACCGTCACCGTCGTCGGCAACGCCGGCGTCGGCGTCGCGGAGAACATGATGTCGGGCACCGTCCGGGTCACCGGCGACGCGTCGCAGTCGGCCGGCGCGACCGCACACGGTGGGCTGCTCGTCATCGACGGCAACGCGTCCGCCCGTTGCGGCATATCGATGAAGGGCGTCGACATCGTCGTCGGCGGCAACATCGGACACATGAGCGCCTTCATGGGCCAGGCAGGGCGCCTGGTGGTATGCGGCAATGCCGGTGAAGCGCTGGGTGATTCACTCTATGAGGCGCGGATCTACGTGCGCGGCACCGTCGCATCGCTCGGGGCCGACTGTGTCGAGAAACCGATGCGCGCCGAGCATCTGGCCGAAGTGAAGGAACTGCTGCGACGCGGCGAGTATCGACGCCGCGCCGACCGAGTTCAGGCGCTACGGGTCGGCGCGCACCCTGTACAACTTCCACGTCGACAACGCCGCGGCGTATTGACCGGACTGTCAAGGAGGACAACCGTGACCACCAACGCGCCAGGACTGCGAGAATCGGCCACCTTCGACCGCGACGTGATTCACGAGATTCAGCGAGCTGCCGAGACCGGGATCTACGACATCCGCGGATGGGGTGCCAAACGCAAGCTCCCCCACTTCGACGACCTGCTGTTCCTCGGGGCGTCGATGTCGCGCTACCCCCTCGAGGGCTACCGGGAACGCTGCGGTACCGACGTGGTCCTTGGCGACCTGCACGCGAAGTTCCCGCTGCACCTCGACATCCCCATCACCATCGCCGGCATGAGCTTCGGCGCGTTGTCGGGACGAGCTAAGGAGGCGCTCGGCCGCGCAGCCAGCGAGGTCGGCACATCGACCACCACCGGCGACGGCGGCATGACACCCGAAGAGCGCGGCCAGTCCAAGAACCTCGTCTACCAATACCTCCCGTCGCGCTACGGGATGAACCCCGACGACCTGCGCAAGGCCGACGCCGTCGAGATCGTGCTCGGGCAAGGCGCCAAGCCCGGCGGCGGCGGTCTTCTGCTCGGGCAAAAGATCAGCGAACGAGTCGCCGAGATGCGCACCCTGCCCCAAGGTGTCGACCAGCGCAGCGCCTGCCGCCACCCCGACTGGACCGGACCCGACGATCTCGCGATCAAAATCATCGAGCTTCGCGAAATCACCAACTGGGAAAAACCCATCTACATCAAGGTGGGCGCCACCCGCACCTACTACGACGTCCAGCTCGCCGTGAAGGTCGGCGCCGACGTGGTGGTGGTCGACGGCATGCAGGGCGGCACCGCCGCCTCTCAGGAGGTGTTCACCGAACACGTCGGCATCCCGACACTGGCCGCGATTCCCCAAGCGGTGCAGGCACTTCAGGAACTCGGCGTTCACCGCAAGGTGCACCTGATCGTGTCCGGCGGCATCCGCACCGGCGCCGACGTCGCCAAGGCGATGGCCCTGGGCGCTGATGCCGTGGCCATCGGTACCGCCGCCCTGATCGCGCTCGGTGACAACCATCCGCGCTACGCCGAGCAGTACCGCGAACTGGGCTCCGAAGCCGGCTTCTACGACGACTTCCAGGCCGGCCGCGACCCCGCCGGAATCACCACCCAAGACCCTGAGCTGGAGAAGCGGCTCGACCCCGTCGACGGGGCCCGCCGGGTGGCCAACTATTTGCGCGTGCTCACCATGGAAGCCCAAACCCTCGCCCGCGCATGCGGAAAGTCCCACCTGCGCAACCTCGAACCCGAAGACCTCGTCGCCCTCACTGTGGAATCGGCCGCCATGGCCCGAGTGCCGCTCGCCGGAACCAACTGGATCCCGGGCAGCGCTAGTTATTCGTGAGCACGTTGTCGAGGACGTCCACTCCGTAGCGCATGTCGGCTTTCGTGGTCCCGGCGTAGCCGAGGAGAAGCGCGGCCGTGTTCCCGGGTCGCAGGCGATGGGTCGACAGAGGCCAAACGTGCACCCCCTGCCGCAGCGCATCGTTGGCGATCACCGCATCGTTGGCGATCAGCGCATTCGCCGTTGTGCGATCACGTTGTCGTCGTTGCGGTCTGGGAGCCACCCGACCAGATGCAGGCCCCCATCGGAGGGGGTCAGTTGGATCTTGTCGCTGATCCGTTCGGCCTCCTGAATGAGCAGCTGTTGCCGCTCGCGGTGAAGGACCCGCATCCGACGCAGGTGGCGGGCGAAGTGGCCGTGTTCCATGAAGTCTGCAACAACGGCCTGGTCGATCAGGTGCGCGTGCATGTCGATGCTCAGATGTGCGGCGAGAAACCCGTCGACCAGGTCGGGAGGGGCGATGATGTAGCCGAGCCGCAGACTCGGGAAGAGGGCCTTGCTGAAGGTGCCGACATAGATGACGCGCTGGTAGGTGTCGATTGCCTTGAGGGCTGCTTGGGGCCTACCGACGTAACGGAATTCGGCGTCGTAGTCGTCCTCGACGATCCACGACCCGTTGCGACCCGCCCAATCGATGAGGGTGATGCGACGGTCCAGTGACATCGTGTGCCCGAGCGGGAACTGATGTGACGGGGTCACCACCGCGAGCCGCGCCGTCGGCGCCAGCTTGATGCCCGCGGCGACGTCGAGTCCGCACTCGTCGACGGGTACCGGGACGATGCGGGCGCTCGCGGAGACCAGCGCGGCCCTGGCGCCGAGGTAGCCGGGGTCCTCGAGCCAGGCGGTGTCTCCGGGATCGAGCAGGATACGCGCGCAGAACTCGAGGGCCTGCTGCGATCCGGTCATCACGATCACCTGATCAGCGGTGCAATGGATACCGCGGGCGGTGCCGATGTAGGCGGCGATCGCCTCTCGCAGCGGCCGGTAGCCGGCGGGGTCGTCGTAGCGCATCAGCAGCGGTGCGGACTTGTTGAAGCGCGATGAGTAGAGCTTGCTCCAAATTGCGAAGGGGAAAGCGTCCAGGGCCGGCAGACCGATGAGAAAAGACGTGCCACGCGGCTTGCTGCCCAGCACGGAGGGCAGCGGGACCCGGCGGGTTCGGGCCAGCTGCTCACCGCGGACCGAGAGTTTGCCGGTCGTGTTGATCGAGTGCGACACCGATGGGCCGGCGCCGCCCGCTGGCCGGAGCAACTGCTCCGGCAGGATCTGCGCGACGTAGGTGCCCGAGCCCTGGCGGCCCGTGACGTAACCCTCCGCCTCGAGTCGCTGGAATGCTGCCAGGACCGTGTTGCGGGACAAGCGCGTCTCGGCCGCCAGCACACGGCTGGGTGGGAGCCGCGAGCCCGCGGCCAGCTGCCCGCTCAGGATGCTGGTCCTGAACTGTTCGTAGAGCGCCTTGTAGGCGGGCACCGCCGGCTTCATGGCGGCGGTATCCGCAGTCCAGCCCATGTTTCGGTCGGATGTCACGTGGCTCCCCCACATACGTGCTAATTGGCTCTGGTGGACGGCGTCATTCTGGCTAAACTCTAGAGCCAATAGGCCCGGAAGTCGGTGGCCTGGCGCAGGGTTGGCTCCCGTTAGCGCGTTGCTGATGCGACCGGGTGACGTCTCTTGCCGGTGCTTGGACTTCTGCCCCTGTCGTCGCCGCCGACGCGCAATCAAGTGTCCGAAAACCGACCAGGAGGTATCCAGTGCCCATTTACCTCAGCATGCAACGCGTGCGCTTCTCCAGCCCGGACGCCTACGAGAAGTTCAAGGTCGTCTTCGGGGATACGCGTCACCACCTGATGCAGCTCCCCGGCTTCCTCCACCTCACGTGGTGGGAGCACCCGGACGACCCGGGCTGGTTCAACGAGTGCAGCTTCTGGACGAGCAAGCAAGCCCTTTATGACTGGCACATGGACACCTACCACAAGTACGCCAAGGCCTGGGCGGCCAACGGCGCGATCATGGAAGACATCATCACCAACTTCGAGCTGGTCGGTACCCGGCTGCTCCGCATCTGCCCGTGCTGCGGTGAGCTACAGGACAAGCAGTACGAGCTCGCCCAGGAGCAGATGGTGCTGCGAGAGCAGTGTCCCAAGTGTGGCTTTCACTTCCCCTACCTGACCGAGCAGCCCTCCAGCTTCGCGGTCTTCAAGGACGTCCCCATCGACCAGCTCGACGGAGTCGAACAAGACAGCCAGCTCGGACAACCAGTCGGTCAGGCATAGGCCAACCCGGCCCGCGCCTCCCCCGCTACGTCGCCATTCCGAGGCTTGCCAGCCAGCGCACCGCGGGTTCGCGGGTGCGGGAGAGGCCCTTGTAATCGGCCATGTCCTGGGGCAATTCGACCAGCACAGCATGCAGCCGCCGCCCCCACTCGGGCACGGTCACGACGTCGCGCAGCGGCAACATATAGGTGCGGATGAGGAACATCACTGCGCCAGAGGCGGCCAGCCGGATCAGGTGCTGCACCTCCACTCGCAGGTACAGCCGCGCACCGACGTCGTCGAGCGGGCCTTCGGCGAGCGTGCGCCGGTCGCGGCCCCACTCCGGGTACCGCTCGGTGGAGGTGTCGAGCTTGCCGTCCACGGTCAGGGTCCAATTGGTGCGCCGATAGCTGCGATCGGGCTGCAGACGCAGCAGGAAGTCATGTGCGCGGGTGATCACGCGCTCGGTGTGCACGCGCGGCACCGGGCCGTGGATCTGCAGGAAGCTCATTCCGCAGTCGAAGGCAATCGACCAGTCGGCGGCGAAAGTGACCACCCCGGCGTCACCCCAGAGCTGGCCCTCGCGCTGATCCAGCAGCACGATGTCCTCCTGCACCTGATCGGCGATGAACCGCAACGGCGGGCAGGGCAGCGTGGATACGTCGCCCAGGACGAAGGTGGTGTCGATGCCAGTCTGGTGTTGCGCCAATGCCATTGCGTGCCGGTCCGGTGCAGCGACATCTGCTCGGGATAGCCGACGGC
The DNA here is from genome assembly GCA_963708565.1 of uncultured Alphaproteobacteria bacterium. GTDB lineage: Bacteria > Pseudomonadota > Alphaproteobacteria > Acetobacterales > Acetobacteraceae > JAMXLO01. The sequence goes on from CAVPTU010000028.1 coordinate 52,422, forward strand.
CAGTTCCCGCATCAAGGTCAACATGGCGTCCCACGCGGCAGGAGCCATGTGCGCCAGGCATTGGTAGCGGGACGGATCCTGCTCCAGAATCCGGCTCCGCTCGGCCAATTCGGCCTCGTAGTATTCATCGATGTCGACCTGGCGCGCACCCCATTCGCCGACCGGCGTGATCGTGACAGTGCCCGCGGGTTCGAGGTTGGTGCTGTAGCGATACTGGTCCTTGGGGAACGGAAAGGGAAAGCGCCGCACGGCTTCCGAGTACTCGGTCGTCGTCATAGCTCCAGCTCCAGAAGATCGCCCGCGGCACGGGAGACGCACGCCATCAGCGCATCGCCCGCCGCGCGTTCGTCATCGGTCAGGTAGTGGTCGCGGTGGTCGATCCCGCCACCGCGCACCGGAAGCCGACATTCGCCGCACACTCCCTGGCGGCACATGTTGGCGACGTCAATCCCCTTGGCCAGCAACGCATCCAGCAGCGAAATTCCCGGCGCGACCGGCACCAGCATGCCGCTGCGGGCCAGTTTGGCGGCAAACGGTACGCCCGGATCGGTGACGGCCGCTGCGAATCGTTCGGCGTGCAGCCGCTGTCGCGGCCAGCCGGCGGCCTCGGCCCGCGCGGCCACCTCATCGATCATCGCGGCGGGCCCGCATGTGTACAGGTGGGTGCCAAGCGCCCGATCCCGCAGGGCGGGGCCCAGAACCGCCCACAGCTCACCCCGGTGCGCATAGACCGCGAGCCGATCACCGCACAGCGCGAGCAGCTCATCGAGGTGCGCGACCGTGCCCGGGCGCCCGACATAATGCACCTCGAACGACCGCCCCCACGCCACCGCAGCCCGCACGTGCGACAGCACCGGCGTGATGCCGATGCCGCCCGCAACGAACATGTGGTGGCGGGCGGTGAGCACCGGCGGGAAATCGCTTCGCGGCGCCGATACCGATACGGGCTGGCCGACGGCGATCTCGTGCAGCCAGCGCGACCCGCCGCGGCCGTCCGCGGCCAGCCTCACCGAGATCGCATAGTGGTCGGGCTCCACGCCGGGTCCCGTCAGGGAATACGCATTGCGGCGCCCGTCACCACATTCCACGGCGATGTGGCTGCCCGGCGTGAACGACGGCAATGCCGACCCGTCCGTGGTCGTCAGTACCAGCCTGCGCACGTCAGCGGTGAGCGGTGTCGCCGCGGCCACCGTGAGTCCCCAGGTCACGACAGGAGTTCCCAGGTCACGGCAGTTCCTCGGAGTCGACTCGGTAGCCCATGTAGGCGCCCAAGCGGCGGGAGAAGTGGTGGTAGACGGCCAGCTGGTGCGCCGCATCCGGCGCAATCGAGCGTGGCGCTGACCGCGATCGGCGCCGAGGTCACCCAACGGCAATGCGTGCAATACACCTGGCGTTGTTGACCGTCGTCGACCACCGCCGTCATTTCGGCGTCGATCGCACCGGCCGCGAGCAGCTGCGCCCGCACCGAGGCCACCAGCGCCTCGGATCCCACGATCACGAAATGCCAACCGACGCAGGCTCTTTCCAGCAGCTCGCCCAGGCTGGCCGGCGCCACCGGCGTGTCATCGCAGCCGAGGGCCGAAACCACCCGCGCGACGGTGTCGGCGAGATCGGCGGCGATCACGACCACCCGCGAGGCGGTGACGGGCGCAGTAAATTCGGCGGTCCAGCGTGGCACGCTGGTGTGAGACATGCTGACCGGCATGACGATTAAGGGGCGAAGCTGCGGTAGCCCACATAGAACGCAAGCGCCCGATCTGGCGTGGAGAACAGGATGCGCGACCCCTTCGGGAAGAAGATCGCGTCCT
>CAVPTU010000029.1:0-47689 GCA_963708565.1 uncultured Alphaproteobacteria bacterium
ATCTTCATCCAGCCGGCCGTTGTCGCCTTCCACGGCGCTGCTCGCGATCTCGCGATCGGTCTGATCGACCGGCTGAGTGCGGACGTCGAGTTGGTCGTTCAAGTCCATGAGAAGCTCCTGGCCGACGGGCACTTGGCAATGACGCGGGGGGTCGTTACGTGTGGGGACCCTTCGTCTGCCGTATCTTGCGCGAATGCCGGGCGTCTTTTCAACTCCCGCATGGTAAGGCCGGTCCGGACCGCACCGGACCGGCGGGCTTCAACGCATAAAGCTTCCAGTTCGTTCTTCGCCCACGCGATGACTTCTGGTCTGGCCGGAATAGACCTTGGCCATCATCGTCGGGTGAATGGCGCGCGAATACGTCTGTGCCGCGATGTCCGGCGGCGCCGGATACGCTGTTATATTCTCGTGCGCATCGTGCCGCGGCTGCATCGGATAATGGTACACTGCGCCTTCGGTGGCTCGACCTCCGACCAGTGCTCGAAGTCCGACATGAGGAAATGCGCCAGCTCCTTCGCCGCCGTTTTGTTCTCGCCAAACGTCCAAACGCCCAAGAAACAGTCGTTGCATGGATTGAAACGCTGCCTCGGTCGGGCCGGACATGGGAAGGTCCAGCAGTCCTCCGCCACCTTCGGCGCGTTGCACGTCGCGGGCGCCGAATGCCGAATAGATGATGCCGGTGTTGTGATCGATTGACCGCTCTGACCCAGTCCAAGCTCGAAGACATACCCCGCCTTCTGTCAGGCTTCGGCGGCCTTGAGGGTGTGTCGTACGTCCGATCGGCTCCCGCCTCGGGGTCCGATTTGTGTATACATCGCCAAGTCGTGCGGTCGCGGCGATGACCGCGGCCGTCTTTGCTGTTCGGGGTCTTCGCGGGCCGATGCCGGCGCCGAGGCCGCCTGGGGCGGCCAGTCCCGACGGTTGGCCGGCGGGCCAGCCACAGTGCGCGCGAGGTCCTCAGCGCGACCAAGATTGACGCCCACCGTTCCGACTCCATAAGCTGTCCGACGGGTAGGCCCAAATTCAAAGATCAATACTGGACTGGGGAACGCAAATGCTCCGAGACGTACTGTCGCGCATGACACGCGGGCTGGTGGCCGGCGTGCTGTTGCTTGCCGCGGTCGCGACCGCCCAGGCGGACGATGCGACCAAGACACTGAAGATCGGTGTGATCTATGACCTGACCGGCCCGTTCGCCGGCGGCGGTGCGGCGCTGCACTATCTCGGCGCCAAGACCATGATCGACTGGTTCGTCCAGAAGGGCCCGATCGACGGCTACAAGATCGAGGCGGTCTACGCCGATTCGCAGAGCAAACCCGATGTCGCGATCAACGAGGCGGTCCGCCTGATCGAGCAGGAAAAGGTAGACATGCTGCTGGGCTTCTACTCCTCAGCCGAATGCGTGCCGGCCGCAGCGCGTATCGAGGAGTTCAAGAAGTTCATGTGGATCACCACCTGCATCGCCTCCCCGGTGTTGCAGGACCGTCACCTGAAATACGTGTTCCGGCCACAACCCTACGGTAAGCAATGGGGCCTTGCCTCGACCGAGATGGTGGCCGCCTACGCCAAGGCGCAGCTCGGCAAGGACCCAAAGGATACGCGCGTTGCCATCATCCATGAGGACGGCCCTTACGGCGTCGATGTCTCCAAGGGCAACGAGGAGGGTGCGAAAGAGGGCGGCCTGAATGTTGTGCTCGATGAGGGATATTCGGCCAATGCACCCGACCTGTCATCATTGGTCACCAAGCTGAAGCGGGCGCGGCCCGACGTGATCCTCCACACTGGCTATAACCCGGACATCAGCCTGTTCCTGCGTCAGGCGCGCGAGCTTGGGCTGCGCTTCAGTGCGCTGGTCGGCCATGGTGCCGGCTACACAGACTACACTCGCATCAAGCAGGCGGTCGGCACTGACGCCAACTACTTCTTCGACGTCGATCCGATCTCGATCTGGGACACCAATCCGAAGGCGCTCAAGCCGGAACTGCCGCCAATGATCCAGATGGTGGGCGATGCTTACATGAAGGCGTTGCCCGACACCGTCATCAAATCGCCGCATGTTGGCATGGCAGCCTCCAACACCTACCTGTTCCTGTCGGATGTGCTGCCGCGTGCCATCACGAAATACGGTGGCGTCAGCGCCGATGCGCTCGCCAAGGCCGCGCGTGATACCGATATACCGGACGGCGGCACGATGCTCGGCTTCGGTGTCAAATTCGAGGGTGTGGATCAGTCGATGGCAGGGCAGAACACGCGTGCCTTCCCCGTGGTGATCCAGTACATCGACGACAAGGCCTATGTGGTGTGGCCGAAGTCGCAGCAGCAGCGCGAACCGGCGTTGAAGCTGCCGTCGAGCTCGCCCTACGCCGCGCAGTGATGCCGTGCTGGAAGTCGCCGGCCTGATCAAGCGCTTCGGCGGCTTCACCGCCGTCAACAATGTATCGTTCAAGGTCGATCAGGGCGAGATACTCGGCCTGATCGGCCCGAACGGCTCTGGCAAGAGCACGATCTTCAACATGCTCTCGGGAACGTTCGCGCCGACCTCCGGCTCGATCCGCTTCGAGGGTCGTGAGATCGCCGGCGCGCCACCGCACCGCATCATCCATCGCGGTATCGGCCGCACGTTCCAGATCCCCAGGCCGTTCCGCCGGCTGTCAATCTTCGAGAACGTGGTGCTGGCGGGCTTCTACGGCAGCGAGGGCACCACAAAATCCGGCGCGTTCGCCGCGGCCGAACGTGCGCTGGCGGTCGTTGGCCTGCCGTCCGATCGCGCCGCGCCGGTCAGCGGCCTGGGTGCCGCGGGGCTTAAGAAGCTCGAGCTGGCAAAAGCCCTGGCGACCGCGCCGAAGCTCCTGCTGGCCGACGAAAGCCTCGGCGGACTGGACGAAGCCGAGATGCATCAGGCAGCCGACATGCTCCGCAACATCCGCGGCGAACTCGGCGTCGCCATCATCTGGGTCGAACACATCATGGGCGTGCTGATGCGCGTGGTCGACCGCATTATGGTCCTCGACCATGGCGAGAAGATCGCCGAGGGCCTGCCGCACGAAGTCGCGGCCGACCCGCGGGTGATTGAGGTGTACCTCGGCACCGACGCCGCCGCCACCCAGGCCTACGCGGCAGAAAGGACATGATCAGCCGCGTCCCAAACTGTCATTGCGACGAGCAACGCGACGACGCAATCCCGGTCAAAGTGCGTAGCGCGACCGAGGTCACTTCCCGCCCGTTGCAATGACGCCGGACCAGACAATGCTCAAACTCAATTCCGTCGATGCCGGTTATGGCAGCTTCCAGGCGCTGTTCGGCATCTCGCTCGAAGTGAATGCCGGCGAGGCGGTCGCTGTGATCGGCCCCAACGGTGCCGGCAAGACCACACTGATGCGCGTGATCTCCGGCCTGATCCGCCCGACGCGCGGCAGCATGCGCATGGATGGCACCGACCTTACCGCAACACCCAATTACCGCATCGTCGAACTGGGCATAGCGCACGTGCCGGAGAACCGCCGCCTGTTTCCGCGCATGACCGTGGAGGACAACCTTCGCATGGGCGCCTACATCCCCGCCGCCCGCGCGAAGTTCCGCGAACGCCTCGACTTCGTCTACCAGCTCTTTCCGCGGCTGCACGAACGCCGGCGCCAGTTCGCCGGCACCATGTCGGGCGGCGAGCAGCAGATGTGCGCGATCGGTCGCGCACTGATGTCGGAACCCAGGCTGCTGCTGCTCGACGAACCCTCGGCCGGCCTCGCGCCGGTCGTCGTGCAGCAGGTCTTCGGCCTGGTCGAACGCATCCGTTCCAGCGGCCTCACGGTGCTGATCGTCGAGCAGAATGTCCGTCAGGTGCTGCGCGTGGTCGACCGCGCCTATCTGCTGGAGGCCGGCACCCTGCGCACCTCCGGCTCCGCCGATGCGCTACTGAACAGCGAGCACATCCGCGAGGCTTACCTTGGCGTCTGAAGTCAGGCTACAACGCGGCGTTCCACTGAAGGAGAAGCAAGGATGCAGCGCAGGCATTGGTTGGCTGGCATTGCCCTGTGCGCGGTCGCATTGCCCGCCAGGGGCAACGCCGCCGTCACCGAGGACACGTTCCAATTGCGCAACACCGGAGATCTCGTGGAGCTCTGTTCCACGGGGCCAACCGATCCGATGGGCACCGCCGCGCTGAACTTCTGCCACGGCTTCACGCTCGGCGTTTATCGGGTACTGACGGAGGAGAATGCCGCCAAGCGCATGGGCAAGATGTTCTGCATGCCTGACACGCCGATGCCTACCCGAAACCAGGCAATCGCCGATTTCGTGCAGTGGGCCAAGGCGAATCCGCAGGCGATGTCGCAGACGGCCGCCGATGGGGTGACCGGCTATCTCGTCAGCAAATACTCCTGCAAGCGCGGCAAGTGATCCAGAGGAGCAGAACACATGAAATCGACGATTGTGCTGTTGCTGGCTGCCTGCCTCGCCCTCGCGGGCTGTTCGGGCCTTACCGACACGCAGCAACGCGCCGTAACCGGAACTGGGATCGGTGCCGCCGGTGGCGCGGTGCTCGGTGCGATCGGTGGTAATGCCGCCCTCGGCGCGGTCGCCGGCGCCGCGGCAGGCCTGGCGGGAGGTCTGATCTACGACTCGGTGAAGAAGAACGAGCAGGCCTCGTACAATCAGGGCTATGCGGCCGGCAAGCACTCGACCTCGACAAGCCAATAAGACCACGAAGTGTCCGGCATCTTCGATGTCTACCTGCTCGAAGCGCTGATCAACGGCGTACTGCTTGGCGGCGTTTTGGCGCTTCTGGCACTCGGGCTGAACCTGATCTTCGGCGTGATCGATGTCGTGTGGATCTGCTATGCTGAGCTGATCATGCTCGGCATGTACGGCATGTTCTTCCTGTTCAAGATCTATCACCTGCCGTTCCTGCTCGCGGCGGTGCTGTGCATTGCCGGCGTCGGAGCACTGGGCGTTGTCCTTCATCTTCTGGTCATCGCCCCATTGCTCGGCGCCGCGCCGATCAATCAGTTGCTCGCAACCGGCGGCGTGCTGTTCTTCCTGCAAAGCGCCGCCACCGTCATGTTCGGCATCGACTTCCGCAATCTCGGCATCCGTCTGCCGGTCCTGGATGTCGCCGATATGTATATCAGCTACGCACGCCTGCTCGCGTTCGGCGCCGCCCTCGCCGGCATGGTGCTGCTGTACCTGTTCCTGGCGCGCACCTATACCGGCACCGCGATCCGCGCCATCGCCCAGGACCGGCAGATCATGCCGCTGATGGGTGTCGACGCACGGCGCGTCTACATCATCACCTCGGCAATCGGCGGCGCGCTGGCTGGCCTCGCCATCGACCCTGCTGGTGCTGCAATACGATGTGCATCCGTTCATCGGCCTCACCTTCGGGCCGACCACCTTCATGATCTGCGTACTCGGCGGCCTCGGGAACATGATCGGCGGCTTCGTCGCCTCGTTCATCTTCGCCGAGATCATCTCGGTCAGCGGACTCTACCTCGACCTCGAGTGGGGCTACGTCTTCGCCTTCGGCTTCTTCATCGCCATGATGTTCGCGAGGCCCCAGGGCCTCATGGCACGCCGGTCGTGAGCCGCGCCCTGGCGTGCGTGGCCGGCGCGGCGCTGGTCGCGTTGCCGTTCGTGTACCACGAGCCATACCCGCTGCACATGCTGGTGATCGTGCTGATCTGGTCCTTCATGTACACCTCCTGGTCGGTGATGGGGCGGTTCGGCCTGGTGTCGCTCGGCCATGGCGGCTTCATGGGGATCGGCGCCTATGTCACCGCGCTGCTGTGGAACTATTTCCACCTCACGCCCTGGATCGGCATTCCGATCGCCATGCTTGCCGTCGCCCTCGTCGCCCTGGTGATCGCGTGGCCCTGCTTTCGTTTCCGCATCGTCGGCCACTATTTCGCACTGGTGACCCTGGCGCTCAGCGCGATCGTCCTTCAGGTCATCACCGCGACCCGCGACCTGACCGGCGGGTCACTCGGCTACACACCGCAGCGCTACAACGGCGGCAGTTCGATCTTCGCGTTGCAGTTCACCGACAAGATGACCTGGTACCTGATCGCTCTCGGCGTATGGGGCGTGGGACTGTTCATCCGCTACCGCGTTGACCGCAGCATGCTGCGCTACGCGCTGGAGGCGATCGCCGAGGATGAGGACGCCGCCGCGGCGGCCGGCGTGCATGTGACTTGGGAGAAGCTGAAGATCACCCTGATCAGCGCGGCAATGACCGCGTTTGCCGGCGCGATGTACTGCCAGTACCAGATGTTCATCTCGCCCGATACCGTCAGCGGCATCTCGGTGTCGTTGCAAATGGTGTTCGCGGCGGTGGTCGGCGGGATCTACGTGCTGCTCGGTCCGACGATCGGCGCATTCATCACGATCCTGCTGGCGGAGGTCCTGCGCATCGGGTTCGGCACCGCCGCCGTTGGATGGGACAACATCATCTACGGCACTCTGCTGGTGGTGTTCATCATCTTCCTGCCGCAAGGCCTGGTCGGCACGCTACAGGCAAAGTTCACGCGCGCCTCGCCCGCCCGGGCATAGGGTCGGAACGGGCCACGCCATTCGGGCGGCAGCAGCGGCAGCGCATAGGCGGCGGCGAGCAGCGCGGCACGCTTGAGGCCGGGCGCAGCGCTGACCGAGCAGCGCAACCGGGCAAGGCCTTCCGGCCTCCGGCCATGGCGGATCAGTTCGCGGCCGATGATCCAGTCGTTCTCGGCGTCGGTATGCCGGCGGATCGCGGCCAGGCGCCGCGGGCCGAAGCGCGCAAGCAGAGCGGGGTTGCCGAAGATCGCGTCCATGCATGGTGCGAACGCGGCCGGATCGGCGGCGAGGCGATGATAGGCTCCGCCGGGCTGCGGGCGGACGTATAGCACCGGACCGCGACCCGGGACCGAGGCGAAGCGGCCTTGCAGCGCGATCCGGATCCAGAATTCCCAATCCTCGCCGTAGGCGATGCCGGGGAGGAAGCCGCCAGCCATGCGCATTGCCTCGCCGCTCACCAGGAGATGGCCGCCGTTGGCGAACAGGTTGCCCACCAGCAGGCGCCGCAGGATGTCGCCGGAGGGCGGACGACGGACGGTGCCTGTATCGACGAACGCATAGGGTCCGATGGCTGCGACGGCGTTTGGCGAGGCATCGAGGGCTGCGACGAGACGCGACAGCGCGTCCGGCGCGAGCCAGTCATCCGCGTCCAGATACAGGACCGCGTCCACCCTCCCCCCAACCCCCTCCCGTTCTCCCCCTCCCCTTGCGGGAAGGGGTTGGGGGGAGGGGGCGGCGCGGCATAGTTCGTCCGCGCCGCAATTCCGCGCCACGGACACGCCGGCATTCGCCTGCCGTATCAAGCGTATGCGTGGATCGACAAAGCCCGCGGTAACCGCACCGGTCCCGTCGGCCGATCCATCGTCAACCACAACCAGTGTCCAGTCCTGGTGCGTCTGCGCGACCACCGACGCGATCGCATCGCCGATCCAGGGCGAGGCATTATAGGCAGGGATGACAACGCCGACACGCACGCCGTCAGCGTGCGCATCGGCGCATCAAGAAAGCCCTAACGCAATGCGGCGAAGCTTACGCCTCGGTCTTGTGCTCGATGCCCTTCTCGGCGAGCAGCGTCTCCAGTTCGCCCGTCTGGAACATCTCGGTGATGATGTCGCAGCCGCCGACGAACTCGCCCTTTACGTAGAGCTGCGGAACGGTCGGCCACTGCGAGAACTGCTTGATCCCCTCGCGCAGCTCCATGTCCTCCAGCACGTTCGCCGTCTTGAACGGCACACCCATGTGGGTAAGGATCTGCACCACGCGCGCCGAGAACCCGCATTGCGGGAACATCGCGGTGCCCTTCATGTAGAGCATCACCGGCGCTTCGCTGACTTCACTCTGGATGCGTTCGAACACGTCGTTGGCCATCGTTGGAACTCCTAGTCCGGGGCTGAGGTTTGCAACGCGAGGGCGTGCAGCTCGCCCCCCATGCGGCCGCGCAGAGCCGCGTATACGATCTGGTGCTGCTTGACGCGCGGCATGCCGCGGAACTGCTCCGATACCACCGTGGCGGCGTAGTGGTCGCCGTCTCCGGCGAGGTCCTCGACGGTGACGCGGGCGTCCGGGATCGCTGCCTTGATCAGCGCCTCGATCTCATTGGCCGCCATCGCCATGCCGTTCTCTCCCCGGTCAGCCGGTGCCGTCCATCCAGGACGGGAAGAAGCGTTCGTGCGCCGCGCGCAACGCCCGCACGGATATTGTGCCCCCATCGGGCAGTGTCAAATCCTGTCCGCCGGATGTGCCGATCCGTACGGCCGGCAGCCCGGCTGCCTCCGCCGTGCGGATCAGTTGGCCGGCATCCGGCACCGCCAGGAGGTAGCGACCCTGGTCCTCGCCATACCAATAGGCGTGGCCGGGGATTTCCCGCGGACCGGTGAAGAGCCGGACACCCGTCAGCCCCGCCATCGCCATCTCCGCCACCGCGACCAGCAGCCCCCCGTCGGACACGTCATGGCAGGCACGGACATTGCCGGTGAGGATTTGCGTACGCACGAAATCTCCGATCGCTCGCTCCGCGGCCAGATCGACCGGCGGGGGCGCGCCCGCCTCCCGGCCGGCGATCTCACGCAGCCACAGCGATTGGCCGAGCCAGCCTTTCGTGGCACCGATCAGCACGATGTCGAGCCACGGTCCCAGCGCCAGCCCCACCGCCTTCGCCGCATCGTCCAGCACACCGAGACCGCCGATCGCAGGGGTCGGCAGGATAGCGCGCGCCGCGCCGGACGGATCGCGCGTTTCGTTGTACAGGCTGACATTGCCCGACACGACCGGGAAATCGAGCGCCTCGCAGGCAGCCGCCATGCCGCGGATCGCGGCGGCGAACTGCCCCATGATCTCCGGCCGCTCAGGGTTCCCGAAGTTCATGTTGTCGGTCAGCGCCAACGGCCGCGCACCCACCGCCGTCAGGTTGCGCCACGCTTCGGCCACGGCCTGCGCTCCCCCGGCCTCGGGATCGGCAACGCAATAGCGCGGCGTGCAGTCGGTGGTCAGCGCCAGGGCGCTCGACAGCCCCTCCAGCTTCACCACCGCGGCATCTGCCGCGCCCGGCCGCTTCACCGTCTGGCCGCCGACGGTGCTGTCGTACTGGTCCCAGACCCAGGCACGCGAGGCGAGATCGGGACAGGCGATCAGCTTCCACAGCGCCGCGGTCAGGCCGGCGCGGTCCTCGACCTTCGCCGGATTGATCTGTGGCTGCTTCGCGGTCTCCACCGTCGGACGGTGATAAAGCGGCGCCTGATCGTTGAGCGGCGCCAGCGGGATGTCGGCCTCGACGACGCCGCGATGACGCACGACGATGCGGCCGGTATCGGTCAGATGGCCGATCACCGCGAAGTCCAGCTCCCACTTGTCAAAGATGGCGCGCGCCGCGGCCTCGCGTTCCGGGCGCAGCACCATCAACATGCGCTCCTGGCTCTCCGACAGCATGAACTCATAGGCGGTCATGCCGGTCTCGCGCGCCGGCACCTGATCGAGATCCAGCTCGATGCCGACGCTGCCCTTGCCGGCCATCTCGACGGAGGAACTGGTCAGGCCGGCGGCGCCCATGTCCTGGATGGCGACGATCGCGTCGGTGGCCATCAGTTCCAGGCACGCCTCGATCAGCAGCTTCTCGGTGAACGGGTCGCCGACCTGCACGGTCGGCCGCTTCTCCTCCGCGTCGGCGGCGAATTCGGCCGAAGCCATGGTGGCACCGTGGATGCCGTCGCGCCCGGTCTTCGACCCGACATAGACCACCGGGTTGCCGATGCCGGCCGCGGCACTGAGAAAAATGCGATCCTTCGGCGCGACCCCGACGGTCATCGCGTTGACCAGCGGATTGCCGTCGAACGCGGGATGGAAGTTGATCTCGCCCCCGACCGTGGGGACGCCGACGCAGTTGCCGTAGCCGCCGATGCCGCGCACCACGCCATCCACGATCCGCTTCGTCATCGGATTGCCGGCGGAGCCGAAGCGCAGCGCGTTGAGGTTCGCAATCGGACGGGCGCCCATGGTGAACACGTCGCGCAGGATGCCGCCGACGCCGGTGGCCGCGCCCTGATAGGGCTCGATGAAGCTCGGGTGGTTGTGGCTCTCCATCTTGAACACCGCGGCGAGTCCATCACCGATGTCCACGACACCCGCGTTCTCGCCCGGACCATGGATGACCCAGGGCGCCTTGGTCGGCAGTTGCCGCAGCCAGACGCGCGAGGACTTGTAGCTGCAGTGTTCCGACCACATGACGCTGAACACGCCCAGTTCCGTCAGCGTCGGCGTTCGCCCCATGATCTCCAGTACGCGGCCGTACTCTTCGGCGCTGAGACCGAATTCCGCGGCGAGCGCCTGCGAGACCACTGGGGCTGAGCTGGTTGAATTGGTCATGGGACGAGGCTGGTATAGCCGCTCGCATGGGAGACTGTCATCGGGGTGGCAAATGCGGGTAAACTGCGTGCGTGGACGCACGTTTACACAACGGACATTCTAAGCCGCTATCAGGTGCCCCGGTATCGCCTGACGCGGCGCGATTACCATCGCATATCCGAAGGCGGAATCGCCAGAGGTCTGAATCACGCGATCAAACAACGAGTTAAACAAAGAGACAGCACGGGATGAGCGCGTCTTCGAGCGTTCATTCCGCCCTGGTCAGGCCGCCGCCAGCGCGTCGAACAGCGGCTTGCCGTCGGTGCCGCCCATCAGCGGGTCCACCAGGTCCTCGGGGTGCGGCATCAGCCCGAGCACGCGCAGGTTCGGCGACAGAATGCCGGCGATGGCGCGCGCGCTGCCGTTGCGGTTGGCCTCCGGCGTGATCTCGCCGGTCGGCGTCGCGTAGCGCAGCGCCACCAGCCCCTCGCCTTCCAGCCGGTCCAGCGTGGCCGCGTCGGCGAAGTAGTTGCCGTCACCATGCGCCATCACCGCTCGAAACACCTGCCCGCGCTGATACTGGCTGGTGAACACGGTGTCGGCGCGTTCGACGCGCAGATGGCAGTCCATCGACAGGAAGCGCAGCGAGGCGTTGCGCAGCAGCGCGCCCGGCAGCAGGCCGGCCTCGGTCAGGATCTGGAAGCCGTTGCACACGCCCAGCAGATAGCCGCCGCGCGCAACGTGTTCGCGCACCGCCGTCATCACCGGCGAATGCGCCGCCATCGCGCCGCAGCGCAGGTAGTCGCCATGCGAGAAGCCGCCCGGGATCACGATCAGGTCGAGACCCGCGAGATCGGTTTCCTTGTGCCAGACCATCCGCGGCTCCGCCCCGGAGCGGCGCAGCGCGATCGCCATGTCGCGCTCGCGGTTGATGCCGGGGAAGACGACGATGCCAGCCTTCATGGGTGCCCGATCCTCCCAGCCCCTCCCGCAAGGTGAGGGGGAGAGGCAGCGCTATCCATCCACCAACACCCGGAAGCTCTCGATCACCGTGTTCGCCAGCAGCTTCCGCGCCATCTCCTCGGCCGCGACGCGGGCGCGTTCCGGATCGCTCTCCGCCAGCTCAAGCTCGATCACCTTCCCGGCCCGCACCTCTCCGACATTGCCGAACCCCAAGGTATGCAGCGCGTGACCGATCGCCTTGCCCTGCGGGTCCAGCACCCCCGGCTTCAGCATCACCGTCACGGTGGCCTTCACTGCATGAGCTCCGGGCCCTTCATGTCGCGCACTCCCGCCTCCGGCAGGATGCCAAGCCGCTTGGCCACCTCCTGGTACGCTTCCTCGACCTTGCCCAGGTCGCGGCGGAAGCGGTCCTTGTCCATCTTCTCATTGGTCTTGCTGTCCCACAGCCGGCAATTGTCCGGGCTGATCTCGTCGGCCAGAACGATCCGCATCTCCTCGTTCTCCCACAGCCGGCCGAACTCCAGCTTGAAATCCACCAGCGTGATGCCGACGCCGAGAAACAGGCCGGCGAGGAAGTCGTTGATGCGCAGTGTCAGCGCCACGATGTCATCGATATCGGCGGTGTTGGCCCAGCCGAAGCAGGTGATGTGCTCCTCCGACACGATCGGATCCTCGAGCGCATCGTTCTTGTAGTAGTATTCGATGATCGAGCGCGGCAGCCGCGTGCCTTCCGGGATGCCCAGCCGCTTGGACAGGCTGCCGGCGGCGACGTTGCGCACCACCACCTCGAGCGGAATGATCTCCACCTCGCGGATAAGCTGCTCGCGCATGTTCAGCCGGCGGACGAAGTGGGTCGGGATGCCGATCTCCGCCAACCGCATCATCAGGTATTCGCTGATGCGGTTGTTCAGCACGCCCTTGCCGGTGATCACGCCCTTCTTCTGGGCGTTGAAGGCGGTGGCGTCGTCCTTGAAGTACTGCACGAGGGTGCCGGGCTCCGGGCCCTCGAACAGGATTTTGGCCTTCCCTTCGTAGAGCTGGCGGCGGCGGGCCATCGCGATCCCCTTTGGGCAGTAAGCCGTCCCGCCCGGCGTGGCCGGGATGGCTGGATTGGATATAGCAGCGCATGGCCCCGGCCGCCATGCCGGGGGTCACCGGACCCGGCTAGAACGGCGCCTCGTCCGGCGGGCCGGCGGCGAACAGCCAGACCGGCGGACCAGCTTCGGGAATCGCCAGCAGCGAGGAACAGACCGTGCCGAACCCGGCGCGCGGCACCACGTTCATCTGCTCGCCCGGCTCCCCGCTTCGGTCGGCCAGGATATCCTGCCAGGGCCGCCAGCCCTCGACCCGATCCGGGCCGGCTCGGGCGCCTCCGCCGCCTGGAACCGCGCCAGGTGCCGGGCAGACCCGCGGGCTCTCCGGATCGTCCGGATCGTGCGCGGTGACCATGTGCAGACCCGCCGCCAGCGGCTGGGCCTCCGGACGGCCGTGGCCGAGGCCGCGGACGAAGATCGCGCCGGCCCGGTCGGCCAGGACCAGGTTGAAGCTGCGCCAGGCGCCGGCGTCCAGCGCGGCAATCGCTGCGGCAGCTTCAGCGGCCGACCGTGTGCCAGCGCCAGTAGCGGCAGTTCGCCGCGGCTTCGTTTGCCGGCGGCCGGTCCCAGGCTGCCCGGCCGGTTCAGCACCGCGGCGACCACGCCGTCGCGGTTCACGCCCATCCAGGTGCCAGCCCCCGAACGGTCGCGCCCCGCGATCACGCCCGGCCGATCGGGCCAGTATGCGGCGGGCGGGTCCCACGTGCGGTTCAGCATCTCGTCGCGATTGGCGGCGAGCACGAGCGGCCACGCATGGCCGGGGCGGATCAGCAGGACGACGGTGCACATTGGAGCGCTGATGACTTACGCCGCTCCCGCCGGGTGGCCAAGGCGCCACATCTCGCGGGAGATTGTTTCGCTTCGCCCGCAATGACCGCGCAAACGCTTTGGTCCCAGGCATCAGCCTCGCGTTGCGCCGGAGGGTCCCTCGGACTTTGCCCGCACCCGCTCGGCCGCCGCGCACTTGCCGAATACGCGATCGAATATCGGATCCACCGCCTGCAGATGCATCGCCGCATCCATCGCCGCATCCAGCTCCGCCGCCGACACGCGCCGCGCCACCTCCGGATCGGCCAGCAGGTTGTCGCGGAAGCTGCGCCCCTCCGGCGTGCCCAGCTTCTTCCACGTCGCCATCGCGTTGCGCTGCACGATGGCGTAGGCGTCCTCGCGCGAAATCCCCGCCCGCGTCAGCGCCAGCAGCACCTCGCCGGAATGCACCACGCCGCCGAGGCTCTCCAGGTTCGCCGCCATCCGCTCCGGATACACCACCAGCCGCTGCATCATCCCGGCCAGCCGCATCAGCGCGAAATCCAGCGCGATCGTCGCATCCGGCCCGATCACCCGCTCGACGCTGGAGTGGCTGATGTCGCGCTCATGCCACAGCGCCACGTTCTCCAGCGCCGGCACCACGGCGGCGCGCACCACGCGCGCCAGGCCGGTCAGGTTCTCGCTCAGCACCGGGTTCCGCTTGTGCGGCATCGCCGAGGAGCCCTTCTGGCCGGGATGGAAGAACTCCTCCGCCTCGCGCACCTCGCTGCGTTGCAGATGCCGCACCTCGGTCGCCAGCCGCTCGATGCCCGCTGGCGATCACCGCCAGCGTGGCGAAGAACATCGCGTGCCGGTCGCGCGGGATGACCTGGGTGGAGACCGGCTCCGGCGTCAGCCCCAGCTTCGCCGCGACATATTCCTCCACGCGCGGATCGAGGTGCGCGAACGTGCCGACCGCGCCGCTGAAATCGCCGCCACCGCCACTTCCGCCCGCGCCGCCACCAGCCGCGCGCGGTCGCGGGCGAACTCCGCGTAGTGCCCGGCGAGCTTCAGCCCGAACGTCGTCGGCTCCGCATGGATGCCGTGGCTGCGGCCGATGGTCAGCGTGTATTTGTGCTCCAGCGCGCGCGCCTTCAGCGCCGCCAGCACCGCATCGAGGTCCTTCAGCAGCAGGTCCGCCGCCTGGGTGAGCTGCACCGACAGGCAGGTGTCCAGCACATCGGAACTGGTCATGCCCTGGTGCACGAACCGGCTGTCCTCGCCGATCGCCTCGGCCAGCCAGGTGAGGAACGCGATCACGTCATGCCGCGTCTCGCGCTCGATCGCATCGATCCGCTCGATGTCGGCCTCGCTGATCGCCGCGACCTTCGCGCCGCCCTTCTCGCGGATCGTGCGCGCGGCGCTCGCCGGGATCAGGCCGCATTCGCGCCATGCCCTCGGCGGCCAGCGCCTCGATCTCGAACCAGATGCGATAGCGGTTGGCCGGCGCCCAGATGGCTGCCATCTCGGGTCTGGTGTAACGGGGAACCATCGCTGCCCTGTCCCGTGCTGGTGGGAGGCCAGCTAGACCGTTGCACCGGTGGCTGACAAGGGCCGAATCCGCGTGGACCAGATTGCACTGACCGCATGACCTCGCCGCCCTGGCCCAGGTGATCGCTGATCGACGTCACGTTGGCCGGCGACAACGCCATCGTCGTCGGCATGGCGGTCGCCGGCCTGCCGCGCGCAGCAGAAGCGCCCCGCCATCCTGCTCGGCATTCTCGGCGCGACCGCGATCCGCATCGCGCTGGGCGCCATCGCGCTGCAGCTGCTGGCGATCATCGGACTGCTGCTCGCCGGCGGCCTGCTGCTGCTCTGGGTGTGCTGGAAGATGTATCCGCGAACTGCGCCGACCAGCGCGGCCACGACGACCGCTGCGACGGCCAGCGGCAGCAAGACGCTCGGCCAGGCGATGACCCAGATCATCCTGGCCGATGTGTCGATGAGCCTGGACAACGTGCTGGCGGTGGCCGGCGCCGCGCACGGCAGCACCTGGGTGCTGGCCGCCGGGCTGCTGCTGTCGGTGGTGCTGATGGGCGTCGCGGCCAACCTGATCGCGAGCATGCTGGAACGCCTGCGCTGGATCGCCTGGGTCGGCCTCGGCATCGTGCTCTATGTCGCCGATGACGATGATCTGGCACGGCGCGCACGAGGTCGCCGGCGCCATCGCCCCTGATCGCGCGGTCGTGATCGATCACGGCTCATATGGCCACTCACGGCAAAGCGACCGCTTGCGGACCGAATTTCGCCACGAAATCTGGTCTCTTTGGCGAATGTCGAAACGTACTTTGACATGCAATCATGTTCGCGGGGGAGTGAGCATCATGCCGAACCGGAGACCGATCCTGATCGTCGAGGACGACGCGACGCTGCTGGACATCCTCACCGAATACCTCAACGAAACAGGGGAATTTGCCGTCACCACAGCAGCGAGCATCGAGGCTGCCGACAAGATTCTTGGCCAGGAAGACACACATTTCGATGCGGTGATCCTCGATATCGGTCTGCCTGATGGCGACGGACGCGACTATTGCGCCAGGCTGCGGCGGCAGGGACACAGCATGCCGATCATCATGCTGACCGGCGCCAACGAGGAGACGGACGTGGTGCGCGGGCTCGACTCCGGCGCCAGCGACTATGTCGCCAAGCCGTTCCGCGCCAGCGAACTGCTGGCACGCCTGCGCGCCCAGATGCGCATCTTCGAGCGCAGCGAGCAGGCGGTGTTCCCGGTCGGGCCGTACACATTCCGTCCGGCGAAGAAGCTGCTGCAGGACGTCGCGAACAACAAGCGCATCCGCCTGACCGACAAGGAGACGGCGGTGCTCAAATTCCTCTACCGCTCGGAAGAGGCGGTCAACCGGCAGATTCTGATGCACGAGGTCTGGGGATACAACGCGACCGTCACAACCCACACGCTGGAGACGCACATTTATCGGCTGCGTCAGAAGATCGAGGCCGATCCGGCGCGCCCATCGCTCCTGGTGACCGAAGGCGGCGGCTACCGCCTGCGTCCGGAAAGCACATCGACCGAGCGGTGGTGAGCGGCCAAGGGCCGGGGCCCTGACACTCCGCCCAGGCGGTCCTATCTTGCACTCGTAACCCCCGCGCAGGCGGGGGCAGAGGCAAGGAGGACCCGCCATGCTGAACCCGACCTCTCCGCTGCCGTTGAAGGACCCGACGCTGTTCCGTCAGGCCAATTACATCGACGGAAAATGGGTGCAGGCCGATAGCGACCGCACGATCGTGGTGAAGAACCCGGCGACCGGCGAGGCGATCGGCGAGGTTCCGGCGCTGGGCGCTGCCGAGACGCGTCGCGCGATCGAGGCGGCACACCGCGCACAGGGCGCCTGGCGCGCCATGCTCGCCAAGGACCGCGCGGCGATCCTGCGCAAGATCAACGACCTGATGCTCGCGAATGCCGATGACCTCGCGGTGATCATGACCGCCGAGCAGGGCAAGCCGCTCGCCGAGAGCAAGGGCGAGATCGCCTATGCCGCCAGCTTCATCGAGTGGTTCGCCGAGGAGGGCAAGCGGATCTACGGCGACACCATCCCGCAGAACGCCAAGGGTCGCCGCATCCTGGTGCTCAAGGAGCCGATCGGCGTGTTCGCCGCGATCACGCCGTGGAATTTCCCGGCCGCGATGATCACCCGCAAGGCAGGTCCGGGCTGGGCGGCAGGCTGCACTGGCGTGATCCGTCCGGCGAGCCAGACGCCGTTCTCCGCGCTGGCTCTGGCCGTGCTGGCCGAGCGCGCGGGCATGCCGCCGGGTGTCTGCAATGTCATCACTGGGCCGTCCGGCGAGACCGGGGCCGAGCTCACCTCGAATCCGCTGGTGCGCAAGTTGACGTTCACCGGTTCCACCGAGGTGGGCGCCAAGCTGCTCGCCCAGTGCGCGCCGACGATCAAGAAGACCAGCATGGAACTCGGCGGCAACGCGCCGTTCATCGTGTTCGACGACGCCGATCTCGACGCGGCGGTGGCCGGCGCGATGGCGAGCAAGTACCGCAACACCGGACAGACCTGCGTTTGCGCCAACCGCATCCTGGTGCAGGACGGCGTGTATGACGCGTTCTCCGCCAAACTGAAGGCGGCGGTGGAGGCGATGAAGGTCGGCAACGGCATGGAGCCCGGCGTGAGCCAGGGGCCGCTGATCAACGCCGATGCCGTGAAGAAGGTCGAGGAACACATCGCGGACGCGGTGAAGCGCGGTGCCTCGGTGGTGACCGGCGGACATCGCCACAGACTGGGCGGCACCTTCTTCGAACCGACGATCCTCGCCAACGTGCCGAACGACGCGATGATCTTCCGCGAGGAGACGTTCGGGCCGGTGGCGCCGCTGTTCCGCTTCAAGACCGAGGAGGAGGCGATCAGGCTCGCCAACGACACCGAGTTTGGGCTGGCGTCGTATTTCTATGCGCGCGACGTGGGGCGGATCTTCCGCGTGGCCGAGGCGCTGGAATACGGCATCATCGGCATCAACGAGGGGATCATCTCCACCGAGGTGGCGCCATTCGGCGGCATGAAGTCGTCGGGCCTGGGGCGCGAGGGGTCCAAATACGGGATCGAGGATTACCTGGAAGTCAAATACCTGGCTCTTGGCGGCATCGGGACGTAGCGGCGCTGCGTCCGAACGATGTCGTATTTGCCGCCAAAGCAACACTGAGCATCGGATGCTCGGTGTTGCTTGGTGTTTTCGTCTGCCCCGTGCGCGCGGAGCGCGACTGTGCCACATCCCCTTACCGCGGGGACTTTTGCCCCGGTTACCGTTGGTGCCTTAACGTACTGAAGAATTTGGCGTGCCGGGGCCGACGATGATGAGCACTATGCCTACGCCATAGCCCTCTGAGGTCAGGGCATCGTCAGTCCGCGAGACCCATGACGAAGGCCAGTGCGATGTTGAGGCGTCCGATGTCATCGTCGTCGAGACGACCTATCGACTGTCCGACCCGCGGCCGCCGCACGGTGACAGGCTTGTCCGCCATTATTTGGGAGCGCGCCCGCAAGCCGTTTCCCCGGCTCGGATCGATCGTGACGCGAAAGTCCGGTGCCTCGACGACCTCGGTCGTCATCTGGCAGACGACGACCGAGGCGTGGGTTTCCGGAAACGCGTCGGTCTGAACAACGACGGCAGGTCGAGGTTTCCCATAATCACCAGCCGCCGCCACGATCACAACGTCACCGCGTCTCATTGCCCGCTTGGCGATCGGGTGTATCGAACTCGGAAACCGCCTCGATCCAGTTCAGCGCTTCGTCCTCGCTGCTTTGAACCAGACGGGCGACCTGAGCGGCCACGCGTCGACGGACCGATTGCAAACGCGAATCCGGAACAACGAGGCGCAGTTCGCGCAAGCCCCTCTTGCTCCGTCGCTCGCGCATCATCCTCATTCGTTCGGCGGGTGGCGGCATATCAATCTCCTCCGTCAGCTAGCCGCGGCAGCGTAACGCGTTACGTGCCTGTCGGCAATGGAGGAACTGCCCGCAGACACTGCCGGCGGGATACAGGAAAGTTGGACGGCAAGGGAAAAGCTTGGCCGTCCGGCCCGCGTAGGTGGTTGGGATGGTTGATGTCTTCAGCGAACTGGCAGGTGGCCTCTGTCAGCCGTTCTGACCCGAACCCCAATGATATCAATAACCCACGCGCCATCCACGCCCGGCTGGCCATTTTGCTTGATCGAGTTACTTCAATCTGATAACTCTCTGTCGTGACGGAGCCACGCGATCCGACCCTCGATGTGCTTCTCGACCTCGACGGACAGGTTCTCGTCGTGGACCCGGAGGGCGGCCACTGGGTCCGGTTCGTGGTGACGCGGGTGCCGGTGTCGCCGGAGAAGCCGCACGGCCTGGACTACTCACTGACGCTGCACGGGCCGGATGGCGAGCGGCTGGTCGGATTCGACAACGCCCATCCGGTGGCGCGGCAGAAGCGCGGCGAGCCGCAGGACCATCGCCACCGGCTGCGGACGATCAGGCCCTACGAGTACCAGGACGCGGCAGCCTTGCTCGCCGATTTCTGGGAGACGGTGGACGCGGTGTTGCGAGAGAGAGGAGTGATCCCATGACGACGTTGAAGGTGGGCATCGCCAGCTACGAGGACATGAAGGCCCGCACCATGGCGGTGGCGCGCGGCGAGCAGCGCATCGCGCCGGAGGAACCGAAGGTCTGGTTCACCTCGACCGAGTCCTTCGCCAAGGTTCTTTCGGCGGGCAACCGCGACCTGTTGCGGGTGATCGTGGAGCAGGCGCCCGGCTCGCTCGACGAACTGGCGCGGATCACCGGCAAGGCGAAGTCGAACCTGTCCCGCACGCTGAAGACGATGGCCGGCTACGGCCTGGTCCGCCTGGAACGCGGTGAGCGGGGCCGGATCACGCCCAAGGTCACGCATGACCGGGTGGAACTCGACCTGCCGCTTACTCCGTCGCGCAAGGCGAGCTGAGCCATGACCACTTGGGCGCGAGCAGGCCGGCCCGCCAACAGCCCGTCAAGGCTGGCGCGTTCCGCGCCACCGCTGCGGCTGCGGCCTTGACCGGCTGTCGCCGGCCCGGCAAATGGCCCGCAAGCGATCAAAGTTCGAAGTGAGCGTAGCCGCTCCCTTCCTCACGGTCTTGCCGGGAGGGAGAAGGGTGTTGCCGGATAGACATGGGTTGTTCGCTTCTGTTCCGAATTGGCGTCCCCTGCGGGATTCGAACCCGCGTTGCCGCCGTGAGAGGGCGGTGTCCTGGGCCTCTAGACGAAGGGGACGTCGCTCAGGTCGCGCGTTCTAGGGCAGCGCACGCGCAAGTTCAACCCGCCTCACGGCGAACGCAGCCCGATCCGCCCCGTGACGGCGCCGCTGCGCGGGTCGAAGAGCACCACCCGATCCGGCCCGCCGCCCTGCAACTGCACCGCCAGCCTATCCCCTGCCGAAGCAATCCCCGCAATCCGCGTACCCGCCGGCTCGTCCAGCAATGCGGCGATCGGAGCCACCGCACCGCCGCCACCGATCCGCCGCGCGATCAATATTACCAGCACCGTCGTCGCCACCACGATCAGCACGCCCATGACAACGGTCAGTACCTTAAGGAATCGCATGCCGTGCCTCGCCGCTTCCCCGCCAGCACCAATCGCGTTATCCGCTGCTCGCATGCAAGACCGCGCGCCACATGCCGCCCCGTTCACGACGGTTGCCGAACTGGCGGCGCGCGGCCAGCGGCTCGATCGCTTCCTGGCCGATGCCATCGGCACGCTGTCGCGCTCGCGCGTCAAGTCGCTGATCGAGCAAGGCCACGCCAGCAGCGGCGGCCGCGTGCTCGATGAACCAGCAGAGCCTGTGCGGCCCGGAGCCACCTACCGGCTTGATGTGCCCGCGCCGGTGCCCGCCACGCCTCGACCGCAGGCGATCCCGTTCACCATCCTCTACGAGGACGCCGATCTGATCGTGCTCGACAAGCCCGCCGGGCTCGTCGTGCACCCTGCTCCCGGCAATGAGGACGGCACGCTGGTCAACGCCTTGTTGGCGCATTGCGGCGAACAGCTCACCGGCATCGGCAACGAGCGCAGGCCCGGCATCGTGCACCGGTTGGACAAGGACACCTCGGGCGTCATGGTGGTGGCCAAGACCCAGTCCGCGAACACCGCCCTGACCGCCGCTTTCGCCGCCCGCGACCTCGACCGTGCTTACGTGGCGCTGGTCTGGGGTCTGCCGAACCCGCTGACGGGCGAAATCGACGGTGCAATCGGCCGCGACAGGCGTGAGCGCAAACGGATGTCGGTCCTCGCCCACAGCGGCAAGCCCTCCCTCACCCGGTATCGCACGCTACGCGTCTGGCAGGGCGCGGTTGCCGAGTTGGAATGCCGGCTTGCCACAGGGCGGACGCATCAGATCCGCGTGCATCTCGCCAGCCGCGGCAACCCGGTCGTCGGGGATCCGCTGTACCTTCGCCGCGTGCCGGCAGCAGCCCGCGCGCTGCCCGAGCCGGTCCGCCTCAGGCTCCTGGATTTCCCCCGCCAGGCGCTCCACGCGGTCCGGCTCGGTTTCGCCCACCCGCGCACCGGTCAGGCGCTCAGCTTCGCCACCGAACCCCCCGCCGACATGGCGGAGCTGATAGACGCACTGGATCGTGACCTGCGGGCAACGCAAGGCTGATATAGGTCAGATTTCTTGACAGGACTAACGCGGTCCGGTATACGACCCAGGCTGATACGAACGGGTGTTTTGTATCGGTGGGGACGTCCGGAAACGCCGCCGCCAGATGGGGTGACTATCCGGGACGTGATGTCTCTTCCCGCACCCATGACTGGTTCAGTCACAATCAGGCCTCACTCTTGCGCCCACGTGGGCAAGAGACAGGCACGACGAAAGGAGCCTTCCCTTGGCCTCTGCCGTCATCAACGTCGCTCCTGAGGGCAACCTCTCACGGTATCTCCAGGAGATCCGCAAGTTCCCCATGCTGTCGCCGGAGGAGGAGCTCGCTCTGTCCCGCCGGTGGCGCGACCATGAGGATATGGAAGCGGCACACAAGCTTGTCACATCACATTTGAGGCTCGTGGCAAAGATCGCCATGGGCTATCGCGGCTACGGCCTGCCGGTCGGGGAGCTGATCTCCGAGGGCAATGTGGGCATGATGCAGGCGGTGAAGCGGTTCGATCCGGACCGTGGCTTCCGCCTCGCCACCTATGCCATGTGGTGGATCCGCGCCGCGATCCAGGAATACATCCTGCACAGTTGGTCGCTGGTGAAAATGGGCACCACGGCCGCGCAGAAGAAGCTGTTTTTCAACCTGCGCCGGCTGAAGGGCCAGATGCAGGCAATCGACGACGGCGACCTGCAGCCCGAGCAGGTGGCGAAGATCGCGCGCATGCTGGACGTGCCCGAGCAGGATGTGGTCAGCATGAACCGCCGCCTCGCCGCGCCCGGACCACAGCCTGAATGCCACGGTCCGCCAGGACAGCGAGGGTGAATGGCAGGACTGGCTGGTGGACGAAACCGAGAGCCAGGAGAGCGCCTATGCCGACCGCGAGGAGCTCTCGGGCCGCAAGGCTCTGCTGTCGAGCGCGCTCAAGACACTGAACGAGCGCGAGCGGCACATCCTGATCGAGCGGCGCCTGAAGGATAATCCGACCACGCTCGAGGAGCTGTCGCAGCAATATGGGATCTCGCGCGAACGGGTGCGCCAGATCGAGGTCCGTGCCTTCGAGAAGTTGCAAAAGGCGATGAAGGCGCAGATCGCCGAGCGTCGGCAGCAGTCTCAGTCGGCTGTCGCTGCGCGTCAGGCGTCAGGTCAACCGGCGGTCGATCACTGACCATCCTGGGGGGCTTCGATCCCCCAGGTCTCGGCCAGTTTTGCGCGTTCCGCACGCAGGCGTGAGGCGCGGGCGACAGCAAGTACCTCCAGTACCGCCCGCACCCCGACGGGTATGATCTCGGCAAGCAGCCACCCCGCCGCGGCGGCCACCCACGCTGTTCCCACTACCCTGACGTTGCCCAGCAGTGCGGTCGCGGTAGCGAGGTTGTGCCCGGCCGTCCACAGCGTGCGCAGCGGATCAATCGCGGCCGCCATGCTGCACAGAGCGATGCTGCGGGCCCTGGGCCGTCCCGGTTCGTGATCCAACAGGATCGCCAGCAGCGCTGGACCGAGCAGGACGCCGAGCAGGAGCGCCGTCGGCGTGGCCAGCGTCGCCATGGCGCCGCACAGCAGACCTTGCAGCCATACCAGCGAATGCTGTCTCGGCTGGGCCGCCGCGGGGCTGCGGGCAGCCTGTTGCTTGTCCATTGCCGCCTCGGTTCAGCCCAGCGCCGCCACCGCGAGCGCGGTGGCCAGTGCGGTCAGCCCAAAGCCGGCCGCGATCTCCTGCCCAACCCGGGCCGCTACCGCCGCTCGCTCCCGCTCTCCGTTGGCGATGCCCGCCAGTTCCTGATCGATCCGCGCCAACTTCCGGGCCGCTTCGCTCGCCTCCTGGGCGTCGGAACTGCGCCCAGCGGGATCCTCCAGCAGAAGTAACATCGGGCCTAGAAAGCCTGCCTCGGTGAGACCCCGCAGCCGCTCCTCCAACCCGCCGCGGCGCTTGCGGTTGTGCCAGGTCGCCAGCACGGGGCCAGCCCGCGCTGCCAACCAGGCGGCCAGCGCCGGCAGCGGTCTCGGATGCAGCCGGGCCTGCAACTGTGCCAGCGCTCGAAGCTGCCCCAGGCAGGCGGCAGCGACCTTGCCCGAACTGGCGTCCGTGGTCATAGCCAGGTCCGTTCGCCGTTCGAGCCGAGCCGAGACGAAGGCTGCGACATGCGCATCCACCGGTTCGGAGTGCTGGCGATCGATACTCCCCGCCGTTGCTTCCAGAGCCGGCAGAAGGTCGGACAACTGCGCCACCCAATGTCCGCTCATCAGCGGACTCGCGCAGGGCATGAGCGGATTGAGCAGATACGTGAGACACTGCACCCCTCCTCCCTGGGCGTGCTGCTGTAGCCAACTGTGTTGCTGCCGAGCCTCGACACGCAGCATCGCGCAGTCGCATCGATCGGGTCGCAGCATCGCCCAGTTGCTGGACTCCTCGCGAGCGACGATCTCCTGCAACCGAAGGACGAGTTCCGGATCATTGCCCTGGGCATCCGCGAGCACAGTGCCCATTCCGTCCGGCCACAGTGCCAGCCCGCGCCAACACAGTGGAGCAAGCGGATCGAGCAATGCGACCGCGCGCATTACCAGACCGGCCGCGCTATCGTCATTGGCCTGATCCGGCAATGCGTCCAGGCCACGATGGCGGATCAGTTCCTCCACCTTTGCCGCCAGGACGGCGTCGCCCAGCACGCGTCGAAGCCAATGTTCGACCGCATTGCTGAGCAGAGCGTTCAGGCCCTGTTCGGGCGCGACTGCCAACGCCAGCGCCAATGACCGGGCATTCCACACGTCGCCGGCCGCCATGCTGATGGGCCGCTGCGCCCGACGCGGCGGCCGGGCCGCGACCCGACGCCCACGTGCGTTGGCCGGATCGAGCAGCAGAGTCGGTGTCGGTCGATGCTCGGGATCCTCCGCCAGCATGCCACGCACCAGATCGCCAACGATCGGCGGCAGCCGCTCGTCGCCTGCCAGCGCGGCGTAGGTCCCCAGCTCCAGCTTGCGGCGCAGTATTGCCGCGTCGTCGAGCTGCGCCAGCGGAGCGCGCCCGAGCGCCAGACACAGCAGCAACACACCAAGCGCATACACATCATCGGCGATGCTGCCGTCACCGCGCCCGGTCGCCAGGCACATCGCCGAATATGGCGGCTCGAACAGCGCCGGCTGGGCCATTGCCGGCGGCGCCTCCCAGGCAGTGCCGAGGACGATCGCATGGCCCGGTGCGCTCTGAAACACGTTGTCGAGTCGAATGCCGCGATGCGTGATGCCGCGTGCGTGAAGCTGCTCCAGCACGCGCGCTGCGGGGCGAAGTGCGCATTCCAAAAGCTCCGCCTCCGGCCAGGGGCGCGACCGGCTTTGCACGCTGGGCCCCGGTGGTGCGAGGCAGATCACGTAGCAGGCATTCCCAATCGGACCATAAGCAACCGGGGTCAGCAGACCATCGACCGGGGTGGCCAGCGCCTGGAGGGCCCGCGCCCGCGGCGGCCATCGGCGATTGAGCTGGATCGCCATCAGATCGGTCCGTCCGGCGAGGCGATCGATCACGCCAAAGACGGAAAGACCACTGATGGGGAGCAGCGTCCTGCCCCTGTCCACTTCATACTGGTCGGCGACCAGCGCGCCTTCGGACCGAGCTGCTTCAGGACTGGCCATGTCACAGCCATCCTTGGCGAAAAAGATTGAGAATCAGTGATTTTCGCCGGCTAGCGCGGGATGAACGCTCAAAGGCGCACTCATCCCGTGCAAACTCCCTATTTGATCGCGTGATTCAGACGTCCGGCAATTCCGCCTTCGGTCATCGCGCTTCAAAGGGGGCGAGCTAGCCCTCGAACGGGTCCTTCATCAGGATCGTGTCGTCCCGCTCCGGGCTGGTCGAGAGCAAGGTAACCGGCGCTTCCACCAATTCCTCAATACGCCTCACATACTTTACCGCCTGCGCCGGCAGGTCGGCCCAGGAGCGGGCGCTGCGCGACGAGCCGGTCCACCCCTCCATCATCTCATATTCCGGTTCTGCCGCCGCCTGTGCTCCCGGGGCAGCAGGAAGATACCGAAAGCGCTCGCCGCGGATCCTATAGCCGGTGCAGATCTTCAGTTCCGGCAGCCCGTCCAGCACGTCCAGCTTGGTCAACGCCAGGCCGTTGATGCCGCCCACCTTGACCGCCTGTCGCACGAGCACCGCGTCGAACCAGCCGCAACGCCGGCGGCGACCGGTGTTCGTGCCGTACTCGTTGCCCCGGTCCCCCAGCAACTGACCGGTCGCATCGGTCAATTCGGAGGGAAACGGGCCAGACCCGACCCGCGTGCTGTAAGCCTTGGCGATACCCAGCACGAAACCGACCGCAGCCGGCCCGACCCCAGCTCCGGACGCGGCCGTCGCCGCCACGGTGTTGCTCGAAGTGACATACGGGTAGGTGCCGTGGTCCACATCCAGCATCACAGCCTGCGCGCCCTCGAACAGGATGCGCCGGCCGGCCCGCCGCGCCTCGTCCAGCCGCTCCCAGACCGGCTCGGAGAACGGCAAAACCTTGGGCGCCAGAGCATTCAGCCGGGCAAGCACATCGGCTTTGGAAAATGTATCGGCACCAAGACCTTGCAGCAGTGTGTTGTGATGCAGGAGAAGCTCGTCGAGCTTGTCCTCGAGGGTCCGCGGCTCAGCCAGGTCGGCAACCCGGATGGCCCGGCGTGCCGCCTTGTCCTCGTAGGCGGGACCGATGCCGCGGCCCGTGGTGCCAATCTTGCGCTCGCCGCGCGCCGCCTCACGTGCCCGATCGAGCGCCGGGTGCATGGGCAGGATCAGCGTCGCGTTCTCGGCAATCCGCAGCGAGGCTGGCGTCACGTCGATACCTTGTGCCCGCACCTTCTCGATCTCGGCAAGCAGCGCCTCGGGATCGACCACCACGCCATTGCCGATGATGCCGATCTTGCCGCGCACCAGTCCGGAGGGCAGCAGCGACAATCGGTAGGTCTCATTGCCCACCACCAAGGTGTGGCCCGCGTTGTGGCCGCCCTGGAAGCGCACGACGATGTCGGCGCGACTGGCCAGCCAGTCCACCACCTTACCCTTGCCCTCATCGCCCCATTGGGCGCCGATAACCGCGACATTCGCCATGCATCAGGTTCCAGAAGCCAGCGGGACGGCGCTGCCGTTTTTCAGTATATGCGAACACAGCAGCCGGCGCGCCTCCGCCAGCGGGTCTCCGTCCGGCACCAGCGCGGCGATCGTGGCATAACCCAGCCGCCGCATCCGCGCGGCGTCATCCTGATCCGCATCGAGAGGAACATAGAGCCGCTGTCTCGCCTTGCGGGGCGGCGCCGCGCGCAGCATGGCGTCAGGGAAAAGCGTGAGGCCGGTCGCCGGCTCAGCCTCGCCGCAGATGTACCGCCCGCCGCGTCCGAGTTCCTCGTGCCGGCCAAGCGCATAGATCGTGACCGACACACCGGTTTCATAGCGGAATCCGCGGAACTCGACGGGATCGACCGTCAACCGCAGGGTCGGCGCGCGGGCACGGATCGCTGCGATCGCCGCGGCCAGCCGATTGGCGAGGTCGCGTCCAGCCGGCGGTAGCCTTGCCGCCTTCAGCACAGGCAGCGCGCGATCCGCGGGACCCGCGGCGAGCAGCAACTCGGTCAACGTGGGCGCCAGGCTGCCTCCGTCGCGTGTCACCGACGCGGCGTCCTTGCGGTCCAGCGCCCGCGCCAGTGCCGCCCTGGCTGAACCGGTGATGCCCGCGTCGTCCAGCAGAACGGGAACGAGGGTCGGCAGCGTCAAGTCGAAGCTGGTGCGCGTGAGCCCCACGCATCCGAGCGCCTCCGCGCCGACCAGCACGATCTCCGCATCGGCGGCAGGGCTGTCGCAGCCGATCAGTTCGATACCGGCCTGAGCAATCTGCCGGTCCGGCGCAAGCTGGCTGCCGCGCACCCGCAGGCACTGCCCGGCATAGGACAGCCGTAACGGCCGTGGTGCCTGGCCCAGCCTGGTCGTCGCGATGCGCGCGACCTGCGGCGTGGTATCGGCGCGCAGCCCCATCATGCGCTGGCTTTCCGGGTCCATCAGCCGAAAGGTCTGTTCTGCCACGGCGGCGCCCGAGCCGGCTAGCAGACTGTCCTCGAACTCCAGCAGCGGCGGTTTCACCCGCTGGTAGCCATGCGTCTGCGAACACCTCCATGAGCGCCTCGACCGACGCGGCCTCGGTTTCGGCGTCCGGCGGCAACAGATCGCGCAGCCCTGCCGGCAGCAGCGCGCGGTGGTTGGAAACATCGTCGCTCATCGCGTCATCCAGCTATCAGCTATCGCGTCGCAGCGAAACCGCCGTTTACCCTTGGTTATGCCGACAGCGGGACACTCGCGGCCCGCACGCCATGCTGTTCAACTCACTCGAATTCGTCCTGGGCTTCCTGCCGCTCGCCCTGGGCGGGTTCTTCCTGGCAGGACGCGCCGGCGGGACACGTTGGGCGCTGTGCTGGCTGGTCGTCGCCAGCCTGTTCTTCTATGGCTGGTGGAATCCGAAATTCGTTTTCCTGCTGGTTGGATCGATTCTGGCGAACTACGGCTTCGGTCAGCAGATCCTGCGTCTTGCACGGAGTGGCAGGCCACAGGCGGCGCGGTGCTGGCTGATCGCCGGTGTCGCCGCGAACCTGGCGCTGCTCGGTTGGTTCAAGTACGCCAACTTTCTGGTCCAGGGTGTGCTGCGGCTGCACACGCCGGAGCTGGACATTTTCCTGCCGCTGGCCATCAGCTTCTTCACCTTCCAGCAGATCATGTTTTTGGTGGAGAGTGAACGCGGCAATCGGATCGATGCCGGACTGCTGCCTTACGCGTCCTTCATCGCGTTCTTTCCGCATCTGATCGCTGGCCCGATCGTTCGGCCGCGCGAGATCATGCCGCAACTGCTGGCCGCCGATCTGGCGGTGCCGCGCGCGGAAAACATCGCCGAGGGCTCGACGATCTTTCTGCTCGGGCTGGCGAAGAAGGTCGTGCTGGCGGACACCTTCGCGCGCTTCTCCGATGTGGGCTTCGCCGCTGCCGCGCACGGCGCGCCGCTCAGCTTCGTCGAGGCCTGGTACGCCGCGGCATCCTACGCGCTGCAGATCTACTTCGATTTTTCCGGCTATTCCGACATGGCGATCGGCTTGGCGCGCATGCTGAATGTGCGGTTTCCACTGAACTTCGCCAGCCCGTACAAGGCGACGAACATCGCCGACTTCTGGCGCCGCTGGCACATCACACTCAGCCGCTTTCTGCGCGACTACCTCTATATCCCACTCGGCGGCAACCGGCACGGCGAGGCGAGGCGCAACGTCAACCTGATGGCGACGATGCTGCTGGGTGGGCTGTGGCACGGCGCGGCGTGGAACTTCGTGCTGTGGGGCGGGCTGCATGGCTTGTATCTGGTCGTGCACGGTCAGTTCCGCTGGCAGGTTCCTGCGATTGTCGGTCGCGCATTGACGCTGCTCGCCGTGGTCGTCGCCTGGGTGCCGTTCCGCGCCAGCGGAATGGACGCGACGATCGCGATGCTGCGCGGCATGTTGGGATGCAACGGCATCGCCCTGCCGCAGATGATCGTGCATGCTTTCCCGCCACTGGCCGCGATCGCGACACCGGTGCCATTGCTGCCCTATCTCGGCGATGCGCGCACGCTGAGCTTTCCGGAGGTCACAGCCTGCCTGGCTGTCGGCTGGACGATCGTGCTGGCGTTTCCGGCGGTGCATGAACTGTCGGAACGTGCGCGCGGCTGGGCGCTCACCAGCGGCTTCGCGTTCACCGTGCAGGCGCTGTTCTTCGCGCCGCACGTGACGCCGTTCCTGTACTTCCAGTTCTGATGCGAGCCGCCACTGTCAGTGTGCGACGCTCAGGCTGCACGCGCCTCCTTGCGGCCTGTCTCGCGTCACTGCTGATCTACGCCGTGGCATTCGGTGTCATCCTCGACCGCCCGCTCACCCTCGGCTTCCTGCGGGAGCAGGTCGACGCGAAATTGGCGCGCGCCGCAACGATCGCCGGGCCGAAGCTGGTGATACTCGCCGGCTCCAACGGCGCCTATTCGCATCGCTGCGAAACGATTGAGCCGATCGTTGGCATGCCCTGCGTCAACGGTGGCGTGGCCGTCGGCATCGGCCTCGACTACCTGTTCGCCCGCTGGCAGCACGTTCTGCACTCTGGCGATATCGTGTATTTGCCGATGGAGGAAGCGCAGTATGTCCGCACACGCGCCGCAACTGTGGTAGGACCTGACGCTGCCATCATGTTCCGCCATGACTGGCGAACGCTCGCCTCACTCCCTCCCGAACGCTGGCTCGCCGCTCTGTTCTCGTTCGATCTGCGCGCCGCGCTGATGGGGCCGATCGAAGCCGCCCTCATCGCCGCACACTTTCATGACCCGCGCCCTGAGGCGACTGGCACGATAAACGCGTGGGGCGATCACATCGGCCATACTGCCGAACTCGCCGCGACCAGTCGAACAGTGCTGGCGACCGCATCGTCATATCATGCGTCGGCCGAACAGATCAGGACAGGCTATGGCACCACGCTGATCGCCGCGTTTTCGCGGTGGGCCGCCGCGCACGGCGTGCGCGTCATCGGCGGCCTGCCAACCGAGTTCGCCGACGCGCCGATGCCGGATGCAACGTTGCAGGCCATCCGATCCGTCTATGAGCTGAATGGCGACGACTTCGTCGCTTTACCGAATTTCAGCCGCTATCCGCGTTCCGCGTTCTTCGATACTGGCGAGCACCTGAACGAGACGTGGCAGGTCGTGCACTCGAAGCTGCTCGCCGAGCAGCTGCGATGGCATTGCGCGTCCATTGCAGCAGCTCGTCCTGCTGATCCAGCAGGCCCTCCGGCACCACGTAATAAGCCGACAGACTGACCTCGCGCTCGCCACGCCGATAAGTGAACGGACTGCTGCCCGCGCGTTCGAATTCGCTCGCGCGTCGTCTCGTCGACGCGCAGATACATCGTGTCGCGCACCAGAAGGCCGAACATCACGCCGCCGTGGAACAGCCCGACGCCGCTGAACATGCGGCGCGAGACAGGGTCGAGCGGGTCGAGCAGGTCCAGGATGAAATCCTGGAAGCCGCGACTCACCGCCATCGCTCAGAACGCCAGCGAGGTCGCCTGCACCACCAGCGGCAAGGTGCGCACCATCGACAACACGTCCTCCGGCACTTCCCCGTCCACCGATACCAGGCAGATCGCATCGCCGCCCTGACTTGCGCGGCCGAGATGGAAGGTCGCGATATTGATGCCCGCGTCCGCCAGCGTGGCGCCGAAGCGGCCGATGAACCCAGGCTTGTCCTGGTTGGTGACGTACAGCATGTGCGGCGCGAAGTCGGCCTCGACCTTGATGCCCTTGATCTCGACGATGCGCGGCCGCGATCCAGCGAACAGCGTGCCCGCAACCGAACGCGTCAGCCGATCGGTTTCCACCGTGACGCGCACCAGCGTCTGGTATTCGCTGTCTCGGTCATGCACGGTCTCGGCCACGTCGATGCCGTGATCGCGTGCGGCGACCGGAGCGTTCACCATGTTGATGCCTTCCATCACCGGCGTCATCAGCCCGGCGAGGGCCGCGGCGCCGAGCGGACGCGTGTTGAGCGCCGCGGCCTGGCCTTCGAACTCGATCAGCACGCGGCGGATCACGCCTTCCCGTGCCTGGGTGAGCTGTCCGGCGAACGCACCGAGCAGCCGGCACAGTTCCATGTATGGCTTCAGCCGCGGCGCATCCTCCGCCGACACGGACGGCATGTTGATCGCGTTCGCCACCGCGCCGGTCAGCAGGAAGTCGCTCATCTGTTCGGCGATCTGCAACGCCACATTCTCCTGCGCCTCCGCGGTGGCGGCGCCGAGATGCGGCGTGCACACGACATTCTCCAGCGCGAACAGTGGTGATTGCGTCGCGGGTTCGGTCTCGAACACATCGAGCGCCGCGCCGGCAACGTGACCCGATTCGATCGCCTCGGCCAGCGCCAGCTCATCCACCAGCCCACCGCGCGCGCAGTTGATGATGCGCACGCCAGCGCTTGGTCTTCGCCAGTGCTTCGCGCGAGATGATGTTGCGCGTCGCATCGGTCAGCGGCGTGTGCAGCGTGACGATGTCGGCGCGCGCCAGCAGATCATCGAGTTCGGCCTTCTCCACGCCAAGATCGAGCGCGCGCTTTTCGTTGAGGAACGGATCGTACGCCAGCACCCGCATCTTCAGGCCGATCGCCCGGTCGGCGACGATGGAACCGATATTGCCGCAACCGATCAGGCCCAGAGTCTTGCCGGTCAGCTCCACGCCCATGAAGCGGTTCTTCTCCCACTTGCCGGCCTTGGTTGAGGCGGATGCCTCGGGAATCTGCCGCGCCAACGCGAACATCATGGCGATCGCATGCTCGGCTGTGGTGATCGTGTTGCCGTGCGGCGTGTTCATCACCACCACGCCGCGCGCGGTCGCCGAGCGAATGTCGACATTGTCGACGCCGATGCCGGCGCGGCCGACCACCTTGAGGTTGGTAGCGACCTCGAGCAGTTCCCGCGTCACCTTGGTGGCGGAACGGACCGCAAGCCCATCATAGGGGCCGATGATCGCGCGCAGTTCGGCCGGCGACAGGCCGGGCTTCACATCCACCTCGATGCCACGGCGGCGGAAGATGTCCACCGCGGCCGGGGAGAGTTTGTCGCTGATCAGGACTTTGGGCATGGGATCACTCACTGATTGTGCCCACCCCTCCCGCGAAGGGGTCGGGAAGTCGAGAGGGCGTGTCCGCTTACTGCTCCGCCGCCACGACGCCGTGCGCCCAATCGAGCCACGGCAGCAGTCTTTCGATGTCCGCGGTCTCCACCGTCGCACCACCCCAGATGCGCAGCCCCGGTGGTGCATCGCGATAGGCCGCGATGTCATAGGCAGCGCCTTCCTTCTCCAACAGCGCCGCTAGTCGCTTCGCCGCGGCTGCCTGCCGATCTGCCGGCAACGCCACAAACCAAGGCGCCACCAGCTTCAGGCAGATCGACGTGCAGGACCGCGTCCGCGCATCCTCGGCCAGGAAATCCACCCAATCGGTTCGCGCCACCCAATCCGCGATCGCGGCAAGATTTGCCTCGGAGCGCGCGATCAGCCCATCGAGCCCGCCAACCGATTCCGCCCAGCGCAGTCCGTCGAGCGCATCCTCGACGCACAGCATCGATGGCGTGTTGATCGTCTCGCCCTTGAAGACGCCTTCGATCAGCTTCCCGCCAGACGTCAGCCGGAAAATCTTCGGCAACGGCCACGCCGGCTTGTAGCTGAGCAGCCGCTCCACCGCGCGCGGCGACAGCGCCAGCATGCCGTGTGCCGCCTCACCGCCCAGCACCTTCTGCCAGGACCAGGTGACGACATCGAGCCTGTCCCACGCGAGCCGCATGGCGAATGCCGCCGATGTGGCGTCGCAAATCGTCAAGGCCCGTCCGATCGCGCGCGATCCACTCGCCGTTCGGCACCCTGACGCCGGACGTCGTGCCGTTCCACGGGAACACCACATCGTGGCTGAAATCGACGGAACCAAGGTCCGGCAATCGCCCATATGGCGCCGACAGCACGCGCGCATCGGCGAGGCGAAGCTGCTTGACGACGTCAGTGGCCCAGCCCTCGCCGAAACTCTCGAATGCCAGCACATCGACACCGCGCGCGCCGAGCAGCGACCAAAGCGCCATCTCCACCGCGCCGGTGTCCGAAGCGGGCACGATCCCCAGCCGCCAGTCAGCTCGGCATGCCAAGGATCGCGCGCGATCGCTCGATCACTCGGCCAGGCGTGCCTTAGGCTCGCCGGCACGGTGGCTGCGCCCGAGCATGGCGCCGGACAGCGCATCCAGCGTGAAGCCGGGACGCTTGGCACAGGGACCGGAGGAGAAATTGGGATTGGCCGGACGCTGGTCCGGTTTCGGCGTGATCGCCATCTGCGGCTCTCCCTTTCAGAAGAGAAGCGCCCCGGTGGGGGGGCGTGACCCGACGCGGCGTATAGCGGGAAGGTTGCCGCCGCGTCAACGACACGCGTCCGTTGGCCGAACGCCATAATTCGTCATTGGCATTGCGGCGGCGCGCATGCGATGAGGAGCGGGGTTGGTCGGCACGGCGAGTTGCATGGACGAGGTCCGCACGCGGCATGGGTCGGCGCCGGCATCAGCGGCCGAGGCCGGCGCCGAGTTGATAGCGGTGATCGTCGCGGTCACCGACGGCGAGCCGCGCGTGCTGACCATCGACGATGGCGAGGCGCTTCCGTCCGGGCCGTTCGAGCTTACGCACCGGTCTTTGCAGTCCGGCACGCGATCCTGGGTGGAGCGGCAGACGCGCCATCCGCTGGGATATGTCGAGCAGCTTTACACCTTTGCCGACCGCGACCGGACGCGGACCGGACAGCGGATGGTGTCGATCAGCTATCTGGGCCTGACGCGCGAGGCGCGTGCTTCCGGCGAGCCGGGCGCCGGATGGCAGAGCTGGTATCGCTACTTTCCGTGGGAGGACCGTCGCGACGGCACGCCCACGGTCGAGGCCCCGATCGCTGCGAAGCTGCGCGCCTGGGCCGACGATGCCGACGATGCGGCAACAAGGCGCGAGCGCCAGCGGCGGATCGGAATCACGTTCGGCCATGACGGCCGCACCTGGAACGAGGAGCTGATCCTGCAACGTTACGAACTGTTGTGGGAGGCGGGGCTGGTGCCGGAAGCCCCTCAGGCGAACGAGCCAGTGGCCGGCGAGCCGATGACCCACGACCACCGCCGCATCCTCGCCACCGGCATCGCTCGCCTGCGTGCCAAGATCAAATACCGCCCGGTCGTGTTCGAGCTGATGCCGCCGCGCTTCACGCTGCTTCAGTTGCAGCGTGCGGTGGAGGCGCTGGCCGGACGGCGGCTGCACAAACAGAATTTCCGCCGGCTGATCGAGCAGCAGGACCTGGTGGAGGAAACCGGCGACATGGCCACCGAGACCGGCGGACGCCCAGCGAAGCTGTTTCGTTTCCGCCGCGACGTCGTGGCGGAGCGGGCCGTCACCGGGAGCAAACTGCCGCTCGCGCGGTAGGTCCCTTGCCACGTCATGGCGGCCTTGCGTTCGCCGCGGGGCCTGACGATTACCCCGACTTGACACCCTTATGCTCAGCACTAGTATAAGACACGGAAATGCTCAGTTAGAGCATAAGGGAGAAGTCCGGATGTCATATGCCGAAACCCTCGCCCGCACCGCTCCGCTGTATGACCGGGTCAAGGCGTTCGTCCCGCCCATGGAGTGGCCGGTGTTCGCCGACGACATCGACGCCATCCTGGCGCTGAAGCGCCGGCGGAACGCGGTGATCCTGGGCCACAACTACATGACCCCGGAGATCTTCCACTGCGTCTCCGACATCGTCGGCGACAGCCTCGCCCTGGCCCGCGAGGCGATGAAGGTGGACGCCGATGTCATCGTGCTCGCCGGCGTGCACTTCATGGCCGAGACGGCCAAGCTGCTGAACCCGGCGAAGACCGTGCTGATCCCCGACCTGCGCGCCGGCTGCTCGCTGGCCGCATCGATCACCGCGGCCGACGTGCGGCTGCTGCGCGAGCGCTATCCCGGCGTGCCGGTGGTGACCTATGTCAATACATCCGCGGCGGTGAAGGCCGAGTCCGACATCTGCTGCACCTCGGGCAACGCGCGCAAGGTCATCGAATCGCTCGGCACGGAGCGGGTGATCATGCTGCCCGACGAATACCTGGCGCAGAACATCGCCGCGCAGACCGGGGTGAAGATCATCACCTGGGCCGGCCATTGCGAGGTGCACGAGCGCTTCACCGCCGCGCAGATCCGCGAACTGCGCGCGGAGAACCCCGGCGTGGTGGTGCTGGCGCATCCGGAATGCCCGCCGGAGGTGGTCGCCGAGGCCGACTTCACCGGCTCGACCGCGGACATGTCGGGCTATGTGGGCAAGCAGAAGCCGGCGAAGGTGGTGCTGATCACCGAGTGCTCGATGGCCGACAACGTTTCGGTGCATCATCCCGACGTGCAGTTCGTCCGCCCGTGCAATCTCTGCCCGCACATGAAGCGCATCACGCTGGCGAATATCCGCACGGCGCTGGAGGAGATGCGCCACGAGGTGACGATCGACCCGGCGGTCGCGGTGCGCGCCCGCCAGGCGGTCGAGCGCATGCTGGCCGTGCGCATGATGCCCGTGCCCTCCCTGCCATCATGGTCGAGCCCTCGGTGCGCGCCGCGTTGCTGGAGGACCTCGGCCGCGCCGGCGACCTGACGACCGACGCCATCGTCCCGGCGAACGCTCGCACCGAATGCGCGCTGATGGCGCGCCAGGCCGGCGTGGTGGCCGGACTGGACTTTTGCGCCACTGCGTTCCGTCTGATCGATCCGGCGATCGAGATCCTGGTGGAACGCCCCGACGGCACGCGGCTCGCGCCCGGCGACCTGATCGCAGTGATCCGAGGTCCGGCGCGTGGCATCCTGACCGCCGAACGCACGGCGCTGAATTTCCTGTGCCATCTGTCCGGCATCGCCTCGGCCACACGCGGCATCGTCGATGCAATCGTCGGGACGAAGGCGCAGGTGGTATGCACGCGCAAGACCATGCCGGGACTGCGCGCCGCGCAGAAATACGCAGTGCGCGTCGGCGGCGGATCGAACCACCGGTTCGGACTGGATGACGCCGTGCTGATCAAGGACAATCACGTGGCGATCGCCGGCGGCGTGCGGGCCGCCGTGGAGCGCGCCCGCGCCGGCGTCGGGCATCTGGTGAAGATCGAGCTGGAGGTGGACACGCTGGCGCAGCTTCAGGAGGCGATGACGCTGCGGGTCGATGCCGTGCTGCTCGACAACATGGGGCCCGAACTGCTGCGCCAGGCGGTCGAGATCGTCGGCGGACGGGCGATCACCGAGGCGTCGGGCCGCATCCGTCCCGACACCGCGCCGGCGATCGCCGCGTCCGGTGTTGATCTGCTGTCAGTCGGCTGGTTGACGCACAGCGCGACCGTGCTCGATATCGGGCTCGATCATCGTGGCTGAGCGGACGGCGAAACTCGCGCAACTCCAGCGATCACCGTATCAGCCTAGCTCAACGCCTTGCTCTTGCTGTCGATCGCGCCGAGCAGGTCCTTCCAGGAATCGACGAAGCCCTTGGCGCCTTCGTCCTGAAGCTCCTTCGCTAATGCCGCAACGTCGACGCCGGCGCGCGTGATGGCAACCAGCACCTGCTCCAAATCGCTACCGTCGCGAGGCATTGTACGATCGACCTCGCCGTGGTTGCCGAATGCCAGCAAAGTCTCCTCGGGCATGGTGTTCACGGTGTTCGGCGCTGCCAGCGCACCGACATAGAGAACGTCCGACGCCTCCGGGTCCTTGGTGCTGGTGCTGGCGAACAACAGCCGCTGCGGACGCGCGCCGAGGCCCTCGAGCCGTTGCCACCGGTCGGACTCCAGGAGGTCGCGATACGCCTTGTAGCTCTGTTGCGACACGGCGATGCCCAGCCGGTCCCTGAGCTCCCGCGGGACCTTATCGAGCGTCGCCTTGTCCCAGCGGCTCACGAACACCGAGGCGACCGATCGCACGTCCGGGCTCAGTCCCGCAGCGACCCGACGCTCCAGACCGCGCAGGTAAGCGTCCGCCGCTCGCACGTAGTGGTCACGCGAGAACAGCAGCGTGACGTTGATCGGCACACCCGCG
The DNA here is from genome assembly GCA_963708565.1 of uncultured Alphaproteobacteria bacterium. Lineage (GTDB taxonomy): Bacteria > Pseudomonadota > Alphaproteobacteria > Acetobacterales > Acetobacteraceae > JAMXLO01. The sequence goes on from CAVPTU010000029.1 coordinate 36,978, forward strand.
AAGATCGCCTCCTCGATGGCGGGAAGCCCCTCCAACGTGCCCGGGATCTTGATGAACAGGTTGGGACGTCCAGCCTTGGCATGCAGCGCCCGGGCCTCGGCGATCGTCCGTGCCGTGTCATGCGCCAACAACGGCGAGACCTCGAGCGACACCCAGCCGTCGACGCCGGCCGTGCGCTTATGGATCGGCGCGAACATGTCGGCCGCCTTGGTGAGATCCTGGATCGCCAGTTCAAAGAACAGCGCCTCATCCGACTTGCCGCCATCCACCAGGCGCTTGATCTCGACATCGTACGACCTGCTGTGCGCGACGGCATGGTCGAAGATCGATGGATTCGAGGTGAGACCGGTCACCGACAGTTCGTCGATGTAGCGTTGCAGCGTCCCGCTGGTCAGCAGATCGCGGGTGATATTGTCCAGCCAGATACTCTGCCCAAGGCCATGGAGCTGTTCAGTCGCTTTCGCCATCCCACCCTCCCGTCACTGCTTCAGATAGTCGGAAAAGTCGTGGTTCACGAGGTCTCCGATGCGGTTGAGCTGAATCTCGCCATGCGGATATTGCGCCAGGATCTCGGGATCGGTGGCGTAGTGACCCTGCCGTGGAAACACCGTCGTGACGCGCGCGCCCCAGATCTTCTTCATTGTATCAAGGATGCGCAGCTTGTCGTCGATCATCACATAGTGCTTCGCAGGGTATAGCCGCTCGACGTCGTCCAGCTCTTCTTCCTTGTGGATGTAGATCAGCACGTGGCCGTCGAATGCCTGCCACAATCCGGACCTCTCGACCTTGCGCGGTTGAAACACCGCGTCACCATCGGACAGGATGACCACGGGTCCCCATTGGCTCGCGTGCTTCACCGCATCCAGCGCGCCTGGGTATACCCGATCGGCGAACGGATAATCGACCAGCCAGTTCGACATACGCAGCAGCCGCGGATCGTGCATCTCTTCCAGACGGTAGCGTTCCAGCGCGCCAAGATAGTCGGCATAGCCGAGTTCGCTACGCAGTGCCTCGAAGATCTCCCAGTAGCGGTTGCGCGCCGCCGATCCATGCTCCACGCCGATATGCACGTCGAGATCTGCCTGCACGCGGTCGTTATTCAGCAATGTGTTGTCAACGTCGAACAGGAAGACGAGGTCGTGCATCATGCGGATTGCTCCATCTCCGGGTTCGGGTTTCGCCATGGCCCATCGGAGCCGATCAGCGCCTCGGCTTCGTTGGGACCCCACGTTCCATTTTCATATGGATATAACGGCGTCACATCGTCCAGGATCGGCTCAACGATACGCCATTGCGCATCAACGATATCGTCGCGTCCGAACAGTTCGCCCAACCCTCGCACCGCATCGCCAAGCAGCCGCTGATAGGGCGGCAGCATGCTTGGTGCATGCTCGGTCAGAATCATCTCTACGTCCTCGCCGACCATGCGCTCGCCGGGCAACTTCACGCGCACGCCCATGGCAATGCTGACGTCCGGGCTAATGCGCATCCGCATATGACCCGAGCTCAGCGGCACAAGTTCGTCAAAGGTCTCGCGAGGCGGGCGCTTGAAATGCATCACAATCTCGGTTGCCGTTACCGGCAGTTCCTTGCCGGCACGGATGTAGATGGGCACGCCGGCCCAGCGCCACGTCTCGATGAACAGCTTCAGCGCGACGAATGTTTCAACGGTAGAACCCGCGCGAACACCCGGCACCGCCTGATAGCCGGCATACTGTCCGCGCACCACGTGCGCCGGATCGAGCGGGCGCACCGCCTTCAGCAACGCCGCCTTCTGGTCGCGCATTGCCTCGTGCTCTTCACCGGTCGGCGGGTCCATCGTCAACTGCGCCAGCACCTGGAGCATGTGGTTCTGCACCACGTCACGGATTGCACCCGTCTCGTCGTAGAAGCGGCCACGGTCCTGGACGCCAAAATTCTCCGCCATGGTGATCTGGATGCTGCTGACATGCTCACGGTTCCACAGCGGCTCAAACATGGAGTTGGCGAAGCGTGTATAGACAATGTTCTGGACCGGCTCCTTGCCGAGGTAATGGTCAATCCGGAAGATGTTCTCCTCGGCAAAGTACTGTTCCAACAGTCTGTTCAATGTGCGCGCGGTTTCGCGGTTATGGCCAAACGGCTTCTCAATCACCAGGCGGGCATTGTCGGCGCAGCCCGACTTCGCGAGTGCCTGTGCCACGGTCGCGAACAGGCTGGGCGGCACCGCGAGATAATGCAGCGGCCGCTGTGCCTCGCCAAGCTGCTTGCGCAGCTCGGTGAAGGTCGCGGCGTCGTTGTAGTCGCCATCGACATAGCGCAGCAGCGAAATCAGCCGCTGCATCGCCTGTGGGTCCACACCGCCGTGATGCTGCAGGCTGTCTGCCGCGCGCGCCTTCAATTGATCCAGATTCCACCCGGCCTTGGCGACGCCGATGATCGGGACATGCAGTCCCTCATCGCGCACCAGGCCCAACAGCGATGGGAAGATCTGTTTGTACGCCAGATCACCCGTGGCGCCAAAGAAGACAATTGCGTCCGACGCCTGCTCGGTCATGTGGCTAGGCCTTCTTCTCGACGTGGCCGCCGAAGGCAAAGCGCATTGCCGACAGGACCCGGTTGGCATAGTCGGCGTTGCCGCGTGACTCGAACCGCGAATAGAGTGCCGTGCTGATCACCGGGGCCGGCACGCCTTCGTCGATCGCTGCGAGCAGCGTCCAGCGGCCTTCGCCAGAATCCGACACATGGCCCTGGAAGTTCGCCAGATCGGAATTCTCGCGCATGGCACCGGCGGTGAGATCCAGTAGCCAGGAGCCGACAACGCTGCCGCGCCGCCAAAGCTCGGCAACCTGCGCGACGTCGATGTTGTACTTGTAATGGTCGGGATCGCGCAGCGGCGTCGTTTCGGCGTCCACCTCGTGGGTCTTCAGGCCGATATTGGCATTCTTGATGATGTTGAAGCCCTCGGCGAAGGCGGCCATCATGCCATATTCAATACCGTTATGCACCATCTTCACGAAATGCCCGGCGCCGTTCGGGCCGCAGTGCAGATAGCCATACTCGGCCTGGCTCGGCGTCCCGGTCGCGCCGGGCGTACGCGGCGCGGTCTCGACGCCAGGCGCCAACGAACGGAAGATCGGATCGAGGTGCTTCACGATCGCGTCCTCGCCACCGATCATGTGGCAGTAGCCTCGCTCGAGCCCCCAGACGCCGCCGCTGACGCCAACATCGACGTAGTGAATCCCCTTGGGCTTCAGTTCGCGCGCACGCCGGATGTCATCGTGATAGTAGGAGTTGCCGCCTTCGATGACGATGTCCTCCGGCTCCAGCAGCGGCACCAATGAATGCAGCACCGAATCCACTGCCGCGGCCGGCAGCATCAGCCAGACGGCACGGGGCTTTGACAGCGATTTGACGAATTCCGGCAGACTGGTGGTGCCCTTGGCCCCCTTCGCCACCGACTGCTGCACCGCGTCGGCATGGTTGTCGAAGACCACGCACTTGTGGCCGGCCTTCATCAGTCGCTCCACCATGTTGGCGCCCATGCGGCCAAGGCCGATCATGCCCAGTTCCATTGCTATCCTCCTCAAACTGCCTGTTTATGGCCCATGGCCGTTCTGGCCGCAGCAACAACGTGGTCCGTGGTAAAGCCGAAATGCTCGGCGACCACCTTCATCGGCGCCGACATCCCGAAGGTGCGCATGCCCAAAACGACGCCGGCAGGACCCGCATAACGTTGCCAACCCAGCGGCGAGCCCTCTTCGACGGTTACTCGCGCAGTGATGGAAGGCGGCAACACGCTGTCGCGATACGTGGCATCCTGTTCCTCGAACAACTCCCATGACGGCATGCTGACGACGCGTGTCTTGACACCTTCCGCGACCAGCCTGTCGCGCGCGGTAAGGCATAGCGTCACTTCGCTGCCGCTGGCGATGAGGATCACGTCCGGTTTGGCGTCCGGCGGGTCGGCCAGCACGTACGCGCCGTTGGCGAGTCCGGCGGCCGGCGGGAACTTCGTGCGATCGACGATCGGCAATGGCTGCCTCGAACAGATCAGCGCGGCCGGACGGTGCTGCATTTGCAGGATACAGCGATAGGCTTCCGACATCTCGTTGGCATCGGCAGGACGGATCACAACCATGCCGGGAATCGCTCGCAATGAGACCAGTTGCTCAACCGGCTCGTGCGTCGGACCATCCTCACCGACGCTGATGGAATCGTGGGTCCAGATATGCAGCACCGGCAGGTCCATCAACGAGGCAAGCCGGATGGCTCCGCGCGCGTAATCGGTGAAGATCAGAAAGCCAGACCCGAAGGCGCGCAGGCCGGTCAGTGTCATGCCGTTGACCGCGGCGCACATGGCGTGCTCGCGAATGCCAAAGTGCATATTGCGGCCGCGATAATCGCCGAGCGGGCCGCCGGCCTCGAAATCGCCGGCCGCTTCGAAGGTGAGGCGCGTCTTGGTGCTTGGCGCGAGGTCCGCCGCGCCGCCGATGATCCAAGGTATCCGTTCGGCGACCGCGTTCAGTACCTTGCCGGACGCGTCGCGCGTGGACAGCCCGGTCGCGCTCGGCGGGAAGGCGGGCAATGCCGTTTCCCAACCGGGGGGAAGCCCGCGTTTGCTCACGCAAACGATCTGGTCCGCAAGCTCGGGATACTGCTCGCGGTAGCGCCGGAACGTGTCCTGCCATGCGGCGTTCAACCGCGCTCCGCGTGCACCAAACTGTTCGGCAAAGTGCTGCCGCACGCCATCGGGAACGACAAAGAACTGCGACGGATCGAAACCGAAGAACTGCTTGGTGAGCCTTACTTCCTCCTCGCCGAGCGGCTCGCCGTGCGCTTCCGGGGAATCCTGCTTGTGTGGGGCGCCGTAACCGATGTGGCTGTGCACAATGATCAGGGCCGGCCGGTCCTCCGTGCTGAGAAAGCCATGATAGGCTCGTTCGAGCCGCTCCGTGTCGTTGGCGTCGGTCACGCGCAGGACATTCCAGCCATAAGCAAGAAAGCGCGCGGCGACATCCTCAGAGAAAGTGATGTCGGTGTGACCCTCGATGGTCACGCGGTTGCTGTCATAAATCCAACACAAATTGGACAATCGCAGGTGACCAGCCAGCGAGGCGGCCTCGCTGGCAACCCCCTCCATCATGTCGCCGTCGCCACAAAGAGCATAGACGTTGAAGTCGAATAGCTCGAATCCGGGCCTGTTGTAATTGGCACGCAACCATTGGCGGGCGATCGCCATGCCGACGCTCGTCGCCACTCCCTGGCCGAGCGGACCCGTCGTCGTCTCGACACCCGACGTCCAGCCGTATTCGGGATGTCCCGGACACCGGCTGCCGGCCTGGCGAAACGTCTTGATGTCGTCGAGCGTGACGGCATCCCTGCCGACCTCTTCGTAACTCGGGTTCACCGCCTTGATGCCCGCCAGGTGGATCAGGCTGTAGAGCAACATCGAGGCGTGACCGCTGGACAGGACAAAGCGATCGCGATTGATCCAGCCGGGATCCGCGGGATCGTAACGCAGCACTCGCTGCCACAGGGTGTAGGCTGTCGGCGCGGCATCCATCGGCGTGCCGGGATGGCCGGACTTCGCCTTCTGCACAGCATCCACGACCAGCATACGAATGGTGTTGATCGCAAGCTGGTTCATATCGGGCTGGGTTTGCATCTTTTGACCTTCGCAAGCTAGACGAAGAGTTTCCTGGGACGGTTGATCGGGCGCGCTGCGCGCCGCTGCAAAGTCACAGCAAACGATGGGACACCGGCACAGGACCTGATCGAATATTCGTTCGCAACTTGGCAGTCACTTTCGAGTGAGGTAACGCTAACATCGACCGTAGAAGCGCCTCAAGAGCGCCCTATGAGGTTTTCAGGGCAATCGCATCTGGCGCCTTCACTGTCATTGGGCCCTCTGAAACGACGCGGCAAGCCTGATATAGGCGTGTGCGGCCGCAAACCGCCCCTTGGCGGCTCGGGCCTCTTCAGCTCAGAGCCTCGCCCTCAAGGCCATGGCGGCCGTGAGTGAGGAACTCACCCGATTGGTGCGCCACGCCATCGCCAGCAGTATGATCGATAGCACAGGGCAGATGACGTCCGTAAAAAATGGGACGCCTGCATTCCCGGGGGAGAAGTTGCCCGCGGCCAGCATCTGATGCACATGGCCCACTGCATCGCCCAAGAGATACACGGAGGCGGCGGTGACCGCTGCTCCCTTGAAACCAAGGGTACGCTGAAAGGCGAGGCACGCGGTTATGCCGATCGCGAGGTCGGCCATGCCGACCTCGAACTGGAACGGACTGCTCTGCCATCCGATCATCGCGGCCGCCCGCTCCGGATAAAGCAGGTGGAAAAAGGCAGCCCACAGCCCGGTGACGCCGATCGGCAGCGCCAGTATCCACGACAGCAACCGTTCCGCGGCACGTTCCCTGCCCCAGCCCAGAGCGGCGAACAGAAGAGCCGCCGCGAACAGGAAGGCCGGAAGGTTTTCAAGTAAGAAGGTGGTGGCTGCGCGGATCATCGGCATGGCCCCGTCTTGGCAAGGTCAGGACAAGAACATTCAGCCATCCCATGCATCCCTCTACTCCCGCCGTGCGCCATTTTGATGACCCAGTCGGGGCAGGCTTGGCAAGCTGGGATATGCGCCGTGTTCTCGTCAATGACCGCGTCGTGCCAGGAGAGCGGAGCGCAGCGGACACCAGCCAAGCCGGAGGCACTAATTTGACACTAATGTCAAATTTAATCCGCGGGCAGCCGGCGGAAACGGACCGGTCGGACGCCGCAAATCGACAGAAATGTTTCAGTCCGCTGTACGCGTGCAGCCGGCGCCACCCTGGCCACCGTACAAGGTTTCCGGTGAAACCAATGGCGTGGCAATCTCGATGAGTTCGCCCTTTCGCACGGCTCGGAAAAAGCAACTCCGACGACCGGTGTGGCAGGCGACACCCTCCTGATGGACGAGCAACAACAGCGTGTCGCCGTCACAGTCGACACGCAGTTCCTTGAGGTGCTGCACTTGGCCGGAGGTCTCGCCCTTGCGCCACAGAGCATTGCGGCTGCGGCTGAAGTAACAGACCCGGTTGGTGGCGAGGGTTTCAATCACCGCGTGGCGATTCATCCAGGCAAGCATCAACACTTCCCCGGTATCGTGCTGCTGCGCGATGGCCGGGACGAGGCCGGCCGCGTCAAAGCGGATCACGGCCAGTATGTCTTGTTCACTCATGGCGTTGCCTTGGCTGATCACTATGTCGGCCAGCCGGTGCGGATGGGATCCTTGCCGTTCCACCCGACAGCCGCCGAGCGTACCGCATCGAAGATTCCTTTGCGCATCGGCGTCGCGTGGGACATTTCGATGACCGTTCCCGGGTGTCCCTCATTCCGGAAGTACACGAACCGCCCGCGCGGAGCGTCGCCCTCCTGGCCAACCACATAGCCCGCCGCAACTGCGCGTTCATAGAGCTCGTCGTAGTTCTCCGGCCAGCTCGACCAGTGTTGGAGCCCGCCTTTGGGGTTCGCGGCGAGAAAATCGCGGCCCATCGACGGATGGTCAGAGCGTTGTTGAATCAGTTCGATCTGCATTTCGCCGGAGTTGGCGAGCGCGATCGACAGGTGAATGTCATCGTGGCGTTGTCCATCGTAGCTGAACGAAGTCAGCGGCAGGCGTTCGGCATAGAACCAGGGACCGACCCCGCATACTGCGACCCAATGCTTCATGGCGGCCTCAACGTCTGGAACGACATAACCCATCTGGCGCAGCGATCCAAAAAGGCGGCTCATGGCGCGTCTCCAAGCGATACTCTACGATTTTGCCGCGCATGGGCCGGACGCTCAAGGCAAATCCCCTGTTCGACAGGCTCGTCGATCCGGACAAAATGGTCGGTCACGGCGTCACCGGAAGCTGACGTGCTCGGTGTGACGCCTGGGAGCGTCGATGTGATCGGCTTCCCGGGGCTGGACGGGCTGTTCACCTCCCATATCACCGGCAATCTTGTCGCCCTGGCCGCACATCTTGCGGACGGCGAGCCCGCGCGGTTGGCATCTATAGCTGTAGGTCCCGGTGTTCATGCTGGTTTTGGTAGGCGCTGGGAGCATTCCGGACGCCGCTGAGATCACCTCGTTACGGCCGTTGCTACTACTGCAAATTTCTGCTCCTGGCCGGATTTCGGCGCTGGGCACCATCGGGGTGCGACATCGATCCGACGCACCTCTGCAATTGCTGCCGGCATGCTCGGTGTTGCAGCCATGGCAGTACCGAACGCACTCGTACAGATATCACTGAAAGGGGGCGCCGTCCATGGCCGTAATGACAAGTAATGTCACACGCTTTACGGTGAATATAAGCGCCGTGTTGTTTGCGCGCGAGTCCTGCGACGTCGTCACTGCACTCGCCAGGGCGAGATACACCTGGCCGACGATTGTCGGTTTTGCGTCTGGCTGCGCCGAGGGTGCGGTGTGCGAGAGGGCGTTAGGCCTGCGGTCGCTGGTCCTACCCGCCGGCTTCGCGTTCTTGCTTGCACTCGCACTGACACTTCGCTTCGACGTTGGTAAAGCAATCGACGATGAGGCGCCTTAGGATTTCGGTGCTGCGCCGACCGCAACTTCATCATGTGAAGCAGATGAACACGAGACTCGAATGCGCTCACCATGCGGGTTGCGGCCTCGTGAAACATTCCGTTGGCCACGTGGTCCAGCAGGTGATGCTTGAACTGAAAATCAATCATGAAGTCGACGCGGGTGTTGCTCCCGACTGGCGTGAATGTCCACGCATTGGTGAGATGTTCCAGCGGACCCTCGATGGCGTGCACAAGGAGCTGTCGCGGCCGATCCAGCGTGATCTGACTCGTGAAGCTTTCCTGAAAAGGACCGAAACCGATGACGAGGTCAGCGATGATTCTGTTGGGTCTTCGCGGCGGATCCGCGCGCCGGTGCACCAGGGCACGAAGGAAGGATAGTCCTGTACATCCGCCACAACCGTGAAGAGCTCGTCGGCCCCATAAGAAAGCGTTACCTGCTCGGTATGACGTGGCATGTCACCTCCTAGGACTACCGATGCTGTGAGCATACACTCATTGGCCACTGTCCGGTATCTCACAGTCGGCCCACAGGACAAGGATCGGCCGATGCCGGTCAAGTTTCGGTAATGTCGGCGACAGCTTCGGCGAAGGCCTGCGGGGCTTCCTGAGGCAGATTGTGCCCGATGCCGCCCTTGATGGTCCGGTGCGCGTATCTGCCCACGAATTTCTTGGCATAGGAGCTGGGATCCGGGTGCGGTGCGCCGTTGGCATCGCCTTCGAGGGTGATGGTGGGCACGGTAATCACCGGGCTTGCAGCAAGGCGCTTCTCCAATTCGTCATATTTCGGCTCACCTTCAGCCAAGCCGAGGCGCCAGCGGTAATTGTGGATCACGATGCTGACATGGTCCGGGTTTTCGAAAGACGCGGCAGAACGATCGAACGTCGCATCATCGAAGTGCCACTTTGGCGAAGCGAGCTGCCAGATGAGTTTGGCAAAATCGTGCCGGTATTTATCGTAGCCTACCCGGCCGCGCTCCGTCGCGAAATAGAATTGGTACCACCATTCGAGCTCAGCCTTTGGTGGCAGCGGCATCTTGCCGGATTCTGGCTGCCGATCAGATAACCACTCACGGAGACCATGGCCGCGCACCGCTCTGGCCAGAGTGCCGCGATAATGTTGGCCGTCCGTGCTCCCCAATCAAAGCCTGCCAGGGTCGCCTTCTCGATTTTGAGACGTCCATCAAGGCGATAATATCGGTAGCAACCGCGGATGGCTGGCCGTTGCGGACCGTTTCTCTTGAAAGTATGCGCGTCGTGCCGTATCCGCGCAGATAGGGGACAATCACCCGGTAACCTGCTGATGCCAGCATCGGCGCGACATCGACATAGCTGTGGATATCATACGGCCAGCCGTGCAGAAGGATGACGGTCGGCCCGTTGGCAGGGCCAGTCTCAGCATATCCCACATTCACGAGGCCGGCATCGATTTGCTTCAGTGAGGCGAAGGAAGTGTTCGCCCCCGCCTTGATCGCGCGCAACTGGCGCGATGTCGGCCTGCCCGGCTTGCGCATCCGCGGGTCCACTCATGCCGAGTTGGGTCGCGGCAACGGACATCGCCATCGCACCGAGAAGACGGCTGATGATCTCACTGGTTCACTCTTTCGAAATTCCGATCGTTCTCGATCGGTAGCTTCTCCTAAGTTAAATGGGTGGCTGGCCAGTGCCTGCCACAAGATCGATCGTATGACGAGTAGGGCAATCGCGTATCGGCCGTCCAAACCGCCGTTTGGTCTGACGAACCAGCCGCTGCCTGACCGGAACGGAAGTTGCCTGGACGACAACGGATCGCACACCACTTGCCACGCTACGGCCTAACGGGTTCACTGCCGCATTCGAAGATCAGCCAGAGGACTGGATGCCTTTTGCTCGACTGGCCGTCGATATCGGCGGCACCTTCACCGACCTTGCGCTCGAGCATGACGGCAGGCGCTCCACCATCAAGGTCTTCACCACCTCCGCCGCACCCGAACGGGGCGTGCTGGCAGGCGTACGTGACATCCTGTCGGACTCCGGCGTTTCACCTGCTGACATCGGCATCGTGATCCACGGCACCACCCTCGCCACGAACGCGGTGATCGAGCGCAAAGGCGCGCGCACCGCGCTGCTCACCACGCAAGGGTTTCGCGACGTGATAGCGATGGGCAACGAAAGCCGCTACGACCA
>CAVPTU010000030.1:0-473208 GCA_963708565.1 uncultured Alphaproteobacteria bacterium
CCATCGTGTTGACGTTGGTCTCGGGCAGCAGGAAACCATGCACGACGTCGGCGCTGGTCAGGCGGAACTTCACAGGGGTTCCTGCGGGCACGGCAACGCAATGGGGAACGAAGTCGTATTGCTCGGCAATCAGGCGCACCGTAGCCGAGCCATCCGGCTCGATCGCAGTGCCGAGGTTGCTTTCGACAAACTCGCCGCCAAGATGCAGTGTCTGCGGATCGATGACCTCGACATTGCTCGCGGGGTGCAGCGCGCCGGTGACCCCCGTGACGACCATCACCGCCATCATGATGACGAGCATAGCCGTCATGATGATAACCCAGTGGTTCTCGGTACGGACGACAACCTCTTCCGGAACGATGCCGTCCGGAAGCGGGCTCTGCAGCGGATTTGGCGTTGGTTCAGCCAATGGGACCTCGCGGCAAAAAGAGCAGGAAATAGAAGGCCATCCAGCCGATGAAGAGCAGCCCCACAGCGATGCCGGACACGAGCAACGCGCCCTTCGGACCGTGCTTCAGCAGCGCTGCCACAGTCTCGGCATCTATCGGCATGGCGACGTGCTCCGGCTGGGCGGCAGCGGAGTGATGCGTCTCGTCAGTTACCATCGCCTCAGTCCCTCGCTTGCTACTTTGCCGCGCCCCTAAGCGGTGAATTCACCTGTTGATAGTAGGCCGCGACTGCCGCGATTTCTTGGTCGTCGAGCTTATTAGCGATGACCCCCATCGCGTCGGGACTGTTCTTGCGGAAACCTGTCCGCCACATCTGCAAGGTGAAGGCGATGTAGTGGGCGTATTGTCCTGCAAGGTATGGGATCACCGGCGGCTCTCCCGAGCCGCCGGGTCCGTGGCAATTGTCGCAATGCAGTCTCTCTGGTCCACCTGCCTTGGCGAGCTCCTCGCCACGCTTGACGAGCGCGGCATCGGGCGCTTTGAGCGGTAAAACCGGCGCATTGACGCCCGCGAAATAAGCCGCCACGTCAGCGACGTCATCGGGCGAAAGCGCTTTGGCGATCGGTGACATGATCGCACTCGCCCGCACACCCGAGGCGAAGTCGCGCAGCTGCTCTGCAAGATAATGGGCCGATTGGCCGGCCAGCCGCGGAAAAGCGCCGCTGGCATCGGAAACACCATTGAAGGCGTGGCACTGGGCGCAAGGCGGAGCGCCGGCTGTTGTGCCTTGCGCGACGATCACTGCGCCATGCTTGGCGTCGGATTGGCGACCTACGCTCTGAGACATTACGTTTTTTAGGTTGGTGAGGTAGTCGACGATCGCCGGGGTGTCCTCTGTGGCGAAAGGGGCTTTGAAGTCATTGCGCATCTGGTCGACGATACCCTGCCAGGCGGCTCGGGACAGGCTGGCCTGGTCCAGCACCATGGCGGCCGAGTGGCAGATGAGGCAGTCGTTGTTGATGGCGTCCGCCCCGCGTCCGCCTGGAAAGATGCTGTCGCTGCGAGGGAAGTTGGTGCGAACCGATTGTAAGGTCACGTCACCGCCCGCGACGATTGATGTGGCAGGCGCCACGGGTGAAGCCTCCTCAGCCAGAGCCGACTGACCGGCCCACCCAGTTTGTATCGCGATCGCTAGGAGGACGCTGACAGTGGCGATGGTCCCGCGGGCAATGGCATCGGCCGAGAGAACTATGGACCTCTTCTTAATGTTTTTCATGGTTCAGGCGACCGTGAGCTGCACGCGCTCGATCACGTTGCGCATAAAGCCGCCACCATTCCAGTTCGGCTCGGCTGGTTGGACCTCGCCCTTTGTATTGGTGCAGCGCACCTGCAAAGTCAGCGCTCCGGATTGGGGCGCCACAATCTCCGTACTCCATTGGCGAAAGCTATAGGGGCCCTCGTCGCGGCCCAACGTGGTCTTCAGCCAACTTTGTCCGCCGTCGGCCGACAGTTCCACCTGCGACACGCCGGAATTACCGCCGAACGCAATCCCTCTGACCGGCAAAGCCGCTCGAGACTTGACGGTCGTCGCGTCGGTGACGTTGGTGAAAAAGGAGCGCGGCACCAGCCGGCTGACCGGCACGGTCTTGAACCCCGTTTCCCCCGGCTTCACGCTCGCATATGGCGTCTCGGGAACGCGATACGCGACCCTCTCAAAGTAGTTCTGGTCCGGTGCGTCGAGCACCTCGATGGTGCTCAACATCTTGACCCAATAGTCGGAATACCATCCCGGAACGACCAAACGCACTGGGAAGCCGTTCAGCAGCGGCAATGGCTCGCCGTTCATCTGAAAGGCCACAATCACTTCGCCATCACGCGCGTGGTCGATGTCGAGCGGTTTCATGAATTTGGGCGCTGCCGGCACAACCGGATCGTCCAAACCGCTGGATCGAACCGCAACAGCCCCCGCCTTGACACCCGCGCGATCGAGCACGTCACGCAAGCGGACGCCGGTCCACCGCGCATTTCCCATGGCCCCATTCTCCCACTGAGCTCCCGCCACGCGCGGCTGGAACAAACCGCGGGAATTGCCCGAGCATTGACAGACCGCCGCGACCTCGCTTCGCGGCATTGCAAGCAGATCAGCCAGCGACAGCGAAATCGCCTGGTTGACGTGACCGCGAACGGCAAGCTTGAACGCCGCGACATCGACGGCCTCGGGGATCACCGCCCAATGCCAGCGCACGAAGAATAGATCGTTCGGCGTGAAGACGCCGCGATCGAAAACTTCGAACGGCGTCTCGAGCAGCGGCGGCCGTGTGCGCTGCAGAATCATCCGCTCCTTCTGCGGAAAGGCCTTCGTCAACTCGCGCCGGTCCGCCCCGCCCGGCAGATCGAGATTGACAAAGGTGTCGGCCCAAGCTGGAAGCGTCGCTCCCATCCCACCGAGGACGCCCGCGCCCTGAAGGAAACGACGACGAGTTGGGGTGCGGATGAGGTGTTCGGAGATCATCATGGCGTCAATCCACCTTTCCCGCGAATGAAGGCGCCTCGCCCGATTGGGCGGCGACGTGCTCCGGCCGGGCGGCCGCTGAGTTATACGTCTCGACAGTCATGTCACTCCTTGGCCGATGACAGTCGTGTCGAGAGGTGACTCCGCCTGCTGGTAGTAGGCGGCCACCGCGACGATTTCCTCGTTGCTGAGCTTCTGGGCGATCACTGTCATCGAATTCGCGCTGGCCTTGCGGTAATCCTTGCGCCACATATCGAGAGTGAAGGTGATGTGGCGAGCATACTGGCCGGCAAGATATGGGATCGCCGGCGGTTCGACGCGGCTTTGGGCGACACTCGACGGCACCGACGGCTCCATCGCGATGAAGTGGTTCGTACGTGCGGAGACATCCAGGTAATTAGCTATCGGGCTTCTCATTGATCTAGTTCAACCTGTACCTCACGAACCTCATAGACAAGCTCGTGTGCCATTCGTCTTGCGGTGGCCGGCTGCGTGAAATCGGCCACTCGCCTCAAGCTCGTCTCTTTCTCTACGACCCTACACGCAATCCGCAGTGCGAGAGCCCAATGCCCGTCCAGGGAAATCACGTTTAAGAACGCGACAGGCGAAGTTGCGAGCTGGTTAAGGGCTTGTGGTTCGCACCGCCTTGGTTGGTCTCGAAATTCCCAGACCGGCGCCACGATTTCTCAAAAGCGTTTCACCCTGCCCAGCCATGTGGGGAACGCCCTCCTATGTCTTCGGATGTCAGCTCGTAATTCTTCCCATCGGTCTTTTTGACCTGGAAACCTGCCCGGTGGTCTTCGCGGTTCGGCGGCAGGCCGAGGTTGGCAAGCGTCTCCTCGACACTGTCGTACCAAGTGCCGATCTTGAAGATCTCGCGTGCCTCTTCGCCTGTTGCGACTTTTCGTCCCAGGCGGACCGCCATCTCAGACTGCCACTCGACCTGTTTCGCCGTGGTCATACGCTCACCCTTGTGGGGACTCCAGAGATTCTCCTCGATGCCGGACCGAACGTGCACCCCGAGTGCAATCGCCATGGTCGTCAGCGGAAATACCGAACGCATATTCGACATCATTGTGAACACAGAGCCTTGCGGCGAGCGCCGAAGATATTCCATCATATCAAAGGGGTTACGGCCGGCGCAACCTCCACCGACAGCCATCAAGCAGTGGTTGAGCGGACCCATGTAATGACCATTGCGGATCAGGCGCTCAACGGTCTCGAGCATGTGGATGTGACTGTTCATAAAGTACGGTTGGATTTTGTTGTTTCTCAACCGCCTCAGGTGCTCGACGTAAAACGACGGCGTCGCCTGTACCGTCAGCTCACCGTAGGCAGCCGCCATCCCAGGCTCCGCGAGGGTCGTGCCCTCCAATTCATCCGGTGTGGCCATCTCTATGATATTGAATGACGACGTGCCGGGCGTGAGCGTGACCTGATCTGGGGCCGGCTTGAGGTCGGCGAGCATGTGTCGGGTGTCGTAACCCAACCACGCTGCGTTCTGCCCAGGTCCTTTCGGCGCGAATGAGATCGAGCCGCCGACCGACAGGATCATCTTCGGCACCGCTTTGCGAAGACGTCCCAGCATTTCTTGAAAGTCGTCCATATCGACCGAACCATGGCCGGTCTTCGGATCGCGCACGTGGATGTGCAGCATGGTGGCGCCGGCATTGTAGCAGTCCACGGCTGATTGCGTCTGCTCGGCGAAGCTGACCGGGAGATCGGAGGCGTCACCCGGGAGCCATGCTGGCCCATAGGGCGCTGCACAGATGATGAGTGGAGCCTGGTTCTCCGGCTTCAGGGAGTCTTCGGTGAAATACATTGTAGTTCTCCTCTTGGGTTGAGTCCGAGGCGCTTGGTAGCGATCGTTGCGATACGCGGTGGAGGTCAGTATTTGATCACCGCGGGGCGAACCTAGATCCCGGGTTTTTCCTCAGACCTACGCTGGAAACAGTTCCCGGTCCGTTGGCATGTTCGGGAGCGGGCGCGGTTACTATCCGCGGCGCCCAGATCAAACACTCCCGCGCCGGTCCACCGGCGCGCTATGCAAGTTCGGCGAATCGCGTCCAAGCCGTGATGACAGTTTGATTAAATTGCTCTCGTAAACGTCCCGTCCCGTCGCAGAAGTGGTGGAAATTCGAGGTGGTGTAATCTCCGGCTAGTGCAACGAGCCAGACTCGGCGGTGAGACGCCGAGGGAGATTACACCATGGAGAAGCATAGCAACGACAGTTCGCCGGAGTCGCCTGAATTCCTTGGCGCTGGTTGGTTCGATCCGATCGAGGCGGCCATCCGGGATCGGGTTCGTGGGTTCATCGAGGAGCTTGTTGATACGGAGCTGGACGCGGCACTTGGGCGGTCGCGCTATCGTCGCTCGGTGTCGGCAGAAGCGGCTGGCGGAGCAGCCGGATATCGGCATGGACGACGGAACCGCCAGTTGCTTGGTTCATTTGGCCCGGTGACGATCAGCGTGCCACGCGCACGACTGAACAACACGGACGGGGTGTGCCGGGAATGGCACAGCGAGGCGCTGCCACGCTATGTGCGGATGACGAAGCAGGTAGAGGCGGTGATCGCGGGCGCCTACCTGTCGGGCACCAACACGCGCCGGGTTCGGCGTGCACTCGGCGCGCTGTTCAAGGGGGCGGTCGGCAAGGGATGTCGTCAGCCGAACCTGGCGGAAGGTGCAGACGGACTGGGAGGCGTGGTGCCGGCGCTCGCTGGCTGAAGAGGATGTTGTCAGGCTGATCCTGGACGGCACTGTGGTTCGGGTGCGGCTCGATCGCAAGGCGACGTCGATCTCACTGCTGGTGGTTCTGGGCATTCGGCGCGATGGGCAGAAGGTGCTGCTGGCGGTGCGCAACATGGGCGGCGAGAGCGAGGCTGCCTGGCGTGGTCTGCTGGATGATCTGATCGGCACACCAACCAATCATCTCGGCCGGCGTGGCACACGCGTGCCTGCGCGCGGGAACTATATGGATGCGGTCAATATGACAATGTGACCGCCTCGGAGCAGCGTCGTGGGCCATATTGTAAGTCGGCGTGCCTGTTGCCCTGCTGTTGCCCTGAGCATCACATCGTGCCACCAAGGCCCAGCTGAACCATTGATATTGCTATGCATTGATACCTGCGACCAAGCGGTCCTCAACCGCTCGGCCAGCCTCGATATGGTCAATTCGTCCCGCCGCGATCCTATTCCGGCCAAGCTGTCAGAGCGACTTTGGGGGGCGGCCGCCAGGTCTGCTGGCGACCCACACCACACACCAATCATCTGACAGGCCCTGAGCTCTACGCGCGTGCGCCCGCGCGTGCGTGAGCTATACATCTGCAGCACATCTGCAGCCGAGTTCCGCCAATGGTTCGCGTGGCAGGCTCAGAATGCATGCGGGCGCTGGTGCGCTTATCCGTAATCAGTGGATCTGGCACGTTAAGCAATTGGAATCATCGAATATTGTCGCGCGCCTCGTTGCTTGGGGCACGCATGGGGCACGGCAGTGCCTATGCCCGACAAGGTAATTATCGGACATGCCAAACGATCGACGCGCGCACGAATAGGGGACCATTTGAGGGACAGCTTGCACGCACCTGGACAATGTCTAGCGATATCAACGCATTGACCCATGAGTTAGGCGGATGACTATCCGCCATGGGCCAGCATGCACCCGATCGCGCCGGCAGCGCCTCGACCGTGGCCCGATCCTGGTGGGCGACTTTGGGGGGCGGGGGTCGGGTTGTCTGGCCTACCCGACCAGGACAACAAGCCGCGGTATGCCCTCCCCCAATTTTAGAAATCGAATCAGCGGGGGTATAGGAAAAATTTTGAGATGGGCCCACGTTTGAGTAATAGCTTACCACAAAGAGAAGGGGCCAGATGCCCCCTGGCGCCCGGCGCGCGTCACGCCTCCTGTTCCAAGGCTTCCACCCGGGCGCCGGGCGCACTTTGGGGGGCCGGCTCTCCAGCCCCCCGACTGCGTGCGGAGAGGCCCGACAGCTCTTTGGCGGGTTCAGCGGGACAGCTATACGTCGCCCGACGGGCGTGTCAGGTGGGTCATGTGGAGGAGGTGCAGGACATGCCCCGTGCGCGACTCTGGAGACTCCTCCAGGGCTTCGGGGCATTTTCCGCATCTCCTCTACCTAATGCTGCCCAGACGCCCCGTAGGCGGCTCCTAGGAGTCGGAAACCGCATGTGCTGGGCGGGGCGCAGCACACACCCCCAACCGGCACGGTGAGAGACCGGCGGTCGTGTCCCATGGGGCTGTTTCAGGCTGTAGGCTGTCGTTGGTCGTCACGGTCGGTGCAGTCGCATCCTGCCCTGGCGCGTGCGCGTGAGAGTATGTCCAGAACATCTCGATGACAGCACGCTGCTGAAGGCCGGTAATCAGCCATTTCTAGGGGCGGCGGACGGATTTCGGGCGAACTCCGGGCACTCGCGATCTGGCTCCGCCATAATTTTGATATGGGAACGGTCTTGTACAGACTCCGCTCTGCGCCTACATGCGCGATCGCCAGTTCACATGAAGGACAGGGCGATGCAAAACATCAAGGCGATAAGGCATGGGGCGCCACTACGGCGTACCCCAAGGACCGTCGTGCTCCCGCTGCATGAACGCAGCATGTGGTCGGTGCGGGAGTGGTCGGCGATGAACGGCATTAGTGTCGCGACGGCCTACCGTTGGATAGGCAAAGGCGACCTAGTGCTGTCGAAGTGGCGCGGTCGATCGTTCGTCACACGCGAGGCGTCGGATGCGTGGAGGGCCCTTATGGCGGCCGGCGCAGCACCGGCGGCCGACGCGGAGCCTCTTTCAACAGCGGCCATCGGAGCTGCCCGACTGCCCGCGTTGCGGGTCAACAGCGTGGTGGATCCCGCGATGAAACTTGTTCACAGGGGCACTAATCCAGTCGAGCTACCGACGTAGGCGAATGCGACAGGAAAGGAGAAAAACCCATGCGTACTGACGATGAAATCAAGGAATGGCTTGCGATCCGCGAGCGCGAAGCTCTCAAGGACGCCGACACTGCTGAGGTCACGTGGTCGGTACTGCTATTTCCCAGATCCATATGATGTCGATGAGGATCTTCAAGAGGAAGGGCGGGTGGTGGGGCGAGTGTATGTTGCTCGCGGTCCGAAAAGCCACATCTGGGTTCCCTTTTACGATCTGCCGGACGCGATAAGCGGCAAACTTTTGGAAAGGCATCGTTCCAAGCTCGAGTTTTCCACCCGGTGGTGGCTCGAACATCGACAGATTGCGAGCTGCACTGGTGGAGGTCGCGCCTTTCGACGATGGCTCCTGTGGTCGCGGCACTCCAGGCCATGCGTGGCGTTGGGATCCCGACTGCGACGACAGTGGCCGCCGAGGCCGATGACCTCGAGAAGAAGCAACCGCCTCAGCCCGTGATGTGAGCTGAGGCGGCGCGACACACAGGTATCAACCGATGAACATACAAAGTAACTATCCGAACAACGTTCGGCAAGGGGAAATCCCCCGCACTCTGGATGATCTTGGCAACTCATCCGCGCTGGGTAGCGTGGCGCTATGAAGAGCGTGCTGGCCGCCCAACAAAGGTGCCCTACACCTCGAATGGTCAACAGGCCAAGTCGGACGATTGCCGAACCTGGGATACCCGCGTCAACGTGACGAACGCGACCCTTCCGAACCAGGAGGGGATGGGCGTGATGTTGGCGCTCTCGATGGATCGGACGATGGGCTGACCCTCATCGGGGTCGATCTGGACGCCTGCATCAGCCACGATGAGCAAGTCGAGCCCTGGGCAAACGCGATAGTCCAACGCTGCAATTCCTATGCGGAGGTTTCGCCCTCCAAACGCGGCGTGAAGTTGTTCGCGCTGGTTCGCACCCCAGACATGGTCGGCCATCCGAAAAGCCATGGGGACGGAATACGGCAGAACTTGGAAGCGCCAGGCCCCGCCCGGCGAGCAGGCTCCAGCGATCGAATTACACTGCGGGAACCGCTATTTCACCGTCACCGAGGAGCATCTTCCCTGCACACCCAAAGAGTTGCGAACGATATCGCTGTCGGATGTGCTGTGGCTGACCCAAGAGGCCGGACCCGCCTTCAAGAATGGCGCGGACGAGGTGTCGGCAATGGACACGCGAGGCCCCCTACATTCCGGTATGCCCTCGGTGGGGACGGAACCGCCTGCATCGGCAAATTCAAATGATCCGCTTTTGGCCAGACTGCACGATGCCATCCAGCATGATCCCAAGCTCGCGGCCCGATGGGGTGGCGGCATTGACAACCTCAATGACAGGACCCGGAGCGGGCGCGACCAAAGCATGACGTGCTTGCTGCACAGAGCGGGATTTTCCTTCGGGGAGACCCGTCAACTGCTGATTGGCTGGGAGCATGGTGCCGGTGGAGAGAAAGCAGGTGACTATCGCTACTTTCGGCGCATGTGGGAAAACGCGGACCAGAGTGTTGGAGGTCCCGCGACAGCCGATCCGGATGCGCTACAAAATCCTGACCTGGGCGTGCTCGACCAGAACCGCCGGCCTCCAGTGTCCTTCCCCGTCGAGTTGTTGGGGTCGTGGTGGTCAAAGTGGATTACGGACGCCGCGAGGGGGGCGGCAGCGGCGCGCGATTACGTCATCGGCCCGCTCCTCGCTGCGGCGTCGGTCCTGCTCGGCAATGCCCGACGGGTGCAGGCTTCGCCTGGTTGGCGTGAGCCGCCGGTGTTGTGGTGTGCGAGCGTCGGAAACCCATCGAGCGGCAAATCCCCGGGGGCGGGTCCAGTTATGAATGACTTGATCGGCCGGATGGAAAGCAATCGGCTGCGCGATTTCAAAGAGCGTTACGCCGCGTGGCAGGCAAAGGCCGAAGAGGCTCGGGTGCGCGAAGCACGCTGGCGACAAGACGTTGAGCGGGCGGTTAAGGACAACAGGCCACCTCCGCCACGACCCGCGGAAGCAGACCCGCCTCCAGAGCCAGTGCAGCCCCGCATAAGGACAAGCGATGCAACCACGGAAAAGATTGCGCATTTGCTGGCCGGCAACCCGAAGGGGCTGATGGTTGTCCGTGATGAGCTCGCAGGCTGGCTTGGGTCATTCGACCGATACACTTCCGCCAGTGCAGACCGGCCGTTCTACTTGGAGTCCTACACGGGCGGCTCATACACGCAGGATCGCGTCAAGAATCCCATGCCGATCCATATCGAGCGTCTTGCGCTTGCGCTGTTCGGGACAATCCAGCCCGATCGGCTGGCAGACATAATCCGTGGCGCCGATGACGGGCTCTTGCCTCGCTTTCTCTGGCTTTGGCCGGAGCCCGTGCAATTCGCAATTACCCGCACGGGATCTGACGTCAGCGGCGCCAAGGATCGCCTTCAACGATTGAACGAACTTTCACTGCGCGAGATCGGGGATGACGACAACAAGGAACTGGTGCCCGTCTACGTGCCGTTAACCCAGGAAGCGGTGGACTTGCTGGAAGCGTTCGGGCAGGAGATGCAGCGGAAGGAGACGACGGTCTCCGGCTTGCTTTTGTCAGCATACGGAAAGGCCCGAGGGCACGCGCTGCGTTTATCGTCGGTGCTCGAATATTTGTGGTGGTGTGGACGCAACGACAGCACCTCGGAACCGATCCAGGTTTCTGTTGAGGCGATGCGGGCAGCGATCACGCTAGTCCAGGACTACTTCCTCCCCATGGCGGAACGCGTCTACGGCGACGCGGCGGCTACGCCGGCTGAGCGGGACGCCAAGGCGTTGGCGGGCTTCATTGTGGCGCGACGATTGGATCGGCTAAATCTTCGGGAGCTTCGAAAAGCAACGCCAGGGTGGCATGGGCCGAAGGACTCTAAGCGGCTGCATGCTGCGACGGTCTATCTGGTCGAAGCGGGATGGCTTACGCACGCCGGTAAACCCGGACCACAGGGCGGGCACCCGTCCACGACCTATCAGGTAAACCCGAGGGTGTTTGAGCTCCTGGCCGAACGGGAGGCGCCACCCAAAGCGGCGTAATTGGCGGTCTCACCCTGTGAGAGTTTTGGCAGTTTTGGAGGTTTTGGCAGCTAAGATAGTAAAGGGGATAAATTCTCAGTGATACAGCATGACCCTCGGTGAGAATTTATTGTCCCTGTTCCATCAAGAACTCCTCTCTCTTCCGTCTAAAGGCCAAAACGTCCAAAACTGCCAAAACCATCAAAGCCCCGCTGTCGTGACAGCCGCCGAGCATGGTCCCGCCGGAGGCGCGGGTCGGGCAATCGGACGCGGCGGCAGTTCCCCGACCCCCCTGGCACCGGGGGGCCAACGGACCAGGGATCAGGAAGGCGCCGCCAACCTAACTTGACAGCAGGTTAGATTGTGACGCGAGGTTTCGCGACAACGATGCGCCGCTTGGTGCGGCGGCAGGCGTCAGGGCCGCGGGAGGCGCCTCATTTGGTAGCCCGACATCAGGAACTCTGAAGTTGACCCGGTTTCGTGGACACCGGACCGTTTGTGTTCGAGGAGTCCATGATGGCCAAGACAAGATTGCCCTACACAGCTGAATTCCGTCGCCAGATGGTTGAACTGGTGCGCGCTGGGCGTACGCCAGAGGAGCCGATGTTCGACGCAGCCAGGCCCCTACGCCCGTCGCAGCGCCAGCACGTTGCCCGTGGCATCCTGCCCGCGCACCAGCGCCATGACATGCTCCGCCCATGCGTCCAACGCGGCTCGCTTCTCCGCCGCCCATTCGTGGCGCTGGTAGATACCAACAATGCCGGCCCGCGAGCCTGATACGTGGTTCAGCACGGCCTCAGTGACTTCCAAGCGAACGCCAAGTCGTTGCAAGCCGGTGGCTAGCGTTCGGCGCAGATCGTGGATGCGCCATCCTCTCACGCGTAACTCGTTGTCGAGCTGAGTCTTGCACTTCGACCACCCCGCGAACGGCGTGCCTCGTTGGCCTGGGAAAACCAGGTCGCATTCGTGCTCTGCGGCGTCTGGCCCTTCTGACAGGACATCGCGCGCCGCTGCTGACAATGGCACCAAATGGGGCTTACCGTTCTTGGTCCTGCTGGCCGGGATGGTCCACGTCTGCTGGTCGGTCGAGAGTTCGGGCCACGCTATCCCGGCCACCTCCTCCCGACGCTGACCTGTGAGTATGAGAAGTCGGACAAGCGAGCCGAATACGTTGGCATCGGTGGACTCGGCAGCGCGCCAAATTACAGCCAATTCGGCATCATTTAGCACCCGCTCCCTCGCCTCTCCAATCTCCCGTTTGGGCAAGGCGAGGAAAGGATTTGCGGCTACCATCTCGCGTTTCATCGCCCAGGCAAAGCAGGCACGGCCGTAGGCACACGTGCGGTCCGCAATAGCCCGACCGTTGCCTGCGATGCCCCTCCGCCGTTTGGGTGCTTTCTCCGGCCTCTCCAATGCGTCCAGCGCGCGCAGCGCAGTTGCGCGGTCCAAAGCATCCGCCGGCCGCTCCCACTGCTTTGCAAATGCCGCGTGAAGCGCGCGGACAGCCTCGGATGCATAGCGGTCGCTGCGCTTGGTCAAATGAAGGCGGCTCCAGTCATCCACCAGCACGCCGAGGGTCAGGCGATCGCGCTCTGACTTGGCCTTTGCGGCCGCCGCACGCTCCTTCCTCTCATGATGCGGATCTCGGCCTTGATGTCGCACTTGTTGGCGGAGCTTCCCTGCCTCACGGCGCGCCCAGGCCAGCCCGTGTGCATCAGTGAACTCGCCGAGCACAAAGCGTCGCAGACCGCCGTCCGGCCCACGCATGCGGAGGGTCCACTTCCAACTATCGTGCGCGCTTACGCGAAGGCAGAGGCCCGGAGTAGCGCCATCCCCAATGTCCAGCCGTCCGGTCCGGGGTGGCTTGATGTGTCGGATTCGGACCGGCGTGAGTGGTTCCGGTTTCATGCGCATTTCTCCACTGGGGCACACATGGGGCACATAAACCACGCGAGGTGGCGCGTCATTCTGAGACAGAGTGAAACAGAAATCAGGGAGAAACACTAGCGAAATCTGTTAGTTGTGAGATGTTGGGGCACAATATGAGTCCAAGTGAGAAGCATTGACTGCTTATTCGTAATCAGTAGGCCCACGGTTCAAATCCGTGCGTCGGCACCAGGAAAATCAATGACTTGTCCTCATATGACAAGGCCTTAGCCTGGCGGACTGGACGCGCTCGGGTCACCTACCCGCTGATTGCAATTGCCTCGCTGCTTGCAACTGCGCCGGTTAGTGCAGGTGCAGGCACGGTGCGCTAAACTCACATCATGGACGAGGGTGACCAAGTGCGGCCGTTCTTCCTGATCGTCATCGACGAGGACCGGGGCGTGTTCTCGGTCGAAGGTCCGATGGCGGATAGCCGGCCCTGGCAGTCTGCCGCCCGCAGGGCGCGCGAACAGCAGGAGCGTCGGGTAATCTGCGGCCCCACCGGCCCAGATCGTGACGCGCTCGCCGACGAGTTCCGTCGCGAAGGCAAGCTCGCAGGCGTCCCGCCAGGCAGCATCGTCAGACCAGTCGGTTGACCCCTTTGGACCTGTTGGCCGCCTCCACTTGGGTCGGTCCTTCCTCTCCAGCCAAAGCTCTGGCCGTCATTGCTCCCAGCGAAGAGGCGCGCCATCATATTTTGGCGGTCTTCTCGACGATCCACGCGCGGGCAGTGGCAATTTAATCGAATTCCGGAACAAGATTTGCAGTTCTATGCCGCCCTGAAGGTCGAGGACTTCGACGATGGCGCGTTCCGCAGCCTCATGCGCGATGTTTACACGCACTTCAGTGAGGTCCATCCAGAGTTTCCCAGCACCCCTCGCTACGCGAAATGCTGGGAGGTTACCCAGTGCGTTCGCGGTTTGTCGCAGTTCGGTGCGATACGCGATGATTAGGAGATACTGGGTATTGGTGCGGGCACGGAAGTCACCCTCTTTTACCTGACGCGCCACGTCCGGCGCGTCTTCGCCACGGACATCTACGCAGACGCGGAAGCCTGGAAAAGCATCGCCAAACACGGGATGCTGACCGATCCGGAGGCATTGGCCCCCAAAGGGTATCCGTGGAACCCTAGCCGACTAGTCGTCCAGCACATGAACGCTCTGGATCTACGCTACGAGGACGGCAGCTTTGACGGTATATTCTCCTGCGGTTCCATTGAGCATTTCGGAACGCTCGAGGACATCGCGCGTTCCGCCCGCGAGATGGGGCGAGTACTCAAGCCCGGCGGTGTTCTGACGCTGGCAACCGAATTCAGGATCGAAGGGCCATCCGATGGCATCGGCATCCCCGGCACTGTGATCTTCACCCCCGAGATGCTGCGAAGCGCGATCATCATTCCGAGCGGTCTGGAACTGGTCGATACTCCCCATTTTGCCACGATGCCGGCGACCCAGGATCTGGCCTATCCGCTGGTGGAAGCGGTCTCTCAGGGTATCCGTGCTTCTTCAGTCGCTCTGAACCACGACGGTTATATCTGGACATCCGTAGTGCTTTGCCTGCGCAAACCGCTGGGCGGCAAAAGCGATCGATCAGTTCGCCCACCTGGGCCGGCCACACTTGCCACTGCATGGCGCCGGCTTCGCTACGCTTGGTTCGGGCTGGTCTCCAGCGGTCAGCGCGACGAACGCGATCAGTGAGCGCGCGTCAGCCATAACTCAGCCGGCGACCCATCCGAAACTCGCCTCAATCGTGAACAAAACCACCCGGCAGCGACCGTCGTTCTATAGGGGACGGGCGCGCCCGTCATCGTATTCAAGAAGGGAGAGCTTACATGGCTGAACAGCGACATACCGGCAATCCCGGCAATTTCGCCGAGGACCGTGAGAAGGCGTCACGCGCCGGCCAGATCGGCGGACAGCACAGCTCAGGCAATTTCGCCAATGACCGCGAGCGCGCGGCGGAAGCCGGGCGCAAGGGTGGCGAGCACAGCCACGGCGGTGGCGGCGCACAGAACAATCCAGGCAACTTCGCACATGACCGCGAGCGTGCCGCGGAGGCGGGCCGCAAAGGCGGCCAGCGCTGACCGCACGGGCCACCTGGCCTCACACCGGGCGGCCATGTTGCGCCTGCGACGTGAACGGCGTGTCGAACGGAAAATCAACTCGGCCAGCGACAGCCTGCCTGGTGAGCGCAACGACCTGGCCGACGGGGCACGCCGCCTACGCGCTGAGCAGCGTGTCGAACGAGGACCAGCGAGCGAGCAGAAGGCGCGCACGGCGTGCTGATCCTGTCCGTACGGGCGACAAACCCAGTCAAGCGTGACAAGGCGGAGACGATCCTGCGCGCGGCCGGTGGCGGGACTGGCGTGGCGGTGACGTGATGCCAACAAAGTCGGACGACAGGCATGATCAGGTTGTGAAGGACAGTTTCCCCGCCAGCGATCCGCTGGCCACGAGCGGCATCGTCGGGCCGCGCAGCGCGCGCCGTGACCCGGCGCCGCACGAGCGGGATGATGATCGCCCGGCCGAAGGGCACGCCGACGCACGAGCGCCATGCCACCGGGAGGGCGTACCAGTGGGAGCATGATAAGCCGCCGCCGGAGCGGTAGTCGCGGGCAAGAACGATAGGCCGGTGCCCCTCAAGACGCGAGACTGCCGCGCCAACCGATCGAATTCCTCCACGCTCAGCGTCTCAGCCCGCCGATCCGGCGCGATGCCTACATCCCGCAGCAGCGCCTCGCCGCCAATCGTCCTCAAGGCACCGCGAAGCATCTTTCGCCGCTGGCCGAACGCCGCGGCGGTCAGCCGCTCCATCGCGGCGAACAGCGTCGGCGCAGGCTGCGCGGCATGCGGCACCAGCCCGACGACGGCGGAAAACACCTTCGGCGCCGGCACGAAGGCCGACGGCGCGATGCGCAGCAGCAGTTCGGTGCCGCAGGTCCATTGCGTCAGTACTGACAATCGCCCATACGCGGCCGTCCCCGGCACGGCGCAGATACGTTCAGCCACCTCCTGCTGGAACATCAGCGTCAGCCGCTCGAACGCGCACGCGCCTGACGCAGCCAGCCGATCAGCAGCGGGGTCGCGATATTGTACGGCAGATTGGCCACCACCTGCCGCGGCGGCGGCACCAGCGATGCGACATCCACCGTCAGCGCATCGCCGGAAACCACGCGCAACCGCCCGCCGGTCTCGACCGCCAGTTCGTGCATCGCCGCTATCGCACGCTGATCGAGTTCGACCACCGTCACGCTGGCCGCCTCCGAATCCAGCAGTGCGCGCGTCAGGCCGCCCGGCCCCGGCCCGATCTCCACCACGTGTCGACCGGTCAGCGGTCCGGCCGCACGCACGATGCGCCGCGGTCAAATTCGCATCGAGCAGGAAGTGCTGGCCAAGCGACCGTCTCGCGGCCAATCCGTGCCGCGCGATCACCTCGCGCAGCGGCGGAAGCGCGGTCACGTGCCGCTGGTGCGCACGTCGATGGTGGCGTGGCGGCGCAAATTGGCGAGCAACTGCCGCGACAGCAATTCCACGCGCTCGTTCAGTATCTGCGCCTGCACCTCCTGCTTGCTCTGCTGCGCCAAATTCTTCTGCTCGCGCGAGCAAACGATGATCACGGCGATGCCGTCATTCGTCACGATCGGCTGGCTGGCATGATCGAACGGCAGGGTCGTCAGCATCTGACGGAACGCCGGCGGATTGACCGTCTCCAGCCGGACGTCTCCGGGGTCGGCCGGACGCGGCGAATTGTTCGCCTTCGCCACCTGCTCCATCTGATCGCAACTGTGCACGCTGGCGCTGATGCCGCGCGCCTTGTCCAGCGCCTGCTTCTGCTGATCGGTCGGTGCCTGCGGATTGAGCGGGCTGGAGAACGGCAGGAATACCTGACGCAGCGACACCACCGTGCCCACGTCGTTGCCGATCTCGCGCTTGCCTTGCAGCGTCACGATCGAGAAGCCGCCGGCCACCCTCACCGGATTGCTGATGGCGCCGACCGGCATTTCGGTGATCAGGCGCGCCACCTCGGGGTCGAGCTGATTCGGCTGCACCCAGCCGAGCTCGCCGCCCGCCAGCGCGGTCTGGTTCTGGCTGAACTGCGCGGCCACAACCGGAAACGGCGCGCCGGAGCGCAGCTCGGTGATCACCGTCTCGGCGAAGCGCTGCGCATCCGCGGTGGCCGCCGGATCATTCACCGGAATGAAGATCTCGCCGACGCGGTATTCCGGCTTGCCGACCAGCTGCGCCAGCAGCCGCTGCTGTTCGGCCACTTCCGCATCGGTGACCTTGATCTGATCGCCAAGCTGCTCGCGCAGCACCTGGGTCCAGCCAAGCTGGGTGCGGATCTGATCGATCAGCGTGCGATAGCCCGCGCCACCTGCATTGAGCTTCTGCCGCAATGCACCTGCCGGCAGGCCGTTCCGCGTCTCGATATCATGGATCGCATCGGCGATCGACTTGTCGGAGATCACGATGTGGCGGCGCTGGACCTCCTGCATGCGGAGCTTTTCGTCGATGAGCTGCCGGGTGATCTGCTGCTTCAGCCGATCCAGCACATCCTGGGTCATCGGCAATCCGGTGGACAACGCAAACAGCCTGGTGCGGTTGTCCACATCGGCATTGCTGATCACGTCGCCGTTTACCACGGCCACGATTCGCATCGCCTGCGCCGTCGGCACCGGAGGCGGCGTTACCGCGACCGACGCGACCGGCTGCGCCAGCAACAACGCTGCGGCGCACAATACGGATTTCGATGTGGCCCATGACCCCGATCTCCTGAGGGTCAGAGCGCCTTGAAGCCAAACTGGCCGATTGTCTTGAACGTCATCTGGATCAGTGCCGTTGTTGAGCCGTTATCGCCATTGTACGAGGTATAGCGTCTGTAGAAGCGGAAATCCAAGATATAGCACTCATCCTCGTAGATCGCATCGCCGCCGGCGGCGACCATCTGGTTCGATTGCAGGTCGCGCCGGGCGTAGACACTGAACCGATAGTTCCCCCATTTCGACGAGGCACCGAGCGTAATCTCGTTGCGGGGCGTATAGAAGCCGGAGCTCGCAGGCGGCGGCAACGGCTGATCGAACTCCGCGTAGGGGTTGTCTATGCCATAGAAATATCCGGCGTTGACGGAGAATTGCGGCACGCCGACGGTGGCCAGCGCATCCGCCATTCGAGTCGCGAAGTCCTTGTGGTCGAGCCTGGTGCGGTAGGTCAGGTTGAGCCAGCTCGTCGGCGCCAGCGAGGCCCGCGCGACGATATCGGACACCTGGTCGTGCAAGCCCGATGCCTCGGAGAACTGGTTGTCCACATTGGTGCGATAGGATTGCCCGATCAGTCCGTCGAAGGTGGTGCCGCCCAGGTACCAGGTCCCGTGCAGCGCGACGTTCGCGCGCACCCCGCCATCCAGTCGATCGACCCCCGGGTAGCGGTTGAAGCCGAACAGATTGGCGTCGGAGAATTCGAGGTCCAGGCTGTCCTCGTTGGGATACTTGGTGTTCTGACTGTTGCCGACCTGCGGCCCAACCACGATCTGCGCGATCGGCTCGATCAGCTGGGTGCCCCACTCCCCCGAATCGCGCATGAAGGGCCAGCGAAAGTCCAGTGCCGCCTGCGGCTGGGCCCGCGCCGTGTTCACCTGGCTCACCGGGCCGAAATTCGGTTGTTCGTTGAAGGAATTGGCATCGTACGCGATCGCGTCGGTGTGCAGAGTGATCTTCCACAGATCGCCGATATTCGCCGACAAATGGCCGCGACCAGTTCAATGTGATATTGGCCCGTCTTGTATCGGTCCCGTCGGTGCGCACGACGTTGAACGCTCCGGCATCGACGCTGAGACGGCCGCCCCAGTCATCAGGCTGACCGAAATAGCTGTATTGATACCGAGGCAGGACAAGAGGCAGTTTGTCGGACACGACGACGTTATTCAATGTCTGGTAGAATCGCACGTCCAAGCGTGAATAGGCCCCCTGGCCGAAGCCCTCGCCGTAGATCTGGCTGGTCAGCACCGTGGGATCGCTGCCGAGTTCCGTGGAACCGATGTGGAAATCGCGGACATAGTCGGACGACGAGGCACGGGCAATGTTGAAGCCCCATCGCCAGGTGTCATCCACATTGAACTGGCCCTTTGCGTAGAGCGTCCCCTGCGCGGAGTTATCGAGATAGCCAAGCGAGCCGTCCAGCAAGAGGGAGCCGTTGTTGAACCGGCGGCGGTATTGCGCGCTGAGCTGCGGGCCGGCTTCCGTCGTGATCATCGGCGTGAACGTCGCGTCCGACTGATCGTCGATCACCCAGTAGTACGGCTGCGCGAAGAAGGCGCCGATATGCGATGACGCCACCCATCGAGGGGATCAGCAGGCCGCTGGCCCGCTTGACCGACGGGTCGACCGTCCAGAAATACGGCATATAGGCGATCGGTACGCCGTACATCTCCATCACGGCGTCCTCGAACTCGATCTTCTTGTGCTCGAGGTCCTGCACCGCCGACAAGGCACGGATCTGCCAGAGCGGCGGCCGGGTGGGATCCTTGGCGCAGAGATTGCAGGTGGAATACACGACCTTCGACATCTCGTTGATCTCGCCCTCGGTGCGACGCGCACCGTTGGCGGCCATCCTGCCGTTCTCGGCCAGGATCGCGCGCATGTCGCGCAGCACGCCGTTCTTCATGTCCTGCGTCAGTTCGGCATAGTCGGCGAACAGCACCTGGCCATCCGGCTCCAGCAACACGACGTTGCCCTTGGCCGCCGCCACGCCGGTATTGCGGTCGAACGTCACACGATCCGCGCGCAGCACGTGATCGTCCTGCCACGCCTCGACATGGCCCTGGGCAATCACCAGTGAATTCTCGCGGTCATACTCCACCGAATCGGCGGTGAAGGTCACCGGCTGATTGCGCGAGGCCGATTGATGCGAACCGAGGCTGGTGATCTCACTCAACTGTGCCCGCGCCGCCTCCGGCGAGGATCGAAGCGAGCAGATACCGCCAGCAGCACGACATGGGCGAACCGGTGCATGGCGACCAAGACGACTCGCGGCATCCTCAGCCGTCTTCCGTATGCAGCAGCAGCGCGACCGCCAGCATCATGCCGGACACCGCGGGCACCCAGGCGGCCAGCGCCACCGGCAGCGCACCGGTCTGTCCGAACTCCTCGGCAATCTTCGACACCACGAACAAAGCGAATCCGGCGGCGACGCCGCTGCCGATCATGTGCGCCACACCGCCGCGCCGCGCCGGACGCATCGAGAAACCCGCGGCGACCAGCGCCATGGTCGCGCAGAGCAGCGGCAGCGAGAGCAACGCCTGGAAATGCAGCCGATGGCGGATCGACGTGAACCCCGAGCGATCCAGCAGCGCGATGAAGCCCGGCAGTGTCCAGAACGACAGCGTATCGGGCGAGGCGAAACTCTCCTGCACGCGCGCCACCGTCAGGTCGGTCGGCAGACGTGATCGTCGCGGGCGGTTCCGGCATCTGCTCGGGCCGGATCGCGCGGGCATTCTGCAACTGCCAGGCGCCCGCGGCGAGCGTCGCCTTCGTCGCCTCGATCCGCGACAGCAACCGGTCTCGCCCATCCAGCCGGAACACGCTGACCTGCGACGCGGTCAACCGCTTGCCATGCAGTTCCACACCGTGCGCATGGATGATGGCGACTCCCTGCGGCGAGAAGGCGTGATCGGACTGCCGCAGCCAAAGCTGGTCGCCGGTCAGTGCCAGCGGGCCGCCGCCGGCCTTGAGATAGATGTTGTCCATCGCTTCGGCGCGTCCGAACATCACCGACGACAACGGGCTGACCCCCATCGTCGCGATCGCGCCGAACAACAGCGCGCACAATGCCGGCGCGGCAAGGAACTCCCAGGCCGACACCCCCGCGGCGCGCGCAACGATCAGCTCCGATGAACGCGTCAGACGCCAGAAGCACAGCATGCCGCCAAGCAGCACCGCGAACGGCAGCACCTGCATCGCGACATAGGGCAGACGCAACGCCGCGATCTCGCTCACCAAGCCGAAGGTTGCATCCGGCTTCGAGATGGAACGGCGCAGCAGTTCGATGAAATCGAACAGCGCGACCAGGCCCGACAGCGCGAGCAGCATGCCGACCACCGCGCCGGCGAACTGCCTGGCGATATAGAACGACAAGGTGATCGGCAGCGTCATGTGCTCATGTGGCCTCGACAGGGTGGCGGCGCGATTGCAGCCATTGCGGTCCCAGCAGCAGCCAGCCGCAGATCAGCGCCGGGCGCCACGGCATGCAGCCATATCATGGGCAGCATCGCATTGTCGCGGGCCGCCAGATTCTCCATGGCAAGGCCGAAGGCCAGCAGCGCCACCATCGCGATGACGGCGACCAGCGGCCGGACGAAGCTGCCATGGCGGCGGAACGTGCCGCACAGCACCGCGTACAGCGCGACCAGCGCATAGGATATCGCGGTGAGCGGTGACGCCAGGCGCTTGTGGCCTTCGGCGATCCATCGCGGAACGTCGCGCGCGAAGGCCGGATGTGGATCGAGCAGTTCGCCAAGCGACACCTCGGTCATGTCGCGCAGGCGTTCGGCGGAATTCCCCTGGTTGTCGGCGAGGTCGAGCACGTTCTGCCCGAACGTCAGCACGTTGAGCCGGCCGGTCTGGTGATCGATCTCCTGGCGGCTGCCGTTGATGAGCAGCACGCGCGGGCCGTTCGGGCCCTCGGTCAGCCGGCCGCTCTCGGCCAGAATCGTCGCATGCGCCGTCTTGTCGCGCCCGTCATCCACCAGGATGCCGCGCAGTGTGCCATCCGGATCGCGCGAGCGCACATACACGGTCAGATCGTCGGAGATCTGGGTGAACACGCCCTCCTGCAACAGGAAGGCCGCCATGCGGTTGCGGATCTCCCACTGGAACTCGCGGAACGAGGTGAGGCTGGCCGGCACGATCCACAGGTTGAGCGCGTAGCCGCAGATGGCGGCCAGCACCGCCAGGGCCAACGCAGGACGCGACAGCGCCAGCGGCGATAACCCGGCGGCGCGCATCACCGTGATCTCGCGGTCGCCGGCGAGTCGCTGGTAGATGAACTGCACCACGACAAAGGTGGTGATCGGCAGGATCACCGCGACGAAGCTCGGAACCAGCAGGCCGGTGAGCTCGACAAAGGTGACCAGGGAAAGTCCGTGATTGACCACCAGCTCGACGAAGCGCAGCGACTGGATCAGCCAGACCAGCGCCGTGAGCCCGCCGGTCACTGCGATCAGCGCAACCAGAAGCTGCCGAAAAATGTAACGGTCGAGCCGTGTGACCAGTTTGCCGGAGCGCATTGCGCGAGATCAATCCCTGCGTGGCGGCACAAGGGTTGTGCGTCAGCCGGCACCGCGATGCAAGCAGGCGGCTCGGCGCGAAATGGCTGCGGCAATTCGCCGCATAACATGGACTTCGGAAGGCCTGATCCGCATACCCGCTATGCGTCAAACGTCCAGCGCGCGCGTCGCCGCGGCGGCCAGCCGGATCGCCCCCGGCCAAAGTCCGCAGATCGCCGCCACCCACGGCTGCAACGCGGGATGGAGACACAGAGGTGGATTGCCGATGCGACACGCAATTGGCGGGACCGGCGGCCCGCCAGATGCCGGTGGTAGTGCGCGCCGCTGCCACCCGCCAGCCAGACTCGCGCCGCGAGCGAACCACTGGCCAGCGCCAGCGCGACGCCATCGCCGGTCAGCGAAGCGATCACCGCCGCCTGATCGCCCAGCCGCAGCAATCCAGGCGGGTCGCGCCTGGCGCGTCATATATACATAGCCGTACGGCAGTCCGGCGATCGCCAGGGGATGATCGAGCAGGACACGGGCGCCGGCGAGCCGCGTACGCAGATGAGGACATTCATCCGTCAGCGCATCGAGCAGGCTGTCCCACTTCCCGCCGACGGCGCGAAGTCGGGCGGCCGGCAACAGCACACACAGGACCGCCCGATCCGCCTCCACGACCTGTAAGCCCGGCATAGCCGCCGGCGAACAGGATCAGCTCGACATGATGTCGCAGCGCCTGAAGCTGCGATGCCGCCAGCGCGTAATACATCTTCATGCCGACCAGGCCGGTGCCGTGACCGCTCCGGCTGACGCCGCGCAGCTCGTGCTTGCCCGTGGCGAGGAACACGGCTGTCGGCGGCAATCGCGGCCGAGCGATCCGCAGCACAGCAGCATGGTGCCGCGATCCTGCTCGATCGCACTGACCCGATGGCCACGCAGCATCGTGGCGCCGCCGGCCTGCGCCTGTTGCAGCAGCGCCTCATCCAGCGCGCGACGCGACAGGCCGCGCGCGACGAACGGCAGATCGCGTGGTGACGACTGCGGTTCCGATGCACCAGCCGCACCGCAGTGATCATGGACGCCGCGGACAGATCGACACCCAGGCCCTCGATCATCGCAAGCGCCTCGGCACTGAGAAAATCGCCGCACACCTTGTCGCTGGCATCCGCGCTGCGCTCGATCAGCGTCACCGCGCGTCCGGCGCGGGCAAGCGCGATGGCGGCGGCGGCGCCGGCTGGCCCGCCGCCGATGATCACCGGTCCTGACAATGCCGCGCGACACAGAGCCGGAACGGCAGATGCCAGGCGATGGCGACATCGCGCTCCGCGAGGCCGGCGGCGCGCACCAGCCGCCGCCACTCCGCGGGCACGAAGGCGCGCGCGATGGAAATTCGCCCGTCGCTCAGCACGAAATGATGCCAGCGCGCGAGCCAGGCAAGCACGCCGAAGCCGTAATACGGCAGCCAGTGGCGATGCAGGTCGCCGATGAACCAGCCGCGTCGCGCGTGCGCCTCCATCCAGCGGATGAACATCACCACCTGGCCGTCGGTGAGATGATGCGTGAACTGCGAACTCACGATGAAATCGAATTCTTCCGCCGCATCGATCGCGAACACGTCGCCGGTGCGATAGGCGATCGGCGCGCCTGCCTCGGTCGCGTCGCGCGCCGCCCGCGTCGCCCATGGATTGAGGTCCACCCCATGCAGCTCGCGCCGCAATCCCGCGTCGCGTGGCTCCAGCGTTGAATGCGACGCAGCGCATCGCCATGGCCGCACGCGACATCAAGCAGCGAGAAGGACCGCAGCCCCACGGTCTCGCGCGCCAGCCAGGCCAGCATCGGCCGATGCGTCATCGTCACCGTGTTGACCCGCGCCAGATCGCGCAGGCAGCGGCGATAGTCGTCGTAATCGACGCAGTCGGTGTCCATCCGCTCATCGGCGGTGCTGCGCGCGGCGAGGCTCATGGCCGATGGAACGCGAAGGTTTCCACCGTCAGTCCCGGACCGAATGCCATCGCCATGCCATCGCCCGTGGCGTGCGACGAACGCAGGATGCGCTCCAGCACGAACACCAGCGTGGCGGACGACATGTTGCCGAACTCGCGCAACACGTCCCGCGAATGGCGCAGCGCGTCCGGCGGCAGCTCGAGCCCGTGCTGCACGGCATCCAGGATCGAACGGCCGCCGGCATGCACGGCCCACAGCGCCATGTCGTGCACAGTGCGATTGCCCAGCAGGCCGGCGCCATGCTCGCGCAGCCAGCGGCGAATGCGGCCGGGCACCTGGCCCGACAGATGCATCGCAAAACCCTGATCGCCGATGCGCCAGGTGATCAGATCGGCGCTGCGCGGGATCACTTCCGCATGAAAGCGATCGAGCGCAAGGCCCACCGGTTCGGCGGACACCAGGCAGGCGCCGCACCCGTCGCCGAACAGCAGGAAGCTCAGCATCTTCTCGAGCTCCCACTCCTCCTGCAGATGCAGGCTGGACAGTTCCAGGTTGACGACCAGCACCTTGGCATTCGGTTCCGACCGCACGATATGGCGGGCCAGCTTCAGTGCGTTCACCGCCGCGAAGCAGCCCATGAAGCCGACGATGGTGCGCTCGACGGACGACGCGAGGCCGGCGTCCTGCATGATGTCGAAGTCGAGTCCCGGCGCGGTGAAGCCGGTGCAGCTCGCCACGATCAGATGGGTGATCGACGCCCGCTCCGCCGCGATGTCCAGTGCGGCGATCGCCTGACGCGCCAGCGCGAGCGCCGCATCGCGAAACAGCGCCATGCGTGCGCCGGTGGTCGGGAAACGCGCGACGGAGATAGAAGCCGTCGCTGTCGAGCACGTGATCGCGCGGCTTCGGCCCCGGCGCGAAGAACGAGAAGCGATGCTCGATGTCGGCAAGGTCGGCCATGCGTTCGAACAGCGCGCGGCTTCTCGCGTCGCCCAGAGCGGTGCGCGCGAAGTCGACGAACTCGGCGTGGATGTCGTGCGACGGCACCGCGGTGCCGATGCGATTCAACCAGGCCCGGGTCACCGTGGATTGCTCATGCCGAAACTCCTTGTGCATTGACGCAGCCTCGGCCCAATTCATTCCCGGGAGGTGGGGACCGGCGCCAGATGTGCTATAGGGCATCCCCCATGAGCATGAAGCTGTCAAAGCCGCTGACAATTGAGGAGTTCCTGGCCTGGGAGCACAGGCAGGAGTTGCGCTACGAGTTCGACGGCCATCGAATTGTGGCAATGACCGGCGGAACCCTGAATCATGCCGCGATCACGGACAATGCCCTCCTCGCGCTGCTTCCCCGGCTCAAATCGCCATGCCGCGCATTCACCAGCAACGTCAAGGTCTTGACCGCAACCAGCGTGCGCTATCCCGACATTGTCGTCACGTGCTCGCCCGTCGACGGGTCTTCTGACACGGTTCCCAATCCCATTGTGGTCTTCGAAGTCCTGTCGCCCAGCACGGCTGCCGTCGATCGCCTGGTCAAGAATGAGGAATACCGCAACACACCATCGATCCAGCGCTACATCATGCTGGAGCAGGGCAGAATTGGCGCCACAATGTTCGCACGTGTCGGCGACGCGTGGATCGGCACGGTCTCACTCGGCGATGCAACGCTCGAAATGCCCGAGATCGACGTCGCTGTTCCTTTGGCAGAATTCTACCATAACGTCGATCTGCCACCCCCCGATACTGACGATTGACCTACGGCAGCACCTTCCCGGGATTCATGATCCCCAGCGGGTCCAGCGCATCCTTGATCCGCCGCATCACCGCGAGCTCCGCACCGCCGCGCCAGTCCGGCATCATGTAAGGCTTCAGCCTGCCGATCCCATGCTCGGCCGAGAAACTGCCGTCCAGGTCGCGCACCACCTCGTTCACCGTGTCCATGATGGCGTGATCCTGCGCCAGGAACCACGCCGGATCGGCATCCACCGGCTGCGCCAGATTGAAGTGGATGTTGCCGTCGCCCATGTGGCCGAACGGCACGGCGCGGATGCCGGGCATCAGCGCCTCGCACGCGGCGGTCGCGCGGCGGATGAACTCCGGCACCTTCGACACCGGCACCGAAACGTCGTTCTTCACGCTGGCGCCTTCGCGCTTCTGCGCCTCCGAGTGTTCCTCGCGCAGCCGCCAGATCGCCGCGCGCTGCGCCTCGCTCTCGGCGATCGCGGCATCCGACACGACGCCGTCGCTCAGCGCCGCTTCCAGCACCGTCTCGAACGCGCGCGCGCAGACCCGCATCCGGCCGCGGCGTCGCAAGTTCCACCAGCACGTAATTCGGCGCCGGTGACGCGAGCGGCAGCACGGCGCCTTCGATATGCCGCAGCACGAACTCGGTCCCGAGACCCGACATCAGCTCGAATGCGCTGATCGACGCCGGATCGTGCGACTGGAAGCGGCCGAACAGCTCCAGCGCCGCCTCGGGCGAGGCCACCGCGCACAACGCCACGCAGACCTCGCGCGGCCGCGGCACCAGCTTCAGCACCGCGGCGGTGATGATGCCAAGCGTTCCCTCGGAACCCACGAACAACTGACGCAGGCAATAGCCGGTGTTGTCCTTGTGCAGCCTGCGCAGCCCGTTCCACACCGTGCCGTCCGGCAGCACCACTTCCAGCCCCAGCACCAGATCGCGCGCATTGCCATAGCGCACCGTGTTGTTGCCGCCGGCGTTGGTGGCCAGCACGCCGCCGATCTGCGCGCTGCCCTCCGACGAGATCGACAGCGGCAGCAGGCACCCCGCCTCGGCCGCCGCGATCTGTGCCGCCTTCAGCGTGACGCCGGCCTCGATCGTCATGGTCAGATCGAGCGGATCGATGTCGCGCACCCGGGTCAGCCGCGACGTGCTCAGCACGAACTCGCTGCCATCCTCGGCCGGGGTCGCGCCACCGACCATCGATGTGTTGCCGCCCTGCGGCACGATCGGCGCCCGCGCCTTCGCGCACAGCCGCACCACCTCGCGCCAGCTCCTCGGTGCTGGCGGGACGGATCACCGCCGGCGTGCGGCCCTGATACAGCCGCCGCCAGTCCACGGCGTAGGCGGCGGTGTCGGCGGCGTCGGTCAGCAGCCCGCGCTCGCCCACCACGGCGAGAATGGCATCGAGCAGTGCGGTCTCCGGCATGGCAATTCCTCCGCGTGCCAGCGTAGTCCGCCCATCCGCCAGCCGCTATGGAAGGGCTCAATCTGGACGACTTGACCATGGGGCAGCGGTGACCATGATGCGGCCGGCGGCATCATCGGCACTGGCGGCGAACGACTGTGGACGAATCCGGTGCGTCCTGGCGATACCCCCGCACGTGGAGTGCGAGGTGGCTGGTGTGGTGCCCGACGAAGAACCAGAAGGGCGAAACGGTGCAGAGCTGCATCCCAAAGCTCGTGGTAGCGCGGCCGCCACGCTCATGACGGCACGCGATGTCCCGGACGCGATGGCCGATCGGCTGATCGTGGCGCTGGACGTGCCGACGATCGAGGGCGCGGCACGGCTGGCACAGCGGCTCGACGGCATCGTGTCGTTCTTCAAGATCGGGCTATGGCTGCTGTTCGCGCCCGGGGCCGAACGGTTCATCGACGGGCTGATCGCGCAGGGCAAGCGGATATTCCTCGACGCCAAGATGTACGACATCGGCGAGACCGTCCGCCAGGGCGTCGCACGCGCCACCGAACGCGGCGTAAGCCTCGTCACGGTGCACGGCGATCCGGAGATCATGCGCGCGGCGGTGGCGGGCAAGGGCGGCTCGCCGCGCACCAAGGTGTTCGCGATCAGCGTGCTGACCAGCCTCGACGATGCGGCGGTGCGCGAGATGGGCTATGCGCTGCCGGTGTCCGAACTGGTTCGGCTGCGCGTGCGCCAGGCGGTGGCGTGCGGCTGCGACGGCATCATCGCCTCGGCCGACGACGATCCGAACGCGATCCGCCGCATGGCCGCGGCCGAGCATCTGCTGATCGCCACGCCGGGAATTCGCGAGCCGGGTGGTGCGGTGCACGATCACAAGCGGCACGCGACTCCGGCGCAGGCGATCGCGCGAGGTGCGGATTATCTGGTGGTGGGCCGGCCGATCACCCAGGCCGACGACCCCGCGGTGGCGGCGCGACGGATCATCGCCGACATGGAGCGGGGACCCGGTTAGCATTGCACGTGTGGCGAAACCGCCACGTCGCGAAGCAATGGAGACGACGATGACACCCACGCTGACCGCAGCTTTGGGCCGGCGTCGCATACTTGCCGGCGTCGGAACGTTGGCTGCGCTGTCCACCTGCGCTACCGCAGCACGCGCGCAGACCCCGCAGGAAAGCGCAGTCACCGCCATCGACATTGCGCTCGAGCCGGACGACATCATGATCCAGCGTGCCCAGGCGGCAAACGCTCGCCTGCGGCAGAATTTCCCCAAAGGCTTTGCGCTGGACGCAACGCATCATCCCCATGTCACCATGCTCCAGCAATTCGTGCGGACGGCGGACCTCGACCAGGCCTATGCCGCGGCTGGGCGCGTCTTTGCAGAGGAAAAGCCGCTGAGCTGGAAGCTGAAGGCGTTCAAGTATTACTACATCCCGTCGCCGCCGATCGGCCTCGCCGGTATCGTCGTCGAGCCAACGCCCGATTTGCTGCGCCTGCAACAGAAACTCATCGCAGCGATCACCCCCTTCACCGAGCGGGGCGGCACGCGGGCCGCGTTCATGAGCACCGAGGGCGGCCGCGACATCCAGGCCTTCCTGATCGACTACGTCGCGGATTTCGTGAAGATCGCGGCCGGGCCGAAATTCAATCCGCACGTCACCACCGGTGTCGGCACCGAAACCTATCTCAACAAGCTGCTGGCAGAGCCGTTCGACGCGTTCACGTTCTCGCCGGTCGGCGCCTCGGTCTATCAGATCGGCAGCTTCGGCACGGCGCGAAAGGAGCTGAAGGCGCTGGCGCTGAAAGCCTGAACGCGGGCTGCGGTTGCGGTGAGCCTGCCTCTGGGCCGTTCGTCCCGTTGGGTTCACTCAGGAGAAGTCGGCAGGCCTGTCTGCCCGGCGGCAAACATCGATTGCAGCATAGCGATCAATGCCGTGCGTCGGAACGGCTTGGCCAGCAGGGCAACGCCCGGCGGCCGGTCGAACAGGCCGGCGTCGCTCGGGTAGCCGGTGATGATCAGAACCTTCAGGCCAGGGAGCAGCTCCACCGCCTGCTTGGCCAGATCGGCCCCATCCATGCCAGGCATGGCATAATCGGTCACCAACAGCGCGAACGTCTGACCGGAGCCGAGCCAGGCCAAAGCCTCGTCACCGCTGTGCGCCCGCACGACCTCGAACCCCGCCGCGTCGAGGAACGCGCCGACACTCACCAGCACGTCCGGATGATCGTCGACGAGCAAGGCAGGCGCGCGGTCGGCCATGATCTTCATAGGCATGCCACTTCAATCCCACGCCGATGCGGGCGCAGCCCGCACGCGATGACCACACTCTTGGATGGGCACTCTTGGATGGGCGAAGCTAACGAAGCATTAAGTGCCTGTTGGAAACGAGTGCCGCCGGCACGGTGGACGATTGCCGTTCCCCTCATTGACAGTTTCGTGACCTAAAGTTAACCCGCCGCGCCAGCCCCACACGGGAGCACACCGCATGCCGGTTCATGCCTTCATCTTCCCGGGCCAGGGCAGTCAGGCCGTCGGCATGGGACGCGATCTTGCCGCCGCCTTCTCGGCCGCCCGCGAGGTGTTCGAGGAGGTGGACGAGACCCTGAAGCAGAAGCTCTCCCGCCTGATGTTCGAAGGGCCCGCCGAGGAACTGATCCTGACCGAGAACACCCAGCCTGCCCTGATGGCCCACTCGCTCGCGGTGCTGCGCGTCCTGGAGAAGGAGGGCGGCTTCACGCTGCGCCAGAAGGCGGTCGTGGTCGCCGGCCACTCGCTGGGCGAGTACTCCGCGCTGGCCGCCGCCGGCGGCTTCTCGATCGCCGATGCCGCGCGACTGCTGAAGCTGCGTGGCCAGGCCATGCAGAAGGCGGTGCCCGCCGGCGAAGGCGCGATGGCCGCCCTGCTCGGCGCCGACATGGCGCAGGCCGAGGCGATCTGCGCCGAGGCCGCCCCGGTGCCCGACAGCGAGACCAACGAGCGCGAGGTCATCCAGCCGGCCAACGACAACGGCGCCGGCCAGATCGTGGTCTCCGGACATCGTGGCGCGGTCGAGCGCGCCGTGGCGCTGGCCGCCTCCAAGGGCGTGCGGCGCGCCATGCTGCTGCCGGTTTCCGCGCCGTTCCACTGCGCGCTGATGGCCCCCGCCGCCGACGCCATGGCGGAGGCCCTGGAAAACACGCCGCCGCAGCGCGCCCATCGTGCCGCTGGTCGCCAACGTCTCCGCCGCCAAGGCCACCGATCCCGCCGAGATCAGCGACCTGCTGGTCCGCCAGGTCACCGCCATGGTGCGCTGGCGCGAGTGCGTCAACGCGATGGTGGAACTCGGCGTGGACAGCTTCGTCGAACTGGGCGCCGGCAAGGTGCTGTCCGGCCTGGTCCGCCGCATCGCACCGGACGCCGCCACCGCTTCGGCTGCCACACCGGCGGAGGTCGAAGCCATGCTGAAGGTGCTGTGACGATGTTCCGCCTGGACGGCAAGGCGGCGCTGGTCACCGGCGCCTCCGGCGGCATCGGCGCGGCGATCGCCCGCGCGCTGCACGCCCAGGGCGCGGTCGTGGCGCTGTCCGGCACGCGGCGCGACGCGCTCGATGCGCTGGCCGCCGAACTGGGCGAGCGCGCCTTCGTCTGCCCCGCCGACCTGCGCGACGCCACCGAACCCGATACGCTGATCGAGGCGGCGGAGCAGGCGGCGGGACCGCTCTGGGCGCTGGTCAACAATGCCGGCATGACCCGCGACATGCTGGCGTTGCGCATGAGCGACGCGGACTGGCAGGCGGTGCTGGACGTGGATCTGTCCGCGCCGTTCCGCCTGGCGCGGGCGGCGCTGCGCGGCATGCTGCGCCGGCGGGCGGGCCGGATCATCAATATCAGCTCGATCGTCGGCGCGACCGGCAATGCCGGCCAGGCCAACTATGCCGCCGCCAAGGCCGGACTGGTCGGCATGACCAAGGCGCTGGCCCAGGAGGTCGCCTCGCGCGGCATCACGGTGAACGCCGTGGCGCCCGGCTTCGTCACCACGGCGATGACCGACAGGCTGTCCGAGCAGCAGCGCACCAAACTGACCGGATCGATCCCGCTCGGGCGGATCGGCAAGCCGGAGGACATCGCCGCCGCGGTCGTCTATCTGGCGTCGGACGAGGCCGGCTGGGTCACCGGCGCCACACTGCACGTCAATGGCGGCATGGCCATGATTTGAGGCCGCGGGGCTGTGTTGGCGCGCCCTCGGAAACCATGCTAAGCGCCCGAAAGCTTCGTCCGGCGCGGGTACCGCGATACGAGCCCCCGGGCGCGTCCTTCTGAAGGAGTTGCACAGCCGATGAGCGAGATCGCGGACAAGGTCAAAAAGATTGTCGTCGAGCACCTCGGGGTCGAGGAAGCCAAGGTCACGCCCGAAGCCTCGTTCATCGATGATCTCGGCGCCGACAGCCTCGACACCGTCGAACTGGTGATGGCCTTCGAGGAGGCGTTCGGCGTGGAAATCCCCGAGGACGCCGCCGAGAAGATCAGCACCGTGAAGGATGCGATCGAATACATCGAGAAGCAGAAGGCCGCCTGATCGGCCCATCGGGGAGGGTCCAACAGTGATGCGGCGTGTGGTGGTGACGGGCATGGGCATTGCCTGTCCGCTGGGGCTCGGGGTCGAGCATGTCTGGCGGCGCCTGATCAACAGCGAATCGGGCATCGGCGCGATCCAGGCGTTCGACACCAAGGACCTGCCCTGCAAGGTGGCGGGCCAGGTGCCGGCGGGCGTGAAGGCCGAGTACGGCCTCGACATCGCCGAATGGATCCCGGTGAAGGACGTGAAGAAGATGGACCGCTTCATCCATCTCGGCCTGGTCGCGGCGACCGAGGCGGTGGAGGATTCCGGCTGGATGCCGGAAACCGAGGACGATCGCTGCGCCACCGGCGTGATGATCGGCTCCGGCATCGGCGGGCTGCAGACGATCTTCGAGGCGTCGATCCAGGTGCATGAAGGACGCGCGCGCCGGCTGTCGCCGTTCTTCATCCCGTCGGCGCTGATCAACCTCGCGTCGGGCCATGTCTCGATCAAGTACGGCTTCAAGGGACCGAACCACTCGGCGGTGACCGCCTGCGCCACCGGCGTGCATGCGATCGGCGACGCGGCGCGGCTGATCATGTGGGGCGACGCCGACGTCATGGTCGCCGGCGGCGCCGAGGCGGCGGTGTGCGAACTGGGCATCGCCGGGTTCTGCGCGTCGCGCGCGCTGTCCACCGGGTTCAACGATCAGCCGGCCAAGGCATCGCGGCCGTGGGACAAGGACCGCGACGGCTTCGTGATGGGCGAAGGCGCCGGCGTGCTGGTGCTGGAGGAATACGAACACGCGAAGCGGCGCGGCGCGAAGATCTACGCCGAGATCGCCGGCTACGGCATGTCGGGCGATGCCTACCACATCACCGCGCCGGCCGAGGGCCATGACGGCGCGGTGCGCTCGATGCGTGCGGCGCTGCGCAACGGGCGGATCACGCCGGACCAGATCCAGTACGTGAACGCGCACGGCACCTCGACGCCGCTCGGCGACGACCTGGAGCTGGAGGCGGTGGAGCTGGTGTTCGGCAGCGCGGCCGAGGGCCTGGCGATGTCATCCACCAAGTCGGCGATCGGGCACCTGCTCGGCGCGGCCGGCGCGGTCGAGGCGATATTCTCCATCCTGGCGGTCCGCGACGGCGTGGCGCCGCCGACGCTGAACCTGGACGAACCAAGCCGGGAGAGCGTGATCGACCGGGTCGCCAACACCGCGCAGGAGCGCAGGATCGACTGCGCGCTGTCGAACAGCTTCGGCTTCGGCGGCACCAATGCATCGGTGATCTTCCGGGCAGCGAACTGAAGGTCGACCCGTCGGCAGTTTTGACGAAGCCGACGGGATTACGGCAATGTAATCCCAATCTCTGCTGCGACGAGCGGGGTCGGAGATGCAGGCAGCCCTTGACGCTATTCTGAGACGCTTCATCGCGCTCGGCCGTCTGACGGTGCGCTGGCCCGACGGACGAGCTGACGACCTATGCCGGGCCCCCCGGTTCCGGTCCGGAGGCGGCGATCACGCTGCGCGATGCCGCGACAGTGCGCCGGCTGGTCCTCAATCCCGCGCTGGCGGTCGGCGAAGCCTACATGGACGGCGGGCTGATCCCCGGCGAGGGCGGCATCTACCAGACGCTGGACGTGCTGGTGATGAACCTGATGGCGAACGCCACGGGCCATCCCATCGGCCGGCTTGCGCGCGGCGCTGGGCCATCTGAAGCGGCGCATCGACCAATACAATCCGGCGCACCGCGCGCAGCGCAACGTGGCGCATCACTACGACCTGAACGGGCGGCTGTACAGCCTGTTCCTCGATCGCGACCGGCAATATTCCTGCGCCTACTTCCCGCGCGGCGACGAGACGCTGGAACAGGCGCAGATCGCCAAGAAGCGGCACATCGCCGCGAAGCTGTGCCTCGACCGGCCGGATCTGACGGTGCTGGATATCGGCTGCGGCTGGGGCGGGCTCGCACTGACGCTGGCGCGCGAACACGGCGCGCGCGTGACGGGCATCACGCTGTCCACCGAGCAGTTGGCCGAGGCGCGCGGACGCGCCGCCGCGGAGGGGCTGGAAGATCGCGTGTCGTTCGAACTGCTCGACTATCGCGCGCTGGATCGGACGTTCGATCGCATCGTGTCGGTCGGCATGTTCGAGCATGTCGGCGTCGGCCACTACCGCGCGTTCTTCGACACCGTCGCGCGCTGCCTGAACCCGGACGGCGTGGCGCTGCTGCACGCGATCGGCCGCAGCGACGGACCAGGCTTCACCAATCCCTGGATCGCGAAATACATCTTCCCCGGCGGCTACTGCCCGGCGCTGTCCGAGGTGCTGCCGCCGGTCGAGCAAAGCGGCCTGATCGCCACCGACATCGAGGTCCTCCGCCTGCACTATGCCGAGACGCTGCGCCACTGGCGCCGGCGCTTCACCGCCAATCGCGACACCATCGCGTCGCTCTACGACGAGCGGTTCTGCCGGATGTTCGAGTTCTATCTGTGCGGCGCCGAGATCGCGTTCCGCCGCGAGGGGC
Source organism: uncultured Alphaproteobacteria bacterium (assembly GCA_963708565.1). Lineage (GTDB taxonomy): Bacteria > Pseudomonadota > Alphaproteobacteria > Acetobacterales > Acetobacteraceae > JAMXLO01. The sequence continues at coordinate 34,219 of CAVPTU010000030.1, forward strand.
ACATGGTGTTCCAGATCCAGCTCGCCCATCGCCAGACCGCCGTGCCGCTGACGCGCGACTACATCACCGCATTCGAGGCAGCCGCCGGCCGCCAGAAGTCGAGCGTCCTGACCCAGGGGAACTGAGCGAACCGATTCTCCCCCTCCCCTCGCGGGAGGGCGTTAGGAGCGCGGGCGCCAATCCATCCCCGATATCCTCGTTATCCCCGTGATGCGATCGCTGCGGCGCCACCGCCGACGCGCTATGCTGCGCCGGCCTTGAACACCATCAATTCGCCCCTCCTCGGTCTCTCCCAGCGGCTTCCGCCATCCAATGTGCAGGCGGAGCAGGCGCTGCTCGGCGCGCTGCTCGCCAACAACCGCGCCTATGAGCGCATCTCGGAGTTCCTCGCCCCGGAACACTTCGCCGATCCGATTCACGGCCGCATCTTCCAGGCGATCGTCCGCCGCATCGAAGCCGGCCAGCTCGCCGACGCCGTCACGCTGAAGGCGGAATTCGAGCACTCCGGCATCCTCGAGGAGGTCGGCGGCACCGCCTACCTGGCCCAGCTTCTCTCCGCCATGGTCGGCATCATCAACGCCAGCGAGTACGGCCGCGCGATCCACGATGCCTGGCTGCGCCGCCAGCTCATCGACATCGGCGAGACCGTGGTGAACAACGCGTTCGGCGCCGATGCCGAACTCGACGGCGCGCAGCAGATCGAGGCGGCCGAGCATTCGCTGTTCCAGCTCGCCACCGACGGCGCGGTCGCCGGCGGCTTCGTCGCACTCGACCGCGCGCTGATCGAGGCGATCCGCGGCGCGGAACGCGCGTTCAAGCGCGCCGGTCATGTCTCGGGCCTGACCACCGGCCTGCGCGATCTCGATGCCAAGATGGGCGGGCTGCACCCGTCGGATCTGGTGATCCTCGCGGGCCGTCCGGGCATGGGCAAGACGTCGCTCGCCACCAAGGTCGCCTTCAGCGCGGCCAAGGCGCTGCATGGCCGAGGCGCGTGCGCAGCGATCCGAACGCGCTGCCGAAGGCGACCGTGGCGGTCTTCTCGCTGGAAATGAGCGCCGAACAGCTCGCCACGCGCCTGCTCAGCGAGGAGTCGCAGGTATCGTCCAGCGACCGCATCCGCCGCGGCGACATCCGCCAGCGCGATTTCGACAAATTCGTGCAGGTCTCGCGCGAAATCGCGTCGCTGCCGATCGACATCGACGACACGCCGGCGATCACGCTGTCGGCGCTTGCGCACGCGCGCGCGGCGATTGAAGCGCACCAAGGGACTGGCGCTGGTCGTCGTCGACTACATCCAGCTCATGCGCCCGGCGGCCGGCACGAAGCCTGACAACCGCGTGCAGGAGATCGGTCAGCTCACCCAGGGCCTGAAGGCGATCGCCAAGGAGCTGGCGGTGCCGGTGCTGGCCCTGTCGCAGCTCTCGCGCGCGGTGGAGAACCGCGAGGACAAGCGCCCGCAGCTTGCCGACCTGCGCGAATCGGGCACGATCGAGCAGGACGCCGACGTGGTGATGTTCATCTACCGCGACGAGTACTACCTGGAACAGCGCATGCCGAAGCTCGCCGCGTTCGACAACGAGGAAAAATTCCAGTCCGCGCTTGGACGAGTGGCATCGGCAGATGGACCGCGTGCACAACCAGGCGGACCTGATCATCGCCAAGCAGCGCCACGGGCCCACGGGCACGATCCAGTTGTTCTTCGAGGCGGAGTTCACCCGCTTCGCCGATCTCGACCGCGCGCACTCCGGTCATGTCGCCGGCTGACCGCGCCGGCGCGGTTCTCGAAATCGACCTGGCCGCCATCGTCGCCAATTGGCGGTTGCTCTGCGCGATGCATCCATCCGGACCGGTCGCCGGCGTGGTCAAGGCCGATGGCTACGGTCTCGGCGCGCGCCAGGTCGCGCAGGCGCTTGTACGCCGCCGGCTGCCGGCACTTCTTCGTCGCCTTGCTGGACGAGGCCATGGCGATCCGCGCGCTCGATGCCCGACGCGATGCTGGCCGTGCTGGGCGGCCTGATCGCGGGCACCGAAGCCGACTATCTCGCGCACGACATCGTCCCGGTACTCGGCTCGCTCGGCGAGATCGACGGCTGGCGCGCCGCAGCCCGACGTGCCGGCCGCGCTCTGCCGGCGATCCTGCATGTCGATACCGGCATGTCGCGGCTCGGTCTCGACGCACGCGAACTGGCGGTATTGCAGCAGGACCATGCGCGGCTCGCCGGCATCGAGCTGCGCTACGTGATGACGCACCTCGTCGCATCGGAGGTCGCGACCGATCCGCTGAACGAGCGGCAGCGCCAACGCTTCGCCGCCGCCTGCGCCGGACTGCCGCCGGCGCCGCGCAGCTTCGCCAATTCTTCCGGCATCTTTCTCGGCTCCGGCTGGCATTCCGACCTGGCGCGACCCGGCGCCGCGCTCTACGGCATCAACCCGACGCCCGACGCACCGAACCCGATGCGGCCGACCGTGCGCCTGCGCGCGCGCGTGCTGGCCGTGCGCGACGTGCCGGCGGGCACCGGCGTCGGCTACAACGCCACGTGGCGCGCGACAGGCCAGAGCCGCATCGCCACCGCCGCGATCGGCTACGCCGACGGTCTGCACCGCTCGCTCTCCAATCGCGGCCGGGCGTTCTTTGACGGCACGCCGGTCCCGCTGGTAGGCCGTGTCTCCATGGACCTGACCACGTTCGACGTGACCCAGGCTCCGGGCGTGGTTCCCGGCGCATGGCTGGAGATCATCGGCCCGGCACAGACGCCGGACGATCTCGCCGTGGCGGCGGCAACCAACGGCTACGAGGTGCTGACCTCGCTCGGCCGCCGGTTCCACCGGATCTACAAGTCCGCGTGAACCTGCTGCTGGACAGCCTCGCCGCCGTAGGCCGCGGCGTGATCGCCGCGTGCCGCGTCACCGGCTCGCTGACGCTGTTCGCCGCGATCGGGCTGTCGCATCTGGTGCGGCCGCCATTCTACGGCCGGCTGTTCGCTCGCGCCCTGCTGGAGATCGGCTATTTCAGCCTGCCCGTGGTGGCGCTGACCGCGGTCTTCACCGGCATGGTGCTGGCGTTGCAGTCCTATACCGGCTTCGCCCGCTTCTCTGCCGAAAGCGCGGTGGCCAACGTGGTGGTGCTGTCGATCACGCGCGAGCTGGGTCCGGTGCTGGCCGGACTGATGGTGGCGGGACGCATCGGCGCCGCGATGGCGGCCGAGATCGGCACCATGCGCGTCACCGACCAGATCGATGCGCTGTCCACGCTGTCGACCAATCCGATGAAATACCTGGTGGCGCCGCGCCTGCTCGCCGGCATCGTGGCGCTGCCGATGCTGGTGGTGGTGGCCGACATCCTGGGCGTGCTCGGCGGCTTCATCGTGTCCACGCTGAAGCTCGGGTTCAACGTGGACACCTACCTGCGCAACACGCTGGACTTCATGCAGACGATGGACGTGACGTCGGGCCTGGTGAAGGCCGCGGTGTTCGGCTTCCTGATCGCGCTGATGGGCTGCTACCAGGGCTACAACAGCCGCGGCGGCGCGGAGGGCGTGGGCGCCGCGACGACAGCGGCGGTGGTCAGTGCGTCGATCCTGATCCTGGCGTTCGACTATGTGCTGACCGAGATGTTCTTCGCGCGGTGAGCGGTCACACAGCCGTAACCTGCATGATCTGTGAAGTGATTCATAGCGGGGGAACACGCTCGTCGGATCAATGTCGGCCAAGGCGCCGATCACCGTCGCCGAGACAACCTGATCGAGGAGTAATGGCGATGCTCCCCTTCCTGATGGACGAGAACTGGTATCAGAACCACTGGTACGGCCAACCAGCCACGCCCGATGGCGGCGCTCGCTCTCGACAAGCCTCACGCGGTTCGCTCTTTGCATTCTCGTCGTGGCCGGCGGCGCCGTCATCGCGAGCCAGCTCCATCGACGGCAACGCGACGGGCGTCAGGCACGCCGGCAGTCTGATGGAGTGAAGCGGGCTTCAGCATACCGGCCGATCGCATGGCTGCGCGTCGCGCACCGCATGCCAGAACATCCGCGACCATGCAATAGAGACAGCGCGCACGCCACCCGAATGACCGAGACACTGCCCAAGATCCGCCTGCGCGGCGTCCGCAAGTCCTTCGGCGAGAAACTCGTCCTCGACGGCATCGACCTCGACATCATGCCGAGCACCTCGATGGTCGTGCTCGGCGGCTCCGGCTCCGGCAAGTCCGTGCTGCTCAAATGCATCCTCGGCCTGATCGAACCCGACTCCGGCCGCATCGAGATCGACGGCACCGACATCCTGCCGCTGCCCCGCCACGAGCAGGAAGCGGCCCGCTCCCGCATCGGCATGCTGTTCCAGAACGGCGCGCTGTTCGACAGCCTGCCGGTCTGGGAGAACATCGTGTTCGGCCTGCTCGCCCAGCGGCGGCTGCGTCGCTCGGATGGCCCCACGCGCGCAGCCGAGTTCCTCGCCCAGGTCGGCCTGGCCTCCAGCGTCGGCGACCTCTACCCGGCGGAACTCTCCGGCGGCATGCAGAAGCGCGTGGCACTCGCCCGCGCCATCGCCGCCCAGCCCGACATCATGTTCTTCGACGAGCCGACCACCGGCCTCGACCCGATCATGGGCGCGGTGATCGACGACCTGGTGGTGAGTTGCGTCAAGCAGCTCGGCAGCACCGCGGTGGCGATCACCCACGACATCGCCAGCGCCCGCCGCATCGGCGACGCCGCGGCGATGATCCATCGCGGGCAGATCGTCTGGAGCGGTCCGGCGTCGCAGCCTGATGGACAGCGGCAACCCCGTGGTCGATCAGTTCACCCACGGCCGCCGCGAGGGGCCGATCCAGATGGAACTCCGCCGTTAGCAATCGGTGACATGTCGGCTGATCAAACGTCGCATACGGGCACAATCTGCCATGCATGCGAGCTCGTCGCGGCGAGCTGGGGATCCGGACGAAGCATGATGCGACCGCGGCATGGGGATCATGGCTTCGCCGGGATGGCGGCCCTGGCGGCGCCCGTCCGCGCGGACGATGCGCCTGAGCGCCGCCGCGAAGCAGGTGGCCGGCCTGTTCATGCAAAGCTGCATCCAGTTCGCCGGCGACAAGGAACGGGCTGCGCGGCTGGGCAAACAAGACCGGCCTGACGGTGCTGCCGGCCGATGCGCAGCAGCGCTTCCTCTACGGCCTGCCCGGCGTCGTGTTCGACGCCTCCAACAAGGCAGGCAAGTTCGTCCTGGTCTCCGAGGACGGCGGCTCCTGCTCGGTCGTCGCCGCAAAGGCCAGCGGGCCTGGCGCGGTCGCCGATCTCGAGCAGGACATGACCGAGGCCAAAATCACCTTCAAGGTGACCGGCGAGAAGTCCGACTCCGAGGAAAAGGCGCTGCAAGCACCGCGAATACCTGGCCTCGCGGGGCGAGCGCGAGTGGCGGCTGCTGGTCAGCACGGTGAAGAACACCGCCGGCGGCCAGGTCATGCTGACCGCCAATCGCTACTGAAGCCGCGTTGGCCAAGCCGACCTCCCGCTTCGTCTGCCAGAGCTGCGGCGCGGTCAGCCCGCGATGGGCCGGCCGCTGCGAGGCCTGCGGCGAGTGGAACACCATCGTGGAGGAGGCGATCGCCCCGCGTCCCGGCCCCGCCGCCAAGGGCGGCGCGGGCCGGCGCGTCGCATTCGTCGATCTCGCCGGCACCGCCGAGCCGCCGCCGCGCTGCCCCACCGGCATCGCCGAGCTGGACCGGGTGCTGGGCGGCGGCCTGGTGCCGGCCTCGGCGATCCTGGTCGGCGGCGATCCGGGCATCGGCAAATCGACGCTGCTGCTGCAGGCGGCCGCCGCCCTGGCGCGCGACGGCCGGCGCGTGTTCTACATCTCCGGCGAGGAATCGATCGAGCAGACCCGCCTGCGCGCCCGCCGCCTCGGCGTGCAGGACGCCCCGCTGGAACTCGCCGCCGCGATCAACCTGCGCGACATCGCCGCCAGCCTGCAGTCGGCCGGCGACGCCGCGCTGGTGGTGATCGATTCGATCCAGACCATGTGGCTCGACTCGATCGACAGCGCGCCCGGCACCGTGGCGCAGGTGCGCGCCTCCAGCTTCGAGCTGATCCAGCTCGCGAAGGCCGGCGAAATTCGCCCTCGTGCTGGTCGGCCACGTCACCAAGGACGGCGCCATCGCCGGCCCGCGCGTGCTGGAGCACATGGTGGACGCGGTGCTGTATTTCGAAGGCGACCGCGGCCACCAGTTCCGCATCCTGCGCGCGGTGAAGAACCGCTTCGGCGCCACCGACGAGATCGGCGTGTTCGAGATGACCGATCGCGGCCTGGCCGAGGTCGCCAACCCGTCGGCGCTGTTCCTCGCCGAGCGCCGGGGGAACGTCGCCGGCAGTTCGGTGTTCGCCGGCGTGGAAGGCACCCGGCCGGTGCTGGTGGAGGTGCAGGCGCTGCTGTCGCCCAATCCGTCCGGCACGCCGCGCCGCTCGGTGATCGGCTGGGACGGCGGCCGGCTGCCGATGCTGCTCGCGGTGCTGGAGGCGCGCGGCGGCATGCGGCTCAGCGCGACCGACGTCTATCTGAACATCGCCGGCGGCCTGCGCGTCAGCGAACCGGCCGCCGACCTGGCCGTGGCGGCGGCGCTGGTGTCGGCCGCCACCGACACGCCGACCAATGCCGGGATGGTGTATTTCGGCGAGATCGGCCTGTCCGGCGAGGTCCGCCAGGTCGCGCAGGCCGAATTCGCGCCTGAAGGAGGCGGCGAAGCTCGGCTTCGAGCAGGCCACGCTGCCGCGCCGGGTGGCCCGCGGCAGCCGCCCGCCGGCGCCCCCGATGGCCTGGAGCTGACGGAAATCGGCCACATCTCCGACCTCGTCGCGCGATTTGTGCAGAACGACACGCGTTCCACATGATCTCGGCTTGGCGACGGGCGTGTTGCGTTCGATAAAGCCGCCGGCGTTCCGTGGCGGTTTGATGACCTGGGTCGATCTCGTCGTCCTGGCCGTGCTCGCGGTATCCGCCCTGCTCGCCTTCGTGCGCGGCCTGGTCCGCGAGGTGCTGGGCCTCGCCGCCTAGGTCGGCGCGATCTTCGCCGGCGTCTGGGCGCTGCCGCGGGTGCGGCCACAGTTCCAGGCATGGCTGGGCAACTCGCCCTGGGTCGATCCGGTCGCCTTCGCCGTGGTGTTCGTCATCAGCCTGATCGTGCTGGTGCTGATCTCGCGCTGGATCAGCGCCCTGGTGCGCGCCTCGCCGATCGGCGGCCTTGACCGGACGTTGGGTCTGGTATTCGGCCTCGCCCGGGGTGCGGCGCTGGCCATCATTGCCTATATCGGTGCCGGGATGGTGGTGCCGGTGGTTCGCTGGCCCGAACCGGTGTTGAAGTCCGAATCGGTATGGCCGGTCTATCTTGGCGCCAGGTGGGTCGTGGACCAGTTGCCGCCCGAATTCCGTCCGGGCGCGGTCAGCGCCCCGCCAAGAGGCCGCGACACGGCGGCGGCCGACCTGTTGCAGGCAACCCGCAAGGCCGGGCAGTGGGACGCTGAGCGTATGCGGATCGAGGAGCGTGCTGGCATGGCCTTGACTTCGCCGCAGGACGACAAGTTCCACGAGGAGTGCGGCGTATTCGGCGTCTGGAACGTCCCCGACGCCGCGGCCGTCACCGCGCTCGGCCTGCACGCGCTGCAGCATCGCGGCCAGGAATCCACCGGCATCGTCACCTTCGACGGCAGCCATTTCCATTCCCATCGCGGCCTCGGCCTGGTCGGCGACAATTTCGGCGACGCGCGGGTGATCGCCGCGCTGCCCGGCGCCACCGCGATCGGCCACAACCGCTACGCCACCACCGGCGACACCATCCTGCGCAACGTGCAGCCGCTGTACGCCGATTTCGAGTTCGGCGGCTTCGCGGTGGCGCATAACGGCAACCTGACCAACTCGCACGTGCTGCGCCGGACCCTGGTGCGGCGCGGCTGCCTGTTCCAGTCCACCACCGATTCCGAGGTGTTCGTCCACCTGATCGCGATCAGCCTCTACTCCACCGTGGTCGATCGGCTGATCGACGCGCTGAAGCAGGTGATCGGCGCCTATTCGCTGGTGGCGCTGTCCACCGAGGCGCTGATGGGCGTGCGCGATCCGCTCGGCGTGCGCCCGCTGATCCTGGGCCGCATCGGCAACGAGGGCACCGGCGGCTGGGTGCTGGCGAGCGAGACCTGCGCGCTGGACATCGTCGGCGCCGACTTCGTGCGCGACGTCGAACCCGGCGAGCTGGTCGTGATCAACGACCAGGGCGTGCACAGCATCAAGCCGTTCGGCCGCTCGCGCGAACGGTTCTGCGTGTTCGAATACATCTATTTCGCCCGGCCGGATTCGATCATGGAAGGCACGCCGGTCTACGACGCGCGCAAGCGCGATCGGCGCCGAACTGGCGCGCGAGATCGCGAGTGCCCGCCGACGTGGTGGTGCCGGTGCCGGACTCCGGCGTGCCGGCGGCGATGGGCTACGCGACGCGAAAGCGGCATCCCGTTCGAGCTCGGCATCATCCGCAACCACTATGTCGGCCGCACCTTCATCGAGCCGACCGACCACATCCGCCATCTCGGCGTGAAGCTGAAGCACTCCGCCAACCGCTCGGTGCTGGAGGGCAAGCGGGTGATCCTGGTGGACGATTCGATCGTGCGCGGCACCACCAGCCGCAAGATCGTCGAGATGGTGCGCGCAGGCGGGCGCGCGCGAGGTGCATATGCGGATTTCCTCGCCGCCGACGACGCATTCCTGCTTCTACGGCATCGACACGCCGGAGCGCGGCGAACTGCTGGCGGCGCGGCTCTCGGTCGACGAGATGGCCGAGCAGATCGGCGTCGACAGCCTGGCGTTCATCTCGATCGACGGGCTGTACCGCGCGCTGGGCAAGCGCGAACGCGACAGCGCCCGGCCGCACTACTGCGACGCCTGCTTCACCGGCGACTATCCGATCAGCCTGCCCGATCAGGCCGACAACTCCGAGCGGCAGCTGAGTCTGCTGGCGGAGAGTCCATCTGACAGCGCTGGCCGGCTCCATCGCCCTGGTCACCGGCGCCAGCCGCGGCATCGGCGCGGCGACCGCCGTCGAACTCGCGCGCCTCGGCGCGCACGTCGTGATCACCGCACGCACGCAGGGCGGCCTGGAAGAGACCGACGATGCGATCCGCGCGATCGGCGGCAGCGCGACACTGCTGCCGCTGGACCTGGCGGAAGGCGACCAGATCGATGCGATCGGCCCCAGCATCCACCAGCGCTTCGGACGGCTCGACGTATTGGTGCACAACGCCGGCTCGCTCGGCCGCCTGACGCCGGTCGCGCATATCCTGCCGAACGACTGGGCCGACGTGCTCGCGGTCAACCTGAGTGCGGCCTGGCACCTGATCCGCACCTGCGACCCGCTGCTGCGCAACTGCCGAAGCCGGCCGCGCGGTGTTCGTCACCGACGCGCGGGCGCGCGCGCCGAAGGCCTACTGGGGCGCCTACGGCGCGACCAAGGCGGGGATGGAGCACCTCGTGCTGACCTGGGCGGACGAGGTGACGCACGACGCGGCTGCGGGTGAATTTGTTCGACCCGGGCGTCGTCGGCCACTCGCCTGCGCAGCCGCGCGATGCCGGGCGAGGATCCGGCGACGCTACCCGGTCCGGAGGACGTGGCACCGCTGCTGGCCGCCCTCTGCACACCAGCCGAACAACGGCATGGCGCCCATTGCGCCGCCGCGGCACCGCCAGGGGCTGCCCCGGCGCTCCGATCGTGATGCAGCGGCGATACGGGCTATGAGGGAACCGGCCCCTCGAGGAATGGCACCTCAAGCACCATCTTGTTCCACACCTCGCCGTGACCCACGAAGCCATCTTCGCCGAAGCAATCGCCATGATCCGCCGTGATCGTGATGTAGGTGTCGGAGGGAAGCTTGCTGAACAGCCTGGGAATGACGGAATCGAGGTAGCGGATCGATTCGATCTGGCGCAGCCGAAGCACGGACAGCAGGCCGTCGTCGTAGGTCGGAATTGTCACCTCCTGATCCGCTGCCGCCGCACGCATCTGCGCGGCGAAGCCGTGCAGGCGATACGGGGAAAAATGCGGATCGTAGGCGCCGTCATAGTACGGGTAGTGCGTCTCGCAGACATTGATGATGAGGTATTGCGGCCGGCCGACATCCAGCTTCGCGAGCACCCGTTCGAGACAGTCATCGAATTGCCCGACTGAAACCAGGTTGTCGACGAAGGAGCTGAACCGCGAGTCCTCCGTCAGCGGATTGGCTGACGTGACGGCATTGAGCTCATACCCCAGGCGATGCAGCCCGGCCCGCAGATCCTGATCGGCGCGGAACGGATGATCCTCAGTGAGACCGAGGCGCGTCTTCCACAGTCGCAGGTCCGCCAGCTCGGTCTTCTGCTGCGTCGTGTCGGTGCGCCGATCCGTCCAGGGCAGCCGTCCGAGCGTGAACAGAATATGCGAGGTGAAGGTCCATGTGGACAGCGAGTAGGCGCGATTGAGTTCGCCGATCCGTGGGATGTTTTGCAGCGCCGGCCACGCGGCCGCCATCGAATCGTATCGGCAGCTATCGAACACCAGCAGCACGTAGGAGCTCATGATGCCTCCAGATCGACCTCGGACCGAACCCAACCTCTCGCTGGTCCTCAATCCTCACCGCAACGATTAAGTCTCAGTTAACGGCCATACCGGTCAGCCGAACGCGGTCCAAAGGTTTTGACTGCCGCCGACAAAGCGGCGTACCCTTGAGAAGCGTAAGAGGCGGCGCACAGGCGACCGCTCAGCAAGCAGGGAAGGAACGGCCATGCAGCTCATGAGCCGGCGGTCGGTGATTAGCGGCTCGCTGGGCTTGGCGGCGGCGGGGATTCTGCCGCGGCCATACATCGCCAACGCCGCGGCCTCGACCGCAACCGTCTGGCAGGTGCAAGGCTTCGTCCCGGAAGAGGATGCGGCGTTCCGCACCACAGTCGCCGATTATGAAAAGGCCAGCGGCAACAAGATCGACCTCAGCATCATGCCGTTCACAGCGCTGAACCAGAAGGTGATTTCCGCGCTGACCACCGGCGACGTGCCCGACCTGGTCTTCCACGACGCACCGGCGACGATCCTGCCGCAGAACGCCTGGGACAATAAGCTCGAGAACGTCAGCGACGTCGTCGAGGCACATCGATCAGAGCTCAGCGAAACAGCGGTCCTGGCCTCCAGCTTCTACAACAGCGTCACGAAGCAGCGGGCCTTCTATCTTGTGCCGATCAAGCAAGGCTGCGAGCCGTTTCACATCTGGGGCGATCTGGTCGAGCAGGCCGGATTCAAGCTGTCCGACGCGCCGAAAACCTGGGACGCCTTCTGGGACTTCTTCAAGCCGATGCAGCAGGTGCTTCGCAGCAAGGGAAGGCGCAAGCTCTATGCTCTGGGCATGCAGATCACCACCGTCGGACCGAATGACGGCAACGGCCTGTTCACGCATTTCCTGGTCGCCAACGGCGGCGCGAAAATCGTCACCCCGGACGGCAAAATGCACACCGACGATCCGCAGGTGCGCGAGGCAGCGATCAGATCGGTCGAATACATGACGAATTGCTATAAGGAAGGTTACGTCCCGCCGGAGGCGCTGAGCTGGAACGACGCAGACGACAACAACGCCTATCACGAGAAACTCCTTTTGATGGATCTCGACGGCACACTCTCGACCGAACTCGCCATGGTCCATGACAAGAAAAAGTTCGAGGAATTGGTGACGCTTGGACTGCCGAACGGCAATGACGGCAAGCCGATGCCAGCCCCGCAGGCTGCCGGCGGTGGCTTCATCCCGAAAGGAGCGAAGAACGTCGCCGTGGCCAAGGACTTCATGAAGTTCTTCATCCAGCCGCAGGTGATGAACGAAAACCTGAAGCAGGGCCTGGGCCGCTGGGTGCCTTCCATACCATCATTGGTGAAGAGCGATCCGTTCTGGCTCGATACCAAGGATCCGCATTTGGCGCCCTATGTGCACGAAGCGGTGCTTGGGCCAACCCTGCCTGACTTCCGCGGCTACAATCCCGCATGGGGCCAGGTGGGCGCCGAGCAGCTATGGGGCGTCGCGCATGCCGACGTCATCAGGGAAGGGATGACGCCGGCGGCGGCAGTGGACAAGGCGTTCAAACGGGCGGATGCCATCTTCTCGAAATACACCTTCGGATAGGACCACGCCTTCGTCCGACTGAGCCGCTCGGCTCCTGCGCTGGGCTGTTGGCAACGCTGATGGCGGCGGTTTAGATTGTGCGTGATTCCGAATACTGCCATTTTACTTGCCGGCGTGAATACGCTTACGTGACTCTAATTGTCTTGACTGGCTCGCACAGGCCGATGCAGGTTGATCGCAAGTAACAACGGCCCAACAAGCGGTCATCAACCAGCCAGGGAAGGAAAGCGGCCATGGAACGCATGAGCCGGCGATCAGTGATTCGTGCAACCTTCGGCTTGGCGGCAACAGGTCTTCTGGCACGACCACATATCGCCAACGCCGAGGCAAGCACCGCCATTGTCTGGCGGGACCAAGGCTTCGTGCCGGAAGAGGACGCCGCCTTCCGCAACACCGCCGCGCAGTACGAGAAGGCCAGCGGCAACAAGATCGACCTCAGCATCATGCCGTTCACGGCGCTGAACCAGAAGATCATCTCGGCGCTGACCACCGGCGACGTGCCGGATCTGATCTTCCACATCGCGCCCGGCACGCTCCTGCCGCAGAATGCATGGAACGACAAGATCCTGGACGTCAGCGACATCGTCGAGGCGCACAAGTCGGAGCTCAGCCAGACCGCGCTGCTGAACTCCAGCTACTACAACAGCGTCACCAAGCGCCGCGGCTACTATCTTGTGCCGCTGAGCCAGGGCGGGGAGCCGTTCCACATCTGGGGCGATCTGGTCGAGCAGGCGGGCTTCAAGCTGTCGGACATCCCCAACACCTGGGATGCACGCTGGGACTTCTTCAAGCCCATGCAGCAGGTGCTGCGCGGCAAGGGAAGGCGGAAGATCTATGCGATGGGGCCGCAGATGACCACCGTCGGACCGAACGACGGCAACGGCCTGTTCCAGCATTTCATGATCGCCAACGGCGGCGCGGACATCGTCACGCCAGATGGCAAGCTGCATACCGACGATCCACAGGTCCGCGAGGCGGCGATCCGGACCGTGACCTGGCTCACCAACTGCCTACAAGGAAGGCTACGTGCCACCCGAGGCGCTGAGCTGGAACGATGCGGACGACAACAACGCTTTCCACGAGAAGCTGCTCGTGATGGATCTCGACGGCTCGATCTCCACCGAGCTGGCGATGATCAAGGACAGGAAGGCCTATGACCAGGACATGAAGACCCTCGGCCTGCCGCTGACCAACGACGGCAAGCCGATGCCGGCACCGGTCGGCGCCGGCGGCCTGTTCATCCCGAAGGGCGCCAGGAATGTCGCGGTCGCCAAGGATTTCGCCCGGTTCTTCCTTCAGCCGGACGTGCTGAACACGAACCTGAAGGGCGGGCTCGGCCGCACGGTGCCCTCGATTCCGCGCATCGCGAAGGAAGACCCCTGGTGGCACGATCCGAGCGACCCGCACCGCGCGCCCTTTGTGCAGGAATCGGTGCTTGGGCCGACGACCGCAGCTACTATGGCTACAATCCGGCATGGGGCCAGGTGAGCGCCGAGCAGCTCTGGGGCGTAGCATATGCCGATGTCCTCAAGGGCGGCATGACACCACAGGCTGCGGTGGACAAGGCATTCAGGCGGGCGGAGGCGATCTTCGCAAACTACACGTTCGGATAACGCGCACCGCGAAGCTGGCATCTGGCGCAGCCGCCGCAGCCGGTTAGTCTGCGTCCAGCATGGCCATCCTGATCACCGGTGCCGCCGGCTTCGTGGCGCTCAACGTTGCCGAGTACCTGCTGGCTGCCGGCCGCGACGTGGTCGGCCTCGACCGCATAGCGTTGCCCGAGCGCGCGCACCGCGGCTTCGCGGCTTTGCCAGGCCGGTTCACGCTGGTCGGCGGTTCGATTTTGTCGGCGGCCGACCTCAGCCGCGCGCTGACCATCGCGCCGATCGAGGCGGTGATCCATTGCGCCGTGATCACCGCCGGTTCGGCGCGCGAGAAAGCCGATCCGGAGACCATCGTCGCGGTGAACATCCAGGGTGCGGTAGCCACGCTGATGGCGGCTGCACGGCGCGGCGTGCCTCGCTTCGTCTATCCGAGCTCTGGCGCGATCTATGGCACTGCCGCGCGTGACGTGCCGCTGATCGACGAGGACGCGGTGGTTCCGGCGCCGGTGACCCTGTACGGCCTGACCAAGCGCGCGGCCGAGACACTGCTGCCGCGCGTGGCCGAGACGCAGGGAATACGCTTCGCCGCGGCGCGTCTCGGCAGCGTCTATGGCCCGTGGGAATACGCCACGGGCGTGCGCGACACGCTGTCGCCGATGCTTCAGGCGCTGGAGTGCGCGCAGCGCGGCGAGGAGGCGGTGCTGGGTGCCGGCCTGGCGCGGCGATTTCATCTACTCGCGCGATGTCGCGGACGGGCTGGTGCGGCTGGCCGATGCGCCCGCGTTGTCGCGTGTGGTCTACAATCTGGGAAGCGGCCGGCTCGGCTCAGCCGACACGTGGTGCGAGGCGCTGTCGAAAGCGTGCCGGGCTTTCGCTGGCGCCGCGCAGTGCCGGGCGAGCCAGGGAACGTCGACAGCCACACCGGGTTCCACCGCGGACCGATGGCAATCGGCAAGATCGCTCGCGATACCGGATATGCGCCGCAGGTGGGAGTTCGTGGCGGCAGCACGGGACTGGCTGGAGTGGCGAGCTTGAGCCGATTGTCGCCCGCGGCCCGTTTACGCTATCCTGAACCAACCGCAAAAACAGAGGAGGTCGTCATGACCGGAATGTCCGAGTTGCACGGCTATCACGTCCATATCTACTATGACGACGCGACCTTGCCGATCGCCACCAAACTGCGTGACTCGCTGGCGGCAAATTTCCCGGTTCAAATCGGCCGGAACAGCGGCATCGCCGGTCCGCATCCCGTGCCGCAGATGCAGGTCATCTTCAAGACGGACGCCTTCCAGCACATCGTGCCGTGGCTGATGTTCAATCGCGAAGGCCTCGACATTCTGGTGCATCCTCTGACCGACGACGAGTACGAGGACCACACCAGCCAGGCTCTCTGGCTAGGCACGCCGGTGAAGCTGAAGCTCGAAACCTTGCCGCACGGTCCGTATCCCGCCGCGCTGCTGCCGGCCGCCTGAATCGCGGCGATCGAGGTTACGGCGGCGGCGGGATTGGCACGCCGCCGTGAAAGCTTTGCAGCGTCCACTCATAGACCCCCGCGCCGGTGCGCAGCGAGCCGGTCCGCGCCGATGCCAGATCGATGATGTCGAAAATCACCACCGTCCACATCAAGGTGAGCAAGGCCGCCAGTACGTGGAGCTGATTGCGCCTCAGGCCCATCTGATACCCGAGAGCGGCCATGCTGATCAGCGCCATGCCGATCAGCAGCCCGAGCAGCTCAGGCGGCAGGCGCAGCGCATACGCGAAGCGTGCCGCCGTCGTCATGTCGAAGGTCTCGTTGAGCGCTGCCATCAATGAAGCGACGACAGCGTCCGGCCGCTCCCGGGCGAGGGCCGACACGTGTCCCCAGATCTGCGTCTGCAGCGCATTGCTGCGCCGGTTCAGCTCGTCGAGCGCGGCGGGATCGTCCTCCGCCTGGATGAAGGCAATCCGCAGGTGCGTGTACTGTTCCAGCAGCCTGGCGATCTCGTCGCCGCGCGGAGGCCCGATCGCCTCAGCGCGCAGCCATGCCGTACTGATGGCATTGGCCTCGGCCAGCGTTCCCGCACGGCGTTCACTGAAGCCGGTATTGGCGAACGAGAGGGTGAGCGCCAGCACGAACGCCAGCAAGCCGAGCATGCCGCCGACCACCACGCCGACACTCTCGGTCTGCGCCCCTCGCCGCGCGGCGGACCAGAGGCCGACCCGGTAGCCGACCTCGTGCGCGACCAGTTGGAGAACAAACAGCAGCACACCAAAGGCGAGCAGGCTCCTGTCGGCAATCGCGGTGATCAGGGTCATCGAGGTTTCCACACTTGCGACGAACTGCGGCGTCACACGCCGCCGCCGATTGGGCAGCGACACAGGTCACCATCGCATGCGACGCGCCCTCTGCTCTCGCCATCGCCAGCCTGGTGCCGGCCATCCACGGCTTCTCTATCTTGCCGTATGCCGCAGATGCGCAGATGACAGAACTGGAGGCGCGCATGAAAGTGACCGGCGGGTGCCATTGCGGGCACATCACATACGCGGCGGAGGTCGATCCGGCGACGGTCAGGATCTGCCATTGCACCGATTGCCAGAAGCTGACCGGCACGGTGTTTCGCGCCGCCATCGCGAGCCTGCCGGGGACGTTTGTGCTGAACAGCGGGACGCCGAAGATCTACATCAAGACCGCTGAGAGCGGGACCAGGCGCGCCCACGCGTTCTGCCCGGAATGCGGCACGCCGATCTATGCTGCCGCGCTCGAGCCGAAGCCGTCCATTTATGGATTGCGGGTCGGCGGGATCGACCAGCGCGCTCAACTCGCCCCGCCGACGCGTCAGCAATGGTGCCGCTCGGCCCTGCCCTGGTCGATGGACCTGACCCAGGTCGCCCAGATCGAGCGGCAGTAGCCGCTCACGCCACCCCCAGCCTCCGCCGCCCACGCCGCAGCATCAGCATCGCCGACCACGCCAGCGACGGCAGCAGCGCCACCGCCAGCGCGACCCCTGCCCCCAGCGGCACCGCCGCCAGGTGCAGCGTCAGCAGCGCCAGCGCGAACCCCGGCATCGCCCGCAGCGCGCTCACCATGATCGCCGCCGCCACCGCGCCGCCCACCCGAGGCAGCACCAGCAGCGCGAAACTGGTGAACGCCACCGGGAACACCGTCGCCATGCCGGTCAACGCCGGCCCGAGCGCCCGGCTGCCGGTGACCACCCCGCCCACCAGCAACCCCACCATCGCCGCCCGCACCGGCAGCTCGAACCACCGCCGCCGAACCGGCCCGCCCGGCGCCGCCCGCCTCGCGATCGACCGAGCGGGTCAGCCACCAGGCAGACCAGCACGGCGAGCCAAGGTTGAGCAGGCTCGCGCCGACCGCGTCCCACTCGATCTGCCGGATCAGCAGCACCGTCGCTGTCCAGGCACACAGGCTGCCGACGAGCGCCCACCACCAGCGCACCCGCAGCGCCAGCAGCGCGAGTGCAGCCAGGAACACGAAACTGGCCGCGTTCACCGCCAGGCTGTTCAGCGCGCTCGCGGCGATGAACGCGGCGTCGTGCTGGAGTGCCAGCATCACATACGCCGGCCCCGCTGCCACCGGCAGCGAAACGATCAGCCCGCCCCAGAACGGCCCCGCCATCTCGGCCGCCACCGTGGCCCCCACCACCACGAGTGCGGTGACCCCGGCGCGGACCAGCAGCCCGAGAACAAAGCTCAAAACCCCTCATCTCCCCCTCCCCTTGCGGGCCGGGGGAGGGGACGAGACTACCCCTCCGCATACGGGTTCCGCGTCCCGCGCAACTGCAGCCGGATCGGCGTGCCCGGCAACTCGAACGCCTCCCGCAGGCTGTTGACCAGGTAGCGTTGGTAATCCTCCGGCAGCCGTTCCGCCCGCGTGCCGAATACGACGAAGGTCGGCGGCCGCGCCTTGGCCTGCGTGACATACCGCAGCTTCAACCGCCGCCCGCTCACCAGCGGCGGCGGGTGCCGCGCCAGCGCCTGCTCGAACCAGCGGTTCAGCCCCGCGGTCGGCAGCCGCGTGTTCCACACCGCATGCGCCCGCCGCACCGCCGGCAGCAGCCGGTCCATCCCCACCCCGGTCATCGCCGAGAGCGTGCACGACCGCCACCCCCCGCAACTGCGCCAGGCTCGTCTCCAGCCGATCCGTCACCGCCCGCCGCGCCGCCGACCGGTCCGCCACCGCGTCCCACTTGTTCAGCGCGATCACGCAGGCGCGCCCCTCGCGCTCGATCAACTGGGCGATCTGCAGGTCCTGGTCGTGCAGGCCTTCGGTCGGCGTCCACCACCAGCACCACGACCTCCGCCAGCTTCAGCGCGCCGATCGCCGCCCCCACCGCCAGCTTCTCCAGCGGCGCCTCGATCCGTGCCTTGCGCCGCAGTCCGGCGGTGTCCACCAGTTCGATCGGCCCCGCAGGATCCCCCAGCACCACCGAGACCGCATCCCGCGTCAGCCCTGGCTCCGGTCCGGTCAGCATCCGCTCCTCGCCGATCAGCCGGTTCAGCAGCGTGGACTTCCCAGCGTTCGGCCGCCCCACGATCGCGAGCTTCAGCGGCCGGTCGCCCTCCTCCTGCGTCCTCCTCCAGCGGCGCCAGGCAGCCGGTCGGCGATCTCGGCCATCAGCTCCGAGATCCCCTCGCCATGCTCGGCCGAAACCGCGACCGGCTCGCCGAAGCCCAGTTCGAACGCATCCAGCACCGAGGACCGTGCCGACCGCCCCTCCGCCTTGTTCGCCACCAGCAGCACCGGGCGCCCCTGCCGCCGCAGCCACTGGGCAAAGTGCCGGTCCGCCGGCGTCACGCCCGCCCGCGCATCCACCACGAACACCACCAGATCGGCCGCCGCCGTCGCCACTCCGGAGCCCTCGCGCATCCGCCCCGCCAGCGTCTCCGGCGCCGCCTCCTCCAGCCCCGCGGTATCGACCAGCCGCACCTGCCGGCCGCGCAGCAGCGCCTCCGCCTCCTTCCGGTCGCGGGTCACGCCGGGCGTATCCGACACCAGCGCCAGCCGCCTGCCGGCCAGCCGGTTGAACAGCGTGCTCTTCCCCACATTCGGCCGGCCGGCGATCACGACCAGTGGCAGCATGGCGGGTCAGCGCAGCGCCAGCAGCCTGCCGTCGTCCGTCACCACGAAGACGGTGCCGCCCGGCCACGATCGGCCCGAGCGACGCCGCTCCGGACAGGTCCTGCTGGCCCAGAACCTCGCCGGTATAAGGACTGACCGCCAGCGCCTGATGGTTCGTCCCGGCCACCACCAGCCGGTCGCCCGCCAGCAGAGGCCCAAACCAGGTGATCGGGTCGCTCTGCTTCTCCGGGTTCTCCCAGCGCGGCAGATCGGTGACCCAGGCCACCCGGCCGTCGTCGCGGTTCAGCGCCGCCATCTTCTGCTCGAGCGACACGATGAACAGCCAGGACCCCACCGCCCACGGACTGTCCTCGCCCGCCACCTCGCGCTCCCACAGCCGCCGGCCACTCGGCAGATCGATGGCGACCGCCAGCCCTCCGACGCTGATCGCATAGACCTTGCCGTCGCTCACCACCGGCAGCCCGCGTACCGCGGAGATATCCACCACGCCGCGGTTGCTCACCGAGGTTGTCAGGGCGTCGGTCCACACGGGGGTGCCGCTTTCGGCGTGCAGCGTCGCCAGCTCGCCCGAACCGAAGCCGCCCACGACCAGCCCGTCCGCATAGGCGGGCGCCGGCCGGCCCAGCAGGCTCGTCGTCGGATTGGCGGCCTGGTACGACCAGAGTTGCCGTCCGTCGTCGGTCGCCAGCGCCAGCAGGCGGTCCTCGATGGTGGTGACGAACAGCCGGCCCTCCACCACGGTGGGGGCGGACCGGGTGGGCGCACCGAAATTGTTCCGCCAGCGCACGGTGCCCTTGGCGGCGTCGAGTGCGACCACCTCGGCCAGCCCGTTGACCGTGTAGAGCGTGCCCTGATCGACCGTGAGCCCGCCGCCCACGTTGGTGCTGTCGTCGTCCTCCTTGCGGGTATCGAACCGCCAGACCCGCCGGCCGCCGGCGACGTCGAACGCCGAGACCACCGCGTCCGAATCCATCACATAGACGATACCGTCCGCCACCACCGGCTGGGCCATGATCTTGCGCCGATAGCCGCCGCCGGCGCCGATATTGGCACTCCAGGCCTCGGTCAGGCGTTCGCCGGCGGCGAGATGGCCCATGAAATGCGCCGGATTGCCGCCCGCCTGCGGCCAGGCGGCGTTGCGCACCGGCGTCGGCAGTTCGACCTTCGGCACGCCTTCGTCCACCTTCAGAGCCTGAAGGCCGGACGCAGATCGCCTCCCGCTTGCCCGGCAGCGGCGTCTTGTGCGTGCCGAACCAATCGTCCCACAGGCCGCAACCGCCGAGA
The DNA here is from genome assembly GCA_963708565.1 of uncultured Alphaproteobacteria bacterium. Classification (GTDB taxonomy): domain Bacteria; phylum Pseudomonadota; class Alphaproteobacteria; order Acetobacterales; family Acetobacteraceae; genus JAMXLO01. The sequence goes on from CAVPTU010000030.1 coordinate 54,345, forward strand.
GCCAACGGCGCAAGCAGCGCGGATCGCCGCGTGAGTCGCGCCATGCCGATCAGCCGCCCAGCCGGGTCAGCAGGCCGCTTGCCCGGCCGCGAACGCCATTCGGCGCCGTGACGTCCTGCGCCAGACGGCGCAGCGACGTGCGGGCCTGATCCGTCTTGCCCAGCCGCAGGTCCAGCAGCGCAAGCTGTTCCTCGGCCAGCGCATGCCAGGGGTTCTCCAGGCGCCGCCAGAGCCTTCAGCCGCGCCTCAAGCAGCGACGGATCGCCGCTGTCGATCTGATGCTGCGCCCACAGCAGGCTCGCAAGATCGCGCAGCAGAGGGTCGGCCGACGCATCACCCGCCACCTGATCCCACAGCGCCGTGGCACCTTGCAGATCGCCCGCATCCGCCTTCAGCGCTGCCTCGCGCAGCCGGGAGAGCGTCGCGTAGCCTTCCGGCGCGGTGGCTGCCAGTTTGGCGAATGCGGCAATGGCGGCCGTCCGGCTTGCCTGGCTGCTGCCCGCCGCGGTCGCATTCGCCAGGTTCGTCGCGATCAGGTATTCCGCCGCCGCCGCGCGGTCCTGTCGCGCCTCGTACCAGCGCCACCCCTGCCAGCCGACCGCGGCGCCCACGATCAGCACGGCCGCCGCCACGATCAGCCCGCCGTAGCGCTTCAGCAGTTGCTGCGCGCGTTCGGCGCGTAGTTCCTCATCGACCTCGTCGAAAATGTCGACCACGTGGGCTCCCGCGATTCGCTGCTGTTGCCGACCTGACGGCGGCGCGGACCATAGCGGCGCACCCGCGGGCCGGCAAACACCATGCAAACCATCGATTTACCCGAATGCGCGCATGCTGTCGGTGTGCGCCATCTTGTTGATCCTGTTGCTGCTCGCCGGTTGCGTAACGCCTGAACAGGCGGCGACCCTCGGTGTCGGGGTCACCGTCGGCAGCTTCGCGGTGATACAGCGCAGCCCGTTCGACGCGCTCTATTCCATCGTATCCGGCAAGGACTGCTCGCTGGTCCGGCTGGATCAGGGGAAGAGCTACTGCCGGCCGGTGGAGCCGCCGCCCGAGACCCCGCCATACTGCACGCGCAGTCTCGGAGTGGCCGACTGCTGGCGCGACCCGGCAAGCCTGCCCGACCAGCCGCCGCAAGTGGCCGACGGCCCGCGCACGCTCACGCCGGCCCAGGAGGCCGACCGCACACGAGGATGGCCGAACCTCTGATCCGGTTCAGCGCATGGCCGTCAGCGATATCCGCTTCGGTCTGCCGCAGCACCTCGGCGATCGCCGCCTTCATCGCATCCGCGATCGCCGGCGGCTCATCGCCGGCAAGCCTGACCTCCGCGGTTACCGTCCGCTGCAGACAGCACCTGTCGTCGAACCCTGCCGCTGATCGATCAGAACCAGTGCCAGCGCCACCCGCGCCATGCGCGTGTTCAGATCGGCGACGAACGTGTCCAGTTCGCCTTCCAGCACGTAATCGGCGTTCAACTGGCTTCCTGGGCGCCACCACAGCACTGAACCGCCCGGAATCGGCCAGCCACTGACGCAGATCGTTCTCGACCGCCTGTGCCGGCGGCACCGCCCATTGCTCATAGAAGTCCACGTGCAGGCTGCCGTCGTGCTGGAGCCATTGCATCCCGCGCGCCTCGAGGCCGGGTCCGGCCCGCACGCTGCGCACCAGCAGAACGCGACCGCGTGGGTTACGGCGGCACCACGGACGGCCGATGCACGTCGAGTGGCCAGTCGCGCCGCTGCACGTAGGGCGTCTGCGGCAGCAATGAACAGCCGGCGAGCGACGCCACGCCGACCAACACCCAGCGGCGCCTCATCGCGCCGGCTCGGAGCCACGTGGCGGTGGCTGCGCAAACACCTGCGCCGGGTAGCGGCGCAGCGCGTCGGTCATCTCGCGCAGGTTCTCCGCGGTCGCCTGCATGTCGCGCAGCAGCGGAATAAGACCCTGCTCGACGTCCGCCGTGCCGTTGCCGGCTCGCTGCGCCGTCGCCTGCAGCGACGCGATCAGCGGCGGCAGCCTGGCCGCCGCTGCCGCCAACTGATCCGCCGCCATGCCGGCATTGGTCAGCAGCTTCTGCATCTGCTGCCCTTGCACCGTGTCGCGCAGGGCCACCGATGTATGCCGGATGTCCGCGGTCAATCCCGGCAGATCGGCCGCACGCACGGCCTCGTCGATGGTGCGCAGCATCGCGGCCGCCTGCACCAGCATGGTATGGACGTCACCACTGGCGAGGTCGGTGCGCAGCTCGGTGAGCAGGTCGCTCAATTGAGCCGGCCAGCTTGTCCATGTCGATCGAATTGAGCTTCGCCAGCACATGCTGAGCGGCATCCTGCACCTGGTAGAACGTGCTGGGCATGGACGGGATGTATTCGGCCTTCGGCTGCCACGGAACACGTCAACGGCGGGTACTGCGTCGGATCGGCGAAATCCAGTTCGAGGTAGCTGAGGCCGGTGATGCCCTGCGAGGCAAGGCGCGCCCGCAAGCCCAGCGGTACCGCCTCCTTGATGTCCGGAATGAGACCGACCTTTGCGAGATCCACTTCGTAGCGCACGAACACCAGGCGATAGGTCTTGCTCTCGATCTCGATCGGTTGGCCGTTGCTGCCGTATTCCGCGCTCACCAGGCCGATATCCGGTCACACGGCCGATCGTCACGCCACGATATTTGACGGTCGCGCCGACCTCGAGGCCCTGCACCGATTCGCTGAAATACGATTCGAACAGCGTGCCGTGCGCGATCTGGCCGCCGGCGAGAAACCAGATCAGCGCGATCAGCAGCGCGATCCCGCCGATGATCAGCAGGCCGACCCGCAGATAGACGCCACGCGCCTCCATCACGCGGCAGCCGCGGCTGGCAGTTCGCGACGAAAGAAGGCGCGCACGGTCGGATGCGGGCTGGTGTCGCGCAGCGTCCGCGGGTCGCCTTCGGCGATCACGCCGCCTGCATCGGAATAGGCCGCCCGATCGAGCATGATGCAGCGATCGGCGATCGCCAGGATCGACGCCAGCTCGTGCGTCACCACGACGAAGGTGGCACCGAGGTCCTGGCGCAGATCGAGGATCAGCCGATCCAGTCCAGCCGACGTGATCGGATCCAGGCCGGCCGAGGGTTCGTCGAGCAACAGCAGAGGCGGATCGAGCGCCATCGCCCGCGCGATGCCGGCGCGCCGCGCCATGCCGCCGGAAATCTCCGCCGGCATCAGCGAGGCGGCGTCCCCCAGGCCGACCAGCCCGAGCTTCACCCGCGCCACGGCCTCGCGCCCCTCGGGCGGCAGATCGGTGAACATCTCGAGCGGCAGCATGACGTTCTCGAGCAGGCTCATCGAGCCGAACAGGGCGCCCGACTGGAACATCACGCCCATCTTGCGCTGCACCTCGCGCAGCGCCGCCTCGCCCTGCGGGCCCGTGATGGTCCGGCCGAAGATCTCGATGCGCCCCGCACTCGGCGTCAGCAGGCCGATCAACTGCTTCATCAGCGTCGACTTGCCGCAGCCCGAGCCGCCGAGGATGACGAAGATCTCCCCGGCATGCACGGTGAACGAGACGTCGCGGAAGATGGTGCGCGAGCCGAAGCGCTGCGCCACGTCGTCCACGCGGATGATCGGCATCGCCGGTCATAGGTTCAGCCGGTAGAAGATCAGGGCGAACACGCCGTCCAGCGCGATGGTGGCGACGATGCCTCCGACCACCGCGGCGGTGGCCGACAGACCGACGGCGCGCGGGCCGACGCCGGTGCCAAGCCCCGCGCGGCAGCCGATCGCCGCCACCGCGAGGCCGAAGCACACCGCCTTGAACAGGCCGCCATACACGTCATGCGTGCGTCACCCAGTTCTGCACCTGCCTGCGCGATGGTCACCAGCGGAAAGCCGAAGCCGCGCATCACCGTCGCCATGCCGATCATGCCGGCAAGGTCGAGCGTCAGCGTCAGGACCGGCATCACCAGCATCGCCGCGATGATCCGTGGCAGCACCAGCATGGTCATCGGATCGAGCCCCATCGTGATCAGGGCATCGACCTCCTCGTTCACCTTCATGGTGCCGATCTCGGCGGCGAAGGCGGAGCCGGTGCGCCCCGCCAGGATCACCGCCGCCAGCAGCGGACCGAGCTCGCGCACCAGGCTGAGCGCGACCAGGTTGGCGACGAAGATGTCGGCGCCGAACCGGCGCATCGGCACCGCCGACTGGAACGCCAGGATCAGGCCGATCAGATAGCCGAGCATCAGCACCAGCGGCAGCGCCCGCACGCCGGCCTGATCGACGTAGCGCAGCAGATCGGACATGCGCAGCATGCGCCGGCGCACCGGCAGCCTGACGACCGCCACCGCCGCCTCGCCGATGAAGGCGATGCTGGCGACCACCAGGCCGAATGCCAGCGCGATGACGTCTCGCGCCGATGGCCCGCTGGCGGCGGCTGTCGCCGGGTGCGCCGGTCTGGGCGGCCGCGCGAGCGCGCACCAGCAAGGCCGGCACGTGCTCCTGCGCGCCGATCAGTTGCGCCGCGTCGCCATGCGCCGCTTCGACCGCGGCGAGGAAGCTCGCCCCCGCCACGTCGCTGAACGACACGGCGCCGAGGTCGAACGCCAGCGGATGGCCGCGCGCGTGTTCCGCCGCGCGCATCGCCGGACGCCACACCGCGCCGATCGAGGCCGCATCGAGCCGGCCGGCGAAGACCATGACCGCGCGGCCGTCGCGCTGCTCGATCGACAGGCGGGCGGCGTCGGTCAATGCGTCAACCAGGTCTCGAACTGCTGGCGCAGCTTGGCGAGGTTGTCGTGCCAGAATGCGGCATCCACGCGCACCGCGGCGTTCAGATTGGCCGGCGCGGTCGGCGAGATCTGCGCGAGCTCCGGCGGCAGCCCGTCATTGGCGCCCTTCGCCAGGCCGCCCTCGCCGAACAGGCCGACCAGCCGCGCCTCGATCGCCGGCGTGCCGGCGAAGTAGAGGAACTGTGTCGCGGCGCGCAGGTTCGGACTGCCCTTCAGGATCGCCCAGCTCTCCACGTCATAGAGGCTCGCCGTCCACTGCACGCCGAAATTGCGGTGCGCGGTCCGGTTCACCGCGGCGATCGCCGGCGCCGACGCGCTGGTCATCAGCACATCGCCGGACGCCAGGATGCGCGCCGCCTCGGCATCGTCCTGCCACCACACGATGTAGGGCTTGAGCTGATCCAGCCGGCGAAAGGCGCGATCGACGCCCTCCGAGGTGGCGAGCACCTTGTAGACGTCGCCGGGCGATACGCCGTCGGCGATCAGCGCGAACTCCAGGTTGCCGCGCACGCCGCGGTGCAGGCCGCGCTTGCCGGGATACTTCGCGACATCCCAGAAATCCGCCCAGCCGGGCGTGGCGGGAAACTTGTCGCGGTCCCAGGCGAGCACGAGGCTCGCCACGCCGGCGCCGACGCCGCAATCGCTGACCGCCTGCGGCAGGTAGTGGTCCTTGCCGCCGATCGCCGACCAGTCGAGCTTCTCGAACAGCCCCTCGGAGCAGCCGGTGGCCAGTTCGTCGCTGTCCACCAGGACCAGGTCCCAGACATTGTCGGGTGCCTTCGCCTGCGTGCGGAGCGCGTCGATGCCGCCTTCCCAACTCTCGGACTGCACCGCGATGGCGGTCGCCGCGGTGAACGGCTGGATGAACACGCTGCTTGATCGCCTCCTGCGTCGGGCCGCGCGCGACCACGGTCAGGTCACGCGCCGTGGCAAGGCCGCACGAGAGCGCGAGGATCGCCGCGGCGGCCACAAGCGAGCGGGCATGCATCTATGTTTGGCTCCGGGTTCCTGCTCTGCGGCGAAGCCCTACAATCCGCGAAATTGGCCGGAAGTGAAAGCCGGGGCTGCCTTGGCGCGCCCGGCGGCGGCGCGCTAGATGCTCTGACCATCCTGGAGACGTGCATGCAAGACGAACAGACCGTGATCGCCCGACGCGACGGGCGCGTGGGGCGGATCGTGCTGAACCGCCCACAGGCGCTCAACGCGCTCGACCTGGCGATGATCCGGGCCTGCACGCGAGCGCTGACGGCGTGGCGCGACGACCCGCACGTGCACGGCGTGGTGATCGAGGGCGCCGGCGATCGCGCCTTCTGCGCCGGCGGCGATATCCGTGCGCTGCGCCAGTACGAGCTGGATGGCGAGCATCACAAGGCGGAGACGTTCTTCCGCGAGGAATACGAGCTGAACCTGATGATCGCCACCTATCCGAAGCCGTATGTCGCGCTGATCGACGGCATCTGCATGGGCGGCGGCATCGGCGTGTCGGTGCATGCGCCGTATCGGGTCGCCACCGAGCACGCGGCGTTCGCCATGCCGGAGACCGCGATCGGCTTCTTCCCCGATATCGGCGCGACGTTCTTCCTGCCGCGGCTGCCGGGCCAGATCGGGACGTATCTCGGGCTGACCGGGCTGCGCATGCAGGGCGCGGACGCGGTCCATGCTGGGCTGGCAACGCACTTCACGCCGCGCGCGGACCTGCCGGCGCTGTCGCACGCGCTGGCCGCGGATGGTCCTGGCGCACTCGGCCCACATGCCGCGCCGCTGCCGCCGTTCTCGCTGGCGGCGCAACGCGGCGCGATCGATCACTGCTTCGGCGCCGACGGTGTGGCCGAGATCGTGCGACCGCCTCGAGGCGGCCGGCGACGCCTGGGCAACGAAGACGCTGGCCGCGTTGCGGACGGTGTCGCCATCGGCGCTTGTGCTGGACGCTCGAGGCGCTGCGGCGCGGCGCGAACCTGACGCTGCCGCAATGCCAGGCGGCCGAACTGGCACTGACACGGACCACGATGCGGCATCCCGACTTTGCCGAGGGCGTGCGTGCGATGGTGGTGGACAAGGACCGCAAGCCGCGCTGGCAGCCGCCGCGGATCGAGGAGGTGGACCCGGCTGTCATCGCCGCGATGTTCGACTAAGCTCGGCGCGAGAGCACCGAGGAAACGCATCCAATGGACGGCAGCGGCGCGCACGCGGGCAGCGTGGAGACGCGGACATCGTGGGTGGTCGCCATCGCGGCGCTGACCGTGCTCAGCGTGTCGTACGGCGCGCCGCTGACCACCGTCGTGGCGCTGAAGCCGATCGCCGAGGAATTCGGCGCGACGCGTTCGGCGCCGGCACTGGCTGTCGCGCTGACCTTCATCGGCGCCGGCTGCGGCGGCATCGCGATGGGCTGGCTCGCCGAGCGCATCGGCGTGCGCGCGGTGGTGATCTTCGGTGGAACGATGATCGGCACCGGGCTGACGATTTCATCGCTGGGCGGACTGACGCAGCTCTACATCAGCAGCTTCCTGCTGGTCGGACTGCTCGGCGCCGCCGGCATGTTCGCGCCACTGATGACCTATGTCAGCCGCTGGTTCGACGTGCGCCGAGGCACCGCGATCGCGCTGATCTCCGCCGGCCAGTACATCGCCGGGGCGCTGTGGCCGCCGCTGTTCCAGTACGGCATCGGTGCGATCGGCTGGCGCCGGACGATGCTGGCATACGCGGTGTTCGCCGTCGTCGTGATCCTGCCGTTGGCGGCGATATTCCTGCGCCGCGCGCCGGACGCGGCGGCGCTTGGCGGCCTCTACGACGGACCGCGCGTCGGCGAGAAGGTCCTTGGCCTGCCACCCAATCTGGTGCTGGCGGCGCTGGGGTTCGCCACCTTCTGCTGCTGCATGACGATGTCGATGCCGATGGCGCACATGGTGGCGTTCTGCAGCGATATCGGCATCGCGCCAACGCAAGGCGCGGCGATGCTGTCGGTGCTGCTGGGTTCGGCGTTCTTCGCACGGCAGTTCTGGGGCTGGCTGGCGGACCGGATCGGCGGCCTGCGGACCATCCTGTGGGCCTCCGCGGCGCAGGCCACGGCGATGGCCGGGTTCCTGGTGACCCAGGACGAGATCGGGCTGTTCACCATCTCCGCAGTCTTCGGCTTCGGCTTCGGCGGCCTGATCCCGGGTTACGTGCTGGCGGTGCGGGAACTGTTCCCGGCGTCGGAGGCAAGCTGGCGCATTCCCACCATGCTGTTTCCCGGCTCACTCGGCATGGCGGGGGGCGGCTGGCTGGCCGGCGTGATGTACGACCGGTTCGCGTTCTACGCGCCCGCCTTCGCGGTCGGCGTGATGTTCAATCTGCTGAACCTCGCGGTGATCGGCGCCCTCGTGCTGCGCAGCCGGCAATGGCGGCTGTCGACCGCCCTCGCCTGAGGAGGCGCCGGCTGCTCAGTTCGCCAGGACGATCAGCAGGACGCCTGCCACCACCAGAACAAGTCCGGCGATATCGCCTGGCTTGAGCGTCTCCTTCAGATAGAACCGGCTGAACGTCAGGGTGAACACGATCTCGATCTGCCCGACGGAGCGCACCAGCCCGATCGGGGCAAGCGCGAATGCGGTGAACCAGCACGCCGAGCCGAGCGCGGACAACGTGCCGACCCAGGCGGAACTGCGCCAGGTGGTGAATGCCTTGCGCAACTCGCGCGGCTCGCGCAACGACCAGGAAGCCGCCCTGCATCACGATCTGCAGCGTGTTGGTGACGACCAGCACGAACAGCGCACGCACGAACAGGCTGGGCCCGGTCAATGCCTGATTGGCGAGCTTGATGAACACCGTGGTGAGCGCGAACAGGAAGCCGGCGCCGAGACCCGCCAGTGCCGCGGGCTGCACCGTCGCGCGCGCCAGTTCCGCCGGCCGCATGCCGCGTCCGGCAAGCGACAGCGTCATCACGCCGGCAAGGCCGATGCAGATGCCGATCCACGACGCCGGACGCAGCACCTCGTGCAGCACGATCAGCGCGATGATGGCGCTCTGCGCCGTCTCGGTCTTGGAATAGGCGGTGCCGACGGCGAAGTTGCGGTAGCCGAACGCCATGATCAGCAGGTTGGTGGCGAGGATCTGCATCAGCCCGCCCACCGCGCAGTGGACCACGAAGGCAACGTTGGGTGCCGGGAGCGGCAGTCCGGTGGCGACGAGAGCGCCGACCAGCAGCACCAGCGCGGTGGGTGCGCCATAAAGGTAGCGAACGAAGCCCGCGCCGTTGACCGACAGCAGATGCCGCAGCTTCTGCTGCATCGCGGTCCGCCAGCACTGGAACAGCGCGGCGGAGACGGTGACGGGTAGCCATACGGGCATGGTGCCGCGCTCCACGATCCGGTTGCGGCCGGAGCAGTCCGGCAACGTCGATGCGCGAACGTAAGGCGGTGCTGTCTCGCGTCAACTCGTCAGGCGGTCGCGCCCTGTTGCGAAGCGCCTACGATACGGGTCACGGCGTGCTCCATCGAGCCGAGGGTCGGTCGCGACGCAGCGCAGCTTGACGCAGTCACGCAGCACGGCATCGAGCGCCGGTGCCGCCTGGCCGCGCAGTCCCGCGATGGTCGTCAGCAGCGTGGGCTCGGCAACCGTCTGGGCGTCGAGCGCCGCATGCACCGTCCCGCGCTCCGGCCGCAGGTACCGCAGCGCGATGAACACGTTCTGGCCGGCGCGCGCGGTCGCGACGATCCGGGCGGCCTCGCTTTGCTGCCTGAAGGCAGACCACGTCGGAACAACCAGGGCCGCGATCAGCACGAGCAGCAGGGCGCCGAAGAGGAGGTGTTCCTTGCCAGACCCGTCGAGTGGATCAGGGGCGGATTGAGAAAGACCTACTGCCTGCGGTCAGTCGAAGCCGCCGGCGGGCACGCCGCCGCCATATGCCCGCAGCGCAGCAGGGCATCGCGCATGTGATCGGGAACCGGCGCGGTCGCTGCAACTGGAGGGACGAGATCGAGCGCGATGCCGCGCGCCAGCAGATGCAGCTTGCCGGGGCCGCCGCCATAGATCGCATCCCCCACCACCGGACAGCCGAGTACGGCGCAGTGAATACGCACCTGATGCGTTCGACCGGTGCGCGGCGAAAGCTCAAGCCAGGTCAGCGCGTCGCATCGCCCGAGCACGCGCCAGTCGGTGATGGCTGGTTTTGCCGTGCGGGATTGACCACCATCTGCCAGCCGCCGCGCCTGCTTTGCCGCGCGAGCGGCGCATCGATCGTGCCCTGCGTCGCGGACGGGGTTCCGCGCACCACGGCCCAGTAGGTCTTGCGCACGCGGCCGGCGGCGAATTCAGCCTGCGCGGCAAGCAGCGCCGGGCGGCGCAGCGCCACCAGGAGACAGCCGGCGGTGTCGGCATCCAGCCGGTGTGCCAGCCATGGCCCGTGCCTGCGCCGAGACAGCAGCGGGAACCAATCCTCTACGCTGGGTCCGCCGCGCGGCCCCGGATGCACCGGCAAGCCGAAGGGCTTGTCCAGCACCACGAAGCCGTCATCGCGGAACAGGATCGGCGGCACCCTGCCTCACTGACGGAATTTGTCCGCAATGGCAAAGCCGTGGCAGGCTGTGGCGCCGATGCGCATCCACATCCAGAACCCGGTCGACGATCCGCTGTTCCTGTTCTCCCGCGCGATGTGGGACGCGGCGTGCGCGCGTGCACCCGATGTCGGTGCGGGTCACACGATGACGATCGGCGACAGCGACGCCGACTTCGCCGACGGCATCGCCGAGGCAGAAGCGCTGATCACCGAGATCGGCGTGGTGGCGGCGAAGTTCCCCTGCCCTGCGCCGCGGCTGAAGCTGCTGTTCATCACCAATGCCGGGCTGGATCGGCTGGCGCCGTTCGATTGGCTGCCGCCGGGGGTCGCGCTGCTGAACAACGCAGGGGTGCACGCGGTGAAGGCCGGCGAGTTCGCCATCATGTCGCTGCTGATGCTGGCCAACCGCGTGCCGGAGATGGTGACGCATCAGCGCGCCGGGCGCTGGCAGAAGCTGATGGGGCGCCGTGCTGGACGGCCGCCGTGTCACGGTCGTGGGGCTCGGCTCGCTCGGCGGCGCCGCGGCGATGCAGGCGACGCGGTTCGGCATGCGCGTCACCGGTGTCCGGGCGACGGCAATGCCGCATCCGCATTGCGCCGAGGTGATCACCACCGCCGAGCCTCGATCAGAAGCTGCCGCAGACGGAGTTCCTGGTGCTTGCCTGCCCGCTGACCGATGCGACGCGCGGACTGATGGACCGCGAGCGCCTGCGCCTGCTGCCGCGCGGCGCCGGCGTGGTGAACATCGGCCGCGGTGCGCTGATCGATCAGGACGCATTGTGCGATCTGCTGGACGAAGGCCATCTGTCGGGCGCGGTGCTCGACGTGTTCACGCCGGAACCGATCCCGCCCGGGCATCGACTGTGGACCACGCGCAACCTGATCATCAGCCCGCATACTGCGGCTGACGATCCTGACACCTACAATCCGCGCAGCCTGGACCTGTTCTTCGACAATCTGCGCGCCTGGCGCGACGGCCGCGCCATGCCCAACCTGTTCGATCCGGCACGTGGCTACTGAAGGGAGACAGACGACAATGGAATTCGGCATGTTCCACGAGTTTCAACGGGTGCCGGGACAGACCGAGGAGGAGGCGTTCACCGAATCCTTCGAGCAGGTGGACGCGGCGGAACGCTATGGCCTCGACGTGATGTGGCTGGCCGAATTGCACACCGCGCCGGAGCGGTCGGTGCTGGCGTCGCCGCTGATGATCGCCACCGCGATCGCCGCGCGCACCAAGCGGATGAAGATCGGCACCGCGGTGCAGGTGCTGCCGCTGTGCCATCCGCTGCAGCTCGCCGAGGAAGCGGCGACCGTGGATCAGATCAGCCACGGGCGGCTCATCTTCGGCGTCGGGCGCAGCGGATTTCCGCGCGTCTATCAGGCGTATGGCGTCTCGTACGCCGAGAGCCGCGAGCGGTTCGTCGAGGTGCTGGAGATCCTCAAGCGAGCCTGGACGCAGGATCGCTTCAGCTTCGACGGCCAGTACTATCACTTCCACGACGTGTACCTGGTGCCGAAGCCTTATCAGAAGCCGTATCCGGAAATCCGCGTCGCGGCGACCAGTCCGGACACCTATCCGGCGAATGGCGCGGCGGGCAATCCGATCTTCTGTGCCACGCGGCTGGGCGATCTGTCGGAGCTCGGACCCAACCTGGCGGCGTACCGCGAGGGCTGGGCCGCCGGCGGCCACCCCGGCAACGGCCAGGTCTTCCTGCGCGTGCCGGTCTATGTCGCACCGACCGAGCAGCGCGCGCGGTCGGAGCCGGAAGAGAGCGTAATGCACTTCTACCGTTATCTCGGTCAGCGCATCGAGGAGTCTGCCAGCCTGGATGGTGCGCGCGCGATCGAGAACCGCGCCGAGCGGGGGCAGCGGCTCCAGAACATCACCTACGACGAGGTGCTGGGCAGCAAGATCATCGTCGGCACGCCGCAGCAGGTGGTGGATCGGCTGAGCGAACTGCGTGAGGAACTTGGGCTCAGCGGCATTCTGGCCGAGATGAACTGCGGCAACCGCATCCCGCACGAGCAGGTGCTGACCTCGCTGCAACTGCTGTGCGAGGAGGTCATTCCCAAGTTCAAGTCGTGAACGGCCGCCCCCTCCCCCTGACCCCCTCCCGCAAGGGGTGGGGAGCTGCGGTCGCTCACACCCGCATCGGCATCAGCACGTAAAGCGCGCTGGCATCCGCGGCGTCGCGCACCACCGTGGGGGCGGAACCGTCGGCGAAGCGGAACTCGACGTCACCCTCGATCTGATCGGTGATGTCGTTCAGGTAGCGCGCCTGGAAGCCGATCTCCAGCGGGCCGGCTTCGTAGGTGACGTGATCGGAATCCAGCTCCTCGGTCGCGGTGCCCTGCTCCGGGCTGGCCGCCGACAGGACCAGCAGATCGCGCGCCAGCGACAGCTTCACCGGACGCGACCGTTCGGCCGAGATCGCCGCCACCCGCCCGACCGCATCGGCGAAATCCTTCTTGCCGACCCGCAGCACCTTGTCGTTGCCGCGCGGGATCACCCGGTCGTATTCCGGGAACGTGCCGTCGATCAGCTTGCTGGTCAGCAGCACCGCATCGGCGTGGAACTGGATGCGCGTGTCGGACAGCGCGATCTCGACGTTGCCGGTCACTTCGTCCAGCAGCTTGCGCAGTTCGTTCACCGTCTTGCGCGGAATGATCACGCCCGGCATCGAGCCGGCGCCTTCCGGCAACGGCTCCTCCACCCGGGCCAGCCGATGTCCGTCGGTGGCGACCGCGCGCAGCACGCGCGTGCCCTCGCTCTCGGCGGCGTGCAGGTAGATGCCGTTGAGGTAGTAGCGCGTTTCCTCGGTGCTGATGGCGAATCGCGTGCGGTCGATCAGGCCGCGCAGCACCTGCGCCGACAGATTGAACCGGTGCGGCAGCGCGCCCGCGGTCATCGAGGGAAAGTCCTCGGTCGGCAGCACCACCAGGCTGGTCGAGTAGCGCCCCGACCGCAGCGCCAGTTGCGCATCGCCGCCCGGATGGTCCAGTTCCACCTCGGCGCCGTCCGGCAGCTTGCGGACGATCTCGTACAGCGTCGCGGCGGGCGCGGTGCAGGAGCCGTTGCGCGTGGTGCTGGCCGGAACGTCCTCGACGATGGCGATCTCCATGTCGGTGGCGGTCAGCGTCAGCTTGCCGTCGCGCACGGCGAGCATCACGTTGGCCAGGATCGGAATGGTGTTGCGGCGCTCCACCACGCTCTGCACATGGGCCAGCGCCTTCAGCAGCGTAGCCCGGTCGGCCTTCAGCTTCATGGCATCCAATCCTCACAGGGCCGGGTTACAGGGCGCCCAGGCGAATCCATTGCGCGCACTGTAGCAATGGCGCGGTCCGGCGGGGAAGGCCGATCGCGCGGTGGCCCCGTACCGGCCCCTGCTCAGGATTCCAGCATACGGCGGAGCAGTTCGACGTCCTCGGCGAAGACGGCGTCCCGGGTCATCAGTTCGCCCACGCGGGAGACGGCGTGCATCACCGTGGTGTGGTCGCGATTGCCGAAGCGGCGGCCGATCTCCGGGCAGGCTGCGCTGGGTGAGCTGCTTGGCCAGATACATCGCCACCTGACGCGGCCGGGCCACCGCGCGGGCGCGCCGCGCCGACGACATGTCGGTCAGCCGGATGGAGAAATGCTCGGCGACGCGCTTCTGGATCTCCTCGATGGTGACCCGCCGGTCGTGCGCCTTCAGAACGTCGTGCAGCACCTCCTGCGTGCCCTCCAGCGTGACCGTGCGGCCGAACAGGTTGGCGTGCGCGATCAGGCGGTTCAGCGCGCCTTCCAGCTCGCGCACGTTGCTGGTGATCTTGTGGGCGAGGAAGTCCATCACCTTGGCGGGCACCGCGACGCCGGCGCGTGCCGCCTTCGCCTCCAGGATCGAAATGCGCAGCTCGAAGGTGGTGGCGTGCAGATCGGCCACCATGCCGTAGCCGAGCCGCGTGCGCAGCCGATCATCCAGGCCCGAGAGGTCGGACGGCGACTTGTCGGCCGACACCACGATCTGCTTGCCGACATCCACCAGCGCATTGAAGGTGTGGAAGAATTCCTCCTGCGTGTTGTCCTTGCCGATGAGGAACTGCAGGTCATCGATCATCAGCACGTCGACGCTGCGGAGCTGCTCCTTGAACTGCATGGTGCGACTGGCTGCGGATGGCGGCGATGAAGCGGTACATGAACTTCTCGGCCGACATGTAGGTGACCGAGACCGGACGGCCGGCACCGCTGTTGCCGCGCGCCACCAGTTCCCAGGCGATGGCGTGCATCAGATGCGTCTTGCCGAGGCCGACGCCGCCATACAGGAACAGCGGATTGAAGCCGGGGCTGGACGGTGCTTCCGCGACGCGGCGCGCGCAGGCATAGGCAAATTCGTTGGGTTTGCCGACAACGAAGGCTTCGAAGGTGAAGCGCGGATCGATTGTCAATTCGGGGCGCTGATCCATCCGTTCCTCAAGCCGGTTCGGGACCACGGGAGGCGGCACTGCTGTCGTCGCAAGGCTTTCAGCCAGCCCAGCCCGAGGGCGCCGCCCCGCCGCCCACCCGAATATCGACCCGACGGACGGCCGGGTTCTCCTCATGCCACAATGAGTTCAATCTATCACCGTAGTCGACTTCGCACCCAGTCGCACAGGAAACGCGTCGGCAATAGCACGGTGATCTCATCGCCGTCGATCCCGGCGCAGTGTCATCTGGCGCAACCAATTGCGATATTCGAGTTCGCCGACTTCACTTTGCAGTCGGCCGCGGATGCGTGCCCATTGGGTCGGCAACTGCGAGATGTCCGCGATACGGTTGGTCAATCGTCGCGGACAAATCGTGTTCCATGCGGTCGCTCCCCGACGCCACAAAGCGAGCACGACGGTCTTATCGCCGCCGCTAGACGAGACGCTTACCGCCGTTCCGACGATAGGCCGATAGATCAAGAGATTTGCCGACCATCGGCGGGACCGCCGATGCAGGAATTCATTATGTCATGTCTACGAAATAGGGGCAATGGAAATCTGACTGCGGAGCGCCGGCTAAAAGTAAAAAGCAACAAGATTGCCGGTCGGTGTGGATAGTACTGTGGGCACATGGAGTATAAAATGTTGACGCAGCCTACATGGTCATCGTGCCGGTGCCGCCGCACAACACAGTCCAGCCGGAAACAGCGGCAGTCCTCAGCCCGTCGTTAAAGCCTTGATGCGGGCCGACAGCCGCGACAGCTTGCGAGCAACCGTGTTGCGATGGGTCACGCCCTTGCTGGCGGCACGCTGCATCTCGGGCTGCGCCGCCCGCAACGCCTCGCCAGCCGCATCCTTGTTGCCACTGGCAATCGCCACTTCGACTTTCTTGACGAAAGTCCGCATGCGGGATTTGCGCGCCTGATTGCGCTCAGTGCGGCGTTTGGTCTGCCGGTTGCGCTTGCGCGCGGAAGCCGTGTTGGCCATCAATCCTACCACTTCGCCCAATACAAATGCCCCGGCTGCCGGCCGCGCCGGCCTCCGGGGAGGCAGTCTTCTATGCATCACCCGCCCGCGAGTCAAGGAACACTCCGACGCCGCGCCAGATCGGGCACGAACCTCGTTTCGCCGAAAGCGATCATGCAGTGGCTGGACTTCACCATCAGGGATCGGCACGAGCGTGCTTCACCTAAAGCTCCGACAGTATTCACGCTGGACAGCGGCCAGTGTCACGATGGCGTCAATCGGTTCGCGAAACGCAGAACCGAATTCGCCAGCACGAAACGCAACAAACCGCGGCGTATCGAAGCAGTGGCGTTGGCAGACCGCCACCGCTGGCACTGGAGGCCAGCATTCGCGCATGGCTGATGCCGCCATCACATTCGAACCGGCCCGACGCCTTACACCAACCGCCACAATGAATGACCGCCCGCCCGCGCATCTGCCCTCATCGTCATGGCCGGGCTTGGCCGGCCATCCACAACTCTTTGCTGCGTCAATCAAAGGAACGCCGTGGATGGCGCGCCTTCGCACGCCATGACGGCGTGGGGCACGCCGATCAGTCAATCATTGCGGTTGTTGGTATTGCACCCTGGGCGAGTTGCGCACGCCTGCCGAAGCATTGATGCATTCCATCGGACGCAACGCGAGAGGAATTGATTGCGGATTGATGATATTCTGCAATCGCAAGATGTGCCGGGCGTCGTGGTCGCCACCTCAGGATGCGCGCAGTTCCCTGAGCGACATGTGATGCGGCCCATGACGCTCGAATGCGGATCACGCCGCCATGCGCAGCGGCTGGCGCACCAGGTCGGCGGCCTTCTCGCCGATCATGATCGTCGCCGCATTGGTGTTGCCGGAAATCACCGTCGGCATGATCGACGCATCGACCACGCGCAGACCCTCGATGCCATGCACGCGCAGTTCCGGATCCACCACCGCCATCGGATCGATGCCCATCTTGCACGTGCTGGTCGGGTGGAACACCGTGCCTCCGGTGTTCCTCGCGTGCTCCAGCAACTGTTCGTCGGTCCGCACC
Source organism: uncultured Alphaproteobacteria bacterium (assembly GCA_963708565.1). Lineage (GTDB taxonomy): Bacteria > Pseudomonadota > Alphaproteobacteria > Acetobacterales > Acetobacteraceae > JAMXLO01. Next base: position 71,125 of record CAVPTU010000030.1, read on the forward strand.
GAGGCGCCCGGCTGGTATTCCTCGGTGATGAAGTGCTGCATGTGCGAGGTGGCGAGGATGCGCCGGCCGATCTTCAGGCCATCGACGATGGCGCGCCGATCGGTCTCGGTCGCCAGGTAGTTCGGGAACATCGCCGGCGGATCGGACGGGTTTGCCGATTTCAGCCTGATCTCGCCGCGGCTCTCCGGACGAAGCTGGTAGACGGTGAGCCCGAAGCCCGACCAGGGATGCAGCCCGTCCTGCAGCCGGTCGGAACTGAACGGGGCCACGGAAATCTTCACATCCGGCGTCGCAAGCCCTTCGCGCGTGCGCACGAACAGCGCCGCGGGGCCGGCCGCCATGGTCAGCGGCCCGGTGCGGAACAGATAGTACTGCAGACCCGACCTTCAGCTTCTTCACGCTGCTCTGCATCACGTCGTTGACGGTGATCGGCAGGCGGCACTTCAGCTTGATCGGCGCCGAGTAGTGATCCTGCAGGCTCTGGCCGACGCCGGGCAGATGGTGCACCAGCGGCATGCCGAACTGTGCGAGCTGGTCCTGCGGGCCGACGCCCGACAGCAGCAGAAGCTGCGGCGAGTTCACCGCGCCGCCGCACAGGATCACCTCGCGCGCGGCACGCACGGTGCGCGGCTGGCCGTATTCGCGGAATGCGACGCCGATGGCGCGCTTGCCGTCGAACAGCACCTTCTCGGCCAGCGCGCCGGTGATGACGCGCAGGTTGGGCCGCGTTGCGCACCGGGTGCAGGTAGCCGACGGCGGTCGAGCAGCGCTTGCCGTTGCGCGTGGTCGTCTGGTGGTAGCCGACGCCGTCCTGCTTCGCGCCGTTGAAGTCGTCGTTGCGCGGATAGCCGAGTTCCATGGCGCCCTTGATGAAGGCTTCGCAGATCGGATGGTGTTCCGATGTGTCGGACACGCAGAGCGGCCCGCCGGTGCTGTGGAATTCGTCGGCGCCGCGGGTCTGGTGTTGGGCGCGCTTGAAGTAGGGCAGCACGTCGGTCGATGACCAGCCGGTGTTGCCGAGCTGGCGCCAGAGGTCGAAGTCCTCGTGCTGGCCGCGGATGTAGACCATGCCGTTGATCGACGAGGAGCCGCCGAGAACCTTGCCGCGCGGCCAGAAGATGCTGCGGCCGTTGGCGCCGGGATCGGGCTCCGCCTGGTAGCACCAGTTCACCGAGGCGTCGGCGAAGGTCTTGCCGTAGCCGAGAGGGATGTGGATCCAGCGGTTGCGGTCCTCGCCGCCGGCTTCCAGCAGGACGACGCGGGTTGACGGGTCTTCCGAGAGCCGCGTTGCCATGACGCAGCCGGCGGAACCGGCGCCGACCACGACGAAATCGGCTTCGACAGTCGTATTGTTGATTGGCCATCGCGCTTCCCCTTCGTCATGGCGCTGTCATTGCGCGGAGGCGCAGGGCGCACCCACGATGGAGATTGCTTCGTCGCTGCGCTTCTCGCAATGACCGGGTGTGCGGCGGCTCAGCCTGCCGCGCGCATCTCCGGTTCGGTGCGGAATGCCGGCATCACCTCCTTGGCGAAGCGGCGCAGATTCTCGCGCGAGGTGCCGCCGCCATTCAGCAGGATGTATTCCACGCCCATGTCGCGCAGCTTCTCGATCTTGCGCGCGATCTCGTCGGGGTTGCCGTACAGCGCACTCTCCTCGCTCGCCGCGCGCGTATCGGAGAATGCCATGATGCTGGCGGTGTTGTTGCCGTCCGGCCGCTGCGAGATCGCGTGCAGCCGGCGCTGCGCGGCGATGCGGCGATCGAGTGCCGCCTCCTTCTCCGCGCTGTCGCGCGCCACGTAGAAGGCGCGCGCCACGCCGACCTGGCTCGGATGGAAGCCGAAGCCATTCGCCTGCATCGCGTCGCGATAGGTCGCAAACCGGTTGCCGGTCTCGTCGAGCGAGGCGAACTGATCCAGCAGCAGGTTATGGCCGCGGCGCGCGACGCGGCGGATCGATTCCGGATGGCCGGCGCCCTGCCAGAACGGCGGATGCGGCTTCTGGATGGTCGGCGGCTCGACGATGATGTCGTCGTATTGCCAGTATTTGCCGTGGAACGAGAACCGCTCGTTCGAGGTCCACGCCTTGGTGATGATGTCGATCGATTCCTCGAACCGCGGCTCGGCCTCCTCCATCGGGATGCGGAAGCCGACGAACTCGTTGTGCCGGTAGCCCTTGCCGACGCCGAAATCCAGCCGTCCACCCGACAGCAGATCGACCGTCGCCGCCTGTTCGGCCAGCAGCACCGGATTGTGCCAGGGCAGCACGATCACCGCCGTGCCGAGACGCAGCGTTCGGGTGCGCGCGCCGATCCAGGTGAGCAGGTTCAGCGTCGCCGAGACCTGGCCGAAGCCGGTGAAATGGTGCTCGACGATGAACGCGCTCTGATAGCCGAGCGCCTCGGCCTCGATGACGTATTCGATGTAGTCCTTGAAGCCGGCGGCGCTGTCCACGTCGGGGCCGCCACGCTGCGCCTGCGCCGCGCCGAAAAGTCCGAACTGCATGCTCCTGCTCCGTTGCCTGGCGAGAGTTATCCCGATGCGACGGCTATTGAAATATCCGGCGCAGCCAGCGGCAGGATTCCGCCATCGCCTCGCCCGCCTTGTCCACCCGGCCGACCCAGAAGAAGAAGCCGTGATTCATGCCATCCCAACGCGAGGTAATCGCCGGCGTTCCCGCGGCGCGCAGCTTCTCGGCGTAGTGCTCGCCTTCGTCGCGCAGCGGGTCGTATTCGGCGGTGACCACCAGGGCGGGCGGCAAGCGGCTCAGGTCGCGTGCCCGCAGCGGCGACACATAGGGATCCGCGGCCTCCGACGGATCGGTGAGGTAGTGGTCCCAGAACCAGACCATCGTGTCGCGTGTCAGCCCGTAGCCGTCGGCGTTCTCGCGATACGACGGCGTTCCCGGCGTGTGGTAGTCGGTGACGGGGTAGATCAGCAGTTGCCCGACGAGGCGCGGGCCGCCCTCATCGCGGATGCGGAGCGCCGCCGCTGCCGCGAGGTTGCCGCCGGCGCTGTCGCCGCACACGGCGAGGTGACCGCGCATCACCTTCCAGTTCCGCGGCGTGTTCGGCGATCCAGCGCGTCGCGAACACGCAGTCGTCGAGGCCGGCGGGATATTTGTGTTCCGGCGCCAGGCGGTAGTCGACCGAGACCACGACGCAACCGGCGCCGGCACACAGGTTGCGGCACATGCCGTCATGCGTGTCCAGGCTGCAGAGCACGAAGCCGCTGCCGTGGAAGAATGCCAGCAGCGGGAACGGTCCCTGGCCCGCGGGGCGATAGATGCGCAACCGCAGGTCGCCGCCAGGACCCGCGATGGTGCGTTCGGTGACCGCGGCCACGGCGGCAGCCGGAGCCATCAGGCGGACACGCGCTTCATACTGCGCGCGCGCCTCGGCAACCGACAGCGTGTTGGTCGCCGGCACCCCGGTTCCCATGTCGAGCAGGGCCTGGATCTGCGGATCGACCGGCATGTTTGCTACCGAGCCCTCGGCATAACGGTGGTGGTCGTCATGGGAAATGCGTGATCGGTCCGGTGAATGGCGGGAACCGGTGGAACGAGGCGCGCATCTCGTGCCGCACCGGCGAATTGAGCGCCGCGGTCAGTGCCGCCTGATTGTCGAACACCACCTTGTTGCGCTGCATGTGCGTTGCGCGCGGCCACGGCAGGCCGCCGCACCAGTCTATACAGGTGTATATCTCAATCTGCCGGATGCCGGGGAACCGCGCCATGATCGGCGGATGATCCGCGATGTAGTGGGCGAGCCAGGTCGGCAGATGGTCTGCGGGCGCCCTCATAGGCGACGAGATAGGTGCAGGGAAGCTCGCCGGGCGGAGTGCGGAAGGTGGGGTCCGGCACAGGATAACGTCGCACGAGCATCGCCTGCTGCGACAGCGGCACGTCGCCGCCCAATGCAGCAAGCCGCTGGAGATGGCCGTCGGCGGCCAGCGCGGCTTCCAGGGTCCGCGATATCGTCGAAGTAGAGCTGCAGGCCAAGCTGCGGCGGCGGACCATCGTCCAGGTATGGATCGTTGGTGCGGGACGGCGTGAAGATCAGTCCCTGCCGCAGCGCCGGCGTGGCCGCGACCACGTCGGACAGCCACGCCAGCTCCGCCGGGGCATCGCCGAACAGCGCGAACCAGCAGACCGTCACGTGCGGAACAGCCCCGCCGTCGCGGCCGGCGAATAGCCGGGTGCCACGCGCACATCGACCACCGCGACGGCGCCGCCGGCCACCGCGTCGATCGCCTCGCGGAAGGTCGCCGCGAGGCCGCCGCCATCGGTGACCGGGCCGAAACCCAGAGCGCCCTGGGCCCGCGCAAGCTGCGCGATATCGACCTCCGGATCGGCGATCCGCTGGCCGATCCAGCGGTTCTCGACCGGCCGGTTGCGGATGCGCGCCACGCGCTCCTGGTGCAGCTCGTCGTTGAAGAACGAGCGGTTGTTGGCGACCACCAGCAGCAGCGGAATGTTGTAGTGCACCGCGGTCCACAGCGCGGTGGCGCCCATCAGGAAGTCGCCGTCGCCGCAGACCGCGACCGGCAGCCGGCCGCTGCCGCGCAGCGCCAGCGCGGCGCCGACGGAGATCCCCGGGCCGCCGCCGATCCCGGCGCCGCCGGTGCGAGCCGAAGTAGTCGAGCGGATGGCGCAACGGCCACAGCCCGGCGCCCCACGAGGTCGAGACGTGCAACAGCGATGCCGGCCGCGCGCCAACCGCCCGGCGCAGCGCCTGCGTCATCTGCGCCACGGTGATGGGGTCGGTCTCGGCCACCGGTTCGGCTGACGGCGGCGGCGGCTCGGTCCGCACGGCCGGCGTAGGCAACTGCTTCAGCATCGCGGCGACCACGGTGTCCGCATCGGCGGCGATGAACAGATCGGCCGGCGGCAACGCCTGGTGGTCCATGCTCCAGCCGTTGTGGAGCTGATGATCGAGCGTGACGGCGATCACCTTGGCGGGCGGAGCGACCGTGCCGCAGGCGACCTTCAGCGCGCCCGCGAGGTCCACCCAGTCGAGGCTCAGGATGACATCCGCGGCGGCGATCGCCTGCCCCGCCTCCTGCGTCAGAAAGGTGGACGGCGCGCCGACATGCAGCGGATGCTCGGAGGGAAACACCGCGGCGCACTTCATGTCGGTGACCACCCGGGCACGCAGCGTTTCCGCCAGCGCGACGCGGTCGGCCCAGTCCTGCTCGCTGCGCGAACCGCGACCCATCAGGATCACCGGCCGCTCCGCCCCGCGCAGCAGCGCCACCGCGCGCGTCACCTGCTCCGGCGCGACGGCGGACACCACATCCGGCACGAAGCGCGCGGCATCGATCGGCGGCAGCGGCTCGGTGAGCGGCGCCTCCTGCATGCCGGCGTCGAGATTGATGTAGACCGGCCCCATCGGCGCCGACCGCGCCAGCCAGTAGGCGCGCAAGCAACGCCTCGCGCGCCGCCTCGGGCGAGGCCGGCTGATCGTCCCATTTGGTGTAGGGGCGGAGCAGCGCGCCCTGATCGCGCGCGGTGTGGATCCAGTCGATCCACGGACGCCGCTTCGGCGCATCCACCGGACCGGTCGCGCCGAGCAGCAGCACCGGCATGCGGTCGCACCAGGCGTTGAACATCGCCATCGTCGCGTGCATCAGCCCGACATTGGAATGCACCGCCGCGGCCATCGGCCGGCCGGTCACCTTGGCGTAGCCGTGCGCGATCGCGACCGCGTGCTCCTCGTGCAGGCACAGCAGCATCTGCGGCTGCACGTTGCCGAGGTGGTTGACCAGGCTGTCGTGAAAGCCGCGGTAGCTGGAGCCCGGGTTCAGCGCGATGAACGGGATCTCCAGCGCGCGCAGCGTCTCGGCGACGACGTCGCTGCCGAACAGCGCATTGCCTGAGGGCAGCGGCAGGGGCCGTTCGATCGGCAGTGCCCGACCGATCGGCGAGAGGGTTTGCGAGGTCAGCCATGCAGGAGGTCCTTGTTCCAGTCCGTCGCATCGCTGTGCGGCACGGAATTCCCCGACGCGCAGCGGGGCTATTTCGGCGGATTGTCGGGTCCCGTGCAACTCGCTGGTCCGCGACCCGGGGCGGCGCGTGGCCGGTCGCTCTCCGATCTGCAAGGGAACTCGCAACAATGTTATATGCCTTAATCAATGTGGGCCGCCACATCGTTGGCCATATAGCTTTCTGTCCGCTTCACATCATAACGAAGGAACACTCCGATGCCCTTCGATGCCTTGGTCGCCGTCACGCGACGGAAAGCACTCTCCGACGCACTCGATGATCACCGCCTTGATCCGGTCTCCTGGGAGACGCTGGCGGCGCACAAGGTGGAACAGCAGCGACGATATGGACCAAGCTTCTGGCATCGTCATCAGGCCGTCGTGTCGATCATGCTGGTTGTCGCGAGCCCCGTGGTGGGCGCGATTGCCGCGGCGAGCGGCGGGTTCAACGCGCATTCCGGCGTCCTCGCGATCACCGGCAGCTTCGTGTGGATGTGCATGGTCGCGCTGATCACCGGCACCGGCATGATCCGGCTGCGCGCCGGATCGCATTGGGAAGAGCGCGAAGGTACTGACCTATGACGACGTCCCCGAGCCTATCGCCAGGGTCGCGCGGTCTTCTGAAGGGCGACGTACCGCGCGCGCGGGTGATCCTGGGCGAACTCAAGCGGGAAGAGACGGTGCTCGATCCCTACCTGCTGATCGAATATGACGGCGAGTGCGTCTGCCTCGGCATCTGGGAGAACGACCGGGTTATCGCCTGCGCCGGGTAAGAGTTCTTCCAGCACTTCGACCGTTCGGCGTGGCCGGCCTTGAGCGCCGGCCATGCGCGCTCGCCTCCCGCGATCAGTGCTGTCCTTCCGGCATGCGGACCAGCAGGCCGTCGAGTTCCTCGGTCATTCTGATCTGGCACGAAAGCCGCGAGTCCGGCTGCGCGACGGCGGCGAAGCTCAGCATGCGGCTTCCTGCGAGCCCGGCACCGGCAGTGCCGATTTTCGGCAGCCAGGCGGCATCGACGTAGACATGGCAGGTCGCGCAGGCACACTCGCCGCCGCAGTCCGCATCGATCCCGGGAATGTTGTTATCGACCGCGCCACGCATGACCGAGGTGCCGACCGGCACGTCCACCGTATGCTCGGTGCCATTGTATTCGACGTACGTGACCTTCGGCATGTTCCTCCCCTCGGCTGGCTAGGCGGCCAGATCCCGAATGGAGCATGACACGTCTCGCAGCCTCGCCGCTACCACCTGCTTGCGCCGGGCGATCATCATGCGTCCGGCCATGAATTCCGCCGGCGCGTTGACCGCTTCGACGGCCTGAACGGCGCCGTCTTCCGCGCAGATGGAAGATCGCGAACGATCCGGTCGGCGGGTCGCCGCGCACGACGGTTTCCGCGACGTCGAACGGCAGGCCGGCGATCTGCAACCTGACCTCATACTGGTCGGACCAGAACCAGGGCACCTCGGGCAGCGGGCAACGCGCGGCCGCACAGATCGGCGGCGGCCTGCTTGGCCTGCTCCAGCGCATTCGGCACGCTTTCGAGCCGGACCGAACGGCCGTAAAGCGGCAGCGGACGATGGGTGCAGTCGCCGATGGCATGGATGGCGGCGTCGGAAGTCCGCGCGCCGAGATCGACGACGATGCCGTTGGCGCAGACAAGCCCGGCCGCACGCGCCAGCGCATCGTTCGGCGCCGCGCCGACGCCGACCAGCACTGCGTCGCAGGGAATTGGCGCGCCGTCCGACAGGCGCACCTCGGCTACCCGGCCGGCAGTGCCGTAGAACTCCTCCACCGTGGCGTTCAGCGACGATGCGAACGCCGGCATTCGCGTGATGGCGGCTGGAAGAACTCGGCCAGCGGGCGGCGAGGCCACACGCGCCAGGACCCGCGCCTCGCGTTCGATCACGACGACGTCGGCGCCGAGTAGCGCGCCGATGCGGCGACCTCCAGGCCGATATAGCCGGCGCCGATGATCGCGATGCGGGCGCCAGGGCGCAGCAGCGTCCGAAGCTGGTCGGCGTCGGCAAGCGTGCGCAATGCGACGATGCCCGCGAGGTCGTGGCCGGGAACCGGAAGCGTCCGCGCATGGGAGCCGGTGGCGAGGATCAGATGGTCATAGGCCAAGCACTCGCCGCTCGCGAGGTTCACGGTTCTGGCTGCGCGATCGATTGCACGCGACACGGCACGAAGCCCGGAAGTCGATGTGGCTGGTCTGGTAGAATGCCGCCGGCCGCAACAACAGGTCGGCGAGATCGTCCCTCGCCCTTCAGCCATGCCTTGGACAGCGGCGGGCGTTGATAGGGCGGAACCGGTTCCGCGCCGATCAGCGTGATGGGACCTTGCCAGCCGTACTGACGCAGCAGAGCTGCGACAGATCCACCGGCATGGCCGGCGCCGACGATCACCACCCGCTCGGATAGGTTGCTCATGGCGGGAGCCTAGGCACCGCACCCTGATAACGCAAAGACCCCCGCACGCCTCAGCGTTTGAACGGGGGTCGGGTTGCGAAGCTTGATCTTCGCGCCTGGCGCTGATCGCCAGGCTATAGCGTGGACTTTGTGATCAGTCGCCGGTGCCACGTCGGTCGGCAACTGGGAGTCTGCCCGGTGGAGTCATGCTGCGATGCACCCTCCTGTTCCGTGAAGATCAAATCCTGCGCCCGTTATGCCATCAATGTCAAGCGTTATGCTGCGAGCAGGATCAAAAAGTTTGCTGCTGAATACAGCGGCGTTCGCCATTCCGCTAATCCGCGGCAGCCTCCTGCTCGATCGTGATGACATCGCCGCCAAGCGTCGTGCGCCGCACATCGCGCACCTCGTTGCGGTCGAAGCGACGCGCGCGATGCATCGTGGTGCGATTGTCCCACATCACCAGATCGAACGGCCGCCAGGCGTGCGAATAGACGAACTCGCGCTGCGTCGCGTGCTCCGTCAGGTCGCGCAGGAACATGCGCGCCTCCGGGACCGTCCAGCCCTCGATCGCGCCGGCATGCGAAGACAGGAACAGCGACTTTCGCCCGGTCACCGGATGCGTGCGCACCAGGCGCTGGCGCACCGGCGTGAACGAGGCGATCTCCTCCTCGGTCAGTTCGGTGAAGCCGATCGCCTGACGCGAGTAGATCAGCGAATGCAGGCAGACCAGGTCCTCCACCTCCGCCTTGGTGCGTGCGTCGAGCGCATCGTAGGCGGCACGCATGTCGGCGAATTCCGTGTTGGCGCCCCATGACGGCAGCACGCGTCCCGACAGCAGCGAGTATTTCGCCGGCACCGGGCGGAACGAGCTGTCCGAATGCCACAAGCCGGTCGCCGAGCTTGAAGAACCACACCCGGTCCTCGGCCGACATGATCCTGCCGTCCTTGTCCAGATTGGAGAAATCCGCGATGCCCGGAGCAAGCCGGCTGTCGGTTCGTTTCCTGATATGCCCGCCGCGTCGCATAGTTCTCCAGTTCGCCGAACTGCCGCGTGAAGGCAAGCTGCTGCTCGTCCGTGATGTTCTGGTCCGGAAACACCAGAACGGCGTAGCGGTCCATTCCAGCATCGATCGCTGCGACTTCATCCGCGTCGAGCGCCTTGCCGCACTGGATCCCGGAGACCTCGGCGGCGAAGGCCGGATGCAGTTGGCGAAATGACACCGGCATCTACGTCTTTCCCTTGCAGAACGGGCGATATTGAAATCCTTTCCTGCGACCGCCGTCCAGGGTAAGGGGGGCGCGGAGGTGCCAGCATGTTCATCGCGATGAACCGCTTCCGGGTCGCACCGGGTTCCGAGGCGGATTTCGAGAAGGTCTGGACGACACGCGACAGCCACCTGTCGGGCGTGCCGGGCTTCGTCGCGTTCCACCTGCTGCGCGGGCCCGAGCGGGAAGATCACGTGCTTTATTCGTCGCACACGATCTGGCGCGACCGCGACGCCTTCGAGGCGTGGACGCGGTCCGAGGCATTCCGTCGCGCGCACAGCGACGCGGGGGGCAATCGCAGCCTCTATCTCGGCCATCCCGAATTCGAAGGCTTCGACGTCATCCAGACGATCGAACCCGGCAATAGCTGACAGGGAGGAATTCCGATGCGCTTCGACGGCAAGGTGTGCCTGGTCACCGGGGCCGGGTCGGGGATCGGCCGCGCGACCGCGACCGCGTTTGCGCAGCACGGCGCCAAGGTCGTGGTGTCGGACGTGAACGGCAACAGCGCGGAGGAAGTGACGGGCGAGATCACAGCGTCGGGCGGCACCGCACTGGCGGTCGTGGCGGACATGGCCAGGCCCGCCGATATCGACGCAATGGTGGCCCGCGCCGTGCAGACATTCGGCCGACTGGACGTGCTGCACAACAATGCCTTCGGCGTGCCGGCGGAGCTGCGCGAGAAGCGCCTGGCGCGCGTTGCGGACACCGACCAGGCGGTATGGGACTACACGATCCAGGTCGGCCTGACCGCCGTGATGCAGGCGACCCGCGCCGCGCTGCCGATCATGCGCAGGCAGGGCGGCGGCGCCATCGTCAACACCGCGTCGATCTCCGGCCTGTTCGCCGACTACGGCATCACGTCGTACAACGTGATGAAGGCCGGCGTGGTCAATCTGACGCGCGGCACGGCGATCGAATACGCGCCGTATGGCATTCGCTGCAACTGCATCTGCCCCGGCGCGATCGACACGCCGCTGCTGCAACGCGCCTACGGCATTCCCGGCTTTGTCGAACAGACGTGTGCCGCCATCCCGATGGGCCGCTTCGGCAAGCCCGAGGAGATGGCGAACGTCGTGCTGTTCCTCGCCTCCGATCTGGCGTCCTATGTCACTGGCGCCGCCTTCGTCGCCGATGGCGGCTTGACGGCACAGACCGGGATCCCGACGCGGTTCCGCGATACCAATTGAGCTTGAGTCGCGATGGAGTCTCATGGTCGCATTTCGCGGGATGGTGGGTCGTGGCATGAGAAGAAAAAGGTGGAAACGCAGATTCACGCAGATTGCGCAGATGCACACAGATAAGGCCTGAGTTTTTCGGCGGTCGTGCGGCACGGTCGCTGTTGTCTGCGTGTGTCCGCGTGCATTTGTGTTCCATTTTCTTCCTTACGTCGCTGGGGCTCCCGCTCGTTGGGGCTGCTCATCGAGTGCGTGCAGGATCGGGCCGGTGCCGTGGACGAGGCCCTCGATGATGTCTGGATCGGGCGGGGGGAAGTCGAGCGGCGAGGGCAGGCCACGCGCGACACGGATGCGGGCGGCGCGGTCGGGATAGAGCACGGCGTATTGCTCGGGCGGGGTCCATTTGGCGAATTTGTCTTCGTCGATGACCGGCTCGGGCTCAGATGGCGGTTCGGGGATGATGATCTCCTTGTGCCAGTAGCCGGCGCGTTCCATGGCGGCGGGGTGGCTTTCGGCGAGCGCCTTGGCGTCCTCGGCCTGCATACGCCGGTAGTCGCGGAGCAGGGCGCGCATCTCTCGCATGAAGGAGTTGGCCCTGGCGCGGCAGCGGAGCGTGGCGGCGAGGTCGTTGCGGTATTCGTTGGCGAGGCGGAGGGAGTCGCTGACATAGGCGTCGGCGGCGACGATCTCGGCGGCGAACTTGGCCTGGAAGGCGTCGGCGGGGTGCAGGGCGGCGACGGCGTCCATCGCAGTGTTGTCGCGTTCCGCGCAGGCTTCGGGGGTGGCGGTGGCGGGAGGCGGGAGGAGGCCGCAGAGCGTGGCGAAGACCTCGCGAGAGGCCGAGGCTGGGAGGTTGGGAAGGAGGCGCATGACCGAAAGTGTCCCTTTGGCGGGCGGAAAGGGAGGCAGATGGTAGTTAGTTATAATACCTTCAATAGTCACTAAAAATTACTTGCTCCGGACCGGACCTGAAGCCGCGCAAAGTGGCTTGACACATACCGACCAGTGGGTATGGTGAGGACCGACTGGTCGGTATGGGATAACATGCAGCATCATCAATCGAAGGCCAGGCTGCTGGACGCGACAATCAAGGTTGTCCGGACCAAGGGCTACAACGCGACGCGCATCGAGGATGTGTGTGCCGAAGCCGGTGTGACCAAGGGCAGTTTCTTCCACCACTTCAAGAGCAAGGACGATCTTGCCCTGGCCGCGCTGGAGCATTGGAAAGCGTCATCGGTCGATCTGTTCGCACATGCGCCCTATCATGGCGCGGCGGATCCGCTCGACCGCGTCGTGGCGTACGTCGATTTTCGCAAAGCGCTCCTGACCGGCGAGCTATCGGAATTCACCTGCTTTGCCGGGACCATGGTGCAGGAGGCCTACGCCACCAATCCGGGGATTCGCGCAGCCTGCGAGAACAGCATCTGCGGACACGCGAGGGCGCTTGAGGCCGATATCGACGCGGCGATACGGAAATACGGGGTTGCCGAGGAGGTCACTGCCGAGAGCCTCGCGCTGCATTGCCAGTGCGTCATCCAGGGAGCGTTCATCCTGGCGAAGGCGACGGGAAGTGCCGAGGTCGCCGCCGCGAGCATCGACCACCTGCGCCGCTATCTCCTGCTGCTGTTCCGGGTGCCGGGCAACCGGCGTGTCGCGCGCGGTGGGCCGGCAGCAGCCACGAGTGCCGGTGCGCGCCGGCACGGCAGCGACCGCAACAGCAAAGGACGCGACGGGTAATGAAGATCTATTGGATCAAGGCACAGGCGCCGCGCCGTGTGCTCGCGCTGCTCAAACATCTGCGCGTGGACGCCGAACTCGTTGAAGTGGACATGTTGACGGATGGCTTTGAAGACCCGGCTTATGTCGCGCTCAATCCCAACAAGAAAGCGCCCACATTGGTGGATGGCGACCTGGTGTTATGGGAATCGCCGGCGATCATGGCCTATCTCTGCATCAAGTACAACTCGGACATGTGGCCGGCGCACAATCCCGCCGAGCAGGTTGAGGTGCTGCGCTGGCTGTCGTGGTGCGATTCGCACTGGTCGCCGGCGGTGTCGCGGTTCTACTTCGAGCACATCGTCAAGGCGACGTTTGGTCTGGGCGCGCCCAATCGAAGCGAATTCGAGGCACGTATACCTGAGCTTATGCGCTATGCCACGGTGCTGGATTTGCATCTCGACGGACGCACGCATGTCGCATGTGGTCGGCTGACGATCGCCGACTTTCAGTTGGCATCGATGGCGAGCTACTGGCGCGAGGCCGAGATGCCGCTGGCACCGTTTCGCAACATTGTGCGCTGGCTCGACGATCTGATGCGCCTGTCCGCCTGGGCCGAACCTTGGCCGGCCAGCGCATGATGATATGCAGGAGAACGAAATGAATTCACGCTATCGCTGGGTTATCGTTGCCGCCGGCGCCTTCATGGGCTGTGTCGCGATCGGGTCGATCTTTTCCCTGCCCGTGTTCCAGCAGCCGATGTCGGCTGCGACCGGCTGGTCGCGCACCGCGATTTCGCTGGCGATGACACTCAACTTCATCACGATGGGCGTCGCCAGTTTCGGCTGGGGCATGGCGATGGACCGGTTCGGTCCGCGTGTCGTTCTGCTGTCCGGCAGCTGCATCCTGGGCCTTGGGCTGGTGCTGGCAAGCCGCGCTGCCTCGGTCGAACAATTTCAGTTGCTGTATGGTGTTATGGTCGGGGCAGGCGGAGGCGCCATCTTCGCGCCGTTGATGGCCACCGTGACGGGTTGGTTCGAACGCCAGCGCAGCCTGGCGGTATCGCTGGTCTCGGCCGGCATGGGCGTGGCGCCGATGACGGTGGCGCCGATCGCGGCCGTCCTGGTTTCGACCTACGATTGGCGTTTCGCTCAGCTGATCATCGGCATTGCGGTCTGGGCGCTGTTGCTGCCGACGGCATTCCTGGTGCGCCGCGCACCTGCCTTGGCAAGCGGCGGTGGAGGACAGCGTGCCGCCGAGGCACACATGACCGTGCGACAGGCGTTGAGCTCGCCGCAATTCGCCGTGCTGGCGCTTACCTATTTCCTGTGTTGTGCCACGCATTCCGGTCCGTTGTTTCACACGGTGAGTTACGCCATCTCGTGCGGCCTGCCGGTGATGGCTGCGGTCTCGATCTACAGTGTGGAGGGGCTCGCGGGGCTGGCCGGGCGGATCGTGTTCGGCTTGGCGGGCGACAGGTTTGGGGCAAAGCAGGCGTTCGTCTGCGGGCTGCTCGTGCAGGCGGCGGCGGCGGGCTGCTATCTGTTCGCTCGCGAGCAATCCGCCTTCTATGCGGTGGCGGTTGTGTTTGGCTTCGCCTATGCCGGTGTGATGCCGCTCTACGCGGTGCTGGTGCGGGAGAATTTCCCGCTGCCGATCATCGGGACGGTCGTTGGCGCGGCGAGCATGGCATCGAGCCTTGGCATGGCGCTGGGCCCGGTCGCCGGGCGGCGTGATCTACGATCGATTTGGGACTTATGGGTTGCTCTATGTCGGCTCCTTCCTGGTCGGGCTGGCTGCCGCAGTCATCATGCTCACGTTCAGGCCGGTGCCGCGTCTGCCGGAAATCGCGACACGCCCGAACCTAGGGTCCGTCGCTGCGGGGTAGAGGAGTGGACGGCTGCGCGCCGGGCGGCACCCTCACCCGGCGCTGCGCGCCGACCTCTCCCGCAAGCGGGCGAGGTGGTCGGTCGTTCTAGCGTCGTCGCGGTGACGCGGCGGTGGCCAGCGGCGAGGTGATGTCGGCGAACGACTGCGCCAGCGAGGTCCGCACATCGATCACCGTCGGCACACGCGCGTTCAATGCCTCGCGCAGTGCGGTTCCCAGCGCGGCCGGTTCAGTGACGCGCACGCCGTTACAGCCCATGGCGCGGGCGATCGCCGCGTGATCGAAGTCGGCGAACTCCGCCGCGAACGGGCCGCCGCCATGCAGCACCCAGCCAAGCGCGTTGTTGTTGAACACCACGGTGATGATCGGGATGTCCTGCTCGATCCCTGTCATCAGCCCGTTCATCGTCATCGCGAAGCCGCCGTCGCCGCATACCGCAACGACCGGACGGTCGGGGTGCACCAGCTTCGCCGCGAGCGCCGCGGGAATGGCAAATCCCATCGGCCCGGAGCCTGCCGCCTGGAGAAAACCACCGGCCTGCTTCGTCTGGTAGAAATGCGTCATCATGATGCGGTTCTCGCCGGCGTCGCAGGTGACGATGGCGTCGTCCGGCAGGCAGCGCATCAGTTCACCGATCGCGCGTTGCGGCAGGATCGGCGTATCGTCGGCGAAGTAGCCTGGCGCGTTGAAGTAGCCCTTCTGTTCGCGCCAGCTTGCCACGCGAGCCTCGGCAGCCTTGCGGCGTCCGGCTGCATGCGGACGGACCGCTTCGTGCAATTGCTGCATGACCTGCGCCGCATCGCCCAGCAGCACATGCTCGGCTGGGAACGTCCAGGATGCGTTGCGTGGCTCGATGTCGATCTGGATGAAGGTCTGCCGCGTCGGGTCGAGCAGGTCGCGATTCTCCCACGCGGTATCGCTCGGCCCCAGCTTCGTGCCGATAGCCAGCACGAGATCGGCCTCGGCGAGGCAGGCATTCGCCGCCTCGGTGCCGAACGTGCCGAAAACTCCCAGTGCCAGACTGTGGGTTTCGGCAAAGCAACCCTTGCCCGCCGCCGTCGTCACCACCGGCAGTCCCGCCGCCTCGGCCAGCGCCGACAAGCTGTTCGTAACCCTGCGCGATGCGCACGCCATTGCCGGCGATCACCACCGGGCGTTCGGCGGCGAGCAGTGCCTTCGCCGCCTCTGCCACGCGCGCGGCATCGGCCGGCGGTGGCGGCGACGGCAGGTAATAGCGCGTGGGATACAGCACCGGCTGCGAGTCCGGCTTCACCGTGCCGGACAGCGAGTCCATCGCGAACAGCACCGCCACCGGACCCGCCTGTCCGGCCAGCGCATGCTTGATCGCAAGCTGCGTCGCCTGCACCGCGGCGGTCGGCGTATGCGCCTGCATCACCTGCTTGGTGACGCCGCTGAACGCGCGGCGCGCATCCCAGCTTCCGTAATCGCCGGTCGCCTGTTGATAGGGCGCATGCAGATGGAACGGCGTCGAGTTAGAGAAGTCGGTGAGCAGCAGCATCGGCGAACTGGAAAGAAACGCCTCCATCGTGCCGATCAGTCCGTTGCCCAGCACCCACGGCCCCTGCCCGATCATGACGCCCGGCCGCCGCGTCAGCCGGCCATAGACCTCCGCCATCACGCCGGCGAGCGACTCCTCGCGCACCAGCACCATGCGGAGCGAATTCTGATACTTCCGCAGGCCCGAGACGATGCGGCCGGTGTGGCCGCCGGAGATGCCGAAGACATACTCGATACCGGCTTCCTGCAGCACCCGTCCGACCAGTTCACCGGCCGGCTCTTCCTCGGTCAGCATGCGCTCGACTGTCATTGCTTTCCTCCCCTGGATCGCCGGACCATACACCAGGATCGAGCAGGTTTCACTTGGCGGCCCGCGCCGGGTCAGTCATTGTTCCAGGATGGCGTCATTACCCAACCGGCTTCCCGGACTGAACTTCGACCTCGGCGAGGCGGCCGACATGCTGCGCAGCACGGTGGAGAGCTTTGCCGCCGATGAAATCGCGCCGCGCGCCGCGGCGATCGATCGCGACAATGCGTTCCCGATGGATCTGTGGCGCAAGTTCGGCGACCTCGGCGTACTCGGCATCACGGTGGAGGAAGAGTACGGCGGCGCCGGCATGGGCTATCTGGAGCATGTCGTGGCGATGGAGGAGATCTCGCGCGCCTCCGCCTCGGTCGGCCTGTCGTACGGCGCGCATTCCAATCTCTGCGTCAACCAGATCCGCCGCAACGGCAGCGAGGCGCAGAAGCGGCGGTATCTGCCGCGGCTGATCAGCGGCGAGCATGTCGGCGCGCTGGCGATGAGCGAGCCGGGCGCCGGGTCGGACGTCGTCGGCATGCGCACGCGGGCGGAGAAGCGCGGCGACCGCTACGTGCTGAACGGCTCGAAGATGTGGATCACCAATGGGCCGGACGCCGATGTGCTGGTGGTCTACGCCAAGACCGATCCGCAGGCGGGGCCGCAGGGCATCACGGCATTCCTGGTCGAGAAGGGGTTTTCCGGATTTTCCACCGCGCAGAAGCTGGACAAGCTCGGCATGCGCGGGTCGAACACCTGCGAGCTGGTGTTCGCCGACTGCGAGGTGCCGGAGGACAACGTGCTCGGCCGCGTCAACGACGGCGTGCGCGTGCTGATGAGCGGGCTGGATTATGAGCGCGCGGTGCTGGCGGCTGGACCGCTCGGCATCATGCAGGCCTGCATGGACGTGGTGGTGCCGTACGTGCACGAGCGGAAGCAGTTCGGCCAGGCGATCGGCGAGTTCCAGCTCATGCAGGGCAAGCTCGCCGACATGTACACCACGATGAATGCCGCCAAGGCGTATGTGTATGCGGTGGCGAAGGCGTGCGACCGCGGCGAGACGACGCGCAAGGATGCCGCGGGTGCGATCCTCTATGCGGCGGAGAAGGCGACATGGATGGCGCTCGAGGCGATCCAGTGCCTGGGCGGCAACGGCTACATCAACGACTACCCGACCGGACGGCTGCTGCGCGACGCGAAGCTGTACGAGATCGGCGCCGGAACCAGCGAAATCCGCCGCATGCTGATCGGCCGCGAGCTGTTCCGCGAGACCGCGTGATGCGCAGTGAACTCCCCCTCCCCCCAACCTCCCGCAAGGGGAGTGGGAGTAGCACATGACGCAGCTCCGTTCCGACATCGACCCGCGCTCCGCCGAATTCGCCGCCAATGCTGCGGCGATGCGCGAGCTGGTGGACGACCTTCGCGCACGCGTCGCCGAGGTTGGGCTGGGCGGCGGCGAAACCGCGCGGCAGCGCCATCTCGCACGCAACAAGCTGCTGCCGCGCGACCGTGTCGCCGGGCTGATCGATCCCGGCTCGCCGTTCCTGGAACTGTCGCAGCTAGCGGCCTATGGCCTGTACGACAATGAGGTTCCGGCGGCCGGCATCGTCACCGGCATCGGCCGTGTCGCCGGGCGCGAATGCGTCGTCGTCGCCAACGACGCCACGGTGAAGGGCGGCACCTACTTTCCGATCACGGTGAAGAAGCACCTGCGCGCGCAGGAGATCGCGCTACAGAACCGGCTGCCCTGCATCTACCTGGTCGATTCCGGCGGCGCCTTCCTGCCGATGCAGGACGAGATCTTCCCCGACCGCGAGCATTTCGGCCGCATCTTCTTCAATCAGGCCAATCTGTCCGCGCGAGGGAATTCCGCAGATCGCCGTCTGTGATGGGATCATGCACGGCGGGTGGTGCCTATGTGCCGGCGATGAGCGACGAGACGATCATCGTGCGCAAGCAGGGCACCATCTTCCTCGGCGGCCCGCCGCTGGTGCAGGCGGCGACCGGCGAGATCGTCAGCGCGGAAGATCTCGGCGGCGCCGATGTGCATGCCCGCACGTCGGGCGTGGTCGATCACTACGCGCATGACGATCGGCACGCGCTGGCGCTGTGCCGGCGCATCGTGGCGGGGCTGAACTACAGCAAGCAGCCGCAGGTTGCGCTGCGCGAGCCGCTGCCGCCCCGCTACGATCCCGCCGAACTGTATGGCGTGGTGCCGGCCGATCTGCGCGCGACCGTACGACGCGCGAGAGGTGATCGCCCGCATCGTCGATGCCAGCGAGTTCGACGAGTTCAAGCGTCTGTATGGCACGACGCTGATCTGCGGCTTTGCCCATATTCATGGCTACCCGGTCGGCATTCTCGCCAACAACGGCATCCTGTTCTCCGAGTCAGCGCTGAAGGGCGCGCATTTCGTCGAGCTGTGCAGCCAGCGCGGCATTCCGCTGGTGTTCCTGCAGAACATCACCGGCTTCATGGTGGGGCGGAAATACGAGGCCGGCGGCATCGCCAAGGATGGCGCCAAGCTGGTCACCGCCGTCTCCACCACGTCTGTGCCGAAGCTGACCGTCATCGTCGGCGGCAGCTATGGCGCCGGCAACTACGGCATGTGCGGCCGCGCCTATGAGCCGCGCTTCCTGTTCATGTGGCCGAACGCGCGCATCTCGGTGATGGGCGGCGAGCAGGCAGCCACCGTGCTCGCGCAGGTGCGTCGCAACAGGGACTGGAGCACGGATGAGGAGGAGGCGTTCAAGGCACCGATCCGCGCGCAGTACGAACGGCAGGGCCATCCGTATTACGCCACCGCGCGACTGTGGGATGACGGCATCATCGATCCGGCCGATACGCGCCGCGTGCTGGGTCTCGCGCTGTCGGCGGCATTGAATGCGCCCATCCCGCCGACGCGCTTCGGCGTGTTCCGGATGTGACGATGTTCCGGCACTCTGCTGATCGCCAATCGCGGCGAGATCGCTTGCCGCATCGCCCGCACCGCGCGGCGCATGGGCATCGCGACGGTCGCCGTCTATTCGGCGGCCGATGCCGATGCACTGCACGTGAAAGCCGCCGATCGTGCCATCCAGATCGGACCGGCAGCGGCGCGCGACAGCTACCTCAACATCCCCCGCATCATCGAAGCGGCGCGGCGCAGCGGTGCGGATGCCATCCATCCTGGCTATGGCTTCCTGTCGGAGAACCCGGAGTTCGCCGAAGCCTGTGCGAAGGCGGGCATCGTCTTTGTCGGTCCGCCGCCGTCGGCGATGCGCGCCATGGGCTCCAAATCGGCGGCCAAGTCGCTCGATGGAGCAATCCGGCGTGCCGGTGCTGCCTGGCTATCACGGCGAGCGGCAGGGCGCTGCGTTTCTCGCCGATCAGGCGGCGCGCATCGGCTTCCCGCTGATGATCAAGGCGGTATCCGGCGGCGGCGGTCGCGGCATGCGGATCGTGTCTCACGCCGACGAGTTCGCCGCGGCTCTGGATTCGGCACGCCAGGAAGCGGCATCGGCATTCGGCGACGACCGTGTGCTGCTGGAACGCTATCTGAAGCACCCGCGGCACATCGAGGTGCAGGTGTTCGCCGATCGGCATGGCAATGCCGTCCACCTGTTCGAACGTGACTGTTCGGTGCAGCGCCGCCATCAGAAGGTGATCGAGGAGGCGCCCGCGCCCGGGCTCGATGCCGCACGCCGCGCCGCGATGGGACGCGCCGCTGTCGCCGCGGCGCGGGCAGTCGGCTACGAAGGTGCGGGCACGGTGGAATTCGTCGCCAATACTGATGGTTTCTTTTTCCTGGAGATGAACACCCGTTTGCAGGTCGAGCATCCTGTGACCGAGATGATCACCGGCTTCGATCTGGTCGAATGGCAATTGCGTGTGGCGGCGGGCGAGCCTCTGCCGGCTGCACAGGACGCGATCCGCGTTGACGGCCATGCGATCGAGGTTCGTACTATACGCCGAAGACCCGGAGCGCGATTTCGCGCCCTCCATCGGACGTCTGGCGCTGTTCCGCACACCCGAGCCATCCGCGAATGTGCGTGTGGATACCGGCTTCGCGACCGGCGACGTGGTTTCCGTTCACTACGACGCCATGCTGGCCAAGCTGATCTGCCATGGAGCCACACGTGACGCAAGCGCTGCGGACGCTGCGCCGTGCGCTCGCGGCAACCGACGTGGTCGGCGTCGCCAGCAACCTCGACCTGCTCGGTCGCATCGCGGCGCATCCGGAGTTCGTCGCCGGCGGCGTGGACACTGGCTTTATTGCGCGCCACGGCGACACACTGCTTGCGCCACAGCGAGAGCCATCGATCGAGGTGCTGGCTGCCGCCGCGCTGTGCGTGCTGACCGATGAAGCCGAGGAGACATCGAATGCCGCGGCGTCGAGCGCCGATCCACACTCGCCTTGGCACGCGCGCGACCACTGGTGGCTGAATGCCGTCTTCGAGCGCGAGTTGCCGTTCATCGCGGGCGGAATAGCGATGCCGGTCAGAGTGTGTCGCGACGGCCCGGACTGGCGGTTGACCGTGGGCGATCACCACGTGACGGCCAAGGCGATGCGAGTGCCGGACGGCCGCATGGATATGATGCTGGATGACATGCGCGAGCGCGTGTCCGTGGTGTGCGTTGCCGACAACATCACTGTCCGCCGCAACGGCGAGACCTGGCGGCTGCAACTGCCCGATCCGATTGCCGCCGCAGCAGAGGAAGACGATGCCGGCGGCAGGCTTGTCGCGCCGATCCCCGGGCAGGTCACGGAGGTCATGGCACAGCCGGGGATGGCGGTCTCGCGCGGCCAGATCATGGTTGTGCTGGAGGCCATGAAGACGGTGTTCCGCCTCACCGCGCCATCGGACGGCGTCGTCGCCACCGTTGCGTGCCAGGCCGGCGACAGCGTGGTCGAAGGCCAGCTTCTCGTCGGTTTTGCCGAAGGCGACGCGCCGCACACCGAAATGACGGGTGTTGCATCAATCGGTGCGGCATGGTCACAGTGGGGTGCCTGGCGGACTGCAGCACCGCGGATCGGGCATGTGGCTATCCCGTGAGAAGGACAAGGAATTCGATGACTGGAAGGAAAGCGTATCTGGCTGCGGCGATGTTGGCCGTTGCTGTCACGACCGGTGCGACAGCAGCGGACACGCCAGGTGTCACCGCGACCGAGATCAAGATCGGCAACACCGTGCCGTACAGCGGCCCCGCCTCGTCGTACAGCGTACTCGGCAAGCTGGAGAGCGCCTTCTTCGGCATGGTGAACGAGCAGGGCGGCGTGGCCGGCCACAAGATCAATTACATCTCGCTGGATGATAACTACAGCCCGCCGAAGACGGTGGAGCAGATTCGCCGCCTGGTCGAAGAGGAAAAGGTTGCATTCACCTTCGCGACCCTGGGCACGCCGACCAACAGCGCGATCGTGCACTACATGAACCAGAAGAAGGTGCCGCAGCTTTTCGTTTCCACCGGCGCCGACAAGTGGGGCGACTACAAGCAGACGCCATGGACCATAGGCTGGCAGCCCAGCTACCGGACCGAGGCGCAGATCTACACCAAGTACATTCTGCAACAGAAGCCGGACGCAAAGCTCGCGATCCTGTATCAGAATGACGACTTCGGGAAGGATTACCCGAACGGCGTGAAGGACGTGCTGGGCGACAAGTTCGGCAAGATGGTTGTGACGGCGAGCTACGAGACAACCGACCCGACGATCGACAGCCAGATCACGGCGCTTCAGGCGTCCGGCGCGGATGTTCTGCTCGTGGCAGCGATCCCCAAGTTCGCCGCGCAGGCGATCCGCAAGGTGCACGACCTCAACTGGAAGCCGATGTTCTTCATGTCCAACGTCGCCATCTCGGTGGGCGCGGTCATGACCCCGGCCGGGCCGGAGAATGGCGTAGGCATTCTCAGCGCCGCGTATCTGAAGGACTCGTCCGATCCGACCTGGAAGGACGATCCCGGTATGAACGAATGGCGCGCCTTCATGAACAAGTACATGCCGGGCGCCGACCAGACCGACGGCGGCTACATTGCGGCATACGGCCTCTGCAAGACGATGCTGCAAGTGCTCCAGCAGGCGAATGGCGATTTTTCGCGGACCAACATCATGAAGCAGGTGACCGGCCTGCATGATGTCTCGAACCCGGTGCTGCTGCCGGGCATCAAGATCAGCACGAGCCCGACCAATTACCACCCGATCACGGCGATGCAGCTCGAGAAGTGGGATGGCAAGACCTGGGTCCTGTTCGGCAACGTGATCCAGGGCGCTGGATCCTGACTTACGGCTGGCGATGTCGGGGATGATTGCGTCCCCGGCATCGCGGCGTTGACACCCACCGACCTGCCGCACAGTCTCCGCCGCGCCCGCAGCAGGAGGGACGGCCATGGCCGCAGATGACGGCAACGGGAGGCGGTTACGCTCCCGCCGCTGGTTCGACGACCCCGCCGATCCAGCGATGACTGCGCTCTATCTCGAGCGCTACATGAACTACGGCATCACGCCGGACGAACTGCGAGGCGGCAAGCCGATCATCGGCATCGCGCAGACCGGGTCCGACCTGTCGCCGTGCAACCGGCATCACATCGAGCTTGCAAGCCGCGTGCGCGACGGTATTCGGGCGGCCGGCGGCGTGCCGCTGGAGTTTCCGATGCATCCGATCCAGGAGACCGGCAAGCGGCCGACCGCGGCGCTCGACCGCAACCTGGCCTATCTGTCACTGGTCGAGGTCCTGCACGGCTATCCGATCGATGGCGTGGTGCTGACCACGGGCTGCGACAAGACGACGCCCGCCTGCCTGATGGGAGCCGCAACGGTGAACATCCCGGCGATCGTGCTGTCGGGTGGGCCGATGCTCGATGGCTGGTGGCAAGGCCGCCTGTCGGGATCAGGCACGATTATCTGGGAAGGTCGCAGGCTGTTTGCCGAAGGCAAGATCGGCTACGACGAGTTCATGCAGATGGTGTCCTCATCGGCGCCGTCGGTCGGCCACTGCAACACGATGGGCACGGCGACATCGATGAACTCGCTGGCCGAGACACTCGGCATGTCGTTGCCTGGCTGCGCCGCGATCCCGGCACCCTATCGCGAGCGCGGCTGGATGGCCTATGAAACCGGCAGACGCATCGTCGGCATGGTGCAGGAAAACCTGCGGCCCTCCGACATCATGACGAAGCAGGCGTTCGAGAATGCGGTGGTGGCTGCCGCCGCGCTGGGTGCTTCGTCGAACTGCCCGATCCATATGGTCGCGATCGCTCGCCACATGGGCGTGGACCATTCGCTCGACGATTGGCAGCGCCTTGGTCCCGACATTCCGCTGCTGGTGGATCTACAGCCGGCCGGCCGGTTCCTGGGCGAGAAGTTTCACCGCGCCGGCGGCGTGCCCGCGGTACTGAAGGAACTGCTGGCCGCCGGCAGGCTGCATGGCGACGCGATGACCGTCACGGGCAAGCCACTCGCCGAGAACCTGCGCGACGTGCCGGACGGCGATCGTGAGGTGATCCGCTCCTACGGCAAGCCGATGAAGGAAGCGGCCGGCTACGTCGTGATGTCGGGCAATCTGTTCGACAGCGCGGTGATGAAGATCAGCGTCATCGACCAGGATTTCCGCAAACGCTTTCTGTCGCATCCCGAGCGTCCGAATGTGTTCGAAGGCAAGGCGGTCGTGTTCGAAGGGCCGGAGGACTACCATCACCGCATCGAGGATCCCGACCTTGGCGCGGAAGAACAGTCGGTGCTGATCATCCGCAACTGCGGTCCGGTCGGTTATCCCGGCAGTGCCGAGGTGGTGAACATGCAGCCGCCGGCATGGCTGTTGAAGCGCGGGGTAACGGCGCTGCCGACGATGGGCGACGGAAGGCAATCGGGCACATCGGGTTCGCCTTCGATCTTGAACGTGTCGCCCGAGGCGGCGGTGGGTGGTGGATTGGCATTGCTGAAGACCGGCGATCGCATTCGTATCGACCTCAACAGCCGCAAGGTGGATGTCCTGTTGCCTCTCGGCGAACTCGAGGCGCGCCGCGCCGGATGGAAGCCGCCCAAGCTCGGCCACATGACGCCGTGGGAAGAGATCTACCGCTCGATGGTCGGCCAACTCGGCACCGGTGCGTGCCTCGAGCCGGCGACGCTGTATCTCAATGTGATAGAAACGCGCGGCGAATCACGCAACAACCACTGAACTGTTATGACAAGGGAGCGCACCATGCAGTTCGGCATTGCCATCCCCACCGCCGCCGACTCGTGGCGCCTGGTGCGTCGCGCGGAGGAACTCGGTTTCTCCCACGCCTGGTTCTTCGACACGCAGATGCTGAGCGCCGATCCGTTCGTTGCCATGGCGGCCGCCGCAATGAAGACGACATGCATCACACTCGGCACCGGCGTGCTGATCCCTTCCAATCGCATCGCGCCGGTCGCTGCCAATGCGCTGGCTTCGCTGAACAAGCTGGCACCGGGGCGCATCGCGTTCGGCATCAGTACCGGCTTTACCGGACGCCGCACCATGGGCCTCGGCGCGGTGAAGCTCGCCGACATGGAAGAGTATGTCCGGATCATCCAGGCCCTGTGGCGTGGCGAGACGGTCGAGATGGAGCTCGAAGGCAAACGCCGGCCGGTCCGCATGCTCAATCCGGAGCTTGGCCTGATCAACATGCAGGATCCGATCCCGTTGTTCATTGCTGCTTCCGGTCCGCGCGCGCGCAAGCTCACCGCGAAGCTCGGCGCCAACTGGATCGACAATGTCGCCGATGTCGAGCGCGGCACGGCGACGCTGGAGCAGATGCGCGCGGCCTGGCAGGAGGCAGGCAGGCCGCGCGACGATCTGCGCGCGGTCGCCTGGATCGGCGGTGCGGTGCTGGAGGAAGGCGAGCCGGTGGACGGCCCACGCGGCATGGCGCTCGCGGCGCCCCGTGCGGCCATGCTGCTGCACCGGGCGGCCGATACGGCATTGGCCGGACATCCCACCCCACTGGCGATGCGGCCGGAGTTCGCCGCGTCGGTCGATGGCTATGTTGCGCATGCGCGTAACTTCAAGCCGGCCGACGCCTATTATCTGTCCAACCATCGCGGCCATCTCATGTTCGTCCGTCCCGACGAACGCCGCTTTATCACCGCCGAGATGATCCGGCAGACATCGTTCATCGGCACGGCGGCCGATCTGACGCAGCGCGTTGCGGCTCTGGCGGATGCGGGATTCAATCAGGTGGTGTTCTCGATCCCGCCCGGACAGGAGCATGCGATCGAGGATTGGGGACGTATTCGCCGGGCCTTCCGCTGACGTCGGAAACCTCGTATCGAGGGCATGCCATGCCTGGACAGCTTGCCAACAAGACCGCCTTCGTCACGGCCGCCGGTCAGGGCATCGGGCGCGCCACCGCGCTTGCCTTTGCCGCCGCTGGCGCGCGCGTGATTGCAACCGACATCGACGCCGCGAAGGTCCAGGCGATTGCGTCGGACAGCATCCGCACGGCCAGCCTCGACGTGCTGCGCGCGGACGACATCGCCAGTGCCGCGCGCGATGCCGGCGCGATCGACATCCTGTTCAACTGTGCGGGCATTGTGCACCAGGGCACGCTGCTGGAAGCGACCGACGATGAATGGACGTTGGCGTTCGAGCTGAACGTGCGCTCGATGTTTCGCACGATGCGGGCGTTCGTGCCGGGTATGGTGGAACGCGGCAGTGGTGTGATCCTGAACATGGCGTCGGTGGCGAGCAGCCTGAAGGGCGTGCCGAACCGCTTCATCTACAGCGCCACCAAAGCGGCTGTGATCGGCATGACCAAGGCCGTGGCGATCGACACCATAAAGCACGGCATACGCTGCAACTGCCTTTGCCCCGGCACGGTACTGACGCCAAGCCTGCAAGAGCGCATCGAGGAAAACGCGGCGCAGGCGGGTTCGGTTCAGGCAGCGCATCAGGCATTCGTCGATCGTCAACCGATGGGCCGGCTTGGCACGCCGGAAGAGATCGCCGAGCTCGCGGTGTATCTCGCATCGGATGCCGCGCAATTCATCACTGGCCAGGCCGTCGTGATCGATGGCGGGCTTACGTTGTAGGAGAGGATCGAACATGAAGCTATTGCGCTACGGCCCGGTTGGCGCCGAAAAGCCCGCGATGCTGGCGAATGACGGCACGATCCGCTGCCTGTCCGCCGTGGTGCGCGACATCGACGGATTCGCTCTGTCGGACCCCGCGCTGAAGATGATCGCCGGCATCGATCCGGCAACCTTGCCGAAAGTCGATCCGGGTGTGCGGCTTGGCTCCTGCGTCGCGCGGCCGGTGAATTACGTGTGCATCGGGCTCAACTATGCCGATCATGCGGCCGAGGCCGGAATGCCTGTGCCGAAGGAGCCGATCATCTTCCTCAAGTCGCTCGGCGCGCTGTGCGGACCGAGCGACGACGTGAAGCTGCCGCGCGGATCGAAGAAGCTCGATTGGGAGGTCGAACTCGGCATCGTCATCGGCAAGACCGCACGCTACGTGTCCGAGAAAGAGGCGATGGATCACGTGGCCGGCTACTGCGTGTGCAACGATGTATCCGAGCGCGAGTTCCAGATCGAGCGTGCCGGCACATGGGACAAGGGCAAGGGTTGCGATACGTTCGGCCCGACCGGCCCCTGGGTGGCGACGAAAGATGAGATCCCCGACCCGCAGGCGCTGCCGCTGTGGACCGAGGTGAACGGCAAGCGGATGCAGAACGGCACCACCAAGACGATGATCTTCGGCGTTGTGAAGCTGGTGAGCTATGTCAGCCATTTCATCACGCTGCACGCGGGGGATGTCATCGCGACCGGTACGCCGCCCGGGGTCGGTCAGGGTGTGAAGCCGAACCCGGTGTTCCTGAAGGTCGGGGACACGATGCGACTGTCGGTCGAAGGGCTGGGCGTGCAAACGCAGCGGGTGATCGAGGCGTAGGCGCCTATTCCTCCAGCGGCAGTCCGACGTAATTCTCCGCCAACGCCAATGACGCAGCGCGCGAACTGAACACGTAATCGAGTTCGGCGGCCTGGATCTGTTGTTCGAACGGCGTGTGATCGAAGAACCGGTGCAGCAGCGTCGTCATCCACCAGGAGAACCGCTGCACTTTCCAAATCCGCCGCAGACACGTCGCCGAATAAGCGTCCAGCCGGTCGGTCGCGCCTTGCCGATAGAACGCGACGATGCCGCGCGTCAGCACCGCGACATCAGCCGCGGCGAGGTTCAGCCCCTTCGCCCCCGTCGGCGGCACGATATGCGCGGCATCGCCGGCAAGATACAACCGCCCGCACTGCATCGGTTCCACCACGAAACTCCGCATCGGTGTAACACCGCGCTGCTGGATCGGTCCCTCAGTCAGGCTGAAGCCATCGCGCCCTGCCCGCGTCTGGAGCTCCGCCCAGATCCGGTCGTCCGACCACGCCGCAAGGTCCTCGTCCGGGGCGCATTGCAAATAGAGCCGGCTCAAGGTCGGCGAGCGCATCGCCAGCAACGCGAAACCGCGCTCGTGGCTGACATATACATTCTCCTCGGTGGAAGGTGCCGTCTCGGCCAGGATGCCAAGCCATCCGAACGGATATTCGCGCTCGAATATCCGCAGACGACTACTCGGGGTCGATGCGCGACAGACGCCATGAAAGCCGTCGCAGCCGGCGAGGATGTCGCACTCGATATCGCGCATCGCACCGTCGCGCCGATAGCGGATGCGCGGTCGGCCGGCCTCGAAGTCGTGCACGCTGACATCGCCCGCCTCGAATACGATCTGCCCGCCGGCGGCGAGACGCGCCGCGATCAGGTCCTGCACCACCTTGTGCTGGCTGTAGACCATCACGTGCTTGCCGACGAGATCGGCAAAATTGATGCGGTGATCGGCACGCCCGAAGCGCATGACCACACCTGGATGCAGCATGCCCTCGCGCCGCATGCGCTCGCCGACACCGGAGTCATTCAGCAACTGCTCGGTGCCGTACTCAAGCACACCGGCGCGAATCCGGTTCTCGACATGCTCGCGCGACCGCGCCTCGAGCACGATGGACTCGATGCCCTCCAGATGCAGCAGATGCGACAACAACAGCCCTGCCGGGCCCGCGCCCACAATGCCAACCTGCGTGCGCATCCCGCGCCTCCTTCTGGCTCAAGTGTAGCCGCACCGCGCGCCGCGTGCATAATCGCCGGAAATTCTTGTGGAGGACCCGACGTGGCCGAACCCCTCTCCCCAGAAGCGCTGGCAGCCGAATTTGACTGCCTGATGGCGCGCGCCGGCATCACTGTTCCGCCGCAACGCCGCGCCGCGGCACTCACCGCCTATGCGGACCTTCGCGGCCAGATCGCATTGCTGCACGGCCGGTACGGGCCAGAGGCAGAACCGTCAAATGTCTTCCGGCTGGGAGACAGGTAATGGACACGCAGGATCTCTCCATTGCCGAAATGGGCCGCCTCCTCCGCTCCGGTGCGGTTACCGCCAAATCGCTTGCACGCGACGCTCTGGCCCGCGTTGCCGCGCGCGACGGCACGTTGCATGCCTTCGTGCTGGTGACAGAACAGCGCGCCCTGGACGATGCTCGTCGCGCCGATGCGGAACTGAAGGCGGGGCGTGACCGCGGACCGTTCCACGGCATCCCCTACGCGCTGAAGGACATCTACGACACAGCCGGCATCCGCACGACCTGCCATTCGAAGCTGCGCCTGAATGTCGTGCCGCAGCAGGACAGCGTCGCCGCGGCGCGACTGCGGGAAGCAGGAGGCGTATTGCTAGGCAAGCTCGCAACGCACGAATTCGCCATCGGCGGCCCCAGCTTCGACCTTCCGTTTCCGCCGGCGCGCAATCCGTGGAACCGCGAGCATATTACCGGAGGCTCGTCGTCTGGCTCCGGTACCGCGATCGGCGCTCGCATGGTGCGGATGGCGATGGGCTCCGACACCGGCGGCTCGATCCGTGGACCGGCAGCGTGGTGCGGCACAGTCGGCATCAAGCCGACCTACGGTCGCGTCTCGCGGCGTGGGGTGTTTCCGCTGTCGTGGACGCTCGACCACATCGGACCGCTGGCGCGCAACGTGGAGGACGCGGCGATCACATTGCAGGTATTGGCCGCGTACGATGCGAAGGATCCCGCCAGCGCCGATGCCCCTGTTCCCAACTATCGTATCGACCTGGAAAAGGGCGTGGCCGGCCTGCGCATCGGCATTCCGCGCGCCTTTTTCGCCACCGCGCCGGCAACGACGGCCGAAGTGGTCGCGGGCCTTGAACGCGTCGCGGCGCAATTGCGCGCGGCAGGCGCCACAGTGGAGGACATCGAGCTGCCCGCCTACGAATTGTTCTCCGCGGCCGGGCGCGTGATCATGATGGCGGAAGCCTTCGCCATCCATGAAGTCCGACATGCAGACCCGCCTGCTCGACTACGGCGAGATCACTGCCGGCCGCTTCATCCTCGGCGCCGCGATCACCGCCGCCGACTTCATCCATGCGCTGCGCGCTCGCCGTGAACTGACCGACGCCGTCGACACCGCACTGTCGCGCTACGACGCATTGCTGACCCTGTCGGCGCTGAGCACGGCACCGCGCTTCGATCAGCCGACCAATTCGCTGTCGTCTGCATCGCCAATTCAAACGATCCCCTTCAACGTCACCGGCCATCCCGCCATGAGCGTGCCGACCGGGCTTGGCGCGAGCGGGCTGCCCATCGGCGTGCAGATCGTCGGACGGGCATTCGATGAAGCAATGGTGTTCCGGATCGGTCGCGCCGTGGAGAAACTGTCCGGCTGGGAGAGCGTAAGCCTTCCCTGAGGGATAGTATCTCCAGGAGACTGCACGTGGCACGGGCCGGGATTGTTCGGATCGGCATCTCCGGCTGGACCTATCCGCCCTGGCGCGGCGTGTTCTACCCGAAGGGCCTGCCGCACAAGCGCGAGCTGGAATACGCCGCGAGCCAGTTCAGCTCGCTGGAGATCAACGGCACCTTCTACGGCATGCAGCGGCCCGATGCGTTCGCCAGTTGGGCCGATCAAGTTCCTGACGACTTCATGTTCGCGGTGAAGGCGCCACGCTTCATCACCCACATGCGACGCCTGCGCGACGCGACGACGCCGTTGGCGAATTTCATCGCCTCGGGCCTGCTGCGGCTTGGCCCGAAGCTGGGGCCGGTCCTGTGGCAGTTTCCTCCGAACTTCCGCTTCGACGCCGACAGGATCGAAGCATTCCTGAAACTTCTGCCGCACGATACCGGCGCGGCCGCAAGACTCGGACACCAGCATGATGATCGGCTGAAGGTGCCCGCCTGGTTGAAGGTGGACACGGAACGCAAGATGCGGCACGCGTTCGAAATCCGTAATGACACGTTTCGCACGAGCGCCTTCGTCGAGCTGCTGCGCAAGAACGACGTGGCACTGGTGTGCGCCGACATGGTGGCATGGCCGCGACTGATGGACCTTACGTCGGACTTCGTCTACTGCCGGCTGCACGGCTCGCAGGAGCAATACGCGAGCGGCTACGACGATGCTGCGCTGGACGACTGGGCCTCGCGGATCGCGACGTGGGCGCACGGCAGGGAACCGGCAGACGCTGAACGCATCGACGGCAAGGGACGCCAGCGCAAACGCGACGTGTTCGTGTACTTCGACAATGACATGAAGGTCCGCGCGCCGTTCGATGCCAAGGCTCTGACGGAAAGGGTAGCTCGCCTGTCGCGGCGTTCCGATACCGTCATTGCGAGAAGCACAGCGACAAAGCAGGCCCGCTCGTGAGTGTGCACCCCGGGCGAGATTGCTCCGCCGCTAAGCTCCTAACAAGAGACCTTGGGCAGACTGTGCCGCGCGCATCAGGGGAAGACGTGGATGGCCGGCCTTCGCCGGCCATGACGAGTACCGGTTTCATCCAGCGCGGGTCCGCCGCCAGGCGGATGTGGAACTCGCAATGACAGCAAGAATGTTCGCCGAACTACTCGATCGCGCTCGCGGACTTCGCGAGGTCGCGCAGCACAAACTTCTGGATCTTCCCCGTCGAAGTCTTCGGCAGCTCGCGAAACACAAAGCTCTTCGGCACCTTGAACCGTGCCATGTGCTCGCGGCAGAAGGTGCGCAGCTCCTCCTCGGTCACGCTGGCACCCGGCTTCAGTTCGATGAATGCGCAAGGCGTCTCGCCCCACTTCGCATCCGGCTGCGCCACGACCGCGGCGCCCAGCACGGCAGGGTGGTGGTATAGCGCCTCCTCGACCTCGATCGAAGAGATGTTCTCGCCACCAGAGATGATGATGTCCTTCGAGCGATCGCGAATCTTCACATAGCCATCGGGCTGCATGACCCCAAGGTCGCCGGTATGGAACCAGCCGCCGGAGAACGCGGCATCCGTCGCCTTCGGGTTCCGCAGGTACCCCTTCATCGTAATGTTGCCGCGGAACATGATCTCGCCCATCGTTTCGCCATCCCACGGCACCGGCGACATCGTCGCCGGATCGAGCACCGTCATCGCCTCCTGCATTGGCACCCGCACGCCCTGGCGTCCGTTGCGTTCGGCACGCTGATCGATCGGCATTGCGCTCCAGGACGCGTGTTTGGCACAGACGGATGCCGGACCGTAGGTCTCCGTCAGGCCATAGACATGCGTCAGCTCGATGCCGATTTCCTCTGCACCCTCGATGATCACGGCCGGGGGCGCGGCGCCGGCGATCTGCCCGGCCATACGATGATCGATGCCGCGACGCAGCTCCTCCGATGCATTGATCAGCATGGAATACACGATCGGCGCGCCGCACATATGCGTCACGTGATGATCGCGGATCGCATCGAGCGCCGCCTTCGCCTCGACACGCCGCAGGCAGACGCTTGTGCCGGCGCGCTCGGCGAGCGTCCAGGGAAAGCACCAGCCGTTGCAGTGGAACATCGGCAGCGTCCACAGATACACGGCGTGTGACGGCATGTCCCAATCCAGCACGTTGCTGACCGCATTCAGATAAGCGCCGCGATGGTGATAGACGACCCCCTTCGGATCGCCTGTCGTGCCCGATGTGTAGTTGAGCGAGATTGCATCCCACTCGTCCGCGGGCCCCTGCCATTCGTACTCCGGATCGCCCTCGGCTAGAAACGCCTCGTAATCGATCTCGCCCAGCCGCTTGCCGCCTTGATAACCCGGATCATCGATGTCGATCACCAAAGGCCGCTCGTCCAGCAGAGCCAACGCCTGCTCGATCGTCGAGGAGAATTCGCGATCGGTGATCAGCGCGCGGGCGCCGCCATGGCGCAGCATAAAGGCGATCGTCTCCGCATCCAGCCGGGTGTTCAGCG
Organism: uncultured Alphaproteobacteria bacterium; assembly: GCA_963708565.1. GTDB lineage: Bacteria > Pseudomonadota > Alphaproteobacteria > Acetobacterales > Acetobacteraceae > JAMXLO01. Next base: position 103,606 of record CAVPTU010000030.1, read on the forward strand.
TGTTCAGCACCGCTCCACACATCGGGACGCCGAAATGCGCCTCGTACATCGCAGGGATGTTCGGTGCCATCACCGCGACCGTGTCGTTCTTGCCGATCCCTCGCCGCGCCAGGGCCGAGGCGAGTCGACGACAACGCGCATAGGTCTCGCGCCAGACGAAACGCTGCACGCCATGAATGATCGAAGTGTGCTCGGGATGGACATAGGCCGCGCGCTCCAAGAAGGTGAGCGGCGTGAGTGGAGCGTAGTTGGCCTGGTTGCGCTCGAGTCCCGTCAGGTAAGCGCTGTTGCCGGTCATGCGTTTTCTCCCGCGCGCATTGTCAACTCGATGCGAGCAGATCGCGCACTGCCTGCACCACCGCGTCCGGCGTCTCGCGCGCCAGGAAATGCCCGGCAACCGGAATCACCCGCCGCTCGTAGCGCGCCGTGAAATGCCGCGCGTGCGTTTCTGACTGCTCGGCTGGGCCAACCCCATCGCAGGCACCGTGCAGCACGATCGTCGGCACCGCGATCGACGGGCGTTCGGCCAAGCGCTGTTCGAGCGCATCCAGCGTCGGATCGCCGGGAGCGTTGCCATATCGATGCCGATACGACTGGATCGTCACATCGACGAAGTCGGGGTTCTCAAAGCTTTCCGCCGTCGCCGCGAACGTTGCCTCGTCGAACTGCCAGTTCGGCGACCAGAGCCGCCATAGCAGACGGGCAATGTCGCGGCGATTTTGTCGCAGACCGGCGCGGCCGCGTTCCGTGTGGAAATACCACTGATACCAATGGCGATGTTCCTGCGCCGGCGCTGCCGGTTGACCGGCGGTGGGAATGTTCTGGATCGCGTAGCCATTGATCGACACCAGGCCGCGTACGCGCTCGGGCCACAACGCCGCTGTCACGCACGCACCAGGGCCACCCCAGTCGTAGCCGCCAAGTAACGCCTGCCTGATGCCCAGCGCATCCATGAAATCGCGCACATCCGAGCCGATGGCTGCCTGCTGGCCGGATCGCGGCGTCGCAGGGTCGAGAAAATGCGTAGGGCCAAAGCCGCGCAGCCAGGGAACCAGAACCCGGCATCCGTCGGCAGCAAGCGGTTGCGCTACGCCGTCCCAGTCATGCGGATCGGAGGGCCAGCCATGCAGCAGGACCACCGGCATGCCATCCGCCGGGCCGCTCTCCTGATACGCAATCTCCAGCTTCGGCGTGCGTACTGTCTTGACCATCAGAGTCATTCCATTGGTGCGCCGGCGAGCCGCGTGCTCTGGTCAGCGATCGCGAATGTTTCGAAATAGCTGATCCGTGGCTCACAATCGTACCGGCGCCTGATGCCTTCGAGCCACGGTCCGTTGTAGAATGCCTTGGCCGACGCGAGGTCCTTCCAGATATATAATCCGCCGGCCACGCCGCCATTCACGTCGTGGATGAATTGCTTCCTGATAAATCCCGGCACATCCAGAAAGTCCGGCGCAATCTTCAGGAAATGCTGCCGGCATGCCTCACGGTCGATATGCGCCGGCAGATCATAAAGAACGATGGCAGTGATCATCGCGCGCCTCCTGTCACGTATTTACCGCACCAAATTGTTGGTCACCGCGCCACCGGTCGCGGTGCGCCCGCCATCGACCACGTACTGTGCCCCGGTGATGTTGCTTGCCAGATCGGAGCAGAGGAACAGCACGAGATTGGCAACCTCTTCCGCAGTCCCGTAGCGGCCGATGGGGATGTTGGACTGATAGCGGTCACCGATGCTGCCGGGATCGGTCGGGTTCAACATCGACTCCAGTGAATGAATCATTCGCGTGTCGATCGGTCCCGGGCACACCGCGTTGACGCGAACGCCCGAGCGCGCGACCTCGCCGGCCGCAGTCTTGGTCAATCCGATCACTGCGTGCTTCGAAGCGACGTAGGCCGGCATCCCAGGCGTCGCCACCAGACCGGCAACCGAGGCGGTGTTCACGATCGCGCCGTGCCGCTGCTTCAGCATGACCGGCAGCACATGGCGCATGCCAAGAAACACGCCCTTCACATTGACGCTCATCACCGCGTCGAACATCGCCTCGTCATATTCCGCGGTCGGAGCAACATTGCCCTCGATGCCGGCGTTGTTGTGAAAGCAGTCGATCGCACCGTAGGCATCGAGTGCCGCCTTCACATAGGCCTGCACATCGGCGGACTTCGTCACATCAGCGGTAACGAACAGCGCCTCGCCACCCTGCTGACGGATGATGCCCGCGGTGCCCTCGCCGCCAGCCGCATCGCGATCCACCACGACCACCTTGGCGCCGTCGCGCGCGAAACCGAGTGCCGTGGCACGGCCGATCCCATTGCCGGCGCCGGTGATCAGCGCGACCTTGCCCTTGAAGTCCATGACGTCCCTCCGATACAGCTCTTTGGACGGACCTTAGCACGTGGAGCGTCAGGCAAGGAACTCGCGCCGCGCCTCCTCGAGACACGCCCACACGTAGGGCGCGAACGAGCGCGCGACCTCGATGCGGAAATTCTCCACCGCCGTTCGCCAGAGCACGATCTCAGCCTTGCCGAACACGGTTCGCGTGCACATGCCGGCGGGAAATGCAACCAAATGCAGGTCCAGCGCGCAGCACGCATTGATCGCCCAGGCTGCGCGGGAACCGGATACGGTGATGCCGGTCATTGCGTGGGACACATCGACGATGCAGCCGGCCGGGTACGCCGCCGGAGGCTCGGCTCCGTGATCCGCCAATACCAGATACTCGTCGGGTCCGAGCCACAGCGCGGCACGGTCACGACATTGATTGGCGCGGCAGGGCATCGTTGGCAGCTCCACGCCAAGCGTATCGCCGAGCGCTCGCCACGAATCCCGGCCGCCGCGTACAGTCAGGCGTGTGATCGGCGGAACGACGGACAGCGTCACTTCATCGCACTGTTTCGAATTTGCGGCCAGCGCCCGCAATGGGAGATCGCGTTCAACCATGCAGTCGCACGCCTTGTGGATCGTAGAACACGGGCGCCGTCACCCGCACCACGACAGCCCCCCCTGGCCGAGCCACGTAAAGCATCTGCCTGATGCGCCGCCTGCCTGCGGCCAACAGCGCCAATGCGATCGGGCGATGCAGCGTCTCGCTCCAATAGGCCGAGGTGACGTGGCCCAGCGCGGCGACTGGGATCGGGGCGTTCGCTTCGGCGACAAGCTGCGCGCCTTCCTCAAGCATCTCGGAGGACAGCAGCCCCACGAGTTGCCCGCGGTCCTGGCGCAGCATATCGGGCCGCATCAGCGAGCGCTTGCCGACGAAGTCGCGTTTGGCATTGCCGATCGTCCAGTCCAGGCCGAGGTCACCTGGTATCACCGTGCCATCGGTTTCCTGCCCGACGATGATGTAGCCTTTCTCGGCGCGCAGAACGTGCATCGTCTCGGTGCCGTAGGCAGCAATGCCGTGCTGACTGCCGGCCGCGAACACTGCCTCCCAGACGGCACGGCCGTAGTCCGCCGGCACGTTGATCTCGTAGCCGAGTTCGCCGGTGAAGCTCACACGGAACAGTCGCGCGGGAACGCCGCAGACGTGGCCCTCGCGCACGCTCATGTGCGGCATCGCCTCCGGCGCTATGTCGATGTCCTGCACCAGGGGCTCGATCGTCCGGCGCGCCAATGGACCCTGCACGGCGATGACCGCCCATTGTTCGGTGATCGACGTGAGCCACACGCGAAGCTCGGGGAATTCGGTCTGCCGGTAGTCTTCCAAATGATGCAGCACGCCCGCGGCGCCACCGGTCGTCGTCGTGACATGGAAGCGATCCGGCGCGAGCCGTGCCACGACGCCGTCGTCCATCACGAAACCGGCCTCGTTCAGCAGTACGCCATAGCGGCAGCGGCCCGGCGCGAGCCGGGTGAAGTTGCCGGTGTAGATACGGTCGAGGAATTCCGCCGCGTCCGGCCCAGCCACTTCGATCTTGCCCAGCGTCGTGGCATCGAACAGGCCCACCCCATTGCGCACGGCACGGCATTCGCGCGCAACGGCACGGTGCATGTCCTCGCCATCACATGGGAACCAGTGAGCGCGCTGCCAGGCGCCGACATTTTCGAACCTTGCGCCGTGTGCAGCAGCCCAATCGTGGATCGGCGTCCGGCGCACCGGCTCGAACAGATCGTCGCGCGCCGTGCCGGCAAAGGCACCGAACGTCACCGGCGTATAGGGCGGCCGGAATGTCGTATGGCCCACCGTCGGAACTGCTCGGTCGGTGAGACGCGCGACCATGGTCAAAGCGGTCATGTTCGCCGTCTTGCCCTGGTCGGTTGCCATGCCCGTCGTGGTGTAGCGCTTCACATGCTCGATCGAGCGGAAGCCCTCCTGCGTGGCGATTACCAGGTCCTTCGCCGTGACGTCATTCTGAAAGTCGACGAATGCCTTGCCGCTACCGACGGGACGCTGCGAAACCGCGGGCGATTGCAGGTATGCGCGCGAACCGGCCACCGCGATTTGTCGTGGCGCGTCACCCGCGGCATAGCCTTCCTCCAGGCATGCCGCCAGTCCGAATGTTCCATTGCACGCGCCGACCGAGCGAACCTGTGCCGTCCACTCTCCTGGCAGGAATACCTGCAAACGTTCGTCGAAGCGCAACCGCGCGCGCGATTGCGAATAGAGATGCACCGACGGGGTCCAACCGCCGCACATCAGCAGCAGATCGCAAGGGATAGCTTCGCCGTCGGACAGGACTGCGCGATTGACCCGCCGGTACCCTCGGGTGGCGACCACGCTTGTCCCGGCGCGTACCGGCAGCCCCGACATTCGCGCCGCTTCGCCGGCGTCGCTGCGCAGATCGGCGACGGCGCCGATGACGACGCCCGCATCGCGCAGCGCAACACCAGTCGCATAGGCACTGTCGTCAGACGTGGTGATGACGGCGCGTGTTCCGACCTTCACAGCATAGCGCTGCAAATAAGTCCGCGCGGCATCGGCCAACATCACGCCTGGTCGGTCATTCCCGGAAAACAGCAGCGGCCGTTCCAACGCCCCGGTGGCAATCACTACCTTGCTGGCCCGCAGGTGCCACAGACGTTCGCGTGGCAGCCGCAAGTCTGGTGCCGCCAGATGATCGGTCACTCGCTCCACAAGACCGACGAGATTGTCGGGGTACCAGCCGAATGCCGTGGTCCGTGTCAACAGAATCACATCGGGGCGCCGGCCGAGCGTGTCCAGCGCGGTATGCAGCCAGACTGATGCGGCCTCGCCCGCGATGTGTGCCTGCTTCTCGGCGAGCAATGAGCCGCCGAATTCGGATTGCTCGTCGCACACCACGACACGTTTGCCGCCGGTCGATGCTGCCAGAGCGGCAGCCAGTCCGGCGGGGCCGGCACCTATCACCAATACATCGCAATGCGCATAGTGATGCAGGTACCGATCGGGGTCAGGTGCGGTGGGTGCCCTTCCGAGACCCGCCGCAGCCCGGATGGCGGGCTCGTACACGCGTCGCCAGAACGTACGTGGCCACATGAAGGTCTTGTAGTAGAACCCTGCCGAGAAAATCGGAGCCATTACATCGTTGATCGCGCCGACATCGAAGGCCAGCGAAGGGAACCGATTCTGACTGACCGCCCGCATTCCGTCGTATAGTTCAACCTGCGTCGCCCGCAGATTCGGCGTGACACGTCCTGCGCCGCGATCGATCGTCACCAGCGCATTGGGTTCCTCCGATCCAGCGGACATGGTACCGCGCGGCCGATGATACTTGAACGAACGGCCGACCAGATGCACGCCATTGGCCAGCAGCGCCGAGGCAAGCGTGTCGCCGAGATAACCAGCATATTGTTTGCCGTCGAAGCTGAATGACAGCGGCATCGAACGATCGATCCGGCCGCCATCGACCGTGCGAAACCCGCCTGTCATCGCGGCGCTGACTCGCCTGGTCTGTAGGTGACACGAATGCGGTCGGTCACCGTATCGCGCACGCAGTTGAAGAATTGGCCGCAGCCATGAATGTGCCGCCAGCGCTCGGCATGCTCGCCCTTTGGGTTGCTGCGCATATAGAGGAAGTCCGCCCACGCCGCATCGTCAACCGACCCGGGATCGCGCGGCCTGACGATATGTGCTTCGCCGCAGTAGCGGAATTCGTTCTCCGGGCGCGCACCGCACCATGGACAGGCGATGAGCAGCATTCAGTGCGCCACCGCAGCGGCAGCGGCCTCATCGATCAGCCGCCCGGTGCTGAAACGATCGAGCGAGAACGGCGCGGCGATCGGATGCGGCTCGTCGCGCGCGATCGTCGCGGCAAAAACGTGGCCCGATCCGGGCGTCGCTTTGAATCCGCCGGTGCCCCAACCGCAGTTCACATAAAGGCCAGGAACCGGTGTCAGGCCGATGATCGGCGACCGATCCGGCGTGACATCGACGATGCCGCCCCAGTTGCGCAGCATCTGCAGGCGCCGGAATGTCGGGAACAGTTCGCAGATCGCCTCCAGCGTGTGCTCGGCAATATGCAGCCCACCGGCCTGGCTGTAGGAAACGTACGCATCCGTTCCCGCACCGATCACCAGTTCACCCTTGTCCGACTGTGAGATATACGCGTGGATGCTGTTCGACATGACCACGCAAGGCAGCACAGGCTTCACCGGCTCGGACACCAGCGCCTGCAACGGATAGCTTTCCAGCGGCATGCGCAGCCCGGCCATCGCCATCACCACGCTGGTGTGGCCTGCCGCCACCACGGCAATCTTCCGCGCGGCGATTCGCCCAAGCGTCGTCTCGACCGCGTTCACGGCGCCGGACGGCCGGCGGCTGATCCCCGTCACCTCGCAATTCTGAATGATGTCGACACCGGCCGCGCTGGCACCACGCGCATAGCCCCATGCCACAGCGTCGTGCCGCGCAACACCGCCGCGACGCTGCAACGCGGCGCCCAGAATCGGATGACGCAGACGCGACGAGATGTTCAGCGGCGGGCAATACGCCTTGGCCTGTTCGGGCGTCAGCCATTCGTTGTCGATGCCGCTGAGCCGGTTGGCGTGCACGTGGCGCTTGAACACCTGCACGTCATGGACCGAATGCGCCAGCATCATCACGCCGCGCGCTGAATACATGACGTTGTAATTCAGTTCCTGCGCCAGGCCTTCCCACAGCTTCAGCGCATGTTCGTAGAGCGCGGCGCTCTCTTCCCACAGATAGTTGGAGCGGATGATCGTGGTGTTGCGCCCGGTATTGCCTCCACCCAGCCAGCCGCGCTCCAGCACCGCGACGTTCCGGATGCCGTGCTCGCGCGCGAGGTAATAGGCGGTGGCAAGGCCATGGCCGCCGGCGCCGACAATGACCACGTCGTAGCTCGCGCGTGGCTCCGGCGAGCGCCACTGCTCCGGCCAGGCACCACGCCCCACAGCGTGGCGCAGCAGACTGTAGATGGAAAAACGCAATGGTCCCTGACCCCTCGCATCCTGTCGCGCGAGTCGTGTTGAGGCAAGCGCTGCCACCCGGTAGCATCCAAAGGCAAAGGGGGAAAGACGATGGCGGAGTACGACTACATCATCATCGGCGCCGGTTCGGCGGGCTGCGTGCTGGCGCATCGGCTCACCGAGAACCCAGCGATCAAGGTGCTGTTGCTGGAGGCGGGACCGAAGGACGCCTCCATGTGGATCAATATCCCGGCCGGCTTCACCAAGCTGCTGAACAGCCCACGTTACAATTGGAATTTCGCCACCGAGCCGGAGGACAACGTCAGGGGCCGCTCGATCCCCATCCCACGCGGCAAGACGCTGGGCGGATCGAGCTCGATCAACGGCATGCTGTACGTCCGCGGCAACCCGCTCGACTACAATACCTGGGCGCAGTTCGGCAATCGCGGCTGGTCGTACGACGCTGTGCTGCCCTACTTCCGGAAATCCGAACATTTCGAGCCGGGCGGCGACGAGACGCGCGGCCGTGGCGGCCTGCTGAACGTGGCCAACATGATCGAGCGCGCCGAATTGCTGGACGCCTTCATCGATGCCGCGGCGGCAGAGGGCTGGCCCCGCAATCCAGACTACAACAACGGCAAGCAGGAGGGTTTCGGCTACTACCAGGTCACCCAGAAGAAGGGCCGGCGCTGGTCCACGGCGCGCGCCTTCCTCGATCCCGCGCGCAGCAGGCCAAACCTGCGCGTGGAGACCGAGGCCTATACGACGCGCATCCTGCTCGAAGGCAAGCGCGCGGTCGGTGTCGAATATCGCCAGCAGGGGCAGACGCATCAGGTGCGATGCAACGCCGAGGTGATCCTGGCGGCGGGAGCGGTGAAGTCGCCGCATGTGCTGGAGTTGTCGGGCATCGGCCAACCGGCGCTGCTGCAATCGCTCGGCATCGAGGTGAAACATGAGCTCCCCGGCGTTGGCGAGAACTATCGCGACCACTTCGCGCCGCGGATGAACTGGCGCGTGAAGCTGCCGGTCACGCTGAACGAGCACACGCGCGGCCTACATCTTGCGAAGGAGATCATCAAGTACTACGCGCAGCAGCGCGGCGTGCTGACGTTCACCGCCGGCATCGTCTATGGCTTCGTCAAGACGCGGCCGGAGCTGGAAGAGCCCGACGTGCAGTATCATTTCGCGCACGCCAGCTACGCCACGGCACAGACGCGCGTCCTCGACCGTCAGCCGGGCATGACCCTGACGGCGTATCAGTGTTCGCCGGAATCGAAGGGGTCGATCCATGCGAAATCGCCCGATCCGTTGGCCGCGCCGGCGATACGGCCGAATTTCCTGGCCGAGGAACTGGACCGCCGCACGATCGTCGAGGGCATGAAGATCGGCCGGCGGATCATCAACAACCCGGTGCTGGACAAATACCGCGCATTCGAGATGAACCCGGGCGATCAGGTGCAGACCGATGATGAGTGGCTGGATTTCGCGCGGATGAACGGCCAGACCACCTATCACGTCACCGGCACATGCAAGATGGGTCAAGATCCGATGGCGGTGGTGGACGACGAGCTGCGCGTGCACGGAATCGCGGGACTGCGTGTGATCGATGCGTCGATCATGCCAACGCTGGTGTCGGGCAACACCAATGCCGCGGTGATCATGATCGCGGAGAAGGGGGCCGACATGATCAAGGCGGCGCAGCAACCAGTGCGCGCGGCAGCGTAAGCTCTAGCCGAACCGCACCAACCTGCCGATCGGGCTGCCCAACACCTCGTCATCGCGCATCACCGTCTGGCCGCGCACGATCACCCCGACCGGCCAGCCGGTGATGTCCATGCCGGCGAACGGCGTCCAACCGCAGGGTGAGACAATCCACGACTCCTCGATGCGGCGCCTGTCGCTGCATGTCCACCAGGGTGAAATCCGCGTCGTAGCCCGCGGCAAGCCTGCCCTTGCCCACCACGCCGTAAACCCGCGCCGGCCCCGCGCACATCAGATCGACCATGCGCGTCAGCGACAGCCGCCCGGCATTCACGTGGTTCAGCATCACCGGCACGATCGTCTGCACGCCGGTCAGCCCGGCGGGACAGTCCGGCCACGGCAGCAGCTTCTTGTCCCGCGCATGCGGCGCGTGGTCGGAACCGACCGTGTCCACCGTCCCATCATTGATCGCGCGCCACGCCGCCTCGAGGTGCCGCGGTCCGCGAATCGGCGGGTTCATCACGCCGAAACCCTTCAGCTTGTCGTAGCAGTCGGGCGCCACCTGCGTGAGATGGTTCACCAGCACCTCGCACGTCGCCAGATCGCGGAAGTCCTTCAGATAATCGAGTTCCTCGGCGGTGGACACGTGCAGGATATGCGCCGGCCGTCCCGTGGCGCGCGCCAGCGCCATCAGCCGCCGCGTGCCGAGAAACGCCGTCTCCTCGTCGCGCCATTCCATGTGCCGGCGGTACGGATCGCCCGACTTGAACAGCGGCTTGCGCTCCTGCAGCCGGTACTCGTCCTCCGAGTGGTAAGCGATGCGCCGGCGCCCCGATCGCATTACGCGCTCCAGATGCTCATCGTCCTCCACCAGCAGATCGCCGGTCGAGCTGCCGGCGAAGATCTTGATGCCGCAGACGCCACGGCCAAGCTCCAGCTTCGCGAGCTCCGGAATGTTCTGCTTGGTGCCGCCGACATAAAGCCCGATATCGCACCACGATTCGCGCTCGACGTATTCCTGCTTCCACGCCAGCTTCTCGGCATCCACGATCGAGGGGGCGGTGTTCGGCATGTCGAACACCGCCGCCAGCCCGCCGAGCACCGCGGCCCGCGTGCCGGTGGGGATCGATTCGATCGTCTTGTCGCCGGGATCCCGCAAATGCACGTGCGGATCGATCAAACCTGGCAGAACATGCAGCCCCTTGGCGTCGATCGTTGCGTCCGCCGTGGCGTCCCCGCCGACGCCAAGCGCCGCGATGCGCCCGTTGCGCACGCCGACATCCGTCGTCTCGGCGCCCCAGGGCAGAACGCAGGTGCCATGGCGGATCAACAGATCGAAATGGGCTGGCATGGCTCGATTCCCTAAGCTTGCCGCAGCATAGCACCAGAACCAGCTATACAGGAGGCCGAAGCGGGAGAAGCCGATGGCTGCATCTGTCCCCAGGGTTAGCTCGGTGCTCGAAACGTCGCTGTACGTCGCCGACCTCGACCGCGCGTGCGCCTTCTACCAGCGCATTTTCGGCTTCGAGCGCTTCGTGCACGACGGCCGCATGTGCGCTCTCGGCGTGCCGGGCAGCCAGGTGCTGCTGCTGTTCCGCCACGGCAGCACCGATGAAGCGGCCCCTGTGCCCGGCGGCGTCATCCCGCCCCATCACGGCAGCGGCGAACTGCATCTCTGCTTCGCCATTCCGTTCGGCGAGCTCGCCGCCTGGGAGGAGCATCTGCGCCGCGAGAAGATCGCAGTGGAGAGCCGCATCAATTGGACGCGCGGCGGCACCAGCCTGTATTTCCGCGACCCCGACGGCAATTCGCTGGAGGTCGCGACGCCGGGTCTCTGGCCGAATCACTGAATGACCGCGCGCTGGCTGCCGCTGGCGAGCCTGATCGCGGTCGGGCTGCTGCTGGCGCTCGCCGCCGGCACCGCGGCCCTGCCCTGGATCATGCCGGAACACGACGCGGCAGCCCGCCGCCTCGCCGCGACGGCCATCTTTGCCGCCAGCTATGTGGCCCTTGCGGTCGGCAAGGTGCCAGGTCTGTCGATCGACCGCGCCGGAGTAGCACTGGTCGGCGCCTGTCTGATGGTTGCCTCCGGCGTCGTACCGCTCCAGCAGGCCTACCAGGCCATCGATCTGCCGACCATCACGCTGTTGCTCGGTATGATGATCGTGGTCGCCAATCTGCGCATCTCCGGCTTCTTCGCCTGGGTCAACGCATTTGTCGCGCGCCGCGTGCATCGGCCGCTGCTGTTGCTGGCGGCGATCGTCGCGGTATCCGGCGTGTTCTCCGCCTTCCTGGTGAACGACGCGATCTGCCTGGTGATGGCGCCGCTCGTCCTGGAGCTGACGCTGGCCCAGAAGCGCAATCCGGTGCCCTATCTGCTGGCCGTGGCGATGGCTTCGAATATCGGTTCGACGGCGACGATAACCGGCAATCCGCAGAACATGATGATCGGCAGCTTCTCGCACATCCCCTATCCGCAATTTGCCGCCGCCCTGACGCCGGTGGCGCTTGTCGGACTTCTGTTGACCGTCGCGCTGCTGGCGGTGCTGCATCGCGGCGAACTGCGCGGCGGCACACAGGACGCCCGCACGCCGCGGCTGCGGCTCAACCACGTCCTGATGATCCGCGCCCTGGTGGCGACCGCGCTGGTGGTCGCGCTGTTCTTCGCAGGACAGCCGCCGGCAAAGGCGGCCATCATCGTCGGAGCGCTGCTGCTTCTCACGCGCCGGGTGAAGAGTGCGCGGGTCTATGCCGAGATCGACTGGTCGCTGCTGCTGATGTTCGCCGGTCTGTTCATCATCGTGGCCGGCGCCGAACGCGAGCTGCTGACGCCGCAGGTGGTCGGTGCCGTCGGACAGTTGCGCCTCGCCACGGTGCCCGTCCTCAGCCTGGTGACCGCAATTCTCTCCAACGTGGTCAGCAACGTCCCCGCGGTTCTGCTGCTGAAGCCGTTCGTCGCCGCCCTGCCCGACCACGACCGTGCATGGCTGGTGATCGCGATGGCATCCACGCTCGCCGGCAACTTCACGGTGCTTGGCTCGATCGCCAACCTGATCGTGGTTGAGAAGGCGGCGCGGCGCGGCGTGATGATCGGGTTCTGGGACTATTTCCGCGTCGGCGCTCCATTGACCGTGCTGACCCTGCTGGTGGGAACGCTCTGGCTGATGTGGCGTTGAACGAGTGCTTGAAGAGCCACTATGGCGGGACGTTCCCGGCAGCCCGGTCACCGCTACGGGCGACGTGATCTAGATCGCGGAGGTCAGTCCGGCGAACGCGCGATAGGCCGCTCTCCGGCCGCAAGTCGCACATCGATTTCCGCCACGGCCTGCGGCAGATCCGCGACGCTGTCGATCACCAGGTCGGCATCGCGCAGCTCGGCGGCCGCATGTTCACGCAGGCGGCCCCGTTCCGCCGGTGACAGCGCCGCCAGCTCCTCGGCTGACAGACCGACGGCGTTGCCGGTCAGCGTTATGCCAACGGTCCACGTTCCTGCCGCCTTGCCTTCGCCGATGCCAGGCGCTGTGTCATCCACCTTCACGACGCTCGTGGCCGGCCACACGCCGAGTTTCGCCATCGCGTACCACATCATCAGCGGTGTCGGCCGTCCGGCGGGAAGATCGCCGGCGCAGACCGTCAGCTCCGGCACGTAGCCGGAGGCCGCCGCGAGCGGTTCCAGCACGTCCATGATCGGCCGCGTGTATCCGGTGGTGCCGGCGATGCGGACGCCACGCGCGCGCAAGGCATCGATCGCGGCGATGGCGCCCGGGATGATGTCGGCATGCTCGCGCACCGCCGCGATGTTCATCGGCTCGAACACCTGGAAGATCGCATCAACATCGCCCTGGGAGAAGTCGCGGCCATGCCGTGCACGCCAAGCGGCGGCGACGGATGGAAGCTGACCCACCGCGCGGATGTGGTCCCACTTCGCCATGCCCATCGGCCCGCGCGCATCGGCGATGCTGATCGCCAGGCCGAACTGCGCGAAGGCACGCACGAAGGCGCCCATCGGTGCGCGGCTACCGTGATCCACCACGGTGCCGGCCCAGTCCAGGATGACGGCCTGCACTTTCATCCCCGCATACCAGCACGCTTGCCCATCGGGCGCCATCCGCTCAGCATGGCCGCATGAAGGATGCCAGCGAAGGCGACATCAATATCGGCGATGCGCGCGCCGCGTGGCAGCGCGGTGCCATCGACGCCGAGACCCGGGCGCTGCTCGAGGAAGATGCGCGCTGGTTCCTGCACCAGGCGCTGTCCACGCCATGCCTGAACGTGGTCGAACGCGCCGAAGGCATCTACCTGATCGACACGGCGGGTCGGCGGATCATGGATTTCCATGGCAACTCGGTGCATCAGGTCGGCTACGGCCATCCGCGCGTGATCGAGGCGGTGACACGGCAATTGGCAATCCTGCCGTTCTCGCCGCGACGCTACACCAACCGTGCGGCGATCGATCTGGCGCGACGTCTGGCCGAGCTGGCGCCGGCGCGGCTGAACAAGGTGCTGTTCGCGCCGAGCGGCACGGCGGCAATCGGCATCGCACTGAAGCTGGCGCGGCATGCGACCGGACGACACAAGACGCTGTCGATGTGGGATGCGTTTCATGGCGCCTCGCTCGATGCGATATCGGTCGGCGGCGAGGCAATCTTCCGCCGCGATGCCGGTCCGTTGCTGCCGGGCACCGAGCACGTGCCGCCGCCGTCACTGGCACCGCGATTCTTCGGCGACGATGGGCGTGCGCATGAGCGCCTGGCCGATTACATCGAGTATGTGCTGGCGGTGCAGGGCGACGTCGGCGCGGTGATCGCCGAGCCGGTGCGCTGGACAACTTTGGAGGCAGCCGCCTGCGGATTTCTGGCCGCGCGTGCGGTCAAGCTGCGACCGGCACGGCGCGCTGCTGATCTTCGACGAAATACCGAGCTGCCTGGGACGCACCGGCACGATGTTCGCCTGCGAGCAAACCGGTTGCATGCCGGACATGCTGGTGCTGGGCAAGGGTCTTGGCGGTGGCGTGTTCCCGATGGCCGCGCTGCTCGCGCGCGAGGACCTGGACGTCGCAGGCGATCGCGCGTTGGGGCACTACACGCACGAGAAGAGTTCGGTCGGATGCGCGGCTGCGCTGGCGACGCTGGACGTGATCCGGGATGAGAAGCTGCTCGAGCGATCGCGCGATCTTGGGGCGTACGCATTGGAGCGCCTGCGCCACATGCGGCACGGGCATGTAAGCGCGGTGCGAGGGCTGGGCTTGTCGCTTGCCGTGGAAGTTGCCGGCGCGGCAATCGCCGAAGCAACGATGTATCGCTGCCTGACCAACGGCCTCAGCTTCAAGGTCGGCGGCGGCAATGTCCTGACGCTGTGCCCGCCGCTGACGATCACGCGTGCCGAACTCGACGCCGCCCTCGACATTCTCGACCTGTCGTTGCGAGCAGCGTAGCGACGAAGCAAACGACGCCGGCAGCGCCTACAGCGGCTTCAGCGGCGGTGTCTCTCCGGCAGGCAGCGGCACGCCATCGACATTCAGCACCATCGAGACCAGGCTGTAGTAGCCGACCGCGCCGATCAGGTCGATCACCCCACGCTCGCCAAACCGGTTCTTGATGCGTCCGTAATTCGCGTCCGACACATGCCCGTTCGACAACAGCTCGGTACAGAAGTCGTAGACCTCCGCCTCGTCGTCCTGCATGCCCGGCGGACGGGTTCCGGCGGCGATCGCATCGCAGATCGCAATTTTCAGGCCCGCATCGATCGCCAGCCGACGATGCGCATAGAACTGGTACTGGGCAGTCCATTTGCGGCCCGCCATGATGATCGCCATCTCGTTCAGCCGCGCCGGAATCGTGCTGGAATACCGCACATAGGCGCCCACCCGCTGCACCAGGTCGCACAGGTCCGGGCTGCGCAGCAGCGCGTTGAACGGCCCCCGCAGCCCCGCACCGCGCGGGCCCGATTGGATCGCATCCGCCGCCTTCTTTTGTTCCGGCGTCATGGTCTCCGGCGTCAGTTCGCGAAAACGTCGTTCGCTCATCGCATTCCTCCTCGTTGTGTCACGGCGATGCCAGGATCAGTCCGCCATCGACGATGATCTCGGTTCCCGTGATGTAATTGGCCTCGTCCGAGGCCAGGAACAGCACAGCATGCGCCACATCCCACGCAGTACCCATTCGCCCCATTGGCGTTCGCGCGTTGCGGCTGGCGATCAGCGCCGCGGCATCGTTGCCTCCCACGGTGCGCGCCAGGCGATATTCCACCAGCGGGGTGTGCATCAGGCCTGGCACGACGGTGTTGCAGCGGACGCCCTTCTTCACATAGGCCCCGGCGGTCGAGCGGGTGAACTGAATGACCGCCGCCTTGCTGGCGCTGTAGCCCACATGCACGCGACCGCCGTGGCCATCATTGCGCAGACCGGCGACCGACGACAGATTGACGATGGCGCCCTTGCCCTGCGCTTCCATCACCGGAAGCACATATTTGCAGCCCAGGAACACGGTCTTCAGGTTTGTGTCGATCTGACTGTCCCAGACCTCCTCGGTCATCGAGACCGGATCGCCAGGGGCCGAACCGCCGACATTGTTGACCAGGATGTCGATGCGCTTGAACCGATTGAGGCAGGTCTGCACCATCTCCTGCACTTCGGCCGCGACCACCATGTTGCAGCGATGCACTGCGCAGGTGCCGTTCTCGCCTTCGATGATCTGGCGCGTCTCGTTCGCCGCGGCCTCGTTGATGTCCACCAGGAACACCGACGCTCCCTGACGCGCAAGCAGGGTCGCGGTCGCCTTGCCGTTCCCCCAGCCGGGGCCGATCGAGCCGGCGCCGGTGACGATCGCCACCTTGTCTTTCATGCTCAGCATGGAACCCTGTCTCCTTCAGGACGTGGTGTGCGCCGGCACGCGCTGTTTCCGTGACTTGCGCCATTCTTCGAACCGCTGCAGCAAGACAAAGAACGACGGCACGAACAGCACGGCGAGGCAGGTGGACGCGATCATGCCGCTGAGCACGGCAAGACCAAGCGAGGCGCGGGCACTCGCCCCCGCGCCGGTCGCGGTGACCAACGGCACGACGCCCAGGATGAATGCGAACGATGTCATCAGAATCGGTCGGAAACGCGTACGCGCCGCGGCAATCGCCGCTTGCACGATCGGCAAATTCTCCACTATCCGCCGCTCACGCGCGACCTCCACGATCAGGATCGCGTTCTTCGCAGACAGCGCGATCAGCAGCACCAGGCCGATCTGAGTATAAAGGTTGTTGGACAGGCCCAGGCTGCTCAACGCGATATAGGGACCCAGCAGCGACAACGGGACCGCCAGGATCACCGATATCGGCGCGATCCAGCTCTCGGTACTGGCCCGCCAAACAGAGATACACCAGCAGCATGCCCAGGCCGAACACATAGAAGATCTGATCGCCGACGATCTTCTCCTGATAGGACATCGCCGTCCACTCGTATCCAGAACCATTCGGCAAGGTCTTGTCGGCGATCTGCTCCATCAGGTTCATGGCCTCCCCGGAACTGAAGCCCGCCGCCGGCCCACCTACGATGCTCGCCGTCGGATACAGGTTGTAGAGACCGACCAGCGCGGGTCCGACCATCGGACTCAACTGCACCAAGGCGCCCAGCGGCACCATCTTGTCGTCCTGGCTGCGCACGTAGAGATTCTCGATATCCCGCGGCACCAGGCGGAATTTCGAGTCCGCCTGCACATAGACCTGGAAGGTGCGGCCGAACTTGTTGAACTGATTGACGTAGCTCGCCCCGACATAACCGGCGAGGACGTTGAATACGTCGCCGACATTCACATGCAGGGTTTCCGCCTTCACCCGATCCACCGTCACGCGAAGCTGCGGCACCGCGGCGCGAAACGATGAATTCAGCCGCTGCAGTTCAGTCTGGGTATTCCCGTCATGCACGATCGTCTGGACCAGGGCCTGAAGCTTGGCATAGTCAAAGCTTCCATCACGCAGCTCGACCTGCATGGTAAAGCCGCTGGCATTGCCGATGCCCTGGATCGGCGGAGGCACCAGAACCACCGCCACCGCGTCCTGCAGCTTGTCGAGCGCTGTTTGCAGATTGGCGTAGACGGAACGCAGGTCCGCACCGCTGCCCGGCTTGCGCAAACTCCAATCCTTCAGGATCACATAGGCGACACCGGCATTCGCAAGAGTTGCACTGTTGTCCAGCACCGAGATGCCGCTGATCGAAATCACCTGATCCACGCCCGGGACACCCTGCGCGATCTTGGTTATCTGATCCATCACCTGCTGCGTGCGACCGGCGGCCGCCCCATCCGGAAGCTGCGCCGCCACCAGAACGTAGCCCTGGTCTTCCACGGGGATGAACGACGTCGGCAAACGGGCGACGCCCCAGACGCCGGCGCCGGCGACAACAAGAGCGACGATGACCATCAGGCCGCTGTGGCGTGCCATAACGCCGATCAGCCAGGCGTAGCCATTCTCAATCGGCTGATAGACCCGGTTGAATCCGCGAAAAAAGAAGTTGCGCTTTTCCGGCGGCACCGGCGTTCGCAGCCACAGCGCACACTGCGTCGGCTTCAGCGTTGCGGCATTGATCGCGCTGATCAGTGCCGTCGCGGCGATCACCAAGGCGAACTGGGCATACATCTGCCCGGTCAGGCCCGGCAGGAACGCCGCCGGGATGAACACCGACATCAGCACAAGCGTGATGCCGATGATCGGCCCGAACAGCTCATCCATCGCCTTGATGGCGGCATCGTGCGGTGTCAACCCACGCTCGATATGGTGCGCCGCCCCCTCCACGACGACGATCGCGTCATCGACCACGATGCCGATCGCCAGAATGATCGCGAACAATGTGGAGAGATTGACCGTGAAGCCGAGTGCCGCCATGGCGGCGAAGGCGCCGATGATCGTGACCGGAACCGTCGTCGCCGGAACCAACGTGGCGCGCCAGTCCTGTAGGAACACGAGGATCACGACAAGCACCAGTACCGCCGCCTCGATCAGCGTCTTGTAGACCTCGTGGATCGAGGCCTTCACGAAGCGCGTGGTGTCGAATGGCACGGTGTAGGTCAGGTTCTGCGGGAAGGACTTCGCCAACTCGGCCATCTTGGCGTTGACCAGTGTCGCGACGTTCAACGCGTTGGCCGTCGGCAACTGGTAGATGGCGATGCCCGCCGCAGGCTTGCCGTTCAGCCGGGACGACTGGGAATAGGTCTGCGCGCCGAGTTCGACGCGCCCCACGTCCTTCACCCGCGTGATCTGGCCACCGTTGGCGCTGTCCACCTTGACGATGATGTTGCCGAATTCCGCGCGGATCGGCGAGCCGGCCCTCGATATTGACCGTGTATTGAAAGACCTGACTGGACGGCGCCGGTGGTGCACCGACCTGACCGGCGGTGACCTGCTGGCTCTGCTGCTGGATCGCCTTGATCACGTCCGCGGGCGTCAGTCCGCGCGCCTGCAATGTCTGCGGGTCCAGCCAGATGCGCATGGAATATTGCCCGACACCGAACACGCCGACATTGCCCACGCCGGGGATGCGGGCAAGTTCCGGGACCAGACTGATGGTGGCGTAATTGCTCAGGAACAGGCTGTCGTAACGGCTGTCCGGCGAGGTCAGCGTCACGATCTGCAGGATCGACGTGGACTTCTGCTGCACGGTGACGCCCTGCACCTGCACCGCCTGCGGCAGCGATGCCATCGCCGCGGAGACGCGATTCTGCACCAGGACCTGTGCGAAATTGAGGTCGGTGCCGATTTCGAACGTCACGATCAGCGAGTACGTGCCATCGGACGCGCTGGTCGACTGCATGTACAGCATGCCCTGCACGCCGTTGACCTGTTGTTCGATCGGCAGCGCCACCGTGTTCATCACGGTATCCGCGCTCGCCCCCGGATAGCTCGTGGTGACCGACACGGTCGGCGGCACGACGTTCGGGTATTGCGCCACCGGCAGCGCGAACAGCGCGACGCCGCCGATCAGCACCATCACGATCGCCAGCACATTGGCCAGCACCGGCCGATCGATGAAGAATTTCGAGATCATCGCCTGCCGCTGCCCGCCGTCACGACTTGCCTGGCACAGCCGACGCCTCGGCGGTGATCGTCGTCACCTGCGGGGCGACCTTCTGCCCCGGCACCGCCCTCTGATTGCCGCTGACCACGACCAGATCGTCCGCCGTGATCCCCGAGGAGATCACGCGAAGCCTGCCTTCCAGTTGGCCGGTCTGCACCGTCCGCTGCTGCACGACATTGTCCTTGTTGACAACGAGCAGATAGGTGCCGCTCTGGTCGGCACCCAGCGCTTCATCGGGCACCAGAAGTGCGTTCTCCTTCTCCAATGCCAGTGGCAAGCGGATTCGCAGGAACATGCCGGGCAGAATGGCCCGGTTGGCATTGTCCAATAAGCCTCGGGCGGTCAGTGTCCCGGTCGACGGATCGAGCATCGGCGCGACGTAATCCAGCTTGCCGACATGCGGATACCCCTCCTCGTTCATCAACCCCACCTCGACCGGCACGTTCTTGATGTCTGCCGCCGTGAGGCCGCGCGCCGTCATGGCCGCCTTGACCCGCAACACCTGCTGCTCGCTGACGGTGAACGTTGCGTAGATCGGATCGAGCTGCACGATAGTGGCGAGCTTGGTCGGTCCCGTGACACCGACCAGACCGCCCTGCGACACCAGATGCGCGCTGACCACGCCGTCGAACGGAGCCGTGACTCTGGTGTAGCCGAGATTGATCGCCGCTATCGTCACGCCGGCCTGGTCGTTGAGTATCTTGGCCTGGTCGCTGTCGAGCTTGGCGCGCGCCTGATCCACCACCGACTGCGAGGCGAAGTCGCTCTTGCCAAGCGTAGACTGCCGGTAGAACTCGGCCTTGGCCTGCACAAGGTCGGCCTGCGTCGCCGCGAGTGAGGCCTGTGCCTGCTGCAACTGCGCCTGATAGGGCGCCGGCTCGATCACGAACAGCGTGTCGGCCTTGCTTGACCGGCTGCGCCATCCTGATAGTCGATCTCCTGCAGATAGCCTTGTACCCGCGCCTCGAGGTCAACCTGGTTGTAGGCGACCGCGTTGCCGGTGACGTCGAGGTAAGGCGTAACCTCCTGCTGGACGGGCTTCGCCACGTCGACCTGCGACGGCGGCGGCGGGACGTAGGCGTTCTCTTTCTTACACGCCGCGGTTACCGCCAGCGTCAGGCTCAGCACCACGAGGCACGCCAGCCGCGGCCGAAACTTTGTCCGCACTCGAATCCCCCATAGATGGCCGGCAGCAGTTCAGCCGATTTCGCGCCTCGGCGGAAGCGTGCGAATGTGGCGAGCCGATGAAGCTCGCGGCACCGCCCGGCATCAGGAACATCACGGCAATCAGGATCACGCCATAGACCGCGCCGGGCGCGGCCTTCGATACCTGCTCGGCCAGGTTCGGCACGAACTCGATGAACAGGCCGCCGAAGAATCGCGCCGCCGATCGAGGCGACGCCACCCACCACCAGGCCGACAAAGAAGTAGATCGAGACGAAGATGCCGAAGCTGTCGGGCGCGACGAACTGCACCACGATGGCGCCGAGCGAACCGGCCACGCCGGTATACATCGCGCTCAGCGCGAAGGTGCGCGTCTTCAGCAGCGCGATGTCGATGCCCATCGCCTCGGCTGCCAGCGCGTGGTCGCGGATCGCCATCATCGCGCGGCCGATGCGCCCGCGCACGATGTTCCACGCCAGCAGGAACAGCAGCGCGCCGACGAACAGCGTGAACAGATACAGCCACTGGTCGGGCGACATATCGAGGCCGAACGGCGGGTCCGGCTTGTCGATGACCAGCCCCTGCACGCCGCCGGTCCACGGTCGAGAGCACTCGTGCTTCAGGATCTGCGGCACCGCGACGGCGAGCGCGAAGGTGGTCAGCGCGAGGTACAGGCCGGCCAGCCGCAGCGCGGGCAGCCCGATCAGGAAGCCGATCACCGCGCAGACGATCGCCGAGACCGGCAGCGTCGCCCAGTACGGCACGTTGTACTGGTACATCAGGATCGCGGTGACGTAGGCGCCGATGGCGTAGAACGCGCCGTGGCCCAGCGAGATCTGGCCGTTGAAGCCGGTCAGGATCGCCAGGCCAAGGATGGCGATGGCGTAGACCACCACCATGGTGAGCTGGAACAGGTGGTAGTCGCTGAACAGCGAGGGTCGGCAGCAACGCGACGGCGAGCCAAACCAGCACCGCGATGAGAGCGTTGCGCGCCATCGGTTACACCCTGCTCAGCACGGTCCGGCCGAGCAGGCCGGACGGTTTCACCACCAGCACGGCGACGATGATGATCAGCGCCACCGTCAGCTTCAGCTCGGTGCCCGACCAGATAGGCGCCGGCCAGGTTCTCGATGATGCCGACGGCGAAGCCGCCGAGCACCGCGCCCGAGCGGATTGTCGATGCCGCCCAGCAGCGCGCCGGCGAAGGCGTACAGCAGGATGCCGGCCATCATGTTCGGATCGAGGAAGACGATCGGCGCCACCATCATGCCGGCGATCGCGCCGATCGCCGCGGCCAGGCCCCAGCCCAACGCCAGCATCCAGCCGACGCGGATGCCGACCAGCCGCGAGGAAACCGGATTGAACGCGGCGGCGCGCATCGCCAGGCCCAGCTTGGTGTGGCGGAAGAACAGATAGACGGCGATCAGCACCATCAGCGTGACACCGGTCGCGCCGAGTTCATGGCCCGAGACATAGCCGCTGAACAGCATCGGGCCGCCGGGGAACGGTGTCGGGAAGGTCTTGATCATGTAGTCGAACATCCAGCCGGTGCTGCTGTTGATGATCAGCAGCAGGCCGATGAACACGCCGACCGAGCGAGAGCACGGGCGCATCCATCATCGGCCGCATCAGGATGCGCTCGATCAGCACGCCGATGACGAACGAGACGACGACGGTGATGACGAAGGCGACCCAGTAGGGCAGACCGGCATTGATCAGCGTGAGCGCGATGTAGGTGGACAGCGTCGCCATCTCGCCCTGGGCGAAATTCACGTGATGCGTCGCCTGGTAGATCATCACCAGCGCAAGCGCCACCGAGGCATAAATGCCGCCGCTGGCGATGCCCGACAGGACCTGGTGGAGCACGCCTTCCATCGCCGCCTCCCTAATCAGAGTCCCATCTCCCGCGAAGCGGGAGGGTCAGGGAGGGGTGTGCGTCGCTCATCTCAATATCCCAGATACGAACGCCGGATCGACTCATCGCGGCTGATCTCCGCCGCCGGACCGGAGACCACGATGCGTCCGGTCTCCAGCAGATAGGCCTGCTCGGCGATCTCCAGCGCCAGACTGGCGTTCTGCTCGACCAGCAGGATCGACACGCCCTCGTCGGCGCGGATGCGATGCATGATCGCGAAGATCTCCTGCACGATCAGCGGCGCCAGGCCGAACGACGGCTCGTCCAGCAGCAGCAGCCTCGGCCGCAGCAGCAGCGCGCGCGCGATCGCCAGCATCTGCTGCTCGCCGCCCGACAGCGTGCCGGCCTGCTGGCGCAACCGCTCCCGCAGCCGGGGGAAATAGCCGAACACGCGCTCGAAATCCTGCGCGACGCCCTGCCGGTCGCGGCGGGTATAGGCGCCGAGCCGCAGGTTCTCCTCGACCGTCAGCTCGAAGAACGTGCCGCGGCCGTCCGGCACATGCGCGACACCGCGCCGCACGATGTCCTCGGTCGCCTTGCCGTCGATGCGCTCGTCGCCGAGGCGGATTTCGCCACTCGTGCGCACCATGCCGCAGATCGCCCGCAGCGTGGTGGTCTTGCCGGCGCCGTTCGCGCCCAGCAGCGCGGTGACGCCGCCCTGCTCGCACGGCGAAGTCGATGCCGTGCAGCACGCGCGTCTCGCCATAGCCGGCGTGCAGCGAACGCGCCTCAAGCAGCGCCGGCATGCTGCTCTTCCTGCGTCTCGCCGAGATAGGCGCGGATCACCTCGGGCTCGCTGCGCACTTCGTCCGGCGTGCCGTCGGCGATCTTCAGGCCGAATTCCAGCGCCACCACCTTGTCCGACACGCGCATCACCAGGTTCATGTGATGCTCGACCAGCAGGATGCTGAGCTCGAAATGCGCGCGGATGCGCCGCAGCAACTGCGCCAGGTCATCGACCTCGCCGTGGTTGAGGCCGCCGGCCGGTTCGTCGAGCATCAGCAGCTTCGGCCCGCCGATCAGCGCGCGCGCCAGTTCGACGCGCTTCTGCGTGCCGAACGGCAGGCTGCCCGCCTCGCGTGGCGGCGACATCGTTCAGCTCGAGCAGATCGAGCAGGTCGTGCAGCCGCGCGACAGCGACCGCGTCCTCCTGCCGCACCACCGGCAGGCGAAGCGCGTTGGCGATGAAGCCCGAGCGCCCGAGATGATGCGCGCCGACCAGGATGTTGTCCCGCACGCTCATGCGGCGGAACAGGGCGACGTTCTGGAACGTGCGGCCGAGGCCCAGACCGGCCATGCGGTGGCGGCCGAGGTTCTTGAGCGAGCGGCCCTCGAACAGGATGTCGCCTTCGCGCGTAGCGGTAGAAGCCGCTGATGCAGTTGAACAGCGTGGTCTTGCCGGAGCCGTTCGGGCCGATCAGGCCGCAGATCTGGCCATAGCCGACATCGAACGACACGCCGCCAAGCGCGATCACGCCGCCGAAGCGCATGGCTACCCTGGAAACCCGCAGCAAGGGAGAATCCGCTGACCGGGCGGCATCAGGTCGCGCGCATGGCCTGTCGGCCAATCCGTTCGGCGCCGCGACGGCTTCCCATACGTAACTCCCTGATGGCTGGCCCGCGCTGCCGGGGGCTTGGCCGCGAACTAGACGCAGGCGCACGGACAAGTCAACCGCGACCGGACTTGCGTCCACTCCGCCAGTTTGGTCTAGTCGTGGCATACCAAGAAGCCGCCGCAGTTGGCGTGCCAGATCAGGGAGCGACGATTGCAGGAAACGGCCGCCGAGCCGATCGCGCTCAGCATCGGGCTGCGCAAGCAGGCCTGCGAGGCGATCAAGCGCGCGATCACCGAGATGAACATCTACGGCCATCCGCTGGAGATCCGGCTGGACGAGCGCCAGCTCTCGCAGGACCTCGGAATGAGCCGCACGCCGGTGCGCGAGGCGCTGTCGGTGCTGGAGCAGGAGGGCTTCGTGCGTTCGGTGCCGCGGCGCGGCCTGATCGTGGTGCGCAAGTCGAAGCGCGAGGTGGTCGAGATGATCACCGTCTGGGCGGCGATCGAAAGCATGGCCGCCCGCCTAGCGGCGCCGCGGGTGACCGACGGCCGAGCTCGCCGAACTGCACGCGCTGGTCGATGTGTTCCAGGAGGATCCGTCCGAGCAGATCAGCGAGTATTCGCGGGCGAATATGCGGTTCCACCAGGCGATCATCCGCATGGGCGGCGTCGAGCCTGATGACCAGCCTGACCGACAACCTGTTCATCCACATGCGCGCCGTACGCGCCGTGACGATGACGCAGGACAACCGGGCGCAGCGCTCGATCGTCGATCATCGCAACATCATCGCCGCGCTGGAGCGGCGCGACGCGGATCTGGCCGAGCGGCTGGTGCGCGAGCACACGATGGGGCTGGCAGCGCATGTCGAGCAGCACGGCGATTTTCTCGACCGGATGGCCGGGTCGGACGACGAACGGCGCCGGCAATACGCATAGGGAGAAGTCCAATGTCCGCAGCACTTGAGCAGACGTGTCGGCGAACCCGAAGCCGAACTGACGGACGGGTTCCACCTGGTCATCGACGCGCTGAAGCTGAACGGCATCAAGACGATCTATAACGTCCCGGGCATCCCGATCACCGATCTGGGCCGTCTGGCGCAGGCCGAGGGGATGCGGGTGATCTCGTTCCGGCACGAGCAGAACGCCGGCAATGCGGCGGCGATCGCGGGGTTTCTGACAAAGTCGCCGGGCGTGTGCCTTACGGTCTCGGCGCCGGGGTTTCTGAACGGCCTGGTGGCGCTCGCCAATGCGACGACGAACTGCTTTCCGATGATCCTGATCAGCGGCTCGTCCGAACGCGAAATCGTCGACCTTCAGCAGGGCGACTACGAGGAGATGGACCAGCTCGCCGTCGCCAAGCCGCTGTGCAAGGCGGCGTTCCGCGTGCTGCATGCGGCCGATATCGGCATCGGCGTCGCGCGCGCGATCCGCGCCGCGGTTTCGGGGCGGCCGGGCGGGGTTTATCTCGACCTGCCGGGCAAGCTGTTCGGCCAGGTGATGGAGGCCGAGGCGGCCCGCCGCTCCCTCGTCAAGGTGATCGATCCCGCACCGGCGCAGCTCCCGGCACCCTCCGCGGTTGAGCGTGCGCTCGACGTGCTGCGTAGCGCCAAACGTCCGTTGATCATCCTCGGCAAGGGCGCGGCCTATGCGCAGGCCGACGAAGACATTCGAGCCCTGGTTGAGAAGAGCGGCATCCCGTACATCCCGATGAGCATGGCCAAGGGCCTGCTGCCCGACACGCATCCGCTATCGGCCGCCGCCGCGCGCTCGACCGTCCTGGCCGACAGCGACGTCGTGCTGATGATCGGCGCGCGGCTCAACTGGCTGCTCAGCCACGGCAAAGGCCGGCAGTGGGGCAAGCCTGGCTCGAAAAAATTCATCCAGATCGACATCGAGCCGCGCGAGATGGACAGCAACGTCGAGATTGCCGCACCGCTGGTGGGCGATATCGGCTCCTGCGTCGCCGCGTTGCTGCGCGGCATGGGTGACGACTGGAAGCAGCCGCCGGCGGAGTGGACGCAGGCGATCAACGAAAAGAAGGAAGCCAACATCGCCAGGATGGCGACCAGGCTGGGGAAAAACTCGATCCCGATGGACTACCACTCCGCGCTGCGCGTGCTGCGCGACGTGATCAAGGAGCGGCCGGATGCAATCCTGGTGAACGAGGGCGCGAACACGCTCGACCAGGCCCGCGGCGTGATCGACATGTATCAGCCGCGCAAGCGCCTCGATGTCGGCACCTGGGGCGTGATGGGCATCGGCATGGGCTTTGCCATCGCCGCCGCGATCGAGACCGGAAAGCCGGTGCTCGCCATCGAGGGCGACAGCGCGTTCGGCTTTTCCGGCATGGAGGTGGAGACGATCTGCCGCTACAACCTGCCGGTCTGCATCGTCGTGTTCAACAATGACGGCATCTATCGCGGCGACGGCGTCAATCCGGGCGGCGGCAGCGACGCAGCCACGACCGCGTTCGTCAAGGGCGCCCGCTACGACAGGATGATCGAGGGTTTCGGCGGCGTCGGCGTCAATGCGACCACGCCGGACGAGCTCAAGCGCGCCGTGGACGTGGCCATGGACTCCGGCAAGCCCACGCTCATCAACGCGGTGATCGACCCGGCGGCGGGCAGCGAGAGTGGCAACATCGGCAATCTCAATCCCCGCAGCGCGCTCGACAAAGAAGCCAGGAGCATAAGATGTCTAAAGCACTCGACGGCGTTAAGATCCTCGACTTCACCCACGTGCAGTCGGGGCCGACCTGCACGCAGCTTCTCGCCTGGCTGGGCGCCGACGTGATCAAGGTCGAACGCCCCGGTGTCGGCGACATCACGCGCGGGCAGCTTCAGGACATTCCGAAGGTGGACAGCCTCTATTTCACGATGCTGAACCACAACAAGCGCTCGATCACCATCGATGGCCGCAATCCGCAGGGCAAGGCGGTGCTCGAGGCGCTGGTGAAGACCTGCGACGTGATGGTGGAGAATTTTGCGCCCGGCGCGCTCGACCGCATGGGCTTCACCTGGGAACACATCCAGTCGCTGAACCCGCGCATGATCCTTGCCTCGGTGAAGGGCTTCGGACCCGGCCCGTACGAGGACTGCAAGGTCTACGAGAACGTCGCGCAGTGCGCCGGCGGCGTCGGCATCGACCACCGGCTTCGACGATGGCCCGCCGCTGGTCACCGGCGCGCAGATCGGCGACTCCGGCACCGGCCTGCATCTCGCACTCGGCATCGTCTCGGCGCTGTTCCAGCGCGTCACGACGGGGCGCGGCCAGAAGGTGCTGTGCGCGATGCAGGACGGCGTGCTGAATCTCTGCCGCGTGAAGTTGCGCGACCAGCAGCGGCTCGCACATGGGCCGCTCACCGAATATCCGCAGTATCCGGATGGCGAATTCGGTGACGCGGTGCCGCGCGCCGGCAATTCATCAGGCGGCGGCCAGCCCGGGTGGATCCTGAAATGCAAGGGCTGGGAGACCGATCCCAATGCCTACATCTACTTCATCGCGCAGGCGCCAGTGTGGGAACCGATCTGCGATGTGATCGGCAAGCCGGAATGGAAGACCGATCCGGAGTACGCGAAGCCTCCGGCGCGCCTGCCGAAGCTGAAGCAGATCTTCGATACGATCGAGCAGTGGATGCATGACCAAGACCAAGTTCGAGGCCATGGACATCCTGAACAAGTACGACATCCCGTGCGGCCCGATCCTGTCGATGAAGGAAATCGCCGAGGAACAGTCGCTGCGTGACACCGGCACGGTGGTCGAGGTCGATCACCCGACGCGCGGCAAGTACCTGACTGTCGGCAATCCGATCAAGATGTCGGACAGCATTTCCGAGGTGACGCGCTCGCCGCTGCTCGGCGAGCATACCGACGAGATACTGCGCGACGTGTTGCGTTTCGACGAAGGCCGGATCACCGAGATCAAGGCGTCCGGCGCGATCGGCGACGCACCGACGCGCGCCGCCGCCGAATAGCTGTCATTGCGATCCTCGTGAATGCAAGGGGAAGCAATCCCGATGGGGATTGCTTCGTCGGCTTCGCCGCCTCGCAATGACACTCAAACGGGCTGCGTGTACTCCGCGTCGGTCACGTGCTCGCCCCACGACGTGCCGGCGCCGGTATCGCTGTTCTCCGACATCGCCAGATGCGCGAACAACCGATCCGGCGCGGCACCGTGCCAGTGCTGCACGTTCGGCGGGATCATCACCGTGTCGCCGGGGTTCAGCGCCTGGGGCTTCTCGCCCTTGAAGCAGATGCGCCCGACGCCGGACAGGCAATACAGCGTCTGTCCCACCGGATGCGCGTGCCACGCGGTGCGCGCCCCAGGCGTGAACGACACGACCGAAGCGCGCATGCGCGATGGCGCCGCGCCGACGACGACCTCGTCCTGAAACACGGTGCCGCTGAAAGTGCTCGCCGCGCCCTGCTTGGTCGGGCGCTCGGATGCGCGAACGACTGGCATGTCTCGATCTCCTTTCCTAAACCGTCCGCACCTTTGCGGCCTCTGGCTGCGGCAGAGCATCGTCGATCTCCTCGAGCGAGCGTCCCTTCGTCTCGAAACCAAGGAACAGGAACACCAGCCCGGCCATGACGCTCCACGCCGCAAGATAGTTCATCGCCGGCCCAAGCGCCGCAAGATCGGCCTTCGGATTGACGTAGTTGGACGATCCAGCGATCAGCGCCAGCCCAAGCGGTCCGAGCACCTTGCCGAAATTGCCGAGGCCATAGCCGAAACCCATGCCGCTCGCGCGCAAGCCGGAGGGCCACACCTCCGCGGCGTACGGCCCGACGACCGCATAGCCGCCGTCGCCGAAGAAGCGCGACAGCATGATCCCCAGGAACAGCATCGAGACGCCGCCGATGAAGTCCGCGTGGTACACGCCGGCGAGCCAGCAGAAGATCGCCGCACCGAAACTCAGCAGCACACCCGAAGGCCGCCGGCCGATCGTTTCCGACAGCCAGGAGAACAGGAAGCGCCCGATCAGCCCCGCGAAGCCGACCCAGATCATCAGGAACGATGCTTCCGCCGGCGAGATCGACAGTGTCTGTGCGAACAATGTCGGCGCCCACAGCACCAGGCCGATGCCCGTCGTCTGGATGCCGAGACTGGTGAGCGTGGACAGGATCATGCTGCGCGGATAACGGAACAGTTCACGCCACGGCGTGTGCCGCGGCGCGGGCACGCTGGTGGGCAGCGTCGATGCTGCGCGGATCGGTCTGCAGTGCCCAGGCGAGCGCTTGACGCGCTTCCTCGACGCGGCCCATGCGGATCAGCCAGCGCGGCGACTCCGGCACCCAGGCGCGGATCAGCAGGGTGATGCAGCGCCGGCATGCAGGCCGACGACGAACAGCCCGCGCCAGCCGACGATCGGCGCCAGATAGGCGCCGAGAAACGCGCCGAGCATGCTGCCGAGCGGCAGGCACGACGTGACGATCCCGCCGACCAGCCCGCGCTTCGACGTCGGCACGAATTCCTGCACCAGTGGCAGGTCCACCGCGAACAGGCCGGAGACGCCGAAGCCCACCAGGAAGCGGAAGAACGGTGAGGAAGATCCAGCCGCCCTGCTCCGGTGTCAGCGCCATCACGCCGGTGGCGAGCGAGAAGTTCAACGCGGTCAGGATGAACACCTTGCGCCGCCCGATGCGATCGGCGAGCCAGCCCCAGAACAGCGCACCAGGCACCGCGCCGAGGCCGGAGGACAGCAGGATCATCGCCGACTGGCCGTAGGTGAGCTTCCACGAGCCGACGATGAACGCGAGCACGAAGCCGATCAGATAGAAGTCGAAGAAGTCGAGCATGTCGCCAAGGATGGCGGCGAACACGATCTTGCGTTGATTGTTGGTCAGCGACGTCTGGCGTTCCAGATGCTCCAGCACGGCGTCAGCTCCCTGGACGGTTTCTTGCGGCGAAGCGTAGCTGCAAGATCGCGCTTCTCGCAACGCCAGTCCGTTGCGACGCCGTTGCCTATTTCCACACCAGCGACGCCAGCAACGCCAGGCCCAGCAGTGCGGCCGCCGCCTGCCAGAAGCGAAGCGGCGCGCGCTCATACAAGGTCAGCGGCCGACGCGTCGGCGCGGGCGTGAGCGACGGCCCTGCTTCAAATTCGCTGGCGAGCTCTGCCATGTCGACGAACCGCTCGGTGGGATCGAGCGCGATCGCGCGGCCGAGCGCGGCGTGCAGCCAGGCCGGCAGATCGGGGCGCAGAATCGCGATATCCTTCGGCCGCTCCTGGCGCGGCGGCTGATCGCGTCCGGATTGCCGTAGGGGAACTCGCCGGTGAAGGCACGAAACAGCGTGACGCCCAGCGCATAGATGTCGGTCGCCACATTGCCGGCTTCGCCCGCGAACATCTCGGGCGCCATATAGGCGGTCGTGCCGGGAATCGCCTCCGGGCGGGAAATCCTCCAGTCCCGGCAGGCGCACCACGCCCAGATCGAGCAGCTTGAGCGACCCGCCGGCCTCCAGCATCACGTTGTCCGGCTTGATGTCGCGATGAATGATGCCGACGCGGTGCAGCGCGCCCGCCGCGCGCGCCAGCTTGATCGCGATGGTTGCGGCCCTCCTCCATGCCCACGCGCGGTGCACGCGCCGATGCGCGTCTCCAGAAGCTCCCCAGTGTAGAGCGGCATGACGGTGTAGAGACAGGTCTGCCGCTCCGGCGGCAATTCGATCACGTGCGCGACCCAGGGACTGGTGACCCGCGTGCCGACCCACGCCTCGCGGACGAAGGCGGCGTGGAAGGTGGCCACGGCGGCGACCTGCGGCTTGGGGAACTTCAGCACCACCGTGCCGCCATCCACCTCGTCGATCGCGCCGAACAGGCGGCTGTAGGGGCCGTCGGACACCAGCGACGTTCAGCACGAAGCCGTCCACCGTGTCGCCGACCTGTGGCACCGGGATCAGCGGCAGGCGCATGATGGCGTGCCGACATCGTCGGAGCGCGCGGTCGGCAGCGCCACGACATCCAGCACGAGCGCCGTGCAGTTGTCGGTGCTGCCGGCTTCGAGCGCCGCCTCGACCAGCGTGCGGCTGGTGTCCGCCGGTGCCGAGCGGACGCGCAGGATGTCGGCGATGCTCTCGTCCACCAGCGCGCCATGCACGCCGTCGGTGCACAGCAGGAAGCGATCGTGCAGCGCGATCGGATGGCTGGTGTAGTCCAGCCGAAGCTCGTGCTCGATGCCGAGTGCGCGAGTGAGCACGGGCGAATTCGCGCTGCCTCGCGCACGTGATCGGTGGTGAGGCGCAGCAGGCGATCGCCGCTCAGCCGGTAGGCGCGCGTGTCGCCGACATGCAGCAGGTGCGCGAGACGCCCGCGCAGGACCAGCGCGGTGAAGGTGCAGCCCATGCCTACAAGGTTGGTGTCCTGCTGCGCCTGGGAATAAATCCACGCGTTGAGCGCATCGAGGATGCGGGCCCCGGCGCGACGGACCTCCATGGTCTCCGGCACGTCCCAGAAGCCGTCGAGGAAACCACGCACGGCGGTCTCCGCCGCCACGCGGCCGCCCTTGGCGCCGCCGATGCCGTCCGCGACGGCCGCCGCCACGTCGCGTCGCTCCGCGGCAAGCTTGGAGCCAAGCACCGCGCCGGCAAAATCCTCATTGCGCGGGCGGGGACCCGTGGCTGAGTAGTAGCCGATGCTCGCCCGCGGCGTCGCAAGATCGTCGCTCATCCTGCTCGCCTCGCGCGATCGAGGTTCAAGGCGGCAGCGCGCAGCGATGATGCAGGAAATAGCCGCCAGTGCTGGACGCCACGACGACCATCAGATCGCCGGAACTGCGGTCGAGCGTGTAGTTGCCGCCATCCTTGGCGTCATGCCAGGAGATCTCGCCGCGGCTGACCCGCGCCGGATTGGCGTCCACGGTCGCGCGGCCATAGTCGATGCTGATTTGCCAGGTCGCGCCGCTGGCTGGGTTCGTGCAGGTGACCACGAGCGGCTTTGCCTGGGGCTGCCCGTAAGCGGGCGCAGCCGCAATGCATGGTGCCAGCGCGCCAATCATCGCCACGACGTGCCGGGACAGGAGCATGATCTCATCTGCGAGGGCCCCGTCCCCATAGCCAAGTTTCCTCGACGTTGCAAAGTGTGTCGCCGGCAGAGGCGGGCACAACGAAACGACGATCACCATTGCTTACGCGTTATGCAATGCGCCGCTTTGCTGACCTTTGCGCCGATCGTATCCCCTACGGCGTGCGAATCCGTCATGTACACGCGACCTTGCTTCAACCATTGCGGGAATGGTCCGAAGGAAATACAATCAATATGTCTTCGGCGGAGAGACGGCACGGCGCTTGACGAACCGCACGCTCGGCGCTGACGCGTTAGGCACAAGGCGTTGAACCGGCCGGGCCCTTGCGTGCGGCATATATCTTGCTTGATCCAGCATTGCTTGGCGTCTGTCGCCTCCTGTGGTGGGGACGCCGTCGGAAAAAACCGGCTTCGGGGGAGAAACCTATGCTTGTACCGTCACCAAAATGGCTCGATAGCGGCGACAACGCCTGGCAATTGGCCGCAGCTACGTTTGTAGCACTGCAAAGTGTTCCGGGCCTTACGGTCCTCTATGGCGGCATCGTCAAGAAGAAATGGGCGATCAACTCGGCATTCATGTCGATCTACGCGTTCGCCTCGGTCCTCGTCGTCTGGGTCTTGTTCGACTACAACATGGCATTCGGACCACAATGGTTCCCCTTCCTCGGTACGCCGATGCCTGCCCTGTCGGCGGCGTTCAGTATCGGCCAGGCAACCATCCCCGCCGCCGCGTCGGGCATGCCGGAAATGGCCTTCCCGATGGCGACGTTGGTCTACTTCCAGTTCGTGTTCGCGGCGATCACGGTGATCATCCTTGCGGGATCGGTGCTCGGACGCATGAATTTCCGGGCATGGGTGTTCTTCTGCCCAATCTGGATGACCTTGGTCTATACCGTGGGCGCCTTCAGCCTGTGGGGCGGCGGGTGGCTCGCCGGCATGGGGGTGGTCGACTTCTCGGGCGGCTACGTCATCCATCTTGCCGCCGCCAGTTCGGGCTTCGTTGCCGCGGCCATGGTCGGCCCGCGCCTCGACCAGGATCGCACGCATTTCCCACCCAACAGCCTGCTGATCACATTGGTCGGCGCCGGTATCCTGTGGCTCGGCTGGAACGGGTTCAACGGCGGCGATCCCTACTTCGCCAACGCCGATGCGGGGGCTGCGGTGCTGAATACCAACACCGCCACCGCATGCTGTGTGCTGGTCTGGACCCTGCTCGACAAGATGTCCTACGGCAAGCCGTCGGTCCTCGGTGCGGTCAACGGCATGATCGCGGGACTGGTCGCCATCACGCCGGCAGCCGGCTACGTGAACGGCTGGGGCGCCCTCATCATCGGCGTCGCGGCCGGCATCATCCCCTGGATGAGCATGAACTGGCTGCAAAAGACCAAGCTGATGATGCGGGTGGACGATACGCTCAGCGTGTTCTCGACGCACGGCATCGCCGCCATAACCGGCGGCCTGCTGACC
Source organism: uncultured Alphaproteobacteria bacterium (assembly GCA_963708565.1). Classification (GTDB taxonomy): domain Bacteria; phylum Pseudomonadota; class Alphaproteobacteria; order Acetobacterales; family Acetobacteraceae; genus JAMXLO01. The sequence continues at coordinate 136,833 of CAVPTU010000030.1, forward strand.
GGCGTCCTGGCCTGCCCCGACATGCTGGAATACATCGGCACCGAAAAGGACGCACCGGGCGTGAGCACCACTGGCCTGCTCTATGGCGATGGCGGCCACCAACTGTTGCTGCAATGCTACGGCGCGGTCTTCATCATCGTCTACAACGTCATCGCGACCGCGATCATCCTCAAGGTGATTTCGTTCTTCACTCCGCTGCGCATGGACGATGCGATGCTGCGGGTGGGCGATGACGCCGTGCACGGCGAGACTGCCTACGCAATCGGCGTCGAGGGCGAATAACCGGATCGTTCGGGGCGGGCCACTCTGCCCGCCCCAAATGGCCTAACGCTTCAGCCTCCAAGGATCGTGCCGACCGCGACGCCCGCGTCCGCCGCGACACCTTTCCTGCCGCCGTCGGGGCGTGCGCGGGCGATCTCGATGAAGCCGCCCTGCCCGTGCACCACCAGCGCGCCATTGTTGATCGCCACCACTTCGCCGAGCTTCTTGCCCTTCACCTCGGAGAACGTGCGCGCGATGCGCTTTGTGGCATTGAACACGAACAGCTTCTTGCCGTCCGCCATGGTCCAGGCGCCCGGCGCGGGATCGCAGCCGCGGATCAGGTTGTAGATGATGTCCACGTGGTTCGCCCAGTTGATGCGGGTTTCCGCGTCGCGGATGATGCCCTCATAGCCGGCATTCGGCTCGTATTGCGCGAGCGCGGGCGCGCGGCCGGCCACCACCTGTTCCGCGACCTCCACCAGCGCCGCCACCCCCATCGGGAAGATCTTGCCGAAATAGAGCGAGCCCAGCGTGTCCTCCGGCTCGATCGGCACCGCGCGCATCAGGATCACCGGCCCTTCGTCCAGCCCATCCGTCGGGCGGAAGATCGAGAACCCGGTCTCGGTCCGTCCGCAGATGATCGCCCAGCTCATCGACGAGGCGCCGCGGTGCAGCGGCAGCAGGCTGGGGTGGAACTGGATGGTGCCGAACTTCGGGATGTTGCAGAAATCCTGCGGCGCGAACTGCGTCACGTACGCCATCACGCCGACCTGCGCATCCGCCGCCCGCATCGCCTCGAGCGCCGCGGGATCGGTCAGTTTCGGGAACTGATGCACCGGCACGCCGCGTTCTTCGGCCGCGACGCGCAGCGGGTCGGGACGCCCCTTCTCCGGCGCGCAGAACACCGCCGCGACCGTATCGCCGCGGTTGAGGAATGCCTCCAGCGTTGCCTTGCCAAAATCCTGCTGGCCTATGATGGCGATCCGCATACGACGTCCTCCCGTTGCTGCGCTTCGATCTGGCACGCCAGCTTGCATGCGCGCGCCGGGTTGGCAACCGTCGGGCGACGGCCCTAGCCTGCGACCAAATGCGCGGGGAGGGCGACGATGCCGTTCGACGGCCAGGCTGCGATCGACGAGTTCTGGGCAGCACGCGCGCGCGGCGAGTATTTCCCGACCCGGTGGTTCGATCGTCTGACGCTGGATGAGGCGTATCGCGTCCAGCTCGGCATGATCGAGCGTCGTATCGCCGCGGGCGAGCGGCAGATCGGCTGGAAGGTCGGCCTGACCGCAGAACCGATCCAGCAGCAATTCGGTTTCCACGAGCCGGTGTTCGGCTGCATCCTGGACAGCAGGCCATCCGGGCATGTCTTCCGCCGCGACGAACTGATCCGTCCTGGGTTCGAGTCGGAACTGTGCCTGCGGGTCGGTCAGACTCTGCAGTGGCGAGGTGGACATGGCCACCGTGCGCCGGGCGATCGACGCGGTGTATCCAGCGCTGGAGATCATCGAGACGCGTGGCGACTTCACGGCGCAGATCGCGCTCGCGATGGCGGACAACGCGCAGCAGAAGACGGTGGTGCTGGGCGATCCGGTACCGCTGGGCGCGCTGGCGCTGGATGCGGTGGCCGCGACGGTGCGGATCAATGGCGAGACCGTCGCGACCGGGCGCGGCGATGCGGTGCTCGGCAACCCGCTGAACTCGGTGATCTGGCTGGCACGCAAGCTGCGGGAGTTCGGGCGGAGTATTCAGGCGGGCGAGATCATCATGAGCGGTTCGTTCACGCGGCAGTTCCCGATTGAGCCGGGGGATCGGGTGGGGGTGGATTTTGCCGGCGTAGGCAAGGTGCGGGCGGCGATGCTGGGGTAGCGCGCGGGGGCGGCGCTGGCCCCGTGCACGTTAACTGTTCGTTCAGAATGCAGCCGATAAGATCCGCCCACGATTGCGTGTAACAGCCGCAACCGCGAGCACCGGACCGTCCCATGCGTTCAACCCCTGATCAGGAGTCACCAGTCGAAATGCCCACCCTCGCGCGCTACGGCGTTGCAACGTGAGGGCGCCACGACAGGTCAACGGCCGGGCGGTTGCGTTAAAATCGGCCGCACGCAAAAAGCTGGCGCCGCATCACTCGCAGGACGAACGCGCGGAAGAAGCAAGTCGCATCGAGATTTCCGCCAGCGCGGAATCGGAGGTACGGCTCATCGCGTTTTACCTGCCTCAATATCATCCCATTCCAGAGAATGACCGGTGGTGGGGGAAAGGCTTCACCGAATGGCCGGGTACGGCCGGGGCGCAGCCGCTGTTCGAGGGTCACTATCAGCCGCATATACCGGCCGACCTTGGCTTTTACGATCTCCGCCTTCCCGAAGCCCGTGCTGCGCAGGCCGAGCTGGCCAAGCAGTACGGCATCCACGGATTCTGCTACCACTACTATTGGTTCTCCGGTCGCCGCATCCTCCAGCGCCCATTGGAAGAAATGCTGCAGTCCGGCGAACCAGATTTCCCATTCTGTGTCTGCTGGGCGAACGAGCCCTGGTCACGACGCTGGGACGGATCCGAAAGCGAGATTCTCATCGCCCAGGAGCACGACTTCGACTCAGACAAGAAGCTGATCTTCGATCTGCTGCCACTTTTCGCCGACCACCGATACATCAAGGTGCACGGCAAGCCGTTGCTGGTCATCTATCGGGTCGGGCTGCTGCCGAATCCGGGGGCACTCTTCGCGGCCTGGCGGGAGGCTGCGCGCCAGGGCGGGTTGCCGGATCTCCACATCTGCATGGCCGAGACGTTCGGGCTGAACGATCCCTTTGCCAGTGGCTGCGATTCGGCCGTGGAATTCCCGCCGCACCAGCTTGTGGCGGGGCCGATCAACGACACGTTGAAGGGACTCGCTGAAGGCTTCTCCGGCAGCGTGTACAACTACGCCGACGCCGTGATGGCTGAAACCGTGGCGGCACCCGCCGACTACCCGCGCTACCGCTGCGTAATGCCAGGCTGGGACAACACGCCGCGGCGAGGCCGCAAGGGGAATGTCTTTCACGGCGCAACCCCGGAACTCTACGAATTGTGGCTGCGCGAGGCGATCGGCTTTACCCGCCGGCACCTTCCGGCCGGCCAGCGCCTGGTCTTCATCAATGCGTGGAACGAATGGGGCGAAGGCGCGCATATCGAACCCGACATTCGATACGGTCGACTGTTCCTCGAGGCGACCCGGCGGGCGATGGCCGGACTATCCGAGTGGCGCACGATAATGACGGCAACGAAGGCCAAGCTGCCGGCGGGCGAGGAAGACCTGACCGCGCTGGCGGCCTGGCTCCGGTCGTTCGAAACCGCCCTCAGGTATATGTCGGAACAATATCTGTCGCTGGAAACCCAAAGAATCGGATTGCAGCCTGCGTTCGTCAACTTTTCGGAGTCCGCGCTTGCGCCGCTGGGCGTCCAATTGAAAGGCTCATGCAACATCGAGCGCATCAACCAAATCAGCGACGGCGATATGATTGCGGTCGACCAAACGGGATACCTGCAAATCTCCGGCTGGAACCTGATCGCAGGACAGGAAATGACCGCGGAGACGGTCAGCTATTTGACCTTGCTCTCCATGGATGGTGAGCAGGCCTTCACCGCTCGGATTCAGCAGCGTGTTCCCAGGGCCGACGTAGCTGAATATCACAAGCTGCCGTCGGATCAGGGGCTGTGGTCCGGCATCCGCTCATCCGTGCGATTGAGCAGCGTCGATCCTGGCAAATACGAGATCGGCATTGACACCCGGATCGGCTCCTCCTGCCTGAGAGCGCTCTCCAGCAAGGTCGTTGTCATTGGTCCGCAGTGACGCAATCGAGGGGCTGGTGAGTGTAATCATGCCGAGCTTCAACCACGCGGCGTTCGTGGCAGAAGCGATGCGGTCCGTATTCGACCAGTTGTACCGCGACGTCGAATTTCTGATCCTGGACGACTGTTCGACCGACCAGACATTCACGGTTATCCGCGACGTGGCGGACGATAAACAATTCAGACGACGCTTTCGCAGGCTGGAAATCAGCCGCAACGAGCAAAACCTGGGAGCCCACCAGAGCCTGAACCTGGGCCTCGCGGCGGCACGCGGCGAGTTCGTCACCTTCATCAACTCGGACGACAGCTACGAGCCGGAACGGCTGCAGCTTCTGACGTCGCGCAGCCACCAGGCAGATGAACCATTCGTCGCATTCAGCGCATTGCGGCTGATCGATGGGTCTGGGCGCCGCGTAAGACGTCACGAACTGAAGGATGTCCTGGAACTGGGGCCAAGTCGGTTGGGGGCGGCATTGCCGTCCATTGGCTTTGGCTTCCTGCGCTATCAGCTCGCCGGGTCCACGGGAAACATCTTCCTCAACCGAACGTTAGCGACCGAGATTGGCGACTTCTGCGCGCTGAAGTACTGCCATGACTGGGAATTCATGCTGCGGGCCATCACCGTCGTCGAACCTTGCTATGTTCCGGAGACTGCATACCGTTACCGAATTCACGGCGCGAACGCCTTCGGTACGCTGCAGCACTTGGCTGCCGACGACACTGAGGCCACACTCGGAAGTTATTACCGGCGCATCGCGAGCCGCCGCGTCAGAAACCCCATGGCACCGACGCCGGCGAACTGGCCATACGTGTTCGACATGATCGCCCGGCAGTTCGGTGTGTACGACGCCTGGGTTCGGGAAGCCAAGTATTCACCCCGGTATGCCTCGCGTCTGTCTGCACTTTCGGAGGAGCTGGTGAGCGAAAGGCGCGACCGCTATAACAACTGAGATCGATCTAGCCATGGATTCGCAACCAGCCAAAAAGCAGGTTTATCTCCATATCGGATTCCCCAAGACGGGAACGACGTCCATCCAGGTGTGGATGACAGGGAACGCGGACGCCCTGGCAGCGCAAGGTGTGCTCTATCCCGCAGCAGGGCGCGGCAAAGGTGATTACCGGTTCGGGCACCACCTGTTCCCCAATGCCCTGGCGCAGAATCGCTTAAGTGAACTCGCGGCGTCGTGGCCAGATATGGATGAGCTGCACGGCGAGATAGCTAATAGCACAGCCCGAACAATCATTCTTTCATCGGAGGATTTTGCAACAAAGCTTGACCGACCGGCCATCCATCTCCTCGCACACAAGCTTAGCGACATGGATGTTCGGATCATTTGCTATGTTCGGCGCCAGGACGAGTTCATTATTTCGGTCTGGTCGACGGCGGTCGCCAACTATGGTGAAAAAAACTCGCTTTCTGATTGTCTCGCGCATCCTTGGCTAGACTATGCGGGAACAGTGGGAATGTGGGCCAGCGCCTTTGGCGTCGCAGCAATCATTCTGCGAGCATACGAGGAATCACAGCTTGTCGGCGGTGACACTGTGATGGACTTCCTTTCGGTCTGTGGCTTGGATACGTCGATGGGCTATGAGCCACTGCCTCAACAACGTTATAACCAGCGTCTGCCCGCGCACATCGCGCTGACCCTGGCTTATCTCAACGCGCAAGATGCCGACCGTTCGGTGGTTACCCACTTGCATGCACTGGGAGCCATCTCCGATAGGGGAAACGATCGGTTACAGTTGCTGACGCCGCAGGAAAGGGCGGCGCTGCTGGCCAGACACGCCGAGGGCAACACTACGCTGGCGCAAACCTACCTCGGTCGGGCTGATGGGCGGTTGTTCCACGATCTGACGATCTCGAGCGAAGGTGATTGTCAGGCGGCAGAGGGTATGAAAATTCACAATGGCCTCGCGGACGCGCTGGCGCTACTGATCAATGACGCGCATGCTGCCATGGCGCCTCACCCCGCTGTCGCCACTTCGCATAGCGTCGTCGCACAAGACCTTCCCGAGGAATTCCGCGCCATGTCGGATGATGCATGGCTGGCAATACTACTACAAACTACAACTACGCCCGAGGTCAAGGGATTTAGGTTTCCTTGCTTCCCGGACCCGGAATTACAGGCAGCTTTCGTGGGTACGTCGAATGAAGCCACTATACGCGAGGCCTTCGGCTTTTATCTTGCTGCGAGGGGTTATGCTGATGCTCTAGGTCTGCCACTAGCGCTGGAGAGAAGGTTTTTAGATTTCGGGGTCGGTTGGGGAAGATTCCCTAGGATATTCTGGAAGGATATAAGCAGCAGCAATCTCTATGGCTGTGATGTTGATCCCGGGGCCCTCGACCTATGCAAGAGCACCCGCGTTCCCGGAAACTTCGATCGGCTTTACCCTCGAGGCAGACTACCATATCCAGATTCTTACTTCCAGGCAGGCATAGGTTATTCAGTATTCACACACTTGTCCGAAGAGGCGCATCTGCACTGGATGCGCGAGCTTGCCCGTGTGTTGCAGCCGGGTGCAGTATTCTGTATGACGCTCGAACCGCGCCGGTTTGCCGCATTCATTGAGCAGCTGCCGGACAAACCGGTATCGAAGTGGCATCAGGGGCTCAAGAAATTCGCGCCTCACGCTAGCCAGTTGCGGGCTCAATTCGATGTAGGGCAATTCTCCTACTTGCCAACCGGCGGCGGCACACACCGGGAGGCATCAGAATATGGTGACGCCATTGTGCCGGCTATCTTTATTGAGCGTGAATGGGGTCACGCGTTTGCCTTGCGCGCCTATATAGATGACCCTTCGCGTTATTGGCAGGCCGTTGCGGTCATGCAGCGCATTTAAGACGAAGGCATCCCAACTAAGGTGAGCAATTCTGAATTCAATGCGCTTTTTCCCAACTGGCTGACACAGTCGCTGTCGTTGCCACCCTATTTCTGGAATATAAACAGTTATTCGGCCGACGACGGCATGATTGAGTTCCGCGGCTGGGCACTTCCCTGGTACGGCTATCCATTTAACCGAACGCTACGGGGCGAGGGTGATGCAGGGGTGGAAGTGGTCACAACGGTCGACAAGGGATTTGCGATGCACTTCCCATACTGGCCAAATGCGCCAACCGCGCCATTTGCAGCACGGAGCGAGCTGGGTGTCACAAGGCTAGACTACCTCTCAATTGAGAGTTCGCCGGCAATCGAAGCGGCGCCCCTATCACACCCCTCGATCAGTTCTCGAGATGGTTGTTTATCCCAACAACGAAGAATTTCCTGGTCCCACCATCCGATATTATCGCTCATATTGGCGAATCATCTACCGATTATTACCTCGTATCGGGTTGCACACTGTTCAACGGGTTCAAGTCTGCCTTCGAGCGCTATGCCGGGCGCCCGCTCCTAAGTGCCGTGCGGATCCTCGACTGGGGCTGTGGACCCGGGCGCATCGGGCTTCACCTGACCAAGGCAATCGCTCAATGCAGCGCGGCCACCGAGTATGTAGGTGTTGACATCGACCCGCTTTCACTCACGTGGGCCGAGCGTTCGCTGCCGGGCACGTTTATTCGCACCGGGAGGCTACCGCCTTTGCCGTTCGCCGATGGGCAGTTCGATTTCATATTTGGCTATAGCGTCTTTACGCATCTGGACCGACCAGTCCAACAGGCGTGGCTGGCGGAATTACGCCGCGTGTGCGCATCTGGTGGAATTGTCGCGGTTACCGTCATGGCAGAGCTGGCGCTGTTCTACTTCGAGCCATTCCTTCGGGACGAAGAGGCGCGAGCTCGCTTGGTGGACGGAATGTACTCCATTATGCCCAACACCCAACTTGAGGAAAGTGGAATTGGTGGCGACTATTATCGGAATGTCTGGATAAGTCGTGACTTTATACTGGAGAATTGGACGGAGCACTTTGAGATCCTTGCCGTTCATCCCAACTTTCATCACTATCAGGATCTGGTCGTCTTGCGCGCCCGCTGAACGGAATGGAATGGATTCCTGCCTACCCTCCAGATAGAAAATTCGCCGTCCCCCGCTCCGGCAGCGTCTCTCGCAACACAAGCAGTGTCGTCGAATCTCTGAACCGAACCTCTTACCTCCCCCGCACCCACTCAACGAACCGCTCCACCACGTCCCGCACAACATACTGCATGGGCAACACCCGCCGTGGACGCATCTGCTCATGCACCGCGGACATGCCTTGCGGGCTCAGTGTATGGACGCCATCCACCGGCGCAATCACCACACCGTACCCCCAGCAGCACGTAGTCCTGCTCCATCAGAAGATGATGCAGATGCGAAAGGTGCGCGATACACACCGCGGCGCTCTCGAACAGGAAGGCAGGCTCGCAATATCGCCATTTCCCGCCTACCCTCCGCCCCACACTACGCGCGGACCACACCACCCCCATGAGCTACGACCAGCCATTCGCCGGCCTGAAGGTGATCGACGTGAGCCAGGGCGTCGCCGGCCCCTACTGCGCCATGCTGCTCGCCCAGTACGGCGCCAACGTCATCAAGGTCGAACCCCCCGGCGTCGGCGACTGGGCGCGCAATCTCGGCGTGGTCTACGGCGACCAGTGCGCCTATTCGCTCCCCGCCAACCTCGGCAAACGCGCCATCGCGCTCGACCTGAAGCAGCCCGACGGCCGCGCAATCCTCTGGCGCCTGATCGCCGGTGCCGACGTGTTCCTCCAGGGTTTCCGACCCGGCGTGATCGAACGCCTGGGCTTCGGCTACGCCGAGGTATCCGAGCGCGAACCCCGCATCATCTACCTCTCGGTATCCGGCTTCGGCCAATCGGGCCCGCTCGCCGAACGTCCCGCGATGGATCCGATCCTTCAGGCCTACACAGGCCTCACCGTGGAGAACAAAGGCGAGGACGGCATCCCGCACCGCACGCCGATCATCGCCATCGACATGAGCACCGCGCTCTACGCCTATTCAGCCGTATCCACAGCCCTGTACGCGCGCCGCGACGAACCGCGCGGCCGCCACATCGAGGCCAGCCTGCTTCAGGCGGCGGCCGGCCTTCAGGTCGTGCGCATGATGCAGTCGTATCTCGAGGGCGGCGCGATCCGCCCGCCCGGCGCGCCCAGCGGCGTCTATCAGGTCGCCGACGGCTGGATGACCGTCACTGTCGTCCGCCTCCACGAATGGCTCGGCTTCTGCAAGGCGGTGGACCTGCCCCTATTCGCCGCCGACGAGCGATACCGCACGACGCAGGGACGCTTCGACCACGCGGCCGAGATCAATGCGGCGCTGCGCACGCTGCTCGCATCACAGCCCTTCGCCTACTGGTCGCAGCGCCTGGCCGCCGAGCGCATCATGCACGAGCAACTGAACAGCTACACCGGCTTCCTCCAACATCCGCATGTCGAGGCATGCGGCGCCATCGCCTGGCTCCATCAACCGCACGTGCCGACCGAATTCCCGATGCCGCAACTCATCGGCGCGCCGCCTCTCGTCGATGGCAGCCGCCTCGCCACTGCGCCGGGACTGGGCGAACACACCGAGGCGATCCTGCACGAACATGCCTACAGCGCATCCGAGATCGCCGACCTCATAGACCGCGGCGTGGTCGCCACCCAAGTCATTGCGAGAAGCGAAGCGACGAAGCAATCGCCATCGTCCTGAGGACCCATCGCCCCGCTTCTCCAATTGACAGCCCGAAGAGTTCAGCCCTGCCGCACGTGATCGAAGAACCCGGTAATCGCCGCCAGCCGGTTGTCTGACGCGATGACACCGAAGTCGGTACCCTTCACCACCGGATCGCCGTCCTCCAGCGCAAGCTCCCATGTGAAGCGCACGCGGTCATGGTGGCTTTCCACCTCGCCGGTGCGACGGAACCGGTGGCCCGGAAACCGCTCCTGCACAGCGGCAATCATCGTGTCGATCCCATCCCTCCCTTCGCCTTGCAGCATTGGATCGAGGTAGCTCGCCCCCTCGGCCCAGGTCTGCGCAATAAGATCGCGGCGACGCCCGCCGTCTGCCTCGTTCCACGTCGCGATGTAACGATCGATCAGGTCGGTCAACGTGTTCATGTCAAACTCCTTGGTCTGCCGCACCCGATGCGGTGCGGCGAAACCATTCGCCGATGCGGCGCCGCCGGTCGATTACATCGCAGGTAATTGGATGCGGCCGCACCCACGCGTTATCGTCGCATCATGTCAGTCACCGTCAGACCGATCGGCGACCTGTTGCGCGAGTGGCGCCAGCGCCGCCGCATGAGTCAAGCTCGAGCTGTCGCTGGAAGCGGAAATCTCTACGCGCCATCTCAGCTTTCTCGAGACCGGACGGTCGCAGCCAAGCCGTGACATGGTGCTGCGGCTCGCCGAACAGCTCGACGTCCCGCTGCGCGATCGCAACGTCCTGCTGCACGCCGCGGGCTTCGCGTCGGTGTTCCCCGAACGTCCGCTCGACGATCCCGCATTACAGATTGCGCGCCAGGCGCTGGATCAGGTGCTCGCCGGACATGAACCGTATCCGGCACTCGCCGTCGATCGCCACTGGACGCTGATCGCATCGAACGCCGCGACACAGCGCTTGATCGGCGATGTCGACGCGGAACTGCTGAAACCGCCGGTCAACGTGATGCGCCTTGCGCTGCACCCCGCGGGGATGGCACCGCGGACGGCAAATCTCGCCGAGTGGCGCGCGCATCTGCTCGCCCGTCTCGGGCATCAGATCCAGGTGAGCGGCGATCCGGTGCTGATCCGTCTGCTGCGCGAGTTGCGCGGCTATCCCGCCCCTGGCGATGCGCCGCATGAAGTGGATGCTACCGCCTTCGTCGTGCCGTTCAGGTTGACCACGGAAGCCGGTGTCCTGTCCTTCTTCAGCACCACGACCGTATTCGGCACCCCGGTGGATATAACGCTCTCGGAACTGGCCATTGAGGCCTTCTATCCGGCAGACGCAGCGACCGCAGAAGCGCTGCGGCAATCCGCCGCCTGATTCCCGGGCGTCCCACCCGCCAAGCTGATCGCGCCCGTCGCGAGTTACCCTCTGGCATTTTCGGCCGTGAAGGCCCACATATTGGCGCGATATCGTCCAGAGGACCCTGCCGGTCCGCTGGCGGCTGAAAGGTGCCATCGTGTCGCGTCACAGATTCAAGGTTGGTCAGACCGTGCACCTGGTGCCGAACCGGCTGGAGCGACACGTCCCCGGCGGCGCCTATACAATTCAGCGCACGTTGCCGGATGAAGGTCGCGACCTCCAGTATCGCGTGAAGAACGTCCAGGACGGCCACGAACGCGTGGTCACCGAGGCGCAGTTGCGACCGGCACAGGCGCTCGCTCCTCAGCACTGAGCGCATCGCCGTCGGTTGGTGTCTTTAGGCCGATAGTTGCAGGCCATCCTTCGCTCGGGCCGGCTGATCTGGGCTCTCGGCGTCACCCTCATTGTTCTCACTGCTTGGCTGCGGCGTTTCGATCCGGATCCCGCACGACCAGACCATCGAGCAGCAGTGTCCCGCAGTGAGAAGCCTCGGCTTCGTGCTCGCTGAGCAGACCTCGCGTGACGTGCAGGCCGTCGATCGCGTGCTGCAAGAAATTCAATCGCAGGTGGCGGCGCAGGACGTGCGCTCACCGGAGCGTTCACGCAATCATTCGGCACCGCACAGATACGCGATTTCTTGCACGACAAACTCACGGGCCTTCCGCAGGCGAACGCATTCTTCATCCTCAAACCCGATGGCCATACACTTGCCACGTCGCGTACACAGGTGATCGGCGACCCGGATTTCTCCGACCTCGACTACTACCGCCATTTCCGTGATCAGGATTCGGCGGCTCCGGCCTTGGCCTCGCCATCAGCCGCAAACTTCTGGCCCTGCATGGCGGCGCGTTGACGCTTGAAGCACACCAGGTCATGGCACCACCGCGCGCGCCTTGCTGCCACGCGAAAGGATCGTCGAAGCCGCACCAAGGGGACCGGCGCCTATGCCGCAACCCGCGATATCTGCCTGACGCGCTCGACCAGCGAACGGCGTGCCACCGCCGCGTCGGCCGCGAGCGCCAGCAGCGCCGGCAGTTCCCCCGGCCGCGCCGCGAGCGATGCGGCGACGCGCCAGAAGCCGATGACGCCATGCGCGTCGACCGCGGCCAACGCCGCCGCGGGCAGCGCACGTTCCGCCGGATCGCAGATCGCGCGCAGTACCGCGAACGGCAGGCCGTGCGCTGTGGCAACCCGAGCGACCGGCCCACTCTCCAGATCGACCGCCGCGGCGGACGTGCGGCAGTTCAGCCGACGTTTGTCCCCAACTGACGCCACCACCGCATCGGCGCCCACCAGCACGTGCATCGTGACGCCGCCCAACATACGCGACAGTTCCGGATCAGTCGCGTAACGCTCGTCGTCGACGATCACCGCGGCAGGGACAACAATCGCGCCAGGGCGCAGCGCCGGATCGAGCCCGCCGGCCAGACCGAAACTGACCAACGCCTCGCAGCCTTCATCGATCAGCGTCCGCGCCGCGGCCAGCGCGCCCAGGGCAGTCCCGCCGCCGATCGCCACTCGCAATCCCAGGCGCCGCGCAATGCGCGCCTCCGCCGCCAGCCCCACGACTACCCCCGCTCCCCTCGCGGAAGGGGGTCGGGCGGAGGGGGCGCCACCCACTCCCGCGTCAGAACCCAAACGCCACCTTGCGCGTATTCCCCCGCCGCAGGTTGCGATAGCGCGCCAGCGCCAGCAACGGAAAGTACCAACGATACCCGTGGTACCGCAGGTAGAACACGCGCGGAAAACCCACCGCATTGTACGGCAGCTCGCGCCAACCGCCATCGTCCGCCTGTGTCGCGGTCAAATACGCGACGCCCCGCGCGATCGCCGGATGATCGGCCTCACGCGCCGCCATCAGGCCAAGCAGCGCCCAAGCCGTGTGGCTTGGCGTGCTATCCTTGTAGCGACCATGCGGCGCGTCGCCGTAGGTCTCCTCGTCCTCGCCCCAGCCGCCGTCGTCCCGCTGCACCTCGAGCAGCCATGCCACCGCACGCCGCACCGCCGGATCGTCCGCGCCTACGCCCGCCGCATTGAAGGCGCACAGCACCGACCACGTGCCGTAGACGTAGTTCGTGCCCCAGCGGCCGAACCAACTTCCTTCCGCCTCCTGCTCGCGGCGCAGAAACCCGAGCGCTCGCGCCAGCACCGGATCGTCCGCCGGCATGCCGATCTGCGCCAGAAACGACACACACCGCGCGGTGACATCGGCGGTGGGCGGGTCCAGCAGCGCACCATGGTCGGCAAACGGGATGTTGTTCAGGTAGAGGTGGGTGTTCTCCGGCTCGAACGCGCCCCAGCCACCATCGGACGACTGCATCCCGATGATCCATTCGCGCGCCCGCTCGATCGCTTCGGCGTGCCTGGGATCGCCATTGCGATGCAGCAGCATGCCCACCACCGCCGTGTCATCGACATCGGGGTAATGCGGATTGGCGTACTGAAATGCCCAACCTCCAGGCCGCAATCCAGGCCGACGCACGGACCAGTCGCCGACCACATCCAAGATCTGCCGATCGCGCAGCCAGTCGCAGGCCATGGCCGTGTCGGCGCCAGCTTCCGCCATTGCGAGTCCGGCAAGCCCGGTATCCCAGACCGGTGACAGGCACGGCTGGCAGTAGGCGCGATCCTGTTCCACCACCAGCAGCCTGCGCACCGCCTGCCAGGCTATCGCGGCAGCCGGATGCTCAGGCGGATAGCCCAACGTGTCGAACATCATCGCGCTGTTCGCGATCGCCGGGTAGATGCCGCCCAGCCCATCGTCGCCATTCAGCCGTTCGGTGACGAAGCGAACCGCCTTGTCGATGGCACTCTGCCGGCTGCGTCGCGGAAACGCCGGCTGCACCGCGCGCAACACGGAATCCACCACCCTGAAGAACGGCCCCCACCACGCGGAACGATACGGCCCGCGGATCCAGTCACGCACCTGCGCGGGCGGCATGCGGAACAGCTCCGGGATCGCGACACCGCGCGGATTGCGGGCCACCGGCCGCAGCGCCATCAGCACCAGCAGCGGCACGATCACCGTGCGCGACCAGTACGACACCTTCGACAGATGGAACGGGAACCACAGCGGCAGATGCATGATCTCCAGCGGCATCACCGGCACCGCGCGCCACGGCACCTGACCGAACAACGCGAGCTGGGCGCGGGTGAATACGTTTGTCCTCTCCGCCCCGCCCGCCGCCAGGATCGCCTCGCGCGCCCGGGCCATGTGCGGCGCGTCCGCGGCGTCACCGATCGCCTTCAGCGCGAAATAAGCCTTCACGCTCGCCGAAAGGTTGAACGCCCCGTCGTGGAACAGCGGCCACCCGCCGTGCGCGCCCTGGATCGACCGGAGATAGACCCCGATCTTCGCTTCCAGCGCCGCATCGATGCGGTCGAGGAAGTGCTCCAGCAGCACGTACTCGGCCGGGATCGTCGCGTCCGCCTCCAGCTCGAACAGCCAGTGCCCATCGGCGTGCTGTTGCCGCGCCAGCGCCTCGCTCGCCCGTGCGATCGCCTGGCGCAGCGCCGCATCCAGCGCGGTCTCGTTCGGCAGCAGCGTTTCACCCGGCATCGCGCGTCCTCAGGCAGCGAGCAGCACCTCGGCCGCGGTACGGCCGGACCTGATGGCACCTTCGATCGTGCCGGGCAACCCGGTTGCGGTCCAGTCGCCGGCAAGCACAAGATTGGCGAGCCGCGTTCGCGCGCCCGGCCGCAGGCGCTCCTGCTCCGCCGTGGCAGCGATGGTGGCGCGGCGCTCCTTCACCACCCGCCACGACGGCATCGGGCCATCCAGCCGCAGCGCCTCCTGCACGTCCGGCCAGACGGCCCGCGCGATCGTCCCAGCTTCCTGCTCCACCATCCGGTTCGCCGCGCTGACGGTGACCGACACGTGGCCTTGCTTGACGAACACCCACTCGGCGATTCCGCCGACCAGACCGATGAACCCAGTCGGCCCGGGATCCGCCGCGACCCGGAAGTGGACATTCAGGATGGCCTGGAACTCGGTCGGACACGCCTGCCCAGGCAACAGGTCGGCAGCCACCCAGGGCGGGACGGCGAGCACCACCGCCTCGACCGGTATCGCCGCCTCGGTCGTGGCCAGTTCCCTCACCCGGTCAGCCTCGATCCGCAGTCCCGCAACACGCCGGCCGGTCACCACCTCGCAGCCACGCGCATGCAGCCAAGCAACCGCGGGATCGATCAGGCTTTCCGACAGCCCCTCGCGCGGCATGGCGGGGATGCAGGCACCACCCCCTCGGAACAGCGTCTCGCGCATCACCGCCCCCAGCAGCCGCGCCAACGCAATATTCGGTGGCGTGTTCAGCGCCGCGATGGCGAGCGGCTCGACCAAGCCGCCGGTAGAGCGTGTCGTTGCGCAGCGAGGCAGCAACCGTCGCGTCGCCCCTGAGCCGACGCAGCCGCAACAGCGCCAGGTAGTCGGTCGCGCTCGTACCCGGCGCGCGACGCTTCCGCGACAGCACCCACCACGGGATCCGGCCGCGATTGGGCCGCAGCACCCAGCGTTGTCCATTGCTGAGATCGACGAACGGGAACAGCGGTTCCGCGGGCATCGTCAGCGTCGCCCGCGCACCGATCGTGTCGAGAAACGTGAACGCTGACGCGGTTGCCCGACAGCAGCAGGTGGTTGCCGTTGTCGATGCGCAGCCCAAGCTCGCGATCGAAATACGACCGGCACCGGCCCCCGCCGACCGGCCCGGCCTCGAGGACCGTGACGGCATGCCCCGCCGAACGCAACGCGACAGCCGCCGACAGGCCGGCCAGGCCGGCGCCGATGACATGAACATGCATTCAGCGTTGTGCCAGGCCGTAACGCAGCGCGAGCCAGAGCTTCTGCCACGCCGGCAGGCTGACGCGCTGATGTGGCGGCGACCAGCCGCGACGCTCCAGGCGCGAGAGGATCGCGGCATAAGTAGCACCCATCAGCCGAGCCGGCTTCATCGCCTTCGCGTCGCAGTGCCGCATTGCCGTCGCGGCCGCGCGGAAATGCTCGTGCGCCAAGGCGGCCACGCGGGCGCAGACTTCTCGCAGGCCCGGCGCGTGCAGCGCGGCCGACGGATCGTGCGGCACGCGCGACGCGTCCAGCCATTCTCGCGGCAGATAGAGCCGCCCGCGCTCTGCGTCCTCCTGGAGGTCGCGCAGGATATTGGTGAGCTGGAGGGCGCGGCCGAGCGAGTAGGCCACCTGATCGGCGGCCGGCGATGAGTCGCCGAAGGCACGCACCGAGAGCCGGCCGACAGCCGCGGCGACACGGTCGCAATAAAGGTCGAGCGTTGCCAGATCCGGCGCCACGATCGTGGTCTCCGCGTCCATCTGCATGCCGTCGATAACGGCGAGAAAGTCCTCCTGGCGAAGCGCGAAACGCTGCACAGCAGCCACCAGCACCCGGGTGACCGGACCGTCCGACTGACCGCGGTACAAGCCTGCGACGCGCTCCCGCCAGGCCGTCAGCTCCGGCAGTTTGGCGGCAAAAGCGCCGTCCTCGTCAGCCACATCGTCAACCAGACGGCAGAACGCATAGATCGCGTACATGGCGTGCCGCCGGTCGGCCGGCAGCACGCGCATGCCGCGATAGAACGACGTGCCGGCGGCGCGCACGATCGCCTCGACCGCATCGAGATCCGCCTGCGCCGCATTCAAGGGAGTCACCGACACCCCCTCACAACCACCGTATAGCGGCGCACATGCTTGCCACCGCGTCTCCCTTCGTCAGGCGCACGCGCCGCGCGATCGGATCGCCGCGTCGCAGTCGCCTCGCCAGCCGATGCGCCAGCCCGACGATCACCGCCGTCTCGAGCCGCAGCCGCCTGCTCCGCGTCAGCCGCGGCAGATCGACCGCCGAACGGTTCAGCGCATCGACGCGATCCAGCAGGTCGTCGAACACGCGCCGCAACGCCGCCGATGACGCCGCGGCCCGCAAATCGCCGACCGACACGCCGGGCAGATAGCAGCGATCCAGCGTCGCCAGATCCTTCGCGCAGTCCTGCATATGATTGAGCACCTGAAGCGCCGTGCACAACGCATCCGACGGCACATACGTCGCGCGGTCCTCGCCGTGCAGATCGAGCACGTGGCGTCCGACCGGCATCGCCGAGTATCGGCAGTAGTCAATAAGCTCGCCCCAGTCCGCGTAACGCAGCTTGGTTGCGTCGCGACGGAACGCGATCAGCAGATCGAGCGAATGGCGCGGCGTCACCTCCGTCTCGGCCAGGCTGGCGCGCAGACGCAGCGCACTCGGCGAACCGCCGTCACGCCGGCCAAGCAGCACGTCCTCCATCACGTCGAGCCGCGCGATCTTCTCGTCCGCCGAGAGCGTGGGGGAATCCGCAATGTCATCGGCATTGCGTGCAAAGCCATAGAACGCATGCACATGCCGCCGCAGATCGCGGCGGATCAGCAGCGAGCCGACCGGAAAGTTTTCGTCGCCGCGGTCCTTGCCCGACCACGTCTCGACTGTCGCGGCACCGCTCATAGGCCGGCTCCCTGATAGGCACGTCCCTTCCACGCCACGCCGCGCCCGAAATAATGGTTCACCGCGGAGCCGATGGTCGCCGCGAGATAGAACGCGGCAATCGCCGGCAGGCATGGCGCCCACAGGATAGAGCGATGATAGCGGTGCAGCGTCGGCTGATACGTGGCCGCCATCGCACCCCAGGTCAGCCAGCCGAGCCAGCGCGCCGATCCGTGGCCGAACAGCGCGGCGAGCGGCGGCACCATAAAGGTCACCGTCATCGCCAGCACGGTTCCGAGCAGCAGCACCGGCGAGAACCGCAACTGGACATACGCGCTGCGCGACACCATGCGCCAGATATCCGCAATCGCGGGATAGCTGCGCAGCGAGCGCGCCTGTCCGGAATGGCCGAGCCAGATTCGGCCGCCTCGCTTGACCGCCGCCGCCAACGCCACGTCGTCGATCAGCGCGCGCCGCACCGCAGCGATCCCGCCGATGCGCTGCAAGGCGCGCGGTCGGATCAGGATCGTGCCGCCGGCCGCAGCAGCAGTGGCGCGCAGCGGATCGTTCACCCAGGCGAACGGATACAGCAACTGAAAGAAGAACACGAACGCCGGCACCAGCGCATGTTCGGCCGGCGTGTCGCATGCCAACGACACCATCTCCGATACCAGGTCGAGATCGCCGCGTTCCATCTGCGCCACCAGCGTCGCCACATGACGCGGGTCGTGCACGATGTCGGCGTCGGTCAGCAGCACGAGGTCCGCCGCGTCAGCTTCCGCAAGCCCCTGCGCCAACGCCCACAGCTTGCCGCTCCAGCCAGGCGGCCGTGGCCTGCCACTGACAACAAGCAGCCCCTCGAGCGATCGTGCGATCGTCCCCGTGGCATCGCTGCTGTCGTCATCCACCACGACGATGCGCAGCTTCCCCGCGTAGTCCTGCGCCAGCAGCGAGCGCAGCGATTGTCCGATAAGCGCCGCCTCGTCGCGCGCCGGCACCACCACCGTGACGGGCGGCGCCACGGCAGGACGCTCCGGCGACAGTTCTGGGCCCGACTGCCAGAACCGGCCATGCGCCAGCAGCAGATAGAGCCAGATCAGCAGCGACACTTCCGCCAGCGTCGTCATGTCCGCAGCATGCCGTTGGCACGGAACCAGGCCACCGCGTCCTCGATCGCCACGCGCAGAGGACGCGGCGAATAGCCCAGTTCGCGCATCGCCTTGGCCGAGGAATAGAACATCTTGTGACGCGCCATCTTGATGTGGTCGCGTGTCATCATCGGCGGAATGCCGGTAAGCCGCGCCAGTCCCTCCATGAACCAGGCGGCCGGCCACAACACGCCCTCGGGGATCTCGATTCGCGGCGGCCGGCGCCCGACCACCTCGGCCACCAGCGCCAGGATGTCCTTCAACAACAGGTTCTCGCCGCCGAGCACGTAGCGCTCGCCGATCTTCCCGCGTTCGAACGCCAGCACATGACCCTCTGCCACGTCGTCCACGTGCACCATGTTGAGCCCGGTATCGATATAGGCCGGCACCCGGCCCGCCGCGGCGTCGCGTATCATCTTTCCCGTCGGCGTCGGCTTGATGTCGCGCGGGCCCACCGGAGCCGAGGGATTGACCACCACCGCCGGCAGCCCCTCCTGACGCACCAGGTCCAGCACCGCGCGCTCCGCCAGAAACTTCGAGCGCTTGTAGGTGCCGATGAAGTCCGCCTCGTCGGTCGGCGTGGTCTCGTCCGCCGGACTGCCGTCATGCGTCCAGCCCAGCGCGGCGACCGAACTGCAATGCACGATACGCTCCACACCCGCCGCCTGCGCCGCGCGCATCACCGCCAGCGTGCCCTCGACGTTGGCCCGCAGCATCGCGTCGGGATCCGGCACCCAGAACCGGTAGTCGGCCGCGACATGGAACACGTAGCGGCAACCGGCGGCGGCGCGGGCCAGCGAGGCGGCGTCGGTCAGGTCGCCCAACGCCAGTTCGGCATCGACGCCGGCCAGATTGCGGCGATCGCTGGTCGGCCGGACGAGCAGCCGCAGCCGATGCCCGCGTGCCGCCAGCGCCCGAGCCACCGCGGAACCGACAAAGCCGGTCGCGCCGGTCAGCAGTGTCGGGCCATCCGCTGCCACGTCTCGATCTCCTTCCGCGCAAAGGGCGACCTATAGCCCACAGCGGTTGAATTGGTGTAGAGCCGCCCGCCGCCCCTCTGCCAGCCGGAAAGCCCAACGCCTTGAAGAAGCTCTCGATCGCGCTTGCCCTGGCCGGCCTGCTGCTCGGCACCGTGCTGATCGGCTGGTTCGGGATCGACCGCGTCGTCGGTGGCGTGCGTCGCGTCGGCTGGGGGGATTTCGCGGTGATCGTGGGGTGGCAGCTCGTGCTGTTCGCCGTGCTGGGCCTGGCCTGGGACGCGATCGTCCCGGCTCGCGAGGGCCGCCGCCCCTGGGTCTTCGTCTGGGGCCGCATGGTGCGCGACGCGTCGGCCAACTGCCTGCCGTTCTCGCAGGTGGGCGGCTTCGTGTTCGGGGCGCGGGCCGCGACGCTGCACGGCGTATCGTGGTCGCTGGCAACCGCCTCCACGGTGGTCGACGTCACCGCCGAATTCCTCGCCCAGCTTGCCTTCACCGCCATCGGTCTTGGCATCCTGCTGGCCCGCGCACCCGAGTCGTCCCTGGCCGTGCCGCTGGAGGTCGGCCTCGGGCTGGCGGTCATGGCCGGGGCGGCGCTGATCTGGCTGCAACAGGGAGCCGCGCCGCTGTTCGCCCGGCTTGGGCGGCGCATCGCCGGACGCTGGTTCGACAACGCGCAGGATCGCGTCGATGTTCTACAGGCGGAATTGACGCTGATCTACGGCCATGCGGTGCGGCTCGCGATCGGCTTCTTCGTGCATCTGCTGGGCTGGCTGGGCACCGGCGTCGCGGGCTGGATCACCTATCGCGCGCTCGACGTGCCGATCGATTTCGATGATGCGCTGGCGATCGAGGCGCTGCTCAGCGCATTGGCAGCGATCGCGTTCCTTGTGCCGGTGAACGCCGGGGTGCAGGAGGCCGGCTATGCCGGCCTGGGCGCAATTTTCGGTGTGCCGCCGGAACTATCGCTGGGTGTCTCGCTGGTGCGGCGAGCGCGCGATCTGGCAGTCGGGATACCGATCCTGCTGCATGTGGCAATTCCTCGAAATGCGCCAGCTACGGGCCGCCCAACGCATCGCCGTGCGGCGATAGGCCCGGCGCTACAGCGTCAAGGTCGATCCTGACCGTCGCCGGCCAGTTGCGCGACGCAACGCGCCCCCAGCCAGACCTCGATCGCGGCATAATCCCCGATCGCCTGCGAAGCCTGGGCCTTGGCCTCGTCATCCGAGGCGCATTCGCGATTTTCCGCTGCCTTGATGTGCCCGTCCGAACCAAACCAGTAGAACCGGTAAAGCGCCATCACCCCTTCACCCTCTGATGTCAGGGGAGTGCATGAACATCCACTTTCACCGTCCTGACTGTGTCCGTAACCCCCGGCGGTAACCCAATGCCACATGAAATCGCCGCGCGAGTCCAGTTATCTTTCGATCGTCTCATTCTGCGGCCTCGGCGCCCATTTTCGCCGCAGGTTCTGGTGACGCATGATTTCGGCTCACGCTCATGATGAGGAGGGGTCGCTTGTCGTTGGCCGACCCCCCTCCTTATGCTGGTTTCGCACGGTCGGTTTCAGCCGGCCCGGAATAACGGAGGGGAACCATGAGCAGTCCATACAAGGGCGCATGCTTCTGCGGCGCCGTCGAGATCGAGGTCACGGGACAGCCCAACGCCATGGGCTATTGCCATTGCCGCTCCTGCCGGTCGTGGTCCGCCGGCCCGGTCAACGCGTTCACTTTGTGGTCGCCGGACGCGGTGAAGGTGACCAAGGGCAAAGAGAACATCGCGACCTACCACAAGACCGACATGAGCCATCGCGAGTTCTGCCGGCTCTGCGGCGGTCACCTCATGACCAACCATCCACCGCTGAAGATGGTGGACGTCTACGCGGCGACCATTCCGGACCTCGCGTTCGTGCCGCAGGTGCATGTCAACTACGCCGAGACGGTCCTGCCCATGCGCGACGGACTGCCCAAGCTGAAGGATTTTCCGGCGGAATTCGGCGGCTCCGGCGAAGTTCTCCCCGAATAGCAGGTGAGCCGGATGAGGATCGGCGCCAAGGCCGGCCCTCACTCACTCGCCGACTGCCATGGCGCGAACATCGCCAGCCCGCCGCGGTCGCGATGCTCCCATCGACAGCACGAACGCCTCGGTCGTGGCCGCCTCCTCGATCAGCAGGTCGCGGAACAGCGCGATCTTTGGCTGCTCAACCGCTTCCGGCAGACCGAGCAGGTAATAGGTGTAGGCGGTCGGCGCCACCAGCTCCAACGGGCAGACCAAGGCGCCACTCGCGATCTGGTCGGCAACGAGACTGGCACGGGCCAGTGCGACACCGAGCCCCAGCGTAGCCGCATTGATCAACATGCTCGCCTCGCTGAAGTGCTGCCCGACATGGCAATCCGCGTTCGGTCTGCCGTGATGGTCGAGCCACGCCCGCCAGTCACTGTCACTGCCGTCCCGATCTGTCGAGGAATCGTGCAGCAGCGGCAGCGCGAGCAGTGCGTCGATGCTGTTCACCCGCCCGCATCGCCGGAACAGCTCGGGCGCGCATACCGGAAAAACCCGATCACCCATAAGCCGTGTCGCCACGTAACCGGAATGAGGTGAGCGGCAGAAGCGGATTGCCAGATCGATCCCCTCAGCCCGCAGATCAAGCAGACGCGGATCGGCGATCACCTGCACGTCGAGATGCGGGCAGCGGCAGCGAATGCGCGGCAGGCGAGGGATCAGCCAGAGCGACGCCACGGAGGGCAGCATCGTCACCTTCAGGGGCGCCGCATCATCGGAACGCTCAAGGTCGACGATGCTGCGGTCGATCTCGCTTATCGCGTTGCCGACCTTCCGCGCCAACGCCCGGCCTTGCGGAGTGAGTTCGAGCCGACGCGTAAGGCGCCTGAACAGGGCAAATCCAAGCTCTTCCTCCAATCCACGGATTCGGTGACTGACCGCGCTCTGCGTGAGGTTCAACTGACTCCCGGCATCAGTGAAACTGAGATGCCGCGCAGCCACGACGAATATCCGCAGCGCGTCAAGCGATGGGGTTCGGGGCATGTCCGGATTGTCAGGAAGTCGATCCGTTCAATGCATGAATTCTGCTCGCGCGCAACATGAGGATCGATCCTTTGTCATCCATGCAATGCCTCCGTACTGGTGATGCCGCCAGGCTTGCCGGCGAGCGCGCCGGTCGCTGTTACTTACTTTCGCTAAGGTTCTATTGCGTGTGATTTAGATCACAGCGGCCGCTCGGTCTGTGGGCTCTCTGGGAAAAAACCAGGGGAAGTGAATGTTCCGAAACTTCAAGCCCGACCAAGGTCTGTGCCTCGACGCTTTGTCGGCGGATTCGCCGAACGCTGTCGGATCTCCCGCCGCCGCGCGTCGCATCCCGCACCGTGCCATGATTCCAGCGATCCCAATGGCGCTCGTCACTGCCGCGACCGTGATTGCCTATGCCGCGCTGCTGCCGCGGGACAACCTGACGTCATCAGCCGCGGCACTGTGCGCCGTTCTGCTGGCCTCAACGCTTTCGAGCATCGCCGGATTCGCCTTCTCGGCAATCTGCGGTGTGATGCTGCTCCATATGATGAGCGATCCACTGCAGGTCGTCGAAACCATGATGGTGTGCAGCATCGCCATTCAGTCACTCAGCGTTGTCACGTTGTGGCGCGATGTCGACTGGCGCAAACTTCTGACGTTTCTGGCCGGTGGCACGATTGGGCTGCCGTTCGGCGTCTGGCTGCTGCTGAACCTCGGGCACGTGGGTTTCAGAGAAGCGGTTGGCGCGCTTCTGACTGCATACGCGGCCTACGCGTTGCTCAAACAACCCGTCACGATCAGATCCAGCAGCAACCTGGTGGACGCCTGCGTCGGATTTCTCGGCGGAATAACCGGTGGACTGGCTGGCTTTCCCGGCGCCACGGTGACGATCTGGTGCGGCATGCGAGGCTGGGACAAGCGGCGCCAGCGCGGAATTTATCAACCCTTCATCCTGATCATGCAGGTCCTGGCGCTCTTGCTGATCCAGATCATGCGTCCCTCCGTAACACAGAGCGTCGGTCCAAACTTCGTTCCACTCGAGTTTGTTCCGGTGGCCCTGCTCGGCACCTGGTTCGGTCTCGCGATCTTCAGGCGTCTGTCCGACCGGACATTTACGTTGGTCGTGAATCTTCTGCTGCTCGCCTCGGGCTTCGGCCTGCTGGTCTGACGTCGGCGCACGGGTCGGTGGACGATCGGCAGCGTGTCTGCGCCCCGAGGGTCCACCTCCTTCTGCGGACGACCGACCGGGTATCGCCTGTATCGTGTCCTGACCGGACGCGGTTGAATGGCCGGATGGCGAATCGCAGGACCCCAGGACCGCCCGGCCTCGGTGCCCTGTTCCTCAGCTTCCTGACCATCGGCTCCACCAGCTTCGGCGGCGGCCTGCTGGGCTGGATCCGCCGCGAGCTGGTGGAACGGCGCGGCTGGATCGACGACCCGCAGTTCCTGGTGTTCTACGGGATCAGCCAGATGGTGCCGGGAGCAACCAACGTGAACCTCTCGGTGATCATCGGTTCGCAGCTTCGCGGCATTCCGGGTGCGCTCGCGGCGGTCGCCGGACTGCTGCTGGCGCCGCTGGCAATCCTGCTGGCGCTCGGCGCGCTCTACTTCGCTGCCCGCGACGTGCCCGGCAGCCGGCTGATCAACGCTGCTCTCATGGGCGCCGGTGCCGCGGCGATCGGGTTCAATCTCGCGACCGGCCTCCGGCTCGCACATCACAACATCCGCCGCATCGGGCCGGCTTTCGTCGCCGCTGCCATCATCGTCGGCATCGGCGTGCTGCGCATTCCGCTGCTCGAGGTCCTGCTGGTCATGCTGCCGACCAGCCTGCTGGTCACCCTGGTGGAGCGCGCGCGGTGATGGCGATGCTGTTGCAGATCGCCGCGGTGTTCAGCGTGCTGTCGCTGCTGGCGTTCGGCGGCGGCGCGGCGGTGCTGCCCGACATGCAGCGCCAGGTGGTGGACGTCCATCACTGGATCACCTCGCGCGAGTTCCTCGACATGTTCGCGCTGTCCCGTGCGATCCCGCCCGGCTCGATGATCGTCGTGCTGATCGGCCAGAAGACCGCCGGGATCGCCGGCGCACTGGTGGCGCTGCTGGCGATGTTCGGCCCCTCCTCGCTGCTCGCCTTCGCCCTGGGGCGGCTGTGGCACCGCGCCGGCGCCGCCGCATGGCGCGAGACGCTGGAGCAGGCGATGGCGCCGGTATCGATCGGCGTCACCATCGCCAGCGGCATCGCGATCGCCCGCGGCACCGAGCACGACTGGATTGCCTATGGGATCACCGCGGCGACCACTCTGCTGCTCGCGCTCACGCGGCTGCACCCACTCGCGGTGATGGCAGGCGGGTGCGGCTCTGCTCGCTCTGGTCGGCGGCTGACCCCGCGCTTCTCCCGCGAGCGGACCGCTGCTAGTGTCCTGTCCCCGAAGTTCGTCGCACCTGGCGACGAACGAATGTGATAAGCTGGCCACCGAAGACAGAGCCAGTGTCCCGATTCCAGCCATATTTCAATGCGGCGAACTTCGGAATCGGGACACTACCTAGAAGCCCACACCACATCAGCGAGAGACGCCATGGCGATCCGCGTCGGGATTGGCGTCATCACCTGCGACCGCAAGGACGTGCTGGCGGAGACGCTCGACCGGCTGCGTGCACACACCACCTCGCCATGCACTCTGGCGGTGGCGGATGACGGTTCGGCCGACGGCACCGCCGATCTGGTCCGCTCGCAGAACATCACCCTGGTGACCGGGCGCAACATGGGCATCGCCTGGAACAAGAATCGCGCGCTGTTCCTGCTGGGTGCCATCATGCAGTGCGACGTGGTCATCCTGCTGGAGGACAACTCCTACCCCACGCAGGACGGCTGGGAGCAGGAATGGGTGTCGGCAAGCCAGCGCTGGGGGCACGCCAACCTGGCGGGCGCGTGGTTCGGCGACAGCTTCCTCGCCGGCACCGGCACCGTGGACGATCCGATCCTCAGCACCAATGTCACCGCCCAGTGCAGCGGCTTTTCGCGCACCGCGCTGCTGTACGGCGGCTACTTCAATTCGCGTTTCCGCGGCTACGGCCAGGAGCATGTCGAACACACGCGTCGCCTGCTGCGCGTCGGCTACGGCGGCAGCTACGAGGATATCGACGGCGAGGTCAGGCCGATCTTCAAGCTGCTGAAGAGCAGCATCGAGGTCACCAATCCGAGCAGCTACTCCAACCAGCCCGACCGCGACCGCAACCGGCTGATGTGCCGCGAGCTGCTGTTCGACGAAAGCTACCGCATGCCCTGGCGCGACGACGCGGAGCTCTTGCAGTTCCGCCAGGAGATGGCGAACGCGCTTCCGCTGATCGAGCGTCGGCAAATCCGACCCGTAAGTTTCCGCCTGACTGTATTGTGCAATGGTTAAGGCATCCTATGGTTACGTCGCAGACCGCGTGTCGCTGTTCGGGGGTTTTGCCTTGACACCGCTGGCATTCTGCGGGAATCGCGACCGGCATGCCGTCTGCCAGCGACATACCGGAATCGATATCCCTCGCGGATCTGGGCGATGCACTGTCCGGATTCTTCGATCCGGACTGGTATCTGTCACGTTACCCGGATGTCGTCGCCGCCGCCACCGAACCGCTGCACCATTTCGTCCACTATGGCGCCGCCGAAGGCCGTGATCCCAACCGGTTCTTCGACAGCGCATGGTATCTTGCGCACTATCCGGACATCGCGAGTTCAGGCCAGCATCCGCTGCTGCACTATCTGCAGATGGGTGCCGCGGAACTGCGCAACCCGCATCCGCGCTTCGACGCCGCTTATTACGTGGATCAGCATCCCGAGGCGGCCGCCAATCCGCTACTCCATCATTTGCGGATCGGTCTGGCACGCGGCTGGCTGACCGAGAAGCCGATTGCAATCCAGGACTATCTGCCGAGCCGCGCCACGTCGCCGTCCGCGCCGCCCGACGTGGTCGTGGATGTCGTCATACCGGTCTACCGTGGGCTGGCGCAGACGCAGTGCTGCATCGAATCGGTGCTGGCCGATCCCGATCGGCCGGCCGGACGCGTGATCGCGGTGGATGACCACTCGCCGCAACCGAAGCTGTCCGCCTGGCTCGCTCGTCTCGCTGACGGCAGGACGCATCGAACTGGTGCGCAACCGGCGCAACCAGGGTTTCGTCGCGTCGGCCAATATTGGCATCCAGAAGGCCGGCACACACGACGTGGTGCTCCTCAACAGCGACACCGAGGTACCGCGCGGCTGGCTGCAACGACTTGCCGGCCACGCTTATGCGAAGCCGCGGGTGGCGTCGGTTTCACCGTTCTCCAACAACGCGACGATCTGCGGCTATCCATGCATCGCCGGCGGGCCGCCCGCGTTCGGCCTTGGCGTCGCTGAACTGGATGCTGCCTGCCAAGCGGCGAACGCCGGGCGCAGCGTCGCACTTCCCACCACGGTCGGCTTCTGCATGTATATCCGCCGTGCGGCACTGGCGGACATCGGTCCGTTCGACGCCGAGACGTTCGGCCGCGGCTACGGCGAGGAGAACGACTTCTGCCTGCGTGCCAGCGCGCGCGGCTGGCAGCATCTTCTCGCCGCCGACACCTTCGTCTACCACGAGGGTTCCGTCAGTTTCGGCGCCAATGCGTCCGCCGCGGCGGAGCGGGGCATGACGCTGCTTCGCGAGCGCTATCCCAACTACGCGCGCGCTGGTGGCGCAGCACGTGAAGCTGGATGCCGCGGGACCTTATCGCTTCGCCATCACCATGGAGCTGTTCCGCCGGTCTAATCTGCCGACCATTCTGATGCTGTCCCACGATCTGGGCGGCGGCGTGCGCCGGCACATCATGGACCTGGTCGAGCGTACCGACAGGCGAGGCCAATTGCCTCCTGCTCGAATCGACCGCGCGTGGCGCAGCGGTGTCGGTACCGAAGCTGCCGGGCCATCCTGAGCTCGTCCTCACCGCCGATCGCATGACCGACCTGGCCATGGTGCTGAAATCGGCCGGCGTGACGCGCGCGCACATCCATCATCTGATGAGCATGGACGTCGATGTCCGCGCCCTGGTTCACCGGCTCGGCGTGCCGTTCGACGTGACCGTGCACGACTATTTCGCCATCTGCCCGCAGGTGAACCTGCTGTCCTGTCCGCAAGGCAGCTATTGCCGTGAGCCCGACATAGCAAGCTGCAATGCCTGCATCGCCGATCGCCCGAGCCACGCCTCGCGCGACATCGTGTCGTGGCGGCGCAACAACGCCTGGCAATTCATCGAGGCGGAGCGGGTGATCTGTCCGAGCGAGGACGTTCGCCAACGCCTGGCACGTCACGGTGTCACCCGCAACACCATCGTCGTGCCGCACGAACCGGTCGCCGCCGGCCCGTGGCCGCTGTCACCACCGACGCCAGGCAAAGGCCGTGCGCTGCGCGTCGCAGTGATCGGCGCACTCGCCAACCACAAGGGCGCGGCTCAGTGTGATGACCGTGGCTTCGGCAGCCGACCCGGCCGAACTGTCCGTGCACGTGATCGGCTATGCCGAGAGGCCTTTGCCGGAGTCGCTCGCAAAGCGCATCACGATGACCGGCGAGTACGCGGAGGCCGACCTGCCGGCCCTGCTCGCCAAGGCGAAACCCCATGTCGTGTGGTTTCCCGCGCAGTGGCCGGAGACCTACAGCTACACACTGACCGCGGCGATCGACGCCGGCCTGCCGATCGTCGCCACGCGGATCGGCGCATTTCCCGAACGGCTGAAGGGCCGGCCGTTGACCTGGCTGGTGGATCCCGATGCCTCGACCGAGGAGTGGCTTGCGGTGTTCGCCAAGGTGCGCGGCGAGCTCGCGCGTCAGCGCAAGCCGCCGGCCGGCAGGCCGCGTCAGGCCGTGGCGGACTATTACCGCGACCACTACGTGAAGGCGCCCGCCGTCCGAGCCGCCGGCGAACTCGTGGATCTGCGCAGCGACGCGCGCGTCAGCGTGGTGGTGATACCGGAGCGCTTTCCCGGTGGCGCGCTGACACCGTGCTCGTATATCCGCCTGCTTCAGCCGCTCGACCATCCCGCGATCGGCCGCGGCTTCGACATCGTGCTTGCCGATGTCGACGAGGCGCTGAACTACCGCGCCGACATCATCGTGACGCAACGCCACGCGGTGGAGGATTTCGATGCCGCCGACAGGCTGATCCGCCACTGCCACCAGCACGACATCACTCTGCTGTACGACCTGGATGATGACCTGCGCCACATTCCGCGGGACCATCCGGATGCGCATCTGTTGCGGCCGCAGGCGCGCGACGATGTCGCGGCTGGTCCGCGGCGCCGGCGCGGTGTGGGTATCAACTCCCGCACTGGCCGCGACCCTGGCGGGATTGCGCGACGATGTGCGTGTCGTCGAGAACGGCCTCGATGAACGGCTCTGGGCGGCAGCGCCGCCACCGACGCCGCCACGCCAGGGGCCGGTGCGCATCCTGTTCATGGGCACCGCGACCCATGACGCCGACTTTGCGATCGTGGAGGGTGCGCTCGCGCGGCTGAAGTCGGTTTTCGCCGAGTACGTATCGGTCGATCTGCTCGGGAATCAGCGGCCGCTATGACATGCCGTCCTGGGTCAACCGTATCGGCATGCCGGTGCAAGTGAGTGGGTCGTATCCCGGCTTCGTCAACTGGATCACCCAGCAGCACTGGGACATCGGCATCGCTCCGCTCACCGATACCGCGTTCAATCGCTGCAAGTCCGCGATCAAGACCCTGGACTATGCAGCGATCGGCTTGCCGGTGCTTGCCTCGGACCGCGAGGCGTATCGCGGCTCGTTGGCCGACGGTCCCGGCGGCTGGCTGCTGCCGGACGATGAGAACGCCTGGTTCGTGGCACTCGCCCGTCTGGTGCGTGACACGAACCTGCGACGGCGCCTTGCCGAAGGTGCGCGCGCCGCCTTCCCTGCCGGCACGCTCGCGGCCCAGGCCGCCAGACGCCGTGCCGCCTGGCTCGGCCTTGTGCCGGCATAGAAACCAGCTTCGAGGCGGGCGCGGTCAGAGCATGTCCCGCGCCCGCTCGATATCCTCGAGCACGTCGTGGTGCGAGACGAGAAGGATCTCGTCGAAACCGATCTGCTTCATGCGGTTCAGCTTCTGACGCACC
This sequence comes from uncultured Alphaproteobacteria bacterium, assembly GCA_963708565.1. GTDB lineage: Bacteria > Pseudomonadota > Alphaproteobacteria > Acetobacterales > Acetobacteraceae > JAMXLO01. The sequence continues at coordinate 166,629 of CAVPTU010000030.1, forward strand.
TCGTCCGGCGTGCCGATCAGCGACGGCTCGGCGACCTGCGCGAGTTCGGCTGATCCGGGCCGATTGCCGAAATCGACCGCGATGTTCGCGAGCACGGCGTTCGTGCCGCCTGCCTCGCGATACACGCGCATGCCAGCCTCGAGATCGTCCCAACTGCTGTAGCGGCCCGACGGAGTCCAGCCCTGGTATTCCTTGGCGGCCAAAGTGATCCAGCGATGGCTGCGCCAGGCGCCGATCAGGATGGGCGGCCCGCCTTCGCAGCCCGGCCAGGTCGATAGCGTCCCGCCGGTGTTGGTAGGCTCGCCGCGCCAGGTGCGACGCATGATGTCGAGCGCGGAACGCAGCGTGCGGAACCGCGCGTCGTAATCGTAGCCGAGCAGATCGAAGTCGTCCTTGGTCGAGCCGCTGCCGACGCCGAGTACCAGACGGTTGCCCGACAAGGCCTGCACCGACTGCACGCGATGCGCCAGTTCGATCGGGTGACGCAGCGGCAATTGCAGCACCCCGATGCCTAGTTCCACCTTCCGCGTGACGGCGGCCAGCGTCGCGAGTTCGACCAGCGGATCCAGCGTGGGCCGCCCGCGGCCAAGCGAATCGCCGACCCAGATGCCGGGGAACCCGCTGGCCTCGATCCGGCGCGCATAGTCGGCGACCCGGTCAAGCAAGCGGTCATCCGGGTCCGCGCCGGGGCTGAACCGTATCATCGTGCTCACGCGCATGATCCACCCATCCGTCAATGGTTGAGGCCGGCGAGATTGCAACACATCGGCCGGGCGCGCCATTCTTGCCCCTACTGCCAATGATTGGGAGGTTACGACCATGCCGAATGAGGCCCTGCGCTCGATCCTGCCGGTTGCCGGTCTGTCCGCCGCGCGCGCTGACAGCGTGGCATTCACCGGCGGCACCGACCCCATTCTGCCGACACCGTTCCGCATCGGCGTGGCCGGTGCCGCGACGGTGGCCGCGACGGGGCTGGCGGCCGCGGATCTGTGGGAGCTGCGCACCGGGCGGCGCCAGTCCGTGGCGGTCGACGTGCGCCAGGCCACCGCGTCGCTGCGCAGCGGCCACTACATGAAGCTGGGCGACGGCGAGGTGTCGACCAGGCGCAACTCGATCATGGGCGTCTATCCCACCAAGGATGGCCGCTGGAGCTATCTGCACTGCAACTTCCCCAACCACCGCGCCGCCGCGCTGAGCGTGCTCGGCGTGACCGAGGACCGCGACGCAGTGGCGAAGGCGGTGCTGAACTGGAACGCCGCCGACCTCGAGGAGGCGATCATCGCCGCGAAGGGTGCCGGCGGCATGGTGCGCACCAAGGCCGAGTGGGCGCAGCATCCGCAGAGCGCCGCGATCGCCGGCCTGCCGCTGCTGGAGATCGTGCGGATCGGCGACAGCCCGGCGGAACCCCTGCCCGCCGGCAATCGCCCGCTCTCAGGCATCCGCGTGCTGGACCTGACGCGCGTGCTGGCCGGCCCGACCTGCGCGCGGACGTTGGCCGAGCATGGCGCGGATGTGCTGAAGATCACCGCGCCGCATCTGCCCAATCTCGGCTATCAGGAGTTCGACACCGGCCACGGCAAGCTGTCGGCGCATCTCGATCTGCGCGAGCAGCGCGATGTCGATGTGCTGCGCGGCCTGGTGCGCGAGGCGGACGTGTTCTCGCAGGGCTACCGCCCCGGCACGCTGGGCATGCGCGGCCTGTCGCCCGAGGAACTGGCGGCGATCCGGCCAGGGCTGGTCTATGTGTCGCTCTGCGCGTTCAGCCACGCGGGGCCGTGGGCGTCACGCCGGGGTTTCGACACGGTGGTGCAGACGGTCAGCGGCATCACGTCGCGGCAGGCCGAGGTTGTGCCAGGCAAGACGCCGGGGCCGCAGTTCTATCCGGTGTCGGCGATCGATTACTGCACCGGCTATCTGATGGCGTTCGGCGCGATGGTCGCATTGGCGCGGCGCGCGCGCGAAGGCGGCAGTTGGCTGGTGCGCATCTCGCTGGCGCAGGTCGGCAAGTGGATCGTCGATCTGGGCGAGGTGCCGGAGGCTGCCGCGCGCGATGCTCCGGCCGAATTCACCCCCGAGGAGCTGGAGCGCTGGGCGATGGTGACCGAGACGCCGTCAGGCAAACTGCGTCATCTGCGGCCGACGGTGCAGTTGTCCGAGACGCCGCCCTACTGGGCACGTCCGTCGGTGCCGCTGGGGTATCATCGGCCCGAGTGGCCGGCGCGCGAAGCATCCTGAGGCTTACCCTATGATCTACGCCGATCGATGAATAGGAAAGTCGGTCGGTGACGGGTTAGAGATTACCTCGCCTGCGTGACGTGCATCGGCGATCGCCGATCTTGCGCGCGGGTCAGTAAAGGTCGCGGTCGCACATTTTGGTTGCTGTATCGCAATAAGTTGCCGGAGCAACCGCCTGCAAAGCAAGAGTGAGGGCGCCGCGTCGCTACAGATGGAGGCACAACAGACCAGACCCGAGCTCGTCTCGGTACAATACCTACGGGCCTTGGCTGCCTTGATGGTCGTGACCTATCACGCCATCTATCAGCTACAGATGGCCGTGGGTTTGGAGGGCGGCTACGACTTCCTGGCATCGGGAGTCGACATCTTCTTCGTCATAAGCGGCTTCATCATGGTCTTCACGACCGCGGGCAGGAACGTGTCGACCATCGATTTCTATCGAAAGCGCATCGTAAGGATCGTGCCGCTGTACTGGTCAATTACCAGCTTCATGCTTGCGGTGTTGATCATCGCTCCCCGTGCATTCCAGAACTCCGCATTCGATCTCAGCCACGTCATTTCTTCGTACCTGTTCTACCCGTGGATACATCCGGTCAAACACGTGCACGAACCTTTGGTGTTCCCTGGGTGGACGCTCAATTATGAGATGTTCTTCTATTTCGTCTTCGGCCTCCTGCTCAACATCAGGCGCCTCGGACCAAGGATTGCAGCTCTGTGTCTGATATTTATCACGATCGTGGGATGTTCGGGATTCGCCTCCGATCCTGATTCGGCTGCCGCATTCTACGGTTCGAGCATCGTGCTGGAATTCGCCGGCGGGGCCGCTCTTGGGTACGTATTCGTATCAGGACACCGCTCGATGACATGGGTGTCGATCAGTCTCGTCGTACTGGGTGTGGCCGGGCTAGGTCTGAGCACGCTCGGCGACGCCTCCCTGCCTCGTGCATTCCGATACGGCGTACCTTCCCTTCTGCTGGTCGGAGGAACGGTATTCTTCGATCGTTCAGGGGGAGTGCGACAATTCAGCCTCGGCAGGCTGTTGGGAGACGCGTCGTACTCCATCTACCTGGTGCACTTCATCGCCCAGGCAGCCGTCACGATGTTGTGGAAAAGGTATGCAGGCTTCGCAACAATCGGATCTGACGCGATGTTCTTGATGCTCGAAATCTCGATAGGAGCAGTTTCAGGAGTTATCGTATACAAACTCGTCGAGAAACCTATGACGACCAAACTCAGCCAGATGGCAAGGAGTCTATCGTCATTTGGATTGAAGGCAGCATAGAGCATCGAGAAACGGCACCGGCTCTGCTGGCTCAGGCCAGCGGGCGCCAGAATGACGGGACAGCCGCCTCCTGATCGGTTAGCATGGCCGAAGCGATCGGCAGAAATCGAAATCGACAGTCGGGAGGAAGGCCATGACGCTCACCGCCGTGACGTTAGATGGTGTAACCTGCAACCTCAGCGATGGCACCATCGATCCATTCCGCGGCAGTATACGCGGCGAACTGATCCTGAACGGCAGCCCCGGCTACGAAGCCGCACGACAGGTCTGGAACGGCAACATCGATCGGCGTCCCGCGCTGATCGTGCGCTGCACCGGAGCGGCCGACGTCCAGCGTGCCGTGAACTTCGCACGAACCCACGAGCTGTCGCTGCGTGGCGGCGGCCACAGCGCACCCGGCTATGGCACAAACGATGGCGGCATGGTCATCGACATGTCGCCTATGAAGGGCATTCGCGTGGATGCCGGCAGCCGTACGGTGAGAGCACAGGGTGGCGTGCTCTGGCGCGAGTTCGACCACGAGACGCAGGCATTCGGACTGGCCACCACGGGCGGAACGGTTTCCGACACAGGCATAGCTGGTCTGACGCTTGGCGGTGGCCTGGGCTGGCTGATGGGCAAGCATGGGCTGTCGATCGACAATCTCATTTCGGCCGACGTGGTCACCGCCGACGGTCAGTTCCGTACGGCGAGCCTTGGCGAAAACCCTGATCTGTTCTGGGCGTTGCGCGGCGGCGGTGGCAATTTCGGCGCGGTCACGTCGCTGGAATACTGCCTGCATCCAGTGACCGAGTTGCTGAGCGGCATCGTGCTGTATCCGCTCGAGCGGGCGCGCGACGTGCTGAGGTTCTACCGCGACTTCTGTGCCACCCTGCCGGACGAGGCGGAGGCGTTCGCCGGTCTGCTGACGCATGACGGCGTGCCGGTGGTCGCGCTGCTGCTCGGCTACAACGGACCCATCGAGGCGGGTGAGAAGGTGCTCGCCCCTGCCCGACAGCTCGGCAACCCGATCGCCGATCTCGTCGCGCCGATGCCCTATGGCGTGCGCCAGACGCTGATCGATGAACCGAATGCGCGGCATGGTCTGCACCGCTACTGGCGATCGGCGTTTACCGAGCAGATCTCGGATGAACTGATCGACAAGCTGGTCGAGGGCGCCGCGACCTTCAGCTCGCCGCTCAGCCTGCTCGGACTGTTCTACATGCACGGTGCCGCGACGCGCGTCCCGGCTACCGCGACGGCGTTTTCGGCGCGCCGGCCGCAATGGGACTTCGACATAATCGGGCAATGGACGGACGGGGCGGAGTCCAGCGGCCACATCGGCTGGGTGAAGGCGCTGTGGGATCGTCTCGAGCCGAACCTGCTCGGCTCCGTCTATATCAACCACTTCGCGCCAGAGGACCGGCTGGAGAAGTTCCGTGCCTCCTATGGGGAAAATTACAGTCGGCTACGCGAGCTCAAGGCGTTATACGACCCAATCAATCTGTTCAGGGTCAACGCGAACGTGACGCCGCAGCCATAGGGCTGTGGGAGGCAGACATCGGCGGCCGGACAACAGGCCCTGCCACGACGTAAGTGAGGTCGCGCTCCGGCGGACGATCAGTTCGGATAGACGATCCAAGGGCATTGGCATTGCCCGACACCTTCCGACGGTACTTGCAAAGTTTGCGCCTGGCATCTAGGCTTTTTGCAAGTCGGCTCTTATATAGCCCTACATAAGCCGACATCGCCCGCTGTTGGTCACCGCGCTGCCACGGACCAACAAGGAAGGAACATCTTATGAGTGAGCGCATTACATTGACCGACCGCTTGGTAGCCTCGAAGCGCATCGTGCCAACGAGCGGCAGGATCGAGATCAGAGACAGCGAGTGCCGTGGCCTGCGTTTGACCAAGACAAGCATTGCCCACGTGATACCATTGCCGTCGCTGGCGCTGTCGATCCTCGACGAGATGCCGACCTTCGTCGGGCGCTACCTGTTCAGTGCCAATGGTGGCAAGTCGGCGTTTCAAGGGTTCCACCGAGCCAAGCAAGTCCTCGACGAGGTGGTGGGCTTCAGCGATTGGACACTGCACGATTGCCGCCGCTCGGCCAGGACGTACTGGTCTGCCATTCCTGACGTGCCCGAGGTCGCCAAGGAATTGATGCTAGGTCACGTGCAAGGCGGCATCGTCGGAACGTACGATCGATTTTCGTATCTCGACCAGAAGCGCAAGCTACTCACGCTTTGGCAAGACCTGGTCATGGACATGGTCAATCCACCCGAAGCGATCAAACTGGCGGCGGATTGATCACCTAATCCACACGCAGACTATCATCGGCAGACAGGGCGCCACGTCGGCGCCCTTTTTGCTGTACGGCAACGCGGTGGCCAACTATGCAGCCTGTTGCAAGCCGTCCAGTTCGTCGGCAAGCTCGGCGAGGCCAGCGCGTACCGCGTCAGGATCGCCACGCCAGAGGCGCAAGCCTTCATCGCACACACATCGGAACCGTTCTTAGAAACTGCGGCGCGCTGAAACTGAAGCGCTGCTTCTGCTATGCGTACCTTCTACAATAGAGCGACTTTCCCGGGATTTTCAATCAGCCGCAGTATCTCACGCAGTCGAGCAAATTCCCCTTCCTTGAATTCGTCCCGGTTGAGTTTAGTAACGTCGTTGACGATCATGCCTCCGTCGTTTTTGACAATTGGCTGATTGCCGTTGTCGCAGAGGAATGGCTCCTTTACATTGCTAATGCAGCGGTCGATCAGAGTTGCCTCGACATCATGCAATTCCTCCTTCCCGCAACGCGCGTAAACGAAGCGCAGTCGGTGGGCATCCTCACTTGCTAGGCGCATTGTCTCCGCGAAGTTATTTTGGACTGACGTGAAAAACGCCGCACGACCACCACCGCGAAACACCGATCCATCGCCACGATAAATTGCACCGACATTTGCTCCAAGATAGCCGCCGTACCACTCCGAGACCCGCAGGTAGAACCAGTTGGCCTTGCCGACGTAAAAAATGGTCTTCCCAGTGTAGCAGCGCATCTGAAGATAGACGGCACTAAAGCCGTCACACTCAGAGGGAATATTCCCCAACTTCCAAGGGCCTTCCCAAGTCAGTGTCAGCGTATTCAATGGTATCTCCTGTTACCTAAAAGAGGTCCTATCATTAGGCCCATATTTCAAGTCTATGCAGTTCCCTATATGCGGGCGCGGTCGGCTGCATTGATCTAAATCATAGCTAAATGAGCAGATTGACCACTTGCGGGCGGACTGGGTCGCTGCGGACGGTCGGCAGGTCAGTCATGTGCCAAAGGCGTTATCAGGCGCGGGCTGCTCTGTGCTTTTCACGAGTTCTGCCCCGGTCAGCCCCGTGGACGTGGCGAGCGAGCGCAGTGCCGAGGCGCCTTCGGGCGGCGGCGGACCTTGCTCGTGTTCCTGCTCGACGCGCGCCACGTGTGCCGCGTAGGCGCAGGATCTTGCTCGGGTGGTTGAGACGGCTGCGGTCGTCGTCGTCCGTAATGTTGTTGCGCCATGCCAACGCCGCTGGATCGTCCATGAGCTTGAACAAGTCGGCGTGTGTGGTGCGGTCAATGTCGTCCATCTCGTGTTCGTTCAGCCAACGGCCGAACCACGGGTTATAGCCACGGCCTTGCGGCCGATCAGTACCGGCCTTGCGCATTGCCCAGGCGCGGCCAGCTTTAACCCCTCGGCAATCTTCTGCCACTCGGGCCACATCCGCCGCTTAAGTCCCTTGATCCGCCGCCGCGCCTTCCTGGCCGCAAGCGACGCTTCGCGTTCCTCGGGGTACGCATCAGCCATGTCGGGGGTGTGGTCAACCATGGCGCTTGCCCCCCGGCACATAACTCAGATTGTCTGAGTTATGTTGCCGCCGTGGCGCGCTGGCTTCGTGGGAAGCTCGGGCGGTGGGGCTGCGCTGGTCGAGCCACGCGTGTACATCGCTAGCTTTCCACAACGACAAACTTCATGGCGCCGATATCGGCGCGGGAAACGTGCCCGCCCTGATCTTGCGCCGCAAGTGGTCGCGGCACCACGGAATGCCGACGCGCGTCTTCAGGTCTTGGTATGTATATACGAGCCGATGGTCTCGGGTCTGATCGCTGGGCATGAGGGCACGTTTCCATGTGGTCAATGGATTGCGCCCCGTTGCCCGCAGTCCAACAGGTCCCTTGTGTGCGATCACAGAAGAAATCACACGCGGGCATGATCTACCCTATAAGCTGGCCTCGCCAAAGGCGAAGCCATATCATGTGCAAAAGCCAGCCAGAGCCCGTCCTGATAGTTTGGCGGGGGTGGCAAGAGCCGCTAGGCAAGGGCATACGCCGACTCTCACGCGCGAGCCTATATCCGCTGACAAGGCTAGGCAAGGGCAGGCTTGTGCATGGCTCGCACGGCTTACCAAGAGCACTATGCTACCGCTTTGTATGTTGCCACGTGTGGTCACCACTTGGCGCATAGTGGCAAAAAGCGCGATTTATAAGGGTTTTTTGCCAGGATTTATCAGTTCGGATAGACGATCGTGCGCAGCATGATGCGGCGTTCCTCGGGGCGGTAGTCGCCGGCGCCACGATGCATCGTCGCACGCTCGTCCCACATCAGCACGTCGCCAACGCGCCAGCGATGGTAATAGACGAACTGGTCCTGCGTCGCGTGCTCGGCCAGCTCCTCGATCAGCGGCCACGCCTCTTCCTGCGCCATGCCAACGAAGCCGTAGGTGTGCATCGGATTGACGAACAGGATCGACCGATCCGTCACCGGATGTCGGGTCACCGCCGGCCAGCGCACGTCGCGATAGGTCTTGTCAGTCACGCCTTTATCGTCGCCATACAATTTTTCGCCGGCAGGACCGATGCTGCGGCCGTGCTGCGCGGTCAGTCCCTCGAGCTGCTGCTTGCGTGCCTCCGGCAGCGCGTCATAGGCGGCGCGCATATCGGCGAACATCGTGCCGCCTTTTTCCGACGGCACCTCCTTCGCGTGCAGGATGGCCAGCAGCGGCAGATGGTCTTCGTAGGTTGAATTGGTGTGCCAGTCAGTCGCCCGCTTGACGCCATACCAGTCCACCTTGCCGTCCTCTTCCACATTGGTGAGCCAGGAGACTTCGGGGCAGTCGACATGACGGTACTTGATCAGCGAATGCATGCGTGGCGTGCCGAAGCGGCGGCCGAGAGCGGCGAGGTCTGGGGCGCCGAGGTCCTGGTCGCGGAACACCAGCACGGGGTTCTCGGCGAAGGCGCGCACCACCCAGTCGGAAGTCGCCGCGTCGAGCGGTTTGGACAAATCGACGCCGAGTGCCTCGGTTCCCAGCGTCTCGCCGAGTGGGCGAAGTTGCGGTGTGTCTGTCATGGCGGACTCCTCCGTGCTTTGCCTGGGAGTATGAGCCGGAGGCGGCGGAGGGAGCAATCGCGCGGCTTGTTGTGGGAGGGACCGATCACCTGGGCGCGCTGACGACTTCGGATTTCGTTGTCCGATGCCTGCGGTCCTCGAGTTTCTGCAAGACGGCGAAGAATGACGGCACGAACAGCACCGCGAGGCAGGTCGATGCGATCATGCCGCTGAACACGCTGATGCCCAGCGAACGCCGCGCATTGGCGCCGGCCCCGGTCGCCAGCACCAGTGGCAGCACGCCGAGTATGAAGGCGAACGACGTCATCAGGATGGGGCGGAACCGTGTTTTGGCCGCTTCGGTGGCGGCCTGCAGAATCGGCATGCCATCGATCGTCCGGCGTTCGCGCGCGACCTCCACGATCAGGATGCCGTTCTTCGCCGACAATGCGATCAGCAGCATCAGGCCGATCTGGGTGTAGAGATTATTGGCTACACCAAGACTGGTGAGCGCGACGACCGGTCCCAGCAGAGCCAGCGGTACGGCTGACAGCACCGCCAGCGGCATGATCCAACTACCGTATTGACCGGCGAGGCAAAGATAGACCAGCAGCACCGACAGGCCGAACACGTAATAGAGCTGGTTGCCGGTGATCTTCTCCTGGTACGACATCGCGGACCATTCATAGCTCACGTCGCTCGGCAGCACCCTCTTCGCGATCTGCTCCATGGCGGCCATTGACTGGCCCGAACTGAAACCGCGCGCCGGTCCACCTATGATCGTGGCGGATGGATAGAGATTGTACAGCGTGGTCAGTGCCGGTGCGACGACCGGCCCGATATGGGCGATCGCGCCGATCGGTACCATCTGCCCATCCTGGCTGCGGACGTAGATGTTCAGCAGATCATCCGGCTGCACGCGGTATTTTGAGTTGGCCTGCACATACACCTGAAGAGACAGGCCGAACTTATTGAACTGGTTGACATAGGTCGACCCGACATAGTCGGTGAGCGCCGCGAACACATCGCCCACCGACACGCGCAGGGTTTCGGCTCTTGCCCGGTCCACAGTCAACGCGACATGGGGCGCGCCAGGACTATATGTCGTAAGCACGTTTTGCAGGCTGGGATCGTTGCTGGCTTCCTTGACGATCTGCTGGGCGAGATTGCCCAGCTTCTGGTAGTCGAAGTTGCCGCCAAGCATTTCGAGTTGCATCTGAAAGCCGCCGGCATTGCCGATACCCTGGATCGCCGGCGGCGGCAGCACATAGGCCCGTCCATCCGGCAGCGAGGCGAGCCCTTTCTGCAATCGCTCGAAAATCGAGAGCAGGTCCTGACCCTTGGCCTTCAGGCGCTCATCGAACGGCTTCAGCATGACCCAACAGGTTCCGGCGTTGGCCAGGTCCGCGCTGTTGTCGAGCACGGACATTCCGGAGATGGCGATCACCTGCTCCACGCCTGGTATGGCGGATGCGATCTTGTTGACCTGCTCGAGTGCCGCCGATGTGCGCCCGAGCGACGCACCATCCGGCAACTGCACGGCAGCGATCACGTAGCCCTGATCGTCGATCGGAATGAAGGCGGTCGGCAGGCGCGCGAGACCCCAGAAACCGCCGGCCGCAAGCAGCAATGCGACGATCACCATCAAGCCGCTGCGCCTCACCATGCGGCTGATCAAGCCCACATAGAGACTTTCGCACCTGTCATAGACGCGGTTGAAGCCGCGATAGAAGAAATTGCGCTGCTCCGGCGGCACCGGTGTGCGAAGCCACAAGGCGCACTGCGTCGGTTTCAGCGTGGCGGCGTTCACCGCGCTGATCAACGCGGTCGCGGCAATCACCAGCGCGAATTGCGCGAACATGTTGCCGGTCAGACCCGGCACGAAGGCGGCCGGAATGAACACCGCCATCAGGACCAGGGTGATGCCGATGATCGGTCCGAACAACTCGTTCATCGCCTTGATGGCGGCATCGTGGCCGGACATGCCCTGCTCGATATACTTGGTCACGCCCTCCACGATGACGATCGCGTCGTCCACCACGATGCCGATCGCCAGCACGATGCCGAACAAGGTGGAAAGATTAACGGTGAAACCCAGCGCGGCCATGCCGGCGAACGCCCCGATGATGGTAACGGGAACCGTCGTCGCGGGCACCAGTGTGGCGCGGAAATTCTGTAGGAAGACCAGGATGACGACCAGGACCAGGATGCCCGCCTGGTACAGTGTCTTGTAGACCTCGTTGATCGAGTCGCGGACAAAGATCGTGGTGTCGTAGGGGACGGCGTAGTGCAGTCCTTGCGGGAAGCGGCGGGACAATTCCGCCATCTTCGTCGCGACCTCCTTGCCGACCTGAAGCGAATTGGCCTCGGGCGTCTGATAGATGCCAATGCCGGCCGCCGGTTGGCCGTTCAGCCTGAAGTCCTGCGCGTAGGTCTGCGAGCCGAGCTCGATGTGCCCGATGTCGCTGACGCGGATCAGACGGCCACCCTGCGCGGTCTGATCCTTGACGATGATGTTGGCGAACTGCTCCGGGTCGTTCAGCCGCGACTGGATGTCCACACTGTACTGGAACTGCTGGTCCGCCGGCGCGGGAGGCATGCCGACCTGTCCCGCCGCGACGTTCTGACTCTGCTGGCGAACGGCATCGATCACATCCTTCGGCACCAGGTTGAATGACAGCAGCTTCTGCGGATCCATCCAGATCCGCATGGCATACGTGCCGGCGCCAAATACCTTGACGCTGCCGACGCCGGGCAGTCGGGCCAGTTCATTGACCAGGTTGATGGTCGCGTAATTGCTCATATACAGGCTGTCGAACTTCCCATCGGGCGAGTTCAAGGTCACGATCTGCAGGAGCGCTGTGTTCTTCTTCTGCACGCTCACGCCTTGCGACTGGACCGGCTCGGGCAACGATGCCAGCGCGATCTGCACCCGATTCTGAACCAGGACCTGGTCGATGTCCGGATCGGTGCCGATCTCGAACGTCACCGTCAGGTTGTAGGTGCCGTCGGCCGCGCTGGTGGACTCCATGTAAAGCATGCGATCGACGCCGTTGACCTGAAGCTCGATCGGCAGCGCAATGGTATCGATGACTGTCTGAGCGCTTGCCCCCGGATAGCTTGCGGTCACCGACACGGTCGGCGGCACGACATTGGGATATTCGGAGACCGGCAGCCGGAACAGGGCGACCGCGCCCAGCAGCACCAGAACGATCGCCAGCACATTGGCGAGGACCGGGTGCTCGATGAAGAATTTCGACATCATGGGCGGATTCCCTATCCGCCGATCGTGGTCAGTTGCGGCGTCACTTTCGTACCCGGCGACGCCCGCCAAAGCTCGCCGGTCACCACGCGGTCATCCGGCTTGAGGCCGCTCGTGATGACGCGCAGAGACCCGATCAGTTCGCCGAGTTGGACATAGCGCTGCTGGACGACGTTGTCCGGGGACAGCACCAGCAAATAACGGCCGCCCTGGTCTTCCTGGAGGGCGCTGTCGGGGACCAGCAGCGCACTCTGCACGACTTTGCCCATCGGCAGACGGATCTTCACGAACATGCCGGGCAACAAGGTTCGGTCAGGATTGGCCATTACGCCACGGACCAGCAGCGTTCCTGTCGCCTGGTCGATCGCCGGTGCGACATACTCGATCGTGCCGTGATGCGGAAATCCTGTCTCATCGGACAGGGCGGCATCAATTGGAACCTTGTGCAGTTCGTCCAGCGTGAGCCGGCGCTGATCGAGATTCGCCCGGATCTGCAACGCCTGTTGGGAGCTGATGTTGGCTACGACGTAAATCGGGTTCAACTGGGTAATCTCGGCAAGCGCAGCCTCCTGGCCGTTGCCACCGACGACATTGCCCGGATCGACCAGGTGCTTGCCCATCTGACCGTCAAACGGCGCCCTGATCTCGGTATAACCCAGGTTCAGTTCCGCCAGTGCCACCTGCGCCTGCGCCGCAAGGATATTCGCCTCCGCGCTCGCTCGCTCGAAGTTCCAGTGGTCGACATCGACCTGGGTCGCCGCATCCCGCTTGAGCAGGGCGGTGTAGCGAACGACCTCGGTCTTCGCATAGAGCAGGGCGGCCTGCTGCAACTGGACCTGCGCCTGGGCCTGCTGAAGCTGCGCTTTGTATTGGTCCTGCTGGATCGTGACGAGAAGATCGCCTTTCTTGACCATGGCGCCGTCGGCGAAATGCAGTTGCTCCAGATAGCCCACGACGCGGGCGATCAGCTTGACCTGATTGACCGCGGCGGCATTGCCGGTGATCTCGATGTAGTCGCTGACGGTTTGGACTTTCGGTCGCACGACAGGAATTGTCGGCGGCGGTTGCCCGGGAAATTGCGCTTGCGCCACAGGTACTCGCGGGCGGCGGCTGCGGTTGGCGATCCGCCTGACCGGGCGGCTCGGTTGTCGCGGATGGTGCGGCCACGGCAGAGCGCTGCGACCAGGGGGTCTTGCCGAGCGAGAATTCGCCGACGACGACGGCCATGATGACGAGCCCGCCGATCTGGAAAGTTGGCTTCCGCCGCAGCGCCGCCAACGCACGCACGAGGGAGCGCATTTTCACGACGACCTCACCACTGCGGTGCCCGAATATCCGGTCCCTTGTCGGCCGGCGACGGAAGCCCTGGTGTCGGCGGTTGCGGTCGGTCGGCCGGCGGCAACAACGTGCCCCAGTTGGTTCGATTGCGCATTTCGTCGCGCGTCTTGGCATTCACGAATTCATTCCCTTCGCGTATTTGCCAGCCACCCCCAAGTGACCGGTAGACTGTGGCGAGGCCAGTGGCCAGGTTGCCTTCGGCAGAAGCCAGGTTGCTCTGCGCCTGGTAGAGATTCTGCTCCGCGGTCAGCACCGTGGTGAAATCCCTGGTTCCCAGCAGGTACTGATCGATCGCGATGCCGAGGGCATTGTTTGCCGCGGCAACGCTGCGGCGGAGCGCATCGACCTGCCGGCGTCCCTGAAGGAATGCGGCGAGGCCGTTCTCGACTTCCTGCTGTGCCTTCAGCACCGTGTTCTCATACGCGATCAGCAGCGCCTGAAGGCGTGCGTCCTGTACGCGCACATTGTTGGTGATCTGACCGTAGTTGAGGATCGGCCAACTGAACGAGGGACCAAAGGCGAACTGGATGCCGGGAGCGGTGAAGACATCGCCGACGCGGTTGCTGCCGGAACTTCCGGCCACCGTGCCGAACGCGCCGGTCAGGCTGAACGCAGGAAACAGCTCGGCCTTGGCGAGGCCGATCTGCGCGCTCTGGGCCGCGGCTTTCAATTCCGCGCTGCGAATGTCCGGCCGGCGCCGGATCAGGTCAGCGGGTATGCCGACAGCGACATTGCCTGGCGGGACCGGTATGCCGGTCGAACCGGCTAGTAGGGTCTCCAGCAACTCCGGCGTCATGCCAAGTAGGACGCGGAGCGCGTCTTCGCCTTGCTGCAACTGAGCCGACAGTTGCGGGATCGTCGATTCCGTTTGCGCCAGGACGTTTTCCGCCTGGAACACATCGAGTCCGGTCGCGGTTCCGCCATGGAAGCGGTCACTCGCGATGGCAAGGGCCTTGCGCTGCTTGATGACGTTGTCACGTGCGATCACGATCTGCTGCTGCAGTGTTCGGATACCAATATAATTCGTTGCGACGTCGCCCAGCAGAGTGACCAGCACGTCATCATAGGTCGCGATCGAGGCCAGATAGGACGCGTCGGCGGACTCGACCCCGCGTCGGAACTTGCCCCAGAAGTCAACTTCCCAGGCGACCTGCGTGCCGAGAGATGCCCGCCAATAGTTCTCGAGCTCATGCGCCGGATTCGAGGTCGGATCGACCTGGCTGGCCTGATTGTAGCTGACATCGGCACCGATCTGCTGCGTCTGCGGGTAGAAATCTCCAATGGCGACGCCGAGTGCGGCACGCGCCTCCAGCACGCGGGTGCCGGCAGCCATAAGGGTCAGGTTTTCATGGTAGGCAATATCGATCAGTCGATCGAGCGTCGGATCGTGGAACGCTGTCCACCAATCCTTGTATTCCTGACGATCGGACTGAACGGACGGGTTGCCCGATTCGAGCCATTTATCGGCGACCGGAGCCGCCGGTGTGGTGAAGTTCGGACCGACCATGCAGCCGGCGGACGGAACCACAAGAGCCACCGCTGCCGCGTTCAATAGCCGCCGACGAAGTTCGGCTGACCGAAACACGCCCCGATTCGCGCAAAAAAGAGCCGCGTATCCTGTCAAGGGACGTCGCATCCAAACTCCTCGGCACTGGGTATGCTCATTGAGACGGAGCAAGCGATTGCGATATGTGATGACAGCTTAGAAGCCGCGGTCGTCACTGGACCGTGCTCTGGTTCGATACGATAGGTCAAGCTGAAATCGTACCGTCGCGGGATCATTGGTTGCCAGGAACCACCGCTTGTGGCAATACCCCCGAGCATTGGTCTCCTGAAGTCCAACGTGCCTGGTAGAAGCGACAGCGAAGCATAGCGGACGAAAATGTTGCCTGCTGGCACCACCGGCGGCTGGCTGGGGGACTGGATATGGGGCCTGACGCTGGTCACCACATCGCTGGTCATCCACGCGCTGGGCCTGGGTCTGATCGGCGTAATCCTGTCCAGGAGCATCGGTCCGTTTCTTGAACGCGCCGAGCGCGGCCGTCATTTGCAGATCATCTTCCCGGCAGCGATCGGCATCACGACTTTGCTGCTTGCGGTATTGCATGGTCTTGAAGCGTCGCTCTGGGCCGTCGTCTATGTCGGGCTCGGCGCAATTCCGGATTTCCCACGCGCCGTGTATTTTTCGATGCAGATGATTACCACTCTGGGGCCCGACGTCGTCAACATAGAGGCTCATTGGAGACTGATGGGGCCTTTGGAGGCAATCAGCGGCATGCTGCTGTTCGGTTTGAGCACGGCATTCCTGCTGATCGTCCTGCAACGCGTCTGGCCGCTCGAAGTGTCCGCGAAACCCAAAGGCTGAGCATCGGAGGCTGCGAGGCGTCGCCGCGGTTCTCCCAATCATGAAACGGCCAAACATTTGCGCACGCTCGAACCGCATTGCTCCGGTGGCGCGCCGCCGGTCGGGGCGACCACGGCAATCACTCTCCAGTACGCTGCCACGTGTTGCCCGCGCATCTTGCCGCTCCGCTATCACTACACTGCAAACGTACGAGCTCTGACTATGCAATTTCGGCAAGATCTACGGCGGGAGCAGAATGGGGCGTCAGCGGCTGCACGGGCACGCGCCCACCTTGACTCGCCTGGCCGCATGTCGGTTCATCGCCGTGGCAGCGACGACAGGCGGAGGAAATGACGCAGAAGAGCAAGCAGGTCGGTAGCTTCCGCGAGGCGGTGCAGGACATTCCCGACGGTGCCACCATCGCGTTCGGCGGCTTCGCAATGCCGGGTGTGCCCTTCAACCTGATCAAGGCGCTACTCGAGCACGGCGCGAAGCAGCTCACCTTGGTCGGCAACACCACCGGTGGTGCGCAGCAGCCGCGCATGCCGGACATGGGCATGCTGGTGGAGAACGGCCAGGTGAAGAAGGTGATCTGCGCGTTCACCGCCGCGACGCGTCCCACCGACACGCTGCCGTTCACCAAGTACTACGAGTCGGGCGAGGTCGACGCCGAACTGGTGCCGCAGGGCACGCTGGCCGAGCGCCTGCGCGCCGCGGGGGCTGGCATTCCGGCGTTCTATACGCCCACGGCGGTCGGCACAGAACTCGCCGAAGGGCGCGAGACGCGCGTGATCGACGGCCGCGAGTATCTGTTGGAATACGCGCTGCCGCTCGACTATGCGTTCATCCGGGCGACGCGGGCCGACACGTTCGGCAACCTGTTGTTCCATCGTTCGCAGCGCAATTTCTGTCCGGTGATGGCGACGGCGGCGCGTGTCACGATCGCGGAGGTGGACGAGGACATCGTGCCGGCGGGAAGCATCGATCCCGACCAGGTTCACACGCCGGGCATCTTCGTGCACCGGCTGGTGAAGGTGCCGCCCGAAGGCTTGTGGCCAACCCACCGGCAGGAGCGCCGCCGATGAGCGGAACGCAGAAGGGCCTCAGCCGCCAGCAGATGGCGGACCGCATCGCGTTCGAATTCCAGGACGGCTGGATCGTCAACCTGGGCGTCGGCATTCCGACGATGTGCTCGAACACCGATATCGGCGATCGCGATATCACCTACCATTCCGAGAACGGCGTGATCGGCTATGGTCCGATCGCGCCGCAGGGACAGGAGGATCTGAACCTGGTCAATGCCGGGGGCCAGAACGTCACACTGAAGGCCGGCGCCGCGGTCGTGCATCATGCTGAACTCCTTTGCGATCATTCGCGGCGGGCGCATCGATGTCACCGTGATGGGCGCCTACGAGGTTGCGTGCAACGGCGACTTCGCCAACTGGAAGATCGCCGGGCAGAAGGGCGGCGGCATTGGCGGCGCGATGGATCTCGCGGCATGTGCGAAGCGGGTGTTCATCATCATGGAGCAGACCACGCGCGGCGGCACACCGCGTCTCGTTTCGCAATGCGCGCTGCCGGTGACGGCGCGGGGCGTGGTGAAGCTCGTGGCCACGAATTACGGGTTGTTCGAACCGACCGGTGACGGGTTCCGGATTCGTGAGATCGCGCCTGGCGTGACGCTGGACGAGGTGCACGCGACGGTGGGGTGCAGGCTGACGGTGCCGGACAATCTGCCGACGGTTCGGGTGGTGGAATAAGCGACGCCGACGGTTCGTACCGCACGTTGCGGATTTCAATTTAAAGCATGGTTGTTTGAGGTTGACTCGTTGGACGAGGGATTCCGGCACGGCTGCTGATGTGATTCAAGCTGCTGGCTGGAGTGGAGGCCAGCCTGCATGGGAGCTCCCTACTCGCTTGATATCCGAGAACGTGTTGTTGGTGCGGTTGCTGACGGCATGAGTTGCGCGGAAGCGGCGGAGCATTATCAGGTCAGCCACTCCTCGGCGATCCGCTGGACGAAGCGTCAGGCCGAGACGGACAGCCCGGCCGCATTGCCGATGGGTGGCAAGAAGCCCTTTGCCCTGGCCGGCGAGGAAGCCTGGATCCGTGAACGGATGGCTGAGAAGCCGGACATCACCGGCCGCGAACTGCTGGCGGAACTGAATGCGCGTGGTGTGGACGTGAGCTACTACGGCGTCTGGCACTTCCTGGATCACACAGGGCTCAGCTTCAAAAAAAGCCTGCGTGCCACTGAGCAGGACCGTGCTGACGTCGCGCGGCGGCGGCGGCAATGGCAGGAACGGCAGGGCAAGGTGATCGTGTCCCGTGACGTGGTGTAAGAGCGAGGTTGGTCATTACGCTCTCCGGCGGGGCTGGCCGGTTGTCAGTCTGCCACGGCGGGCAGGCTGACGATGGCAATATCGCTCAGAGGTGCGATGGTTTCCAGCGTCATGTAACGTGCCCGCTGCACGGCCCATTCATCGTTCTGCTCCAACAGGATTGCGCCAACCAGTCGTGTGATCGCCGCCTCGTTGGGGAAGATGCCGACGACGTCGGTGCGTCGCTTGACCTCGCCATTGAGCCGTTCGAGTGGGTTGGTCGAGTGCAGCTTTGCTCGATGAGCGGCGGGGAAGTCCATATAGGCCAGTACGTCGGCCTCGGCATCATCCATGAAGGCGGCGAGTTTCGGCAGCTTGGGGCGCAACTGGTCGGCGACCTTGCGCCATTGTGCCTTGGCTGCCTCGGCATCCTCCTGAGCGAAGGCGGTGGCGATGAAGGCGGAGGCAACGCCGCGGCCCTGGCGTCCGGCATGGGCCAGCAGATTGCGCATCAGATGCACCCGGCAGCGTTGCCATGTGGCATGCAGCACCTTGGCGATTGCGGCCTTCAGCCCTTCATGGGCATCGGAGATCACCAGCTTCACCCCGCGCAGGCCACGGCGCGCGAGCTTGCGCAGGAACTCGGTCCAGAAGGTCTCGGCTTCGGAGGGACCGATGTCCATGCCCAGGACCTCGCGCCGGCCATCGCTATTGACGCCGACCGCGATGATGACGGCGACCGAGACAATGCGGCCAGCCTGGCGCACCTTTACATAGGTGGCATCCAGCCAGACATACGGCCAATCGCCTTCCAGCGGCCGGTTCAGGAAGGTTTGCACCTTGTCGTCGATCTCGGTGCACAGCCGGCTGACCTGGCTCTTGGAGATGCCGCTCATGCCCATGGCCTGCACCAGGTCATCGACCGAGCGCGTGGAGATGCCCTGGACGTAGGCTTCCTGGATCACTGCGGTGAGTGCCTTCTCGGCCATCCGGCGTGGCTCGAGGAAGCCTGGGAAGTAGCTGCCCTTGCGCAGCTTCGGAATACGCAGCTCTACCGTGCCGGCGCGGGTCTCCCAGTCGCGCTCACGGTAGCCGTTGCGGTGGGTGAGGCGGTCGGCAACACGACTGCCGTGCGGCGCACCGGTGAGGCCCTCAACCTCCAGCTCCATCAGGCGCTGAGCGGTGAAGCCGATCATCTCGCGCAGGAAGTCGGTGTCGGCGGTCTTCTCCAGCAGCTCACGCAGGCTCATGTTGTCTTCGGTCATTGTCGGGTCCTTGGTTGGCGTTGAAGTTCGCAACCAAACCCTACCGAAGATCCGCGATGACCACCGCGGTGGATAAGTGGCCCGCCTGCGCCAGACGCTTGGCGGTCGCTCCGGCGGGCCACTTACCCACCGCTCTTACACCACTCCTGGGGGCACGACCGGGCAAGGTTTCGTACGACCCGTCTGGTCTTCATTGATGAGACCTGGGCGAAGACAAACATGACCCGTACGCATGGCCGCTGCGCCAGAGGTCAGCGCCTGGTTGCCAAAGTGCCGCACGGCCAGCGCAAGACGCTCACCTTCGTGGCCGGGCTGCGATGTGATGGCATCACTGCGCCGTGCATCCTGGATGGTCCCATCAACGCCGAGAGTTTCCTCGCCTGGGTGGTGCAGTTCCTGGTCCCAACCCTGCAGCCAGGCGACATCGTGGTGATGGACAATCTGAGCAGCCATAAGGACCCGGCCATACGGCGAGCGATCCGGGCGGCCCGTGCCAAGCTGTTCTACCTGCCGCCCTATAGTCCCGACCTGAACCCCATCGAACAGGCGTTCGCCAAGCTCAAGACGCTCCTGCGAAAGGCAAATGCACGGAGCTTCGAGCAGGTCGAGGTCGCTATCGCCCGGCTCCTCAAAGCCATAACCCCACACGAATGTCGGAACTTCTTCGCTCACGCCGGGTATGCGTCAACCTGAAAATATCGCGCTCTAACACGGAGCAGCCAAGGCGAGGGCACAAGGACACGGAGAAGGCAAAATATGAGCTTCGCGCGCAGCGCATCTCTTATTATCTCCGTGCCCTCCGTGGCTCTCGCCTTGCCTTCTCCGTGTTAAATTGATCTCTTCTACGAAGCACCTGGCGGGGCAATCACCCGGCGCGTGGCAGCATATCGCGCAACCGGCGGCGGCCGCGCACGCGGACTTCGGCTTGTGGCGCCATCGCCTTGATCTCCGCCTGTAGTTCGGCGCGGCGTTCGTGGATTGCGGCGATCACGGGACCCATGGGAACGCCGATCTCGACCAGCACCGCCTCGGACAGTTGCAGGCTGGCCTCGATGGTTTCCGGCACAGCGTCGGTGGCACCGATCGCATAGAGATGGGCCGCATGCCGCGCGTCGCGGGCGCGCACCACGATCAGCAGATCCGGCCGCGCGGCACGCGCCGTGGCGACCAGCCGATCGCTCGCGGCATGATCGCCCATCGTCACCACCAGCGCGCGCGCCGTCTCGATGTGGAGACGATGCAACAGCTCGGACTGCGTGATGTCGCCCCAGTACACCGAGCGCCGGACCTTGCGCTGCGCCGCGACGCGGTCGGCATCGGAGTCCACCGCGACATAGGGCACGCTGTGCGTCTCCAGCAGCGAGGCGACGGTCTCGCCGACGCGGCCGAAGCCCGCGATGATGACTCGCGAGGCGGCATCGTCGATCCGCGGCAGGCAGCAGCGCTGGATCGATCGACGGGCGCGACCGGTGCGCGCCGCGCCATCCGTCGGCCAAGCGCTGACAGCAACGGGATGCACGCCATCGTCGCGGCGGCGATCACCACCGGGAACCGCGCCACATCGGCACCGATCAGGCCCTCGACGTGCGCAAGGCCAAGTATGACGAAGCCGAACTCGCCGCCTGGCCCAAGCAGCAGACCGGCCTGCAATCCGGTCAGCCAGCGCAATCCGAACGCGCGCGCAAGGCAGGCAACGATCGCAAGCTTCAATGCCACCAGCACCACACCGCCCAGTACGACACGTGGCGCATCGGCGGCGATGTGGGCGAGATCGAGGCTCATGCCGACGGAGATCAGGAACACGCCAACCAACAGGCCCTTGAACGGATCGATGGTGACCTCGATCTGGCGGCGGAATTCGGTCTCCGCCAGCAAGCAGCCCCGCGATCAGCGAGCCGAGTTCCATCGGCAGGCCGACCATCGCCGTGGCGAGTCCGGTCGCGAGAATCACCAGCAGGCACGCGGCGACGAACAGCTCCGGGCTGCCGGTGCGCGCGACCCCGCGGAACAGCGGGCGCAGCACGAGCCGGCCGGCGGCGATCAGTCCAAGCACGACAACCACCGCCTGAACCAGCGCCCAGGTGAGTGCGCCGCCACGCATACCGAACACGCTGATGACGAACAGCACCGGCACCGCGGCGATATCCTGGAACAGCAGCACCCCGAGCGAGGCGCGGCCGACCGGGCCGCCGAGACGCTTCTCGTGCGACAGCACCTGCACCACGACGGCGGTGGACGACATCGACAGCGCCGCTCCGGCGACAACGGCCAGCAGCAGCGGCGCGCCGAGTGCCAGAGCGATCGCTGCGATCGCCACGGCACACAGCACGAACTGCAGCAGGCCGAGACCGAATACCAGGCGGCGCATCACCCGGAGCCGCTCGAGCGACAGCTCCAGGCCGATCATGAACATCATCATGCTGATGCCGAGTTCGGCGATCGGTGCGATCGTCTCGGGGCGGTTGAGCGTGATGACGCCCAACAGCGGCACGCGGTCGGCCAGCATGCGCAAGGCCGAACGGTCCCACGGCCACGCCGACCAGCATGAAGCCCAGCACCGGACTGAGCCGCAGCCGGTGGAACAGCGGGATCACGATGGCGGCGGCGGCCAGGATGATCAGGGCCGGCTTGAACAGCCCCGGATCGAAATGCGGGTCCAGACGTCAGTACCCGTGCGCGAACAGGAAACTGTGGAACGCCTGCGAAATCAGGCCCGGAGTCTGGATGCCGGCGAAGTGGCCGGAGTTGATCTCCAGATATTCGGCTCCGGATATTCGCTTCGCCATCGGCTCGACCGCGGACGGCGGCCGCAGCCTGTCATGCGTGCAGCCGATCACCAGCGTGGGGCAGTCGATGCGCGGCAGCTCTTCGGTCACCGTGGAATCCGCCAGCATGCGGTTGATCGCGGCGAAGCTCTGCGGATCATTGGCGAGCCAGCGCGCGCGGAATTTGCGGAACTCCTCGGCATTGTGGCGGACCTCTGGCGGATAGGAGTTGGCGATACCCTGTTCGACGAGGGCGCGCATGCCCTGCGTCTCGGCGGCGGTGGCGCGATCGAGCGTTGCCTGGCGGCGATCGGCAGCCACGCCGGTGGCCGGGCTGGTCACCACCAGCGCGCCGGCACGCGCCGCATGACGCACCGCGAAGTGGATCGCGATGGCGCCGCCGACCGCGGTGCCGGCGAGCGCGACCTTGTCCTTGATCCCCAGCGCATCGAGCAGGGCCGCGAGATCGTCCGCCATGTCGTCGAACGTGACCTTGCCCTGAATCTTCTCCGACAGTCCGGCGCCGCGCGTGTCGTAGCGCAGCACCTGGCGCGCGTTGTTCAGCGCCGGCAGCACCTGATCCCAACTGTCCAGCGTGCCGCCCATCTCGTGCACCAGAACCAGCGTGGTCTTGCCGCTGCCGGAGAGCTCGTAGCGCAGGCTGGTGCCGTTCACCTCGATCCAGTTCATCGCGTTTCCTCCTCTGGCCTGGCTCCCGCGGAGGATGCCACACTGCGGCGATGGAGGACATGTGGTGGGGAAATGCGCATGATGAAGCTGCACTGGTCGCCGCGCTCGCCCTATGTGCGCAAGGTGATGATCGTCGCACACGAACTCGGGCTGGCGGATCGGATCGAGACGGTGCGCACGGTGGTCGGCGGCACCACCCCGCATCGCGAGCTGATGCGCGAGAACCCGCTGGGCAAGATCCCGACGCTGGTGCTGGAGGACGGCACGATCATCTACGATTCGCCGGTGATCTGCGAATACCTCGACACGCTGCATGACGGGCCGAAGCTGTATCCCGCGTGGCCCGAGCGGCTGACCGCGCTGCGCCGCCTCGCACTCGGCGACGGCATGCTGGACATCGCGCTGCCCTGGCTGGGCGAACGGTTCCGCCCGGCGGAGAAGCAGAGCGAACCGCATATGGCGCTGTGGCAGGGCAAGATACGCGCGTGCGTCGATGCGCTCGAGCAGGAGGCGGATGCGCTGGCGGCGAGCCGCATCACCATCGGCCACATCGCGATCGGCATCGCGCTGTCGTATCTGGATTTCCGCTTTTCCGAGCTGCGCTGGCGCGACGGCCATCCGCGGCTGGCGGCGTGGCATGCGACGTTCGATGCGCGGCCGTCGGTGGTGGCCAATCCTCCGGTGGATGACAGGTAGGTTCAGCGCCGCAGCCCGAGATATGTCTCGACGATGCGTGCGTCGCCTGCCAACGCGGCACTCGGACCCTCCGCCACTACGTTGCCCATTTCCAGCACGTAGCCGTAGTCCGACACCTGCAATGCCGCGCGCACGTTCTGCTCCACCAGCAGGATCGACAGTCCACGCGTGCGCAGGTCCGTCAGCACGCGAAAGATCTCCCGCACGATCATCGGCGCCAGGCCGAGGCTTGGCTCGTCCAGCAGCAACAAGCGCGGTCGCGCCATCAGCGCGCGGCCCAGCGCCAGCATCTGCCGCTCACCGCCGGACAATGTGCCGGCAAGCTGGCGCCGGCGCTCATGCAAGCGCGGAAAGATCGCGAACACTTCCCGCATCGTCGTTGCCCCATCGCGCGTGCCGGCCCGGTGACGCGCATAGGAACCCAGCAGCAGATTGTCTTCGACGCTCATGTCGGCGAACAGCGCGCGCCGCTCGGGCACCAGCACGGCGCCTGCCGTCACCAGCGCCTCGGTCGCGCCCGCCGGCGCATCGCGATAGCGGACGCTGCCGGCGGCGCGCGGCAGGAGGCCCATCACCGCGCCCATTAGCGTCGTCTTGCCCGCGCCGTTCGGACCGACGATGGCCACCATGCTGCCCTCCGGCACGGCAAGGCTGACGCCGTGCAGCACCTCCACCTTGCCGTAGCCGGCGCGCAGACCATCGATCTTCAAGCAGCGCCGTCATGCGACCGTGCCGAGATAGGCTTCCATCACTGCCGGATCCGACTGCACTTGCTCAGGCGAACCCTCGGCAATCTTCTGGCCGAAATCCATCACCACGATGCGATCGGCCAGACCCATCACGAAGTCCATATCGTGCTCGACCAGCAGCACGCCCATCCCCTCGGCGCGCAACTGGCGGAGCAGAGCGGCGAGGCGCTGCTTCTCCGACAGCCGCAGCCCCGCCGCGGGTTCGTCCAGCAGCAGCAGGCGCGGCCGCACGCACAGCGCCCGGGCGATCTCGACCACGCGCTGCTGGCCGAGCGGCAGATCGCCGGCACGCCGATCGAGCAGCGCGCCGAGTCCGAGCCGCTTCGCCTGGTCGCGCGCATGTTCCAACAGCGCGCTCTCCTCGGCCCGATCGAGCCGCAACATCGAGCGCAACAGGCCGCGCACGTCCGGTCAGATGCGCGCCCAGCGCGACGTTCTCCAGCACGCTGCGACGTCCGAGCAGCCGCACGTGCTGGAAGCTGCGCGCGACACCAAGCGCCGCAATGCGATGCGGCCGCAGTTGCACCGATGGCGCACCGAACAGCCGCACGGTGCCGGCACTCGGCGCGAGCACGCCGCTGATGACATTGAACAGCGTCGTCTTGCCGGCACCATTCGGCCCGATCAGCGCGACGATCTCGTTCGCACATACCGCGAATGACACGTCGCGCACGGCGGCCAGCCCGCCGAAATTGCGCGACACCGCTACGACGGCGAGCAGCTCCGCGCCTGGCGGGACCACGGCGGCGACTGGCACAGGTGTAACGTCGTCAACTTCCTCCGGATGCGCAACGGGTTTATCCCGCCGAAGGCGTGCAAGCAGCGGCAACAGACCTTCGGGCGCGCGTTGCAGCAGCACGATGACGACCAGGCTGAACACCAACGCCTCGAAATTCCCGGCGCGGCCGGTCAGGCGGGGGATCCAGTCGTTGAACTGATCGCGCAGTACCACGACGAGTGCCGCGCCAACCGGCGCGCCCCACAGCCATTCCGCGCCGCCGATGATCACCATGAACAGGTAGTCGATGCTGGCGCCCAGCCCAAACGGTGTCGGGCTGATGAAACGCTGAAAATGCGCAAACAGGAAACCAGCGATGCCGGCATACAGGGCGGCGATGACGAAGACCTGCCGGCTCAGCCACACCGTGTCGATCCCCATGCTCGCGCCCATCAGACGCGCGCCGTTCAACGTGCGCATTGCGCGGCCCATGCGGCTGTCGAGCAGATTGGCCGACATCGCCATGACAATCGCGACGACGGCCAGGATGACCCCCAGATTGACGCGCTGACCGGCGGCGGACAGCGGCCCGAGCGTCAGGGGTGGAATGTCGCCGATGCCGTTGAAACCGTGCAGCAGCGGCAGCGTGCCGAACAGCGAGAAGAACGACATGCCCCAGGCCACCGACACGAGCGCCAGGAAATGCCCGGACAGGCGCGCGGTGATCAGGCCGAGCAGCCAGGCGACACCGCCGGTCACGATCAGCCCGGCGAGCAGGCCGCTGATCGGCGGCATGCCGGCAAGCTTGGTGAGCAGCGTGGTGGAATAGGCGGCGATGCCGACGAAGCTCGCCTGCCCGAATGAGGTCTGGCCGCTGATGCCGGTCAGCAGCACGAGACCGAGCGCCACCAATGTCGCCAGCCCGATATAGCCGGCCAGGGTCACGTAAAAGGCCGGCAGCACCATCGGCGCGAGCACGATCGCCAGCCCGGCCAGCAACAGCGACGACGCCGTCTTCACGCGCTTTGGATCACGCGCGCTCCTCGTCAGAGCCGGCGCGCAGCGAAAGCCAGACGAGAACCGGAATCAACAGCGTGAAGACGATGACGTCGCGATAGGCGCTGGCCCAGAAGCTGCCGAGCGACTCCAGCACACCGACCAGCACCGCGCCGGCGGCGGCGAGCGGGAAGGATGCCAGTCCGCCCATGATCGCTGCGACGAAGCCCTTGAGCCCGATGTCGAAGCCGGAATCGTAGGACAGCGGCGTGATCGCGCCGATCAGCACGCCGGCCAGCGCCGCGATGAAGGCGGCGAGCGCGAAGGCGAGCGTGCCGCTGGCACCGGCGTCGATACCGACCAGTCGCGCGCCCAACCGGTCGGAGGCGGCGGCGCGCAGTGCCTTGCCGTGGATCGTGGCCCCGAAGAACCAGCGCAACCCGGCAACCAGGATGGCGCAGCTTGCCAGCACGCAGATCGACTGGCCCGAGACATTCAGTTGGCCGAGATCGAAACTGGCGTCGGTCAGCGCCGGGGCGCTGGCTTCCTCGGGGCCGAAGAACACCAGGCCCAGGCCGCTGAGCACGAAATGCAGCGCCATCGCGATGATCAGCAGCGCCAGCACCGAGGCATCGGCGACCGGGCGGAACGCGAAGCGCCAGATCAGCGGTCCCATCGGCGTGACGATCGCCAGTGCCAGCAGGATCGAGACGGCGGGCTGCTGTAACGGTGCCAGCAACCGGCCGGCGAGCGTCAATACGAGCGGATAGACGCCCCAGGCGATCGCACCGCGCCACGCGCCGCGTCGCAGCGAGGCATAGCAGCGCGAGTGCGGACATGCCGTCGAGCAACCACAGCGTGCCGGGCACATGGCCGGACTGAAGGCTGGCGGCGGTCAGTGCGCCGAACGCCAGCAGATCGCCCTGCGGCACGAAGATGACGCGCGTGACCGAGAACGCGATCAGCAGCCCGATGGCGAGCAGCAGGTAGATCGCGCCTGTCGTCACGCCATCCTGCAACAGCGCGAAGAAGATGAACGAGTCCATGCGGCCCGAGCGATCGGGCTACTTGATCGCCCTCCAGGCGCCGTCCTGCACTTCGACCAGCATCGCGGACCTGGCGTCCTGGCCGTTATGGTCGGTAGGCGACATGGTGTAGACGCCGCTGACGCCGACCAGTTCGTGCGTCTTCTCGAGCGCATCGCGCAATGCCACGCGGAATGCCTCGGTGCCTGGCTTGCCGGCCTTCAGTGCCTCGGGGATCGCGGCCTTCAGCAGCAGCATCGCATCGTAGCTGTAGCCGGCGAACGGGCTGACGCCCTGCGCGCCGAACTTCGCCGCGTAGTCCTTCACGAAGGCGGCGGCGACCGGCTTCACCGGGTTGGAGTCCGGCAACTGGTCGGTGACGACGACGGGCGAGGTGACCGCGATCACGCCCTCGACGGCGGCGCCGCCGACCTTGATGAACGCCGGCGAGACGATGCCGTGGTTGCCGTAGATGCCGCCCTTGTAGCCACGATGACGCAGCGCGACCACGGGAAGCGCGGCTGGCGTCGCCGAATTGCCCATCATCACCGCCTGCGGATGCGCGCTGATCAGCTTGAGTGCCTGCGCCTCGCAGGTGGTGTCGGTGCGCGCATAGCGTTCGTCGGTGAGGATGCTGATCCCGTCGCGACCGGCGGCGAGCCTGGTTGCCGCGAGCACCTGATCGCCCCAGCCGTCGGAAAAGCCGATATAGCCGACGTTCTTCACGCCGTGCTGCTGCATGTATTCGAATACGGCGGCGACCATCAGCGACAGCGGCTGCGCGTCGTTGAAGGTGTAGGGCTGCTTCTGCGGGTCATACTCGTAGGGCGCCATGGCGATCATCGGCACCTTCGCCTGGTTGGCGAGCGGCGCCACCGCGGCGTCCGTGGCGGTCAGCGACGGTCCGATGAAGGCATCGATGTGGTCTTCCGAGATCATCTTCTGTGCGATGGTGAAACCCGTGCTGGCATCGGTCGCATCGTCGCGGATGATGTACTCGATCTTCTGGCCGGCGATCTCCGTGGGGAACAGGTCGAAGGCGCCCTTGTAGCCGACGCCCATCGCCGCCCCCGGCCCGCTGATGGAGAGGATGGCGCCGATCTTGATCTGTGCGTGCGCGGCGCCTGACGCCACAGTCACGCCCAAGGCGGCAACCGCCGCAAACAGCCGCGCTTTCATCCAACTCTCCCTCGCCGAAGCCCTGCGGTCAATCTCGGGCAGCAGGATTCGGGCTGTCAAGTTTCGCAAAGACCACCCCCTATCATTCTGACATTGTCATTGCGAAGAGCGCAGCGACGAAGCAATCCCCATCATGAACGCGCACCGTCGAACGAGATTGCTTCCTCGCTGTGCTCCTCGTTCGGGATACTAGAAGTAGTGCCAGAAGTTCGACTCTCGTGCCTCCTGCGGCAGGCCGTCGAACACGATCTGGCCATTGTTCATGATGATCACGCGGTCGGCGATCTGCATCGCCGCGGCGACGTTCTGCTCCACCAGGATCGCGGTCATCGCATGCGAATTGCAGACTTCCCGCACCTGCTGGAACAGCCGCTCCACCAGATTAGGCGCCAATCCGATCGAGGGCTCGTCGAGCAGCAGGCAGCGTGGCGTGCCCAATATCGCCAGTGCCAGCGCCAGCATCTGCTGCTGCCCACCGCTCAGACTGCCGGCACGCGTGGTGCGCCGTTCCGCCAGCACCGGGAACAGGCGATACACATCGGCGATGCCGAACATCGCGGCCGTACCGACATTGCGCGCGGCGACCACGTCGATGTTCTCGGCGACGCCGAGGTCGGGGAAGATGCCACGGCCTTCCGGCAACAGGCGCAGGCCCAGCGACACGCGTTTGGCGACATCCAGCCGCTCGATCCGCTGGCCGCCGAACACCACCTCGCCGCCGCGCGGCGGCAGCAGTCCCATCAGCGTCTTCAGTGTGGTGGTCTTGCCGGCACCGTTGTGACCGAGAAAGGCCAGGATCTGCCCGGGCTCAAGCGCGAACGACACGTCCGAGATCACCGTCTTGGCGCCATATCCCGCGGCCAGTCCGGATAGCTCCAACAGCATCACAGCGCTCCGCCGAAGTAGATTTCCGCGAGTGCCGGATCGGCGATGATCCGCTCCGGCGTATCCTGCGCCATCAGATGACCCTGATGCAGGAACAGCACCTCGTCGGCGATCTGCTGCACGACGCGCGTGTTGTGCTCCACCACCAGGAGCGTCTTGCCCTCGGTCTGAAGCCGGCGCAGCAGCGCCATCACCGCATCCAGCGCGCCGGCGGACAGGCCCGACGCGGGTTCGTCGAGCAGCAGCAGTTCGGCGCCGGTGGCGAGAACACGCGCGATCGTCAGCAGCTTCTGCTCGCCATAGGAGAGATTGCGCACGACGTCGCGCGCGCGGTCGGCAAGCCCGACATGCTCGAGGGTGGCCATCGCTGTCTGCCGATGCCGCTGCTGCACACGCGCGGTGTGCAAGGGCCGGAAGATCGCGGACACCGGTTCCTCGCCGAACTGACCGGCGATGCCGACCAGCACGTTGTCGAGCGCGGTGAGGTCGGTGAACAGCCGCAGGTTCTGGAAGGTGCGCGCGATGCCGGCGCGCACGATGGCCTGCGGCCGCACGCCGTCCAACTTGCCTCCGCGGAACACCACGCTGCCTTCGTCCGGCTTCAGAAAACCGGTGATCACGTTGAAGATCGTGGTCTTGCCCGCGCCGTTCGGGCCGACCAGGCAGGTGATGCGACCTTGCTCGATCGCGAAGCTGCAATCCCGCAGCGCGTGAAGGCCGCCGAAGCGGTGGTCGAGGCCGGCGACCTGTAGATACGCCGTCACAGCCGCTCGCCTGCCAGGCCCTGTGGCCTGAACAGCATGAACAGGATCAGCAGCAGCCCGTAGATGAGTTGTCGCGCCGTGGCGGCGATCGTCGTGGGAATTTCCACCAATGTCAGCACCTGCGGCAGCGCGAGCAACAGGAAGGGGCCGAGGATCGATCCCACCAGCGTGCGCGCACCGCCGACGACCACCATGGTCAGCAGCAGGATCGATCCGTCGAGATCGAACGACGATGGATCGATGAAACTGAGGAACGTGGCGTAGAGTCCGCCCGCGGTTCCGGCGAACGCGCCGGCCAATGCGGCCGCCGACACCTTGGCACGCAGCACGTTCTTGCCGGCGGCGGCCACCGCCGTCTCGTCCTCGCGGATCGCGCGCAGCAGCCGGCCGAACGGCGCGCGCATGATGAGGTGAAAGCAGATGCAGCCCAGCCTGCAAGCGACGGTGCAGAGCAGCACGTATTGTGCGGTCGATTCGATCTGCCAGCCGAACACGTCGGGCGGTGGGATGCCGGGCAGGCCGTTGGCGCCGCCGGTGCCTGCGGTCCAGTTGGTGAATACCGCCGTCGCCAGCAACTGGATGCCGAACGAGGTGACCACGAAGTAGTCGCCGGAGACGCGCAGCGACGGCAGCGTCACCAGGATGTTCAGCGCGATGCAGCACGCCGCGGCGATCGCCAGCGCCGGGATGAACGACAGCGCATCGCTCGCCATCAGGAAATGCGCGACCACGTAGGCACCGACGCCGAACACCGCCGCCTGCGACACGGAGAAGATGCCGACGATGCCCACCAGCAGGTTGGTCGACAAGCCCGAGCAGCACGTAGATCTCGGCCAGCACGATGTAGCTGAGCAGGAAATCCATCAGCGTGCCGCCGCGAACAGGCCGGTGGGCCGGAACAGCATGAAGATCACGAAGATGAAGAACGTCACGCCGATGCTCCATTCGCCCGGCATCACCAGCAGCGACAGGTTCTGCAGCACCGCGATCGCCACCGACAGCACGAAGGCGCCGGTGATGCTGCCGACGCCGCCGGCGATCATGGCGATGGTCGCGGTCAGCAGCGGCGTCACGCCGTTATAGGGCTGCAAGCCGAGGTCGAGCGGCACCAGGATGCCCGGCAGGCACACCAGCGCCGAGGCGATGGCGATCACGTAGACGTAGACGGTCTGCGGCTGCAGCCGGGTGATGTCGGCCAGCATCGGGTTCGAGGCGACGGCGCGGATGCGCTTGCCCAGGATGGTGCGATGCGCGAACAGCATGGTGCCGGCATAGGCGGCCAGGCTGACCACGATGGTCAGCAGCTGCGTGTAGGTCAGCCGCACGGTGCCGAGCGACACGACCTGGCTGCTCCACGGCAGCGGGAATTGCAGGATGTTCGGTGTATAGACCGCGGCGATGATGTTCTGCATCACCGCCAACGTGCCGAGCGAGGCGATCAGGATCACCAGATGCGTGGCGCGCCGCCGTTCCAGCCGGGCATAGAGCTGGCTCTGGATCAGCGCGCCGAGCGCGGCGCAGGCCGCGATCGGCACCAGCACCGCGAGCAGCAACGGCGCGCCGTGGGTCACCAGCGACCACGCCAGGTAGCCGCCGAGCGTGTAGATGCCGGCGTGCGCGACGTGGAAGATCTTCGTGGTGGCGTAGACCAGCGAGAAGCTGATCGCCACCACGCCGAGCGCGCAGCCGGTCACCAGGCCGGTGACCAGCAGTTGCAGCGCCAGCATCGTGCGGGCGGCGCTATTGCGCCGGCATCTCCTTCAGCGTCACGTCCTTGCCGTCGCGCATCACGTTGATGTCCATCGGCACGCTGGCGGTGTTGGTCTTGAACTCCAGCGGGATCAGGCCCTGGAACTTGCGGATCTGGAACAGCGTGTCGTGCATGGTTTCGCCGGTGACCGGCTTGCTTCTCGGCCAGCACCTTGTCGAGCGTCGTCAGCACGATCTGCGTCGCGTTGTAGTACTGCTTGGCGAAGAACTCCATGTCGGCGCCGTATTTCGCCTTGAACTGCGCCGCCAGCTCCGGCGGTGCGTCGATGCGCAACTGGGTGTGCACGAAGCCGGCCGAGGACGGATCGGCGATGGTGGAGGATCGGCGAAGAATGTGGTGCCGGCGACGGTGAACTTCAGGTCGAGCTGCTTGTATTCCTGCGCCATCTGCAACAGGCCGGCGGTGATCACCACCAGCATGACGTCGGGCTTGGCGTCGGCGAGCTTCAGCAGTGCCGGGCGGAAGTCGGTCTGGCCGAACTGCGACGCCTCCTGCGCGAGGATCGTTCCGCCGGCCTCGGGGAAGTATTTCAGATAGTCGTCGCGGCCGGACATGCCGGCGGCGTCATTCTCGAACAGGATGGCGGCCTTCTTCTTGCCTTCGCCGCCCAGCGATTCGAGATCACCTCGATCTCGTCGCCGATCGTCGGCAGCGTGTTGATCAGATAGGGCGACGCCTTGGCCAGCCCGTCGGCCTGTGCGCCGGCGTTGACCAGCAGCACCTTCTTGCGCGTCGCCAGCGGCGCCATCGCCAGCGTGGGGCCGGAATAGCCGGTGAAGATCACCGAGACATGCTCGAGATCGGTCAGCTTGTTGAACCACAGGATGGACTGATCGGGCTTTGCCTGGTTGTCCTCGAACTGCACCGCGATCTGGTTGCCGTGCATGCCGCCCTTGGCGTTGGCCTGATCGACGGCGAACTGCACGCCGCGCATTTCCGCGGTGCCGATCGATCGCGCCCGGACCGGTGAGCGGCAGGATGCCGCCGAACTTGATCGTCTCGGCGTGAGGCGCTGCAGCAGACGATAACGAGGCTGGCCGCCACAGCGGCCATGCCGGCGCAATCCGGCGCATTGTGATGTTATCTCCCGCTTTCCCGGATCTGGCATCAGGGGCAAGCTAGGGCGCGCGTTGCGGAGGGTCAAGGCGTTGCGGCACCGTAGCGCGGCGCAGGTAGCGTTCGGCGCCGATCACTGCGCAGGAGCAGACGGATCGCATGAGCAAGCACGTGGTCGCGACGGTTGCCGAAATTCCGCCGGGCAGCCGGAAGCTGGTGACGGTGCGCGGCCGCTCGATCGCGGTGTTCAACCTGGACGGCGAGTTCTTCGGCCTGTTCAACCGCTGCCCGCACCAGGGCGGGCCGATGTGCGAGGGCATCCTGACCGGGCTGATCGAATCGGACGAGCCGGGGCGCTACAAGTATTCGCGCAAGGGCGAGATCATCCGTTGCCCGTGGCATGGCTGGGAGTTCGACGTGCGCACCGGGCAGTCGTACTGCGAGCCGGAACGCATCCAGGTGCGCAGCTATCCGGTGGAGGTGCGCCGAGGGCCAGCGCGTCGTGCAGGGGCCGTATGTGGCGGAGACCGTGCCGGTGTCGGTGGAGCAGCAATACGTCGTGGTGGACGTCTGACCCGCCTACGCCGCCGCCTCCAGACGGATCACCGCTTCTGCATACCGACCCGAACTCGCTTGCTCCGCTGGGAAAATGCCACGCTCATCGATCCAGGCCTGCGTCCGCTCGTACATCTCCTTGGTATACGGCTCAAACACAAAACGCTCGCCCGGTCCAAAGCGCCGCACATCGATCAGCGCTCGGTGCCGTTCCGGCAATTCAGAGGTGTAATACCGCGTATAGGGCTGATGCGAGATATCGATATCGCTCTGTGCGCGCCGCAACGCCCGAAAATATCTGCGGACAT
The DNA here is from genome assembly GCA_963708565.1 of uncultured Alphaproteobacteria bacterium. GTDB lineage: Bacteria > Pseudomonadota > Alphaproteobacteria > Acetobacterales > Acetobacteraceae > JAMXLO01. The sequence goes on from CAVPTU010000030.1 coordinate 200,157, forward strand.
CGTCGAGCGCGACGCCACTCGGCACCATCGCCGCAATCATGAAGGTGGCGTCGACGATCTTGCGAAGACCAAGTTGCTCGATCAGGTAATACTGCGCGCCGAACACCGTGGCCGCCGCCGCACTGCCGTCCAGCAGTTGATCAACACGATCCGGCGGTGACCCGCCGAATCTCAGCCTGATCCGATCGCTGGGGAGGAACGGTTCCAGCGCCTGTATCGTCGTGTAGTGGCTGCCGGACTGGTAACCGACATGCACGGGAACATCAGCAAGATCCTCAGGCGCCTTGATCGCCGAATGAGCAGGAACAAAGATGGCGCACGGGGTGATTGTGTAGCATTCGCCCCAGAGGCGCCCCAGTTCCGCCGAGGCCGCCCTGTTCACCGTCCAGTGACAAGCGCAGCTGATCGATGCATCGCGGCCTTGTTCATAGGTCTGGTAGGCGCCATAGCGTTTATCCGTGTCGGCCGGCGGCGTCGCAACATGAACATGATCCTGGGAAAGCAGCCCATGCGAGGACAGCGCGTAATCTTTCAGGCCCTCGGCCGCAAAATACCCCTTTTCCTCGGCCACCCATTCCTGCAGGCGCCCATGAGTGTGAATGATGAACGTCGACATGGGACGATCCTTCTCCAGCATCCAGGCACGACATACCGCTACGCTACCGCTTCACCCCCAGCCCGCGCATGAACTGGTCGCGGATGCGCGGCGGATCGCGTTCGGTGGTGTCTTCCGGCTTCTCGCTGTCGATACGGCAGCCGATCAGCCACGGGCCGTCCTCGCGCAACGACAGCTCGATCAGTTCCTCGAAGCGCGCTTTCGTCGGCCGCCCAGGCGCTTTGCGCGATGCCGGCGCCGCGCGCGATGGCGACGATGTCGGCGCCGTGCTCGGTCGAGGTCTGTTGCCCGCCGGTGATCTGATAGGTGCCGTTGTCCATGATCACGATCGCCAGGTTCTTCTGCCCGCGCGCCGCAACGGTCGCCAGCGAACCCAGCTGCATCAGGATCGACCCGTCGCCCTCCAGCGCGATCACCTTGCGCTGCGGCTGCGCCAGCGCGACGCCCAGCGCGATCGGCACCGCCAGCCCCATGCTGCCCAGCATGTAGAAGTTCTGCGGCCGCTGCCCCGCGGCCCACAGATCGAAATTGGTGTAGCCGATGCCGCCGATCACCGCCTCGTCGTGCTTCAGCCGCGCCACCATGCGTTTGGTGATGTCGAAGCGGTTCATCACTTTCGCCTGGTCGCGGCTCGCCGGATGGTTTGCTGCAAATGCCATGGCGCCGCTCCTACTTCGCGAAGACCTTGCCGCCGGTCAGCAGCGGCGAGAGGATGAACACGCACGGCGCCTGCGTGGCGACCGCCTGGGTGATGCTGCGGTCCACGATGAACTCCACCTCATCGAGCCGCGTCATGCGTGTGGTGCTCGACCGCCAGCGCCTGCAGCACCGGGCGCATGGTGCGCGCGACCAGCGACTGGCCGATGTTGAATTCGCCCAGCGTGCCGCGCTCGGACACCAGCATCAGCGACCGGAATCTGGAACGGCACCGCCAGCGAGGCGATCGCGTTGGGCAACGTGGCGAAGCCCGAGGTCTGCATCAGCACGATGCCGCGCAGCCCGCCCATCCAGGCGCCGGAGACGATGCCCACCGCCTCTTCCTCGCGCGCGCAGGAGAACGCGGTGAAGAACGGATCGTCATGCACCAGCGTCGATCAGCGGGCGCAGCACGTTGTCCGGCACATAGGTGACCAGCTTCACCTGATGCCGCTTCAGCACGTCGCGCACGATCTCGTGCCACGCGTCCTGGGTTTCCTCGTCCATCGCGCTCTCTCCGGTCCGGGCGGCCAGACTGTGCGACGCCTTGCGCCGCGGCGGCAACCGTTCGTAATGAGACGCGACGAAGGATCAGGAGGCCCCGATGGCTGATGCCGGCCGGTATGACGTGATCGTGGTTGGCGCGGGCAACGCCGCGCTGTGCGCCGCCCTCGTCGGCCCAGGAGCAGGGCGCCAAGGTGCTGGTGCTGGAGAAGGCCAGCGAGGAGGAGCGCGGCGGCAACTCCACCTTCACCGCCGGCGGCTTCCGCTTCGTGCACAACGGCGTCGACGATCTGCGCAAGGATGTGCTGATCGATCTGTCCGACGCAGAGGCGAAGCAGATGTACATCCCGCCGTTCACGGCGGAGATCTACATGGACGACCTGATGAAGGTCGACCGAGAACCTGTCGGAGCCGGAACTGGCCGACCTGCTGGTGAACCGCTCGCGCGAGACCGTGGTGTGGATGCGCGAGAAGGGCGTGCGCTGGATACCGATGTTCAAGCGCCAGTCGTATCTGGTGAACGGCATCCAGCACTTCTTCGGCGGCATGGCGGTGGAGGCGGTCGGCGGCGGCTGGGGCCTGGTCGATTTCCTGTTCAAGTCCGCCGAACGCTACGGCATCACGGTCCGCTACAACACCGGCCTGCGCAAGCTGATCCAGAACCGCAAGGGCGAGGTCACCGGCGTCACCGTGTTCGGCCCCGACGGCTATGAGGACATCAGCGCGAAGTCGGTGGTGCTGGCCTGCGGCGGCTTCGAGGCCGATCCGGAGATGCGCGTGCGCTACTACGGTCCCGGCTGGGAGATGGCGCGCGTGCGCGGCACGCGGCACAACACCGGCGACGGCATCAAGGCGGCGCTGGAGATCGGTGCGGCGGCGTTCGGCGGCTGGTCGACCTGCCACGCGGTGCAGTGGGACCTCAGCGCGCCGCCGTTCGGCGACCGCGTGGTGCTCGACAACTACCAGAAGCACTCCTATCCGATCGGCATCATCGTCAACGCCAATGGCGAGCGCTTCGTCGATGAGGGCGCGGACTTCCGCAACCACACCTACGCGAAATACGGCCGCGAGGTGATGAAGCAGCCGCAGCGCATGGCGGTGCAGATCTTCGACAACAAGACGAACCACCTGACGCGCGACGAGTATCGCATCCGCCAGGTGACCAAGGCGGAGGCGAACACGCTGGAGGAACTGGCGCAGAAGCTGGAGATCAGCCCCGAAGGGCTGGTGCGCACGGTGAAGCGAATTCAATGCGGCGTGCCAGCCGGGCGAGTTCAATCCGGCGATCCTCGACGGCAAGTGCACCAAGGGCATCACGCCGCCGAAGTCGAACTGGGCGCTGCCGATCGACGAACCGCCGTACCACGGCTACGCGGTGACCTGCGGCATCACGTTCAGCTTCGGCGGGTTGAAGATCACCACGGACGGCGAGGTGGAGGACACCACCGGCCGCGTCATCCCCGGCCTGTTCGCCGGCGGCGAACTGGTGGGCGGCGTGTTCTACCAGAACTACCTGGGCGGCGCGGGGCTGATGTCAGGCTCGGTGTTCGGGCGGATCGCAGGCGGTCGGCGGGAAAATACGCGAAAGGTGACTAAGCCCCCTCGTCCGCTTGCGGGACGAGGCGATGGGGAGCGGGATCGCACCAGCCGGTAACGACCCCTCGCCGCAACCCTCTCCCGCAAGGGCAGAGGGGGTTTCGTCCGTCACCCTTCCGGCCGCACGCCCAGTATCCGCTCGAACCGCGCGCAGTACTCCGGCCACACCTCCGGGTTGATCAGCCGCGGCGGGCGCTTGCCGTCCAGGATGTCGATCAACTGCTCGGCCGCGAACCGCGCCATGTTGTCGCGCGACTCAACCGTCGCGCCCGCCGTGTGCGGACTGACCAGCACGTTGTCGAACGCCATCAGCTTGTGGTCGTGCGGCGGCGGTTCGTCCTCCCACACATCCAGCCCCGCGCCGGCGATCTGCTTCGCCGCCAACGCCGCGGCCAGCGCGTCCTCGTCGTGGATGCCGCCGCGCGCCGTGGTGACGAAATACGCATGCTTCTGCATCAGCCCGAATTCGCGCGCGCCCATGATGTTCTTCGTCTCGCGCGTATAGGGCGCATTCACCGACACGTAGTCGGCCTGGCGCAGCATGTCGTCCAGCTTCTCGACCTTCTCCGCCCCCTTCGCGGCGATCTGCGCGGCTGACAGATACGGGTCATAGGCGAGCACGCGCATGCGGAACAGGCCTTTGCACAGCTCCGCCAGCCGTGCCGCCGACATTGCCGATGCCGATGATGCCGATCGTCTTGTCCAGCAGTTCCGTGCCGATGTAGTCATTGCGCGGAATGTCGGGCGCGCGACGCATGCGGCGATCGACCTCGATGATCCGCTTCGACAGTGTCAGCAGCATCGCCAGCGCGTGCTCGGCCACCGCCTCCTTGTTGCCGCCCGACTGGTTCACCACGATGATGCCCTGCCGCGTGCAGGCGTCCACATCGATCGTGTCGTAGCCCGCGCCGTTCGACGACACCGCGACAAGATTGGGCGTGCGCGCCAGCAGCGCATCGGTCACCTGAAGATGCTTGCCGATCACCTGGCGCGACGCGCCGATCTGATACGCGTGCGCCTGCGACAGAATCGGCTCGGCCTCCGCGTCGGGCGTCTCGTTCTCCAGCTTGTCGAGCTGGATGTCGGGCCGCTTCGCCAGGATCTGGCCGAAGACCGGCCCCGACAGATACTTCACATAGAACACGCGCTTCGCATTGGGCGCCATCGCACGAACCTCATTCCTGGACGTCGCGCGACCCTAACTCGACGGGCGGCTTGCGGTCGAGATCGGTCAGCGCCTCGCGCAGAGGGGTGCTCGAAATGGCGATCAGCCCGCGCGGCAGGATCGTCCAGCTCCAGGATCACGTAGATCACCGAGGCAAGCGAGACCGCGCAGATCAGCACCGTCACGGCGACCACCGCATTGCGCGGCGCGCACAGCCCGAAGCCGACGAACATCAACGCGGTCCAGAACAGCATCAGAGCGTAGAAGAGATCGGGTATGGTCGGGTGCTCGGTTTCGATCACGACCCAACGCGCGCTGGTGAAGGCGTCGAATTGCTGCCCCACGGCTGGGACCAGCCTGTCCTGCGCTGGGGTCGTCGGCTGCAGTCCATGGATCTGCTCATCGACGTGGCGGAGCAATTCGCGAGAGCGCGCTGCTTTCTGACTGTCCGGGCGGCAGGCCGCGCAGGAATTCGCCGGACGGCGCAGGTTCGTCCGGCCATGTGCTGAATATCACGGCGGCCAGGTAAGCGCGCATCTCGGCGCGGATCGGCTCGGCCTCGCGGCCGATCTCCCGCAAACCGTCATCGAGCAGCACGATCTGGGATGCCAGATGACGATAGCTGTTGGATACGTTGTCGAAATGCGACTTCGAGGAGGCCGTCAGCAGGCCAAGCACGATGGCGAGGAAGGTGACCAGCGAACCGACCGCCAGCCGAACGAAATCCAGCGTATCGCGATCGCGGTGCCGTTCCGGAAGATAGCCCCGGAGAACCAGGCCGGCGATTCCAGCGATCAGGAAAAGTCCACAGGAAAAGACCGCCTCGGCGATCTCTAGCATGTATCGACGGCCTCAATTCGTTCGGTGTACACAAGTGTCGTGCAGCGCGGGCGCGCATGGCAAGGGATTTACCGCGGGCTCGGGACGCACCATCGTCCGTTGCATGCACGCGCCCTTGTCCGACCTCGCCGACCCGCCGGATGTCTATGTCCGCGCAGCACCACCTCCGCCGCCGACACGGAAGCTGGAAGAACCGCGTCATGTCGCGGCAGCCGTCATCGGCGCCGGCTTCACCGGACTGTCCACCGCGCTGCATCTGGCCGAGGCAGGCGTCGATGTGGCGGTGCTGGAGGCCAAGGAGATCGGCTGGGGCGCGTCGGGACGCGCGTTCGGTCAGGTGGTGCCGTATCTGAAGCCCGGACACGAGGCCATTCTGCGCCACTACGGACCGGAACGCGGACAACGCATCGTCGATGCGGTTGCCGCCGGCCCCGACCTGGTGTTCGAACTGATCTTCCGCCACCGCATCGAATGTTGGGCGATGCGCTCGGGCCTGATCTTCGCCGCACATTCGCCGAGCGGACGGCGTGACCTGGAGCGCCGCACGCAGTACTGGCAGCAACGCGGCGCGCCAGTGGAGATGCTCGAAGGCACGCGCTGCGCCGAGGCGATCGGTTCATCGCTCTATTCGGCGGCATCGCTCGATCGCCGCGGCGGCAACATCAATCCGTTCGCCTATGCGCGCGGCCTGGCGCACGCGGCCGCCGGGGCGGGTGCGGCGCTGTATACACAAACGCCGGTGCACGCGCTGCGGCGGCGCGACGGCCGCTGGGCGATCGATGCCGGCAATGCCGGACTGACCGCGGACAACGTGGTGATCGCCACCAACGCCTATACCGGCGATCTGTGGCCAGGGTTGCGCGAAAGCATCATCCCGATGCGCGGCCACGGGTTCGTCACCGAGCCATTGTCCGACAATGTCCGTCATACCATCCTGCCGGAGCGCCAGTCGCTGACCGATACGCGACTGCTGTATTCCGGCGTGCGCATGCTGCCCGGACGGACGGCTGCACGGCAGCGCGCACGGCCCGAGCTTCGGCGCAGAGCCGCGAGCCGACTGGCGCCGCGTCGATGCGCGCATCAAGCGAATGTTTCCGCAGCTTGGGAACGTGAAGTGGCAGCAGGCCTGGACCGGCTGGGTGGCGATGACCACCGAACATTTCCCGCGCCTGCACGAGCTTGCGCCAGGGCTGTATGCCGGCCTTGGATACAACGGTCGCGGGATCGCGGCGGCGACCATGATGGGACGCGATCTGGCTGCGCTGGTGCGCGGCGCGCGCGACGATGCGACGGTGTTCCCGTTGACGCCGCTGCGACCGCTCGGCTGGCATCGCATGGCACCGACGCTGATCAGAGGTCTGGTGCAGGTCTATCGCGTGCGCGACATGGTGGACGAGTATCGCCTCGGGCGTGCCGCCTGAGTGGAGGAGAATGCGATGAGCGTTGCCGACAAGGTTGTGCTGATCACCGGAGCCGCCCGCGGTCTGGGGTTCGAATATGCCCGCGTCCTGGGCGAGGCCGGCGCGCGCATCGTCGCCGGCGACATCGCCGACTGCACCGTTGCCGCCAGCGCCGCCGGCAACGGCGCGGTCGCCGTCACGCTGGACGTGACCGACATCGCGTCCGCCAATTCGATGGTGGAGCTGGCGATGGAGCGCTTCGGCCGCATCGATGCGCTGATCAACAACGCCGCGCTGTACGGCTCGCTGCGCGGCGGACGCTTCAACCAGATCGCCGAGGCCGACTGGGACGCGACGATGGCGGTGAACGTCAAGGGCATCTGGAACTGCTGCAAGGCGGTGGTGCCGGCGATGCGGCAGTCCGGCGGCGGATCGATCATCAACATCGCCTCACTGGCGGCGACCTATGGCATGCCGTTCGCGCTGCACTACACCACGTCGAAGGCCGCGGTGATCGGCCTGACGCGCGGGCTCGCACGCGAACTCGGCCGCGACAACATCCGGGTGAACGCGGTGGCGCCGAGTGCGGTGATGACCGAGGGCACCGCGGAATTCTTCGGCGAACGGCTGGATCGCGGGCTGGAGGTGATCCGCGCCGGTCAGTCGATCCAGCGCACGCTGGAACCGGCGGACCTGACCGGCACGGTGGCGTGGCTGATCTCCGATGGCAGTGGCTTCGTCACCGGGCAGACGATCGCCGTGGACGGCGGGACGGTCATGCTGTGAGGGCGCCCTCTCCGCGAGGGGGGAAGGATATCCGTTGCGTGACGGGAAGAAAGATTGCGCCGCTCGCTTGAAAGTGGGCGTAATATGCGCGGGCGGCCTTGAGGCGGCCCGCAGAAAAGTATTGCGATCGAGACCATGCAGATCATGCACTGACGATGACGGTACTGCGCTGCCCGGACGCGGTGGCACCCGAGACCCGCAATGTCGACCGGCGGGGAATTCTCCGTCGGGCGCGGGCCTGGCGTCGATTGGGTGCTGCCCGATCCTGAACGGCTGCTGTCCAAGCGCCACTTCGCCGTGGCCTATCGCGGCGGGTCGTGGCAGCTCGCCGACACCTCGACCAACGGCACTTTCCTCAATCGCGAGGGCGATCCGATCGGCGCCGGCGACCTGCGCCGCCTGCGCGACGGCGACCGCGTGCGCGTCGGCGCCTACGAAATCGAGATGCGGCTGGTGGACGACGAGATCGATGCGTCCCGGTCCCGCTGCCCGACGGCGGCCCGTTCGCCGATCCGTTCTCGATGGACCCGTTCGGGCCGGCCGAGCGGCAGCGCAATCCGTTCGACGAGCCGGACCATCCGAGCGTGCGGATTTCCGCCGGCTCGGCGCAACTGCCGCACGATTTCGACCCTCTGGCGCCCGAGCCGCACGAGACGCCGTTCCACGGCCCCACGCAGGCGGACAACTCGCCGGTGATGCAGGACGCGTTCCACCCGCCGGCGCAGGTCGGCCAGATGCCGCTGCACTCGGGCGGCGTCATTCCCGGCGACGACCTGCTGCCGGACGACTGGGACAAGGACCTGCTCGAAGGGATCGCCTCGCCAGGCGCGCGAGACCGGCCCCCGCACCTCCTCCGCCGCCTGTCGTGCGCGCGCCTCCCCCGGCGAAAGCCCCGCCGGCCTGAACCGGCCGTCGCGCCGCCTCCGCCACCGCCAACCCGAGCCGGAGGCGGTTGCCGACGACGGCGCGCTGCTCGCGGCGTTCCTCGAAGGCGTCGGGCTGCACGATGCGCGCCCCAAGGATCCGCCCGCGACGATGCTCGCGTTGGGCAAGGCGTTCCGCAATCTGGTCGCCGGGCTGCGCGCCGTGCTGATCGCCCGCGCTCAGATCAAGAGCGAGTTCCGCATCGAGCAGACGATGATCCAGGCGCACGGCAACAATCCGTTGAAGTTCTCCGCCGGCGACGACGATGCGCTGGCGGCGCTGCTCGGCACCGGACGCCGCACCGACATGGCGCCGCACGAGGCGGTGGCGGATGCATTGCGCGACATCAGGCTGCACGAGCTGGCCTCGATCGCGGCGATGCAGTCGGCGGTGCGCACGCTGCTGGACGGGCTCGCTCCGGCGAAGCTGCGCGCCCAGGTGGAGCAGGGCGGCGGCATGTCATTGCTGCCGGCGCAGAAGAAGGCGCGCGCCTGGGACGCCTACGAGACGTTGCACGCCCGCACCGTGCAGGCGCTGGCCGATGACTTCGACAGCGTGTTCGGCAAGGCGTTCGCCCGCGCCTATGAGCGTTCGCTGCACGACATCTCCGCGAGAAACCGCTCAATGATCAGTCGCCGCTGCCTGCTGCCGCTGCTTCCCGCGCTGGCGCTGGCCAATTGCGGCGGGCCGAAGCCGAAGCCACCGCCCGTGCTGACCCTCACGATGATCGGCAGCGCCGAGCAGAACCCGGACTCCGACGGCAAGGCGCAGCCGGTCGCGGTGCGCGTCTACCAGTTGACGCAGACCGCGAAATTCGAGCGCGTCGACGTGTTCGCGCTGACCGAGCACGAACAGCAGACGCTGGGCCAGGACAACGTCGGCCTCACAGGAATTTGTCCTGTCGCCGGGCGAGACGCAGACCAAGCAGTTCGAGCTCAAGAGCGGTGTGCAGGCCATCGGCGTGGCCGTGCTGTACCGCGACATCGACAATGCGCAGTGGCGCGCCGATGCGCCGGCCGCGGACAGCGGGCCGACGAAACTCATACTGAACGTCGGCAAACTTGCTATCACGCTGAAGCCCGGCTGATCAGGCGCGGGCAGGCCAGGGGGAAGCCGATCGATGAGCTGGACGAACCGCGTGGTCTGGCAGGAGGGCATGTTCCTGCGCACGCAGCACTTCCAGCAACAGGATCGCTGGACGGAACAGCTTGTGCGCGGACGCGTGCAGGCGCTGCGGCCGCACCCGTGGGGCCTGGTGGAATACGCGCTGGATCGCGACCTGCTCGGCACCGGCCGCTTCGCGCTGGCCTCCGCCTCCGGCGTGTTCGAGGACGGCACGCCGTTCTCGCTGCCCGGCGAGACCGACCATCCGCCGCCGCTCGAGCTGCCGGAGAGCGCGCGCAACGTGCTGGTGTATCTCGCGCTGCCGATCCGTCAGGCGGGCGCGGTCGAGGTCGCCGACAGCGCCACCGAGGGCCGCTACGCCGCGCGACCGTTCGAGGCGTACGACACGCATTCGGCGTCGCCGCAGCCTGCCGAGTTGCAGGTCGGGCCGGCTGCGCATGCGCTACCTGCTGGAGACCGACGAACGCACCGGATATCTGTGCATCGGCCTGGCGCGCGTGACCGAGGTCACTGCGGATCGCCGCATTATCCTCGACGAACGGTGGATGCCGCCATCGCTGGTATGCTCCGCCGCCGCCGCCGCTGGCGGGACTGATCGCCGAATTGTCCGGCATGCTGAACCAGCGTGGCGAGGCGCTGGCCGCGCGCATGACCGCGCCGGGCCAGGCCGGCGTCGCGCAGGTCGCCGACTTCCTGCTGCTGCAATCGATCAACGGCTGGCAGAACGTGCTGGCGCACTGGGCGGACGCGGCGAACCTGCATCCCGAATCGCTGTACGCCGCGCTGGTGCAGATGGCGGGCGAGTTCGCGACGTTCCTCGATACGCGGCGGCCGAATGCCTATCCCGCCTATCGCCACGACGATCTGCAGCGCAGCTTCGCCCCGGTGGTGGCCGATCTGCGGCGCGCGCTGTCGGCGGTGCTGGAGGCGACCGCCATCGCGATCCCGCTGCGCGAGGCGCGGCATGGCGTGCGCGTCGGGCCGATCACCGACCGCTCGATCCTGCGCGCGTCGAATTTCGTCATGACGGTGCAGGCGGATGTGCAGGCCGAGCAGTTGCGCCGGCTGTTCCCCTCGCAGGTGAAGATCGGCGCGGTGGAGCATATCCGCGAGCTGGTGAACGTGGCGCTGCCGGGCATCGCGGTGCGGCCGCTGCCGGTGGCGCCGCGGCAACTGCCGTTCTACGCGGGGGCGACGTATTTCGAGCTGGATCGCGCCAGTCCGCACTGGCAGCAGATGCAGAACTCCGGCGGCTTCGCGATCCACGTGTCGGGCGATTTCCCCAATCTGAGGCTGGAGCTTTGGGCGATCCGCGGATGAGATACTCCCTCCCCGCCCCTCCCCCGCTTCGCGGGAGCGGGAGTTCAGCGCCATGAGCGACAATCCGTTCGCCGAGCCCGACGATTCCGACCGCACGGTCATCCGTCCGGTGCCCGGCGGCCGGCGCGGCGCGACGCCGCAACCGCCGCCATCGCCTGCCTTCCGCGACGCGCCGCCGCGCGGCGCCGCGGCCGTTCCGGCCGAGGGCGCGGAGAGCATCAGCTTCGGCCTCAACCCGCTGATCGCGGCCGCGGCGCCGCTGCTGCAACTGCTCGGCGCGCCTGCGCAACACCTACAGCCAGCCCGATCCCGGCGACCTGCGCGAGCGCGCCATTCAGCAGATCCGCACGTTCGAGCAGGCCGCGCGCGACGGCGGCGTGCCGATCGACCAGCTGCGTCCCGCGCACTACGCGCTGTGCGCCAGCCTCGACGACGTGGTGCTGAACACGCCATGGGGCAGCAGCGGCGGGTGGGCGGCGCGCTCGCTGGTCTCCACCTTCCATCAGGAGGTGCGCAGCGGCGAGCGCTTCTTCGATCTGCTCGCGCCAGCTTCGGCAAAACCCCGGCACGTTCCTGCCGGTGCTGGAACTGATGTATCTCTGCCTCAGCCTGGGCTTCCAGGGACGCTACCGTCTGTCGCCGCGCGGACCTGGCGAACTCGATCGGTTGCGCGAGGACCTCTACACCGTCATCGCCCGCCAGCGGCCGGCCACCGACCCGGCGCTGGCACCGCACTGGCAGGGCGTGCAGGCGCCCTACCGGCCGGCGCGCGCCGACGCTGCCGACATGGGTGGTGGGCGCCGTCGCGCTGGCAGTGATCGGCGGGCTGTTCGTCTGGTTCTCCACCGGGCTCAACGCCGCGTCGGACGAGGTGTTCGCCGCAACTGCTCGGCGCGCCGCTCGCGCATATGCCGCGCGATCGCCCGCGCCGCGCCGGTGCAGCCCGCCGCCGCCACCGCCGAACGCCGCCGGCCGCCGATCCGCTCTACGTCTTCCTCAAGCCGGAGATCGACCAGGGGCTGGTCACCGTGCTGGGCGACCACGCCACGCCGATCGTGCGCATCCGCAATGCCGGCATGTTCGCGTCCGGCAGCGCGACCGTGGCAGCAGAGCTACTATCCGCTGCTGCAGCGGATCGGCGAGGCGCTGAAGGCCGAGACGCGGCCCCGTGACGGTGGATGGCTACACCGACAACCAGCCGATCCACACGGTGCAGTTCCCGTCGAACTTCCAGCTCTCCACGGCCCGCGCCGAGGCCGCGCAGGCGATCATCGCGCGCGCGCTCGGCGACCCTGGCCGCGTGGCGGCGCAGGGACACGCGGACGCCGATCCCGTGGCGTCGAATGCCACACCGGCGGGCCGCGACGAGAACCGCCGCATCGAGGTGGTGCTGCGGAGGCAGGGCTAGGTCATGCGTGCCGTGCTGCGCTTCTCTCGTCTCGCGCTGGTTCCTGACCTTCATCGGCACGGCGCTGCTGGGCGTTCTCGTCTGGCTGTTCGGCCCGTTCCTGTCCTTGCTCGAAGGCTGGCAGCCCCGCGCCATCGTCATCGCGGTGATGGTGCTGCTCTGGGCCGGGCTGAATTTCTGGCTCGACCGCCGGAGGCGGCGAAACGAGGCCGCCCTCGTCAGAGGCGTCACCGAGGTCCAGGCCGATCCGACCGCCGCGGCGTCGGCCGAGGAAGCCGCGGCGATGCGCGAGAAGCTGACCACCGCATTGTCACTGCTGCGCCGGGCGTCCGGGTCGCGCGGCTATCTCTACGAGCAGCCCTGGTACGTGATCATCGGCCCGCCAGGCGCCGGCAAGACCACCGCGCTGCTGAACGCCGACCTCTCGTTCCCGCTCGCCGCCGAAATGGGGCAGAGCGCGGTCGCCGGCGTCGGCGGCACGCGCATGTGCGACTGGTGGTTCACCGAGCGCGCGGTGCTGATCGACACCGCCGGCCGCTATACGACGCAGGATTCCGACGCCGCGGTGGACAAGGCCGGCTGGCTCGCATTCCTGGACCTGCTGCGGCGCACCCGAGCGCGCCAGCCGCTGAATGGCGTTCTGGTGGCGATCGCCTTGTCGGACATCGCCGCTGCCCCCGCGGCGGAACGGCTCGCCCACGCCCGCGCGGTGCGCCGCCGCGTGAAGGAGGTGTACGACCAGCTCGGAGTCCGCGTTCCGGTCTACACGCTGTTCACCAAGGCCGACCTGATCGCCGGCTTCACCGAGTTCTTCGACGACCTCGACCGCGAACGCCGCGGCCAGGTCTGGGGCGTCACCTTCCCGCTGAACAAGTCCGAGATCGGCACCGCCGGCCTGTTCGGCGGCGAGTTCAACACACTGGTCGAACGGCTGAACGAGCGCGTGCTCGACCGGCTGCAGGCCGAACGCAGCCCCGAGCGCCGCACCATGATCGCCGGCTTCCCCGCGCAGGTGGCGAGTCTCGCGGCGCCGCTCACCGAGTTCCTGACCGAGGCGTTCGGCGGCTCGCGCCTGGACCCGGCGCCGATACTGCGCGGCGCCTATCTGACCTCGGGCACCCAGCAAGGCACGCCGATCGACCGCCTGACCGGCGCCATGGCACGCAGCTTCGGCATCGATGCGCAGCGCGCGCCGTCGCTGCGGCCGGAACACGGACGCAGCTACTTCCTCAGCCGGCTGCTGAAGGATGTCATCTTCGGTGAGGCGACATTGGTCGCCCGCGATCCGGCACAGGTGCGCCGCAACGTGCTGGTCCGTGCGGGAGCCGCGGCGGTGGCGCTGCTGGCCGTGCTGGGCGGCACGGCCGCGCTGCTCCAGACGCGCCAGGCCAACCAGGCCGCGGTCGAAGAATCGCAGACCGCACTCGCCGCCTATGTCAGGTCGGCACAATCGGTCGCGCTCGATCCGGTCAACGATCCGCAGCTTGCCAGGATCGCCCCGCTGCTCGATCAGGCGCGCGCCCTGCCCTATGGCGTCGACGCGCAGCAGCCGCCGTTCCAGTGGTTCCCCGGCCTGTCGCAGACCGGCAAACTCGGCGCCGGCGCGCGCGAGGTCTATCACCACGCCCTCCAACACATCCTGCTTCCGGCGCTGATCGCCCGGCTGGAGGGCCAGATGCGCGCGCATTTCGCCCAACCGGCCTTCCTCTACGAGGCGACGCGCGTCTACCTCATGCTCGGCTCGGCTGGTCCACTCGACCGCGACCTGGTCAGGGAATGGATGAACCTCGACTGGCAGTCGCAGTGGCCCGGACCTGCCGCGCAGGGCCTGCGCGACAGCCTGGAGCGTCACCTCAACGCGCTGCTCGACCAACCGCTCGAGAAGGTGCCGCTGGACGGCACCTTGATCGAGGACGCGCGTCGCACGTTCAGCCGCGTCACCCTGGCCGAACGGGTCTACAGCACGATCAAGGGTTCGCCGGCAGCCCGCGCACTGCCGCCCTGGCGGCCGGCCGAGGCCGCCGGTGCATCGGGCGTGCGCGTGTTCATCCGCGGCTCGGGCACGCCGCTCAGCGAGGGCGTGCCTGGGTTCTTCACCATCGACGGATTCCACAGGGTGTTGCTGCCCAGCCTGCCTACCGCCACCATGCAGGTGGCCAGCGAAAGCTGGGTACTCGGCAAGGACGCGCAGATCGACCCGCTCAGCCCGCAGGTGCAGACGCTCCAGCGCGACGTGATCGCGCTCTACTCCGCCGAATACGCCAGGCAGTGGGATGCGCTGCTTGGCGATCTCGACGTGGCACCGATGCGCAATCTCCAGCAGGCCGTGCAGGAGCTGTACATCCTCGCCTCGCCGCAATCGCCGATGCGCGACCTGCTGGCGGGCATTACGCGGCAGCTCACGCTGACGCAGCCGCCCCCGCCGCCCCCCGGCGTCGCGGGTGCCGTTCAGGGCGCGGTGCAGGGCGCTGCGGCAGCAGCGTCGCAGGCGGCAGGCTCAGGCGCGGCGTCGCTGCAAAGCCTGTTCAAGCAGGTCAACGGTCCGCCGCCCGAACCGCCCGGCAAGGCGATCGAGGACCGCTACGCCGCGCTGATCGCGTTCGTCGGCAAACCGCCCGGCGCGCCGATCGACAACGCACTGAAGCTGCTGAATGACCTTCAGGTGCAGCTTGCGCGTCTGGCGGGGGCACCGGCGGGTGGCGCGGCGGCGGCCGGAGGCGGCGACGATCCGGCGCAGAACCTCCAGGCGGAGGCCAGCCAGGATCCGCAGCCGGTGCGCCGCTGGCTGGAGGCGATCGCTGATCAGCGGCAACCAGTTGCGCGGCATCGGCGCGCTCGACACCGCGAAGAAGAACTACGGCGCACCCGGCGGGCCGGCCCTGCTGTGCAAGACGGCGGTTCCCGGCCGCTATCCGTTCACCGCCGGTTCAAGCAAGGACATCCCGCTCGATGACTTCGCCAGATTGTTCGCGACCGGCGGATCGCTCGACAAATACTTCAACGAGAACCTGCTGAACTTCGTGGATACTTCCGGCGAGACATGGAAGGCCCAGCCGGCGGCCGGCGTGGCACCGCCGGTCACGCCCGAGGATCTGGCGATGTTCCAGCGCGCGTCGCAGATCCGCGACCTGTTCTTCGCCAACGGCGGCAATCAGCCCACCGTGCGGTTCGACATCATACCGAAGGACACCGACGCCAAGGTGGTGACGCTGGACCTGGATGGGCTGAGCATCGTGAATACCCATGGGCCGGTGCGCGCCACCTCAGTGACGTGGCCCGGACCGAACCGCATGAACACCGTGCGCCTGACTTTTGAACCCCCACCCTCCAGCGGACCCGCCGCGATTGCAGACCAACGGCCCGTGGGCGCTGTTCCGGCTGTTCGGGCAGGGCTCGCTGACCCAGACCGATCAGGCCGACCGCTACATGCTCAGCTTCACCGTCGGCAATCGACACGCGTCGTACGAGATCCAGGCCGGATCGGTGCTGAACCCGTTCGCTCCAGGTGTGCTGCGAGACTTCAAGTGCCCGGCGATGTGACCCCGGGCGCACGGTTCGGCTTCTATGGCAAGCTTCCCGCGCGAGGGGATTTCGTCCGCGCCGGCCTGCCGCGCGATTTCATCGACCCCTGGGACGCCTGGCTGCAATCGGTGATGGCGGGCAGCCGGTCGCTGATGGGCGACGCCTGGCTGCCGGCCTTCCTCGAAGCTCCGGTCTGGCGATTCACTCTGCCGCCCGGGATGTGCGGCGCGCAGGCGGCGCTCGGGCTGATGCTGCCCAGCGTGGATCGCGCCGGCCGGTATTTCCCCTGACCTTCGCCGCACTCGGCCCGCACCGCATCGCGCAAATCTCCGGCGAGGCGTGGCTCGACCTGTGCGAGGCCGCCGGACGCACGGCGCTGGAAGAGGATACGGCACCGGGCGACATTCTCGCCGCGATGGGCACAACCGACCTGCCGGAAGATACCAGTGGCAACCCGGATGCGGTGTGGTGGAGCGCGGGTTCCGCACGCGTGAAGCCTGCCTGTATGGTGTTGCGAAGTCTGCCGGATGCGGCAACCTACGCAGCGATGCTGGGAGCCGAGACCGAACGCATCGAACCGGAGGAGGGGGAATGGAGGTCGACGCCTTGACTGTCCCGCGCTTTCGCTCCTGGGCGGTGACGCATGTCGGCGCGATCCGCAAGCACAACGAGGACGCCTACGTGGATCGGCCCGATCTGGGCATCTGGGCGGTGGCCGACGGCGCCGGAGGTCACGCGGCCGGCGAGGTTGCCTCGGGGATGATCGCCGATGCGTTGCAGGCGATCCCGCCCGGACTGTCGGCCGCGGAACTGCTCGCACGCGTGCGGCTGGCGATCGAGCAGACTCATGCGGCATTGCGCGATGAGGCGGCGAGACGCGGCCCGGACGTGATGGTGGCCTCGACGGTGGTAGTGATGCTCGCGCGCGGCAGTCACTTTGCCTGCCTGTGGGCCGGCAACTCGCGCGCCTATCTGCTGCGTGGCGGCGTGCTGCGCCAGATCACCCGCGACCACAGCCTGGTGCAGGAACTGCTGGAGGCAGGCGCGATCGGTCCCGACGAAGCCGTGAACCATCCGCGGGGCAACGTGATCACCCGCGCGGTCGGCGCGGAACTGGACGAGTTCGCGCTCGACAAGGTCAGCGACCGGTTGGTGCCGGGCGATCGTTTCCTGCTGTGCAGCGACGGTCTTTGCAAGACACTGCCGGAGGAGGAGTTGGCAACACTGCTCGGCGCGATCAACGGCACACCGCCGCAGGCCCTGGTGGATGCCGCCTTGGCGGCGAATGTCAGCGACAACGTGACCGCGGTCGCGGTGGAGTTCACCGGCTGATACCATCCGCCTGGACCGATCACTCGAACGTGAATCGGCTCGACGCGACGGGGTGTGATTCGCAGTCTCTGCTGGAAAGGGAGACGGCAATGACGATTGCGATCACACGGTTGGAGTTGACGGCTTCGGATCTGCGCGACGCGGCGGCACAGACACAGGACGCGAAAGCGTCGCGACGGATGCTGGCGATTGCCTTGGTGCTGGAAGGCTGGTCGCGGGAAGCGGCGGGCGAGGCATGCGCAATGGATCGCCAGACGCTGTGCGACTGGGTGCACCGCTACAACGAATTGGGACTGGAGGGTCTGTTCGACCGGCCGCGTCGCAACGGCCCGCAGCCCCGCCTGTCCGCTGAGCAGCAGGCCAAAGTGGCGGAATGGGTCGAGCAGGGTCCGGACCTTGGGCGGGACGGCGTGGTGCGCTGGCGTTGTGTCGATCTGCAGTTGCGGATTGCGCAGGAGTTTGCCGTCCAGCTGCACGAACGCACGGTGGGCAAACTGCTGCGCCGGCTGTCGTTCCGGCGGCTGTCGGTGCGTCCGCAGCACCCGCAGAGCAAGCCCGAGGAACAAGCGGTTTTCAGCATAGCTTCGCCGATCTCGTGACCGCCGCACTGCCGCCGCAAGCGGCCGGCAGGCCGGTGGAGATCTGGTTCACCGACGAAGCCCGTGTCGGTCAGCAGGGGACGCTGACGCGCGTGTGGGCGAAACGCGGCTCGCGCCCCCGCGCCCTGCGCGATCGACGCTTTGAATGGGCCTATCTGTTCGGCGCGATCTGTCCGGAGCGTCGCGTCGGTGCCGCCATCGTCATGCCGGAGGTCAATATCGAGGCGATGAACGAGCACCTGGCCACGATCAGCCGCCGCGTCTCTGTCGGCGCCATCGCACTGTTGGTGCTGGATGGCGCCGGCTGGCACAGCTCGCCGCGGCTCAACGTGCCGCAGAACATCGTGTTGCTGCCACTGCCGCCCTACTCGCCCGAACTGAACCCCATGGAAAATGTCTGGGAGTTCATGCGCGGCAACTTTCTCAGCCACTGTGTCTGGGACGGCTACGACGCCATCATCGAGGCTTGTTGTGACGCCTGGAACAAGCTGATGCGAATGCCCGAGCGTATTGCCTCACTCACCAGACGGACATGGGCAAAACCGGTGGCCGGATAGGGCGGTTGGTATGACACTGTCCTCATGACCGGCCATGAAAAAAGGGCCAGAAAACGCATCCTGGCCCTTCTTGGTTTCCGGCTGGCTGTGCAGCCTGGTCAGACCTTCCCCATCGTCAGAAGGTCATAGCCCACCGTGTCCGGAGAACCCGCGATCTTCGGGTCGCGCTCGGTATAGGTGAACATGATCTTGGTGAAGTTCAGCGACAAACTCTCGTTCGGCGCATCACCGCCGCTGGAAATGCTGTAGCCGCTCAGTCCGCAATTGGTGAGCTCATAGGCGAGGTACGTGTCCACCTTGTCCTTCGTGGTGGTGGTGAACTTGAACTTCACGGTCGTGCTCAGATCGCCGGCGACCGCGTCGAGGAACAGCTTCGTGGACGCCTTGTCCAGGCGCTTGGTGATGACGATCTCGCTGATGTTCGGCTCGGACGCCTCACGCGTGGCCGCGCCGCGCGCCGCGGTTCCGATGGCGCGTCCAACGCCCCACTGGAACGAGTTGAGCTCGACCCATTTCTCGAAGCCCTTTGTGCTTACGGCTCCGTCTATTCCATCCCAAGTCATGTAGATTGCCATTGTTCTACTCCTTTTGTTTTTCCGGTGGTTGTTCCGGCGCGGCGGTGAACGGGTTCACACGATGTGATATTGAAACGAGCCTGCCGTGTCCACGCCCACGGTGACTCCGCTGATCGTTTCGCCCTCGGCAAGTCGCGACAGCACCTCCGCGGAGAGCTCCGGCAGCAGCGTGCGAGAGAGTATCTTTTCCACGTTACGCGCTCCGGATGAAGTCTCAGTGCAACGAGCAGCTATCACATCGACCAGCGACTTGTCCCAGGCGAATTTGGCACCATAAGATTCCCGGACTCTCCTCTGGATTCGTCCAAGCTGGAGCTCGACGATTTGGTGGATGATGTCCGGCGAAAGCGGAAAATACGGCACCAAATTCACCCGCCCGAGAAATGCCGGCTTGAAGAATTTCATCAGCTCCGGCATCAGCGCATCAGCCAGTCCCGCAGCATCGGGTGCCGTTTCCGGATCGGCGCACAGCCGGGTGATCAGATCGGTGCCGGCGTTCGACGTCATGATGATGACAGTGTTCTTGAAGTCGATGTCGCGGCCTTCACCGTCCTTCATGTTCCCCTTGTCGAACACCTGGAAGAAGATGTCCTGCACGCCGGGATGCGCCTTCTCCATCTCGTCGAGCAGAATCACCGAGTAAGGCCGCCGCCGAACCGCCTCGGTCAGCACGCCGCCTTCGCCATAGCCGACATAACCGGGCGGGCTGCCCATCAGCAGGCTGACCTTATGTTCCTCCTTGAACTCGGTCATGTTGATGACCGTCATGTTCTGCTCGCCCCCATACAGCAGATCGGCGAGCGTCAACGCGGTCTCCGTCTTGCCGGTGCCCGAGGTGCCGACCATCAGGAACACGCCGATCGGCTTGCGCGGATCGGTGAGCCCGGCGCGCGACGTGCGGATCGCCTGCGCCACCGCATCGAGCGCATGCGGCTGGCCGACGATGCGTGCCCCCATCGCCTGCTTCAGGTTCAGCACGGTGCGGATCTCGTTCGACTGCATCCGCCCGGTCGGAATACCGGTCCATCCCGCGACGACCTCCGCCACCGCCTGGCGATCCACCACCGGGAAGATCAGCGGCGTCTCGCCTTGCAGATCGCGCAGCTTCGCCGACGCTGCGGTGAGCTGCGTACGCAGCGCGTCCTTGTCCTCGGTGTTCGCCGCATCCTCGATCTTCGCGCGCGTCTCGCCGATCTCCGCCGCCAGCACTCTCTCCTGCTCCCAGCGTGCCTCGAGGTCGGTCAGTTCCTGCGCGAGCTTCGCGCGCTCCGCCAGCAGTTCCTCGCGACGCGCGGCGTGCGGCTCGCCGGCGGCGATCTCGCGATCCAGGATCGCCACCTCGGTATCGATCAACGCTGTCCGCCGCTGACGATCCTCGATCGGCGGCGGCACCGCCGCCTGACTCATGCCGACGCGCGAACACGCCGTGTCGATCAGGCTCACCGCCTTGTCGGGCAACTGACGCGATGGGATGTAGCGGGCCGACAGCCGCACCGCCTCGCTCACCGCCTCATCCAGGATACGCACCTTGTGGTGCTTCTCCAGCGTGTCGACCAGGCCGCGCACCATCGCGACCGCCAGCGGTTCCGGCGGCTCGTCCACCTTCACCACCTGGAAGCGCCGCGTCAGCGCTGCGTCCTTCTCGAAGTATTTCTTGTATTCCGCCCATGTCGTGGCGGCGATGGTGCGCAGTTCGCCGCGCGCCAACGCGGGCTTCAGCAGATTGGCCGCATCGCCCTGCCCCGCCGACCCGCCGGCGCCGATGAGCTGGTGCGCTTCGTCGATGAACACGATGATCGGTTTCGGCGAAGCCTTCACCTCATCGATCACACCGCGCAGCCGGTTCTCGAATTCGCCCCTCACGCCGGCACCCGCCTGGAGAAGTCCGAGGTCGAGCGTGCGCAGCGAGACGCCTTGCAGACCGGGCGGCACATCGCCCGACGCAAGACGCAGCGCGAAACCCTCCACCACCGCGGTCTTCCCCACGCCGGCCTCACCGGTGAGGATCGGATTGTTCTGTCGCCGCCGCGTCAGGATGTCGATGATCTGCCGGATCTCGGTATCGCGCCCCAAAATCGGATCGATCTTTCCCGCTTTCGCCTGCGCGGTGAGATCGGTCGTGAACTGGTCGAGCGCACCAGTGCCGCGCGGCGTCGCCGGCGCGCCGTCGCCCGCCGGCTCACCCGATGCCGGCGCGGCCTCGGCTGCCTCCACGCTGTTGGCGGTGATCGCGGTGAAGTCGCGCTTCAGCAGATCAGGATTTATCTTCAGGAGCTGCCCCGACGCCTCGCGCGCGCGCCGCGCCAGTGTCTCGTCCGCCAGCAGCGCCCATAGCAGATGGCCCGAGCGGATGCGCACCGCGCCCTGTTCGAGCGACGCCAGCAGCCACGCCTGCTTGCCGAGTTCCACGATGTCGGGCGCCAGCGACGGCGCGCGCGAGTTGCCGGTCTTCAGCTTCTCCAACGCGCGATTGAGATCGGTGACGAACCGCCCCATATCGATTTCGTAATGGCGTAATACCGCTGATATATCGCAATCGGAACGGTCGGCGAGGGTGAGCAGCCAGTGCTCGATCTCGACGTTGTAGTGCGTGCGCGAAAGCGTCATCCCGGCCGCAGCTTCGAGCGCGCGTCGGCACGTGTCGTTCAGTCTGCCGACAAGCTGCTTGAGGTCGATCGCGGCCATCCGGTTTCCCCCGGGGGAAACTCCCCCTTTTCGTGCATTGAGACTATGTGTTACGCGGAACCATTGTCCAGCAAATGAGAGGCGCGTGCATGGCGGACCTGCCGGAGGGTTTCGACCTCGAGACTCTGCTGGCGCCGATCCCAGGCGATGCGCCGCAAGGCATCGACGTCCGCGAGGATTTCTCCGCCGCGTCGCCGTACAACCGGCTGCGCGATGCGCGTTCCGAGGCGCGCGATGCCGAGCGCGGGCAGGACGCGGGCGACACGGATACGCGCGATCCGGGTCCGCTGTGGCGCACGGTACGCGAACTCGCCATGCAGGCACTGGCGGAAACCACCAAGGATCTGGAAGTTGCCGCCTGGATGACGGAAGCACTGGTGCGCGGCCATGGCCTCGCCGGCTTCACCGCGGGTGCGCAGGCGATAGCGGGCCTGGCCGAGCGATACTGGGACGGCGTCTTCCCGCTGCCCGACGAATACGGAATGGAGACGCGCGTCGCACCGGTGACCGGGCTGAATGGTCGCGACGGCAACGGCTCGCTGATCCAGCCGCTTTACATGACGACGCTGTTCCGGCGGCCCGACGGCAGCGCGGTCGCCTACTACCAGTATCGCCAATCGGAGCAGCTCGCGACGCTCGACGCGGAACGCCGCCAGCAGCGCATCGACGCAGGGGCGATCCCGCTGGAGGACCTGGAGCGCGAGGCGCGCGCGGCGGGTGCGCGGCATTTCGGTGACCTGCTCGCGGATGCACGCGCGGCGCGCGATGCGTGGCAGGCGATGGCCAACATCATCGACGAGAAGGCCGGCACCGACGGTCCCCCCACCACCGCGGTGCGCGATCTGCTGTCCGGCATTATCGAAATTGTCACGCGCTTTGCGCCCGCCGATACCGCCGGAACGGAGGCATCGGCGGTCGGCGAGGCGGGCGGCAGCGGCGCGGCGCCAGGCGCCGGCGGCATCGGCCGTATCGCGGTATCGGCAGGTCAGCTCGCCTCGCGCGAGGACGCACTGCGCGCGCTGGGCGAGATCGCAAATTTTTTTCGCCGTTCCGAACCTCACTCCCCGCTCTCCTACACGCTGGACGAGGCGGTGCGCCGCGGCCGCATGACATGGCCAGAACTGCTGGCGGAGGTGGTTGCCGATACCGATACGCGCAACACGATCCTCAACACCCTTGGCATCCGGCCGCCGCCGCCGCCCGAGGCCTCGGAATGAGCCATGGGAGGGCGATAAGCGACTGTGAAGAAGGTCACAGACTCAAGGAATTATTGACCATACTCATCTCGCCTGTCTAATCTTTGGGCAGCAGGCCACGTGCGCGAATGCGCCGACGCCGCGAGCCGGCCCGAGCCGATCACAGGGATGGGGAAGCCAGACCATGAGTGCAAGCATCCACGACAAGCTCAAGCGCGTCCGCAAGCCGCGAGTCCACATAACCTACGAAGTCGAGACGGAAGGCGCCGAGATACTGCGTGAGCTGCCGTTCATCGTCGGCATCATGGGCGACTTCTCTGGCGATCCCACACAGCCACTGCGTTCGCTGACCGATCGCAAGTTCATCCAGATCGACCGTGACAATTTCAATGATGTCATGGCCGGAATGAATCCGGGACTGAAGATGCGGGTCGACAACAAGCTCTCGGAAGACGGCGGCGAAATGGCCGTCGATCTGAAGTTCAACTCGATCGAGGACTTCGAGCCCGCGCGTGTGGCGCAGCAGGTGCCGGCGTTGCGTGCGTTGCTCGAGACGCGCGGCAAGCTGCGCGATCTGATGAGCAAGGTGGATCGGTCGGAGGAACTTGAAGGCCTGCTCGAGCAGGTGTTGAAGAACGAGAACGAACTGAAATCGCTGTCCAGCCAGTTGGGGCTGGACAAGAAGGAGGCCTGATCGATGTCTGGCGCCAAGACCGCACCGCAGACGGCGGCGGCCGAAACCACCGAAGTCTCCTTCCTCGATCAGGTCGTCGCCGCGACGCGGCAGACCGCACCCGACCAGGCACAGGACCTGGTGAAGAACCTGGTCGAACAGGCGCTCGCCGGAACCGTCACGTTCGACAAGAACCTGACGCGCACCATCGATCAAGCCATCGCCGCGATCGATCGCAAGCTGTCCGACCAGCTCAACGCGATCATGCACCATCCGAAGTTCTCGGCGCTCGAAGGTTCCTGGCGCGGGTTGCACTACCTGGTGATGAACAGCGAGACCAGCACCAGCCTGCAACTGAAGGTACTGAACCTACCCAAGCGCGAGCTGTCGCGCGATCTGCAACGTGCGGTCGAATTCGACCAGAGCCAGCTCTTCAAGAAGATCTACGAGAACGAGTTCGGCACGCCGGGCGGCAATCCGTACGGCGCGCTGATCGGCGACTATGAGTGGACGCAGCACCCCGACGATGTCGAGACGCTGCGTCTGGTGTCCAACGTTGCCGCGGCGGCGTTCGCGCCGTTCGTCTCGGCTGCCGGCGCCAGCATGTTCGGCTTCGACAATTGGCCCGAACTCGCCAAGCCGCGCGATCTCGCCAAGATCTTCGAGACGCAGGAATACACCAAGTGGCGCAGCTTCCGTGACAGCGAGGACGCGCGCTTCGTCAACCTGGTGCTGCCGCGCACGCTGGCGCGTTTGCCGTACGGTGCCGCCACCAAGGCGGTCGACGAGTTCAACTACGAGGAAGCGCCGTACGACGAGGCGGGTGCGGCGAAGTCGATGCAGCACAATGAGTACCTGCTGGATGAATGCCGCCTACGCGCTGGGCACAAGGCTCACCGATGCCTTCGCGCAGTATGGCTTCTGCACCGCGATCCGCGGCGCCGAGGGCGGCGGCAAGGTGGAGAACCTTCCATACCACGTGTTCACCTCGGATGACGGCGACCAGGACGCGAAATGCCCGACCGAGATCGCCATCACCGACCGGCGCGAGTTCGAACTGTCCAATCTCGGCTTCCTGCCGCTCTGCCACTACAAGAACACCGACTACTCGGTGTTCTTCGGCGCTCAGTCGGTGCAGAAGCCGAAGAAGTACGACCGGCCGGAAGCAACTGCGAACGCCGCCATCTCCGCGCGCCTGCCCTACATCATGGCATCCAGCCGCTTCGCGCACTATCTGAAGGTCATGGCGCGCGACAAGATCGGCAGCTTCATGGAGGCAGGCGACGTCGAGCGCTGGCTGAACCGGTGGATCAACAACTACGTCAACGGCAACGAGAACGCCGGCCAGGAGATGAAGGCCCGCTTCCCGCTGCGCGAGGCACGCGTCGAGGTGCGGGAGATCCCCGGCAAGCCGGGTTCCTACAACGCGGTGGCGTATCTACGTCCGTGGCTGCAGATGGAAGAGCTGACCACCAGCCTGCGCATGGTGGCCCGCATCCCGGCCCCGGCGGCCTGATACAGCAAATCATGTCCGGGCACGGCCTGCGCCGCATCGTCATGCCTGGGCTCGGTCTGCGCCGCATCGTCATGGCGGGGCTTGGCCCCGCCATCCACGCCTGCATATGGCAAGGACGTGGCTGGGCGGCCTGCGGCGCAGGGCGTGCGCCACGGTGAACGAACTCAATCTTGCCGTGGACGTGCCCGCCCCAGCCGCCTCGGCCGAGGATGTCGCCGCGCCCGCGGTGCGCGATGCGATGCTGTCGGGACAGTTTGTCGGCAGCCGCGATGCCGCGCTCGCGGACCGGCTCACCGACTTCCTCGGCGCGCCCTCGGGCGAGGCCATCGATCTGTGGTTCGGCGCCGAACGCGGCGCGCGTCTGCGCATCGATGCACAGGCGCTGCGCGATGCCCTGGATCGCGACATCGCCGAGATCGACGCCATGCTGTCCGCGCAGATCGATGCCATCCTGCACCACGCACGGCTGCGCAAGCTAGAAGGCACCTGGCGCGGCGTCGCCTGGCTGGTGGACGGTGTGGAGCTGTCCAACCGGCTGAAGGTCAAGATCCTCAACCTCGGTTGGCCGGAGATCTGCCGCGACCTCGAACGCGCCATCGAATTCGACCAGAGCCTGCTGTTCCGCAAGGTCTACGAAGAGGAGTTCGGCACGCCGGGCGGCAATCCGTACGGACTGCTGGTGATCGATCACGAGGTCCGTCACCGCTCCAGCGCCGAGTTCCGCACCGATGACATGAGCGCCCTGGCCTCGCTGTCGGGCGTCGCCGCCGCGGCCTTCTCGCCCATCATCATCGGCGCGTCGCCTGCGCTGCTGGAAGTGGACAGCTTCACCGACCTGGCCACCTCGACGGATCTCGCCGCGCCGCTGCGCAATGCGGAACACGCGCGCTGGCGCAGCCTCGCGTCGCGCGCCGATATGCGCTTCGTCGGCGTGGCCCTGCCGCACGTGCTCGCGCGGCCGCCCTGGCAGGACGATGGCACACGCGCCGACGGCTTCCGCTACAGCGAATACGCGCCCACCAATGAACAGCGCGTGTGGATGGGCGCGGGGTTCGCCTTCGCCTCGGTAGTCGCGCGCGCCTTCGCACACTACGCCTGGCCCGCCGATGTGCGTGGCGTGGAGACCGATCGCATCGGCGGCGGTCTCGTCACCGGCGTGCCTCTGGAGCCCTTCAGCACCGACCCCGACCACGTCTGGGTACGCAATCCGGTCGAGATCGTGCTCACCGATCGCCAGGAGCGCTCGCTGCTCGATGCCGGCCTGATGCCGCTCTCCGCGGTGCCGAACAGCACCGAGCTGGTGTTCGGTGCCGTGCGCAGCCTCCAGGTGCCGCAGCGCTATCAGGGTGCCACCGCCAACGTCGCCGAAGCAAACGCGCGGCTTTCGACGCAGATCAACTCGATCCTCTGCGCGTCACGCTTCGCGCATTCGCTGAAGATGATGGGCCGTCACATGACGGGCTCGTTCAAGACCGCCGGCGAGATCGAGCGCTTCCTTCAGGCGTGGCTCACGCAATACGTCAACGGCAATCTTGGCGCGAGCGGCGACAGCCGGGCGCGCTTTCCGCTGGTGGCCGGCAGGGTCACGGTCAACGAGGTTCCCGGCAAGCCGGGCAGCTTCGGTTGCGTGATCCAGCTACAGCCGCACTATCAGCTCGACGACATTTCCGCCGGTTTCCAACTCGTCACCGATCTCACCGGCCGATGAGCGCGAAGCCGCACGCATGGGGGTCTCATGAGCGCAACTGACCAGACGGCGCCTGCCCTGTTTCGCGCCGGCAAGCTCGACGATGCGGTGGCTGCGGCGCAGGCCGCGCTGCGCAAGGCGCCGACCGATCTCAATGCGCGCGTGCTGCTGGGCGAGCTGCTCGCCTTCACCGGCAATCTCGAACGCGCCGACGTCGTCCTCGACGCCGCATCGGCGATCGATCCGACCACGGCGATGGTGGTGGCGGAATTCCGTCAGCTCATTCGCGCCGACATCGCGCGGCGGCAGTTGTTTCGCGACGGCCGCGTGCCGGAATTCCTCGCCGATCCCACCGAAACACAGCGGCTGCAACTCGCGGCGCTGGTCGCGCTGCGCGCCGGCGACCCGGCCGAGGCCGCGCGCCAGGCCGAAGCGGCGGAAGCCGCGCGTCCGCACGCGCCGGGCAGGCAGGGCGACGTCGCATTCGACGATCTGCGCGATGCCGACGATCTGCTTGCCGGCAGCTTCGAAGTGCTGACGACGACGGGCAAGTATTTCTGGATTCCCACCGAGCGCGTGCAGACACTGGAATTCCACCCGCCGAAGCGGCCGCGCGATCTGTTGTGGCGGCGCGCGTCGATGTCAGTCGCCGAAGGGCCGGATGGCGACGTCTATCTCCCCGCCATCTATGCCGCCGATGAGGCCACGACGGACGCGTTGCGCCTCGGCCGCGAGACCGACTGGCGCGAGACCGAAGGCGGTCCGGTGCGCGGCATCGGGCAGCGCCTGTTCATCGTCGGCGAAGACGCCGTGCCGATGATGGAACTTGGCAATTTCCGGTTCGACATCGCGTGAGCGGACGCGCGTCCAATCGGCAGCCGATCCGCGTCCAGTCGCCGTTGCTGGATCGCCTGATCGACGATGCGCCGGACGAACAACGCGATGCGGCGATATCGGCCGCCGACTCGATGGCGGCACTGCGCAATTCGGTACGGCGCGATCTCGAGGCGCTGCTGAACGCGCGGCGACGCTGGCGGTCGTGGCCGTCGCACATGACGCAGCTTGCCACCTCGCCGATCGGCTATGGCATACCCGATTTCGCCTCGGGCGCGTTCAGCGACGCGCACCGCCGCGAGGAACTGCGGCAGGAGATCGAAGCCACGATCCGTCGCTTCGAACCGCGATTCCTGTCCGTGCGGGTGAACCTGCTCGACTCACAGGACCGGCTGGAGGCCACGCTGCGCCTGCGCATCGAGGCGGTGCTGCACGCCGAGCCCGCGCCGGAGTTGGTGACCTACGACACGCTGGTCGATCCGATGACCGACGATATCGTGGTGCGGCCCGGCAATGTGGCGTGAGCACCCCGCGCCACCGTCAGTCGTGGCTGGCCGGCCTTCGCTGACCATGACGGCGAAGACGATGCGCGAAGTTATGTGCTGATGTCTGACTCTCTGCTGCCCTACTACGAGCGCGAACTCGACGCGATCAAACGGCTTGCCGCGGAGTTCGCCGATGCCCATCCGAAGATCGCCGGCCGCCTGCGGCTGTCGGGCGACGCGGTGGACGATCCGCATGTCGCGCGCCTGCTGGAAGGCGTGGCGTTCCTCGCCGCACGCGTGCACCATCGGCTGGACGACGAATTCCCCGAACTGACCGACGCTCTGCTCGGCCTGCTCTATCCGCACTATTTGTCGCCCATGCCGTCGTGCATGGTGGCGAAGTTCGACTGCCAGCCTGACCTGATGAACCCGGCGCGCCTGCCGGCCGGCATCGCGATCGACACCGAACCCGTGCACGGCGAGGAACTGCGCTATCGCACCACGGCACCCGTCATGCTGTGGCCGGTCGAAGTGGAGAATGTCCGGCTCTCCGGCCAGCCGATCGTGGCCCCCGCCAATCCGTCCGCCGCCGGCGCGACCGGCGTGCTGCGCATCACCCTGAAATGCGCCGTGCCCGACGTCACCTTCGCCCAACTTGGAGTCGACCGGCTGCGCTTCTTCCTGCGCGGCCCGACCAATCAGGCGCTCGCGCTTTACGAATTGCTCGGCGCCCACGCGATCTCCATCGCCTATGCCGACAGCGCGGCGGATCCCGTACCGGTCGTCGTGCCTGCCGGCGCGATCGAGCCGGTCGGGTTCTCGCCCGACGAGGCGCTGCTGCCCTGGTCGGCCCGCGGCTTCTCCGGCTTCCGGCTGCTCGCCGAGTACTTCGCCTTTCCGGAGAAGTTCCTGTTCTTCGACCTCGCGCGGATGGACACGAAGACCATGGTGTCCGGCGGCAACCGGCTGGAGGTCTTCGTCTATCTGGACCGCTCGCTACCTGAACTGGAACGCACCGTCGGGCAGCAATCGCTCGCCCTCGGCTGCACGCCGCTGGTCAACCTGTTTCCGCAGCGCTGCGAGCCGGTGACGCTCAATCACCACAGCACTGAGTATCGCATCGTTCCCGACGCCCGCCGGCCGCGCGCCGCGGAGATCTGGAGCGTCACGCGGGTGCGCGAGACGTTGCCCGACGGCACGTTCCGCCCGTGGCGGCCGTTCCACCGGCTGACCGAGGGCGACCCGGAGCCTGGCGTCCCCGGCGGCTTCTACCATGTGGCGCGCCGCGGGGCCGCCCCGGGCGTGCCGGGGACCGAGGTGTTCCTGGCGCCGCACGATCCTGACTTCGATCCGGACCGGCCAGCCGAGGCCGTGCTGTCGGTGGATGCGCTGTGCGTGAACCGAGACCTCCCCAGCGAGCTGCCGTTCGGCGGCGGTCATCCTCGCCTGCGCCTGGTCGAAGGCACCGCCGCCGTCGCCGCGCTGAATGCCGTGACCGCTGCCACCTCCACCCTTCGGCCGCCGTTGCGCGAGGCGGGCTTCTGGCGCCTGGTGTCGCATCTGTCGCTCGGCCACCTGTCGGTCACCGGCGGCCCGGAAGGTGCCGCGGCGCTGAAGGAGGTGCTGCGCCTGTACGATCTGCGCGACAGCGCCGAGACGCACGCCGCGATCGAGGCGCTGATCGGCATCACCGCAGGACCGGGGACCGCGCGCGCTCCCGGCCGCGCCGGAGGTTTCTGCCGCGGCCTGGACGTCACATTGGAATTCGACCCGCGCACCTGGCAGGCCGGCGGCCTCTATCTGCTCGCCGCGGTACTGGAGCACTTCCTCGCGCTGCACGGCACGGTCAACAGCTTCACCCGCACCCGCGTCACCTTGCGCGGACGCTCGGGCACCGCCGCAGCGTGGCCCGCCCGCAGCGGCACCCGCGTGCTCGCATGATCCAAGGGGGAAGACCAAGGGGACGCCGCCCCCTTGGAACCCCCGCCAGGGGGACGGCGTCCCCTGGCATTCCCCCCCGGACCACGGGCATGAGGCGCCGGTCGGCGCTGGGCGCGCTAGGCGCGGAACCCCGGCGGTTTCGCTTCGACGCGGCCGTGCGTGTGCTGACCAGGGCGCGCCGGGCACCGGACCCCGCGGATGCTGTGCGGTTCCGTGCACCGGCGGGCCTGATCTATCCGTCCGCCGACGTCATCGAGGTCCGCCAGCCGGATGACGCCCCACCCGAGGTGACAGTCGGGCTGATGGGCCTGACCGGACCGTCCGGCGTATTGCCGCGCTACTACTCCGAGGTCGCCACGCAGGCGCTGCGGGCGCGATCGACGGCGCTGCGTGACTTCCTCGACCTGCTGGCGCATCGGTTCGTGGCTTTCTTCGCGCGCGGCGGCATCAAGTATCGGCCGGCGCGGGCGGCCGAGGCCACGACGCAGCCCGGGGTGTCCACGCGCGATCCGGTGGCCCGCGTGTTGCTCGCGCTCACCGGCTACGGCACGCCGCACCTCGCGGACCGGCTCGCGGCCGGCACGGAACCGCTGCTGCACTACGCCGGGCTGTTTGCCTTGCGCCCGCGCTCGGCCGAGCGGTTGGGCGCGCTTATCTCCGACTGGCTGGGCATGCGTGTGGAGGTAGTGGAGTTCGCGGGAGCCTGGCTGCCCCTGCCGCCGGACCAGCGCACGCAATTGTCCGCGAATGGACGATGGTGCCGGCTGGGGGTCGAGGCCGCTGCCGGCGTGCGCGCCTGGGATCCGCAGGCGCGCATCATCCTGCGCATCGGCCCGCTCGATCTGAAGGGCTTCCAGCGGCTGTTGCCCGATCGCGTCGCGCTGCACAGACTGGTGTCGCTGGTGCGCGCCTATGTCGGCTACGAGCTGGGGTTCGCGATCAATCCGGTTCTGGCGGCGCATGAAGTGCCGCCGCTGCGGCTGGATGCGACCTCTGATCCGCCGCCGCGCCTGGGCTGGAATACCTGGGTTCCCGGGCCGCCCGGCGGGTTCACCGCCCGCGCGGACGCGGCGGACGCGGTGTTCGAGGCCGAGGTGATCGAGGCGCAGCAGGTGGTCCAGGGCAGCGGGAGGGAGCACTGATGAGCGGCTGGGGCGGCGGCTACGTCACCGACATCACGTACATGACGGGGTACTACCGCCAGCAGTCGCCCTCGGTGATCGCGCTGGGTTGCCTGCTGGGTGGGGTCGCCTCTCCCCTCCCGGGCCCAGACGATCCGCTGAGCTACGTGGAACTGGGCTGCGGCCAGGGCCTCGGCGCCCTGATCCTGGCGGCGAGCAATCCACACTGGAAGGTCACCGCGATCGACTTCAACCCGGCGCATATCGCGGCGGCTCGCGCCTGGGCAGCGCAGGCCGGGCTCGACAATGTCAGCTTCCTCGAGGCCGATCTGTCCACACTGGCCGAGGATGCCGCGGCGGCGCAGGTGCCCGAAGCCGACTTCGTCAGCATGCACGGCCTGTGGAGCTGGGTGCCCCCGGCCGTGCAGTCCGGCATCGTCCGCCTGCTGCGCGCCAAGGTGAAGCCGGGCGGCGCGGTGCATGTCAGCTACAACGCGCTGCCGGCCTGGGGTGGCGCCCTCGGCATGCAGCGGGTGATGCGCGACTGCGGCCGGCGTCTCGGCTCGCGCAGCGATCGTCAGGCCGAAGAGGGCCTGAAGCTGGTGCAGGAACTCCAGAAGGCGGATGCGCTCCAGATCATCCGCCTGCCCTGGGTGAACTCGCTGGTCGAGCGGATGGCCACGCTGCCGGTGCAGTACCTGGCGCACGAGTACATGAACGACGCGTGGACGCCCTGCTTCCACGCCGATGTCACGTCGGCGTTCGCCGCGGCCAAGCTGGACTGGGTCGGCTCGGTCAATCTGGTCGAGAACTTCCCAGAGCTCACGCTGACCGAGGAGCAGCGCGCGGTGGCGCAGCGCTTCGACGACCCGCTGCTGCGCGAGCTGGTGAAGGACATGTGCCTGGATCGCTCGCTGCGCCACGATGTGTACGTGCGCGGGGCGCGGCGCATGAACCCGACGGCGCGCGACGCGGCGTTGCGGGATATCCGTCTCGCGCTGAACATCAGCCCCGACGAGATGCCGTTCGAGGCTGACATGCCGGCCGGACGCGCCGCGCTCAACCGCGCGTTCTACGGTCCGATCACCGCGGCGCTGGCTGCCGGTCCGCGGCGTGTCGGCGACCTGATGGAGCTGCCCGATCTGGAGGGCCGGCGGGACAATCCGGGTGAACTGATCGGGATCCTGGTAGGTCTCGACATCGCAGAGCCTGCCGCACGGCCGGGCGCCGAGCCGACGCCGCAGGCGTTGCGGTTCAACCGCGTCACCAGCGCGAATCTGAGCCGCACCGAGAACCTTGGCCGGCCGGTCGCCGCGGCAAGCTATGCGCTGGGGACCGGCGCGCCATGCACGCTGTTCGATCTGTACGTGATCGACCGATTGCTGGCGGGCGACAGTGAGGCGCGGCTGGATGACTGGGTGCGCGATCTCGGCGTCAACCTGGACGACGCGGCACGCGACAAGCTGCGCCAGGTCCTCGACAAGGCGGTTCGCATGCGAATGCCGATCCTGCGCACCCAGGGTGTATTCTGAGCCGCACGAGTCCTGGTCCGCCGTCTATTGCGTGCTATAGTTTGGCTGGACTATGGCGTGATTCAGACCTCCGGCGATGCCGCCTCCAGTCATCACGCTCGAGCGTGGAGTGGGCCAGTGCGTTCCCTGAAAGCCTCGATCGTCGTCGCTCCGCTGGTCCTTGGCGGCCTGCCGGCACTCGCGCAGAGCAGTCCGTCGGCAGACCAGATCATCAACTCGCTGAAGCCCAGCGGCAATCTGGTCACGGGCGGAACGCGCGGGATCAGGCTCGCCGCGCCGCCCACCGACACGACGGGCCAGCAGCCGGCCGCCACCGCGCACGCGCCGACCCAGCCGCCACGGGTGGCCGCCAGCAAGCCGGCGGGAGTGGCCGCCACGCAGACGCCGGCAGAAGCGCCGGCGGTGAACCTGACGGTGAACTTCGCCAGCGGATCAGCCGAGTTGACGCCTGAGGCGATCGCAGACGCTCGACGCACTGGGCCAGGCGCTGGCGAGCAAGGACCTGGCAACCTATCGGTTCCGCATCGAGGGGCACACCGACACTGTCGGCTCGCGCGAACACAACCAGGCCTTGTCGAAGCGTCGCGCCGAAGCCGTCGTGGAGTACGTGGCGAAGAAGTTCGGTGTCGATCCGAGCCGCCTGGAGCCAGTCGGCATGGGTGAGAACGGCCTGCTGGTCGCGACGCCGCCGCAGACGCCGGAACCCCGCAATCGCCGCGTGCAGGTGGTCAACCTCGGCGCCTGACCCGCTGCGCACCGGCGCCCGGACGTGCGGCCGCCAGAGCCAGGCGCCGACGATACGGTCCGCATAGTGCCGGAACCGCGCCGCGAACGCGCGAAGTGGCCTCTCGTCGTGGCGGCCATCGCCTGCGTCGTGCTGGCGGGGTCGGTGGCAGTCTGGCTGTGGTCCCCGCTTTCCACGCCGCCGCCGGTCGCTGGAACCGCGGCTCCCGCTCACCGCCGCGCCGGCGTTTCAGATCGCAACGGCGACCGAGGCCGAGATCGACCGTCATGTCGCCGCCGCGCTGACCATTTTCCGCTTCGCCGACAATCCGCGCATCCTGGTGCTGGATTTCGCCTCGCTGCACGAGCAGGGAAAGATGCTCAACCGGGTGGCGGCGTTCGTCGAGAAGGCCGGACTGCCGCATGATCGCGTGCTGACCGACGACGAGCTCGACACAGCGATCCGGGCGCGCGGCGACACGGTCGAGACGTTCTATTTCGGCCACGACTATGCCGCCTCCGCGCTGCGGCGTTTTTTCGCGACCGCCGACCGCGAGCGGATCGAGCTCGACCCGCAGGAGGAGAAACTACGCGCATTGCTGCGACAGGAAGGCCGGCTCGAACCTGATTTCGCCCTGATCTCGTTGCCCAAGGTCGGTTCCGATCCGCGCATTACGGCGTTGGCGCGTACCGCGATCCTGCGCCACGAGCTGTCGCACGGCGAGTTCTTCAGCGATCCGGAATATGCCGACTACGTGCATGACTTCTGGCAACACGAGATGACTGAGGACGAGCGCGCGGGCGTGCGCGCCTTTCTCGGCAGCGAGGAGTACGACGTTCAGAACGAGGAACTGATGTTCAACGAGATGCAGGCCTATCTGATGTTCACCCGCGATCCGGCATTCTTCACGCCGGAGCACGCGGGATTGACACAGGCGCGGCTTGCCGAGCTTCAGGCCCGCTTTCTCGCCGGCATGCCGGCGGGGTGGCTGCGCAACGTGCTGGCAAGTTATCCGAGCGGCACTTCGGCGCAATAACGCCGCGGTCGGCGCTGTGAAGCGCTTCAGAGTGATTTGCCTGACGGATCGCCATTCTGCTCCGCGTCGGCATCGCGGACGATGGAGCAGGTCATGCGGGGCGCTACCAAACTGATCGGGGCATCGGCAGCCGTCGCGGCCATCGTGGCTGTCGCGGCCATCGCGAGATTCCCCACGAACCAGGCCGCATCGCACCAACAGGTTGAGTGGCCGGGATCCTACCAGACCAGAACTCGCCCGCAACGCGATCGAGCAGTTCGGCGGCCCAGGTGGTGATAGTGGTCGCATGTGCTGGTACGATCCCGATGTGCCGCGATGCGACTGAATGACCTTCTGCGCGTCGCGCGCCGAACGGCAAGACGCGTCAGCACTCGCATGCCACCATCAACAAGGCATCCGCGCGGGGTCCGTTCGTCTCGGCCATGGGCAAGTACATCGTCACGGTCGTACCGTAGCCGACGGTGCTCTCGAGTGCCGCGAGTCCGCCCGACTGCTTGGCAAAGCCGTAGACCTGACTGAGCCCGAGTCCGGTTCCGGTACCCCGCTCACGCGTGGAGAAGAACGGCTCGAAGGCCCGTGCAAGAACATCGGGCGCAATGCCCTGTCCGGTATCGGTGAAACCGATCTTCAGGTACTGGCCAGGAGCGAGATCCAATGCATGGCAGGCATCGCCGACCGACACCGTCGAAGCTGCCATTCGGTGAGGCGCGAGGGCGTGCCACGTTGAATTGCAGGGCGCCCGTCGTTCGGCCGCGATGCGCGCCGCTGATCTACGCGCCCTGGTAGCCGTCGCGAAGCGGAGCAAAGAAGGCGCGGTCGCTGAGGTTCGCGGGAACCACGGGAAACGCCCTGCTGTTGGCGGCAAGCGAGCCGTCCGGCGCCACGAGGTATATGCCGTCGACCTGCGACAACTGGCTATCCGGTTGCCTGAGCTGTCGATGCAACGTTTCGGAACCCTCAATCGCGTCCCACGACAGCCCGGCAATCAGCCGGTTGACCTGCTCGATAACGAGTTCGTCGGTGTCGAAGACCTTTTCCGCATGCTCATGCAGCAGTTTGGCGGTGCCGACCAACTGCTGGTCCGCTGCGGCGAACGTCGCCACGCGCGATTGATACGCGACAAGAGCATAGAATGCCGGCGGCAGCACAAGGCTCGCGACGATCAGCCAGGCCAGCCAGCGGTCGGGCCTGGCCGAAACCACCCTCTGCGCGAACCGCATGGTCGGGTCCCGGGACGGTTACAGTGCGGGGAGATCTGCTCACGCTGCCGCGTTTATGACCCGCCAATGGGGTACGCGCCAATTGGCGTTACCCCGGGATTGCTGCCAGGCAAGCCACCAATATGGGGCACGTGTAGATATATTTCCCACGTACGCGCCAAGGCATGGGAACCTCTTCCAATGCTGCCTAAGTTACGTATCCATATTGTTGCGGTATCAATCCGTAAAAGTTGATCGCGATCTTGTGAATGCTCGTTGACCAATCACAGTTCCGTGAGCTATCAACGCAACGTTCTCTCCTCTTCCAAACTGGGCCGTGGGAGCGCGCCTCCCACGGCAACTTTCCAGCAGGAGGTCGGGAGCCACAAACGGCGGTGCGCTAATGTCATCTATTGCCCCGGAACCACGTCTGTCCCGATCCGGCAGAGCAGGCATTGTCGGATACGTGGCAGCGCTGGGGATCGCCACCGCATTGCTGTCAGTCTGGATGGGATTATGCGCGATCTGACAAGGCGTGGCGCCAGAGGGATGCCGAAGGGTCTCGCGTTCGAGATCGCCGACCTGACTCTGATCAGACAATGGGCCGATGCCCACGATTGCCGGATGGCGCTGCGTCTCGATCACGGCGCCGACGGCGAAGAATATGAGGAAGTGATAGCGATCCACACCGGGACGAGTTCGCGCTGCCAATTGATCATGTGGCGCAACGTCGCGGCCGTCTTTGTCCAGCCACTCATCGGTCGCCTGCAACGCTATCGCTCGGTTGCCCAGGCTCTCAAGAACATGGACCTGAAGCCGCGGATCGTATTGACCGACATAACCGCGACGTCGTGGCTCTACTGACCGGCCGCTTCACGGCCAGCGGTCGTTGCTCGGCCTGCTGAGTTCAGGCCGACACCACCTTCTTCCGGCCATCGGTTCCAATCACCAGGCCGGAACAGCCCCGCGGCGGTACCAACTGGTGCGTGGCATTCAGTCGCGACACGATCCGTTCGATCACCTCGGCAATTCGCGACGCTGAACGCTGGATGGCGGGATCCGCATTGGCGCGCAGACCTTCAGCGACCAGCGCGGCAGGGGTGACAATGCCTCGCATGTCGTGCCGCAGACTCGCCACCAATTGCTCCAACTGGTCAATTCTCTCCTGAGGCGATTGCTCCATCGGCTCATTCCCCTGCAAGTGCCCACGGTGGATATTGCGCTGGCGGTCGCAATCGATCGTGATAGATCCGTTATGTTCTCGCTCCCGCGCGGATCAAGCTGAACCCGCCCAAATGTTGTCATTTCGAACCGAAAAGTTGATCACGTAACCGTGATAAGCCGCTTGCATACTCACGCGTTCGTGAGCTAAGAGTCCCGAGGCGAGCACGAGGAAATGGTCATGCGGCAATACGGCTCTTGGTTCGACAAACCCTCGGAGCAAGCCCGCGAGCATTGGCGGCGTTGCAAGGAACTGCCGCCGCTGCGCTCCGGCGAAGCGGAAATTCTTATGACAGAATTTTTGGCGACCAGAAGCATTACAGTCTGCCCGACTCGCTACGCGGCGCCTTTGCAGCAACGGTATCAGCCGAACTGGAACGGCTGACCCGGTCGATTATCCCAGCTTCATCTCACGGCCAATGACAGAAGCGAGCAGCATGGCGGCGTTTGTACCGTCATGCTGCTGCGCGAGCGATCGCTAATATCCGAATGTGAAATGCAGCAGCGTCGGAATGACGGTGGTGCCGACGCCGCAACCAGTGACGAATCCGCTTGCCACGAAGGGCAGTAAGAGAACCGGGTTCGCGCCGGCGGACGCGGCCACCGCCGCCACGATCATGTCGTTATAGACGTAGGCTCCAATGGCACCGATGGCGCCGGCCGCGATGCAGCCCATCCCCTGAACATCGGTCACGGTCATCCTCTCGGCGTTAGGCGTGGTTCCCGCCGAAGCCCCCGCCGGAAATAACAGCGCCAAGGTGACGGCCAGGCACGGCAACAACGGCAATCTCGGCATCTTTTCTCTCACGATCACTTCAGAGCAGGAAACAAACGCCCGGCCGCGTTCTTCCGCTCACTGTGCTTTCTTCACATCATCGCGGATGTTATCCATCGGGGATTGGTATCAGCTATCGTTGCAACGCGGGTCACTCCGGCATTGTCATCGCGAAAAGCGCAGCGACGAACCAATCTCGTTCGATGGGCTCCTCGCAGTGACAGACAGGCACACATGTCTCGCTGTTCTTTGACTTCGGACACTAGCTGACGCGTGCCTCCCAGCATATTCGCAGTAAGGGCTAGATCTTCGGTAGTGAGGATCGTTGCTTTGCCATGCGGAAGCACCGCTGTGACGGCCTGATACCTGGTTTCCGCCGCCGCCTCCCTATATGAGAGGCGCGGCGCCGGCGGGTCCCTCCCCGGCGCCTTCGCATGAGGCCCCAATGACCGATGCCCACACCGAGATCGCCCGCCGCCGCACCTTCGCGATCATCTCCCACCCCGACGCCGGCAAGACCACGCTCACCGAGCACCTGCTGCGCGCCGGCGGCGCCATCCAGCTCGCCGGCAACGTCCGCGCCAAGGGCGAACGCCGCCGCACGCGCTCGGACTGGATGGGCATCGAGCGCGACCGGGGCATCTCCGTGGTCACCTCGGTCATGACCTTCGAGCATGCCGGCTGCGTCTTCAACCTGCTCGACACGCCAGGCCACGAGGATTTCTCCGAGGATACCTACCGCACGCTCACCGCGGTCGACTCCGCCGTCATGGTGATCGATGCGGCGAAGGGCATCGAGGCGCGCACCAGAAAGCTGTTCGAGATCTGCCGCCTGCGCGACATCC
Organism: uncultured Alphaproteobacteria bacterium; assembly: GCA_963708565.1. Classification (GTDB taxonomy): domain Bacteria; phylum Pseudomonadota; class Alphaproteobacteria; order Acetobacterales; family Acetobacteraceae; genus JAMXLO01. The sequence goes on from CAVPTU010000030.1 coordinate 238,592, forward strand.
CGATCGTCACCTTCATCAACAAGATGGATCGCGAGAGCCGCGACCCGATCGAGCTGCTGGACGAGATCGCGTCCACCCTTGCGCTCGACACGGCGCCGGTGAGCTGGCCGGTCGGCCGCGCCGCCGACTTCGCCGGCACCTACGATCTGCGCGCGCGCGAGCTGCACGTCGGCAACGAACTGCCGCAGTCCGATCCGCGCCTTCAGGCGCTGGGCGACGAGGTGGACCTGATCCGCGCCGCGCTGCCCGAATTCGATCGCGACGCATTCAACGCCGGCCACCTGACGCCGGTGTATTTCGGCAGCGCCATCAAAAGCATCGGCGTCGGCGATCTGCTGGACGGATTGGCCGAGTACGGTCCTCCGCCGCGCGCACAGCAGGCGGATACGCGGGTGGTCGACGCCGGCGAGCCCGGCCTGACAGCGCTGGTGTTCAAGATCCAGGCGAACATGGACCCGAACCATCGCGACCGCATCGCCTTCGCGCGCGTCTGCTCGGGCCGGCTGGTGCGCGGCATGCGGCTGAAGCAGGTACGCACCGGCAAGCTGATTCCGCTGCATGCGCCACAGTTCTTCTTCGCCCGCGAGCGCGAGATCGCCGATGAGGCGTTCGCCGGCGACGTCGTCGGCATCCCCAATCACGGCACGCTGCGCATCGGCGACACGCTGACCGACGGCGAGGACATCAACTTCATCGGCGTGCCGTATTTCGCACCCGAAATTCTGCGCCGGGTGCGGCTCGATGATGCGATGAAGGCAAAGAAGCTGCGCCAGGCGCTGAGCGAACTTGCGGAAGAAGGCGTGGTGCAGTTGTTTCGCCCGCAGGACGGCGCCGCGCCGCTGGTGGGCGTGGTCGGCACCTTGCAGCTCGATGTGCTGGCCGCGCGCCTGTCGGCAGAGTACGGGGTCGCGATCGGGTTCGAGCAGATCGCCCTTATGCGCTTGCCCGCTGGGTGTCGTCCGGCGACCGAACCGCGCTGCAGAAGTTCATCGCCGAGAACCGCAGCGCCGTGGCTGACGATGTGGACGGCGACCCGGTGTTCCTCGCCACCTCTCCCTTCATGATGCGGCGCGCCGCCGAACTTGCGCCGGCACTGACGTTCCGCGACATCAAGGATGTGCGCGCGGAGAAGGTGGCGGCCTGATGCATGATGGCCGGGCGAGGACCCGGCCACCACAGATCATATGCGTCCCATCAGCAGCAGAACGACGACGATCAACAACACGAGTCCGAGGCCGCCGCTCGGGTAGTAGCCCCAACCCGCGCTATACGGCCACGTCGGCAGCGCGCCGAGCAGCAGGACGATCAGAATGATCAGAAGCAGCGTTGGCACTGCGCGATCACTCCTTGCCGGCAACCTTGTCGGCCGCATCGCGAGCGGCATCCTTCATCCCGCCGACCGCGTTCTGCACACGCCCTTCCGCCTTGTCAGCCTTGCCTTCGGCTTCGATCTTGGCGTCGCCGGTGACCTTGCCCCAGGCTTCCTTTACCTTGCCCTTGGCCTGCTTTACCGGCGCCTTCGATACGATCCTTGTCCATGTCGGTCTCCTTTTTGCTGATTATTGCTGATCGTTACGGCTGATAGTTGGGTGTGCCGCTCCGCCGAATTCTGCAGTCCATGGCCCGCCGCCTGCAGGTCTTCACCGGCGCCTTTTGTCGTGTAGCAAGCCGATCAGCAACGGCGCGGTGCCGGCAAGCGCGAGCAGCGCCAATACGATGGCAAGCTTCCTCTGCATGCCTGAGTTCCTTCTTTCGTATGCCCGGTGAAACGGCCGGTATTTCGCCTGGATGCATGCGATGAAGGTCAAGCTATGGTGAATATAGTCCCGTAGTGATACAAACTCAGTTGCGGGTGATCAGGTCGAAAACGCGCCCGAAGCTTTGGCAAATGTCAGCACTATCTATCGGATACACGAATTTTTCGTTGCTCATAAAAACTGTTGGCATGGTTCCAATTGTTCACTACGATTTGAGCCCGTCCTGAAGCGCCACGACCAGATAATCGGGGGATCCATGGTCGGTTATCGCTGCTACATGCTCGACGCTGAGGATCATATCGTGCAGGCACACGATCTCGATTGCGACACCGATCGCAGATGCGGAAGCTGACCGCCGAGCCACTGCTGCTCGCACGCGACCCGTACCACCACTCGGTGGAAGTCTGGCATGCGGCACGGCGGGTCGTGAGGCTGGAACGTGACGCGGCACGGCACCTCCGACCGCCACGGCGGATAGCGCCGGCGGATTGGCCTCTCGGCTCGGCGGTCTGACCGCCGGGGGGGCCTGAACAGCCGGCGTTGACTTGAACCGCCGCCACCGATACCAAGTCCTGGAACAGAAACCCAACAAACGCCGGTCACAGGGGATCCGTCTCACAGGGGCTGCGTCGGGGAGGGGTATTGCCACCACTCCTGGAAGTTCAGGATCTGCACACGGAGTTCCGCACCGGTGCCGGACTCGTGCGCGCCGTTGACGGCATCTCCTATACCGTCGAACCAGGCGAGACCGTCGCCATCGTCGGCGAAAGCGGCTCCGGCAAATCGGTAAGCGCATTGTCGGTGCTGCGTCTGATCCCCGATCCGCCCGGCCGCATCACACACGGTGAGATTCGCTTTGCCGGCCGCGATATCATGCAACTCTCGGATGCAGAGATGCGCGAAATCCGCGGCGGAGACATCGGCATGGTGTTTCAGGAGCCGATGACCTCGCTGAACCCCGTGCTCACCATCGGCCGGCAGATTACCGAGACATTGGAACAGCACCGCGGCATGGACCGCACGGCAGCAAACGCGCGGGCCGTCGAATTGCTCGGTCTCGTCGGCATCGCCGATGCGCGACGGCGATTGAAGCAGTATCCACATCAGCTCTCGGGTGGCATGCGTCAGCGCATCATGATCGCGATGGCGCTGGCCTGCGATCCCAAGCTGATCATCGCCGACGAGCCCACCACCGCGCTGGATGTTACCATACAGGCGCAGATACTGGAGCTGATGAAGGACCTCACGCGACGGCTCAACGTCGCATTGATCATCATCACGCATAACCTGGGCGTGGTCGCACGCTACGCCAATCGGGTAAACGTGATGTATGCCGGCCGCATGGTGGAGAGCGGCACTGCATCCGATGTGTACCATAACCCGCGCCATCCCTACACGATAGCGCTGCTGCGCTCGGTTCCGCGCCTCGATCGTCCGCGTCAGGAAAGGCTCGATCCGGTGGAAGGTCAGCCGCCCGATCTGACACGGCTCGACGCAGGCTGCGCTTTCCGGCCGCGTTGCCGCTTCGCGGTCGACGCGTGTGCCGAAGCCCGCCCATCGCTGGAGCCGGCGGGCGGTATCCGGCCATCTGGCGGCGTGCTTCCGCAGCAATGTGGTGGCGCGCGAGACAGGAGCGGCGGCGTGAACGCGATCGGTAACCGCCCCCTGCTCGAGGTGAAGGGGTTGCGCATGCACTTCCCGATCGTCGAGGGAGTGATCGCGCACCGGCTGGTCGGCGAGGTCAAGGCGGTCGATGGCATCGACTTCACCGTGCGCCGTGGCGAGACGCTAGGGCTTGGTCGGCGAGAGCGGCTGCGGCAAGACCACCACCGGCCGCTGCATCCTGCGGCTGGAACGGCCGACCTCCGGCGAGATCCTGTACGACGGCGTCGACATCGCGCGGATGGAGCGCAAGGAGCTGCTGGCACTGCGCCGTCGCATCCAGGTGATCTTCCAGGATCCGTACAGCTCGCTGAATCCGCGCATGAAGGTGGGCGACATCATCAGCGAGCCGATCAAGGTCCACGGCATCGAGCCGGAAGCCGACGCAAGCGCGCCGCGCGGGTGCGCGAGCTGTTGTCGGTGTGCGGGCTGAACCCGCGTTTCGCCGACCGTTATCCGCACGAAATGTCCGGCGGTCAGCGCCAGCGCGTCGGCATCGCGCGTGCACTGGCGCTGGAGCCCGAGTTCATCGTCTGCGACGAGGCGGTGTCGGCACTGGACGTGTCGATCCAGGCACAGGTGGTGAACCTGCTGGAGGACCTGCGCGAGCAGTTCGGCCTGACCTATCTGTTCATCGCGCACGATCTGTCGGTGGTGCGGCATCTGTGCCAGCGCGTCGCGGTGATGTATCTCGGCCGCATCGTCGAGCTGGCGGAGTGCGACGAGCTGTTCGGCAATCCGCTGCATCCGTATACACAGGCGCTGCTGGCGGCGGTGCCGGTACCCGACCCGTCCGTCGAGGCGCATCGCTCGTTCCGCCCGGTGCAGGGCGAAGTACCAAGCCCGATCAATCCGCCATCCGGTTGCGTGTTCCATCCGCGCTGTCCGATCGCCGTGGCCGGCTGCAAGCAGGCGCGGCCGGAGCTGCGCGAGGTGCGGCCGGGGCATTTCGCGGCGTGCAGCGAAGTGCGATGATCGGGTGACGCCCGCCGATGACCGCAAGAGCCGCGGTCACGGCCAATAACAACAAGGACGAACACAGGCGGTAACGGACACCAAGGGAGGCAGCAACATGCGATCAGCCTTGCTCGCGGCCTGGCTCGCGGCGTTCATCGCGGCGGGACCGGCCATGGCAGCCAACACCGGAGAAACGACCCCGAAGCGCGGCGGAACACTCACCTACATGATTCCGGCGGATGCGCCGCCGAGTCTGGATGGGCACCGCGAAGCGACCTATGCATTGGTGCACGCGGTCGCGCCGTTCTACAGCGTGCTGATGCGGGTCAATCCGGAGAACCCGTCCGACACCACGCAGTTCGTCTGCGATCTTTGCACCGCGATCCCGACACCGACCGATGACGGCAAGACCTATACGTTCAAGATCCGCACGGACGTGAAGTTCCACGACGGCTCGCCGCTCACCGCGGCCGACGTGGCGGCAAGCTGGCACGAGATCATCTTCCCCAGGAAGGGCGTGCTGAGCGCGCGGCAGAACTGGTATTCGGTGGTCGATTCGGTCGATTCGCCGGACGCCGCCACCGTGGTGTTCCGCCTGAAATATGCGGCCACCACTTTCCTGCCGTCGCTCGCGGATCCCTATGCGTTCATCTACCCGAAGCCGATCCTCGACAAGGATCCACACTGGTTCGAACAGCACGTGATGGGCTCCGGGCCGTTCAAGTTCGTCGCCTACGACATCGGCCAGGACATCAAGGGCGAACGCAATCCGGACTACTACCACAAGGGTCTGCCCTATCTTGACGGCTTCGTCGGTATCTTCTCGGAGAAGCAGGTGGTGCGTGTCGAGGCGATCCGCTCCGGTCGCGCCGCGATGGAGTTCCGTGGCCTGCCGCCGTCCGCGATCAACGACCTCACGCGGGAACTCGGCGACAAGGTGAAGGTGCAGACCAGCGACTGGAACTGCGGCAACCTGATCACGCCGAATGAACGGCGCAAGCCCTTCGACGATGTGCGCGTGCGCAAGGCGCTGCTGCTCGCGGTCGACCAGTGGAACGGTGCGCCGGCGCTGTCGAAGATCGCCAACGTGCATACTGTCGGCGGCATCGTGTTCCCGGGCTCGCCGCTGGCCGCGACCAAGGAGGAACTACAGAAGATGGCCGGCTTCTGGCCCGACATCGAGAAGTCGCGCGCGGAGGCACGGCGCCTGCTGAAGGAGGCCGGCCAGGAGAATCTGCACGTCGAGCTGCTCAACCGCAACGTCGATCAGCCGTACAAGTACGTGGGGACCTGGCTGGTCGATCAGTGGAGCAAGATCGGCGTGACCGCCACGCAGCGGGTGGTGCCGACCGGGCCCTGGTTCCAGGCGATGCGCACCGGCGACTTCGACGTCGTCGTCGAGGCCAACTGCAACAGCGTCGTCAATCCGGTGCTGGACACCCAGAAATACCTGCCGCACGACGTGTTCGTCGAGAACTACGGTGGCTACAGCGACCCGGAAGAGGCCGACATCTATGACCGCATGCTGCGTGAGAGCGACTTCACCAAACAGCGGGCGCTGATGCGGCAATACGAGACACGCATCGTCGATACCGAGGCGCGGGAGTTCCCAATGCTGTGGTGGTACCGTATGGTGCCGGAACGGTCCTACGTGCACGGCTGGAAGATCGGTCCGAGCCACTATATCAACCAGGATCTGTCCGACATCTGGCTGGACCAGACGCCGAACGGGTGACTGGAAGCGGGTGACGCGGGGCCCGTCGCAAGACCGGGTCCCGCGGCGCCTGAACGACAAGCAAACTATGGGACGAGGGAATGTACCAATACGTCGCCAAGCGCGTGCTGCTGGTGATCCCGACGCTGATCGGCGCGGCGGCGCTCGTATTCATCCTGATGCGGCTGATACCCGGTGACATCTGCGTGGTGCGCCTGGGTTCCGGCGGCGGCAGCTTCGATCCGCGCGCGGTGACCGAATGTCATCTGGAACTCGGCCTCGACCGTCCGCTGATCGTGCAGTTCCTCAGCTTCCTCTGGGGATTCTTCCACTTCGACTTCGGCATCTCCATGTGGTCGGGCAAGCCGGTGTCGGAGGAAATCCTCACGCGGTTGCCGATCTCGCTGGAGATCGCGCTGCTCGCCACCGTCATCGCGATCCTGATCGCCGTCCCCCTCGGCACCATCTCGGCGCTGAAGCAGAACACCTGGATCGACGTCGTGGTCCGCACGCTCGCGATCGGCGGCATCGCCACGCCATCGTTCTGGCTCGGCATCATCTCCATCCTGTTCGTGCTCGACATCAGCAACGCGATCATCGGCACGCCGTGGATGCCGCCGATCGACTATGTGCCGCTGTGGAAGGACCCGATCCGCAACCTGGAAATGGCGTTCCTGCCGGCGATCACCGTCGGCTACCGCTACGCCGCGGTCAGCATGCGCATGACCCGATCGGCGATGCTGGAGGTGCTGCGCGAGGACTACATCCGAACCGCGCGCGCCAAGGGCCTGATCGAGAAACTGGTGATCAACCGGCACGCGCTGAAGAACGCGCTGCTGCCGGTCGTCACGGTGATAGGCATCGAGTTCGCCTTCCTGATCGGCGGCCTGGTCGTCACCGAGCAGGTGTTCAACCTGAACGGCATCGGCCGGCTGTTCGTGCAGGCGGTGCAGAACCAGGACTACACGCTGACCCAGGCGCTGGTGATGCTCACCGTCGCCATCTTCGTGTTCAGCAATCTGGTCGTCGATCTGATGTATGCGTGGCTCGACCCGCGCATCCGATTCGCCTGAGGGAGACCGCGTCATGTCCACCACGGTGCACGCCCCGACGATCGTCTCCGACATCACGCCGGATGAGATCGAACTGCGACGCTCGTTCTGGCAGGCGACCCTGCACTTCTGCCGCCGCGAACCGCTGGGCGCGTTCGGCGCGCTGCTCGTGCTGATCATCGCGGTGACCGGACTGTCCGCCGAACTGATCGCGCCGTACAGCCCGACGGCGAACGACTTCGCGTCAATGACCGAGGCGCCGAGCTGGGCGCACTGGCTGGGCACCGACCAGTTCGGCCGCGACCTGCTGTCGCGCATCATCTACGGCGCCCGCACCGCACTGATCGTCGGCCTGACGTCCGCCATCGTCGGCGGCTTTGCCGGCCTGGTGCTGGGCGTCGCCAGCGCGTATTTCGGCGGCCGGCTGGACCTGATCTTCCAGCGCATCTTCGACGTGGTGATGGCGTTCCCGCTGATCATCATGGCACTCGCCGTCGTGGCGATCTTCGGCACCGGCGTGCACAACGTCATCGTGGCGATCACCATCCCGCTGATCCCGCGTTGCGCCCGCGTCGTGCGCTCCAGCGCACTGGCGATCCGCGAGATCCCCTATGTCGATGCCGCGCGCGCCTGCGGCTACAGCCATGCGCGCATCATCCTGCGCCACATGGTGCCGAACGTGATGGCGCCGTTCCTGATCATGCTCACCGCGTTCGTGGGACAGGCAATCCTCGCGGAGGCATCGCTGTCCTATCTCGGGCTCGGCGTGCAGGAGCCGACGCCGGCCTGGGGCCTGATGCTGCAAGGCGGCGCAGAGGAATACGCATCGACCGCACCCTGGATCGCGATCTTCCCTGGCCTGGCAATCGCGTTGACCGTGTTCGGCGTCAGCCTGTTCGGCGACGCGCTGCGCGACGTGCTCGATCCAAAGCTGCGGGAGCGGTGAGAAAGGCCAGGGGGCAGAGCCCCTTGGCCTTCCCTCACCCCACGCGGCATTTGATCATGCGCAGTGGCGTATAGGTCAGCGCCACCGTGCCGTCCTGCTTCACCACCTGATTGCGCGTGCGCACCAGGCCGCGGCCCGGCCGGTTGCGCGACAGGCGCGCCTCCGTCACCTCGCACTCCACATGGATCGTGTCGCCGGCGAACACCGGCCGCTCGACGTTGAGTTCCATGTGCAGGAACGCGAACCCGGTGTGCTGCATTGTCGCCTGCACCAGCAGGCCTTCGGCGAAGCAGTAGCTGAGTGCCGCCGGCGCGAGGCGCTGCGTGATGTCGGATTCCTCGCGCAGGAACTCGGTATTGGTGAACAGCACCTCCACCATGCCGGTGCAGTTGACGAAGTTGACGATGTCCGCCTCGGTCACCGTGCGGCCGATGGTGCGGAAGCGCCTCCCCACCGGCAGGTCCTCGAAATGCAAGCCTAGTCCGACGATCTCCATGACGATGGCTCCTACAGCGCCCGGTAAACGTCCCACGACTCGTGCGCCGCGGCGGTCAGCCGGTCGGCGTCCTCCGCCAGCAGCAGCCGATCGGCGACGAGGCGGTTGGCGGCCTGCGCCAGCATCGTGGCCCACGCATCTCGCGACGCATAGCGCGCCTCGAGCGACGGCCGCGGATCGCCAACGCGCTGCCTCTCGACCTCCGTTGCGGCGAACGGGAGCATGGAGCCCTGGATGGTGAACAGGTCACCCTCGCCATAACCCGCCGCGCGCAACGACCAACCGGCATGCGTGGCCAGCGGCGCATCCAGCAACGGATGCCGGATGCCGCCCATTGCGTTGCCGTCGGTGTCCGTCGGCTGCACGAACACCGGATAGGCGGTGCTTTCAATCGGCGGCTCCACGGAATGGTCACGCAGCCGCAGCTCATTCAGCACGGTGGGGAAATTCACCTGCGGCAGTCTGGGGAATTTCTCGCGCGCCGCGTCGAGTGGCACCAACGTCGCCGCAGCCCGCGACGGGAACCGGCTGTCGGGCGGTGCGACGCCGCGCTCCACCCATTCCGTCAGCGCGATCAGCAGCGCGCGCATGAACGCGCCGTAGACCAATGGATTGCCGGGCAACTGCATGACCGGCTTGCTCAGCGGCCGAAACGGCGCGTGCGGCACGCCGGTCACGCAATAGATACGCACCTCGGCCGGCATCGCGATGTCGTCGCCATTCGTGTCGGTGGCCACCAGCGAGGCGCGCGCCTGCCAGACATCGCTCTCGGTGTCCAGGTGCATCACCTTCGGACACACACCGGCGTCGCGCGCGCGTCTCAGGATGCCATCGGTGCGTCCGCTGATCGGATCGCTCAGCGTCGGGTAGGTGAACGGGAACTGGTCGTCGCCGTAGGAATGGTCCTCGTGCTGACGCGAATAGCGGCCGGCCTGGGCGAACTGCCAGTTGATGCAGGTGCGGCGCGAGCCCGCAACGACCGGTAGGATGCCATCGAACACCTGCCGTCCCGCGAGGTCCTGATTGAAGCCATAATATACCAGGTCGCGCAGCACGCGGCCGCTCTGCGAGATGCCGAAGCCCGCAGCATGCCGGATGCCGGATCGCAACGGACTGTCGCCGTCATGGCGCAGAAACGACACGATGTCGCGGATCGCGGCGAAGCCGATGCCCATCACGATCGGATCGCGCGCACGATAGATGTACTCGAAGATCGCGCCGCGATCGAAGCCCGGAGCAGTCGGCCGCGTGATCTCGACATGCGTTTCGTCGACCAGGCGCCAGGCCAGGCCAGGCGGTGTCACGCGGGGATCGGCTTCGCGTTCCCGCACCGTCAGCGTGGCACCCTTGGGATCGGCAACGGGGTAGACCAGTGTGCCGATGAACCGGTCGTCCGACACTTCCTGGATGTTGCCGTCGCCAAGCAGGCCGGTCGCCTCCGCGATGAACTCCTCGCGCACCATGCCGGTGACCCCTTCGATGACGGGCAAGCGTGCGACCAGGCGATCGTTGCCTGGCGGCACATCGCCCTGCCATGCGCTCCACACCAGCGTGAAGCCGCGGCGCATCAGGAAGCCGTTGCCTGCGCTCTGCGGATGGCCGCCCTCCGGCGCGCCGTTCAGCCGCGACATGATCGGCTGGTTGCCGCGGTTGGGCACGTCGTAAACCAGCCAGCCATTGCCGCGCGCCAGGTCGAGTGGCCTGAGAATGCGGAACTCCGACTGATACTCGACATTGCCGCGTGCGTTGCGCGGCGCCTTGTCGAGATTGACGATGCCGGCGTTCAGCGGATGCGCCGGATCAAGCTCACAGAAGGCCCTGCCGTGCAGCCGTTCATAGCGTCCCACCGCGCCGAATTCTGCGCCATCGAATACCGGCGATTCCCTTTCGGTGATCTCGATCCGCCGCACGCCGCCATCGTTCATGGTGTCCTCTCCACATTGTCGCCTGGCGCACAGCCTGCAACTCCCACAACAGCCGTAGCAACAGCGCGGCGAGCAGAGTGATCATCGCCCACCACGCGAGTTCGCGCAGCAGCCAGATGGCGGAATGCAGCATGCCGTCAGGTGCCGTCGATACGCCGAACCATGCGGCCACTCGGTTGATGGCCAGCCGCAGCCCGCTGTTCCACATCAGCACCACCGCAACCCATGCCGAGCCCCGCCATGACACGATCAGGGCCGGCAGCACCAGCAGCAAGTAGATCGCGCGATACGTGACGTTCTGCGCGGTCATGAAGCAGCTCACCAGCAGAGCAGCACCGATCATCAAATGCGCCGCCTCCGCCTCGGTCAGCGCGTCGATCCGGACCCGCCGGGCCAGCGCGACACCGAGGCCGGCCATCGCCCCAAGCAGCAGCAACTCCAACACCGTCGCACCGTTGCGCGACAGACCGGCCATCGCGGCGATGCCGAATGGCAGATTATGCGCGCCGAACACGTTGTCATCGAACGGCGGGTTTGAATTGATGTTCCCAATGGCCCGCAAATCGCTGTGCCGTCCAGGGCGAACCAAAGCGCGACCGCACCGAGCGCCACCGCCCAAATTGCAATGCACAGCATGACGCGCTCGCGCACCGCAGCGACCAACAGCACGATCGGATAGAACTTCAGCATGCCTGCCAGCAGCGCAACCGCGTAGCCAGCGAAGCGCAACCGCACCACCAGCATAGCCATCACGAACATCAGCAGATCGACATTCGCCCGTTCCATCGCAAACATCGTCGTACTCGAGACCGTGGCAAGGGTGATCAACCGCCAGTCGCGCCCAGGCGGCAGAAACGCCAGCGCAACCAGGAACAGGACGACCGCGGCAAGTCCGAGCGTATTGTCCCAACGCGTGGTGATCGGCAGCACCGCGAGCCACAGCCACAGCGGCGAATAGGCATGCGGGCGGTGAAACACGTCGCACGGATTATCGATATACACGTCATAGCCGAGTCGATGGCACTCGATTGCCGACGTCACACCGTGCATATCGAGGAACGGCGTGCGGAATGGCGCGGCACCCCAGATCTCGGCCAATGCGTAGTACTGCTCGCGGTAGCCACAAATGTACAGCAGACCCGCGAGCAGAACGATCGCCGCTGCCACGATGGCCGGGGCCGCTGCGCGCAGTGACGGCATCAGCCCGATGGCGCGAAGCGGTCGCGCCAGGACGGCTGCGCTCCGGCCACCGGCAATGCAGTCGCCTCGTACACGCCCCGCGCGATCGCCCGGGCCATCACCTGAGCCGCGACATGCCCGAGTTCGGTGAGTTCGACCACCGGCTCGGCCATCGGCCGCAATCCGGTGGCGGCAGCGAAGATCGTGTCGCCATCCAGTGGCGCATGCGCCGGCAGCACGGCGCGCGCGAGGCCGTCATGCGCCATGATCGCCAGGCGCATCGCCTGCGCCTTGTTCAGCGTCGCGTCGGTGGCAACGAGGCCAATCGTCGTGCTGGTGCCGCGGCCGCCTTTCGCGCGCAGCGAGATATCGAACGATGCCGGCAGACCGAGACCGCCGAATTCGCCGTTCCGCTCGAAAGGTGCTGCCCAGAAGTGCGGGCCGTCACCGATCGTGACCGATCCCACCGCATTCACCGCCACGATCGCGGCGACCGTGTGGCCATGCGACGTGACGGCGCTGGCGGAACCCAGCCCTCCCTTGACGGTCGCTGTCGTCGCGCCTGCGCCCGCGCCGACGCTGCCCAGCGCGAAATCGTGATCGATCGCATTCGCCGCCGCGTAACCCATGTCACGATACGGCGAGAATCGCCCCCAATCCTTGTTGCCGCCATTCAGCAGGTCGAACAGGATTGCCTGTGACACGATCGGTATCCGCGCGTCGCCGATCGCGGCACCGCGACCCCGCTCGCGCAGCGCAGCCTGCACACCGCCTGCCGCGTCGAGGCCGAACGCGGAGCCGCCGGACAGCACGATGGCGTCCACGGCCTGGACGGTCGCATGCGGGGCCAGCAGGTCGGTGTCGCGTCCGCCCGGCGCGCCGCCCAGCACGCTGACCGACGCCACCGTGGGCCGATCGAAGACGATCGCCGTAACGCCCGAGCCGAGCAGCAGATCTTCGACATTGCCAACAGCGATGCGGGCAACATCGGTCAACAGGTTGCATGGCGACAGGGTCATCACGGATGTGAGAATGACTCAGCACAAGCGTGCGATCAAATGGCCCAGAGGTGCCGCAATATAATTAACCCGCATCAAGCTCATGTCATTCGTCTTGCAATTCAGCCCTTTCCGCCACACGTCGGACGGGACACACACTTTCAGCACCGGGAGAATAATCATGGCGCAGGATTTTCAGCAGCAATTGATCGAGTTCCTGCCAAAGATGCGCATCTGGGCACTCGCTTTGACACGGAACAAGGCTGCGGCAGAAGACCTCGCTCAGGACGTGGCAACCAAGGCTCTGGTCGCGAAGGACTGCTTTACTCCCGGCACGAATTTCTCCGCCTGGGTGCATCGCATCATGGTCAATCACTTCATCAGCAGCGTGCGCAGCAAGCGAGAATATACGGACGTTGATACGGTGCCGGAAGTGCCGGTGCAGGCCGTGCACGAGGACCGCACGGCATTGCGCGAGCTCGGCTGGGCGCTGGACCGGCTGCCGCGCGACCAGCGCGAGGCGCTGTCGATGATCGTGCTGCAAGAGCAGTCGTATGAAGATGCCGCCGAGGTGACCGGCTGCGCGATCGGCACGTTGAAGAGCCGCGTCCATCGCGCTCGTCTGCAGTTGCGTGCCTATCTGTCGGGCGAGTCGATGGCTGACGCGACGTAGCTCAGAGCCGCGGTTTCAGCAGATGCAATGAGAACAGGCGGTCCGGATCGGTCCACTGCGCGGAGCTGTGCCATCCGGCCTCTTCGGTCAACATCCCGAAGCCCTCAAGCGAATACTTGTAGCTGTTCTCGGTGTGGATCGTCTCGCCGCGGGTGAAGTGAATCGCCTCGCCCGCGACGTGCACGGTCTGGTCGCGCAGGCTGACCAAATGCATCTCGATCCGGCTCTCCTGATCGTTCCACACCGCACGGTGCGCGAAGGCGTTGAGATCGAAGTCGGCACCCGCCTCGCGATTGAGCCGCGCCAGGAGATTGAGATTGAAGGCGGCCGTGATGCCCTGGGCATCGTCATAGGCCGGCAACAGGACCGCCGGGTCCTTGCGCAGATCGACGCCGATCAGGAACCACGCGCTGCTCCCGAGCGCGCCGCGCGCCCGTTCCAGGAAGTGCCGCGCCTCCACGGGATCCAGGTTGCCGATCGTCGATCCGGGAAAGAAACCCAAACGCGGCAGCGATGGCACTTCGGTCGGCAACGCGACAACATCCATGAAGTCGGCCGGCACCAGGCAAACCTGTAGATCGGGCCGCCGCTCGCGAAGCCGCTCCCGCATCTGCTCGAGTTGCGGCTCCGCCACATCGATCGGCACGTAGGCACGGAATATGCCCTCGCGCAGCAGGAATTCGGCCTTCGCCTCGTCGCTCGCGCCGTATTCCACCAGCACCGCCGGCCCGCGCACCAGGGCAGCCACACGTAGCGCTATGTCGGCCAGCAGGTCGCGCTCGGTACGCGTCAGGTAGTACTCGGGCAGTTCGGTGATGCGGCCGAACAGGCGGCAGCCTGTCTCGTCGTAGAACAGCTTCGCAGGCAGCGTTTTGCGCGCTTGCAGCAGACCTGACAGCGCAGCGTCCGCAACGCTGCCTGCCGCCAGCCCCAGGGCGGTATCATCAGGCATCTGTCCTGTTTCCCCGTCAGACGTCGCGTGCCAGACGAACGCCACTGAACTGCCAGCGCTTGTCGGGATGGAAGAAATTCCGGTAGCTGCACCGTGTGTGATCTGCCGGCGTGGCCAGCGAGCCTCCACGCAGCACCATCTGATTGATCATGAACTTGCCGTTATATTCGCCGACCGCCCCGGCGACCGGTCGATACCCCGGATATGGGCTGTAGGCACTGGATGTCCACTGCCAGACATGCGAGGTCTGTTCGCGGATTTCGTCACGACGGCGCGCCGCTTCCCATTCGGCCTCGGTCGGCAATCGCGCACCGGCCCAGCGCGCGAACGCATCCGCCTCGTACCAGCTTACATGGCGCACCGGCAAATCCGCATCGAGCGGGGCCAGTCCGCCCAGCCCCATCTGCCTCCAACCGCCCTCGCTTTCGCGCCAGTACAGCGGGGCCGACCAGCCGTTCGCCTGCACGCACGCCCAGCCGTCCGACATCCACAGCGTGGGCGTGCGATAGCCGCCGTCGGCGATGAAGTCGAGCCAGTCGCCGTTGCGCGCGAGACGCGAGGCGAGGCGATACGGCTGTAGATACACGTCATGTGCCGGCGTCTCGTTGTCGAAACAGAACGCCGTGCCCTGATGGCCGATCCGCACCATGCCGCCGGGGCAATCGACGAAGCGCGTCGGGCCGACGGCCCCGGCAGGCTCCCGCCAGTCCGGCAGGACCGCGGGTGCCAGCGGGTTCTGCGCGAACGCGTGCAGCATGTCGGTCAGCAGCAGTTCCTGATGTTGCTGTTCGTGCTGAAGGCCGAGTTCCACCAGCCCGGGCACTTCATTGGGAAGACGCACCAGAAGCCCGGCCATTGCCGCATCGACATGTTGGCGGAACGCGCCGACCCGCGCGGTGGAGGGCCGCGTCAGCAGGCCCCGATTCGGCCGCGGATGCCGCGGACCGACGGCCTCGTAGTAGGAGTTGAACAGATAGGCGAAATCGCGGTCGAAGGCGTGGTAGTCGGGGACAAACGGGGTCAGCACGAACTGTTCGAAGAACCACGTGGTATGGGCGCGATGCCACTTCGCCGGGCTGGCATCGGGCATCGACTGGACACACTGATCCTCGTCGCTCAGCGACGCGGCTAGGTGTTCCGTCCGGGCACGGATCGCCGCGTAGCGCCGCGGCAGTGTCGCTTCTTCGACAGCGTACGCTGCCCCAGCCAGATCGTTCATGGACGCTCTCCCGCCGGCGGTCGCCGGCCAACTATGGCAGCACCGTGCGCCGTACAAAAGATGGGCGGCTCATGGCCGCCCATCCCGCGTAGCCCGCGTCGGCTGTGGCAAATCCGGCGCCGGTCACGCGTTAGTGTAGTGGTGCTCCGACATGCCCTTGGTGGCTCCCTGCATCACGATCTTGTCGTTCTCACGGCACGGACACCAGCTTGCTGCCCACCGGCCGGGACATCAGCGCCGTGGCGGCGAGCATGGTTCCGACCAAAGCATATTTGGCCATGATCGGGTGCAGGTGTCGTCATCCGACCCCAGATTGCTGTTCTTTGGAGGCGGCAATGGCGCAGTGACCGATCTGGCGCGGACATCTGCGGCTCGACCTGGTGTGCTGTCCGGTATCGCTCCACGGCGTGCTTCGCGCCAGCGGCGATCTGCATTTCCACTTCATCAATCCGAAGACCGGTCATCACGTGCGATGCGATTCACCCGATCTACCTCGATACCAGCTATTACATGGTGCCGGACGGCGAGGCGGGTCAGGACGTGTACGTGGTCCTGCGCGCTGCCATCGCGGCGTCGGGCATGGCGGCGCTGTCACGCCTGGTCATCGCACGACGCGAGCGTGCGGTGGCGATGGTGAAGCTGGCGCGGCAATTGATCGAACGGCAGGCGGGCAAGTTCCAACCGGCCGACCTCGAGGATCACTACGAGGCGCGACTGCGCGAGGTGATCGAGGCCAAGCTGAAGGGTGAAGGGATCAAGCCGGAAGTGGCGGACGAACCGCACGGGGACAACGTCGTAGACCTGATGGCCGCACTGAAGCGGAGCCTCGGCGCGCGCGCCGGCAAAGAAGCGAATACGCGCTTAGCCTCGCATTCCTCCGCGTCCGTGGTAGCCTGCGCCGGTCATTCCGGCGGGGGCAAACTTGACCCAGTGTCATTACGAGGAGCAAAGCGACGCGGCAATCTCCACCTGGGTGCGCAACGTGATGGGGATTGCTTCGTCGCTGACGCTCCTCGCAATGACAGTCGTCATGTTCGCTCTACCGGCGCGCGCGCAGGAGCGCGTGCTGAACATCTATAACTGGACCGACTACATCGACCCGGCGGCGCTGGAGCGGTTCCAAAAGGAAACCGGCATCACCGTCCACTACGACGTGTTCGACAGCCTGGAGACGCTGGAAGCGAAGATGCTCGCCGGCCACTCCGGCTATGACATCGTGGTGCCGTCGAACGAGCCGACCCTCTCGCGTCTGATCAAGGTCGGCGCGCTCGCTCCGATCGACCGTTCCCGTGTGCCCAACTGGAAGAATCTCGATCCCGTGCTGATGCACCAGGTTGAGAGCTCCGATCCGGGCAACCGCTACGGCGCGATCTATCTGTGGGGCACCACCGGCATCGGCATGATCGCCGACCGCGTGAAGGAGCTTGCGCCCGATGCGCCGACGGACAGTTGGGACCTTCTGTTCAAGCCGGAGAATGCCAGGCGCATCGCACCCTGCGGCATCACCATGATGGACTCGGCGATCGACGTGATTCCCGGCGTGCTCAAATATCTGGGCAAGAGTCCCGACAGCACCGATCCCGCCGATCTCGCCGCGGTGGAGCACACGCTGATGGGAGTGCGCCGCTACATCCGCAGCTTCGCCTCAGGCGGGGCACTGGAGGCGCTGGCCGCGGGACAGACCTGTCTCGCGCTCGACTATTCCGGCGACGTGGTCCAGGCGAATGCGCGCGCGGCGGAGGCGAAGCGCGGCATCACGGTGCGCTATGTCGCGCCGAAAGAGGGCGCGGAACTCGGCTTCGACATGCTGGCGATTCCGGCGGACGCCGCGCACAAGGACGCCGCGCTGGCGTTCATCAACTTCGTGTTGCGGCCCGACGTGATGGCCGGCATCACCAACGTGGTACGCTACGCCAACGCGGTGCAGGCGAGCCGGCCGCTGATCCGGCCGGAACTGCTGGCGGACACCAACATCTTCCCGACGTCCGAGCAGATGCAGGGGTTCTTCACCATAGGCCCCGTCCCGCCCGCCGCAGCGCGCCAGCGAACCCGCATGTGGGACCGCTTCAAGGCCGGGCGCTGACGCATTGCTGAACGTCAGCGGACTGTGCGTGCGCTTCGGCGCGGTGGTGGCGGTCGATGCACTGGACCTGACCGTCGCGGCAGGCGAGCTGTTCGTTCTGCTCGGCGCCTCGGGTTCGGGCAAATCCACACTGCTGCGCGCGATCGGCGGCCTCGTGCAGCCGGATGCCGGACGCATCATTCTGGACGGCGTCGATCTGACGGCGATGCCGCCGCACCGCCGGCCGGTGAACACGATGTTCCAGTCCTACGCGCTGTTCCCGCACATGAACGTCGCGGCGAATATCGGCTTCGGCCTGCGCATGCGCGGCATGCAACGCCCGGCAATCGCGGCGCGTGTGGTGGAGATGCTGAAGCTGGTGCGGCTGCAAGGCTTCGGCGCGCGCCGGCCGGCACAGTTGTCCGGTGGCCAGCAGCAGCGCGTGGCGTTGGCGCGCAGCCTGGCGCCGCGTCCCGTATTGCTGCTGCTCGACGAACCGCTGTCGGCGCTGGACCGCAACCTGCGGCGCGACACGCGTGAGGAGCTGGTGCGGCTGCAACGCGAACTCGGCATCGCCTTCATCCTGGTCACGCACGACCAGGAGGAAGCGCTGACCATGGCGGACCGGATCGGCGTGATGCACGCGGGGCGGTTGATGCAGGTGGGCACGCCGGCCGAGGTCTATGAGCGGCCGGATTCACGTTTGGTGGCGGAGTTCCTGGGCGCGGCCAATGTGCTGCCGATCGTGGCGCGGAACGGCCGGATCGAACTCGCAGGCGGGATGCCGGTCGAGACCGCAACGGCGCCGCCGTCCGATGCGGTCTGGCTGGCGATCCGGCCCGAACGCATGACACTCGGCGCGGCGAGTGGCGCGAACCGCGTGTCGGGTGTCGTGGTGCAGCGCTCCTACGCGGGCGAGACGCTGACACACCTCGTGCGGCTCGCCGATGGCAGTACGCTGCGCGCGACCGTCGCCCTTGGACAGGGACTGAACGCCGCGCAGGCGACCGTCGGCGACACCGTCACGCTGTCCTGGGATGCGGACGCCTGCATCCTGCTCGGCCGATGACCCACGCGGCGGGCCGCACCGCGGTATTGGCAATTGTATGGCTATGGCTGCTGGTGCTGCTGATCCTGCCGACGCTGATCGTGGTGAAGATCGCGTTCTCGTTTCCCGCCGACAGCGTCCCACCCTATGCGCCGATGCTGCGGTCCGCCGGCGGCCTGCACGTCAGCACCGATGCATTCTCGCTGATCCTCACGGACCCGCTATATGCGCGCGCGTTGCTGCTCAGCCTGAAGGTCGCGGGGTTGTCCACGGCGATCTGCCTGCTGGCCGGCTATCCGATGGCTCTCGGTATCGCGCGGAGCCCGGAACGCTGGCGCAGCCTGCTGCTCCTGCTGGTGATGCTGCCGTTCTGGACCGGCTTCCTGATGCGTATCAACGCGTGGATCGGCCTGTTGCAGGACGGCGGCTGGATCAACACGGCCATCATGGCGTTCGGATTCGCGCCGCTGCGCCTGCTCTACACCGACACCGCGATGTATATCGGCATGATCTACACCTACCTGCCGTTCATGGTGCTGCCGCTCTACGCGCGGCTGTCGCAGCTCGACGCGCGATTGCTGGAGGCCGCGGCGGATCTCGGCGCGCCGCCGTGGCGCGTGTTCCTCGCGGTGACGCTGCCGCTGTCGCTGCCCGGAGTGTGGGCGGGCGTGCTGCTGGTGTTCATTCCCGCCGCGGGCGAATACGTGATCCCTGAGCTTCTCGGCGGTCCGCAGGCGCAACTCGTGGGGCGTGTGCTGTGGCAGGAGTTCTTTCAGAACGGCGACTGGCCAACCGCATCGGCGATCGCCTGCGCGCTGCTGGTGCTGCTTTTGTTGCTGCCCGGCGGGGTCCTTTGGGCACGGCGGTTCATTTCGCTTCCGAAAGCCGCTTCTGAGCCATCGGCCGCCACGGAGCATCCGCCGGCAATTCGGCAATAGCGCGACGGAACAGCGTCGCCGCCTCCTCGGTGACATGGCCCTGCGCCTCGGTGAGTGCCTCCGCTGCTTCGGCGGCAATGGTGGGATCGAAGCGCGTGGCGAGCGCGGTGCGCCAGGCATCTGCGGCCTCCTGTAGCCGGCCGCGGCTGGCCTCGGCATTGCCGAGAAGGATGTAACCCTGACGCGCCTGCTCGCTGTGCGGATCGATCTCGCCCAACCGCTGGCGAAGCTGCCCGATGAGCACGGCCTCGCGCGCCTCGCGTTCGCGCGCGGCGGCGATGCGGTCGGCGAGCGGAACGGCCGGCAGTTCCGGCGACCCGCCCAACAGATACAGCACCAGTCCGCCGAGCGGCACCAGGACCAGAGCGAACAGCACGGGTCCGCGCGAACTGCTGCGCGGTGCGGTCTCGGCGTTGGCAGCGGCGGCGAGCAGGCGGCGCTGGACCTCCAGCAACGCGTTGGCGTGTTCCGCCGCGGCGATGCGCCCGTCGCCGAGGTCGCGATCCAGTTCGGCAAGCTGGGCGCGATGCAGCGCCACCGCAGCCTCCTGCCGCCCGCGCGCGGCGGCAGTGCGGCGCAACGAAAGGGCCAACGGCGCCAGGGCGATCGCCGCCAGCAGGGCAATGGCGAGCCAGATCACGATTTCAGCAGATCGGCCAGACGCTGTCGTTCGGCGTCGCTGAGCGGTGCCGGCGCGGCAGGGCGGCGGCGACGCGCGATGGTGACTGCGCCGATGCCGGCCAGCAGCGCAATGCCGGGCGCGCCCCAGAGCGCGAAGGTCATCGCGTTGAACGGCGGGCGCAGGCGGACGAAGTTGCCGTAGCGTGCGACCATCCAGTCGATCACCTGCCTGTCGCTGTCGCCGACCACGATGCGCTGACGGATGATGCGGCGCAGATCGCGCGCGAGGTCGGCGTTGGAGTCTTCCACGCTCTCGTTCTGGCAGACGAGACAGCGAAGCTGATGGCCCAGTGACTTCGGCGCGTTGCTCCTGCGCACGGTCGGGCAGCATCTCGGCAGGATCGCTCACCGCGAGGACGGGCGACGCGGACAGGCAGCAGAGCAGGACGGCGACGATGAGCTTCACGCCATGCCCTGTAGCAGCGGCGCCAGCGACTGGTGGATGACGTCGTCGCTCAGGCCCCCGGCCCAGCGCCAGCGCACGATGCCGGACTTATCGACCAGGTACGTCTCGGGGACGCCGTAAAGCCCGAAGTTAATCGCGGTGGTGCCCGGCTCGTCGCGCGCGATGCGCCTGTAGGGGTCGCCGTTCTGGTGGAGGAATTCGGCGGTGGCGTCAGGCTTGTCCTTGTAGGCGATGCCCCAGATCGGAATGCCCTGCTGCTTCAGGGTCATCAGCGCCGGCGCTTCCTCGACACAGGGAATGCACCAGGAGGCGAAGAAGTTGACCAGCGTGGCGCGGCCTGCGGCGATGACATCGGCGGAGGAAAAACCCTGCCCGGTCGCCAGGCCCGGCAGCGAGAAGCTGGGCAACGGCTTGCCGATCAGCATGCTGGGCACACCATGCGGATCGTAGGTCCCCTCGCGCATGCGCTCGAGCAGCAGCCAGAAAGCAGTGCCACCCAAAGCAGCGACGCCAAGAGGTGCCAGGAGAAAGGCGCGGCGCTGGAGGGGAGTCATTGGTGGAGCCCCCTCCCCCAACTTGTGCGATCACGACGCCACTCCCGCCTGCATCGCGGCAGACCGGCGTGCCGGCGCGCCGATGCGCAGGCGGCGATCGGCCAGCGACAATGCGCCGCCCGCCGCCATCACCAGGGCGCCGAACCAGATCCATGGCGCCAGCGGATTGACATGCAGCCGCAGCACCGCGGCACCGTCGCGTTCCTCGCCGAGCACGGCGTAGAGATCGCGGAACCCGTTGGTTTCGATCGCGGTGTCGGTCACCGTGGTCTTCTGCACGGTGAACATCCGGCGCGACGGATGGAATAGCGCGATCTCGTCGCCGCCGCGTGTCACGCGAATGTCGGCGACGCGCGCCGTGTAGTTCGGTCCCTGCGCGTCGCGCAGCCCCAGCAGCGTCCAGTCATAGCCGCCAAGCCGCACGTTCTGTCCCGGATGCACGGCAACGATCGAGCTGACGGCAAGCGACATGCCGGCGATTCCCGCGACCGTGACGCCCATGCCGGCATGCGCCACAGCCGAGCCCCAAACGGATAGCGGCTGGGCCACGAGGCGCGCGCGCACCGACGCGATCGGCGCACGGAACAGCCGGGTACGCTCGGCCAGTTCCGCAAGTGCGCCCGCGATCAGCCAGGCCGATGCGGCGTAGCCCAGCGCGGCGAGTCCGGCATGCAGCCCGAACGCCGTGGCGACGCCGATCAATGTCGCGATCAGCGCGGCCCACCACAGCTTCAGCAGCGCCGGCCACAGTTCCGCGCGCTTCCACGGCAGCACCGGCCCGAGCGACATGGCGAGGAACAGCGGGATGGCGAGCGGGAACACGGTGCTCTGGAAATACGGCGGCCCGACGCTGAGCTTGGCGCCGAACAGCAGCTCGGCGAACAGCGGATAGGTGGTGCCGGTCAGCACCACGGCGCAGATCGAGCACAGCAGGATGTTGTTCAGCACCAGCGCACCCTCGCGCGAGATCGGCGCGAAGATCCCCGTCGGTGCCATGACCGGCGCGCGCAAGGCGAACAGCAGCAGCGAGCCGCCGATCACGATCGCCAACAGGACCAGGATGAACACGCCGCGCGTCGGGTCGTTGGCGAAGCTGTGCACCGAGTTGAGGATGCCGGAGCGCACCAGGAACGTTCCGCACAGCGACAGCGAGAAGGTGCCGATCGCCAGCAGGATGGTCCAGATCTTCAGGGCCTCGCGCTTCTCCACCACAATGGCGGAGTGCAGCAGCGCGGTGCCCGACAGCCAGGGCAGCAGCGAGGCGTTCTCGACCGGGTCCCAGAACCAGTAGCCGCCCCAGCCCAATTCGTAATACGCCCACCAGGAGCCGAGAGCGATGCCACCGGTCAGCAGGCACCAGGCGGCGAGCGTCCACGGGCGCACCCAACGGCCCCAGGCGGCATCGACGCGGCCTTCCAGCAGGGCTGCGACGGCGAAGGCGAAGGGGATCGCGAAGCCGACATAGCCGGTGTAGAGCACGGGGGGATGGAACGCGAGGCCAGGGTCCTGGAGCAGCGGGTTCATGGCTCGGCCGTCGACCGGCGGCGGCCAGACGCGCTCCAGCGGATTGGACGTGGTCAGCGCGAACAGCAGGAAGCCGGCCGAGGTGAAGCCCAGCACGCCGATGACCCGCGCGCGCAGCGACGACGGCAGGGCGCGGCCGAAGCCCGCCACCGCGCCGCCGCACAGCGCGAGGATCAGGCACCAGAGCAGAATGGAGCCCTCGTGGTTACCCCAGGTGCCGGTGATCTTGTAGATCAGCGGCGTCAGGCTGTTGGAGTTCTCCACCACGTTGGCGACCGAGAAGTCGTCCACCACCGCGCTCCAGATCAGGCAGCCATAGGCCGTCGCCAGCGCGATGAGCTGGCCGATCGCCAGAGCCGGCGCGGTCTGCATCAGCCTCGCATCGCGGGTATGGGCGCCGAACAGCGGCAGCACCGCCTGCGCGCCAGCGATGACCACGGCGAGAGCCAAGCGCGAAGTGGCCGAGTTCTGGGATCATCCGCCGGTCTTCCTTGGCTGCATCGTGTTCCAGGTCGCGGCGGGCGGCGGCGGGCCGGCGGACGGGTTCCAGTGGCCGGACTTCTTCAGCGCATCGGCGACGTCCTTCGGCATGTAGGTCTCGTCGTGCTTCGCCAGCACCTCGGAGGCGCGGAACGTCCCGTCGGGCCGCATGGCGCCCAGCGTCACCACGCCCTGACCTTCGCGGAACAGGTCGGGAAGGATGCCGACATAGGTCACGTCGACGCTGGCGCCGCCGTCGGTCACGCGGAACTGCGCCGCCGGATGGCCGTCCTCGGTGGAGCGTTGCACGCTGCCCTGCTCGACCAGGCCGCCGAGGCGGAACGTGCGGCCGGTCGGCGGCGCCTTGCTCGCAAGGTCCGAGGGCGAAAGGAAGAACACCAGGTTGTCGCGGAACGCGAACAGCGCCAGCGCGGTGGCGGAGCCGAGGCCCAGCCCGCAGGCAAGCAGTATCCACAGACGGCGGCGCTTGCGGGTCATCGCCGGCGCCTGCGCCGGGCCAATTGTCGCCAGCCGGCGCTGCAGCCGCGCGCATGCGCAGGAAGGCCGATCAGCGCGAAGGTGCCAGGGATCGCCACACCCAGCGCATAGGCCGCAACGACATACGGCAAGATGCGTCATGCCGCGGCCTCGTCGGCGCGCGCCATCAGCAGCGCGCGGATGCGCCGCTCCATCACCGCCGCGCGGGTGCGCGCCACCACGATGGCGGCGAACACCAGCGTATAGCCGAGTGCGGCGAACAACAGCGGCCACAGCATGCCGACATACATGGTCGGCGCGCCGGTCAGCGTGATGGTGTCCGGCTGGTGCAGCGTGTTCCACCAGTCGACGCTGAACTTGATGATCGGCAGGTTGACCACGCCGACCAGCGCCAGGATCGCGCCCGACGCGATAGCCGCGCACCGGATCGTCGAACGCGCGCACCAGCGCGATATGGCCGAGATACAGGAAGAACAGGATCAGCACCGAGGTCAGCCGCGCGTCCCACACCCACCAGGCGCCCCACATCGGCTTGCCCCAGATGCTGCCGGTGAGCAGGCACAGCGCGGTGAAGCCGGCGCCGACCGGGCCGATCTCGACCGCGGCCAGGTCGGCCAGCGGATGCCGCCAGACCAGCGACAGCGACGGAACAGAACGCCAGCGCCAGATAGCCGGCAGATGCGAGCCAGGCGGACGGCACGTGGACATACATGATGCGCACCGCGTCGCCCTGCTGCCAGTCGGCGGGGGCGAAGAACAGGCCCCAGACCAGGCCCGAACACGGTCAAGCGCCGCGCCCGCGCATGGCGAGCCACGGCAGCACCGCGCCGGACAGGCGCAGAAAGCGCCCCGGGTTGGCGAAACGGTGCAGGGAGCGCCCCGGATTTCGCCCACTCGGGGGCGGGGCAACGATGGAACTCGCGTCCACGCGCTCAACCTACCCATGCCTGCCGGCGTTTGAAGGCAGGCCGCGCTGGCATACTGTGGACTGCGGCTACCCGGCGCCTGGAATGCAACTGAAGGAAATTCATGCTGCGCCGGATGATGTGTCGCCAAGGCACCGATATCGCATTGACATGCATCAACCTGGGAGGTGTGCCCGCCATGCAATACTGGCTGGTGAAGTCGGAGCCGGACGCGTTCTCCTGGGACCAGCAGGTGGCGAACGGCGTCGAGCCGTGGACCGGCGTGCGCAACCACACGGCCAGGCACAACCTGAAGGCGATGAAGCGGGGCGACCGGGCGTTCTTCTACCACTCCAACCAGGGCAAGGAGATCGTCGGCGTGGTGGAGGTGGTGCGCGAGGCCTATCCGGACCCGACCGCCAAGGAAGGCGACTGGGTATGCGTCGACATGAAGGCGGTGGCGCCGATGCCGAAGCCGGTGACGCTGGTGGCGATCAAGGCCGATCCGAAGCTGGCTGACATGGCACTGGTGCGGCAGTCGCGCTTGTCGGTGATGCCGGTGTCGAAGCCGCACTGGGACTGCATCTGCCGGATGGGCGGATGGAAGGGATGAGCGAGGACGCCGAGACCCCCTCCCCGCCCCCCTCCCGCCGGGGAGGGGGGATGACTGGAAAACCCCTCCCCTTGCGGGAGGGGGGGGAGGGGGCTGCGCGCGCTCTGCCGCCTCGACGACATCCCGGACGGCGGCTCCAAGGGCTTCCCCCCGCCGCCCGGCGGCTTCACCGGCCTGTTCGCGGTCCGCCAGGGCGACGCGGTGCACGTCTACGTGAACTCGTGCCCGCATATCGGCACCCCGCTCGACTGGATGCCCGACCGCTTCCTCTCGGCCGACGGCAGCCATATCATCTGCGCCACGCACGGCGCCGAGTTCCGCATCGCCGATGGCGAATGCGTGCATGGCCCGTGCATGGGCGAACGTCTTGAAGCGGTCATGATCCAAATCAATGACGGCACCGTCTTCGTGCCTGAGGATGCCGGCCTGTAGCGAAACGCAACAGGAGGAACTCGATCATGAAGCTCGCCAATCCGGCGCCGCTCGGGCTGACCGGTTTTGCTCTCACGACATGGATGCTCAGCATGGTGAACGCCGGCTGGTTCACCGCGGCCTGCGTGCCCCTGGTTCTGGCGAGCGCTTTCGCCTTCGGCGGCACCGCCCAGTTCGTGGCCGGTATCATGGAGATGCCGCGCGGCAATACCTTCGGCTTCGTCGCGTTCTGCTCGTACGGCGCCTTCTGGTGGTCCTTCGCGTTGTTCGTGCATTTCTTCGCCGCCAACGTGCCCGCCGGCTTCGTCGGCTGGTGGCTGCTGATGTGGGGCGCGTTCACCTTCTACATGTGGCTCGGCAGCCTGGCGCTGAACCGCGCCGTGCAGTCGGTGTTCCTGTCGCTGTGGATCACCTTCTTCCTGCTCGCCGCGGGCGACCTCGCCGGCATAGCATCGCTGCACGTGGCCGGTGGTTACATGGGATTGGTGACAGCGGTGCTGGCCTTCTATCTGGCCGCCGCCGAATTGATCAACGAGACGCATGGGCGCGCGGTGCTTCCGATCGGCGCGCCGGCCGCTCCGAGCGTACGCGTCGCTGGGCTGCGCCATCGCCCGGCCTGAGGCTCGCCGCTCGCCTACCCGTTGCTTGAACGGCCCGTCGTTGCTGCGTAGCCTGCCGATGGCGGCAGGTTGCGCCGCCGGGTCATACCCCAACCAAGAACCGACTTGAGGGAACCCGACCATGCCCGATGCCCAATCACCTGACGGCCAGACCTTTCCGGTCAGGCCCGAGATCGCCGCGAAGGCGCACATCACCGCCGCCCGCTACAAGGACATGTTCGAGCATGCCGCGCGCGACCCGGACGGGTTCTGGGCTGAACAGGCGCGCCGCATCGCCTGGATGAAGGCGCCGGCCAAGATCAAGAACGCCAGCTTCGCCGGCAACGTGGCGATCAAGTGGTTCGAGGACGGCACGCTGAACGCATCCGCCTCGTGCCTCGACCGGCATCTGGCGACGCGCGGCGAGCAGACCGCGATAATCTGGGAAAGCGACGACCCCGCGGTCTCCAGGCACGTGACGTATCGCGAACTGCACGAGCAGGTCTGCCGCCTGGCCAATGCCATGAAGGGGCTTGGCGTCAAGAAGGGCGATCGCGTCACGATCTATCTGCCGATGGTGCCGGAGGCCGCGGTCGCGATGCTGGCCTGCGCGCGGATCGGCGCGATCCATTCCGTGGTGTTTGGCGGATTCTCGCCGGACAGCCTGGCGAACCGCATCCAGGATTGCGCGTCGGAACTGCTGATCACCGCCGATGAGGGCCGTCGCGGCGGACGCAAGGTGCCGTTGAAGGCGAACGCGGACGAGGCGCTGAAGTCCTGCCCCGACGTGAAGAACGTCATCGTGGTGAAGGTGACCGGCGGCAAGGTGGCGATGCAGTCCGGACGCGATCACGACTATGCAACGCTCTGTTCCGTCTCATCGCCCGACTGTCCGCCGCTGGAGATGAACGCGGAGGATCCGCTGTTCATCCTGTACACGTCAGGCAGCACGGGAAAGCCGAAGGGCGTGCTGCACACCACCGGCGGCTACATGGTCTGGGCGAGCTTCACCCATGAGATACGTGTTCGACTACCACTCCGGCGAGGTCTACTGGTGCACCGCCGATGTCGGCTGGGTGACCGGCCACACGCTACATCGTCTACGGCCCGCTGGCGAACGGCGCCACCACGCTGATGTTCGAGGGCATTCCGAACTATCCGGACAGCTCGCGCTTCTGGCAGGTGGTGGACAAGCACAAGGTCAACATCTTCTACACCGCGCCGACCGCGATCCGCGCTCTGATGCGCGACGGCGAGGGTCCGGTGCAGCAAGACCTCGCGCCGCTCGCTGCGCATCCTCGGCAGCGTCGGCGAGCCGATCAATCCCGAGGCGTGGCTATGGTACGACCGCGTCGTCGGCGAGCATCGCTGCCCGATCGTCGACACCTGGTGGCAGACCGAGACCGGCGGCATCCTGATCTCGCCACTGCCAGGTGCCACGCCCACCAAGCCCGGATCGGCGACGCGTCCGCTGCCCGGCGTGCGGCCGATCATCGTCGATGGCGACGGCCACGAACTGCACGGCGCGTGCGAGGGCAATCTGTGCATCGCCGATTCCTGGCCGGGCATGATGCGCACGGTGTTCGGCGACCACGAGCGGTTCGTGCAGACCTACTTCTCCACCTTCAAGGGGCTGTACTTCACCGGCGACGGGGCACGGCGCGATGAGGACGGCTATTACTGGATCACCGGACGCGTCGATGACGTGATCAACGTGTCCGGCCATCGCATGGGCACCGCCGAAGTGGAGAGCGCGCTGGTGGCCCATCCGAAAGTGGCCGAGGCGGCGGTGGTGGGCTTCCCGCATGAGCTCAAGGGCCAGGGCATTTACGCCTATGTCACCTTGAAGCTGGGTGAGGAACCCACCGAGGACCTGCGCAAGGAGCTGGTCACCTGGGTGCGCAAGGAAATCGGCCCGATCGCCTCGCCGGACGCGATCCAGTGGGCGCCTGCTCTGCCGAAGACGCGCAGCGGCAAGATCATGCGCCGCATCCTGCGCAAGATCGCCGCCAACGAGACGGACAGCCTGGGCGACACCTCGACGCTGGCCGATCCCGCGGTGGTGACAGAGCTGGTGGAAAACCGGGTGCCATAGGCGGTCGGTGGCGGTGTTCGGTGGCTCATCCTGCTGGCATGGCCGCCGAGGTAAGAAATTCACCACAGAGATACCGAGAACACCGAGGAATCTTCTCAGCGTACTCCGTGTCTCTGTGGCGAAATTTCTTCAGAACGAGCCGAGGAAGTCGCGCTTGCCGAGTTCCACGCCGCGATGGCGCAAAATGTTGTACGCCGTGGTGGCGTGGAAGTAGAAGTTGGGCAGGCCGAAATGCAGCAGATAGGCGCGGCCCTTGAATGACATCTGCCGCTGGCCGGCGGTCCAGGTGATGTCCTTGTCCTCGCTGCCGTCGATCTGCGCCGGGGTAAATCCCTTGACGTAGTCGAGCGATTTCTCGACCCGCGCCTTCGCTTCGGCAAACGACGTGTCGTCCACCGCGGCAAAGTTCGGCAGTTCGCCGCCGGCCAGCCGGCCCGGGATGTTCCGGCCGAAGTCGCTGCACTGACGGATCTGCCGCGCCAGCGAGAACATGTCGGGGAACAGCCGATCAGTCAGCAGCCACGCCTCATCATACTTCTTCTCCGCGCAGTGCGCCGCGGCCTTGTCGATGATCCCCGACAGGCTGCCGAGGATCTGCGTGCACACCGGCACGCTGGCCTGGAACATCGAGAACGCCATGGGACGGGACTCCCTCTTGCTGGTTGGACTTCGGTCTAGCCGAGTTGCGGGAGCTTGTCCGCCCAAGGCTGCGCCCGCTCGAACGCCGCCGACGCCTGGAGCACGCCGAGATCGTCGAAGCGCCTCCCGACGATCTGCAATCCAACCGGCAGGCCCTCGGCCGTGAAACCGCACGGCACGCTGGCAGCGGGATTCCACGACATGTTGAACGGGTAGGAGAATTCCGCCCAGGACAGCCAGTCCCACTCGTGCTGCGGCCAATGCTTCGGCATGAGCAGCTCCGCAGGGAACGCGGCAACCGAGACGCTCGGCGTCAACAGGAAATCCCAATCCTCGAACCACCGATGGATATCGGCGACATAAGCCATCTTGCGTTCGCGCATCAGTTGGTAATCGGCCACCGAGTAGTTGTGCGCTGCCTTGATGCAGGCGACGAGACCCGGGTCCATCTTCGCCTCCCATTTCGCCAGATGCGGCGTAAGGCGCGTCATGTGGGCGGCCCAGAAGAACCGGACCATCTCGGGGCCCTGCGCCGCCCAGGGCGTCTTCACTTCCTCCACCGTGGCACCGAGTTCGGCGAAGCGCGCGACAGCGGACTTCACCAGCGCGGCCACGTCGGGATCGACACGCGCCACGCCGAGATCCGGACTAAAGGCGATGCGCTTGCCGCTTATGCCTTCGTGCAGGCGTCCGAGATAATCCGCCGGTCCCGCCTCGCATGTCGTGTGATCGAGCGGGTGCGGACCGGCCATCACGCCCAGCATCAGCGCGCTGTCGGCGACGGTGCGCGTCATCGGACCCATGTGCGACGTATAGTCGCCGCTGCCCACCGGATAGTACGGCACGCGGCCGAACGTCGGCTTCAGTCCGAACACGCCGCAGAAATGCGACGGCATGCGAATGGAACCCGCGCCGTCGCTGCCCTGGTGCAACGGGCCAAAGCCCGCGGCGGCCGCAGCACCTGCGCCGGCCGATGACGCGCCGGCGTTGTAGCCGTGTTTCCATGGATTGTGCGTGACGCCGGTGAGCGGCGAGTGGCTGACACCCGTCCAGCCGAATTCCGATGTCGTGGTCTTGCCGAGAATGATCGCGCCCTCGTCGCGCAGGCGCGGCACGACGGGCGTGTCCTCGGTCGGCTGATTGCCGGCGAAGATGTTGCTGCCCATCTGCGTTGGCATGTCCTTGGTGATCGCAAGGTCCTTGATGGTGACTGGAACGCCGTGCAGGCGGCCGATGCGCTTGTCCTGCATCAGCGCGGTTTCGGCACGCTTCGCCGCATCCATCGCGGCATCCGCGGCGAGCCAGGCGAATGCGTTCACCCGTGGATTAAGCGCCTCGATGCGTGCCAGCAGCGCGGTCATCAGCTCGACCGGCGAAAGCTTTTTCCGGCGGACCATCTCCGCAAGCTGTACGGCAGGCGTGTAGGCAAGCGTCTCGTTGTCCATTCGTGTGTCCCTGTTCAGTAGGTCGCGCGGCCGCCGGAGATGTCGAACACGCCGCCGGTGGAAAAGCTGCATTCCTCGCTCGCCAGCCAGGCGACCAGTGCCGCGATCTCGTCGATCTCACCGAAGCGGCCGAGCGGGATCTTCGACAGCATGAAGTCGATGTGCTCTTGCGTCATCTGCGCGAACAGCGGCGTACGGACCGCCGCGGGCGTGACGCAGTTGACGCGCACGTTGCTGTTCGCAAGTTCCTTGCCGAGAGACTTGGTAAGGCCGATGACGCCGGCCTTGGACGCGGAATAGGCTGCGGCGTTGGGGTTGCCTTCCTTGCCGGCGATCGAGGCGATGTTGACGATGCGGCCATAATCATTGCGCAGCATATGCGGCACGACGGCGCGGTTGCAGTAGAACACGCCGTTGAGGTTGACCTCGATGACCCGGTCCCACTCGGCCACCGGATAGTCCCACACCGAGGCATTCGGCCCCGTGATGCCGGCGCACGCGATCAGGATGTCGATGCGACCGAGCACGGCGGCGGTATCGGCGGCGGCGCGCTGCACGGCGGCAGCATCGGTGACGTCGACGCTGGCCTTGTGCGGCGCGTCAGCCATGGCGAGTGCGGCCGCGTCGCGATCCCACAGACTGACGCGCGCGCCTTCGGCTGCCAGCCGCGCAGCGATGCCGGCGCCGATACCGGACACTCCACCGGTGACGATAGCGACGCGGTCGGCGAAGCGCGATGCCATTCAGGCCTCCCTGAAATTGCCCGTCGCTTACTGTGGGCTGACACCCCAAGCCGTGTCTATTCTGGAGGCGAATGGGAGGCAGGATGACCAGATATATCGGCGCGATCGATCAGGGCAC
Source organism: uncultured Alphaproteobacteria bacterium (assembly GCA_963708565.1). GTDB lineage: Bacteria > Pseudomonadota > Alphaproteobacteria > Acetobacterales > Acetobacteraceae > JAMXLO01. Next base: position 269,902 of record CAVPTU010000030.1, read on the forward strand.
CACCAGCACCCGCTTCATCGTGTTCGACCGCGCGGGTGAGACGATCGCCAGCGCGCAGATGGAGCATCGGCAGATCTATCCGCGACCCGGCTGGGTGGAACACGATCCGCAGGAGATCTGGCGCAACACGCAGACGGTCATCGCCGAAGCGCTGTGCAGCGCTGACCTGACGCATCGCGATCTCGCGGCGATCGGCATCACCAACCAGCGCGAGACCACCCTGCTGTGGGATCGCGCGACCGGCGAGCCGGTGCACAACGCGGTGGTCTGGCAGGACACGCGCGTCGATCCGCTGGTGGCGGAATATGCGCGCGACGGCGGGCAGGATCGGTTCCGCGCGCAGACGGGGCTGCCGCTCGCCAGCTATTTTTCCGGGTTGAAGCTGCGCTGGCTGCTCGACAATGTGCCCGATGCGCGCCGACGCGCCGAAGCAGGCGATCTGGCATTCGGCACGATCGATAGCTGGCTACTGTGGAACTTTACCGGCAAGCACCTCACCGACGTCACCAACGCCAGCCGCACGCAATTGATGAACCTGGCGACGCTCGACTGGGACGACGCGCTGCTTGCCGCGTTCGGCATCCCGCGCGCCGTGCTGCCGCATATCGTGCCGTCGTCCAGCGTGTATGGAACCACCCAAGGCGTGTCGATCGCCGGCATCCTGGGCGACCAGCACGCGGCATTGATGGGCCAGGCGTGCTTCACGCCGGGTGAGGCGAAGAACACCTACGGCACCGGCTGCTTCCTGCTGATGAACACCGGCGAGACGCAAGTGCAATCGACCTGCGGCCTCGTCACCACGGTCGCCTGGCAGCTCGATGGGCAAAGACCGTGTTATGCGCTGGAGGGTTCCATCGCCGTCACCGGTGCGCTGGTGCAGTGGCTGCGTGACAACCTTGGCCTGATCAGGTCGAGCGCCGACATCGAAGCGCTGGCGGCTTCGGTCAGCGACAACGGCGACGTGTATTTCGTTCCGGCATTTTCCGGCCTCTACGCGCCGCACTGGCGTGCCGATGCGCGCGGCGTCATCGCCGGCCTGACGCGCTACGCCACCGCCGGCCACATCGCGCGCGCGGCACTCGAAGCCACCGCCTACCAGACACTCGACGTGATCGAGGCGATGCAGCGCAATTCAGGCATCCCCATCAGCACGTTGCGCGCAGACGGCGGCATGGTGCCGAACACGCTGCTGATGCAGTTCCAGGCGGACATCCTCAACGTGCCGGTGCTGCGCCCGCGCACGATCGAGACCACGGCGCTCGGTGCCGCGTACGCGGCGGGGCTTGCGGTGGGCTATTGGCGTGACATCGATGACCTGAGCCACAACTGGGGCGTCACCCATACCTGGACGCCAACGATGCCGGCCGAACGCCGCGCCTCACTCGCCGCATCATGGCGCAAGGCGGTGGAGCGATCGCTCGACTGGGCGTGACAAGCTACATCCCGATAGAATAGCCGCCATCCACCGGAATCGCCGTGCCCGTCACGAAATCCGACGCGGGGCTGGCAAGAAACGCCGCGACCCCCGCCATGTCCGGCGGCGTACCCCAGCGTCCCGCCGGCGTGCGGTTCTCAACGCGCTCGTGCAGCCCTGGCACCTCGCGACGCGCGCGCTTCGTCAGGTCGGTGTCGATCCAGCCGGGCAGCACCGCGTTCACCTGGATGTTGTCCTTGGCCCACGCGGTCGCCATCGCGCGCGTCATCTGCACGATGCCGCCCTTGCTCGATGCATAGGGCGTCGCGTACGGCGCGCCGAACAGCGACATCATCGAGCCGATGTTGATCATCTTGCCGCCGCCCGCCACCTTCATCGGCGCATACGCCGCCTGCGAGCACAGGAAGGCGCTGGTCAGGTTGGTGTCCAGCACCTCGTGCCACTCTTCCTCGGTGTAGTCCTGCGGCATCTTGCGGATCGCGGTGCCGGCGTTGTTCACCAGGATGTCCAGCCGCCCGAACTCCGCCACCGTGTCGGCGACCAGCTTCACGCAAGCCGCCTTCTTGGTGACATCGCCGGCGATGAACGCGCATCGCACGCCGAGTTCGCGCAGCGAGGCGAGCGCCGGCCCCGCCTTCTCCGCGTTGCGCCCGGCGATCACGATCGACGCCCCGCATGACGCCATCCCTTGCGCCATGCCCAAGCCGATACCGCCGTTGCCGCCGGTGACCAGCGCCACCTTCCCGGTAAGATCGAACAGCGCCACCGCTACGCCGCCCCGCGCTTCATCTCGGCGCGCGACTCCGCCAGGTGATCGAACTTCCGGCGATATGTGCCGAGACCCAAGGTCTGCGAGCGCAGGTCGATGATCAGGTCGTGCAGCTCCGCTTCCGGCACCAGCGCCACCACGTCATCCCAACCCGGCCAGCCCTCCTTCTCGGAGAACCCAAGGATCTGCCCGCGCCGTCCGGTCAGCAGTCGCTGCGCGCGCGGCGTGAACTCGCTGGGCACGCTGATGGTCACGTGATCGACCGGCTCCAGCAATATCGGATCGGCCTTCGTCAGACCCTCCTTCATCGCCAGGCTAGTTGCTGTCTTGAACGCCATGTCGGAGCTGTCCACCGAGTGGAACCCGCCATCCACCAAGGTCACCGAGATATCCACCACCGGGAATCCGAACGGCCCCTTCTTCGCCAACTCCTCCGCCGCCTCGGCCACCGCCGGAATGAAGTTGCGCGGCACCGCGCCACCGACGATCTTGTCGATGAACTCGAACCCCTCGCCGCGCGGACGCGGTGCTATGTCGATCTTCACATCAGCGAACTGCCCGTGCCCGCCGCTCTGCTTCTTCAGCCGCCCATGCTCGTGCACCGCGCGGCGGATGGTCTCCTTGTACGCCACCTGCGGTTTGTGCGTGCTGACCTTGAGTCCGTAGTCCCTCGCCAGGCGTTCCACCGTCGAGTTCAGGTGCATTTCGCCCTGACCGAACAGCACGGTCTCGCTGGTGTCCTGCTGCTGCTCCAGCGACAATGTCGGGTCCGCCTCGCGCTGCTTCTGCAACGCGCCGCTGAGCTTGGCGTCATCCTTGTGATCCGATGTCGCGATCGCCAGCGAATAGACCGGCTGCGGAGCAGTTGGGAACGGCAACTGTTCCGGTGTCGCGCCGGGCGACACCGTGGCGCCGGTCGGCACGCCATCCAGCCGTCCCAGCGCAACCACATCGCCCTCGACCGCCTCTGCAATCTTCGCGAGTTCGCCACCCGGCATGTGATAGATGCCGCCCAACCGCGTACCACCGAGTGTGGCACCGTCCTTGATCGTGCCGCGCCAGATGCGCGCATAGGACAGCTTGCCGGTGTGACCGGCATGCACCGTCTTGAAGATCTGCGCGAGCGGCGGACCGTCGGTATCGATCGCCTTGCGCGCCGCCGTCTCCTGCGCCATCGGCGTGTCGTGACGCAGCGCCTTCCACAGCCGCCGCACGCCGCCGGCATTTTCCGCCGATCCCAGCAGCACCTGCGCCACCGCGCCCGCCGCGAGGTCCTTGCGTAGATCGTTGTAGATCTCCGCTGTGGTGGGCTTCACATCCTCCAGCACCTTCTCGAGCAGCGTGTCGTCGCGATCCGCCAGCACCTCGACCAGCTTGTTCAGCGCATCCTGCTCGTCGTCCTGTAGCTCGGATGGAATCTGGATCAGTTCCGAGGGCTGCCCCTTGCGGTAGCGATACGCCCGCTCGCTCACCACATCGACATAGCCGCCCACCGTCTCGCCATGCATGATCGGCACCTGCCGCAGCACCAGCGGCGAGCCGGCAAATCCCTGTAGGGCGGCGAGCGTGTCGCTCACGCTGCCCTCCAGCGTTTCGATCTTGTTGATGAACAGCATGTGCGGAATGCCGTCATCCGCCAGCTGCTTCAACAGCGGCGCGACGGTCAGCGCGCGCGCGGGCGCCGGCTCGCACACAACCACGGCGAGGTCGGCCATGGCCAGCGCACAACTCGTTTCGTAGGCGAACTCGACAGAACCGGGACAATCCAGCACCGTCCACGCATCGCCGAGATAAGAGCAGTGACCGAGCCTGACCTCGGTGGTCGCCGGACGATTGCGCGGATCGGCCGGCCGCTTCACAGCGGACCCCGCGGCCTCCATCAGCGCCTCGAACAGCGTCGACTTGCCGCTGCTGTACGGCCCGACCAGCGCCACCGAGCGGGGACTTCTGCCGTTCTGTGTTCCTGACATGCGGGCGCCCTCCCATGAGCTGCTTCGCCCATGATCCTAGCGAAGTTTCAGTGACAGGCGAGTCCCGCCCTCAGTTCACGGACACGCCCTGACTGCCGGCGCCCTGGGCGCACTCGACGTGCAGGCTGAGCTTGTCGAGCGCCTTGAGCAGCACACTCCATTCCGAGCGGCTCAAGCCCTCGGCAAGCTGGCCTTCCAGCTCGCACGCGAGCGGCACCATCCCGTCATAGACCGCCACGCCGCGGCGGGTCAGACGCAGCAGCCGTCCTCGCCCGTCCTGCGGGTCCTGGGTCTGTCGTACCAGGCCGCGTGCAACAAGGCCCGCGGCGGCGCGGCTCACCTTTACCTTGTCCATCGCCGTCGCTTCACCGACCGCACTCGGCGACAATGTGCCGAAGCGGCCGACGATCGCCAGCACCCGCCATTCCGGAATGCTCAGACCGAACGCCTCGAAATAGCGGCGGGCAAACAGACGCGATACACGGTTGGCTGCAACCGACAGTCGGTAAGGCAGGAAATCCTCCAACCTGAACGCCTCGCCATCACCCGCCGGTATGTCCCGGCGTGTCCTCCCTGACTTTGTTTTCATTGGGAATGATCCCCTAGTCTAGCTGCGCCAGATATAACGTGCCGAGCCGCTGCACGCTAGGCTGAGCCAGACGCGGAACGCAACCATGACCGACTGTCGTTGCGAGGAGCGAGAGCGGTCCCGGACGTGATCCGGGAAGCAATCTCCATCGTCGTTGCGCTTCGTCGCTCTCGCTCCTCGCAACGACAGTCGGGATGTCCCGCCTACTTCAGATGACGATCCCACAGCGCAAAGATCTTCGCCCAGGTCGTCTCCGATGCCAGCGTGTCGTACACCGCGCGCTCCGGAAAGCAGAAGCCGTGATGCGTGCCGGGGAACACCTCCACCGTCGCCTTCACGTCGGTCTTGTTCAGCGCCGCCTTCAGGTCCGGGATCACGTTGGCCGGCACCGACTGGTCATGCTCGGCAAAGGCATAGTAGAGCTCGCCCTTGATCTTGCCGAGCGACAGATGCGGTGAGTCCTCCTTATCGGTGACGATGCCCACGCCATACAGCGACGCAGCCGCCACCATGCGATGCGGAAATGCCGCGGCGACCGAGGTGATATAGCGCCCGCTCATGCAATGCCCGACACAGCCCACGGGGCCTGGCCGCACGCGGTCGTTCGTATCGAACCAGGCCAGCATCGCCGCCGTGTCGTCGTTCACGAGCGGGATGGTCAGGCTGTTCATCGACGCGCGGATCACGCCCGACATGCCGTCGTCGCGCCGGGGAATATCGAAGCGCACGGTTCCCAGCCGGTAGTACATGTCCGGCAGCAGGCAGACATAGCCGTGCTTGGCGATGCGTCGCGCCATGTTGCGCAACTCCTCGCGGATGCCCGGCGCGTCCATGTAGAAAATGATGCCGGAATGAGGACCCTCGGTCTCCGGGGCGGCCATGAAGGTGGGCATCCGCCCATGCTTCGTTGTGACGATGACTTCGCTTTCGATCATCCGGACGCCTCCTGTTTCGCGGGACGATCCAGTGTCGCGCCGCTGGCCAGACCGCGCAACAGCGAGGCATACTGCGGGCGAAACCCGGAGGCTCCGCATGGCAAACAACGACATCGACCACCTGCTGAACGCCGCCGTCGGCGACGGGCGCGTGCCTGGTGTCGTTGCACTGGCGGCGGACCGTGACGGCACTTTCTACCAGGGCGCATTCGGCCGCCGCGGTGTCGCGGATCCCACCCCGATGCGAACGGACACGATATTCCGCATCGCCTCGATGACCAAGGCCGTGACCGGCGTTGCCGCGATGCAATGCGTCGAGCGCGGCAAGCTGTCGCTCGATCAGCCCGCCGGCGACATCATGCCGGACCTTGCCGAACCGAAGGTGCTGGAAGGCTTCGATGCCGGCGGCAAACCGATCCTGCGGCCGGCGCGTCGCAAGATCACGCTGCGCCTGCTGCTCACGCACACGGCGGGTTTCGTCTACCACATCTGGAACACCGAGCTTAACCGCTACTATGAGACCACCGGCCATCCCACGATTCTGTCCGGCCAGCTTGCCGCGCTGAACGCGCCGCTTGCGTTCGAACCAGGCGAACGCTGGGAGTACGGCATAAACATCGACTGGGCCGGCCGCATGGTCGAGACGGTGAGCGGCCAGGACCTCGATACCTATATGCGCGACAACATCTTCACGCCCCTCGGCATGCACGATACCGGCTTCGTGCCCAGCGCGGCGCAGTTCGCGCGCTATGCTCACGCACAGGCACGCAAGCCCGACGGGTCGCTGGAACCGATTCCCCAGACGCCACCCGCAAAATCCGAGTTCTTCGCCGGCGGCGGCGCGCTGTTCTCCACCGGCCCCGACTACATGGCGTTCCTCCGCATGCTGCTGAACGGCGGCGCGCTGGACAACGCACGCGTGCTTCAGCCCGAGACGGTGGCGCTGATGACACAGAACCACATCGGCGATCTCGACGCACAGAAGTTGCCGACGGTGCATCCCGCCGTGTCGAACGACGCCGAGTTCTTCCCGGGCATGACGAAGAAATGGGGCCTTACCTGGCTGATCAACACCGAGGACGTGCCAGGCCGGCGCAGCGCCGGCAGTCTTGCATGGGCAGGGCTGTACAACACCTATTACTGGCTCGATCTGGAACAACGCGTGACGGGTGTGATCCTGACCCAGATCCTGCCCTTCGCCGACCAGCCAGTGCTGCAACTGCTGGATGACTTCGAGACCGCGGTTTACCGGACAACAACGGAGAATGCATCGCATGGCTGAGCGCACCGAGGGCAACGCCAATCCCTATCTCGCACTCGGCGTGCGCCCCTTCATCAACTGCTGTAGCGTCCGCACCATGCACGGTGGCAGCCTGATGCTGCCGCGCGTGCGTGCCGCGATGGATGCCGCGTCGCGCCAGTTCGTCAACCTCGACGAGCTGATGGAGGCCGCAGGCCAGCGTCTGGCCGAGCTGACCGGTGCGGAATGGGGCATCGTGACCTGCGGCAGCGCCGCGGCAGTGGCGCTGGCATCCGCGGCATGCATCGCCGGCAATGATCCGGTGCGCATGCTGCGCCTGCCGTTCACCGACGGTTGGGTGAACCGCGTGATTCTGCCGAAGAACCAGCGCTTCGCCTACGACCAGGCAATCCGCATGGTCGGCGCGCATATCGTCGAGATCGATTCCGTCGCTGACCTCGATGCTACGCTCCGCGAGCCGGTCGCGATGGTGGCAATTCTCGGCACCAACGAGGAATTCTCCAGGATCCGACTGGAGGAAATCGCGGCGCGGGTAAAGCCGCTCGGCATCCCCATCCTGGTGGACGCTGCATCGGAACATTTGCAGCGGCCGAGTCCTTGGCTGCAACGCGGCGCCGACATGGTGATCTACAGCGGCGGCAAGTTCCTGCGTGGTCCACAGACCAGCGGGCTGCTGCTCGGCAAGAAGAACCTGGTGCAGGCAGCATGGCGCAACGCATCGCCGCATCAGGCGTTCGGCCGGCCGATGAAGGTGTCGAAGGAGGACGTGATCGGCGTGCTGGTCGCCGTCGAGTACTGGCTGAACGAGCGCGACGAGGCCGCCGAACTGCGGCATTGGCACGAGGACCTACAGGAGATCGCACGCCGCGTCGCCGCCGTGCCGGGAACCAGCAGCGAGGTGATCGAGCCTGCGGGCGTCGTTCGCGTTCCGGCGCTGCGCGTGAAGTGGGGTGGCATCGCACTGGATGGCATGGGGCTGCGCCAGCGTCTGCTCGATGGTTCGCCGCGCATCATGACGGATGACACGTCGGCGACCGCGAATTCGCTGGTCATCGACCCGTTCCAGTTCTCGCCCGGCGAGGCGGCGCAGGTCGGCGAGGCGATCGCCAACGCGCTGACCGCGGCGCATAACCTTCATCCGGCGGCCGAGCCGACTGCGTCGAGCGACCTGTCGGGCAACTGGGATGTGCGCGTGCGCTTCCTGCACGGCGAGCGCAAGCATCGGTTGAAGCTACAGCAGCAGGGCAGTCAGCTCAGCGGCAGCCAGCAATCGGAGCAGTTCGAGAGCAACGTGATCGGCAAGCTGGCAGCACAACAGGTGCGCATGGAATTCGAGACACGCCACGAAGGCAGCGCCATCGCATATCGCTTCGAGGGCATCGTCAACAATGGCAAGATGCAGGGCGAGGTGTTTCTCGGCAGCGCCACTGACAACCACCGCGGCCCGGTCAATCTGAGCCAGTTCGGCAAGGGTCAGTGGCAAGCGGAAAGGCAAGCGACATGAACGATCATGCGGCAACCGGTGACGCACTGCTCGATGCCGACCGGCGGCATCTGATCCACCCGCTGCATCACCCGAATGAGCACGCTCAGGCGCGCATTTTCGTCGAAGGGCGCGGTGCCATGCTGCGCACCGCTGACGGCAGCGAATACATCGACGGGCTGTCGGCGTTGTGGAATGTCAACATCGGCCACGGCCGCAAGGAACTGGCGGATGCCGCTGCCGCGCAGATGGCGAAGCTTGCCTATGCGTCTGCATATACGGGGTTCTCCAACGAGCCCGCCATCCGCCTGGCCGAGCGCATCGTCGGTCTGGCTTACGACAACATGGCGGCGGCGTATTTCACCACCGGCGGCGCCGAATCCAATGAAAGCGCCTTCAAGATCGCCCGTTACTACTGGAAGCGGATGGGCAAGCCGAACAAGGTGAAGATCATCTCGCGCCAGTATGGCTATCACGGCGTCACCTTGGCGGCGATGAGTGCCACCGGCCTGCCCGGCTACCAGAAGATGTTCGGCCCGCTGGTGCCGGAGTTCCTCCAGGTGGCGCCGCCCTATCCGTATCGCTGGCCCGGCAACGGCGATGCCGGCATCGAGGCGGCGGATGCGGTGGAAGCGGCGATCGAGGCGCAGGGCGCCGATACGATCGCCGCCGTGATCGCCGAGCCGGTGATGGGCGCCGGCGGCGTGATCGTGCCGCCGCCGACGTATTTCCCGCGGCTGCGGCAGATCTGCGATCGGCACGATGTGCTGCTCATCGCCGACGAGGTGATCACGGGATTCGGCCGCACCGGGCGCTGGTTCGCTCTGGGACATTGGGGCGTGCAGCCCGACCTGATGTCATTCGCCAAGGGCGTCACCAGCGGGTATCTGCCTCTCGGCGGCGTCGTCGTGTCGAAGCGGGTGCATCAGACGATGGAAGATGCACCGATGGACGAACGGTTCATGCATGCGGCAACGTATTCCGGCCATCCGGTGTGCTGTGCGGTCGGCTTGCGCAACATCGACATCATCGAACAGGACGGTCTGCCGGAGCGTGCGGCGGTGATGGGCAAGAAGCTGCTCGCAGGCCTGGAGACGCTGCGCAGTCTGCCTGTCGTGGGTGACGTGCGCGGTCTCGGCATGATGTGTGCGGTCGAACTGGTGGAGGATCAGGCAACCCGCAAGCCGGCGATCGGCCTCGGCGGTCGCGTGGTGGCCGAGGCAATGAAGCGCGGCCTCATCATCCGCCAGCGCGCCGGCGGCGGCACGCCGGTCAGCGGCGATTCGCTGATGACCGCCCCGCCATTGATGACACCGGAAGCGACGCTGGATCGCATCGTCAGCATCATCGGCGAGTTGATTCAGGCCGCGCTATAGCGGGGCGGAATGGAAGCCGAACAGCGGGTCCGCCACGCCCCGCCGAAGAAGTAACCCCCGCCCCCTCGTCATGGCCGGCCTCGTGCCGGTCATCCACGTCTTCTTTGCTCGCCATGACACGACCGGCAAGCCGCGTTAGGGTCCGCCCGTTACCTGGGGGACCCCACATGCATTTCGGCGCTGCCATGTTCTTCACCGACTATTCGATGGCGCCAGGCGAGCTTGGCCGCGCACTCGAGGAGCGCGGCTTCGAGTCGCTATGGGCGCCGGAGCATTCGCATATTCCCGTGTCGCGGGCTTCACCGTTTCCATCGGGCGGCGATCTGCCGAAAGAGTACTACGACGTGATGGATCCGTTCGTCACGCTGTCGGCTGCCGCGGCGGCGACGCAGACGCTGAAGGTCGGCACGGGCGTCTGCCTGGTGCAGCAGCGCGATCCCATCCAGACCGCGAAGCTGGTAGCCTCGATCGATCAGGTATCGGCGGGGCGGTTCCTGTTCGGTGTCGGCTCCGGCTGGAACGCCGAGGAAATGGCGGACCACGGCACGCCATTCAAGTCACGCCACAAGATCGCCCGTGAGCGCATCGAGGCAATGAAGGTCATCTGGACCGAAACGAAGGCCGAGTATCACGGCGAGTTCGTCAACTTCGATCCGATGATGGCCTGGCCGAAGCCGGTGCAGAAGCCCTACCCGCCGGTGATCGTCGGCGGTGCATTTCCGTATGGCGCGCGGCGGGCGATCCGCTACGGCGACGGCTGGGTGCCGCATGCCAGCCGGCCCGAGTACGGCGATGTCAGCGACTTCCTGCCGCAGTTCCACCAGATGGCGAAAGCGGCGGGGCGCGACCCGGCGTCGCTGCCACTGACGATGTTCCGCGTGGTGGAGGAACTGGATGCGCTGCGCCGCTACCGCGATATCGGCATTGCCCGCGTGGTGATCACGCTGCCGTCAGCCGGTTCGGACCAGGTGCTGCCGATTCTTGATCGATGGGCGGAGAAGATCAGGCACGTGTGACAGGCGCCCTGAACTCGAGTGTTACACCGAAGGTCTCGGTGGCGGGCACGACGATGCGATCCGCATCTCGCCGCACGCCTTTGATCCGGCCTGCCGCCAATGCGGCTGCGGCGAGCTCCAGCGAGCGGGTGCGGATGGTGAGCGCGGCCATATACTGGTCGCGTCCGTCCCCCGCAGGCACCGCCCCGGCAAACTCGTGAGACAGCGCATCAGGCGTGATCACGTCGAACCGCGACAATCCCACCGCGAGCGAGCAGCTTGTGCCGAAGCGCCGCACCGCGTCCTCGCCGAACATCCGCGCGAACAGCGCGCCCAGCACCGCTGGTTCGCGCGCGGCGATCACGGCGCGCTCAATACCGATCGCACCGTTGGCGTGATGCCGCCATTCGTCCCGCCACACCAGATCGCGCGTGAGATGGTGACAGAAATAGACGCGCCCCGCCGGCACGGTACCGGGCGTGACGTGCACGGTGCGGAAAGTCGCATCGCGTGAGCCTTCGGTGAGTTCGACCGGACGCGAGAACTCGAGCGGCGGTTCCACCGGAACGCCGGCTTCGCGCAATGCGGCGTAGACGCCCGCGGAATTCTCTGTGCCGAACACGAGCCCGTTCAACCCGAACGGTGCGGCGAGGATTTCCGCTCGGCGCGTCTCGCCAGGCGCCGCGGCAATCAGTTCCAGATACTCGCTGCCAAGAATCGCCAGATGGTTCATCGACCCCAACGTGTGATAGCCACGCGGCGTCATCGTGAAGCCAAGCCGGCGCCAGGTCGCCAAACCCTCATCGATCCGGTCACGTACGTTGACCACGGCGTGATCGAGCGTCGGCACTGGCAAATTCGTGGTCATGATGTTGCGCCCCCCGCTGTGGCCCGATGCTATGACCGCAGGCGCCAGGTCACCAGCCCAGCGCAAAAGTCCAGAACAAAATGACGGCGCCCCGAAAGGCGCCGCCAAGTTTGGGGGGGAAACGTCACGCGGGGACAGCGTGCAGCCGTCCGCCGCGCCCAGAACATTGGGCGGCCCGTCGCCAAATCAAGCTCACTATTCCGAGCGGCATATTAACCGTCCTCCATCAACGCCCGATCGCTGCGGAGATTACCAAAAGGTCAGAATCAACCACGGCGCTTCGGCCTTGCCGCGGTCACAATCGTCGCGCGCCCCTTGCGCGATGCAGCGCGCGGCTCGCTCGCAAGATCGGGCAGGTGCTGACGCAACGTCGCAAAGCCTTCCCACGGATCGGCACGCAGGCGCGCGAGACGCTCCGGCACGCTGCGCAGCGTGAACGTCGCCGGATCCAGTTTGCGATCCACGTCATCCCACGCGACCGGCGTCGCCACGGTGGCATTGTCTCGCGCGCGTGGACTGAATGAGGCAATGGCGGTCGCACCCAGCCCGTTGCGCAGCCAATCGATCAGGATCCTGCCGCGGCGATCGGCCTTCCGCACTGTCGACAGGAACCGATCCGGCTGCTCCTGGCTCAGCGTCTCGGCAAATGCACGGCAGAACGGCTTCACCGCGTCCCAATCCGCGGCCGGCTCCAGCGGCGCGACAACGTGGAGTCCCTTGCCGCCGGTGGTGCGGCAGAACGACGTCAGGCCGAGCCGCCGCAACTGATCACGCACATCGAGCGCGGCCTTCACCACATCGGTGAACGCCACGCCGTCGCCGGGATCGAGATCGAACACGATCCGGTCGGGGTGCATCGGATCTGCCTCGGTCGCCCCCCAGGGGTGCAGCTCGATCGCCGAGATCTGCGCCATGGCGATCAGCCCGTCCGTGTCGTCGATCACGAGATACGGTTGACCGTCCGCCTCACCCTGGCGCACCGCGGACGGCAGCGTTCCGTGACCGTGCTTCTGGAAGAAGCGTTGGCCTCCGATCCCATCCGGGCAGCGCACCACCGCGAGCGGCCGGCGCGCCAGCCCGGGCAGCGCATGATCGGCGACCGCTTTCCAGTATTCCGCCAGGTCGCGCTTGGTGATGCCCGGCCAGAGCTCGCGATCGGGATGCGTCAACTCGATATTGCCCACGATCACGCCCTTACGCTGTGGTGCGCGCGCCGTAACGATTGCGCTGCCGCGGCGGGGCGGCACAGCGACCACCGGTCCGCGCTTCGCCGCCTGCGGATCGCCGGCCGGCGGTCGGATGGTCTTGCGCTCCGCTTCGGGGTCCGCTGGTTCACGCACCACCTCCGATGCCGCCTTGTCTTCGCGCAGCCCAAGATACGCCGCCTGCCGCACACGACCCGAGCCGGACCATGCGGCGAACTGGATCTCGGCCACCAGCTCCGGCCGCACCCAGTTGATGGTCTTCGGCAGCGGATCGCCAGCCATGACCAGAGCCTTCGGCGGATCGGACGCGAGTTCCGCCAGGCGTTCGGCGAGCCGCCCGAGCTCATGGTCCGAGAACCCCGTGCCCACGCCGCCGGCGTAGTGCAGCTTCCCTCGCGGATCGTAATAGCCGAGATGCAGCGAGCCCAGGCCGGTGCGGCTGCCGCCGGGCGGCGTCCATCCCAGCACCACAAACTCCTCACGGCCGCGGCACTTCAGCTTCAGCCAGCCGTGCCCGCGCCCCGCGCGATACGCAGCCTCGGCCTGCTTGCAGATGATGCCTTCCAGGCCCATGCCGGACGCCTCACGCAGCAGGCCGGCGGCGTTGCCCACCTGGTGGTCGCTGTAGCGCAGCATGCCGCGCCAGTCGCTGAGACCGGACAGCACGCGCTTGCGATCCAGCAACGCGCATTCCCGCAGGTCCCAGCCATCCAGATGGAGCAGGTCGAACAACTGGAGATACAGCGCGCCGTCCCTGCCCGCCGACAGCGCCGCCTGAAGCGCGGGGAAGCTCGACACGCCGTTTTTCTCGAGCGCCACCAGTTCGCCGTCCACCAGTGCCGTCTCGGCGCGCAGTCCCGCGACCGAGCGCGCCACGGCGGGCAGGCGATCCGTCCAGTCCAGGCCGTTGCGCGTCAGCAGGCGCACCTTGCCGTGATCGAGCCAGCACAGCAGGCGGTAGCCGTCGAACTTGATCTCGCTGACCCAGCCCTGGCCCTCGGGCGGCTTATCGGTGACCGAAGCCAGTTGCGGCGCCTGACGCTGCGGCAGTTCGGCGCGCACCGCACCCTCGGCTGGCGGTTCGTCGCGGCGTGTGCGCGTCCGCGTCGGCGCCGGCGCCTGCTGTTCGATCGTGGGCGCATCGGCGCCTTTGCGTTCCGCCTCATCGTGGCCCTTGATCAGCAGCCAGTTGTCCTGCCCGCTGCGCTGGCCGGCACGCGGCTTCATCCGCACCAGCGTGAAGCGTCCGTGCAGCCGCTTGCCGTCGAGCACGAACCGAAGCTCGCCCTTGCGCATGCCCTCGTCGGGATCATCCAGCGGCTGCCATGTGCCGCGGTCCCACAACTCTACCGCGCCGGCGCCATACTGCCCGTCGGGTATGGTGCCCTCGAAATCGGCATAGTCCAGCGGATGGTCCTCGACATGCGCGGCAATCCGCTTGTCGGCGGGATCGAGCGACGGCCCTTTGCGCACCGCCCAGCTCCACAGCACGCCGTCATGCTCGAGGCGGAAATCCCAGTGCAGGCCGGCGCGGTGGGCCTGGTGCTTCTGCACCACGAAGATCGGTGCCGGACGCTTGCCTCGCCGCGGAGCGGGCTCCGGCTCGCCGGTGATCGCGAAATCGCGTTTCGCGCGATAGCTCCGGATCGACGTGTCGCGTGTCGTGCTGGTGGAAGCCATGCGCGTCCTCGGATTTGATCAACCGGCACCAGAACGGAATCTTCGCCGATTGGTCGCATCCGCGCCAGTGCACGACCCATTGAAACGCCCGCCTGTGGCCGTTACTGAAGAATCGGTCGGATACATGCCGACTTGCGGGCCTCTCAGGGCAGATCGACAATCTCCACCCAGTTTGGCATGCCGCCCACTGGATATTGCCCTTGCGGCGTCAGGTCGCCCTCCTCCGGATCGATCGCATGCACGCTCAATCGGTTCGAATCCAGCCCGGCCGCGAGCAGGAAACGGCCCCGCGGGTCGATGGCAAATCCGCGCGGCGTGGTTTCTGTACTCCAACGTCCGATCGGCGCAAGAAAGCCATTCGCCGCGTCGATGCGGAACCCTATCAGCGTGCTGGTCTGCCGCTCGCTGGCATAAAGAAACCGTCCGTCCGGCGTCACGTGGATGTCGGCGGCATTCGCCTCGCCGAGGAAATGCGCCGGCAGCGTCGTCACCGTCTCGATCTCCGACAGCACGCCGGATCCCGGCTCGATCCGATACACAACGATTGTGGCGTCGGTCTGGTTGAGCAGGTGGATAAACCGACCGTTCGGATGGAACGCGAGATGCCGCGGTCCTGACCGTGCGCGTGTCGTCACGGTCGGCGGTGTATTCGGCGCGAACGATCCCGTCACAGGATCAAACACCAGTTGCATCACGTGATCCGCGCCGAGTACGGCGCTGTAGGCGAACCGGTTCGCCGCATCGACCACGACGCAATGCGCGTTCGGGCCGGTCGGCGTTACCTGCGTCGGGCACGCCTCGATGCGCCCGGCCGCATCGATCGGGTAGATGGCGAGCCTGGCATCCGTATAGGACGCCGCCACCAGGAACCGGCCGCTGCGGTCGGTCACGATATACGCCATGGCGCAGAGCAGCGGCGTGACGGCCAGGTAGCGATAACCGGCCGCTCGACGGATCGATGCCGAAGCTGGACGCCGCGAAGGGCGGGCTGCGCAGCGCCGCATAGAGGAACCTGTGGTCGGGGCTGACCGCCATCGGCAGGCTGGTCGGCGACGGCAGGTCCGTGCCGGGCACCGGCACGCGCTCGATCAGGCTCAGCACGCCGCTTTCGGGATCCATGTCGAAAGCGAGGATTTCCTTGCTTTCGGCATTCGAGACATACGCCATCGTCCGCGCCACGCATTCCTCCGTCCCGCCGACGATGCCGGCGCCAATCCTCGCCGAGGCGTTCG
Organism: uncultured Alphaproteobacteria bacterium; assembly: GCA_963708565.1. GTDB lineage: Bacteria > Pseudomonadota > Alphaproteobacteria > Acetobacterales > Acetobacteraceae > JAMXLO01. The sequence continues at coordinate 285,700 of CAVPTU010000030.1, forward strand.
CGGCAGACTATAAACTCGCATCGAGCAGAAGGTCGATCGGATGACCGCGCCCCAGAGCCTCATGCGCGCCCTGGCGGCATTCGATCCGAACGGCTGGAGCCTGGCGCGCGGGATCCGGGGCGCGCTGGGATGCTGCGTGCCCCTGCTCGCTTCCCAGTGGTATGGCAACCCGGCGCTGTCCTGGGCCGCCCTGATCGGCTTCTGGGTCGCCCTCGTCGACCCCGGCTGGCCGCCGCGCAGCCGCCTTCTCACGATCGGCGCATTCACCGTCGGTAGCGCAATCGGCTGCTTCGCCGCCGTCCTGCTGCGGCCTTACGTCTGGCCGTCAGGCGCGTTCGCTCTGGTGTGGTGCTTCGCGGCGATCCTGACGCGCATCTGGGGCGATGCGGTGGGCGCCACCGGCAACCTGACAGCGCTCGCGACGCTGATCGTTCTCGGGGCCGATCAGCCTTCCTCGGCTGCCGCGGCGGCGGAGATGGCCGCGTTCACCGTCGGCGGCGGGCTTTGGGGACTGCTTCTGGCGTTCGGCATCGGCCGGCGGCGCCCGGAGGCACCGCTGCGCGTCGCGCTTGCGGCGGTGTTCAGAGAGGAAGCCGCCTTCGTGCGCGATTTGGCGCGCGCCGGACCGCCGCAGCAGCGCCGCGGCACGGTGCGGGACGCGATCGAGAGCGCCCGCCTCCTGCTCGTTTCCGCGCGCGGCCGCTGGTTCGGCGGCAACACGGCGGCGCAACGCTTCACGCTACTGCTGAGCGACGCCGAAGGCGCGCTACGGGCCTTGCTCGCGCTGCGCGAGGCACTGGACGACGCCGCGTCGCCCGCGGCGCCGCAGCCGGCCCTGAACGCGCTGGCGGATCGGATGGACGCAACCGCCGCGGCGCTATCCGACGGCCAGCCCGTCCTCGTCATCGCGGCGCCGGCCGCGCCAGGAGACGATGCCGCCGCCGCTCTGCGCGCCGCGACCGGCTGGATCGACGCCGCCCGGCGTCACCTGGAGAGACCGACGGAACAGGCTGTCCCGGCGAACGATCCCGACGCAGTCCAGCGGGACGGCTGGTTGCGCCAGATCCGCGACAACCTCACCGCCGGATCGCTGTCACTGCGCCATGCCGTGCGCTTTGCCCTGACCGGCGCGGACCTCACCATGCTGACCAAGGGCCTGGGCATCGAGATGGGTTACTGGATCACCATCACCGCGGTGATCATCCTTCAGGCATACCCCTCGGCCACCTGGCAGAGAGCGATCCAGCGGGTCGGCGGCACGCTGCTTGGCGGCCTCATCGCCACCGGTGCCGCCTTCCTCCTGCACGGGCCGGCCACGATCGTCATCGTCGTAGTCCCGCTCAGCTTGCTGTCGATGGCGTTCCGCGGCGTCAGCTACACGCTTTACATTGCCTGCATAACGCCGCTGTTCATCCTCATAACGGAGCTCGTCAACCGCGGCGGGCTGCTGTCGCCCGAGCTTGGCGGCCTGCGGATACTGGACAACATCGTAGGGGCGGCGATCGGCATGCTGGCCACCTTCATGCTGTGGCCGAGTTGGGAGGCCAACTTCCTGCGCCACCGTCTCGCCGAGGACCTGCGTCGCAACGGGCGCTTTCTGCTGGCGGCGCTCGACGCCTGGCTGGGAACTGCGACCATGCGGGAGGCGGATAACGCCCGTCGGCAGGCCGGCCTGGCGGGAAACAACGCGGAGGCGTCATTGCGCAGGGCGCTGGAGGAACCGCGGCGCTACCCCTCCGACCAGATCGCCGCCGCCATGGCGATCACCGCCGCCGCGCGGCGACTTGCCGGCATTGCCGCGCTCATCCTGCAATCTCCGCCGGTGCCCGAGGCAAAGGGGCACATAGCCGAAATGCGCCTGAACCTTCAGGCAAGAGCCGAGCATGCCGCCGACGCAATCGAGAACGGAAGAGTGCCGGCCGCGGACCACGTCTCAGCGCCGCCGGACTGTTCGCGGATCGAGGGCCTGCTGTACGGAGCCTCGCGGCAGCTCAGCGTAGTCGCCGAAGCGGCACGTGGCCTCGCCGCACGCGAGTCGCCATTGCCGTCACCGCTCGATCTTAACGAGCGACGATTGTCATAGGTCACTCTGCCGTTCAACGGCCAGACCTCGACCGCTTGGCACTGTCCGGCCGTCCACCAACCGCCCGGTGCCAGGATCCTCAAAGCCTCCCGGTCCCTGGCGGAAAGCGGCCACTGTGCGTAGGCTTGGCGGCAATAACGCCGGCGGGAGGGCGCGATGAAATTCCTCGACGATGGGTTGATCAGCGGGTTGCTGCCGGCGGAGACGGCATCTTTTCCTTCCCCCGTGCCGACGCAGATCGTGTCGAGCGACGAATACCCGCCGGTGCCGCAAACCGCGCAGCAGAAAGAGGTCGAAGCACGGCTTATCGAGATGAGCGACCGCCTCGCCAAGCGCCAGGGTCTGTCGCGACGCCGGTTCTTCCAGACCGCCGCGGGCATGGCAGCCTCATTCGTGGCGATGAACGAGGTGTTCGGCCGCTATTTCGCCGCCAGCGAAGCAGAAGCCGCCACGCCCGAGCTGGCAGAACAACTGGCGGCGGCAAACGCCGGTCAGTTCATCTTCGACGGTCACACCCACTTCCTGCGCGACGACACGCGGCTGACCGGCTTCGTCAAGGGCCGGGAGGCAGTCGGCCAGTGGGGCTGGAACAAGGAGCTGTCGGGCAAGGAACAGACTCTCGACGACCTCAAGTTCAACAATTACGTCAAAGAAATTTACATGGATAGCGATACCAAGATTACGATCCTGACCAATTCGCCCTCGGTCGAGGCGCAGGACTGGTTCATCCCGCAGGACCAGGTGTTCAAGACCCGCGCCGCCGTCAATGCGAAGGCCGGCACACGCCGCATGCTGGCGCATTTCACGATCACTCCGGGATGGGACGGCTGGCTCGACAAGGTCGACGAGGGGATCGAACGAGTACAAACCCGATTCCTGGAAGGGCTACTCGGTTGGCGACAACACCCACAAGGAGCTTGACGGGCATCCCTGGCACGCCGACGACGAGAAGCTGATGTATCCGTTCTACGCGAAGATCGCGAAGGCCGGCATCAAGAACGTCTGCATCCACAAGGGCCTGTTCGCGCCGGCTGTCGCCGAGAAATTCCCGCGCCTCTTGCCCTATGCCGACGTCAGCGACATCGGCAGCGCGGCAAAGGACTGGCCGCAGCTCAATTTCCTCGTCTACCACTCGGGCTACCGCTGGGTCGGCGGCAACCCGGCCGACGCGATGGCAGAGTTCGACCAGACCGGCCGGTCGTCCTGGACCAGCGAACTCGCCGAGATTCCCGAGAAATATGGCGTCACCAACGTCTATGGCGATCTCGGGCAGATTTTCGCGTGGACTGCTGTCGCCCAGCCACGCCTCGCCGCGGCGCTGATGGGGATGCTCGTCAAGGGCCTCGGGTCCAGCCACATCGTCTGGGGCACCGACGCGGTATGGACCGGAGCGCCGCAATGGCAGATCGAGGGACTGCGCCGGCTCGAGATCCCCGAGGACATGCAGAAGAAATACGGCTTCAAACCCTTGGGCCCGGCCGACGGCCCGATCAAGACCGCGATTTTCGGCGGCAATTCCGCCAGGCTCTATGGGCTCGATCGACAGCATGCCGAGACGCGTCAACCACGATCGCTTTGCGGCGATGAAAACCGACTATCTCGCCAACGGCGGCGGCCGGAGCAATCTGCGCTACGGCTATGTCGCGCGGCCGGCGTGAGGAGGGCAGCTTTCGCGCCGATCGCCGTCTGACACGGCGTGAACTGATGACCGCGGCGCTGGGCGGCCTCTCGGCAGCGCTGCCGGCGCGTGCCGAGGAGCAGCCGGGAAAGATGTCGCAGATTGCCGCCGCGTATCAGAGCACGCCAAAAGGCCTGTTCAGTTGCGCCGTCTGCACGTTCTTCATCCGCCCGCGCAGTTGCAAGGTGGTGAGCGGCGATATCAGCCCGACCGGCTGGTGCAAGCTCTTCGACCTGCCCGACTGACTGATGGGAAGGGAAGCGAATGTTCGTCCGCGCCTTGATCGTGATCGTCCTTCTGGCCTCCGCGCTTCCTGCGCTCGCGCAAGACGAGGCGAACAAGCCGAGACACCAACTGGCCCGGGTATCGGGAAGGCGATTACGTCATCCGCGACTACAAATTCGTCAGCGGCGAGAGCCTCCCCGAGGTGAAATTGCATTACCGCACGATCGGCACGGCAAAACAGAATGCGGCTGGCGAGGTGGTCAACGCAGTGCTGCTGTTGCAGGGCAACACCGGCACCGGCGCCAACTGGTTTCGGCCGACGCTGGCTGACGAATTGTTCAAGCCGGGCCAGCCGCTCGACGCGGCGAAATATTACATCATCATGCCCGACGCGCTGGGCCGCGGCGGCTCATCGAAACCATCCGACGGCCTCAAGGGTCGCTTCCCGCATTACCGCTATCACGACATGGTCGACCTGACGCACCGGCTGGTCACAGACGGGCTGAAGGTCGGCCATTTGCGCCTGATCATCGGCAGTTCGCTCGGCTGCATGCAAATTTTTTTTGACGGCATCGTTGATGATCTTGACGGCATGAAACTTGTCGAAGGTGATGGCAGCGTTGGCCAGGCTGTCGGCGGTACCTTTGATGAAGGCCGGGCTCATGTCGATGCAGACCTCGGCGACGGCATCGGGATCGCCGCCGTGCGCCGTGAGGTCATCGGCAAACGCCGCGACGGTCGCGGCGTCCTTGCCCTCGGTCGCGAAGACGACGCGGGCGCGATCAATGTCGACAAAGAGCGAGATATAGTGGTGGCCGCGCCGGGCGGCGGTCTCGTCGATCGCCACTCGCGTGACGGCCGCGAGATCGGTGTGCGCTCGGGCGCGTTCGACGTAATGGTGAATGACGCGCCATAGCCTGGTGTCGTGCTCACCCACCAGTCGGGCCACAGCGTTGACCGGCATTGCTGAAACCAAGGCCATGACCAACGCCTCGAATAGCAGGGTGAAGCCGCCCCCCTCGCGCGCCCATGGCACGCTGATCTTCTTGACCCCGCACCTGACGCAACGCACCCGTGGCACACGGGCATGCAGATAGGCTTGGTGCTGGAAGAAGTTGAGATGTCGCCACGTCATCCGTTCGGTATCGTGCGCCGGGCAATCGGCAGCACCGCAACCCGGGCAGGTAAAGCGACTGCCGGCGGTGAAGTCTATGTGGATGTCAAGCCGCCGGGCCTCTGCATCGAAATCGCTGCCAGTGACCGTCCACGGTGGCGCGAGGCCCAGTGCCAGTTGCAGCAGGCTGATATCGCGCATGTCGGTCCCCCCGCAATTGACCCGGCCTGGGATCGAGCCTGGCACCGTGCTCGCCGCCGTCAAGGACGCTGCGCGCCGCTCCGCGATGGCCTGTGGCCATCCTTGACCGCGCCTGTGCGCGGCGCCTCGCGGTAATCAGGCCGGGACGGAAAAACGCCGCTCAGCCGAACCGAAAAACATCGGTTGACCGCCGGATGATTTGTTACAGCCCATGCCGAACAGCGAGGAAGCAATTTTTGTGGGCCGAGTGGTATCCGGATTTGATGGACGGGACGGTGGGGATGTCGTGCCAACCGGTAGAGATCAGCGGGCGCAACTACATGCTGCGCCACGCCACCGCCGAGTTGATCCGCCACGACCCCGCCTGGAACAACGGCGAATATGACAAGAGCCCGACGCTCTACATGTACGCCGCCGCCGGCAACGACCTGACCGAGAGCCCGGTGCGCATTCAGGAAGCGGCGCCGACGATGGAGGCGGCGAAGGCGCTCTACGACAAGCGCCTTGCGGCGTTGATGAAAAACGGCGACGCCAACAACACGCTCTACGAGATCGAGTCGATCTACGACTACAGTCCCGAGGCCGATCTGCCGAAGATCAAAGCGCATGTCATGCTGATCAACAACGTCGAGGATTTTGCGGATCCGCCGACTCTGGGCACGATCGAACGCGCCTTCAAGAAGATCGCGCACGGTACCTACGTGCTGACCCCCTATGCCAAGGGCACGCACGGACATTTCACCCATTACTACGCGGCAGTTTGGAAGCCGTATCTGGTGAAGTTCATGTCTGCCCTGCCCCCGGCGCCCGCTACGGCACGATAAGACTCATTGCGTCACAGCCGGCCCCCAACCCGTCATGCCGTGGCTTGGCCGCGGCATCCACGTCTTGCATGCTTTCGCCCGCCCTGACGAGAACCGTCATCGCCGTGATCTAAACCAGCAAATCCTCGATCCGGATCGGCACCTTCCGCACGCGAACGCCCGTCGCATGATACACCGCATTGGCCACCGCGGCCGCGACCCCAACCATCGGCAGCTCGCCAATCCCCTTGGCCCCCAGCGGGTTCGACGTGAGTTCGTCGTTCGGCACGATGATCGTCTGGATCTCCGGCACGTCGGCGTTTACGGGCACCAGGTATTCGGCAATGTTGGCGTTCACGATCCTGCCGGTCTCGCCATCGACATGCGTCTCCTCCAGCAGCGCCATGCCGAGACCATACACGATCCCTCCGATCAACTGACTGCGCGCCGTCTTGGCATTCATCACACGGCCGGCATCGAATGCGCCGACGAAGCGGCTGACACGGATTTGGCCCAGATCGGCATCGATCCGCACTTCGGCAAACTGCGCACCGAACGCGTGCATCGCGTAGCGCTTCGCCTCTTCGCCCGGCCTCGCCTCACTCGTCGCCTCGACGAATGCCATGTTGCCTCGCGCGAGCAGCTCCGGCACCGGCACGCCCGCATCGCCCTCGAGTTTGGCGCGGACCGCCTCGCACGCGGCCTTCACCGCCGGCCCGACGCTCGCCACCGTCATCGAGCCGCCGGACACCGGAGCGTGCGGAAACGCACTGTCGCCAAGCTCGAACTGGATGCGCTCGACCGGAATGCCGAGTTCGTCCGCCGCGATCTGCGACATCACCGTGTAGGTGCCGGTGCCAAGATCCTGTGTGCCCACCTGCACCAATGCCGTTCCATTGGCCACGACACGCACGTGCACGGCCGCTGGCTGGCGATGCGTCGGATAGGTGCTGGTCGCCATGCCCCAGCCAATCAGCACATTACCGTCGCGCATGGAGCGCGGTTCGTGTGAGCGACGTGACCAGCCAAACGCATCTGCGCCCTGCCGATAGCACTCGCGGAGCGCCTTGCTGGCGAACGGCCGATTCAGATGCGGCTCCTGTTCGGTGTAGTTGCGCAGCCGGAACTCCAGCGGATCCTGCTTCAGCGCCACCGCCAGTTCATCGATCGCGGACTCCAAGGCGAAGTCACCACTGGCAAGGCCCGGCGCCCGCATATACGTCGGCAAGGAGGCATTCGTTGCCACCAGCCGATGTGTCACGGCGACGTTCGGACAGGCATACAGCATCTCGGTCGCCAGCCCGACCGGCTCGGCAAATTCACCAAGCACCGGCTGCGACATCTGTGAGAAACCGTCGTGCCGCATCGACACCAGATGTCCCTGGTCATCCGCGGCAAACCGCAGCTTCTGCACGGTGCGCGGGCGATAGCCGTTCGAGGTGAACATCTGCGCGCGCGTCAGTGCGAGCTTCACCGGCTTGCCCACAACCTTTGCCGCCATCGCCGCAAGCGTCGCCGGTGGCCAGGTGCTGCCCTTGCACCCGAAGCCACCGCCGACATAGGGGCAGACCACATGCACATCGGCCGGATCGATGCCGAACAAACCGGCCAGCGTCTGCTGCGCCCCGGAAATGCCCTGCGTCGCGGTCCATACCGTGAGTCGATTCCCCTCCCAGCGAGCAATCGTGGCGTGCGGTTCCATCGGATTGTGATGTTCGATCGGCGTGATGTAAGTGGCATCGACCTTCACCGCCGCACCATCGAACGCCGCATCGGGATCGCCGCGGCGTGAATCGGGCGACCGCTCGCCATTGCGGAAATTCTTCGGCGCATAGGCCTGGCCGAGCACCGCATCCATCGATGTGATCGGCTCGTCGCGACGATACTGCACGCGCACCATCGCCCCAGCGGCGTCAGCCTGCTCCAACGTCTCGCGCCACCACGATGGCGACATGCTGCCCGTTGTAATGGATGTCGCGGTCCTGCAGCAGAGGCGCGCGAACGGCTGCGGCCGCCCTGGGTATGCAGTTTCGGCGCATTGTCAGGCGTGATGATCGCAAGCACCCCGGGCATCTTCTGCGCTGCCGCAAGATCGAAACCGGTGATGGCGCCGGCGCCGATCGTGCTTTGCACCAGCACCGCGTGCACGACATCGGGCACTGCGAATTCCGCGGCATAATGGGCTCGGCCGGTCACCTTCAGCCGGCCATCGACCCGATCGATCCCTTGTCCGATATTTGCCATGGAACCCCTCCGTCAGGCCGAAACGGTCTGCAATGCGCGTTGTACCGCGCGCCGCAGCAGGATTTGCTTGAAGCCATTCTGCGTTGCCGGACGCGCACCCTGTCCCGCGTGCGCGGATACCTCACGCAACATGGCATCCTCGGGTTTCTTGCCGCGCAGCGCTGTCTCCACTTCCGTCAGGCGCCACGGCCGCGTGCCGACGCCGCCGGCAGCAACACGAACGTCATGCACTGTCCCGTCGCGTGTTTCCAACGCGACGGCAGCCGACACCAGCGCGAATTCGAAGCTGGCGCGATCGCGCAGCTTCAGATAGTGCGAATTCCGCGCCGCCGCGCTTGCCGGGACCATGACCGCGGTGATCATTTCACCGCGCTCCAGCACCGTCTCGATATGCGGCGTATTGCCCGGGAGGCGATAGAATTCGGTGATCGGCACGTGCCGCAGCGCACCGCCGGCACGACGCAACTCCAGGACCGCATCGAGCGCCGTCAGCGCCACGGCAAGATCCGATGCATGGGTGGCGATGCAGTGATCGCTGCCGCCAAGGATCGCCAGCATGCGGTTCTCCCCGGCGATGGCGGGACAGCCGGAAGCCGGCTCGCGCTTGTTGCAGGCGAAACCGGTGTCGCGGAAATAGCCACACCGCGTGCGCTGCAGCAGGTTGCCGCCGATGGTGCCCATGTTGCGCACCTGCGGCGAGGCGGACGCCTCCAGCGCCTGCGGAATCACCGGCCAGTGCGCGCGCACCTCGGGATGCGCGGCGACGTCGCTCATGCGTGCCATGGCCTCGAGCCGCAGGCCGCTTCGATCAACCTGAATACGCGACAGGCCGATGTGTTCGAGGTCCACGAGTTCGACAGGCGCCTCGACGTTGTCTTTCAGCAACTGCATCAGGTCCGTGCCGCCGGCGATGAACCTGGCGTCACGCGCGTGGGCGTCTGCGAGCGCGGCGTCGAGCGACGTCGGCTGTGCGAGCTGGAATGCCTGCATGGCTCAGCCCTCCCGGGCCGCGTCGCGGATCGCCGCGACGATATTGGGGTAGGCGCCGCAGCGACAGATGTTGCCGCTCATCCACTCGCGAACTTCCGTATCCGAACCGGTGTGACCCTCCTTGATCAGCGCCGCGGCGGACATGATCTGGCCGGGCGTGCAGTAGCCGCACTGGAAGTCCGTCGTGGTGCAGGAATGCGGCCTGCACCGGGTGCAGATCGTCGCCGTTGGCAAGGCCTTCGATGGTGGTGATCGCCTTACCTTGGCAGCGCGCCGCCAACGTCAGGCACGACAGCACGCGCCGCCCATCGATATGCACGGTGCAGGCACCACAGGCGCCGCGGTCGCAGCCCTTCTTGGTACCGGTCAGGCCCGCATGCTCGCGCAGCGCATCGAGCAGCGAGGTGCGCGCATCAACGGACAGTGGAACGCTGCTGCCGTTGATCCGCAGCGCGACCGCTATCCGGTTCTCCGGCGGCGGTGCCGGCAAGGGCGGCCTGCCAGGCGTCGTGTCGTCTGCGTGGCCCAGCAGCGGACGCAGCGCGAGGCCGCTGACTGTGCCGCCGAGTACCCCGCGGCGCGTAACATTGGGTGACATGGTTCCACCTCCCGCTGATCCGACGGGTAGATGTGAAACCTCACGCGTTGTCCTGCATCACATTGAAGTGTGCATCTTCCTCAGTGCGGAAGAACGCTGCGTCGCACTGGCCATCAGGAACGCAGCGTCGTTGCCTGACAGGATGAACCGCGCGCCCATCTCAATGTAACGCTGCATGATCGCCTCGTTGTAGATGCCAGCCATTCCGGGGAATTTCTGGTGCTTCCTGCTGGCCGTGATCATGGTCCGATACGCATCCGCGACGCGTTCGTTGCCGAAGTCGCCGGGAATGCCCATTTCGGCGCACAGGTCATTGGTGCCGATCAGCAGCACATCCACCCCCGGCACCGCAGCGATCGCATCGGCATTCGCGATGGCGGTCGGCGTCTCAAGCATCACGACCGTGAGATTGGCCGCGTTCAGCGCCTTCGCCGCGTCGCCCGTGCTGGCGGAGCGCAGTCCGTAATGCGGCCCGATGCCGCCCATCGAGCGATGCCCGACCGGCGGATATTTCAGCTTCTCCACCACCTCGCGCGCCTCGTCCGCCGTATCGACATGCGGCATCACGATGCCAAGCACGCCGTTGTCGAGCAGGCGCGTGGCAATCGCATACTCGCCGTTCGGCACGCGCGCCAGTGGCGCAATCCCGGCATCCAGCGCGGCCGTGGCGATCTGTGCCGCGGCGTCGATCGACATGGGGGCGTCGAGGAACAGCCAGTCGAACCCCGCCGTCTTCATCGCAATGGCGATCTCGACGCTGCGTGTCAGGCGCACGCCGCAGCCCAGCGATAGCTGGTTCTGCTCAAGCTTGTCGCGCGCAACGTTGCGGACCGCCGCGCTCATTTCACGACCTCCGGCTCGCGCGCCGCGGCCGGCACCGCGAAGTAGCGGCTCTTCATGCCCTTCTGGTTCTCATAGAGCGAGCCTTGCAGTTTGGCCGGAGGCAGCGGCAGCCGCACCGGCACAGGCTCGAGCCGCGGCTCGCGGTGCACGCCGCACACCATCAGCTCCTTGAACTTCTCGATGCCGGCGGGGAAGCCAAGCAGCGGCCAGGCATCGGCGATGCGGAACTGGAACAGCAGAAGACGGCGGTCCTTGTCGGAGACGTTGGGCGCGGACCCGTGCACGGCGCGGACATGATGCACGGTGATCGAGCCGGCTCTGCCGGTGAGCGGAACCGCTCCGGCGTAGTCCACATCGCGATTGGCGGGATCCATCGCGCCGCAGAAGATACCGTCGGCGTGGTGGTCGTGGATCGGGCCTCGATGGCTGCCGGGCACGATCATCAGCGGGCCGTTCGCCATCTCCATGTCGTCGAACATCACGCCGACCGCGGCCAGATCGTCGTTGGTGTGCGGATAGAACGCCCAGTCCTGATGCCACTCGACGGGCGCGCCGAAGCCGGCGCACTTCATATTGAGCTTGGCGGTATCGAAGCGGATGTCTGGCCCCCAAAGGTCCTGTAGGACGGCGAGAACCTTCGGATGGCGCACCAGGCGCGCATATTCGGGATGGTGCAGGTGCGCGGCCTTGATGCGACGGACGCGCGGGCTGTCCTGCGTGTGGCTGTCCTCGAGGTCGTAGATGTCGTCGTGCGCGGTCACGCCGCGGGCACGCTCCACGAACTCCTCGGTGACCCGGCGCAGGCGCTGCACCTCGTCCGCGCTCAGGACGTCGGACACCACGATGGCGCCGATCTCGTTGTACTCGTCGATCTGGGCTTTGGTCAGCATGGCTTCCTCCAGGTGCTCTCAGGTTAGCGCACCCCTCCCCCCTTGTCATTGCGAGGAGCGAAGCGACGCGGCAATCCCCAGCACGTTTACGCACTCGCGATCCAGATTGCTTCGTCGTATGGCAAAGCCGCGGTGCCCACAGTCACTGTCGGCTCTGCACCAGCTCCACCATAATCCCTTCCGGGCCGCGGACGAACGCCAGGCGTGTGCCCGGGTCACGCGTCAACGGACCGATCGCAACATCGGCTCCTTTGGCGCGCAGCTCTTCGCACGCCGCATCGACATCATCGACCGTCAGACCGATGTGCTCCAGGCCATAGTACGGGAACTGCGGCGCGGTCGCGGTCGCGTCATGCGGGTGCGTCGGGGCGATCAGCACCTTCTGCCCGCCGACTCTCATGGTGACTCGCATCTGACCGGGATACAGCGTGCCGGGCGGATAGACGCTGCGCGTCACCTCGGCGTTGAACATCGTCTCGAAGAATCGCGCGGTCGCATCCGGATCCGGACTGCGAAGATGGACATGGTCATAGTGATAGGCTCGCATGTTCGTCTCCTCAGCGCACGAACGAATAGCGGAAGCGCTCGCCGTCGGCGGTCACGCGCCCGACTGTCGGCGACGGGAAGTGGATCGGCAGGATCAGCGTGCTGGTGTCCGCCACTTCGCTCAGGAATTTGCGCCGCGACACCGCCGCCTCCTTCGCGTCCCAGTCGAAGATCGTCGACCATCCCGGCTCGCGGCATTGCAGCGCGTGATGCATCATGTCGCCGGTCACCGATGCGCGCTGCCCGCCCGAGCGGATATTCACGCAGCAGTGGCACGGCGAGTGGCCGGGCGTGGGCGTCAGCCATACCGTATCGTCGAGTGTATAGTCGTCATCGACCAGCAGCGCCTGGCCGGCCGCAACGATCGGCTCGCAGTTGAAGCGCCAGACATCGCCGGGCGGCTGATCACCGCGCGCGGTGGCCGCCTCCCACGCGGCGTATTCCCGCTTGTGGAAGATGTATTTCGCCTTCGGGAAGGTCGGCACCCAGCGTCCGTTGCGCAGCACCGTGTTCCAGCCGCAATGGTCGATGTGCAGATGCGTACAGAACACATAGTCGATGTCCTCGAACCTCAGCCCCTCGGCTTTGAGCCCATCGAGCCAGGGCTGCTTGGGAAAATCCATCGGCGCGGGATAGCCCTTGTCCTCGCCGGTGCAGGTATCGACCAGGATCGTGTGGTGCGGCGTGCGCACCACGAAGGTCTGGTAGGTGATCACCATGCGGTTCGACGCCGGGTCGTACACCTCGCGATCCATCTCCGCCAGGTAACGACGCCCGAGGTCCGGGTCATAGGCGGGAAACATGTCCTCCGGCTGCCGCCATGGACCGTCGCGCTCGATGATGCTGGTGATGGTGACGTCGCCGATCTTCAGAGTGCGCATCGCAGTTCCCCTTCCCACTCGTCATCTCCGCGACGCGTACTCCGTCCCGCGGCCGATGCTCAGGGTAATCGCATTCGGCCCCCGCCGTCTGCCCACCGGCCGCTCAGGCTTTTGACCGCTGCTCCGCCTCACGCTCATAGACGGCCAGGAAAGCCTTGCCCATCAGCGAGCCCTCGCGCTCGATGCACGTCCGCAGGACCAGGGCACGCGTCGCCTGCACGGACTTGTCGTCAGGCGCCGCCTCACTGGCGAATTCAGCGAGATGGGCGGCGAGCCGGGTGTTGCCTTCCTCAGCCAGGACGGCCGCGCGCTCGGCAAGATTGTCGGCACCGCCAGCCAACCGCGCCAATTCCACGGCCAGATCGGCTGCCTTCGCGGGCTTCAGATGCGCCGGATTGCCATCGAACCAGCCCGCGTAGAGATGGTAGATGGCCCGTACCAGGAACTCCGGATCATCGTACTTGGCGCGCAGATAAGGCTTCGACAGATATTCGGCCGGCACGGTGACGGCATGCAGCACCTGGTCGAGCGTGGCGCCCCGATTCATGAGCGCGAGGCACTCGCTGACCAGGTGCTCGAGCACGGCCGCGCCGTCGCGCAGCACCTGCGCGGCACGGTCCTCGCCGAAAATGACCGGGCCATGTCCCGGGATGACGATCTCCGGCTCCAGCCGTTCCATGTGGCGCAAGGCGGCGGCCCATTCCGCCGCGTAACGCTGCACCTTCCTCGGGTTGCCCGCGTTCGGAAACATCCAGATGACGAAGTCACCACTTGCCAGGATGCGGCGGCCGGACAGCCAGACGAAGGTGGCGTCGTCGGTCTCGCCCCGACCATGGAACAACTCGATCCGCTCGCCGCCAATCACCAGCGAATGCGTATCGTCATAAACCTCGTCGGGCTGCCGATGGCCGATCGGGTAGACATAGGCCGGGTCGTTGAACTGCTGGCCCTGCACGATGCTGTTGAGGCCCTGCGTCAGCGCATATCGGTTCATCCGCCGCGCCACGTCGCGGTGAGCGATGATCCTCGGGCGCGCCAGCCCGTTCGCCTGCGCCTCCTGGTCGATGGCGGTGATCCCTCCGGTGTGGTCGATATGGCCATGTGTGTAGATAACCGTATGGATGCGGCTGTCGTCCCAGGTCCTGACGAGTGCGAGGACCTTCTCGGCGGTTGCCTGGTTGGCCGTGTCGACCAGAACCAGCCCGTCCCCCGTGCGGATCGCGGTGACGCTGCCGCAGAAGTAGGTCGTGTGGATCGTGATGATGTTATCGGCGACCGAGGTGACGGCGCCCTGCGATACCGCTGCCGTCCATTCCTCCATCTGCGCCGAGCCGTTCCAGAGCCGCGCAAACAGGGGGTGCTCACGCATAGGATATCCTCCGCCCACCGTCTCTACCGCGTTCGACAACCTTCAGCGTGACAGACAACTGCTCAGCAGGAAACCTATCGAGCATGTCACGCCGTTCGCGGGGACCTATCCCGTCCAGGTTCAAGGCGCCAGCCACTTGCGCTCGACCGTCATATTTTCGTTGCCGCAAGTGGCCAATCCATTAGCATGTCAGACATTCTGATCGAGTCGTGTTTCCGCTACGCTTCGGTCTGCCGGTGGCCTGCTGATGAAGCCCGCGGATCGTGAACGCTCACCTTGCGCGGAGGACCCGTGTCTATGTTGCACCGGATTGGCCTGACCGCGTTGGCCGCATCGCTTGCATTCGTCGCGGGTGCTCCGGCCAAAGCCCAGGCCCCCGACGATTTAACAGGGCTAAGCGTCCATCTATTTCCCTATCTCTGGCTGCCAATGGTGAACGCCAACATCAACTACCCGATCCCAGGTGGCGGCACCGCCAGAACCTCGGTATCGACCGGCCCTGCCGACTATATTCCGAAGCTTCATTTCGGGGCGATGCTTGCGGGAGAGATCGATTATGATCGACTTTTCCTTTTCACCGACATTCTCTACCTGAGCGTAGGCGCATCCGGGACCACGGTGAAATCATTCAATTTCGGCACCACCGACGTCCCGCTCGACCAGCTTACCACCCACGTAGGCACCAATTTGCAGAGCACGGTTTGGACGATGGCCGGCGGCTACACGCTCGCCAAGGGCTCTTGGGGCAACGTCGATGTGCTGGCCGGAATCAGGCTGCTCGCGGTAAACGATGCCACTGACTTCGATTTGTCCGCGAGCGTCACCAGACCCGATGGAACTGTCGCGCTTGGACGAACCGGCAACCTGTCGACCGGTCGCAGTCTTTGGAATGGGATAGGCGGTATACGCGGCCGCCTCTACATCGGCGATGCCGGCTGGTTCGGTGGCGGCCGGTTCTTCATCCCCTATTATTTCGACATCGGTGGCGGTGGCGCGCGTCCAACCTGGCAGGTCTTTAGTGGCATCGGCTATCAGACGCAAACGTTCGGCCTGTCTGTCGGCTACCGCTATCTCGCGTTTGACGGAGGCGGCGACGCTGTCGTGCAGAAGGTGACGCTGCGTGGACCGATCCTGGCCGCCAATATCAGTTTCTGATCGGCCGCATCAGACCACGCGGCGCGTTCGTTCAAGGCGTCAAGTCGACGGCCGTCTCCGCCTGCGTCACTGGAATCGTGCGAATTGCTGTGCCATCGAGACCGGCCCGGTCAAGATCAACCTCTCGTGCCTGTAGGTCCTCGTAGGTGCGCACGTAATAGCGCTTCATCTTCAGGTCCGCGACCACGCTCCACTCCGTGATCTCGGTGCCGTTGACCCCGCCGCCGGCCGCCGCCTCGGCAGACGTGCGGATAGTCCCCGGAACTATGTCGAAGTTATTCAAGATGTGGAACGCAAGATTGGCCGCTTGCCCGCTGGTCGGCTCCTTCGGTGCGCTGTAGGAGAACAGGAAAGCACGCAGGAAGCGCGATGGCGATGACATGTCGCCCGGCAGCCCCACCGTCCCGGCACCCGAGCTCGGCGGCCGCAACGTCAACGAGCCGAGCGTCAGTGGCTTCGGCTCGTTGACGGACAGGTCCAGATACATACCTAGGTGCGCAATATGCCAATCGAACGGCGGCGCATTGGTCATCACGCCCGTTGGGTTGTCATACATCGTCAGCCGCCCGCCGACATACTCGACAACGAGGCTCGCACCGCTCTTGTCGTGCAGCGTGATATGCAGCGGCACCGGCATTCCGAATACCGCCTGTGACGAGCGATTGACCAGTACCTTCGGCAACCCCGCCTTGGCCTCGGCCACAGTGGCGAAGCTGGTGAGCAGATAAAGCAGAAGCTCATAGGATGCGACCGACGTGCGTTCCTGTCCTGGCGGGACCGTCTGGTATTCAGCATAGCCCGGCAGATAAAGCGCGCCACCGGCGAGCCCGGCCTCGTTCATGCCGTCGACCACGATTGGCAATCCGATCCCGTCCATTCCCACCAGGCCATACTTGCTGCGCCACGCAAGTCCCGTGCCCGCCTGACCGTCCGGCCCGGTGCCGGTCAGCGCGATGTTGCGCGGCACGATGATGACGCGCGAGTGCAGCGGCAAGGCGAATTCCAGTGTGCGCGCATAGACGATGCCGCCATCCTCCGACCGCAGCACGAACGACGTGCACGCCAGCGCGACGTGCACCGGCAACGCCAACGCGGCGAGCACAGCAACCACGAAAGATAACCGTCGGTGAAACGGCATTGCCATGTTAGAGCCTCATTATTACAACGTTACTTCGCAATTGGTTTTGTCTGCACAACCGCATTGCGACGACCCAATAGACGCGCCCCCTCTCGCTGTCAAAGCTTATTGGGAAGTGGCCACATGTGTCATTGCGAGGAGTGTAGCGGCGAAGCAATCTCCATCGAGGTCGCGTGGCCTGCTCGACGGAGTGTCGTGGTTGGCCAGAGCGTGATGACCGGAGGCCTGAATGGCGCGATCAAACTATGAGACAGCGCCGGATGCGCGCCATGGGTGGCCGCCTCCGTCGGTAATTGCATGAACGAATGCCTGGTTGCCGATGTTGCTCATCGCAAAGCGGCAATTCGGGTTGCGCTCATGGGTGAATAACCCGCCCAGGCTTGGTTGTGCGTCGCGGGCTCAACTCGTTGTTTGTTCGCGTCGCGGGCACCTGACGTGACTGGTCGGCACATGGCCGGAGACCCGCAACCACGATGCGCAGCAGCGAGTCTATCATGTCGTTGACGGACAGTTCCGCGCGCGGAATCCCGTCAATCGCCAGCATCGTCAGGCCGTGTGCGGAAGACCAGACTGCAAGCGCGGCCAGTGCCACATCGTATGGCTTATCGGGTGACACAGCGAAAACACCGGCGCGAGCGCCACGCAGAATGATGTCTTCCAGCACTCCTCTGGCTTCGGCCCCCGCCAATCGGGCCACGGCCGGGCGGTCAACGGATCCGGCATCGGAAAGCGCGGGTCCAAACATCAGCCGGTAGAGGGCGGGGTTTTCCAGTCCAAGATGCACATAGGTTCGGCAGATCGCGACCAGGCATGTTTCCGGGTCATCGATGCCAACCATCGACCGCATCATGGCGTCACGCAGCTGCTCGAAGCCCACGGCAGCGACGGCGGCCAGAAGATCCAGCTTCTCAGGAAAATGATTGTACGGCGCGCGGTGACTGACACCGGCGCGGCGCGCAACCTCTCTGAGCGAGAACGTCCAGTCCTGTTCCTCGGTGACAAGCTGCAGCGCCATATCGATCAGCGCGCGGCGGAGATCGCCGTGATGATAGGGCTGGGATTTGGCGGGGTGAATTTTTATCGGCACGTTGGCTCCACCAATGTTGACACCGGATACATCCAGGTGTATCCACTGTCTACATCAACACATCGAATGTCAATCGATCCCGTTGCACCTGTGATCGGCAAACAAGCTGAGGAGAGAGCAATGACACGACAACGATCGTCGACGTGCCTGCGTGACCAGGTCACGCCTGAAGAATGGGAACAACGCGTGGCGCTGGCGGCCGTCTATCGGCTGGTCGCGCATTTCCGCTGGGATGATCTGATATTCACCCATCTGTCGGCCCGTGTTCCGGGCCCGGATCATCATTTCCTGATCAACCCCTACGGAATGACCTTCGATGAGATCACGGCGTCCAACCTGGTGAAGGTGGATCTTGACGGCAACAAGGTCATGCAGTCACCGCACGAGATCAACCCGGCGGGCTTTACCATCCACAGCGCGATCCACGCCGCGCGCGAGGATGCAACGTGCGTGCTCCATGTCCACAGTGTGAACGGCACCGCGGTGTCAGCGCAGAAGGATGGCCTGCTGCCGATATCACAGCAATCCATATTCGTGCTGTCGTCGCTGGCATATCACGATTATGAAGGTGTTGCCTTGCGCGAAGACGAGAAGCCACGGCTCGTGCGCGATCTTGCCCGCAAAAGCTTCTTCATGCTGCGTAACCACGGCCTGATCACTGTTGCCAATAACGTGCCTGATGCTTTTCTGTTCATGTACACGTTCGAATCTGCCTGTATGATTCAAGTGCGTGCGCAATCTGGCGGGCGCGAACTCGTCGCCATCGATCCACACATCATCGCGACGGCACAGCAACAGGCCGCAATGGTGACGAACGCGGCGATCGGAGCACTTGCGTGGCCAGCGCTGCTGCGAAAGCTCGACCGGATCGACCCGTCGTACCGCAACTGACCGAAGCGGTGTTCGCCACAGCCGTTGTGGCGGCGGCGACACCATTCCCTGGCTAAACCCCACTCTTCTGAGCCAATAGGAGAAAACGATGGAAGACATCAGGCACGATCGAGCTCGGTTTCATGCGATGACCGAAAGCACCCGCGATGAATGGCAACTGATCGGCGGGGAGTTGGAGCGTTTCGCGCGGAAGCTTCCCGAACGCCTCATCGCGCATCTCAACCTGCTCCGCGGCGACTACGCCGGATTCCCGGTCGACCGTTTGGAGCATTGCCTGCAGACCGCGACGCGTGCGTTTCAGGCGGGCCGGGACGAAGAATATGTGGTCTGCGCCCTGTTGCACGATATCGGCGATACGCTCGGTCCCAACAACCACGCGGATGTCGCGGCTGTCATCGTCCAGCCCTTCGTGTCGGAGGAGAACCACTGGATCGTCCAACATCACGCTATCTTTCAGGGCTACTACTTCTTCCACTTCCTCGGCCTCGATCGGGATATGCGTGAGAAATTCCGCGGCCACCCGCACTTCGAGAAGGCCGAGGAATTCTGCCGGGTGTATGATCAGGTAGCCTTCGATCCAAATTTCCGATCGATGCCGCTCGAGGCCTTTGAACCGATGCTTCAGAAGGTATTCAGCCAGCCTCGTCAATCGATCTATCTCGCCGAGGCTGTTGAA
Source organism: uncultured Alphaproteobacteria bacterium (assembly GCA_963708565.1). Taxonomy (GTDB): domain Bacteria; phylum Pseudomonadota; class Alphaproteobacteria; order Acetobacterales; family Acetobacteraceae; genus JAMXLO01. The sequence continues at coordinate 305,112 of CAVPTU010000030.1, forward strand.
TAGCGCCGCCTCGCTTGATCGCGAGAAGGCGCGCCGGCGAGCACGCCGAAAACGCCGTGCAGCCGCCGCGATCGACTGATGAGTCGAAGCACACCATTCAGCCTATGTGCGCCGAACGTCCGCTTCGGCCTTTAGACCACCGGAGTTGTCCGCTGTCGGCCACAACCGGCTGTTCGGCTCCATTCAGCTCGATGACTTCTGACCGCCTGCTCCCGCAATTCGCCTTCAGACCAAAACACCTCCCAGGAATAATTTCCTTGCCACAACCCCCGTCCCGTGCTCATCTGTCCCACATGTCCGCCGCTGAGACCGCCCCCGACCCCAAACCCAGCCGCGCCACCGGCCTCCTCGCCCTCGTCCGTGCGCTCATCGACTACGGCCGGCACCTCGCCACCACTTTCCGCAGCAACCCCCACCCGTTCGGCGCCACCGACATCGCCCAGATCCTCGCGCGCATCACAAGCGGCCTCCTCCGTGCCGAGGCACTCGAAGCCAGGATCATCCGCGACGCCGCCCGTCTGGACGCTCCTCCCGCGCCGCCGCGCGCCACCTCCCACCGCCAATCGCCGCCCGCCCGAGCCGCCACCGCCGCCGTCCACGATGCCCCTGTCCCCGGGCTTGACCCGGGGATCTGCTTGCCCACGCCCGAGCAGATCGCCGCCGAGGTCCGCCGTCGCCCGATCGGCGCCGTCATCGCCGACATTTGCCGCGATCTCGGCATCATGCCGAACCATCCGTTGTGGCGGGAACTGAGCATCGTCATCATCCGCCATGGCGGCAACCTGGCCCGCCTGGTGAAGGACATCTGCGACCGGGTGCTTCAGCGTCCCGCCTCGCCCTGGCCCCTCACCCCACCTCTCGCACCGGCCCTGCAATCGTCGGCACCTTCCGGCGCCGGCCCGCCCTGATCCCTCGCCGCTCAGACCGCCGCGGCGTCACCCACGGGGCCGGTCACCACCAGCCCCGCCGTACCGATTCGTCCCCGCCGGCAACTACAGCTCCAGTCGATAGAACCGCGTCGCACAACCGCTGAACAGATCGCTCTTCTCCGCCGCACTGGCACCGCGCGCCAGGATCTTGCACGCGTTCCAGTACGGCGCGTAGGCGTACGATCCCTTGTCCACCGGGAAGTTGCTCTCGAACATGCCGCGCGACGCGCCGAACGCCTCGACGCACGTCTCGACATACGGCTTCCACGCCGCGGCCAGCGCCTCCGACGAAGGCGGATCGGCCTTCTCGTGGAAGTCGAAACCGTTGATCCGCATCGCCATGCCGCCCAGCTTCACCACCACATTGGGGCACTTCGCCAACGCGCGGATCGACGCCGACCACTTGGCAAACACCTCGTCGCGCTTGCCGCCATAAACGCCGATGGCGAGCGGACCGCCGACATGGTTCAGGCAGATGCGCGTCTCCGGGAATGCCTGCGCCAACGCCGCCAGTTCATCGATCTGCGGATGATACAGCCAGGCGTCGAAACTCAGGTTCAGCGGCGCCAGACAGGCAAGACCCTGGCGGAACGTCGCGTCCGCCAGCAGACCGGGAGGCGGCGCGTAGGCCGGGTTCATCAGCGTCGGGTCGGCATCCCAGGCGGTGATGTGACGGATGCCGCGGAAGCGTCCGCCGCCGGCGCGGATATGCGCCTCGAGCACCGGACGCACGCGCGCACCAAGCCGCAGGTCGGCGTGCCCCACGATGCCGGCGCAGATCTTCGTCTTGCCGTAGCCGCCCGAGGCGCTCATCGCCGCGACCCCATTGACGAACTCGGTTTCGCCGACCGGCTTCATCTCCTCCGGCCCACCGGCGCGGTGCATCGAGCGGCACTGTACGAACACCGTCGCGACGATGTTGTGCCCGCTGTTGGTATCGGCCAGCAGATCATCCAGCATGTAGACCCAGCCGGGCCGTTCCCACAGATGATGGTGCGGATCGACGATCGGCAGCTCGGGTTCCAGGATCGCCTCGGTGCGCCGCGCGAGCCAGTCGTCGCGCACCGGCAGATAGGGGCTGCTGGCAGGCTGCGTCGTGGTGCTCATCGCGGTTCCCTCCCGATTGCTGCCAGGAATAATCCCGCCACATCGGGCCTCGCCGCAAGCTCACAGTCCCAGATCGCTCAGACCTTGATGGTCATCCGGACGGCGACCGAGCGGCCAATGGTATTTGCGCTCGCTTGCCGCGATCGGCACATCGTTGATGCTGGCAATGCGCAGCCGCATCAAACCATACTCGTCGAATTCCCAGTTCTCGTTGCCGTAGCTGCGGAACCAGTTGCCGCTGTCGTCATGCCACTCATAGGCGAAGCGCACGGCGATGCGGTTGTCGCGAAACGCCCAGAGTTCCTTGATCAGGCGGTAGTCGAGCTCGCGTTGCCACTTGCGCGTCAGGAACGCCTCGATGGCCGCGCGACCCTCGATGAACTCGGCGCGGTTTCGCCATCGGCTGTCCTCGGTATAGGCCAACGCGACGCGCGCCGGATCGCGCGTGTTCCATGCATCCTCGGCCATACGCACCTTCTGCGCGGCGGTCTCGGCGGTGAACGGCGGAAGCGGCGGGCGGCTCATGGCGTGGCTCCATGTTCAGACGACGCTGCCCGCCTTATGGTCCTCCGCCGCCGCCACGACAACGGAGAGCCCCTTGCGCCCGAACATCGTGTTCATCATGGCCGACGACCTCGGCTACGCGGACCTTTCCTGCTGCGGCCGCCGGGACTTCTCGACCCCCAACATCGACCGCATCGCCGAACGCGGCGTCCGCTTCACCCAGGCCTACGCCAATTCGGCAGTCTGCTCCGCGACACGGCTCGCGCTGATCACCGGCCGCTACCAGTACCGGCTGAAGCTGGGGCTCGAGGAACCGCTCGCCGGCAAGACCGATGTCGGACTGCCACCCGAGCATCCCACGTTGCCGTCGCTGCTGCGCGACGCCGGCTATGCCACCTCGCTGATCGGCAAGTGGCACCTGGGCGTGCTGCCGGCATTCGGACCCCTGCAAAGCGGCTACGAGCAATTCTGGGGCTTCCGCACCGGTGCGTTGGACTACTACTCGCACCGCAACGCCCGCGACGAAGCCGACCTGTGGGACGGCGATGTCGCCATCGAGCAGACCGGCTACATGACCGACCTGCTCGGCGACCGGGCCGTCGAGACCATCGAGCGGCATGCGGAGAGCAAGCGTCCGTTCCTGCTCAGCCTGCACTTCAACGCGCCGCACTGGCCATGGGAAGCGCCGGGCGAGCAGGCGGAGTCGGAGCGGCTGCGCGGCACGCGGCTGCGCCACTACGACGGCGGCACGCAGCTCACCTATGCCCGCATGGTGCAAGCGATGGACCGCCAGATCGGCCGTGTTCTACAGGCGCTCGACGCCAACTTCCTGTCGGGCAACACCGTTGTCATCTTCACCAGCGACAACGGCGGCGAGCGCTTCTCGGACACCTGGCCGTTCACCGGCATAAAGACGGAACTGTTGGAGGGCGGCTTGCGCGTTCCCGCCCTGATCTGCTGGCCCGATCGGATTGCCCCCGGTGATGTCAGCCAGCAGGTGATGATCACCATGGATTGGTTGCCGACGTTGCTGGACGCCGCTGGCACCGCGCCTCACACGGATTATCCGCCGGATGGCGCGAGCCTGCTGCCAGTCCTGACAGGACGCCGCGCCGCCGCCCCGCGAAAACTGTTCTGGCGCTACAAGACCAACGCGCAGCGCGCAATGCGCGACGGCGACTTCAAGTATCTGAAGATCCGCGACAACAGCTTCCTGTTCGACGTCGTGGCGGACCCGCGCGAGCGAGGCAACCTGAAGCATCGGCGCCAGGATGTGTTCGATCGGCTGGCATCGGAATGGGCAGCATGGAATGCCGCGATGCTGCCGGAGATACCCGACAGCTTTGGCGAGGGCTTCAGCGCAGCGGATCTGGCGGACCACATCGGCATGGGCCAGACTAGTGGGTGAATAACCTGGGGAGAGTGCGATGAGCCTCGAGGACAAACTGGCGGCGGTGCGTGAGGCATCAGCGAAGCGCATCCCGCCCGACCGTCTCGCCATCATGCACAACGCCACCGAGCAGCTGCGCCGGTCCGGCATCATGGACCGGGTGATCAAGCCGGGCAGCAAGGCGCCGGACTTCACGCTGAACGATCAGCACGGCAATGCGGTGACGCTGTCGGCTCTGCTGGCGTCCGGCCCCGTGCTGATGAGCGTGTTCCGCGGTTTCTGGTGACCCTACTGCCGGCATGAGCTGGATGCTCTGCAAGCAGTACTTCCCGATATCGGGTCACTCGGCGCGAGCCTGATCGTGCTGTCGCCGCAGTTGCAGGCGTTCACCGAGCCGGGCGCGGCGCGGCAGAAGCTGACGCTCCCGATCCTGACCGATCCCGACAACAAGGTCGGCGAGGCCTACGGCCTGGCGTTCCGGCTGCCCGACGACCTGATCGAGGTCTACACCAAGAACGGCATCGAGCTGCCGCGCTTCAACGGCGATCAGAGCTGGCGGCTGTCGATGCCCGCGCGGATCGTCATTCGCCGCGACGGCATCGTGGCCTCGGCCGAGGCGGATCCCGACTACACGCACCGGCCGGAGCCGGAGGCGACGCTGGACGTGCTGCGCAGTCTATGACGATAGCGCGGATCAAGGCGCGGGCCTTCGACACCGGCGGCACGGTGCTGGATTGGCATTCCGGCATCCGTGCCGCGCTCGCCGAGACCGGAGCGCGCCATGGGCTCACGCGGGATTGGACGGCAATCACCAACGCCAATCGCCGGCGTTCGCTTCAGCGCATGACCAACCAGACAAGCCCCGGGTTCAACATCGACGACGTGCATCGCACGGTACTCGACGAGCTTGCCGGCGAGCACGACCTCGGCAGGTTCTCGGGCGCGGACCGCGCGGCCATCGCGCGGCGCTGGCACTCGCTCGACGCCTGGCCGGACTTTCCCGCCGCGCTGGAACGCGTGCGGCGGAACCACATCACGGTGTCATTCACCATCCTCAGCGTCTCGCTCATCATCGATACCGCCCGTCGCAACGGCCTGCATTGGGATGCGGTCATCTCCTGCGAGATGCTGGATGTGTACAAGCCGCGGCAGGAGGCGTATCAGCGTGCGGCCAGGCTGCTTCAGCTCGAGCCCGGCGAGATCCTGATGGTGGCGTGTCACAACTTCGATCTCAACGCCGCGAGGGGCGTCGGCTACCGGACCTGCTTCGTCCATCGCCCCGATGAGTGGGGACCGGCCAGGCCGCCCGATCCGATACCGGACCCGGCCACCGACCTGGTGGTCGCCGATTTCGGACAGCTTGCCGAACAGTTGGGCGCCTGAGGGGCGGCCTACGCCGCCGCCCGCAACTCCGGGATCGCCGGCTGCCTGGCGCGCCGCCGCGCTGGGGTCGTTGTGACCTGCGCCATGCGCTGGCCGATCAGGCGCGCGTAGAGCAGCTCGTACTCCGCCGCGGCACCAGACCAATGGAAGCTGCGCGCCATCGCGGCCTGACGCATTTCAGCCAGCACCTCGGGATCGTCGAAGGCATCGAAGGCGCGGCGGCAGGCGCCCAACAGGCCCTCGCCCGACAGGTCGGAGAACAGGAAGCCGGTCTCGCCATCCTCGATCGTGTCGGCGAGGCCGCCGGTGCGGTGGGCGATCGGCAGCGCGCCGTAACGTTGTGCCTGCATCTGAGTGAGGCCGCACGGTTCGAAGCGGGACGGCATCAGGCAGAAGTCGCTGGCGGCGACGATCCGCCGTGCCATCGGTTCGTTGAAGCCGATCAGCAGACCGATGTCGTCGCGATGGCGGCGCGCCAGCCGGCTGAGCATGTGCTCGGTATCAGGATCGCCCAGCCCCAGGATGGCGATCTGGCCGCCTTCGCGGACAATGTCGCGGGCGGTGTCCGCCACGAAGTCCAGTCCCTTCTGGTGCACCAGACGCGACACCACGCCGAACAGCGGACCATCCGACTGCTTCAGGCACAGCCCGGTGCGCACCAGGTCGGCATTCGATTGCTTGCCGGACAGGTCGTCGGCCTCGAAATGGTGCGGCAGATGCGGGTCGCGGCTCGGGTCCCAACTGTCGTCGATGCCGTTTACGATGCCGGACAGCCGCCCCTCGGCTGCGATCGCGCGGGTGAGGCCATGCAGGCCGGCACCCAGGGCCTCGGTGGTGATCTCGCGCGCATAGGTCGGACTGACCGTCGAGATATGGTCGGCGTAGAACAGGCCGGCCTTGAGGAACGACACGCGGTCATGAAACTCGACGCCATTGATGTGGAACGCGCAGTCCGGGATGCCGAGAGGCCGGATGCGCTCTTTTTCGCACAGACCTTGATAGGCGATGTTGTGGATGGTGAGCACCGTCGGCACACGGACGCCCTGCCAGCGCAAATAGGCGGGCGCCAGGCCGCCTGGCCAGTCGTTCACATGCAACACGTCCGGCTGCCAGTTCATGCCGGCGCGGCCGGCAGCGATTTCCGCGGCGGCAAGCGACAGGCGGGCGAAGCGCAGATCGTTGTCGGGCCAGTCGTGACCTTCCGGCCCGGCATAAGGACTGCCGCCGCGCTGATACAGCGACGGTTCCAGCACGAGGTACAGCGTCAGACCGTCGGCGGTCTGAGCCTCGCCGATGCAGCAAGGATCGATACCGGCGCAGCCAGGCAGATGGGCCACCACGGTGATACCGGTCGCCTTGGCGATCACCTCGGGATAGGCCGGCAGGAGCACGCGGACATCGATGTTCCGCCGCCGAAGCGCACGCGGCAGGGCAGCCGACACGTCGCCCAGCCCGCCCGCCTTGGCATAGTCGGCAAGCTCGCTGGTCGCGAACAGGACTTTCATGTTGCTCCGGAGGCGCGGTGACGCATCTTTTGTGCGTGCGATTAGGTTAATGGATTCCTAATGAGGCAACGCGGGAAGCGCTCGCCATCCCATTCACGCACGGTCGCTGGGCGGTCAGAGATCGGCGTTGGGAGGGATGCTCTCCGCTCGCACGCCCATCGCCAGCAGCGACTGGCGCATCCACGCGCCAACCTGGCGGGTGCCGGTGTTGTAGTCGGTCCAACTGTTCAGGAAATCCCGCCAGCGCCGGTCCGGTTCCATCTGCACGCCCATGGCACTCGGCAAGGCGACATAGGGGTCTTGCAACAGCGTCACCTGCTCGAGCATCGGTGCCCGCGCGCTGACGCTCAGCGCCTGGATCAGCGCGTACATGATGCAGTCGGCGCGCCCCGCCTGCATCAGCAGGATCGCATCGTCGCCTTGTTTCGCGCCAATCACCTGCGCCTTCGGTGCGTACCGCGCCAGCAGCACGTCGGTCAGCGAACCGATCAGCGACACGATGCGTATCTCCGGCTTGTTCAGGTCCTCCCAGGTGCGGGCGGCAAAGCCGCGGCGGGCGACGAAGCCGAAGGGATGCATGTAGTAGGCATGGGTGAAGCCGATCGCCAGCGCGCGCAAGGGCGTCGGGTTGAGCGCGAACGCCAGGTCGATCTTGTTCGCCTGAAGGTCCAGCACCGAATTCGCATAGGTGGACTCGACGTATTCCAGCCTGGCGTTGAACGGCGCGGCGATGCTCTTCGCCATGTCGATCGCGACGCCCGACCATTCGCCGGTGGCGAGGTCCTTGTGGAAGAATGGCATCTCGCCCGGCAGCGCCGCGATGCGCAGCACGCCGGTGCGGCGGATGCGATCGATCGTGGCTTCGCTCGACGGCGACTGCGCCGCGGCGGTGCCGGCAGCCGTGATGGCGGCCGCCGCGCCAAGCGCCGTCCCGAACCTGCGTCTGGTCTGCATGATCAGCCCCCGTTGTTGTAGCGCCGCGGCTTCAGCCCGGCATGGAACCATTCGACGAAGCCGATGATGTCGTACACCGGCACACCGAAGGTCGCTTCAATCTTCGCCGAATAGGGCGGCAGGTTGGTGCACTCGGAAACGATCGCGCCGACGTCCGGGTTTTCATGCAGCAACTGTTCCGCCATGCCGAGTACCTCGCGTTCCTGCGCGGCGTAATCGACGACGGGTTGGCCGGTGCGGTTGTTGTGGCGGAAGATCCCGTCGGGTGGCATGCCGACCACCGGAAGATCCGTTGGACAACCGACCGCGCGGAAATGGTCCGGCGACAGCGCGTCCTTGTCGGCGGTCAGCACGCCGACGCGCCTGCCTTTCGGCAGGATGCTCTGCACCAGCGGGATCTGCAGCAGGCTGGAGGTCACGACCGGCACCGGACAGTGCGCGACAAGCTGCGGGTGCAATATGGCGAGGAAGCCGCAGCTCGTGGTGATGCCGTCGACGCCAAGAGCCACCAGTTCATCGGCGGCGCGCAGGAACAGGTCCAGCATGCCGTCGGCGTTCGGCCTGACGATGCGGTCGGGCGTGGCGCCGCGAACCACGGCGAACTGCACGGGAAAGCGCCAGGTGGGCGCATAGCCGATGTCGCCAGGCAGGCGTTGGAACCCCGTATCCAGCATCATGATGCCGATGCTGACGCCGTGTACCGGCTGGCGGCGATGGAGCCTGGCCATTGCGCGTCTCCCTGCTGCTGGACTTGACCTGGCCACCTGCGTACTTCAGCAGATGGTCGGGTCAAGTCCTGGCACGGGGTCTGAACGGGAGGATATGCAGATGACGGCGATCGATCCGATCCCTTATTCCGACGCGAAGATTCGCCGGATCCTTTCGACCGTGCGCACCATCGCGATGGTCGGTGCGTCGGCCAACTGGAACCGGCCAAGCTACTTCGTAATGAAGTATCTACAGAACAAGGGCTATCGCGTCATTCCGGTGAACCCCGGAACAGCCGGCAAGGAACAGCTCGGTGAGAAGGTCTACGCCAGCCTGCGCGACATTCCCGACAAGATCGATATGGTCGATGTGTTCCGCGCGTCGGACCAGGTCGGCCCGATCGTCGACGACGCGATCGCGATCGGCGCCAAGGTGGTATGGATGCAACTCGGCGTCCGCAACGATGCAGCGGCGGCGCGCGCCGAGGCGGCCGGCATCGAAGTGATCATGGATCGCTGTCCGAAGATCGAGTTCGGCCGTCTCGGCGGCGAGCTGTCATGGAGCGGCGTGAATTCCGGCATCATCCGCAATCGCGCGCCCGAGGCACCCACCGAACGCAAGGCGAAGCCACAGGTGCTGCCGTCGGCCAACGTCAGCTACGGCTTCGAGACACGAGCGATCCATGCCGGCGCGTCACCCGATCCGACGACCGGCGCGCGGATCACGCCGATCTTCCAGACCGCCGCTTACGTCTTCAACGATGTCGAGCACGCGGCTTCACTCTTCAACCTGCACAACTTCGGCTACATCTACGCGCGCCTGACCAATCCCACCGTCTCGGTGCTGGAAGAACGGATCGCCAGCCTGGAAGGCGGACGCGCCGCCTGCGCCGCCGCATCGGGCCATGCCGCGCAGTTCCTGATCTTTGCCACCATGATGGAGCAGGGCGACGAGTTCGTCGCCTCGCGCAACCTGTACGGCGGATCGCTGACGCAGTTCGGCCTGTCGTTCAAGAAGCTGGGCTGGACCTGCCACTTCGTCGATCCGCACGATCCGGAGAACTTCCGCCGCGCGCTGACGCCGCGCTGCAAGGCGATCTTCCTCGAAAGCCTCGCCAATCCAGGCGGCATCGTCGTCGATCTCGAACCCGTGGCAAAGATCGCGCACGAGGCGGGCATTCCGCTGATCGTCGACAACACGCTGGCGACCCCGTTCCTGTGCCGGCCGATCGAGTGGGGCGCCGATCTGGTGGTGCACTCGACGACGAAGTTCCTCGACGGCCACGGCAACTCGCTGGGCGGCGTCGTGGTGGAATCGGGAAAGTTCGACTGGTCGCAGGGCGGCAGGTTCCCGGCGCTGACCGAACCGGAACCCGCCTACCACGGGCTGCGCTTCTACGAGAACTTCGGCGACTTCGCCTTCACCACCAAGGCGCGCGCGGTCGCGTTGCGCGACTACGGCCCGACACTGGCGCCGATGAATGCGTTCCTGACCATCACCGGGATCGAGACGCTTCACGTGCGCATGGAGCGACACGTGGCGAATGCGCAGAAGGTGGCGGAATACCTGGAACGGCATCCGCGCGTGGCCTGGGTCACCTACGCCGGACTGGAATCCAGCCCGTATCGCAGGCTGGCACGCAAATACCTGCCGCGCGGCGCGGGTGCGGTGTTCACCTTCGGTGTGCGTGGCGGCTACGAGGCCGGCGTGAAGCTGGTGGAGAACGTGCGGCTGTTCTCGCACCTGGCGAACATCGGCGATACGCGCAGCCTGATCCTGCATCCGGCGTCGACCACGCATCGCCAGCTTACGGACGAGCAGCGGCTTGCCGCGGGCGCAGGACCCGACGTGATCCGCCTGTCGATCGGCCTGGAGACCGCGGAGGACCTGATCACCGATCTCGATCAGGCGCTGGAGACGGCGGGCGGGTGATGGCAACTAGGCCACCACAACCGGGATGGCCGCCGGCGCATCGGTGACGGCAATCGGTGTCCAGCCGGCGGCGTCGCCGTCGGCCTGCGCGGGCAAGGTCACGTTGTCCATGAAGTCCACCTGACGCGCGCGAAGGTGGCGCACGCCGGGTGCGCGGCTCAGCAGGTTGAGCGGCAGCGCGGCGCCGTAGAGCAGCGCCGCGGCAACGCCCGAGTGATCGAACAGTACCGACGGAGAAGCCCCTCTCCGCGGCACACGCGGCGGGTGCCAGCAGGAAGCGGCCGCCGTACAAGCGGCCCTTGCTGACGATGACGCTGGCGGCCTGCATGTCCTCGCCATCCAGGCGCAGGCGTATCAGCGGAAAGCGATAGCAGGCGAGCTCGCGCACCGTCTGAATGGCGTAAGCGCCGCGGCCGAACACACGTTTCAGCATGTTGGGCAGATGATGCACGACCTGCGCGTCGAACCCGACTCCGACCATCTGCACGAACAGCCGCGAACCGGCGGCGGCACGCACCACGCCGGGCCAGATCGGCCGCGTCCGCCCGAATGCCAGTGCCGCCGCGACGGCACGCGGCTCGAAGGGAAGTCCGAGTTCGTGCGCCATCACGTTGGCGGTGCCGAGTGGGATCACCCCCAGCCGCGCCGACGATCCCATCAGGCCGTTGGCGACCTCGGCGATCGTGCCGTCGCCGCCGGCGGCGACCACCATCGATGCGCCGCGACAGACCGCCTCGCGCGTCAGGGCCTCGGCGTGACCTGGCCGATGCGTCTCGGTCAGCTCGACGCGGATGCCGTTCGCCACCAGCACATCGAGCACGCGCCACAACAGGCTGGCGCGCCGTATTCCCGCCGCAGGATTGAAAATCACGATCATCAGCAAATCGAACCGAAATTTCATTCAACGCGAAGTTGTGAATCTTGCCACCCCATTCATGACAGAAGAATGATCGTATTGTTGCTGCGGGATGACTTTCACCGGAAGCGGCAATATTCAGTTTCGTCACGGAATCTTAACTTTATCCACAACGATTTGTGGGTATGCCCTACACCCGGCATGAATGCTCCCATCGTTCCTGGCGTGCGGCCGCTCTATCGCAGTGTGTTCATTTCCGACACACATCTCGGCACACGAGGCGCGCGCTGCGATTTCCTCGCCGACTTCCTGCGCCGCACCAGTTGCCAGCATCTGTTCCTGGTCGGCGACATCTTAGACGGCTGGCGGCTGCGCAAGTCGTGGTATTGGGACGAGTACCACGACGAAGTGCTGCGGCAGATATTGCGCCATGCGCGCGGCGGCACCGAGGTGACCTATATCCCCGGCAACCACGACGAGATGTTCCGCGCCTGGCTGGATCCGATCGTGCCGGGAGGGCTGGAGATCGCCGGCATCCGGCTGCGGCAGGAGGTCGAGCACGTCACCGCGGCGGGCAAGCGTCTGCTGGTGATGCACGGCGATGAGTTCGACAGCGTGGTGCGCTACGCGAAGTTCCTCGCACTGCTGGGCGACGGGGCGTACTCCGCCGCACTGACGTTCAACCGCTGGTTCAACGCGCTGCGCCGGCGGCTGGGCTACCCCTACTGGTCGCTCTCGGCCTGGCTGAAGCGGCAGGTGAAGGAGGCGGTGAAGGCAGTCGATCGGTTCGAGAGCGCGCTGGCGAACGAGGCGCGGCGGCGCGGCTTCGACGGCGTCGTCTGCGGCCACATCCACCAAGCCGAAATGCGCGAAGTGCAAGGCGTGCTGTACCTGAACGACGGCGACTGGGTGGAGAGCTGCACGGCGCTGGTCGAGCATCATGACGGACGGCTGGAGCTGATCGACTGGGCGGCGGCCAACCGGCTGTCGTTCTTCGCGCCGCGCCGCGCCGCGCTGAGCGACGCTGCCTGACACGGTCATCCTCGACGAACTGACCTGCTGCGACGCGATGCTGCCTCCCGCGCCCTCGCACAGGATCATGATCGTTACGGATGCATGGCTGCCGCAGGTGAACGGCGTGGTGCGTACACTGACCACGGTGGTGACCGAGCTGCGCGCGATGGGGCACGTGGTGGAGGTGATCTCGCCTGACCGCTTCCGCACCATCCCGTGCCCGACATACAGCGACATTCCGCTGGCGCTGCTGCCGCGCCGGAGCCTGGTGCGCATGATCGAGGCGTTCCAGCCGGAGGCGCTGCACATTGCGACCGAGGGCCCGCTGGGGATGGCAGCGCGAAGCTGGGCGAAGCGCACTGGGTTCGCGTTCACCACGGCTTTCCACACGCGGTTCGCCGAGTACATCAAGGCACGGACGGGCCTGCCGGTACGGCCGTTGTATGCCTGGATGCGCCGGTTCCATGGCGCCGCGCAGGGTACCATGGTCGCGACGCAGTCCTTGCGGGACGAGCTGACGGCGCGAGGATTCCGCAACATCCGGTCATGGTCGCGCGGCGTGGATCTGGACCTGTTCAAGCCGGAACCGCGCGAAGAGTGGGGGCTGCCGCGGCCGGTGTTCCTCTGTGTCGGCCGCGTGGCGGTGGAGAAGAACATCGGTGCGTTCCTCGATCTCGATCTGCCGGGATCGAAGGTCGTAGTCGGTGGCGGGCCGATCCTGCCGCGGCTACGGCGCGAGTATCCCAATGTGCTGTTCACCGGCCCGCGCTACGGCGAGGCGCTGTCGCGTGCCTACGCCGGCGCCGATGTCTTCGTGTTTCCCAGCCTGACCGACACGTTCGGCCTGGTGCTGCTGGAGGCGCTGGCCTGCGGCACGCCGGTCGCGGCATTCCCGGTGACCGGGCCGATCGACGTCCTGGCCGACGCGCAAGGCAAGGTCGGCGCGGTGAACGCCGACCTGCGTGCCGCCGCGATGGCGGCGCTGAGCGCCGATCGGGCGGCGTGCCGGGCGCATGCGGAACGCTATTCGTGGCGGGCGTGCGCCGAGGTGTTCCTGTCGCACCTGGTGCCGCTGGCGGGCGCTTCCTAGGCATCACGGACATCCAGGCGCCCGGGGCGGCCGAGGTGTTGCGGCGCCAATGTTCTCGGCGAGGCACTTGGCTGGCCGACGGGACTTGACCGTCAGATTTGCCACGTGGTGAGGCCCGGGCGAAGCTGTCGTGCGATCGGGGACAGGTCTGGATGCGTACCGAATTCGCGACGACGACACAGGTGACATGATGCCCGATTTGGCGCCCGCAAGCCGCGACGGCAACGGATGATACGCGCCGCGCCGGCGGTTCCAGCGGGGTTATCTTCGGCCGAAGCCGCCCACCGGATGTCGGCGTTCGGGCCGAACGCGGTCCCCGAAGAGGTTGTTCATCCGCTCCGGCGCATCGCGCGGCACTTTTGGGCGCCGGTGCCCTGGATGCTGGAGGCGACGGTCGCATTGCAGCTTGCGATCGGCGAGCATGTCGAGGCGGTGATGGTCGCGGCGCTGCTGCTGTTCAACGTCGCGCTTGGCGTGTTCCAGGAATCACGGGCCGATGCGGCGCTCGATCTGCTGAAGCAGCGGCTCGCGCCGAAGGCGCGCGTGCGCCGCGATGGAAACTGGGCGGATATGGCCGCCGCCGATCTGGTGCCCGGCGACATCGTGCAGCTTTCACTCGGAAACATCGTGCCGGCGGACCTGACCATCATCAGCGGTGCGGTGGTGCTCGACCAGTCGATGCTGACCGGCAAATCGGTGCCGGTTGAAGCGGGTCCGGGCAAAGCTGCGTATGCCGGCGGATTGGTTCGCCTCGGCGAGGCGATCGCAGAGGTTACCGCGACCGGGCCGCGCAGCTATTTCGGACGTACTGCCGAGTTGGTGCAGACCGCGCATGTCGAAAGCAGCGAACAGCAGGCCGTGCTCGGCGTGGTGCGCGCGTTGACGGCCGTGAACTTTGCAATAGTCGTCGGCATAGTTGCCTACGCGCACGGCATCGGCATGGACCTGCCCCGCATCATTCCGCTGGTGCTGACCGCGCTGCTGTCCGCCGTTCCCGTCGCGTTGCCCGCGACCTTCACGCTTGCGTCCGCCTTGGGTGCAAGGACGCTCGCGCTGCGGGGCGTGCTGTTGACCAGGCTGTCGGCACTGCACGAGGCGGCGATGATCGACGTACTGTGCGCTGACAAAACCGGAACGCTGACCGAGAACGCGCTTGGCGTCGCCGCGGTGCATCCGTTGAAGGACGGATGCACCGAAGCCGATGTTCTGGCATTCGCCGCGGCGGCCAGCTCGGTCGACGGGCAGGATGCGATCGACGTGGCGATCCGTTCGGTTGCATCGCACGAGTCGCTGCGCGTGACGCGGTTCATTCCTTTCGATCCGGCCACCAAGATGGCCGAAGCGGTGCTGGCAAGCGACGACGGCGAGCAGCGGGCTGCGAAGGGTGCGCCGGCGGCGATCGCAGCGGTCGCCGCGCCGATGACGCCGGAGGCGTCCGAGGTGCTGCAACGGTTCGCCACGGCAGGTTACCGCACCATCGCTGTGGCCGCCGGTCCGCCCGGCGCGATGCAGCTGATCGGGCTGATCGCGTTCAGCGACCCGCCACGCGCCAATTCCTCGGCGCTGCTCGCCGAATTGCGGTCGCTGGGCGTGCAATCGGTGATGGTCACCGGCGATTCACCGGCCACGGCGGCAACCATCGCGCATGCGCATCGGGCTGGAGGGCGCGATTTGCCCGCAGGGCCAGATCCCCGACAGCGTCGGTCCCGACGACTACGCCGTTTATGCGGGCGTTTTTCCCGAGGAGAAGTTTCGCCTGGTCAAGTGCCTTTCAGCGGCGCGGCCACGTCGTCGGCATGTGCGGCGACGGCGCGAATGACGCGCCGGCCCTGCGCCAGGCGCAAATGGGGATCGCGGTTTCCACCGCGACCGATGTGGCGAAGGCGGCGGCCGGCATCGTACTGACCGAGCCCGGTCTCGGCGGCATCGTCGCCTGTATCAGGGAGGGACGCTCCGGGTTCCAGCGCATCCTGACCTATACGTTGAGCATTCTGATGAACAAGTGCGCTACGCTCATCGTGCTGGGCGCCGGATTGGTCATGACCGGGCATGCCGTGCTGACGCCGCTGCTCCAGGCGCTGTCGATGCTCACCGGCGATCTGGTGACGATGGCCAGGGCGGCGGATCGGGCGGGGCCGTCAGCCTATCCCAACGTATGGCGTGTGCGAAACCTGACCATCGCCGCCGTTCCGTTGAGCATGTTCAAGCTGTTGTATTGCCTGGGCGTGCTTGCGGCGGGTTGGTTCATACTACGCCTGAGCAGTGCGGAATTGCGCACGCTTACCTTCCTCATGCTGGTTCTCGCCGGCCAGGCGAATATCTATGTGTTGCGCGAGCATGGCCACTTCTGGCGATCGCGTCCCGCCCTGGTGATGCTCGTCGCCTCCGCGGCGGATCTGGCTATCGTCAGCTATCTGGCGACCGGGGGAATACTGATGACTGCGCTGCCGCCGGCTGTTGTCGGCGGGTTGTTCGCGGCAACGCTTGGCTACGCGTTGGGGCAGGATCTGGTGAAGATGTCGGTCCTCGCGCGCGTGCGGATCGACTAGGGGCCGCCATCGTTATGATGCCGGCTACCAGGTTGCTGGCGTGCCCTGCATTCTGTTGACACTGCCCGAACTGTCTTTCACGATCCACGAGGCATCATCAGCTCGGACCAGACACGCACCATGAGCCCGTCGGACGCTGCGTGGCACCAACTGATCTCCGCATTGCACGCGTCCGGCCGCAAGGCTGCACTCGCGATCACCGGAGGCGGCAGCGGGGCGATCGGCGAGCTGCTGCGTGTTCCCGGGGGCTCGCGGCTGCTGATCGAGGCGCAGGTTCCCTACGACGCGATGGCGCTTGCGACGTTTCTCGGCTTCGCGCCGGCACAGGCTTCCAGTTCCGACACCGCAATCGCGATGGCACGAAGCGTGCGGGCGCGCTCGGTCAGGCTGGTGCCGGCGGGCACCGATCTGGTCGGTCTCGGCGCGACGGCAGCCCTGGTGAGCGATCGTCCGCGTAGAGGCGAGCATCGATTTCACATCGCATCCGCCAATTCTGCCGGCATCGCGCACTGCACGTGCGTGCTGGCAAAGGGCCGACGTGATCGCGCCGCCGAGGAAGACCTCGTTTCGCGCGCGATCGTCCTGTGGCTGGCCACCGCATGCGGGATTGACGCGCCGTCGCCACGCAGCCTGCTCGATGCGGATGAACGTTATGCGGAGACGATCGTCGCCACCGTGGATGCGATCGATCAGCTCTTGGCGGGTGAGCTCGATCGCGTCACCGTCCAGCCCGATGGCCAGATGGTGCTGTCGGCTCCGCCGGCCCCTGTGCTGTTGCCGGGTTCCTTCAACCCGGTGCACGAGGGACATGTAACGCTGGCGCGGATCGCCGAAGATCTCCGGCAGCAGCCCTCGGCGTTCGAAATCTCTGTCATCAACGTGGACAAGCCGCCGCTGGCGGGCGAGACGGTTAGACACCGGGCGGGGCAATTCGCCTGGAAGTCGCCGGTCGAACTCACGCGAGCGCCCACCTTCGTCGAAAAGTCTCGTCTGTTTCCGCGGACCACGTTCGTGATCGGTGCGGATACGGCGGAACGGCTGGTTGCGCCGCGATATTATGGCGATGACGAGTTGCGCATGCATGTGGCGCTCGAGGAGATCGCCAGTTCCGGGGGCAGCTTTCTGGTGGCAGTGCGCATCGACGCCGCGGGACGCGTGCGCGCGCTGAACGACATCCCCGTGCCGCGGCGCTTTGCCGATCTCTTCACCGAAATCCCCGAGCGCCGCTTCCGCCTCGACACATCCTCATCGGAGATTCGCGCGCGGGGACGGACGCCTGAGTAGGCCCTTGGCGAAAGCGTTCATGCGTGTCTCCATTTCGTAGTAATCTGCGGTAAGGAGCCGTTACGATGTCCGCAAGCGTTGCGATCTGGCCGACGGGTGCCGCCTATGTCGATGGCCGCTTCATGCCGGTCGCCGAGGCGATGATCCCGGTCACCGACTGGGGCTATCGCCGGTCGGATGTGACGTATGACGTGGTCAGCGTGTGGGACGGCGCGTTCTTCAAGCTGGACGACCACATGCGGCGGTTCCGTGCGTCGATGGACTGGATGCGCCTCGCGCCGCGCGAGAGCGATGACGACATCCGCGGCGTGCTGCACGAGCTGGTGCGGCGCACCGGGCTGCGCGAGGCGTACGTCGCGATGGACTGCGTGCGGGGCGCGGCGCCGCCCGCCATGCGGCGGCATCCGGCGAATGCGCGGAATTATCTGCTGGCGTTCGCGGTGCCGTATGTCTGGCTGATGCCGCGCGACGTGATCGAGCGCGGCGTGCATCTCATCGTCGCGTCGACGCCGCGCATTCCCGAGGTGTGCGTCAATCCGCGGGCGAAAAATTTCCACTGGGCGGACATGACGCGGGCGCTGTTCGAGGCGCAGGACAAGGGGGCGGACAATCCGGTGCTGCTGGATCTCGACGGCAACGTGACCGAGGGGCCGGGGTTCAACGTGTTCGCGGTGACCGACGGCGTGGTGGCGACGCCGGATCGCGGCGTGCTGGAGGGGATCACGCGGCTGTCGGTGATCCAGCTGTGCGAGAAGCTTGGGCTGCGCTGCGAGGTGCGCACCGTGCCGCTGGCGGAACTGCGAGCTGCGGATGAGGTGTTCATTTCGTCGACCGCGGGCGGGGTGATGGGCGTGACGCGGCTGGATGAGCGGATACTGGGGAACGATCGGCCGGGTCCGGTGACCGAGCGGCTGCATGATGCCTACTGGCGGTTCCGGCGAGAGGGCTGGTGCGCCGAGCCGATCGACTACGCGCGCGCCGAGGCGGCGGAGTAGCGGGGCGGGATGGACGCGCTCAGTGCGCTGCGGTTGCAGATCGAGTGGGGGGCGGACGAGGCGCTGGAGGATGCGCCGGTCGATCGGCTGAGGACAGCGCCCCTTCCCCCCGCCCCCCTCCCGCAGGGGGAGGGGGAGGAGCGGATTGTTTCTCCCCCTCCCCTTGCGGGAGGGGGGCGGGGGGAAGGGGCCGTGGAACGCGCGCTCCGATGCGCAGCAGCGGCGAACACACTGGAGGAGCTGCGCGCCGCCATCGCGGCGTTCGACGGCTGCGGCCTGCGCGACACCGCCAGCAACCTCGTGTTCGCCGCAGGCGATCTGGCGGCGAGGCTGCTGCTGATCGGCGAGCCGCCGGCCGCGGACGATGATCGGTCAGGCGCGGCGTTCGCCGGACCGGCGGGCGCCTATCTGGACCGGATGCTCGCCGCGATCGCGTTGGAGCGCGGCAGGCTCATGATGACGCCGCTTATCCCATGGCGGCCACCCGGCGACCGGCCGCCCAATCCGGCGGAACTGGCCGTGTGTCTGCCGTTCCTGCATCGGCTGATCGCCCTGGTCGCGCCGCGCCGGCTGCTGCTGATGGGGCTGCTCACCGCGCGGTCGCTGCTGCCGCAGTCCGGCTCGCGCCGCCGGCCGCGCGGAGCGTGGATCGACGTCGCCGTGCCGGGCACGTCGCTGGTGCTGCCGGCACTGCCGACGTTCAGTGCCGCGGAGCTGATGCGCGACCCCAGCAACCGCCGCGCCGCCTGGGACGACCTCCAGCTACTGCGCCGCACGCTGGATGAGGACGCTGCGCCTGCCGTGGAATAACGTCAGGCCACCGGCGATCAGCAATGCGGCTGCCGCCGCGATCGACGGCACGGCGAAGCTCCCCAGGGCGTCCGATACCACGCCGGCGAAGGTGGGGCCGATGATCTGGCCGAGGCTGAAGGCGCCGGTCATCAGAGCGAGTGCCCGGCGGGGATTACCCGTTGCCAGGGCGCGCGCCTGCACCAGACCCAGCGCGGTGAGGCCCATGAAGGTCCCACCCACCAGGACTGCCGCGAGAAATACGCCGGTCATCGTGGGCCAGGCGACACTGGCCAGCACACCGCCGGCCTCGACCATACATGCGACGGCAAATGCCATCGGAGCGCCGAAGCGCGTCGAGATCAACGTCCACAGAACGACCGACGGCGCCGCGGCCAGGCCGAAGACGACCCAGACCTCGGGTTCCAGAGCACTGGTCGTGGGCGTGCTGCGGACGATGGCCACGATGAAGGTGGCCGTGATCACGTAGCCGAAACCAAACAGCCCATAGGCGGCTGCGAAACGGCGCAGACGTGGATCTGTCGCTGGTCCGGCCTGTGGTCGTGCCGCTGGTGGTGCGTGCGCCTCACCATCGCGGATCAGCAGCGCCGACGCGAGCGTCCCGGCTAGCGACAGCAATCCGCTGCTGAGCCATATCGATCGCCACGAGCCGCCGGCGCTGGTCAACCCGGCGACAAGGACGGCAGACGCGGCAATTCCGGTGCCCACGCCGGCAAAATGCAGCGCTGACAGCCCGGGGCGGCGCGCTTCGGCGAGACGCTCCAGGACCATGGCAGTTGCAAAGACCAGAACAACGGCACTCGCGGCGCCGCCGAGGCAGCGCAGAACCAGGAAGGACAACAGGGAATGCGCCAAGCCCATCGCGCCGGTCGTGATCGCACTGATGGCAAGACAACCCACCAGCCAACGGTGGCGGGATCCCGGCAGATTTGTCCGGGCCGCCAGCAACGCGCCGAACAGGTAGCCGAGAAAGTTGGCGGAGGCGATCAGGCCGGCAGATGACCTGCCGAGACCCAGAGCCGAGATCATCGCCGGCAGGATCGGCGTATAGACGAAGCGGCCGATGCCGAGTGCGGTGGCCAACGCGATCAGGCCGCCGAGCGCGCTGGACCAGGTGCCGGTGGTGACCGGCCGCACGTGGCCGGCTGAACTTTGTTCGGTCTGCATGATGCGGACGTATGTCGTGTCGGCAATTCCAGGAAACGATTTGTTGTGATAAATGCGATCGCTTGCACAGATAGGGGCGGTGCAATGGATGCCCGCGATCTCAGAGTGTTCGAGGCGGTGGCTCGCCTCGGTGGCATGAACCGGGCGGCGACCGAGCTGAACACTGTGCAGTCCAACGTGACCGCGCGTATCCAGGCGCTGGAGGCAGAGGTCGGCTGCACGCTGTTCGAGCGCCACGGCCGTGGCGTGTCCCTGACCCAGGCGGGTCACCGGCTGCTGCCTTATGCCGGCGAGTTGTCGCGGCTGCTGGTGGATGCCATGCACGCTGCCCGCGACGACGGTGCGCCGCGCGGCACATTGACGATCGGGTCGCTGGAGACAACGGCTGCATTGCGCCTGACACCGTTGCTGACGCGCTTTGTCGCCGACAATCCAGCGGTCGATCTCGTGCTGCGCACCGGCACCACCTGTGAGCTGATCGGCGAGGTACTGGAGCAGCGTGTAGACGCTGCGTTCGTCTGCGGGCCGGTCGCGCATCCCGACCTCGAAGAGCGGACGATGTTTCGCGAGGAACTGGTGGTGCTGGCGGCTCCCCACGTCGCGTCGCTTGACGCCGCGCTGGAGGCCGGCGAAGTGCGGCTCGTTGTGCTTCGCGCAGGGTGTTCGTACCGCCAGATGCTGGAAACGCTGCTGGCGCGCCGCGGCATCGTCGTGCAACGGCAGCTGGAGTTCGGCACGCTGGAAGCGATCTTCGGCTGTGTCAGCGCAGGCCTTGGCATCACCCTGCTGCCGCGCGCATTGGTTGGCGGCGTTTGCCAGGCGGGGCGGGTGAGTGCCCACACGCTGCCGCGCGGCGACGCGATGGTGGATACGGTGTTCGTCCGCCATCGCCACAGATTCATGTCGAGCGCGCTACGGGCATTTCTAGCCTGCGCATCCGACGGGATACTCACCGCACGGGCGGCTTAGTGCCGCGACATTTGCATCGTTAGATCAGGAGACAGCTCCCATGGCACGCCTCGACGAGACCCGACCGTTCATCGCGGTGAACATCGCCATCCTCACCGTGTCGGACACGCGTACGCTGGCCAACGACACCTCGGGCGATGCGCTGGCAGAGCGGATCGCCAAAGCCGGCCACCGCGTCGCGACGCGTGCGATCGAGAAGGACGACGCGGGTGCCATCGAGCGCCACCTGCGCGCCTGGATCGCCGATGGCGAGATCGACGTGGTGATTACGACGGGCGGGACCGGCATTACCGGCCGCGACGTGACGCCCGAGGCGTTCGATCGCGTGCTGGAGAAGCGGATCGAGGGTTTCGGCGAGCTGTTCCGCATGCTGAGCTACCAGAAGATCGGCACGTCGACGATGCAGTCGCGCGCGCTGGGTGGCGTGGCTGGCGGGACCTACCTGTTCGCGCTTCCAGGCAGCACCGGAGCGGTGAAGGATGCCTGGGACGACATACTGGTGTTCCAGCTCGACAACCGGTTTCGCCCCTGCAACCTGGTGGAGCTGATGCCGCGTCTACAGGAACACCTCAGGACGGCGGCGGCGTAGTTATCCGAGCCACGATCGCCTCGCGGGCCTCACGCATGGCGGCGCCCCCGGCGCGCACGGCCTGGACGACATCGGCGGGCGCCGCCTCGGGGGTTCCCGCGTCGAACGGCGGCGCCGGCGCGTACTCGATCTGCAACTGAATTTCCTGTGCGACCTGTGGGCCCGCGAGTTCCGCTACCATGGTCAGCGCGAAATCGATGCCGGCGGTGACGCCGCCGCCGGTGAACAGGTTGCCGTCGCGCACCACGCGCCCCTCGGTCGGCGTCGCACCGAATGCGGCGAGCAGGTCGCGGGCGCCCCAATGCGACGTCGCGCGCTTGCCACGCAGCAGGCCGGCGGCGCCGAGTACCAGCGAGCCGGTGCAGACCGAGCTGACATAGCGCGCGTGTTTCGCCTGCCGGCGCAGCCAGTCGAGGATTTCGGGATCCTCCATCAGGGCGTTGACGCCTGGCCCGCCGGGCACGCAGACGACATCGAGCGGCGGGCAATCGCGCAGCGTAGCATAGGGCAGCAGACGCAAGCCGGAATCCGCCTCGATCGGTTCCAGCGTCTTCCACAGCAACAGCACCTGGGCATCGGGCAGCCGTGCGAACACCTCGAACGGGCCGGTCAGGTCGAGCTGTGCCATCCGCGGGAACAACAGCAGTCCAATCCGCAGCGTCGGCATGGCGAGTCTCTCCTGCTGGAGGACCCGATCGTGGCACGCCGCAGGGTTATCGCCAGGGCCGTTCTGCCTGGCGGGACCTGTGCCAATCCGCGGCGGTGTCGACGTCGTGCAGGGTGCGCAGGAGGGCGATCCGTCGGCCTTTGAAGTTGGCCAGCGTGTCGGCCAGCGCGAGGTCGGTGGACCAGCGCACCTCGGTGAACGGTCGCGCGGGACGGCGCGGCGACATTGCGACCAGCCAATAGCCGCCATCCGCCGCCGGGCCGAATGCGGCTTGAGCGCTGCCGAGAGCGCGGAATGCGGCGAGCGCATCGAGCGGCCCGGCGTGCGGGATATCGCAGCCGATGATCGCCACGCGGCCGTGGCGGAAGCGCTGGAAGGCGCGATGCATGCGGACGCCGAGGTCGCCGCCACCCTGGGCCAAGCGTGGCACGCGCGCCGGGAAGCCGAACTGGGCGTGGTCCGGTGTGACCGCGAGCACGGTGCGGAAGCGCCTGTCGGCCGCCAGGGCGCGCACCAGCCGCGTCATCATCGCGACATGAAACCGCAAGGCGGCGCGGTCGCCGATGTCGCGTGCCAGTCGTCGCTTGACCGCGCCGAGGCGCGGGGCACGGGCGAACACCACCACCGTGTCCTTCATCGGTAGAGCCGCGCGATGTGCCGCGGCGGTACCCCGGCGAAATACAGCGTCAGGCAGGCGAGATTGCGCAGCGAGCGGCGATGCCAGCCCTGGCGCCGCCACTTCTCGGCCGAGGTGACCGCGGTTGCGTCCAGCGCGACGAGCCGCCGGCGGCCGAGGCGGCGGACCAGGTCGACGTCCTCCATCAACGGCAGCGGCCGGATGCCGCCCACAACTGCCAGCAGATCGCGATGGATCAGCAGAGCCTGATCGCCATACGGCAATGCCAGCGCGCGGCAACGCCAGGCGACCAGCCGCTCCAGCCGCCGCGCGCGGGGATCGTCGCTGTCCAGCGCGAAGCGGAAATAGCCGGCGCGGCCAGGGTCCAGGGGCGCGCCGCGCCATCCCGCGGCCAGCCGCGTGTCGGCGTGCAGCAGCAGCAGCCATTCGCCGTGCGCAGCGGCCACACCAGCAGCCAGTTGTGCGCCTCGCCCCCGCGGCGCCTGAAGCACACGCGCGCCCAGCGTGGCGGCCATCGCCTGCGTCCCATCGCTGCTGCCGCCATCGACGACCACTACCTCGTCAGCCTCGGCCACCGAGATCAGCGTTGCCGGCAGCGAGGCCGCGGCGTTCAGGGTTGGGATCACGACCGAGAGCATGTTCCACTATTGTTCTTGACCAGCCGATGCAGGTTTGCCAGTCTTACCTACGAACGAACGGGGAACACACCATGCGCGATCAGCCTGACGCTGACAACATGCCCTCGCTCGCCCGCAAGGGCCGTGGCGCCGTCACCAACCCGCCGGTGCGCTTCGACAGCCAGGTGATCAGCCCGTTTGACGACGGCTGGGACACGCTGGGCGCCGAGTTCGCCGCGTTGCCGAAGCTCGCGACGACGCTGACGCGGGATGCGACGAAATCGGCGATCGCCTGGAACAGCTCTCCCGATATCGGCTTCGACCGTGCGGTCAATCCGTATCGCGGCTGCGAGCATGGCTGCATTTATTGCTATGCGCGACCGACGCATGCGTATCTCGGCTACTCGCCGGGGCTGGATTTCGAGACCAAGCTGATCTTCAAGCCGGATGTCGCGGAACTTCTGGAGAAGGAGCTGCGCAAGCCGAACTACACCGCGCGCACACTGGCGCTCGGGTCGAACACCGATCCGTATCAGCCGGTCGAGCGCACGCTGAAGCTGACGCGATCGGTGCTTCAGGTGCTGGACCGGTTCAATCATCCGGTCGGCATCGTCACCAAGTCGGCGGGCGTGCTGCGCGATCTCGACATCCTGAGTTCGATGGCACAGCGCGGGCTGGCGCGTGTGTATGTGTCTGTCACTACATTGGATGCGGCGCTGGCACGACTGATGGAGCCGCGGGCGGCAACGCCGGAGCGGCGACTGCACGCGATCGCCGAGTTGACGCGGGCCGGCGTGCCTGCGGGTGTGTTGGTGGCGCCGATGATCCCGGGGCTGAACGACGCCGAGATGGAGAAGATCGTCGAGGCCGCGGCCCGTGCAGGGGCGCGGCATGCCGGCTATGTGCTGCTGCGCCTGCCGCACGAACTGCGGCAGATGTTCGAGGACTGGCTGGCGACGCACTTCCCCGATCGCGCGAAGCATGTGCTCAACCTGATCCGCGAGACGCGGTCCGGCGCGCTCAGCGATGCGCGGTTTCATCATCGGTTCTCGGGACAGGGCGTTTATGCCGATCTGCTGTTGCGCCGGTTCGCGCGGGCGACGCGGCAATGGGGTCTGGATCAGGCGCGTGAGGGACTGGATTGCGGCCGGTTCGCTGTGCCGGACGATGGGAAGGCGAAGGTCGGCGAGGCACAGATGACGCTGTTCTGAGAATACAACGCCGACAGCCTGATTTGGCCGGCGCCACAGAAGGCCACATCAACATTTGTGGTCAATTCAGCAGCCCAAGTCTTTGATCGAACCTTGCATCGCCTTCGCGCGGTGGCGGTGCGCGGCCTGCTTTGCTCGGTTGCCGCATATCGCCATGCTGCACCACCGTCGTGCGCGACCTCGCGTGTGGTCGGCAAAAAAGAGCGTGCAGGGATGGCCCTCGCAGGCCTTCACGTTCGAGAAATCCTCCGCACAGACAAGCTGTGCCAGCGCCTCCCCGATCGGGAGCAGAAGGGCCTCAGGGGTCCGCCACCTGCGAACCGTCTGAAGCTGGAAAGGCCCGTTCCCGCCCGCGCGCAGGGGAATGATTCGGCTGAAGGTTTCGTCGCGCTCGAGCAGCCGATTCAACGGCTCCAACTCTGCAAGGGCCTCCGCTGCCAGAGGGCGTCCTTTGTGTTGGCGCACGAAGCCTCTGAACCACTCGCGCAAGCGTCCTGGCCTGATCTGCCACCTTGTCGAGTTCGCCTGGAAGAGCCTGCGCCCGAATGCTGCTTGAGCGCCTCGGAGCGGCACGAGCTGCGCTTGCTCCAGCCAGCTCAGCAGTCCCTCGCCGTCATCGATCCAGTCGATCGGGAGTGTCGACCGGCGTGGCGATCGAATTCAGGAAGTCCAAGCCAGGCGCGCCGCCGACAAAAACCGCGGGGGGCGCCGGCTCGGCCCATGCTGCCGGCAGCATCACCCATCCGTGAACGTTCAGCTACGAAATAACCTCTCCAGTGCTCATTGACAAGTTACTTCCTTGGAGTAACCGTCTAGGCTTGGAGTAGACAGGTTACCAACATTCCGCTCCTGCCCAGAAGGAGAGCGGCGATGTCCTCAAATGAGTGAGCGTTGTGCTGGTCCATGGCGCCTGGGCCGACGGGTCCAGCTGGGCAAAGATCATCGGGCCGCTGGCGGCCGACGGCATCAAGGTGGCGGCGGCGCCGCTGCCGTTGACCTCGTTCCGCGATGACGTGGCGGCGCTTGATCGAACCCTTGAGCGCGTGGCAGGGCCGGTCGTTCTCGTCGGCCACGCCTATGCGGGAGCCGTGATCGCGGCGACCCGCAGCGAGAAGGTGAAGGCGCTCGTCTACGTGGCCGCGCTCGCTCCGGACGAGGGCGAGACGGTCGCGGATGTCTTCTACCGGACCGAGCCGCATCCACAGGCGCCCAAGCTTGCGCCCGACGGCCACGGGCTGATCTATCTGCCGGAGGCGGCCTTCGCCGCCGCCTTCGCGCAGCATGCCACCGCGGAGGAACTGGCCGTGCTGGCGGCGGTCCAGCGGCCGATCTCGCCCGCCTGCATCACCGTCGCGGTGGGGCGGCCGCTGTGGAAGGACCGGCCGACCTGGTTCCTCGTGGCCGAGCAGGACCGCATGATCGTCGGGGAAAACCAGCACTTCATGGCCGAGCGCATGCAGGCCCGAACGCGCTCGCATCCGGTCGATCACATGCCGCTGGTGACCGCGCCGTCCGTCGTCCTGGACATCATCCGCGAGGCGATCGACCAGGCCGTCGCGGGCTGACTGCGACCCAAGGTCACTACCCTTCAGCGAAGGAAAACTGCCATGACTGCCATCAACTATCGCACCGCCAACGCGGACGGCCGCACCATCTTCTATCGCGAGGCGGGTGCGCCCGGCGCCCCGAAGCTGTTGCTGCTGCACGGCTTCCCGAGCGCCAGCCACATGTTCCGCGATCTCATCCCACTCCTGGCCGACCGCTTCCACGTCGTCGCCCCCGATCTGCCGGGCTTCGGCAAATCCGACGCGCCGGAGCGCCGCGCCACATTCGACCAGCTCGCCGACGCGATCGACCGCTTCACCGAGATCGTCGGCTTCGACCGCTACGCCCTCTACGTGTTCGACTACGGCGCGCCGACCGGGTTCCGGCTTGCCGTCAGGCATCCGGACCGGATCACGGCGATCATCTCGCAGAACGGCAATGCCTATGAGGAGGGGCTGAGCGACGGCTGGAACCCGATCCGGGCCTATTGGCAGGACGCCTCACCGGCCAATCGCGAGGCGCTGCGCGCCTTCCTGACGCCCGAGACGACCGTCTGGCAGTACACGCACGGCGTTCCCGATCCGACGAGGGTTTCGCCGGACGGTTACTCGCTCGACAATTACTATCTCGCGCGGCCGGGCGCCGACGAGCTGCAGCTCGACCTGTTCGGCGACTACAAGAGCAACGTCGCGCTCTACCCAGCCTTCCAGCAGTATTTCCGGACCCACAAGCCGCGCTTCCTGGCGGTGTGGGGCAAGAACGACCCGTTCTTCCTGCCGCCGGGCGCCGAGGCATTCAAGCGCGACATCCCGGATGCGATCGTGCGCTTCTTCGACACCGGTCACTTCGCGCTGGAGACGCATGCCGCGGAGATCGCGGCGGCCATCCGCGACTTCCTGGCCCACTGAGCCGCGATTGCGCGCTCGCAAGACCGGAGGTTACTGACATGCCCGCCCTTCCCCTCATCGTCTTTGACGTCAATGAGACGCTTCTCGATCTGCAAACAATGGAGCCGACTTTTCAGCGCATCTTCGGCGACAAGAGGGCCATGCGCCTTTGGTTCGCGAATTTCATCATGTATTCCGCGGCCCTCACTGTGGCCGGTTGCTATGTTCCGTTCACCGATATCGGTTCGGCCGTGATGAAGATGCTGGCGGATACGCAAGGCATCAAGATTGGTGACGCCGACAAGGAGGAGCTCAAGGAGAAGTTCTCGACGATGCCGCCGCACCGCGAGGTACCGGCCGCGCTTGCCAAGCTGCGCGATGCAGGTTTCCGGCTGTTCACGCTCACCGACAATCTGCTTGAGGTGCAAACCCGGCAGCTTGAACATGGCGGCATTGTCCACCTTTTCGAGCGGCGTTTCAGCGCGGATGGCGTGAAGCACCATAAGCCGTCGCGCCAGGCTTACGGTTACGTCGAGAGGGAGCTTGGGGTGGAACCCTCGCAGCTCTGTCTTATCGCGTGCCACACATGGGACACGCTTGGCGCCGTAGCGGCCGGCTGGGAAGCAGCGCTGATCAAGCGGGTCGGCAACGACGTTCTGGGGGTTGGCCCGCAGCCGCAGATCGTCGGCGATGACCTGAACGACGTTGCCGATCAACTCATCACGCGACACGCGGGACGGCGGTAGGATCCGCTGCTTATGCGGTTCGTTGCAACGTGATTCTGAAGGGCGAAAGAGCCATGTCTCAGCATGAAATTTTCGACGTCGTCATCCTCGGGAGCGGCCAGGGCGGAAAGCACCTTGCCTGGCACCTGGGACAGTCCGGCAAAAGGGTTGCTGTCGTGGAGCGCCGTTGGGTCGGCGGCTCGTGCCCGGCCGTCGCATGTCTGCCCTCCAAGAACGAGATTTGGAGCGCGAGGGTGGCGCATCTCGTTCGGAATGCGGCCAGCTTCGGCACGATCGTTGATGGGGTCAGAACCGATATGGCGAAGGTGCGGCGCCGTAAGCAGGACATGATCGATCGTGAGATCGAGCTACACCTCGGTCTATACAAGCAGACAGGCGCCGAACTCATCATGGGCAGCGGCCGTTTCATCGGCCCGAAGACGATCGAGGTTGCGCTGAATGAAGGCGGCACGCGCGTGCTTGCCGGCAATGAGGTCGTGATCAACGTCGGCACGCATGCCGCCATGCCGGATGTTCCAGGCCTGAGGGACGCGCACGCGCTCACCCATATCGAGGCGCTGGAACTCGACGACGTGCCGGCGCATTTGATCGTGCTTGGGGGCGGCTATACCGGCATCGAAATGGCGCAAGCCTTTAGCCGCTTCGGTAGCCGCGTCACAGTCATCGAACCCGGCCCGCAGATCATGGGACGCGAGGACGCCGATGTGGCCGCGGAGATGGGCAGGCTCTTGGGCGATGAAGGCATCGATGTCGTCCTGAACGCCCAACCTCTCCGCGTCGATGGCCTGAATGGAGAAGCTGTATCGGTAACCGTCCGGACAGGATCCGGAGAACGGAAGATCGAAGGCAGTCATCTGCTGGTAGCGGTCGGCCGGTTCGCGAATACCGCGGGTATTGGGCTCGACGAGGCTGGAATTGCTCTGGACGCACGCGGGTTCATCAAGGTCGACGAGTGGCTGAAGACGACCGCACCGGGCGTCTGGGCGATTGGCGAATGCGCGGGCAGCCCGCAGTTCACACATGTTTCGGTCGATGATTTCCGCATCGTTCGGGACAATATGGCTGGAGGGAATCGCAAGACGAGTGATCGGCTCGTTCCGCATGTGGTGTTCACCGATCCGCCGCTCGCGCGCGTCGGCCTGTCCGAGGGCGACGCGCAGCGCCAGGGCATCCCTGTCCGCGTGGCAAAAATTCCGATGCGCAGAGTCCTGCGGACGAATGCGACAGACGAAACCGAAGGATTTATGAAAGTGCTGGTCGGGGCGAAGGACGATCGGATCTTGGGCTTTACGATGATCGGCTCCGAGGCAGGCGAGGTGATGGCCGTTATACACACGGCGATGCTTGCTGATTTGCCGTATACGAAGCTGCGTGACGCTGTCTTTGCGCATCTTACCGTGGCCGAGGGCTTGGGGCCCCTGTTTGAAAGCGTGCCGCCGTAGCCCTTCTGACCCGTGTGGCCTTGAGGCTATGGCGTGTGCGCCTTCAGGCCTCGGCTTGCTATTGCCTGCCATACGGCCTCGGGGGTGTCGGCGAATTCGAACAGCGCGAGGTCGGCGGTCTCTATCACCTCTTCCTCGATCAGCGCATCGAAGTTCACCATGCGCCGCCAATAGGCCTGATCGAACAGCACGATCGGCATCGCAGGAGCCTTGCGCGTCTGCTCCAGCGTGAGGATCTCGAACAGTTCGTCCATGGTGCCGAAGCCACCGGGGAACACCACAAGTGCGTTGGCGCGCATCGCCAGGTGCATCTTGCGCATGGCGAAGTAGTGGAACTGGAAGGTCAGCTCGGGCGTGCTGTACGGATTGGGCTGTTGCTCCTTGGGCAACGTGATGTTGTAGCCGATGCTTGGCGCGCCGGCATCGAATGCGCCGCGGTTCGCGGCCTCCATGATACCTGGCCCGCCGCCGGTCGCGATGACGTTGTCGCGCCAGCGATCGTGCGGGGCGAAGGCACCGCCGCGCTCCGAGATGATCCGCCCAAGCTCGCGCGCCGCGCTGTAGTGCGCCGAGCGCTGCAACATGCGCTGGGCTCGTGCGCGCTCCGCGTCGGTGGTTGCCACGGCCATCGCCGCTTCGGCCTGCTCGGGTGACGGCGTGCGCGCACTGCCGAATATGATGACGGTGGAGCGGATGCCCCAGTCGCGCAGTAGCAACTCGGCCTTGGCGTATTCCAACGCGAAGCGGATGTCGCGCATCTCGTCGCGCAGCAGGAAGTCCAGGTCCTCGACGGGCAGCTTGTAGCTGCGCGAACGTCGTTGCTCAGTGTTGTTGGGCATGGGCATCACCCAGCGGAAAAGCGGCGGACGACGTTTTCCAGCAGCCGCGAGATCGGACCTTCGAAGGCGCCGTTGCGCCACAGGCTGCCGCAGAAGGTGATCGAGCCGACCGAGAACACCGCGCCACCGGATGGCGTATCGAAATACACGATCTCGCCGCGCGACAGGTCCTCGATCGGTTCGCCGTTCATGCTGGCCACGTTGGACAGCCACTCTTCGAGCACGGGAAAGAACGACGGCAGCGGGTTCTCCGAACGCGCCAGGATGACCGTGCTGCCCGGCGTGCCCAGCATCGGATCGGCGCGATCCAGTTCGAAACCAGCCGCGCCGCCACCGGACAATCCGTAGTCGCCAAGCACGTCTTCCTCGATGCCGTCGAACATCCAGGCGAAGCGCTGATCGCGCGAGGTCGGCAGGCGGCGATAGTGCGTGCTCTCGAACGCCGCCTGGCAGGAAAAGCCGACGCCCACCAGCATCTGCGGCGGCCTGCGGTTGCGCCGCCACAGCCCGCCCAACTGACCGTCGGTCTGATGATAATACTCGCCCGGCTCGGCTGCCCATGTGCGGATGCCACCCTCGGCGCGGCGCAGTTCGATCAAATGCGGGTCCGCCTTGTCGCGCGCGATGCGCCAGTAGAAGCCGTTGCCGCCGAGATAGCACAGCCGGCCGCCCTGGCGCGTATAGGCGGCGAGCGCATCGATCGTGCCGAGCGTGTGGTATTCGGGATGCGATCCGGTGAGCACCGTACGATACGGCGCGATCAGCGCGACGCCTTCGTCGTCCAGGTCCTCATCCGTGACGATATCGAAGTCGAAACCCTTCGCCTCCAGCCACGCCAGCAGGTGCAGGTCCGCCGGATAATGCCGCATGCCGGAGCCACGCGGATCGCAGAATGTCAGGAAGCCCGGCCGCATCGTGAGGATCGGCCGACGGCGCGATGAGAAGGAAATGCCGCTGCCATCGCCGTGCCTGTTGTAGGTCGAGCGTCCGTAGATCGGATACTCGCGCGGATTGTAGGGATAGGCGCGCCATGCCGCGACGCGTTCGTAGTATCCGGCATCGACGCTGCTGCGCTCGTGGTTGGCGTAGGCCTGATAGGTGAAGGTGGAGGCAAGGAAAGCGATCGGCGCGAACGGGCCTTGCCGGCGCGGCAGAACGTAGAGCGGCAGCCAGTCCTCGCCGGCATCGCAGGTCAGATGCAGCGCATAGGCGCCGCTGCGCAGATCGTCCGGCACGGTCCAGGAGAAATCCGTTTGCCAGCCACAATCGCCCAGATCGTCGGCGTGGAAATGGATCGCGCCGTAGTCCTGCGGCGCGTGACGCCAGCATTGCTCGCGGCCGGTCCAACGCGTTCCGATCACTGCGCGTGTCGGCATGTTCACCAGACGACCGTGGCACGCCTGCGGACCGATGTCGTTTATGTCTTGTGTGGCGATGCCACGCGAGAAGTCCCAGCCTGCCAGCAGGTCGCCAGGAAGCGCATCGAGTGGGGCGCCCGCATCGGGCCACGTCGTGACGAAGCCGCGCAGGATCGCGGGGTCTTCCAATCTGCCGGTGAAATGGTGTTGTGGGGCTGTCGCGTTCTCGGCCGCGATCACCAGCGTGCCGCGCGATGGCAGGGCAATGCCGGGTGCCGATGCCTGTGTCGTGACCGGCGCGCCATCCAGCGGCTGCTGGCCGACGAGTACTCGTCCGCCGGTCGGATCGACGGCGAGCCACACGCGGTACCAGCGGGCGCGCAGCATCGGTGTTCCGGTCGCCAGCTCGATCGGCGCGCCTTGCGACCTGATGCGGGCCGTCGCGCCGTTCGCACCGATCAGCAGCGTGACGCCGGCATCGTCAGTTTCCTCCGCCAGCAGCGCCTGCCCGGCATCGGCGAGACCCGCTTGCACCAGTACGGTCCAGGTGCAGGCTGCGTTCGTATCGCGCATCGGGCTTGCGCCGACCACACTGTACGAACCGAGATGAACCGGCTGCCTGCGTCCTGCGAACGACTGATCGAAGCGATGCGACAGGTCCTCGAAACGCATGCCAGGACCATCGGGATTGGGATCGCCGCTCAGCACACGCACCAGGCTGGCGCGGTACGATCCGCCATCGCGTAGGCTGACATGCGCGGTGAATGCCTCGCCTGGACGGTGCGAGAAGCGGTCGAGATAGCCGGTGATCGGGAGTTCCATATGAGCCATGCAGCGAGGCTGGCGGGCAGAGATCGGCACTGTCAAGCTGATCCGTCAATGAACCAGATTGCCGCGTCGCTTTGCTCTTTGGCAATGACAGATGCCCTTGACGGGGTATGGCGGGCTCGTCACGGTGCGGGCAAGCAGCAGAACAGTCTGCGGGCCAGGGACGGCGACCGGCTACCGGGGGTTCACATGTTTCGACGCGCCATCCTCACCGCGTTCAGCACTCTGGCGGGTCTGGCGGCCGCCGCGGTGCCGGGTTCGGCAGAACCATTCAAGTGCCCGCATGTCGGCGGCAACTTCACGTTCGGCCAGGAAGCCAACATCAACGGTCTGGACCAGATGACGTCCGGCACGATCTCCACGCGCAACATCGCCATGAACATGTTCGAATCGCTGATGACGCGCGACGAGAACTTCAATCCGATCCTGGAACTCGCCGATGCCATGGCGGAAACGCCGGATCATCTGACCTACACGTTCAAGCTGCGCCAGGGTATCCGGTTCCACAACGGCAAGGAGATGACATCGGCCGACGTGGTCGCCTCGTTCGACCGCTACGCCAGGATCGGCCTCTATCGCAGCTCGCTGGCCAACGTCGATCGCTGGGACGCGCCGGACAAATACACGTTCGTGATCCATCTGAAGAAGGTGCAGCCGACCTTCCTGGAGATTCTCAGCGCGTTCAGCGCGCCGATCGTCATCATCCCGGCGGAGGACAAGGACGATCCGCCGATGCAGCTCAAGACGATCGGCACAGGGCCTTGGCAACTGGTCGAGTCGGTGCCCGGCGGCTACGTGAAGATGAAGCGCTACGAGGGCTACAAGCCGAATACCAACTTCGAGCAGAAGACCGGCTTCGGCGGCTACAAGCAGGCCTGCTTCGACACGGTGACATTCCGCATCGTCACCGAGCCGCAGGCGCGCGTCGCCGGCCTGAGGACCGGCGAGTTGCAGGGCGTCGAGGACCTGCCGACCAAGTCACTGGCGGATCTGAAGAGTGACAAGAACATCACCATCATCCCGCTGCAGAACTGGTGGATTCAGATCGCGCAGCCGAATGTCTCGGTGCCCCCGACCGACAACCTGATGTTCCGCAAGGCGGTGCAGGCGGTGCTGGACATGGACGAGATCATGGACGCCGCGTCGGACGGCAATTACCGGCTCAATGTCGGCTTCCAGTATCCCAATCAGGCGTTTTACTCGGATGCCGGCAAGGAGACCTACAACATCAAGGACCCGGAGCTGGCCAAGAAGTACCTGGCGCAGTCGGGCTACAAGGGTGAGCCGGTCGTGCTGCTGACCGACAAGGACTATCCGGCGATGTACAATTCAGCGCTGGTCATGCAGCAGGAGATGCAGGCGATCGGCATCAACGCTGAGTTGAAGGTGGTGGACTGGCCGACCTCGGCCAACATGGCGCTGAAGCCGGACACCGGCTGGAATTTCTTCTACACGGGCTGGGGAACGCAGCCTGCTCTCGGTGCGCTCGCCACCATGCAGTTCTTCGTGTATGCCGGGCGCGGTGTATATGCCGAAGGGCGGCCAGGACGATCCGCAGGTGCTGGCGCTGTGGAACGACATGAACAGCCTGCCCACGGTGGAAGGCCGCAAGGACGCGTTCGCAAAGATGCAGAAATACGTGCTGGAGCAGGTCTACACCTTGCCGCTGGGCTCGCTGACCAAGGTGCAGGCGGTGCGGTCCAACGTGAAGGGTTACGTGCCCTACCGCATCCCGCGCATGTCGAACGTGTGGTTCGAGAACTGAGCCGGAGGCATGGCGGGCATCATCCTGCGACGATTGGGCAGCGCGCTGCCGATCCTGCTCATCGTCTCGCTGATCACCTTCGCCATGATCCATCTGATCCCCGGCGACCCGGCGGTGGCGATCGCCGGGCTGTCCGCCACGCCTGAGCAGATTGCCAACATCCGCCACGATCTCGGCCTCGATCAGCCGCTGCTGACGCAGCTCTGGCGCTGGTACGCCGGACTGCTGCACGGCAATCTCGGCCGTTCGCTGCTGCTGGGCCAGCCGGTGGTGGACGCCACGATGCTGCGCCTGCCGGTGACGCTTGGCGCTGTCGGCCTATGCGCTGGTGATCACGCTGCTGATCGGCCTGGTGACCGGCATCGCCGCGGCGCTGCGGCAGAACACCTGGGTGGACCAGGTGGCGATGCTGTTGGCGATGATCGGCATCTCGCTGCCGAATTTCTATCTTGGCCTGCTGATGATCATCTTCTTCGGGGTCGAGCTGCGCTGGCTGCCGACCGGCGGCTATGTCGCGTTCACCGATGATCCGCTGGGCTGGCTCGCCACCTCCACCATGCCGGCGATCTCGCTGGCGCTGCTGCTGGCGGGGCTGCTGGCGCGCATCACGCGCTCCACGATGCTCGAGGTGCTGCGGCAGGACTACATCCGCACCGCGCGCGCCAAGGGACTGCCGCGACGGAAGGTGGTGGTGAAGCATGCGCTGTCCAATGCGCTGATCCCGATCACCACCGTGATCGGCATCATCGTCAGCCTGCTGATCTCCGGCGCGGTGGTGACCGAGACGCTGTTCTCGATCCCAGGGCTCGGGCAGTTGCTGACGCAGGCGGTGCTGAACCGCGACTATCCGATGGTGCAGGGCGGCTTGCTGATCACCACCGCGCTGCTGGTGCTGGTGAACATCGGCGTCGATGTCTGCTACGCGCTGCTCGATCCGCGGGTGCGCTACGATGGCGCCTGACACCGCCACGATCGCGTTGCCGGCGGAACTGGAGGACGCGGTCCCGGTCCGCCATCATCATCCGGCGTGGGTGACGCTGCGGCGGTTGCTGCATCACCGGCTGTTCGTCACCGGGCTGGCGCTGTTCGCCGTCATCGCGATCGTCGCCGCGCTGGCGCCGTGGATCGCCTGGGTCGATCCGGACAAGCTGGCGATGCGCCAGAAGTTCCTGCCGCCGTCAGCCGAGCATCTGTTCGGTACCGACAATTTCGGGCGGTCGCTGTGGTCGCGCGTGGTTTGGGGCGCGCGCCTGTCGATGATCATCGGCGCGTCGGTGGTGGCGATCAACGCAGTGTTCGGCACGCTGATCGGCGCGGCGGCGGGCTATTTCCGCGCGCTCGACAACGTGCTGATGCGTATCAATGACGCGCTGATGGCGTTTCCGGCGGTGCTGCTGGCGATCGGGGTCACCGCGGTGCTGGGGCCGTCGGTGAACGACGTGATCATCGCGCTGGGCGTGGTCTATACGCCGCGCACGGCGCGCATCGTGCGGTCGTCGGTGATCGTGCTGCGGGAGATGGAGTATGTGCAGGCGGCGGTGGCGGCGGGGGCTGGGCACTGGCGCATCCTGCGGCGGCACATCCTGCCGAATGCGATGGCGCCGCTGATCGTGCAGTTGTCGTTCCTGTTCGCCTACGCGGTGCTGACCGAGGCGACGCTGTCGTTCCTTGGCGTGGGCGCGGTGCCGCCGACGCCGACCTGGGGGAACATCATGGCGGAGGGGCGGCAGTACATGATCGATGCGCCGTGGATCATCACGATACCTGGGGCGGCGCTGATGGTCACGGTGCTGGGGCTGAACCTGCTGGGCGACGGACTGCGTGATGTGCTGGATCCGCGACTGAGGGTGCAGCAGTGAGGTCTGGCCGCAATGCTCCCCCTCCCGCGGCCCCCCTCCCGCGAGGGGAGGGGGTAGGACCTAGATGCCCCTCCTTTCCGTCAGCAACCTCACCACCGCCTTCGCCACCTCGCGCGGCGAAATCAGCGCGGTCGAGGATGTGTCGTTCAGCCTCGATGAAGGCGAGATCCTGGGCATTGTCGGGGAATCGGGCTCCGGCAAGAGCGTCACCGCGCTGACCATCATGGGACTGCTGCCGCAGCCGCCTGCGCGCGTCGCCGCCGGCGAGGTGCGGTTTGCCGGCGAGGTGCTCACCACACTCTCGGATAAGCGCATGCAGCGCATACGCGGGCCCGGCATCGCCATGGTCTTCCAGGAGCCGATGACCTCGCTCAACCCGGTGTTCACCATCGGCGACCAGGTCATGGAGACCATCAAGCGCGCATGAACGCCTGTCGCAGCGCGCTTTGTATGCGCGGACGCTGGAGATGCTGGAGAAGGTGGGGATCCCATCGGCCGCGCGCCGCATGGCCGACTATCCGCACCAGCTATCCGGCGGCCAGCGCCAGCGTGTGATGTTGGCGATCGCGCTCGCCTGCCGCCCGCGCCTGCTGATCGCCGACGAACCCACCACGGCGCTCGATGTCACGATCCAGGCACAGATCCTCGATCTGATGATGGACCTGCGCGACGAGTTCGGCATGGCGATCATCATCATCACCCACAACATGGGCGTGGTCGCGGAGACCGCAGACCGGGTGCTGGTGATGTATGCCGGGCGCATCGTCGAGGAGGGGCCGGTCGCGCGCCTGTTCGACCAGCCGCTGCATCCCTACACGCGCGGTCTGCTCGAATGCGTCCCGTCGCTCGATCAGGACCGTGAGCGCCTGATGGCGATCCAGGGCGCGCTGCCCGACCCGGCGCACCGCCCCGCCGGTTGCCGCTTCACGCCTCGCTGCCGCCATGCCGTAGCCGCCTGCGGCGCAGCCCTCCCGCCGCTGGCCGCCTTCGAGATTGGCCACAAGGCCGCCTGCATCCGCGTGGCGGAACTGACGTGATGGCCGGATCAAGTCCGGCCATGACGGAGGCGGGCCGGGCTCGCGCCCGGAACCGTGCATGACGCCGCTGGTCGAGGCCGCCGCGCTGACCAAGCACTTCCCGGTGCGCGCGGGCGGTCTGCTGCACGGGCACAGCATTCCGCTGCGTGCGGTCGATGACGTGGCGCTGCGCATCGAGCCGGGCGAGACGCTGGGCCTGGTCGGCGAGTCCGGCTGCGGCAAGTCAACGCTCGGGCGCCTGTTGATCCGGCTGATCGCGCCGACCGCCGGCAATGTCATCTTCGACGGCGCCGACATCACGCGGCTGCGCCCGGCCGAATTGCGGGAGAAGCGGCGCGGCATGCAGATCATCTTCCAGGACCCGTATGGCGCGCTCAATCCGCGCATGTCGGTCGCGGACATCATTGCCGAGCCGTTGCTGATCCACGGGGCACGGGCGGGTGCGGAGACGCGCCGGAGGGTCGATGCGATGCTGGATCTCGTCGGCCTGCCAGCCCGCGTGCGCGACCGCTTCCCGCACGAGTTCTCCGGCGGCCAGCGCCAGCGCATCGGCATCGCCCGCGCGCTGGTGCTGCGTCCGAAGTTCGTGGTCTGCGACGAACCGGTATCGGCGCTGGACGTCTCGGTTCAGGCGCAGATCGTGAACCTGCTCCAGGACCTGCAAGGCGAGACTGGGGCTGACCTATCTGTTCATCGCGCATGATCTTGGCGTGGTGAAGCACATCTCGACGCGGGTCGCGGTGATGTATCTCGGCAAGATCGTCGAGCTCGCCGACAAGCGCAGGCTCTATGCCGACCCGCGGCACCCCTACACCCAGGCGCTGATCGCCGCCGTGCCGATCGCGCATCCGGCGGAGCGGTCCCGCGGGCGATTAAGGCGGGAACGGCTGGCCGGGGACATTCCGAGCGCGCTCAATCCGCCGTCCGGCTGCCGCTTTCACACCCGCTGCCCGCACGCGATGCCGATCTGCCGGGAACAGGAACCTGGCCTCACCGAGCCGGCGCCGGGCCATGCCGTTGCCTGCCATCTGGCGGGATAAGCACGCCGGAATGATACGGTACCGAGCCAGTTAACTTTTCATTGCGTAATCTTCTCGTTTTCGCATATATCCATCTTTAGGCTTGGTTCATGACACGAAGATGCAACACCTTCGGGGGGTGGCGCACTTCCGTTCCTACTCTGTTCGCCAGGATGGCCTTAGAAATGGAAGATTTCGCCGAAATTACCGCCCTCGTCGCCGACCGGGCCACATTGTTCCGCCACGGACTCATTCGCCTGTTGCAAGAGCGCCGGGCCGGCTGGTCGTGCGCCGAGGCGGGGACGGTGGAGGAGGTTCAGGCGCATCTGAGCGTCGAGCCGGTGGATCTGGTGCTGCTGGATCTACAGCTTGCCGGCGGGCGGGCACTGACCGGGCTGCGCCGGCTGCGCGAGCTCTTCCCCGAACAGCGGATCGCCATTCTTTCCGACAGCGAGGAACGCGAGGCGATCCTCGACTGCCTCGGCGCCGGTGCGAACGGCTACATCCTGAAATCGGCCACGCTCGGCGCAGCTTTTGCGGGCGGTCGAGACCATCCTGTCGGGCGGCGTGTTCGCGCCGGCGGCGCTGGCCGGCCTGGCGCAGTCCGCCGCTCCGGTCGCGTGCGCCGCACGCGAGCGCACCTGGCGGTGCAGCTCACCGAGCGGCAGATCGAGGTGTTTCACCTGCTGTCGCAGGGCTGCGCCACCAAGACGATCGCCCGCAGGCTGGGGCTCGCGGTGGGCACGGTGAAGGTGCACCTGGCGGGGATCTATCGCGTGCTGGGCGCGCACAACCGGGTGGAGGCGATCGCGAAGGCCGGCGCCGGGCATGTGCAAGCGGTGCAGGTCCCCGATGGCGTGGCGCTGGTGGGCGGGTTCAGCGGCTGAGTGTTGGGTTCGCTGTTGTCGCTGCGGCCGGAGGTTCAGTCGGCATCGGCCAATCGGTTGGCCTCCGGCGAAACGCACGCATTGCCCGCAAGAGCAAACCAGCACGGCCAGCCGAACACAACACGCTGCGTGAGGCGTCGCGGTGCGCCTGCATCGTGAACGGTGATTCCCGGTCCCAAGATGATCCGCGCATCTCCTGATGGCAGCCGCCGCAGCGGTGTGATCATGAGGCCGCTTTGCCGCGGGTATGCCTGAAAGTCGTACAGATTGGCGAACTGGTGCTGACCGATCATCAGCCTATGATCACCCATCAGAATTGCTGTATTGCCGCCATTCGCCTCGATGATGGCGCTGTCTCCCAATTCGGGCAGTCCACCGGGGATCGTGATCCCCCCGCCATTTGCATGCTGCGGGGCAGCGCCGGCTGACGCGACTTCAACGCGCCACGGCAGCAGGATGACCAAGGCTGCCGCTGCACTGACAGCGGTCCGCCAGCGTGTACCGGCGGGTGAGGCCAGTCGAAAGACCAGCAAGACCGCGTAAAGCGCAAATAATGGTAATATCCATTGGAAATAGTGATACAGATTGTAGCGCCAAAGCCAATCTGGATTCAGCCCACGATAGGCTAGGTATAGCACAACATAAGTCGATAAGGATCCTACGATGAGGATGTGACCGGGACGCTCGCTGCCTCGTTGCGACACGATCAGGCAGGCTGCCATACCGGCGATTCCTGGCATGATCCATGGAAAGACCTCACTCAGTCCGCGCTGGTCAGCAAACAGCGGGCGCGGATCTAGCATGATTGTGACCCATTGCATCGGCACGAGTCCCCACTCGAGACCATACCTACGTGAAACCGCCAGATATGGGCCCAGATGGAAACCGTTGACTGCGACGTGAACGGTCAGGAGCGCCGACAAGGACAGGGATAGGCCCGCCCCGCCGCACAGAACGATGAGACCGGCGCGGTGCCAACCCGGACGGCTTCGGGACAACATCCATCCCATTATCAACACGCTGACGAGCAGCAATGCGACAGAGTCTGCTGGCCTGAAGGCTCCGATTGCCCCTCCGCATAGCCCAGCTATAAAGGCTGCAGTGCCGCGAGGACGCTCAATGAACCGTAAGCCAGCCAACAGGCAGGCGAAGATGAGGGGCGTCGATGCGGTCGTACTCATCGGTACGACCCAAAGCGACAGGAACAGCAGGTTGGTGTTACACATAAGGAATGTCAGCGCCCCGACGCTTCTGGCGTACGGCAGAGATTGGCAGAGCCGCCCGGCGATTAGGGTGAAAAGCCAGCAAGAGGTGACGAGGCATGCTAGATTCGGTATCAGAAACGGATTCGCCTGGGTCAATGGTATAAAAGGTGCGCCGAGCAGCGGATAGCCGGGCAAATAATAATGGGCATCGGCATTCAGATCGCCTTTCGCCCACGCCATTGCCGCCTGAAGATACTTCCCCTGATCGAACCATGACCACCATCCTTCCCCCAGCAACGGCGCATGGGGACGAACAGGATAGACATAGTAGACACGGAAATAGGCAAAGGTGAGTGCGCAACAGACGGCACTCAGTATTGCGTGGTCCAGCCATCGCATCGCGTTGGTGCCGGTGTCCTGACTACCCCTGCTCATGGGACACGACGTCAGTGAAATCAGTCCGATAACCTTGGCAGGAGCATGCTCTCCGCTACCCGCTCGGCGGTTACAATCAAGTTACGACGAAATCGCCGACGGCCCGCGTAGGGTATGGAAATCATTGCTTGCTCCGCACCAAAACCAGTATGAAAGAAATCAGCCCATAAGAGGTTGGCCCTGCGGCAGCTTAGGCCTAACGGCCTGGCTGAGGCTTGTCGGAATTTCTTTGGCGATTTGCATGAACCCAATCACTACAACCGACAGCCGGACGGCCGCACCTCATCGCCTTTCCTTTTTTCCTGTCCGGTGGGCCAGCGGAATACGCCGCGCCGCAAGCTCCCTGCGCGACATGCCTTGGCTCGACACTGGGCGGACCCATGTCTACGCGATTGCCCTAATAATCGCGTGCATTGGTATCTTGGCAAAGATAATCTCGTCATTGCATAACGGACACGACGATCAAGGGTTGCCGTTCGGGGCAGACTACGCAAGCTTCTGGGCCGCATCGCGCCTCGTCTTCGCCGGACTGCCTGCCGACACGTACGTGGTTAGCATGCACCACCTGGCCGAATTGCCGGTACTGGTCCGGGACTACGAGGCGTTTTATTACCCTCCGCCATACTTGATCCTGTGTATCCCCCTGGCTATGTTACCATTCTTTCCTTCGCTTGTCGTATTCTTGCTCGTGACATGGTCGTTTTTGGCGGTTACCCTCAGAGTTATTCTTCGGACAGTTTGGGCGGTGCCGGCAATCCTCGCCTTTCCCGCCCTGTCTATAAACATCATCGCGGGACAGAATGTATTTCTGACTGCAGCGATCTTAGGGAGTGGCCTTTCGGCGCTCGATCGCCGGCCGAAGCTATCCGGCGCTATTCTTGGCCTCATGATCATCAAGCCACATCTGGCGTTTGCAGTCCCCATCGCATTGATCATCTCACGAAGATGGACTGTCTTGGCAAGCGCTGGTGCAACTGCGCTTGGTGTGTCCGCCTTGTCATATGCCATTTTCGGCTGGGATGTCTGGGCCGCGTTCTTCGCAAGTGCGCATAATGCACGCGACACCCTTGAGCAAGGAGCTGTGGGATTCATAAAGATGCAGAGTGCTTTTGCAGCCGCTAGGGCTCTCGGCGTCAGCGTGGCCACAGCCTACATTACTCAGTGCGCCGCCGGGGCACTTTCAATATACATTCTAATCAAAGCACGCCGCCTCGGCGTTTGCTCGGCAGCGGAACGAAGCCTGACCGTGCTCGCCTGTCTGATGATGACGCCATTTCTGCTATTCTATGACATGCTTATCCTGGCCATCCCTCTTGCGTGGATGCTTCGGGAATGGATAGATTGTGGTTTCCCCCCTTGGTCGAAGCTTGTTCTGGTTCTGGTCTTTTGCGCGCCAATGGCATGGTTGATGTATTCGCCAATTCCTTTCGGTCAGCCAGCACTGCTGCTATTCGTCGGTTACTTGTGGTGGTGCATTTCCCGGCGCTGGCTGTCGCGTGCCCCGCAAGATTTGCATCGGCGGACGGCGTTAACTGAATCGGCCCAGGTTTGACGGGATATCTCATTCCTTGCCCGACAGGAGGGCAAGTCTCGAAGCGTGCCGGCGACGGATTTGAGTTGTGCTAGAGGCGATAAGGAGTTTTTAAGAATGCCGACATCGGCTCGACGGGATCTTTCTGTGATAGGAAGCATTTGCTTTCTATGCGCGGTGGCAGGCTGGATGCTTTACAGTCAGCTCTTTAGATCGGCACCGGCGCAAGACTTCATGGTGTTCTACACGGCGGCACACTCATACATCGAGGGAAACCTGCCGCTGGTCTTCGATGGCGACGCTTTCACCGCAAAATTGAATATCGAGTTCAGCGGGTGGCTGCCCAGGCCTCTGGAGCTACATCCTTGGGTTTATCCACCACTATTCCAGCTTATGGTAATCCCTCTTGGAATTTTCCCATTTAAACTTTCGTATGTTCTTTTTCTTGGACTTTCGTTCGTATTACTCAGTATCGCTATTTGCTGCTACTTCCGCCCGGGCTACCAGCGTTGGCTCGCGATAGTGAGCCTCTCGTTGTCGCCGCCTAGTGCATTTACGATCGCGGTTGGCCAGAATAGCTTCCTGACAACAGCATTGCTGGTGGCCGGATTCGGTCTCATCCCACGTACTCCGGTGCTTGCTGGCGCGCTGCTTGGTCTGCTTGCATGCAAGCCGCAACTTTGGTTGCTGGTCCCCGTTGCCCTGATTGCCTCAGGGGAATGGAAGGTGCTTGTCAGCGCGACCGCCACCGTCTGCGTGTTCGCCCTTGCCAGCGTCGTGGTGCTAGGCGTCGAGCCATGGCGGGAGTGGCTGACATTGATGCTTGGGCCAAGCACGATGTACCAGCACTGGCTTCAATTCGGCCGGCTCAACGGGCAGAGTGCTTACACCGAGGTCTTCCTGCTCGGTGCGCCGCCGGCCGTCGCGAGTTCATGCAGGGCCTTGTTACTCTGTGCTGTGCTATCGTGGTCTGGCGCTGTTTTCGACCCCATTGCATGCGGCGTGACATGCAGCTTGCCGTGCTGCTCACTGCCACCATTCTTGGCGCGCCCCATGTCGCCAACTACGATGCGGTAATGGTGACTGTCGCCATCTCGCTGTTCTTTTGTCGTGTGCTGGAAGATGGTTTCCACTTCGGCGATGCAGCCCTCATTGTTGCCGTGTGGAGCATTGAGCTGCTTGATCCGCCAAGCGTCATGCGGTGGGGATTGATCACACCGCTAATCCTCGGCCTTTTTTTGGCCGTCGTGATAGCGCGGGGCCGCTCGGACGCCATTGA
Organism: uncultured Alphaproteobacteria bacterium; assembly: GCA_963708565.1. Classification (GTDB taxonomy): domain Bacteria; phylum Pseudomonadota; class Alphaproteobacteria; order Acetobacterales; family Acetobacteraceae; genus JAMXLO01. The sequence goes on from CAVPTU010000030.1 coordinate 348,641, forward strand.
GGTGACGACACCGTCTCGTCTGCACCAGCCGGCTGTTATCTGAGCAATCTATGAAACTGGGGTTCGAAGGACCAGGGAGAGCGGGTGTCTTCGCAGCAGCACTGCTGCCACCAGTCTTTGCGGCCACCGTGCTTTGGATATTGCCCCTCGGCCATCTCAACGCAGACCGGGCCGCGATGGCGGCGCGCGACTATACAGACATGTGGGCGGCCGGTCATCTCGTTGCGCTCGGACAAGGCGATGCACTGTTCGACCTGTCCGCGTTCAATGCTGCGTTGCATGCCATGTTCGGAGCGGGTTTCCCGCACCAGGTGTGGCCCTACCCGCCGCCGGTCCTGCTGCTCGCCGTTCCGCTGTCAATGCTACCGTTGCTGCCCGGATTTCTGCTGTACACAGCAGGCACGGCGGCGCTGCTCTGGCCGGCGTTGCGCTCTGGGGGGCTGACGCGGGCAGCGTGCGCGGCGGTGCTGCTTAGTCCAGCCGTCGCAGACAATGCACTCGCCGGTCAGAACGGGAGCCTGACGACAGCGTTGCTGTTCGGCGGGCTGTCTATTGTGCATCGCCGTCCAGTCCTGGCAGGCATCATCCTCGGCATGCTGGTCATCAAGCCACAATTCGGGCTCCTGGTTCCCGTTTGCCTCATCGCTTCCGGCAACTGGCGCGCGCTGCTCGCGATGGTGGCTTCGGCGAGCCTCCTGGTCGTGGCCTCGGGTCTCTTGTTCGGCGTCGATGCGTGGATCGGCTTCTTTGTGCACACGCGGCCGCAGATTGCAGCGATACTCGAGGCGCCATGGCAGGCGCTGCCGGCGCAGCAGAACTTTGCCAGCCTGCTGATGGCTGCTCGGTCGTTGGGAGTGAGCATGGAGATCGCCTATGGCCTGCAAACGGCTGTTATGCTGATCTGCGGCGGGGTTGCCTGGTGGATATGGCGCGCGCCGGACGTCGAGCAGATGCCGCGGGTGGCGCTGACGGGTCTTCTCACTGTCGCGGCCGCGCCCTGGGTCCACACCTACGACATGATCCCGCTGTCAGTGGCAATCGTCGCGCTTGCCGCGACGGCGCACCAAAGGTCCCTGGCTTTGCTCGGCTTTGCGTGGTTCTGGCCCGGCGCCGTGGTGCTGATGCCGATCCCGTTGCCTTTGTCGGTGGCAAGCATAGCTTGTGTCGCCTGGCTCACGTGGCAGGAAGTTTCGCCCTGGGGCGTCCCGGTCACTACCGGCTCGCGACAGTCAACCGCATCGCAGGCTGGGCAGACCGCCGGCCAGTGGTCCGATAGCGCGCATTCTCGTTAGGATCGCGTGACGGACGGTTCCGCGGTTTGATTTCTGACATTATTGAAACGATCCTGCAAGGCCGCAGACATACAATTCCCTCGTGCGCTGGCCCGATCACCGCGCACCGGTTGAAGCCGCCCGTTCCTTTCGTGGCCGTGGCGGTGCCAGCTTGAGCAAGGATGAAGACCTCCCGGCTGTAGCCGGCACATACCTGTAACCGAAAGGAACCGACTGATGATTGCACACGCTTATTCACTCCTGGGACGCCTGATGGTCGACCGCAAGGGCGTGACCGCCATGGAGTATGGCGTGATCGCCGCTGGCATCGTAATAGTTGTCGCCGCCGCCGCGGTGACCCTGGGCAGTAGCGTTTCCGCCCTCTTCAACAACATCGCCGGGAAGCTCTGATCCGGGACCCGGCCGGCGCCTGCCAGGGCTGATCTCGCGGGCGACACCGCGGGGTGCCCTGGCTCGCACCCGCTCACGAAAGGAACGGCCTGATGGCCGCACGTTGCCTGGCACTCCTCGGTCAACTGAAAGACGACCGCAGGGGCGTCACCGCGATGGAGTATGGTGCCATCGCACTCGGCATCGTCTTCGTAGTGGCAACCGCGGCCATCGTCTTGGGCGGCGACATCACCGCCCTGTACAACAGCTTCGGCAGCAAGCTCTGAGCACGGAGCTGACGCGGAGAACCGGTCATGACTGCGCCACTTCTACTCGCAGCATCAGCACTCCTTCTGATCGCTGCGTGGCGCGATGTCGTGAGCCGTATCATACCTGACACCATCGGCCTGCTGCTTCTCGTAATGGGGGGATTGGCCCGCCTGTTCGAGGGACCATCGGCTCTCGCGTCATCGGCGGCCACCGCCCTGTTTCTCTTCATCCTGCTGATGATCGCGTATTCGCGCGGGTTCATCGGTGGAGGTGACGTGAAGCTCATGACGGCCCTCGCTATCGGCCTATCGCCACTCGACTGCTACCGCTTCGTGGTTGCCACGGCGATCGCGGGCGGGTTGCTCGGAATCGCCTACCTCGTCCTGTCGCGGAGCACACGTCTGCCGCGGCCGGCCGGCGGCCGGTCGTTACTTCGGCGCATCATGGCGGTGGAATTCTGGCGAGCCCGCAGACGAGGATCGCTGCCTTACGGCGTCGCCATTGCCGCCGGCGGCACCTTTGTGCTGCTTCATACCGGGAGCTACTGAACCATGCCGCTCCGTATTTTCCTCTCGGGCCTCCTGCTGCTGACTGCCCTCGGTTTGGGCCTCATCGGCTATCAGGTGACCAGGCCACCAGCTACGGTGACGGTCGCTTCCGTCCCCAATGCGCCGCCGCAGCCGCTGACCGTGGATGTGCTCGCGGCTGCGCGCAGCCTTCCGGCGGGGACGCTGGTGAAGGAGGAGGATTTCACCAAGCGGGCGGTGCCCTCGGCTGACGTGCCGAAGGGTGCGCTGACGGACACCCCTGAGATCCGCGGCAGCCTGCGCGGCGCGCTGCTGCGCCACTACCTCGATGCCAACAACGTCCTGATGGCGGGCGACGTGCTGCATCCGCGGGACCGTGGCTTCCTCGCCGCGGTATTGACGCCTGGCACGCGCGCGATCTCGGTCGGTGTCGATGCCATCACGGGCGATGGCGGCCTCATCTGGCCTGGCGACCGCGTGGATCTGATCCTGACCCAGCAGCTCGACGACAAGGACACGCCCGCGGCGAAACGCTTTGTCAGCGAAACCGTGCTGAGCGATGTGCGGGTTGTCGCCGTGGACCAGAGCATCGCCCAGGGTGCCGTCGCCGCCGGCGACAACACGACGGGGCGCCTGGCGCGCACGGTGACGCTTGAAGTGACGCCGCAGCAGGCCGAGCGAGCGGCGCTCGCGGACCGGCTCGGCAAGATCACTCTCGCCATTCGTTCGGCGGACGCGGTGGCGGAGGCGACCGGCCGGCGCAGTTCCGTCTACGGCGGCGATATCTCACCCGCTCTCGCTGATGGCAGCGGTCCCGCTTCTGCTCGGATGCGGGTGATCGAAGGCAAGGATGCCCACGACGTGACGTTTCAGTGAGGGAGCGCCCGGACCAGGCAGACTGCGGCCTCGCTCGCCGCAATGACAGTGAAACCATTGCCGACCAAAACTCTCGCAGACACTCGCGCGTGAATTGCGCGTTTGGCCTGGTGCCCGTCGATGTGTGAAGGCCCAATCGATGCTTGAAAATAATGTTGACACAGACCGGCCGGAGGCTCCTCGCGCGGGGCCGGTTAGGGATTCATCCCATGCACGCGTGCCGCTCCTCGCGTTCGTGGCCGACGACGATACCGAGACGGCCCTGCGTGGCGGCCTCCTCAACACCGTGGAAACCGTCGAGATTCACCGCGGGACGATCCTTCACGCCATCAAGCATCTGGCCAAGGAGCCGACGCCGCGCGCACTCGTCGTCGACATTTCGCGGGTGCCCAATCCGTTGGACGAGCTGGACAATCTGTCTCGCGTCTGCACGCCGGATGTCAGGGTCCTGGTCGTGGGCGAGGATGCCGATGTCGGCCTCTATCGCGAACTGGTGCGCAACATGGGCGTCACCGAATACGTGCACAAGCCGCTGACGCGCGACCACGTCACCCGGCTGCTGGTGCCGCAGATCGCCGGCGTCACGATGGACGCCAATGCTGCCCGCGGCGGCAGCGTCATCGCGGTATGCGGCGCGCGCGGCGGCGTCGGCACGACCACCATTGCGACCAACCTGGCCTTGCAGCTCACCGCCGGCACGCGAGGCCACGTCGCCCTGCTCGACCTGCACCTGCGGCAGGGCACCACGGCACTGATGCTCGGCGTAAAACCGCTGGGCGGGCTACGGATTGCTCTCGAACAGCCGGAGCGCGCGGATGCCTTGTTCCTCGACCGGGTCTCGGTGGAAATCAACGAGCGCCTGCGACTGATCGCGGCCGATGAATCGCTCGACGGGACTCCCGCGCCGACTCCGGACGGCGTACGGCGCGTGCTCGACCTGCTGCGCCGCAGGTTCAACTACGTGGTCATGGACATGCCGATGCCGTCCACGCAGGCCGATATGCAGGCGTTGCGCGGGGCGCGCCACCTGATCGAGGTGATGAACCCCGACCTCGCCAGCATCCGCGACGCCGACCGACTGCGCCAGTTGGCCGCGGCGGTCGGGACCAGTCACACGACGATCGTGCTGAACCGCGTGGGCATGCAGGGCGGCCTGAAACTGCCGCTGATCGAACAGGGGCTCGGCGGAAAGCCCAGCATTCAGATCCCCGAGCTCGGCAAGCAGCTTGGCCGGGCGGCCAATCTGGGGAAGCCTGCCCTGGGTGAGTGCGCACCCTTCAGGAGTGCGATCGCGCTGTTGGCTCAGGAGGTCTCCGGCGCCGCCGCCAGCCGCATGTCGCGCGGCGCCGGTCGGTCGCTACTGGCGCGGGTTTTCGGACGATGAAACCGTTCGGCCGCCGCCCGGAGGAAGTGACCACGGCAGAGGTGATAACTCAGCCGCGGCCTGCGCCCGCCGCCCCGCACGCAACTGACATGGGGCTGCGGCTTCGGCTGCGGGCCAAGGTCATGGAACAGCTCAATTCGAGCACCGTCGCCGAGATGCCGCCCGAGGTCCTGAGGGCGGAGCTCGAACCGGTGATCCACACGATCGCCGGTCAGGAGCGGGTGCAGCTCTCCGCGCGTGAACAGGCGCAGCTCGCGCAGGAACTGACTGACGACATGGTGGGCTTCGGCCCGCTGGAACCGCTGCTGCGGGACGATTCGATCAGCGACATCATGGTGAACGGGCCGGACACGGTGTTCATCGAGGTGCGCGGCAAGCTACAGAAATCCAACGTGCGGTTCCGCGACTGGGACCACGCCGCGATGGTGGCACAGAAGATGGTGGCGACAATCGGCCGCCGCGTCGACGAATCCAGCCCGCTCTGCGACGCGCGCCTGCCCGACGGCAGCCGCGTCAACGTGATCTTTCCACCGTTGGCACTCGACGGTCCCACCATTTCAATTCGTAAGTTCACCAAGAAGAAGCTCGACTTCGCTTCCATGGTGGCGAATGGCAGCATGAACCCGGCCGTTGCGCGCCTGCTGGAGATCGCATCGCGGTGCCGGCTGAACATCCTGGTATCCGGCGGCACCGGCTCCGGGAAGACCACGCTGCTCAATGCGCTCAGCCGCATGATCTCACACGATGAGCGCGTCATCACCATCGAGGATGCCGCCGAACTCCAATTGCAGCAGCCGCACGTGGTCCGGTTGGAGACGCGCACTGCGAACCTGGAAGGACGCGGCGAGATCAACCAGCGGGAGCTGCTGCGCAACGCGCTGCGCATGCGGCCCGACCGCATCATCGTCGGCGAAGTCCGTGGCGCCGAGGCCTACGACATGCTTCAGGCGATGAACACCGGCCATGACGGCTCGATCAGCACGGTCCACGCCAACACGACGCGCGATGCGCTGGCGCGCGTGGAGAACATGGTTCAGATGGCCACGGTAAACCTCCCGGCTCGCGCGATCCGCGCTCAGATCGCTGCCGCGGTGCACATGATCATCCAGATCGAGCGCATGCGCGACGGCGTACGCCGCATTTCGCAGGTCTCGGATATCTGCGGCATGGAGGGTGAGGTCATCACCATGAACGACGTCGCCGCATTCGAGTATGAAGGGGAGACCACGTCGGGCGGGATTACCGGCCACTACCATACGACGGGCGCACGTCCCTCGTTTGCTCCGCGGCTGGCCTATTTCGGGCTGGAAAACGCCTGGATGGATGCTTTGCAGGGTCTGTGACATGCTGAGCCCTCTCATCCTCGCCGGCATCATCCTGTTGCTCGTATCGTCCACGACCGCGACGCTGCTGGTGCGTGATGTGACTGCTGGCCGTCTGCGTGAGCGCGTCGGGGCAATTCGGTTGCGGCCGGAGGAGGAATCGTCCTTACCGGTGCGGACCGTAGCGCTCCGGTCGACCAACAAGCGCGGCGAGTACACCGCGAAGCTCATGCGCCTGTTGCGGTTCAATCCAGACATAGCGCTGCAAAACGTCATCCCCTGGAAACTGGTGGTCGCCATCTCCTGCGTCATAGGATTGGTGGGTCTGTTCTACGGCCGGGAGTTCCTGGGCTGGGTGCTTGCCATTCTTCTGATGCCGGTCGACGCGCTGTTCACCGCTCGGCTGATTTTTGGTTGGGAGCGCTCGGCCTTTCAGAAGAAGATGCTCGAGCAGATACCCGATGTGATGGCGCTGATCTGCCGGGCGGTCGCTGCCGGCATCCCGTTGGGCGAGGCGCTGCGCAATGTATCGCGCGATGCCTCCAGCCCCTCATCTGAGGAGTTCGTGCGCGTCGTCAACGAGATGTCGATCGGGCAGCCGCTGGAAGGCGCGCTGTGGAAGCTGCACGAACGCGTCGATCTGCCAGAATATGCGTTCTTCGCGGTCACCATCGGACTCCAGGCGCAAACCGGCGGCAGTCTGGTCGAGACGCTGGAAAACCTTCAGGACCTGGTGCGCAGACGCGTGGCGCTGTCCAAGCGCGGCAAGGCACTGGCCGCCGAAGCTCGTATGTCGGCCATGATTCTGGGAGCATTGCCTTTCTTTGCCTTTCTCGGGCTCAGCTTCATTCAAGAGGGCTTCGTTCATTTCTTCTTCGCGACGCCGACCGGCAATCACCTGTTGCTGGCGGCCTTTGGCTTCCTCGGCGCGGGTATATTTGTGATGCGTCAGTTGATTGTCCGGAGCCTGAAACCGTGACGCACGCCCAACTCATCCAATTGTCGTTATTTGGCGGTGGCGTCGTGGCGCTGGTCACCGCCGCGTGCCTGCTGCTTTTTCATGGGGCCAACGATCAGGAGGTTGCGCGCCGTATCAGTGTGCTGCGCGATGGCGCGGCAGTGACACAGCCGCAGTCGTCGCGCTTCCTGCCGATGCTCCTTGGTCTGGTGCACCGTGTCGGCAGCGCCATGCGCGACCGGATGATGTCCGCCCGCGATACTGAATCGCTTGGCAAGAGCCTTGCGGCGGCGGGTTTGGAGCCGACGAAGGCGATGCCGATATTCATCGGCGCGAAGATCGGTTGCCTGCTTCTGCTTCCGGCGCTGACCTATCTGGCGGCCGCTCTGCTGCACGCCTCGACAGGACGGCAGGTGCTGCTCACGGTCCTGTCGCTCGTGATGGCGATGATGCTGCCGAACTGGGTGATCTCGGCGATCCGCCGTCCCTATCAGCAGGCGCTGCGGCGTGGGATCCCCGATGCGCTCGATCTGATGGTGGTGTGTGCCGAGGCAGGCCTGGGGCTCGAGTCGGCGGTTGAGCGCGTGTCACTGGAGATGAAGCGGTCGAACCGGCCGGTGGGAGTGGAATTCTCGCTGCTGAGCCATGAGATGCGGATCTTTCCAGACCGCAGGATGGCCTTGACCAATCTTGCCGAGCGCACCGGGCAGCCGGCGCTCAAGCGCCTCGCCGGCACCATCGCGCAGACCATGAAATATGGCACTCCGCTGGGACAAGGATTGCGCACCCTCGCCGCGGAGATGCGCAATGAGAGGATGATTCAGTTCGAGGAGCGGGCCGGCAAGCTTCCCGCGCTGCTCGTGCTGCCAATGATCGGATTTATTCTTCCCTGCCTCTTCATCATCCTGATGGGTCGCCCCGCCACGCAGATCATGGCGCTGTTCGCGACCATGCACTGATTGCGACGCGGGGCACCCGGTCAGTTCTGCGTGGTCGATGCAAGAGCCTTGGCCATTGCCGCGACATCGGTGTCGGACACCCGGTCACCCAGCAATTGCCTCGAGCGCTCGCGATCTCCGGTTACGGCGTAGAGAAGTCCCAGATTGACCTTCAACCTTTGCGGCGAGCTGTCGGTATCCTGCATCGGCGCAAGCGTCTCGAGCGCCTTGTGGGTCTGCCCTTCCAGCATCTGCGACACGGCGAGATCGTTCCGCGTCGCCGCGTCGTTGGGTGAAGCCGCGAGCACTTGCGCGTAGATCGCCTGCGCCGAGGCATGCTGTCCCTGGAGATCCAAAGCGACCGCTTTGTCGACGAGTGCATTGGTGTCCGCCGGATTGGCTGCCAGCACCTGGTCCAGTCCGGCGATTGCCTGCCCCGGCTGTCCGCCGACCAGATCGATCAGTGCGAGCGCCCGGGTCAGACCGGGCTCGCCTGGATGCGAACGCAGCCGCTCGGTCAGCAACTGACGCGCCTGCGTGAGCTTGCCATAGCGGGCGAGTGCATCCGCGCAGCGCATTTGCAGATCGATGTTGTTGGGCTCGCTGGCAGCGGCCTGCATGTACATCGAACTCGCAAGCTCACTGTCGCCGGAGGCATCGGCGGCTTCGGCCACCTGCAACCGTGCATCGGTCGTCAGAGCGGGGTTCCGCGGAGACGTGAGCGAGCCGCAGGCCGCCAGAGCGAAGCACACCGCGATGCCGCGGGCCACGGCGAATAGCGTGGCGACCGGGCGATCTCGCCGGTACAGATATCTGGCGCGTTGGAGCAGACGCATGGCCGCCAAACCTTTCGCGATGCTACTGGCTTGAACCAGGATTGGCAGGCCCCTGCTGTGTCGGCTCGCTGACGATGTTGACCGACGCAGCATTCAGGTCCGGCAGTGGATAGCGTTTGCCGGCGAGCAGGCGCGCGACCGGAGGCGCCGCCTCTGCGCCAGCGCTCGCGCCCTGCCCCGTGCCTTCGACGAGGTCATGCGGGTTGGCGACCATGGTGCGGAGGTTCGCGTCGTTGACTCCTGTCGGGTTGTAGGTTCCGGGCCGTTGGTAAGGATCGGTCAGGTCATATGAGCAACCCGAGACGATCAGTGCGCCAATCAACCAACCGATGCGGTGCATGGTTTCCTCATTTCAGGATGAAGCCGGCATCCAACGGGCTTCCACCGGCGGGGCCCGGTGCCACCTGGCGGCCCCAGAGAATGCGGTCGAGATCGGTCGCCGGCCGGAAGCCATCCATCGGTGTCCGCAGCGCGGTCGGACTGGAGGCAGGCTGAACCACGTAGGGCGTAACGATAATCACCAATTCGCTCTCGCCGCGTTGGAAGTCGTTGGACTTGAACAGCGAGCCGATGACCGGAACCTCGCCGATCCACGGCAGTGCGTTCGTCTGGTCGAGCGTCGCCTTCTGGAGCAGCCCCGCAATGGCGAAGCTCTGCCCGCTGCCCAACTCCACTGTCGTTTCGGCACGCCGGACAGTCAGCGCCGGGATCGTCAGCGTGCCACCGGCTATGGGCACGCTCACCGCGCCGTTGGTGGTAAGCTCGCTGACCTCGGGACGGACGCGCAGGTTGAGCCGGGTCGATGACAGCACTGTCGGCACCACGGCGAGACTGATGCCGAAAGTCTTGAACTCGACGGTGATGCTGGTCGTGCCGTTCGTGGTACTGCCGGCGATCGGAATCGGGAACTCGCCGCCGGCCAGGAAGCTCGCGGTTTCGCCCGACAGCGCCGTCAGGTTCGGTTCCGCCAGAATGGTGATGAGCTGATCGCCGGCCAGCGCATCGATGATGTTGTTGACGTCCCATAGCTTGTTGCCGGAGGTAAATCCTGCGCCGAGCTGATTGACCGTGGCGGTGGCACCCGCCAGCGGCGCGAGGCCGAGTGGCAACAGCGGCGTGATCGTGCTGGTGGCGGCGGCGCCGGTCCGCAATCCGAAGCGCCAGCCCGGACCGCTGCCGAGTGCCTGCCAATTGAATCCGAGCTGACGCGTGACCGAGCGGCTGATCTCGGCGATGCGGACTCTGACGTTGACCTGGATGGCGCCGAGTACGGTGAGGTTGTCCACCACGCCGCCCTTGTCGCCAACGTAGCCGCGCGCGATCGCCTCCGCCTGTTGCGCGGCGGCGGCATTCGGCACGGTGCCGGTGAGGATCGCATCGGTTCCCACGCCTTGGACGCGCACGGCCGATGCACCTTGCACGGTGCGGGCGACCGCGGCCTGGATGGCAAGGGCCATTGCCGGACTTATGGTCCCAGGCGCCGCCGCGGCGGGAGGCACACCGCCGGGACCAGGCGCGACGGTTACGTCGTATTGGATGATGGCCTGTCCCGCATCGGTCGTTGCGATCACGGTGGTGCGGCCTGGTGCGACCCCCATCAGGAACAGACTGGTCGGCGAGGCCGGCTGGACACGCGCAACGCCGGGCTCCGCCGACATCACGGTGGCGGCTGGCTGCGGCAGGCGCAGCAACACACCGGTGCCGGCCTGCACGGTGATCGGCTGGCTGACGGTTGTCACCGGAGGCGTCGCGGTCTGCGCGGGCGTGGCCGGCGGTGGGGCGAGCTTCGTCGGAGCCGGCGCGGGCTGTGCCGTTTGCGCCACGACGCCGGACAGGTTCATCGATGCGCTGGGCGGATCGGCAAGAGCGAAGCCAGACCCGCACAGCAGGATCACGCACAACAGGCGGGCGACGCATCCTACCGGCCATCCGCTGTGTCGTGGGAGCGAAGTGAGCGGTGCCGGCCGGGTCGCGGGCGACACGCGGGATTCACTTTGCTGCGGACATTTCTTGGCGCGACCGATCCGCGCCCGATGACTTTCGGTCACTCGAGAGCCGCGCAAATATTTCATGCTCCTTGCTTGCCCCGGCTTATGACTGCCTTATGCAGGCAGACCACCTATTGGCCCCATTGGAAACGTAACGCCTGATGCAAACATAGCGTTTCGCGCCGACGCAAGTGCTTTCTGGTGTGGATGTCGCAATTGTCGCAACATTATCTCAAAACGTATTCGTAATATTGCTTGTTAGTTTCAAAATGGCTGTCCAGCAATTGCGATAAGGCGTCTAAATTGCCGCCATAATCTGAAAAAATCTGGCATTCCCGATTTGGTTACGCTATAAGTATGTTATGAAACTCGACGGAAAGTTCCTGTCTGCTAGTGGAGCAGGCGTGAGTATAGGATTGGAATGATGACTGCGGGTAGCCGCCAGTCGATCTTTGCGTTATTTTACCGTGACCAGAACGGTACCGCGGCGGTGGAATTTGCGCTGGTCGCTCCAGTATTATTTCTTCTGGTCTTGGGCATCACCCAGTTCGGCATTACCCTGAACAATTACGAGATGCTGACTGGCGGGACGGAGGCGGCGGCACGCCAACTCTCGCTGAGCCGCGGCAGCTCCACGCCATCCAGCAGTACCACAACAGCATTGTACAACGCGGCATCGAACCTCGTGCAGGCGAACCTCACAATCGCGCTGAAGATAAACGGGGCTGCGTGCTCGGGCGACAGTGCGTGTCAGACGGCGCTGACCAACGGGCAAGGACAGCCCGCGACCGTGACAGCGTCATATCCATGCAACCTGCAGATCTACGGGTACAACTTCGCACCGGGTTGCACCCTGAGCTCGCAGTCTACGGAGGTTGTCGAATGAGACAGAACCAGTATCCCCGCTTCTCGCGACTGCGGCGCGATCGGCGCGGCGCGGTGGCGATCCTGACCGCGGCGGTCGCCGTCGCCTTGGCCGGCGTGGGCGCCGTCGCCGTTGACGTCGGCTATGCCGTCAACGCGCAACGGCAACTTCAGGCTTCGGCCGACGCGGCAGCGCTGGCAGGAGCGCGGGACATCGGGTCCACCACCAACGACCCGGTCGCCACAGCCACGAGCTATAGCGCGGTTGCCGGGAACAAGAACGCTGCGTCCAATATCACCGCCACCATGGCGAGCGGCTATCCCGTGTTGAAGTGCTTCACCAGCATTGGCGTGACGTGCGTGTCCGGAAAATCTGGAGTGCCATCCGCGAACGGCATCCAGGTGAAGCAGCAGGCGACCGTGCCGACTTTCTTCGGCAACGTGATCGGCATCAGCTCGCTGAGTATCTCGGCCACCGCCACCGCCGGCGCGAAGGGCGGTAAGGCGACGCCGATGGACGTCATGGTTATTCTCGATACGACGGCATCGATGAACTCGGCCGATTCGAGCTGTAGCGGTGCAACAAGAATCGCCTGCGCATTGGGGGGCGTCCAGGCGATGCTGAGCGGGTTCTGGCCATCGCAAGACCAGGTCGGCCTGCTGGCATTTCCGGGGATGACGAGTGCGACTGTCTCGAAGGACTACACCTGCCCAACCAGCAATCCCACCATTGTGCCATACGGTAGCACATCGCCTGTACCGGTGTATCAGATCGTCGGGTTGTCGACCGATTACAAAACGTCAGACGCGACAACCAGCTTGAATTCAGCCTCCAATATCGTGAAGGCGGTTGGTGGCGCTTCCGGCTGCTCCGGGGTCAAGGCTCCCGGCGGTGAGGGTACCTTCTACGCCGATGCCATCACGGCAGCTCAGACCACCCTCACGACCACGGGCCGTACAGGCGTGCAGAAGGCAATCATTATGGTCACCGACGGTGACGCCAGCGCGAGCGCACCCAGCCAGATAACAACTGCCAAGGGCACCAACGAATGCCACGAGGCGATCACCGCCGCTCAGGCCGCGAAAACCGCGGGAACCTGGATCTACACGGTCTCCTATGGTTCGCCGTCGTCAGGCTGCAGCACCGACAAATCGCCCACCATCACCCCGTGCGCGGCGTTGCTGGCGATCGCATCGGACGCGACGAAGTTCTATGCTGATACCACTGCCGCCTGCCCCGCGGGAGCCAACTCGACATCGGGGTTGAACAACCTGTTCAAGAACATTGGGACCAGCCTGACCTCGGCTCGCATGCTGCCCGACAGCACTAACTGAAACTGACAAAGGCCGGATCAGAACAACTCGTCCGGTCCATCGATTTCGCCGGGACAGCACAGTCAAGCGAGGCTGTGCTGTCCGCTGTTCGGGCCTGCTTGTTGCGCGGCACAATTTCGATCTGCTCTAGTTTGAGCTGTACGGCGTCACGACCCGCGGCAGGTCAGCAACAGGCTGACGCAGCCACTGCACGGTGGGTACCATCCGATCAGGCTGCCTGTTGCCGGCGGCTGGTGAACTTGCGACAGGACCGAACGGCGTCACCACGCGCACGAGGAGTGCCTGCGGTGAGAGCAGCACCGCGTATTCGCTGACGTCCGGCTGAGCCCAGGGCGAATGCGCTTTGATCCAAGGCCAGACCGCACGAACCTTCTGTAGATAGGCCGCGCCGAGCAATGGTATCGCCGAGTGGTAAGCGGCGATCGCACCGTCCCACCCGGTGCTGCCCAGCCGGCCGAGGCTCAGAATGCGTGCAGCGGCACGCGCATTGGCATCGGGGTCGAACGCCTCCTCCAGGTTCGCAAACGCGTATGGGTGATAATAGAGGTCAACCTGAAAGCAGCCAACGTCGATCACGCGCACACCGCGTAGCTGCAGCGAGCGGACCATTCCGACGGCTGCCGTCTTGCTCGGCTGGTAGTACCCCTGCCCCTCGGCATTGACAGTCCATGGCCAAATGATCGGGAACATCCCGGTGGGAGCCCGACGGCCACTTTCGACGACGCCGATTGCCGCGAGCAGACCCTGGGGCAGCCGCCACTCGCGTTCCGCCTGGCCGGCTGCGCTTTCGCACACTGAAGAGGATCCGTCGTATGGTTGCTGACCGGCCGCCTTGCCGAGGGTCAGCAACGCGAACGTGCCAACCGCAATGGCGGCGGCGCAGGCTCTCAGGTATCGACGTGGGAAACGCAGCCCAGGGCCGGCGAGCTCGTCAGGACGCTGCGCGGGCCCAACAGCGCAGACTGGATGCACCACGCGCCTCCGAACACATCGCCGTCGCGGCGGCCAGATCGGCAAATCCGAATGTACGCAGGCACCAGTATGTTTCGCCAAGCGCATCCGCCTGGACGATCACGGGCGTATGTCCGCCGAGCAGTTCGGGCAAACGCCTGACGAGCCGGTGCCACTCGAACCAGGCATCCTCAACGGAGTGCAGCGACGCGAGCTGGACATAGGCTGCGGTCTCAGTTGTCGATTGGGCGATCACCCGCTGTGGAGGTGAGGTGTATGCCAGAGGTTTCGCGACAGATGCGAGCACGGGGATCGCCACGGCATCAACCAGAGCGTCGGGCGTGGCCTGAGAGAGTGGCACGCGGGTCGCGCGGGCAACGGCGACCACTGGCACAGAGAGGATGGAAGAGGGCACTGACATCATATGCGGCGCTGGGGGCGCAGACTCGGGAGCCGCGACAGCCAGGTCGCCTACGGGTCGTCTTTCTTGCATTGGCGCGACCGCCGCCAGCGCCTTGTGGCTCGCCAAGACCGGAGGCGGTGCCATCTCGGCTGGGGCGACGTTGTCTGCCACCGGACGTGCGGATCCGGCGCTCAGGATCCGATCCGCATCCGTCTGATCTCCCGCCAGCGACAGGGCGGCGGCCAGCTCCTTCGACCGATCCTGCACCGTGGCCGGCACTGCGGCGGCCTCACGCAGAACCCCGACCGCTGCATCCTTGTCGCCGGTGAGTGCCAGGGAGAGACCAAGGTTCATCTTCACATCGGTGGCTTCCGGGGTAACCGCGAGCGCCTGTCGATAGGCGTTCTGCGCCTCGGCATGGTGACCCTGCAGGTCGCGGGCAATCCCGAGATCGTTCAGGGCGGAACTGTCGTCGGGCAGCGCCGACAGGGCTGCCAGGAAGGCTGATTCGGCGGCAGCCGGGTCGGTCTGGACCATCGTGCGCCCAAGGCCCAACTGCGCCGCGGCAAGCTTCGGCTCCATGGCGACCGCTTGCCGATATGCGGCGCGTGCCTCCTCTCGCTGGCCCAGCGCATAGAGCGCGTCGCCCTTGGTGACCAGTGCCCGCGTGTTATGCGGGTCGCGCTCAAGCGTCAGGTCCGCGACACGCACGGCGACCTCGGGCGCGCCTGCCGCGAGGGCAGCGTCAGCCACCCGTAGCGACGGCTGGTGGGAGAGGCGTGCCTGCTGCGCACCGGTGCAGCCTGCGAGGGCAAGCGCCAGGGCGGTTGCGGTTGGCAGAAGGCCGAGCCGTTTCAGGCGCTCGGGCAGCCGCCATGTCCGCGGATCCGCTCGCGTGGTCAGCTGCATTTCCCACTCCTCGCCAAGCCGGTGGCCTGCGGAGCCGGACAATCATCGGTATAATTGCGATTCGCAACCGGAATTTTTGTTGCTGAAACGGCCCGAAAAAGTTCATTGTCTATGGCTGAGCAGGCGAGACAGCGGCGTGATGAGGTTGCGGTCCGGCGATGCGATCTACCGATTGAACGAGCCCTCACGCCGCCGCAGACGCGCGTCCCGGTTGGTGATCGCCGTCCTCGCCTTGATGACAGCGGAACGGGCACAGGCAGAGACCTTCGAATTCGAGGGCCCCTATGCGGTGCGGGTGCTTGGCCAGGGGCTGGAAATCGAGATATCCGGGACCTTCTCCTGGGCCTTGCCGCAACAGGTGGGCGTCGCACTCGCCGAGGCGCCGCTCGCGCGTCTGGTGCGCTTCGACAGTCCCGGCGGCCATATCAAGGCGGCGATGGAAGTGGCCGACATGATCCGGGCCCGCAATCTCGACACTTATGTGGGCCGGATGTGCGCGTCGGCGTGCACCATCGCCTTTTTGGCCGGCCGCCAACGGTTCGCCAGCGAGACCGCGCGGCTTGGCTTTCATCAGGCACATGGGCCAGGGCTATCGACCGCGGAAAGCAACCGGTTGCTGCAACTGGCCTACCGGAACTATTTGCTGCCGCCGGGCTTCATCGCGCATGTCCTGCGCACGCCGCCGCAGGACTTTTGGATTCCCGAGCTCGCGGAACTTCGCAAGGTGGGCATCGTGACCGATATCGCGCCGAACGCGGCGCTTGCCGCCTCGATGGCGTCGGCACCGACGGACGCCCACGGCAACTGAGGCAGGCCGCCGGCCACGCGCTCGGTCACATCGGCCATTCGGATTAGGCACCGCCGCCTCTGCCGTGTGGCCGAATTGTTCGTTGCGTTAAGGAAGTTGTAATGCTTAGCCAACTAATGGAGATGGCGGCGATGATGATCTTGCGGGTCGGCGAAACCCACCCTCTTGTGCCGGGCAGTTTCGAGGAAACCATGCGGACCCACGGCATCCGCAGCGAGACCGTGGCCACCGGGCGCGAAGCCCTGGAATTCCTCCGTCTCTACGACTACGACCTGGTGCTGATGGATTTGCGGCTATCCGACGGCGCGGCGCACCAGGTGGTGCGGACGATGCGGGCCGCCGCGCACAAGGTGCCTGTTCTGATCGTATCGGACGCCGCCGCGCCGCTCGAGGCCAAGGTGAAGGTGCTCGACCAGGGCGCCGATGATTTCCTGACGACGCCGTGCGACATTCGGGAACTGCTGGCTCGCATCCGCGCTGTCGTGCGGCGCAGCCAGGGCCACGCCAAGTCGGCGCTGACGCTCGGGCCTGTCGAGTTGTGGCTCGATCGGCGCGAGGTGCTGGTGCACGGCGTCTCGTTGCATTTGTCGCGGCGGGAATACGCCATCCTCGAGCTGCTGTTCCTCCGGCAGGGTACCGTCCTGAACAAGGACGCCTTCCTCAGCCACCTGTATTGTGGCGGCGACGAGCCTGAGATGAAGACGATCGACGTCATCATCTGCCGGCTCCGCAAGAAGCTGGCGGTGGCGGGCGTACCGAAGCTGATCGATACGGTATGGGGTTGCGGATACATCCTGCGCGATCCGTCGCCGGCGCCGTCCGAGGCGGTGGGGAACGACGAACCGCGCGACGCACCGGCGTGGCAGGACCGCACGGTGGCGAGCATGGCCGCCTGAGGACGGCGCCACAGCAGGTCTGGCTGCCATCGAACGCTGACCGCCGCGGCGCCGGGGCTTGAGCCTCCGGCCCAGCCGGGACAACTATGCTGCCTCACGTGAGGGAGTGCCATGCGCATTCTGATCATGGGTGGCGGCGTGGTCGGCGTGACGACCGCCTATCAGTTGCTGAAGGACGGGCACGAGGTCGTGCTGCTGGAACGGCAGGACGGCGTGGCGCGCGAGACAAGCTGGGGCAATGCCGGCATGATCGCGCCGGGGCACTCGTTCGTCTGGTCCTCGCCGCGGGCACCGTGGACTCTGCTGAAGTCGCTGTTCCGCAAGGACCAGGCGCTGCGGTTTCGCTTCTCGACCGATCCACGGCTGTATGCGTGGTCGCTGAAATTCCTGGCGGAGTGCACGGCGGCGAAGGCGCGGCGCAACACGCTGCGCAAGCACCGGATCGCGATGTACTCGCAGCGCGTGCTGCATGAGGTGATCGCGGCCGAGCCGCTGGACTACGACCGCAATCCGCGCGGCGTGCTGTATTTCCATCGCGATCAGGCGGCGCTGGAGGCCGGCGTCGCGCATATGCAGATCCTGGCCGATGACGGGCAGGAGATCCGCGTGCTGGATCGCGCACAGGTGCTGGAACTGGAGCCGGCGCTGCAAGGCGCGGCCGGGAAGATCGCGGGCGGAATCTTTTGTCCGACCGACGAGACCGGCGATTCACACAAGTTCACCCGCGGACTGGCCGAGCGATGCGTGGCGATGGGGGCGGAGATCCACACCGACACGACGATCACCGCGATCGACACATCGGGTGACGCGGTGACGACCGTGCGCGCCGACGGCCAGGCGTTCAAGGCGGATGGCTACGTCATGGCGATGGGAAGCTACAGTCCGCAGCTTGCGCGCACGATCGGCGTCGATCTGCCGATCTATCCGATCAAGGGCTACTCGCTGACGATCCCGATCGGCAACCACCAGGCGCCGCCGACGATCGGCTCGGTTGACGAAACGAATTTGGTGGCGATATCGCGCTTCGGCGACCGCGTGCGCGTCACTGCGACCGCGGAGTTTGCCGGCTACGACGCGAGCCACCGGCCGGAGGATTTCGCGTTCATGAAGTCGGTGACGCAGGAACTGTATCCGGACGGCGCGGACTATCATCGCGCCGAGATGTGGGCCGGACTGCGGCCGATGACGCCCGACAACCTGCCGGTGCTGGGACGCAGGAAGCATCGCAATCTGTGGTTCAACACCGGGCACGGCCACATCGGCTGGACAATGTCACACGGCACGGCGCGCATCACCGCCGATCTGATTGGCGGCCACGCGCCGGCGATTCCGCTCGACTGAGGACGCCTGCGGGGAACGGCATCGCGCGACGCAGCTGATTTCTTACGCGTCTCGAACGCCGTCATCTGCCGCCGCCGAGCACTATGAGTGTTGAGGTGCCGTGTGCCAGCACTTTGCCATCGCGGCTCAGCACGGTGGCCTCCGCCGAGATGATCTGCCGTCCCTGGGCGACTACGCGCGCCTCCGCATGAACGCGGCCGGTGTCTTTGGTGATCGGCCGGGAGAAGTTCCCCTTGGTCTCGATGGTGGCAAAGCCCAGCCCGGGAGGTAGCAGAGACAGCCCGGCACAACCAGCGGCGCTATCGATCAATGTCAGGGCCCAACCACCGTGAACGCCGCCCATGGGGTTGAGCAGATGCGCGCCTGGCTCTCCCTCGAAGGTGGCAAAGCCGTCACCAACCTCGGTGATCCAGAATGACAGCGTCTGCGAGATCGGCGGCTGAGGCAGCACGCCGTCTATGATCGCCTGCAGAATTTGCCGTCCGGTTCTTCCGGCGAGTTCCTCCTGAGACGACAGGCCATACGTTAGGGTTTTTCCGGGTGTCATAATCAGGTATTTCCATGCAGATGCATTTAATGTATACGCATAGACTCATGAGCACAACAAGACAACCACGAAAATCGCTCCGCACGGATGCACGTACGCTCATCGAGACGTGCGCAGGCTGGAACAGCCGCGTGGCTGCGCGACGCATCAGCGTGTTCCTTGATCGCGAGCTTGCCAGATTAGGCCTGACGGTGGCGCAGCTCGGTCTGATGGCTGAGATCGCGGTGATGTCGGACGACACTCTGGGCGCGTTGGCAAACCATTCCGGCCTGGAACAATCGACGCTGTCACGCAATCTGCACACGCTGGAGGCGGAAGGACTGGTCGAGATCGCAATTGTTGAGACTGACCTGCGTCGCCGGGCGGTGTGGCTGACCGAGGCCGGCGCGAGACGGCTGGAGGCGGCGATCCCGATCTGGCGCCGGGCCCATGCCAGGCTGTCGAAATGCGTCTCGCCTGAACTCGTAAGGCAGTTGGCGGACAGCACCCAACAGCTCGCACGGGTCTGATCGAGCCACGATGGAATACAGCCGATGGGGGGTTGGAATGAACACTCGCCCAGCAATGCCGGATAGCCGAGCGGCGTGGGTTGTTGCGTGGGCGGCACTCGCGATTCTGACGATCTCCTACGCCGCACCGCTGCTGTCAGCGGTGGCCCTGAAGCCGATTGCCGCCGACCTGCATGTTGCACGTTCGGGACCATCCGCGGCTGGTTCGTTCACCTATATCGGTGCGGCGTTCGGCGGCATAATCGCGGGATGGTTGTCGGGATGGATCGCGATCCGCTGGATCGTCATGTTCGGGGCGGCCATGCTTGCCGCCGGCCTTGTCGTTTCGGCGTCCGGTGGCCTGCTCACGCTTTACGTTGGGCACGGCGTGATGATGGGGCTGTTTGGCACGTCCTGCATGTTTTCGCCGCTCGTGACCTATGTCAGTCGCTGGTTCGACCGCCGTCGCGGCGCCGCCGTGGCCTTGATTTCGTCGGGGCAATCGGTCGCGGGTGCCGTGTGGCCTGTGCTGTTCCAGGCGGGCATCAGCAATCTGGGCTGGCGACACTCCATGGTGCTGTTCGGTGGGTTCGTAGTCGTTTCGATCGTCCTGCTTGCGCTGGTCTTCTTGCGGTCGCCGCCCGAGGTTTCGCGGATCGCTGGCACCACTGGGCCTGCTGACAGGCCCGGTGTCCGTGTCATGGGACTGCCACCCAATGCCGTTATGGGGCTGTTGATGGCTGCTGTGTTCTGCTGCTGCGTGCCCATGGCGATGCCGATGCAGCATGTCGTGGCGTTCTGCGGCGACCTCGGTTTTGCGGCGTCGCATGGTGCGGCGATGTTATCGGTCCTGCTGGGCAGTGCGTTTCTGTCACGCATGCTCTGGGGCTGGCTCGCCGACCGGGTGGGGGGATTGCAAACATTGCTTTGGAGTTCCACTGCCCAGGTGGTGGCGATGAGCGGGTTTCTGCTGACTCAGAATGAGGCCGCGCTGTTTGCGGTCGCGGCTGCATTTGGCCTGGGTTTGTCGGGATTGTTGCCGGCCTATGTTATCACGGTACGTGAGTTCTATCCGGCGAAGGAGGCCAATTGGCGGGTGCCGACGGTGCTGTTCGCCGGCTTTCTGGGCATGGCGACGGGCGGCTGGGGCGCCGGCGCGCTGTATGATCACTTCGGGTATTACCTGCCCGCCTTCGGTACCGGGATCGTTCTGAATATTGTGAATTTGATGATCCTGCTGTCGCTGGTATTGCGTCAGCGGGAGATCGGACACCGCCCTGCGACGGCGTGATTGTGGCGCCTCTGGCAGCGGGCATGCGAACCATCGGCGCTCGTCTCGGGCGTGATCGTCCGCTATCCTCGCTCACCACGGCGCTGCAATACAGGTGCAAGGAGGCGCAAATGGATATCGATCCGGGCTTCATCGATCTCGGCGTTCTGCCCAGCACGCTCGATGCGGGTATTGCGGCGCGGGCGGCGATCGGGCTGCTGGTGCTGGCGACCGATCAGACGATGGAGCACGAGTTCCGCCATCTGATCAGGCTGCCGGGCGTTGCGGTGTACGGCGCGCGGCTGTTCAACGACGCCGACATCACGCCGGAGACATTGCGCGCGATCGGCGATCGCATTGCGCCAGCGACGGAGTTGATCTTGCCGTCGATGCACCTCGACGTTGTGGCGTTCGGCTGCACCTCGGCCAGCATGACGCTCGGGGAGGCGGAGGTTTTTCGCCAGATACGTCGCGTGCGACCGGAGGTTGCCTGCACCACGCCGGTGACCGCGGCGTTCGCCGCCTTCAAGGCACTGGGCGCGCGGCGGATCGGCGTGCTGACGCCCTATTCGCCGGAAGTGAATGCCGTGGTGCGGGCGTATCTCGACGCACACGGCCCGCAGGTCGCAGCGTTCGCGACATTCGACAAGCGCGACGATCGGGAGGCAGCGCGGATCACGGTGGACTCGATCGCCTCCGCGATCGCCACCCTGGCGCGCGGTGCTCGGCTGGATGCGGTGTTCGTGTCGTGCACCAGTCTGCGGCTGGCCGAGAATGTGGCCGCGATCGAGGCGGAGGTTGGCATCCCGGTCACCTCCAGCGACCACGCGCTGGCCTGGCACAGCCTGCGGCTCGCGGGGGTGACCAACGCGATGCCGGGCGCGGGGCGGCTGTTCGCCTGCGGGTGAGGCCTATCCCTTCACCCCACCCATGGTCAGGCCCGCGACCATGAAGCGGCGCAGTGCGAAATAGATCGCGATCGGCGGCAGCGAGTAGATGATGGCGATTGCCATCATGTAGTTCCACGGCGCTTCGTCGCTGTCGAAGAACTGATCGAGGGCGACCGCAACGGTCATGCTGCGCGTCGATGACAGCAGCAGGAATTGGTAGATGTACTCGTTCCACGCCAACAGCAGGGCGTAGACCCCGACGCCGACCAGCGCCGGTGCCATCAGGGGCAGATAGACGCGTAGATAGATCTGTAGAGGCGAGGCACCATCCACCTTGGCCAACTCGTCCAACTCCATCGGAATCAGTTTGCCGTATTGGTGCAGGATGAGGATCGCGTAAGGCGTGGCAAAGGCCACCATCGCTGCGATGACCGACCAGAGGCTGTCGACCATCCCGTACTGATGCATGATATGGACGAACGGGATCACCAGGAACGTCGTCGGCAGCACGTAGGTCAACAGGGCGAAGTCGGTGACCAGCCAACTCCTGCGCAACCGCATGCGGCCCAGCGAAAAGCTCGTCAGCGACCCGAGCAGCACGGTCAGCAGCATCGTCATCACACCCATGTATATGCTGTTGCCGAAGCGGTGCCAGAAATGCTCCAGCAGCCAGTAGTCTTCCGTCCAGACCGAACGAAAACTGGAGAAATCGGGGTCGGGCGGCCAAATACTACCGGTGAATTCGTCGGCATCGGAGTCGAGCGCGATCAGCACCATGTTGTAGACGGGCAGCAGCGTCCAGATCAGCAGCCCGATGCCAAGTGTCACTCCCGGCAACTTTGCCCACAACCGCCGCCGCCGGCGGCGTGGCCGATTCGCCGGCGCGGGGACAGTCAGTGCGATGCTCATAGCTGCACCCCCATCGCACGAACACGCCGCATCAGCAGGATCACCAGTGGGATCATGAGCGGCAGCGCGGTCATCATCGCCGCCACGCCAAGATTGGGATAACCGAAGTTGAATGCTTCGTTGAAGCCATAGGTCGCCAACACATCCGTGAGCCTGCCTGGCGCGCCGCTGGTGACGAAGAACGCTGTATTGAAGTCGCCCAGCGTCCAGACGGTGGCAAGCAGGGTAGAGATGAGATAGACGTTTCCCAGCAGCGGGAACGTCACGTAGATCATGCGCCGGTAGCCGCTGGCGCCATCGACGTCGGCCGCGTCATAGATGTCCTGCGGAATTGCCATCCTGGCGGCGACGAAGATCAGGGTCCAGAACGGCATCCACTTCCAAATGTACGAGACGATGTTTGCCCCTCTGGCGATCCATTCGTTGACCAGGAACAATGGTCCGTCCTGTCCCGTGACCGCGCGGACGAGGCTGTCGAGCAAGCCCCATTGGGTAACCAGCATCAAATGGATCGACGTGAAGACGACCATCGAGGGCAACGCCCATGGTATCAGGAAGATGGCCAGCAGCGAGCGCACCCACCAGCTCCGATTGATGAAGAAACCGGACAACAGGAAGGCCAGAAACATCATGACGTTCACGCCGATGGCGACGAGCAGCAGTGTGTTGATCGCGGTGGTCAGATACAGCGGATCGGAGAACAGCATGCCGTACAGGGACAGATCGCTGCCCATCCATAGCCCGTAAATGACGGGATAGATGACGAAGGCGGCGAACACGGCCACGTAGGGGACAACGAACGCGATCGCCCATGTGGTGTCCGAGCCTTGTAGGCGGCCGTGCCAAGGTGGAAGCCGTGACCGACTGCCGGCAACGGGACGCCCTATCCCGAGCGCTTGCTGTGTGCTGCTCATGGTCGCCTCCCTGGCCCCACGCTGGACGATTCCGAAAATAGCGTGGCGTCCATCTGCTTCCCGGACCGGTTCTCGTCACTGTAGAGCAAAACATGGTCGGCGGGAACCGGATCGGCGGAGGCGGCGCGCTGTCAAAAGGTAACGCGCACACCACCGAAGCCACCGATCGGGGCAGCGGGACTGAAGCTCCGCGGGTTCGTTGCTCCGGGCGCCTGCGCAATGAACACCGAGCTGGTCGGCGAGAATGTGCCGAACGTGTAGTAACGGGCGTTGGTAATATTCTCGGCCCACGCAAATAACTGGACATCCTTGGTCAATTGGTAGGTCGTGGTGAGGTTCACTGTGAAATAGCCCGGCAGCGGTGGCGTCAGATTGGCCTCGTCACCGAACAGGAAGGCGCTGCTTGCGTAAATGGCCGAGCCACCCACGGTCCATTTGTCAGTCACCTTGTAGTTGACGCCGAATTTGAGTTGGTTCGCCGGGATGCCGGGCAACCGGTTGCCGGGTTGAATGGTGAGATTGCCATTGGCATCCGCTGCTGGATTGCTGCCGGATCCTTCGACGAAGCCGCTCTGGAACGTGGCGTTGATGTACGTGTAGGCGACATAGGCAAGCCAGCGGTCGGTCTTCAACTGCGCACCGACATCGACGCCCTGCCGGCGCGTCTGGCCGATGTTCGCGAAATAGGCGCGCCCCTGTGTGACGCTATTGATGAAGGCGATGTCGTTGTCGAGGTTGCTGCGGAAAAGCGCGAGGTTGTAGCTAAGCCTTGCCCCTTCGAATGGTGCGACGTTGCCGCGCAGGCCGGCCTCCAGCGTGTGCGAGACGACCTGCTGAAGATCGGGGTCACCGACGAAAAAATTGGCCAGGCTGCATGAATTACTCGGGCCGGCACACGAGAGCTCGGCCGGCGTGGGCGCGCGGTTCGCCACGGCGTAACCGGCATACGCGGTGAGCCACGGGGCAAACTGATAGGTGATGCCGGCGGCCGGATTGAAATGGTTGTAGCTGTGATTGCCGGTCAGGTCACCGCCATTCTGATCGTTGAGGTCGATCAGCGCCGCGTTGAACCGGCCCGAGAGTGTCAGCGCGAGCTGCGGTGTCAGGTTCAGCGTATCGGCAAAGTACAAGCCGTAGGTGGCGTTGGATATCGCCACGCGGACCGGCGAATTGGTGCCTGGTTCATCGATGACCACGCCGGGTCCGATGAACACGCGGTCGAGCACTGTCAGGCCACCGATGTACGAGACTGCACTGAACATCGTCTGTGCCCCGTCGAAACTGAGGCCCGCGACGAAGTTGTTCTTCAGTCCGAAGATGCCAGTGGTATTCGTTACCTGGGCAGACGCGCCATAGGCGTTGGTATTGGTGGTCTGGTTGTCCATCTCGGAATAGGGACCGCCATTCAGGAAGTCGGGGATGGAAGCGCCGCCCAGCGTGGTGCTGAAGCCTCCGCCGAAGCACAGCAGCCCTGAGCCGTCGGTGCAGGGCGTATCGTTCGGTGCATTGCCGTTGGTGACCCGCTGGAGAAGATAGCGGTAGTAAACCAGCGCCTGGACCGAGGTGGTGTCGGTCACGTCCACGGTGCCATTGAGACTGACTGAGGCATACTGATTGGCGATCTCGATTCGGCGCGGTGAACTGGGCGCTCGGGTCTGCGGCCAGCAACTCGACCGGGGATGTCCCGGGGCCATTGAGTATGGAATGCGCCGCCGTGATATTGAGGTGCAGCTCCGCACGGTCACTGCGCCAACCGACGTCGCCGAAGATGTTCTGGAGGTTCGTCGACTGGAGATCACGCCAGCCACCCTGGTGCAGAACGGTGCCTGCGACATAGGTCGACTCGTTGCCGATCTGCTTGCCGTACTGGAACTCGCCTTCGGCCTGACCGAAGGAGCCGCCTGAGACATCGCCCTCGAAGCCCTGCCAGGTGAAACCATTCTTGAGCTGGACGTTCACCGATCCGCCGAGGGCGTTGAGGCCGAACACGGGGTTGGAGCCCTCGAGATTGATCTTGTCGATGGCGATGTCAGGGATGAGATCCCAATCCACCGTGTCGCCGAACGGCTGATTGAATCGGACACCGTTGACGTAGACGGCAAGCCCTTGCGGCGTTCCTTGCAGCCCTGAGGCAGCGAATCCATGGTAGAAGAATGTTGGTTGAAACGGGTTGCCGGAAGCGGAATCCAGACTGACACCGCTTACCTGGCGGTCCAGCGAATCCAGCAGTTGCGTTGGTCCCTGGCGCGTGAGATCGTCTGCTGTCCAGCACATGGGTTTCCGCCGGCACCGTGTTGCGATCGATGCCAGAGCCGATGAGCGGGGACGCGCCGATGACCTCGACAGGCGGCAGTTCGGTGACCGGTGCTTGCTGCGTAGTCTGCCCGGTCTGCGCCGCGGCGGAGCCGGTGAGCAAGATCAGGATTGGCGCGATAAGCCGGGCGCGTCGCACGCTGCGGACCTCCTGAGTTGGGATCTGGCTGAGTTGGGGTCTGGTTCCGATTAGGGCGCGTGAGGCGCGCGCTGCCTATGGTGCAAGTTCCCGGGTTTCGTCAGAATATTTCCCAAAATGCGCGCCTGACGCATGACGAGAGCAAGAAGCTGTGAGGAGGACACGGATCATGCCGCTGCGCATGCGGCTCATTGTTTTGGTCGGTCTGGTGCTGCTGCTCTGCCTGGGCGGCGGCAGCGTGCTGGTCGCTTGGCACGCGGCCAGTTCGGTGCAGACGGAGTTGCGCGCCGCGCTCGATGTCGGTGCAAACACGATCCACAACGGCTTCGATGATCTGATAGGCGCCGAGGATCGCGCGAAGGAGTTGCGGCATCTGGTCGCCACGTTCAACGGCAACCGCCATGTGCGTGCGACGCTGCTGGATGCGCAAGGCCGGCCGGCGGCCACGTCCCGGCTGTTTGCTCCCACGCAGCGGGTCCCCGATTGGTTTCTGCGGCTGATCGGGGACGCGCCGACCACCGTCCGATTGCCGGTGCCCGTGACGATCGATGATGGCGGCGCCATCCTCCTTCAGGCCGATCCGACCAATGAGATCGGTGAGGTCTGGACGCAGTCGCGCGACGCCGTGCTGGTGCTCGCCGGCTTCGCTGTGCTGAGCGTGCTGCTGATGTCGGCAGTCCTCGGCCGCGCACTGCGGTCACTCGAGGATCTGTCAACCGCCTTCGATCATATCGGCAAGGGCGACTACCACGGCTCGCTGCCGGCACATGGTCCGCCTGAACTGACGCGCCTGGCGAACGGCTTCAATATCATGACCGAACGGCTCGCCACGGTGGCGGCGCAGAACCACCGACTGAACGAGCGTCTACTGACGTTGCAGGCCGAGGAACGCGCCGATCTCGCACGCGACCTGCATGATGAAATCGGACCGATGCTGTTCGCCATCGACATGACCGCCGCGGCGATCGAACGGCTTGCCGGCAGTGAGCGCGAGACCGAGATCCCGCGGCACGTGCAGGCGATCCACGATTCGGTCGGACGGATGCAGCGGCATATACGATTGATCCTGGGACGCCTGCGGCCGCTACAGGCGATTGGGCTGAACGCTGCGATCGATCGATTGGCAACCTTCTGGCGCAGCCGCCGTCCCGACATCGCCTTCAGCACCACCGTTTCGATCGAGGACGACAGGATCTGCAACGACCTCAAGGAGACGATCTATCGCGTGGTTCAGGAAGCCACGAGCAATGCCATCCGCCATGGTCGACCGGCACGCCTGGACATTGCGATCACTCACGACTGGCGCCGATGCGATTTGCGTCGAGGTGACGGATGACGGCATCGGCATGTCGACGGATGGGGTGACCGCGCGCGGTTCCACACGGCTTGGCCTGATCGGCATGCGCGAACGCGTGATGGCGATGGCCGGCTCGCTGGTGATCAAACCAGGGCGCAACGGGAAAGGGCTCTCGCTGGTGGCTCGGCTGCCGTGCGAGCATCCGCAGCATGCGGACGTGGCGGAATGAAAATACTGCTGGTCGACGACCATGCGGTCGTGCGCAGCGGCCTGCACACGCTGCTCACGTCCACATGCGACGCGCAGATCTTCGAGGCGGCGACCGGCCGGGACGCGCTGCTGCGGCTGCGGCAGGACCGTCCCGACCTGGTACTGCTGGATCTGAACCTGCCGGGCATCGGCGGTCTGGAATTGCTGCGCAGGATGCTGCTTGAAGACCCGTCGGGGCGGATACTGGTGCTGAGCATGCATGCGGAGCCGCTTTATGCGGCGCGCGCGATGGAGCTTGGCGCCCGCGGCTATCTGAGCAAGAACGCCTCGGCGGAGGAACTGCTGACGGCTGTCCGGCGTATCGCAGAGGGCGGTCGATACATCGAGAACGCGATCGCGCAGGAACTGGCGCTGCAAAAGGTCTCGCCTGGCGGCGGCGTGCAGGACCTGACGGAGCGCGACATCGAGATCATGCGGCTGCTGGCGGAAGGTCTGAGCCTGACCGAAATCGCCGATGCTCTGGGGATCGGCTATAAGACGGTGGCGAACGCGTGCAGCCACATCAAGACCAAGCTCGGTGTGGCACGCACGAACGATCTGGTGCGGCTGGCGATGACGCTGGGCATCGCCTGAGCCCGAGCGCCGCTATCCTTTGACGCCGCCCATGGTCAGACCGGCCGCCATGTAGCGACGGAAACCGTAGTACAGGATCAGCGGCGGCAGCGCGTAGATGACTGCCGTCGCCATCATGTAGTTCCACGGCGATTCATCGCTGTTGAGGAACTGCGCCAGCGCGACCGCGACAGTCATGCTTTCCGGCGTGGACAGCATCAGGAAGTTGTACAGGTACTCGTTCCACGCCAGCAGCAGCGCATAGGTGCCCACGGCAACCAATGCCGGCGCCATCAACGGCAGATAGATGCGGAAATAGATCTGCAGCGGGTTGGCGCCATCGATGCGCGCTGACTCGTCGAGCTCCATGGGGATCGATTTGCCATACTGCGAGAAGATGAAGATTGCGTATGGCGTGGAGAACGTCACGATCGACAGGATGACGGCCCAGAGGCTGTTCGTCAGCCCGTAGATCTGCATGATCCGATACAGTGGGATCGCCAGGAACGACGCCGGGATCACATAGGTCATCAGCGCCGCGTTGGTCAGCATCCAGCCCTTGCGCAGCCGCATCCGCCCGACCGTGAAGCTGGCCAGCGTGCCGATGAGCAATGTCAGGAACATCGTCATCAGGCCGACAAAGAAGCTGTTGCCGAACTGATGCCAGAAACGCGCGAGATACCAGAAATCCTGGGTAACCACGACGCGGAAGCTCTCCAGCGACGGATTCGCCGGCCAGACTGACCCACTGAATATGTCGTCATGACTGTCCAGCGCGATCATCACCATGTTGTAAATGGGCGTGAGCGACCAGACGAGAATTACGAAGCCCAGCGCCATGCACGCCGCTTCAACGGCATAGCGTCGCAGCCGGTAAGAGAGCGGGGAATGTATCCGGCGGCCAGCCGTGGCGGCGCTCACATCTGCACCTCATTCATGCGTAGCTTCCGCATCAAAATGAAGACCAGCGGAATCAGCAGCGGCAGCGCCGTCATGACCGTCGCCACGCCAAGGCGCGGTAGCGCTGTGGTGAAGGCGTAGCGGATGCCCAGCGTTGCCAGCACCTCGGTGGACATCGCCGGCCCGCCGCCGGAGACGAAGTAGGTCGAATTGAAATCGCCGAGGGCAAAGATGGTATCGAGCAGGACGCAGACAACATACAGGTTCGCCATCAGCGGCAGGGTCACGTGCGCGAACCGTTTCAGGCCGGTGGCGCCATCCACCGCGGCTGCCTCGTAAAGCTCCTGCGGGACGGCCATCCTGCCGGCCAGCAGGATGATCGTCCAGAACGGCAAGGTCTTCCAGATATAGGCACCGATGTTGGCAGCCAGCCCCATCCAGTGATCATTCAGATAGACCGGACCGTCGATGCCAAACAGCAGATACAGGGCATTGTTCAGCATGCCCCACTGACCATTCATCAGCCAGTGGATCGATATGTAGGCAGGCAGTGCCGGCATGGCCCACGGCAGGATGAACACGAGCAGCAGTGACTTCGTCCACCAGCTCTTGCGCATGAAGAAGCCCGACAGGAGGAATGCCAGGAGCATCTTCAGGTTCACCCCGACGCCAACGTATATCACCGTGTTGAGCACGGCGGTAAGGTAGCGGGGGTCGGCGAACAGCTGGCTGTACAGCTCCGGCTGACCGCCCAGCCAGAGCCCGTAGCAGATCGGATAAAGGACGAACGCGAAGAACACCAGCGCATACGGTACTGCGAATGCAATTGCCCAGACGTAGTCCGAACCTTGCAGGCCGCCGTGCCACGCGCGTCGCGCCGGGCGCGCTACTGCCAGGCCACGTCCGACGGCAAGTGTCTGCTGTGTGACGCTCATGTTCGCCTCGCCAGGATTACATAACGACCTTCGCGAAGATCTCGTTGCAGCGCTTGAACGCCTTGTCCACGGCGTCGGCCACCTTCATGCCGTTCTTGATGACGTCGGCATGGGCCTGTCCCCAGAGCTGCTCGGCATTGGCCTGGCCCCAGGCCGGCGTGTATCCCTCAAAGACTGGAAGCGTCGGATTCAACACGGCTTCGGTGACATAGGGCTTCAGGCAGGGCATCTCGGTGCTGAGCCAGAACGGGTCATCCTTCACGATCTGATGGATCGCCGGCACCCAGCGGCCCAGGCCAGCTTTCAGGTTTTCGTTCATCACCTTCGGCTGCATGAAGTATTTCATGAAGTCCTTGGCGACCTCGACGTTCTTCGCCCCCTTGGGGATGTAGCCGCCGCCGGCGTTGATCTGGGTCTTCATCGGCGTGCCGTCATTCTTGAGCTGCGGAGCTACCGTCTGCATGTCATGATAGAAGGCCTGCTTGTCCTTGATCATCGCCAGCTCAGTCGACAGCGTGCCGTCGAAGTCCATCATGAACAGCTTCTCGTGGTAGCCGTTGTTGTCGTCGGCGTCATTCCAGCTCAGCGCCTCCGGCGGCACAACGCCCTCCTTGTAGAGGTTGGTCATGAACTCGACGGACTTGATCGCCGCCTCACGAATCTTCGGGATCGTCGGTGTGCAGCTTGCCGTCCGGCGTGATGATGCCCTCGCCGCCATTGGCGATCAGGAAATGCGTGAACAGGTTGTTGCCGTCGTTCGGTCCGACCGTGGTGATCTGCAGGCCACAGGCGTAGAGCCTCCGCATCCCCTTGGACCGCAGCGGCTTCTGCGCCTGCTTGAGGTAGGTCCAGACCCCGTCCCAGTTCTTGGGGATTTCCGACATCTTGAGGCCAGCCTTCTCGACCAGGTCGCCCCAGATATGGAACGGTGTCGCGCCCTGCTTGATCGGGCACAGGTAGTAACTGCGGGCCTTCGTCGCCTTGTTGTAGAAGGTCGAGCCGAGCTTCGCGGTATCCGAAAGCTGCGACTCGTAAGGCTTCACGACGTCGGACACATCGACGATTTTGTCGTCCCAGGCGTTCTGCGGCAGGATCGACGACGGCGCGTCCATGAAGACCAGGTCCGGAACGTCGCCGCTGGTCAGCGCCGATATCGTCTTCTGGTTCATCGCCATGAACGGCATGATGCTGTAATCGAGCTTGTTGCCGCTGGCCTTCATGTAATCCTCGGCCACCTGCCGCATCGCGGCGTCTTCCTCAGGGATAAAGCCCTGGTTCAGCCAGCAGACCGCGGTCTTTGCCTGGGCGTTGGCAATATACGGCCGCCCGAGTGTTCCGGCTGCCGCCACACCCAGAGTTCCACCAATCACCGAACGCCGGCTCATGTTGCCCACGGCCGTTCTCCTTCCCTGTTGGCCGGTTGCTTGACGTGCCGGCGCGATGGTTGCTCACGAAAGCGTATTTGGGCCGAAGTCTATGCAGGCCCCTCGGCTCCGTCAAATGGTTGCTGCGCTTGGTTCGGCC
This sequence comes from uncultured Alphaproteobacteria bacterium, assembly GCA_963708565.1. Classification (GTDB taxonomy): domain Bacteria; phylum Pseudomonadota; class Alphaproteobacteria; order Acetobacterales; family Acetobacteraceae; genus JAMXLO01. The sequence goes on from CAVPTU010000030.1 coordinate 379,856, forward strand.
GGATGTCCCGGGTCCGGCGCCCTGGAAGCAATTCGCGTTGGCGGTCGAGCCGCGGCGTCCGCAATGGTCGAATGCGCGAGACGATCTGGGGTGGGAATGTGAAAAGGCTCCTAAAAGGCGATTTCGCACGAATGTCATCCGTAAGGAATTTGCGCTTTGCGCGCTGAATGCCCCGCAGGGGTTTGACTAATTGCAAGGCCGAAGCTTTGAGATGCCCTGCATTGACGCACCGCTCTTCGCGGAAATAATGCCGGGGGACAAAGTAATGCCAAACTTTCAATCACAGAGAACCAACCGATTAAGCTTGTCAACTGGTGGTTGCATAATTCCTGCAAGTATCTCCGTGAGCCGAGACTGCATGGCATGAACACCAGGGACACTCGGCGCCGATCGTCGGTTCGCCCAGCAAGCGCTTTCGATAGCGGCTGACCTCCGCTCCGCCTCACCGGAACATCTGAAAGCAGCGCCGTCGTGAAGGGCTGTGGTAGCCCGGTGTGCGCCGTTTCGGTGCATATACGTAACATATCAGTACTGCGCCGGCCAAGCAAAACAAAAGGGGATAACGACATGACAGGTACCGCAACGCACGGCGGCCACGACCACACTCATGACCGGCACTCTTCGCCCACGCCTCAGCCGCCCGCAACGCAGCCCCCCGCTACCGGAATGCTGCTGATCGACCCGACCCTGGGCTTCGATGGCGTGACCGCCTATTCGATCGACGGAACCGGCAACAACCCGTCGAACCCCGGTCTCGGCGCCGCCAATACCGACGAAATCCGGCTGGCGCCTGCCAACTTCGCGCCGGGCAGCACCAACACGCCGGCGGACGGACCAAACCCCCGCGTCATCAGCAACACGATCTTCGCCAACGACCAGAATGCCAACGATCCGGGCGGACGGTCGGCCTACACCTACGCCTTTGGCCAGTTCATCGACCACGACATCGACCTGAACAGTGACCAAACCACCGCCGCCGATGGCTCCAACGTGCTGAGTTTCACCATTCCGAGCGACGACCCTTCTCTGCCGCCGGGCAGCCAGATCAGCATCACCCGCGGCCAGGTGGATCCCGCCAGCGGCAACGCGGTCAATTCGGTGACGCAGTATCTGGACCTGTCACAGGTCTACGGCTCGGACCCGGCCACCGCCGCCAGCCTCCGCAACGCCGATGGAACTCTGAAGACCTCCGCCGGCGATTACCTGCCGATCGTCAACGGCCAGTATGTCGGCGGCGATGTGCGCGCCGCGGAGAACCCCGACCTCACCTCGCTCGATGTGCTGTTCATGCGCGAACACAACTATTGGGTCGGACAGCTCCACGCAGAGGATCCGAGCCTGACCGGGGATCAGCTCTATTCGATGGCGCGCGCGATCACCACGGCGGAATATCAGAACATCGTGTACACCGAGTTCCTTCCCAGCCTGCTCGGTCCTGACACTCTCACCCAGTATCAGGGCTACAATCCGAACGTCAGTCCGCAGATCTTCGAGGAGTTCTCCACCGCCGCCTACCGTTTCGGCCATTCCATCATTTCGCCGACCGAGACCAAGATCGCAAACGACGGCACCGTCCTCGAGCAGCAGGATCTGGTGGCGGCCTCGGCTGAGCCGACCAGCGCCTATCCGGCCAACGGGGGCGCCGATGCGCTGCTGCGCAACCTGGCCCAGGATTATTCGCAGCAGGAAGGGGCGACGATCAACGACGACCTGCGCAACATGCTCAACGCCAACCCACCCGGCGACGTGGGCGACCTGGCCGCGATCGACATCCTGCGCGAGCGCGACCTTGGCATCGCCACGCTGAACCAGACCCGCGAGGCTCTCGGCATGACGCCGTACACCTCGTTCAGCCAGATCACGAGCGACCCGACCCTGGCCGCCGAGCTTCAGCAGGTCTACGGCAGCGTCGATCAGGTCGATCTGTTCGTTGGCGGGCTGGCCGAGGACCCGGCGTCCGGCGGCTCGATGGTCGGGCCGACCTTCCAGGCGATCATCGCGCAGCAGTTCGAGAACCTGCGCGACGGCGACCCGCTGTTCTACCAGAATCAGGGGTTCAGCCCGCAGCTCATGACGCAGATCCAGAACACCACGCTGTCGGATCTCATCGTGCGCGACACGGACACCTCCGCCATGCAGGCGGACGCGTTCGTGGCCACCCAGCGCCATTCCAGCGACGTCGCGTCGCCGAACACGGACGCGCCGCAGCTCGTGATCGGCGTGGGCGCCGACAACGCGGTTATCGCCGGCACGCCTGGGGTGGACAACACGATCGTTGCCGGTCTCGGCGACAACCAGCAGCTCACCGGCGGCGGAACGAGCAACACCTTCATGTTCCTTGGGTCCGGCCATAATGACACCGTGACGGACTTCAATCCCGTCACCGACACGCTCGACTTCGAGAACACCATGAACCCGATGGACTTCAGCAACGTCACGTGGTCATCGGCGCCCGACGGGTCCGCGATCCTGGAGGTTAACGGCAATACCGTGCAGTTGACCGGGATCTCGGAGGCGCAGGTCACCGCCGGCAACGTCACGTTCAATCAGCAGAACCCCGCGCTACAGGCCCAGCAGTCGCTTGCCGGAAACACCTGAGACGTAACTCGGGCGAGGATTGACGCGGCGCGACGCCAATCCTCCCTTGCCCGCCGCGCCGCGCATGATCAGACTGCCGGCATGACCAGCGATTCGCTCGATTGCCTGAAATGCCCGGCATTCTGCTGTCGCACCGCCGGCTATGTCGAGGTGAGCCGCAACGATATCAGGCGCCTTGCGAAGTTCCTCGGCCTGACCGTGCGCGAGTTCGAAACGCGGCACATCGTCGAGCGGACGCGCAAGGGCAGCAAGCGCATCAAGTCAGGCTTCGGCACCTGCCAGTTCCTTGGCGAGAACCGCCGCTGCACCGTCTACGAAGCGCGGCCGCGCGACTGTCGGGGCTATGTCTGCTGGAACCAGGAAGACACCACCGTTTACGAGTTCGCCCGTTTCTTTCAGTCGCCGGTCGCGGAGCTGCGCAAGAACGACGTGGACGGCAAGCACGACACACAGGAGACGACGCGATGAGCGATCCGGAAATCATTGCTTTGCGTGCGGCGATCGCGAAGCGGGGACGCTCCGACGACATCGCCCAGCGCCGCCGCGACTACGACGCGCGGGGCTTGCTGAACAAGCTGCCGGCCGACGTCACGGTGGAGCCGGTCGCTGCCAACGGCGTGACGTCGGAATGGACGTCCACGCCTGATGCCGATCGCGGCAAGGCGGTCTTGTTCCTGCATGGCGGCGGCTATGTCATAGGCTCGCTCGACAGCCATCGGCATCTCGTCGCCGAGATTGGCCGCGCCGCGCGAGCGCGCACGCTCGCCATCGACTACCGGCTGGCACCGGAGCATCCGTTCCCGGCCGCCGTCGACGACGCACTTGCCGCCTATCGCTTCCTGCTGGCGAGCGGTGTGGCGCCGGGCGGCATCACCGTCGCGGGAGACTCCGCTGGCGGCGGGCTTGTCGTCGCAACGATGCTGGCTGCTCGCGATGCAGGATTGCCGCAACCCGCGTGCGGCTGGCCGATCTCGCCCTGGGTCGACATGGAGGCGACCGGCGACAGCATGGTCAGCAAGGCCACGACGGATCCGACGGTGCAGAAGGCTGGCATCCTGGAGATGGCGCAGCATTATCTGAACGGCGCCGATCCACGGTCGCCGCTCGCCGCGCCGCTCCATGCCGACCTGCACGGGCTTGCGCCGCTGCTGGTCCAGGTTGGCGCCGCCGAGACGCTGCTCGATGATGCGGTCCGCCTCGCGCAGATCGCCGGCGCCGCCGACGTTGCTGTCGATCTACAGATCTGGCCGGAGATGATTCACGTTTGGCACACCTATTTCGGCGAACTCGCGGCGGGGCGACGCGCGATCGCGGCGGGCGGAGAATTCGCGCGCGCCATGACATCGCGCGGAACACGCAACGGATTCTAACGCGGCGCGTTCTCTGTTTTTGCGACAGTTCTCGCAAGCTGTGCGCTGACACACAGACGCGTCAACGTAGCGCAACTGTGATTGACAGGCTTTGGCCTTTCTGTGCCAACTGCGCAACGCAATCGCATTTTGGCTTGGCTTGCTGCGCCTCCGTCCGATCGGGTGCCCTCAAGACGTCCAAAGGGCCGGTTGTCTACCAGCATCGCGCGCTGTTGCACGATGCGCCTGACGGAGAGTAACGCAGATAATGGCTATCGGTACAGTCAAGTGGTTCAACACGACCAAAGGCTTCGGCTTCATCATGCCGGAGGATGGCGGCAAGGACGTGTTCGTCCACATCACAGCAGTGCAGGCGGCTGGTCTTCGTGGCCTGAATGAAGGTCAGAAGGTCAGCTACGAGGTAGCGATGGAGCGCGGCAAAGCCGCTGCGACCAACCTCAAACTCGCCTGACGGCAGCAACGCGGCGCGTTGCGTTCACCCATCCCCGATAGCGCGAGAGGGGACGCGCACTGGAAGGAGTGACAATCATGGCCGTTGGAACCGTGAAGTGGTTCAATGCAACGAAGGGGTATGGGTTCATCATGCCGCAGGACGGTGGCAAGGATGTGTTCGTACACATCACCGCGGTGCAGGCGGCGGGACTGAAAGGCCTCAACGACGGCCAGAAGGTCAGCTATGAGGTAGCGATGGAACGCGGCAAGGCCGCCGCTACCAATCTCAAGCTCACCTGACGGGAGCCACATACAACTGACGAAGCGGGCCGTGGCCGGGGCAATCGCTCCGGCAACGGCTCGCTTTGGCATTCAGGTGACACGCCATGTTCTCGCTGCCGGAGCTGGAAGCCGCGTTGTCGCTGGTGCATGAGAGTTTCCCGGGCACGCCGCAATACGCCTGGCCGCTGCTACAGGAACGCTGCGGCGCCGAAGTTTGGGTGAAGCACGAGAACCATACGCCGACCGGCGCCTTCAAACTGCGCGGCGGGCTGATTTACGCCGAACGTCTGCGACGCGAACGGCCGCATGTGCGTGGCATCGTGTCGGCGACACGCGGCAATCACGGGCAATCGCTGGCCTGGGCAGGACGCCGCTACGGCATCACCGTGACGGTTGTCGTGCCCCACGGCAACAGCACCGAGAAGAACGCCGCGATGCGGGCGTTCGGTGCCCGCGTGGTCGAGCATGGCGATGATTTCGAGATGGCACGCGACGAGGCGGCACGGCTGGCCGCGTCGGAAGCGTTGGAGTTCGCACCATCGTTTGCGCCCGACCTGGTGAGAGGTGTGGCGACGTATTCGTTGGAGCTGTTCCGCGCCGCGCCGCCGCTCGATGCGCTGTATGTGCCGGTCGGTCTCGGCTCCGGCATTTGCGGCGCGATCCTGGTGCGGGACCTGCTGGGCCTGACGACCGAGATCATCGGCGTGCAGGCGACCGGCGCCGCTGCCTATGCGCGTTCCATCGAGGAAGGTCGCATGGTGGCATTGAACCGCGCCGAGACGAACGCCGATGGCGTGGCAGTGCGTCAGCCCGATGCGGACGCGTTCGCCATCATCCGCGCGGGTGCGTCGCGCATCGTCGCGGTGTCCGACGACGCGATCGCCGCGGCGATCCGCGCCTATTGGAGCGATACGCACAACCTGGTTGAGGGCGCCGGCGCCGCGCCACTCGCCGCGCTCATGCAGGAGCGCGACCGCATGGCGGGAAAGCGCGTTGGTCTGGTGATCAGCGGCGGCAATATCGATCTGGCGCTGTTCCGCAGTTGGGTGCTGCGACAGGGTCAGGCTGCGGTAAGCTGACCCGCCGACTGCGCCGGCGTGCCCGCGTGACTCGGTGACGGTTCGCGGATCATGTAGCCGCGACCCCATACGGTGCCGATCAGGTTGTCGGCGCCCGCCACCGCCAGCTTCTTGCGCAGCTTGCAGATGAACACGTCGATGATCTTCATCTCCGGCTCGTCCATGCCGCCGTAGAGGTGGTTGAGGAATGCCTCCTTGGTCAGCACCATGCCCTTGCGCAGCACCAGCAGTTCGAGGATCGAATATTCCTTGCCGGTCAGATGCACCGGCTGGCCATCCACCGACACCTCATGGCTGTCCAGGTTGAGCAGCAGCGGCCCGACGCGCAGCGACGGCTGGCTGAACCCCTTGCTGCGCCGCACGATCGCCTGCATGCGCGCCAGCAGCTCGGCCTTGTCGAACGGCTTGGTGATGAAGTCATCGGCGCCCAGGCCCAGGCCTTTCACCTTGGCCTGCGGGCGCGACAGCCCGGACAGGATCAGCACCGGGGTATCGTTGCGCGAGATGCGCATGCGCCGCACCACCTCGAAGCCCTCGATATCGGGCAGCATCAGGTCGAGCACCACGATGTCGTAGTCGTAGTGACGGGCCAGTTCGAGGCCTTCCTCGCCGGTGTCGGCATGATCGACGACCGCGCCGACTGGACTTCAGCATCAGTGAGATGCCGCGGGCCGCGACAAGGTCGTCTTCGATCAGCAGGATGCGCATTGGGCTGCTTCCCCGGGTTTAGTCAGAAAATAGTTATACCACTATGGCGTGTAGATCGCCATCGGTTTCTTCACTATTTTCGGTGCATATTCTCACAAGCTGATTGATGGCGACGCGAACCTATGGCCGACTTCTCGCTCGATGTCCGTGCAATAAGTCGGGAAACTGGAACGTTAAATGAGGCATACCACAACCCTGGAGCGAGCTGCCGCATGTCGGGCCGGATTGCGCGACATCGCGCCGGTGCGTGTCGAGGGGCGGGTGGCCGGACTGTCCGGCCTCGTGGTCGATATCGACGGGCTGAATGGGCAGGTCTGCGTCGGCGACCGCCTGCTGTTGGCGGCGCGCGACGGCCGCGGCATCCCGGCGGAGATCGTCGGCTTCCGCCAGGGCCTGGCGCAGGCGATGCCGTTCGGCGCCCTGGACGGGCTTGGCCCCGGCAGCGCCGCCCGGTTTCGACCGCGATTCAACGGCGAGCCGCACGGCGGGACCCTGGCGGTGTCGGATGGCTGGCTCGGCCGCGTGCTCGATCCGCTGGGCCGGCCGCTGGATGGGCACGGGCCGTTGCCGGCCGGCGACTCGGTTCGCCGCGTGCGCGCCGTCGCCCCCTGATGCGACGCAGCGGGCGCGTCTGGGCCCGCGTCTCGATGTCGGCGTCCGTGCGCTCAATTGCTTCGCGACCTGCCGGCAGGGGCAGCGGCTGGGGCTGTTCTCCGGCTCCGGCATCGGCAAGTCGAGCCTGCTGGCGATGCTGGCACGCCACACCGCCTGCGACGTCGCGGTGCTCGCGCTGGTCGGCGAGCGCGGACGCGAAGTGCGGGAGTTCCTCGAGGACGATCTGGGCGCGGCGGGGTTGGCGCGCTCCGTCGTAGTGGTCGCCACTTCGGACTCACCGCCGCTCCTGCGCCGCCAGGCGGCCTTCGCGGCAATGACGGTGGCCGAGCACTTCCGCGACCAGGGGAAGTCCGTGCTGCTGCTGATGGACAGCGTCACGCGGTTCTGTCTGGCACTGCGCGAGATCGGCCTGTCGGCCGGCGAGCCGCCGGCCACGCGCGGGTATCCGCCCAGCGTGTTCGCCGAACTGCCGCGCCTGCTGGAGCGTGCCGGCCCCGGGCTCGACGACCCGGACGGCTCGGTGGGTTATGTCACGGCGCTGTTCAGCGTGCTGGTCGAGGGCGACGACCACAACGAGCCGGTGGCTGACGCGGTGCGCGGCATCCTCGACGGTCATATCGTGCTCGACCGCCGGATCGCCGAGGGCGGCCGTTATCCGGCGATCGACGTGCTGCGCTCGCTGTCGCGCGCCGTGCCCGGCTGCAACGCGCCTGAAGAGAACGCGTTGGCCCGCCGCGCCCGCGCGCTGCTCGCGCTGCATGCCGACATGGCGGACATGGTGCGGCTTGGCGCCTACCGCGCCGGCAGCGATCCCGCGGTGGACGAAGCGGTGGCGCTGGCGCCGCGCATCGAGACGATGCTGCGACAGGCGCGCGACGAACGCACCAATATCGAGGACAGCTTCGCGCAGCTGCGCGCGGCAATGGAGCAGCCATGAGCCACGATCCACTGGAGGCGTTGCTGCGGCTGCGCCGGATGGCGGCGGACGAGGCGCGCCGCGGTCTGGCCGAGTGCCTGCGCGTCGAAAGCGAGACGACCGCCGCGGTTGCCGCCATCGAGGCGGCGATCGATCGCGAGATGGAGGCGGCGAGCAGCCTGGCCGCCGGCGACGCCGAGGTGGAGGCGTTTGCCGCCTGGCTGCGGCGAATCCGGCCAAAGCAACAGTCGGCGCAAGCCGCGGCGGATGACGCCGAGACAGCCACGACGCAGGCCCGCGCGGTATTGGGAGCGGCACGGGCCGGCGTGCGGGCAGCCGAGGAAATGCTGGAGAAGCACGCTGCGACGGCGAAGGCGGCTGCTGAGCGCCAGGCGCAGAGCGAGATCGACGAGGTAGCGCAGCGGAGCGGCACGATCACGAGACCGTGATAATGACAGGTGTGATCCATCACACGACCAGGCGGATCGATCCGCTAGCGTGCCGGTGGAGGGATCTGCCATGGCGCGAAACCTGCTGCTCGGCACGGCACTACAGACCGGGCTGACCTGTCTGGCGGCCGACGCTTCCCGCCGCCGCGCAGCCCGCGCCGAATGCGCGTCCGGCCGGCGGCATCGTGGTGGGCGGCGCCGCCGCGATCAGCCAGACCGGCAGCAACACGCAGATCGACCAGTCGTCCCAGCGCGCCGCCATCGACTGGCAGAGCTTCGACGTCGGCAGCCAGCAGAGCGTCACGTTCAGCCAGCCCTCGGCCAGCGCGGTGGCGCTGAACCGCGTCATCGGTCCCGATCCGTCGCAGATCGCCGGACGCATCGACGCCAACGGCCAGATCATCCTGGTCAACCAGTCGGGCGTGAACTTCTACAAGGGCGCGCAGGTCAACGCCGCCGGGGTGATGGTCAGCGCCGCCGGCATCACCAACCAGAACTTCATGGCCGGCGTCACGAAGTTCGATCAGCCCGGCAGGCCCGACGCCCGGATCAGCAACGCCGGCACGATCACGGTGAAGCAGGCGGGGCTGGCCGCGCTGGTCGCGCCGCAGGTGGCGAACTCCGGCGTCATCACCGCGCGGCTGGGCCACGTGGTGCTGGCCGGTGCGAGGACCGCGACGCTCGATCTGTATGGCGATGGTCTGCTGTCGCTCGACGTGAGCGATCAGGTGACGCAGGCGCCGAAGGGTCCGGACGGCAAGCCGGTGACGGCGCTGGTGACCAACACGGGCGTGATCGTGGCCGATGGCGGCACGGTGCAACTCACCGCGCGGGCGGCGGACGGGATCGTGCAGAACCTGGTGCAGGCCGGCGGGAAGATCCGTGCCGCGACGATGGGCGAGCAGACCGGCACGATCGCGCTGAACGGGGTCGGCGGGTCGATCGTGGTCGAGGGGCAGTTGTCCGCGCCGGGCAATGCGCCCGGCACCAAGGGCGGCGCGATCGAGGTGGTGTCGAACGGCAATGTCACCGTCGCCTCGACGGCGAGGATCGACAGCGTCTGGCCAGGCCGGCGGTGGCGTGGTGGCGATCGGCACGACACTGGCGCGGGCCAAGGGCGGTCCCAGGCGTCAAATCGGCGCTGACGGCGACGAATGTCACGGTGCAGCAGGGTGCAACGATCGCGGCTGACGCCGAAGCGACCGGCAATGGTGGGCGCGTCTCGGTGCTGTCGGATCAGTCCGCCGGCACGACGCAGATGGACGGCACGATCAGCGCAAAGGGTGGGCAGCAGGGCGGCAACGGCGGGTTCGTCGAGACCTCCGGCTGGATGCTGGGCATCGGCAACGGCGTGGTGATCGACGTCGGTGCGCGGGCGCCTTCCGGGCAATCAGGCACCTGGCTGCTCGACCCGTTCGACATTACGATCACCGGCGCCGACAAGAATACCGGCGGGGCAACGGCGGCAGGAACGACCACGTTCACCGGCACTGCCGATCCGGCGACAATCGCGAACACCACGCTGCAAACCGCTCTCGGCGCCGACAATGTCGTTGTTTCGACAACCGGCGCGGGCGTTGATCAGGGCAACATCACCGTCGCATCTCCCATAGCGTGGGCGAGCGGCAATTCGCTGACCCTGCGTGCCGACAACAACATCGCGATCAACAGTCCGATCAGCGGCACCGGCGGCAGCCTGATCCTGAGCGCTGGCAACACGACGACAACGGGCTCGATCACGATCGGTGCCGCGATCAGCGCGAAAGGCGGCATCACGCTGAGCGGCGGCAGCATCAATCTCAATGCCGATGTTTCCGGCACGACCGTTACGTTCAACACCACCGGAACCGGTTCCGTGACCCAGACTGCCGGAACGCTGACGGCAGGTACGCTGAGCGGGAATATCGCCGGCGGGATGGCCTTGCTGGACACCACCAACGCTGTCGGCAGCCTGGGCAACCTCACACTGGGAATTGGCGGCTCGCTGGCGAACTCGGTTCCGCTGTCGATAACCGGCTCCGTGAATGCCGGTACGGACTTTCTCGACTTGACCAGTACAAGTGCGATCACCGAGGCCGCGACCGGCTCCATTACTGGCGGCTTCTCTGCCATGGCCAACGGCGATGTCTCTCTTGCCGCTCACAACAGCCATCAACTTGAGCGATGGCATCCAATCGAAGAACGGCAACGTGGTGATCGTGAACGATACGGATCTCACCCTGGTCGGCAGCTTCAGCGGGAATAACCTCTTCTTCCAGGTCGCCTCCAAAGGCGGCACATTGACGTTGAGCGACAACGATCCACGCACCGATGGTGTTCCCAACCCAGCAATCCTGACGGCGACGCAGCGCATTTCGCTGGTCGCCGATAACTACGCCATCCTGCCGAATCCGCGATCGAAGCTGGTCGACAGCAGCATCACCGCACCGACAGTGGAACTCGCGCCATTCTCCACCAGCCGCAGCACAAGCCTGCTGGCAGGCGGCGGTCTCCTCATCAACGCCACCATGCTGTCGATCATCCAGACCAATGGCGGCACGCTGGAGGTTGGCGGCTACACCGACCTGCCGGCCGGCGCGACCACGCCCGCGGCATCCACCACGGCGATCGACATCGGCGCACCGCTCGATCTGACCGCGATCGCCGGGACTCTGCGTCTGGACGCGAATGGTCCGGTCAGCCAATCCGGCGGACCGCTCACCGTCGCCACACTGGCCGGCAGCGGCGGCGCCTGGACGCTGAACAACACTGCCAACGCGATCTCGACGTTAGGCAACGTGACCGCGACGAGTTTCAGTCTGCTCGACGGCACCGATCTGACCGTCGCCGGCACGCTGAGCGCGACCGCTTCCCTCTCGATCACCGATCCTCTCACGGTCACCGTCGCCGGTCTGATCGATGCCGGCTCGGCCGGACTGAGCGCTCACGACATCGACATAACCGGTTCCGTTGCCGCCGGCACGATCGCGCTGAATGCCACGGGCGGTGCGATCAACGCGACCTGGCGTGCTGGTCGCCGACGCGCTCTTCGGCGGCGCAACCACAGCGGCGAGTCTGACCGGCGCGAACCGGATTGCCGCACTCGGCGCCTTCACCGTCGGCACCAGCTTCACGCTAAACGATAACGTCGATTTGCTGATCGCATCCACTCTGAACGGACCGCGTATCGCGATACGCGACCCAGCCAACACGATCAGTCTTGCCGATGGCGCGGTCATCACCACCGGTGGCAGCGCCAGGCCAGCCGGGCCGATACAGTCCGCACTGGAACCCGGCAACGGTGCACCGGGCGCGCTGTTGCAGGCCGCCAGCTTCACGCAGATCGGCACCAGCTCCATCGTCGGGCAAGGCGGCGGAGCCGCCACGCTGCAAATCTCGATCACCGGCAACGCGCAGTTCGATCCGCCGCTTGGCCTACAGGGTCCCGGCGCCTGGCTGATCCTCAACCTCACCAACGGAACCGCGGCAGGCAACGTGTTCGTCAATGCGCTCGATGTCTCCTACACCACGCCAGGCAGCACCAACCTGACCGGCACGATCGCCGGCATCATCGGAGGGCCCGCCGCCGCCGTGGGCAACATCCAGCCGGCGATCAATGCGAACTACCTGTTCAACGGCTGCATCATCGAGGCCCCGGTGTGTCAGCCACCGACGCCGCCGACGCCGCGATCTCCACCACCACCACCATCGACGACGCCGGTAACCGACCTGAACATCGGCCTGACCGCGACGCTCGGGGCGATCTATCCGCTGCTGTCGCTCGCTCCGGCAGCGATCACCGGCCCGCCCAAACTCTCGCTCATCGCTGTGCCGATGCTGACGCCGCGGCCCCCGCAGTTGACCGATCCCGACGTCGTGCCGCCAAACATCACCTACCTGGATTACTGACGATGCGCGCGTGGTTCGTACAGTTGGCCATAGCTCGGGCTGTTGGTTGGGTGTGCGCGTCCGCAGTCATCCGACTATGTCGGCGGGGCGGCGGGGCAAGCCACCGAAGGGATCAGTCTCGGGAAGAATGCCAGCGGTGAGAGTTGCAATCAGTTGCCCGGCGATGCCCCGAACACCGTCGCCGTGTTCTGCGGTACCTGGCAGCAGCCGGCCGCCCGCATCCGCGCTGCTGGTGCATCCGCCGCCGCCACACCGATGAGTGTCGCCGCATCGGGTGACTGGCGCGACACGATCAATCTGCGCTTCACCTGCGACGCGCCGGTCGCCACATCGATCCTCGGCGGCGCGCAGGCGGCCATCCTGCAATGCAGGCGACTCATCGGCGGCTGGCCGCAGGTGGCATTGGTCGCCGCCGTGGACGGACGGCTGTACGAGGCCGACGGCATCCTGCCGACGCTGACGGTGATGGAGCGCTCGATCGGCGTGCTGTCGGGCCGGGTGACCGCGGCGACCGCGGCGCTGCCGCCATCGGCCGCCGATACGCTGCTCGCAACGCAACTGGCGGCACGCGCATTCAGCGCCGGCGATGTCGGCGAATACCAGCGGCTGATGGCGCTCGGCGCGCGCGCCAACCTCGCCGAGAATTTCGCCGTTGCCGAGACCGCGTATCGCGCCGCCTTCGCCTTGCAGCAGAAGGCTCTCGGCCGCGACAACCCGGATACCGTCACCGCATTGATGCACCTGGCATTGCAGGTGTCCGATCAGGGCCGTTTCGCCGAGGCCGATGCGTTGTTCAGGCAGGCGGACGCATTGGCGCCGCGCGCCAGCGACAAGGCAGCGGTCGCGCGTCTGCGGCACTACCAGGCGCTGCACGCACTGAACCAGGGACACGACCAGCAGGCGTTGACCCTGCTCGGCCAGGCGGAGACTGGCTATGCCGGCGCTCATCCCGCGCGAAAGCCTGAACGCCATCGCGCCGGTGGCGAATGTGCAACTTGCGTCGGCCGCCGACATTCCCGCAGTCCTGCCAAGCCAGCGACTGATGGTCGACCCGACGGCGCAGTCGGCGCTGATCGGCCTGATCGAGGTCCGCCGCTATCGCGCGATCGTGCTGCGGCAACTCGGCCGGCCGGCGGAAAGCGAGGCGGCGATCGCTTCGGCGCAGAGTTTGGCTCGGGCAAACCAGATGGCCGTGCCGCTGGTTGCCGCACGCCTGACGCGCACCTCGGCGACCACCGATGACGTGCGCGGCAATGAGCTTGCCGCCGACGCCGGCCTGACATCGTCGCGGCTGGAATTCACCCAGGTGGTGCCGAGTACACGACCGGTCGCGGAGACCGCGCTGCTGCAAGCCGGCGTGGCGGCCAAGCAGGGCAACACGGCGCGCGCCGTCGCGCTTTGCCGCATCGGTGCTGCGCTGCTGCGCGAACTTCGCTCGGGCACCGACCCGGCGCTGCTGGAGCCTTGCCTCGCGTCCTATGCCGCAGAGGCGGACCGTCGTCCCGGCGACCGGCAGGCGCTGCTGGGGCAGATGTTCGAGACCGCGGAGCTGGCGCAGGACAGCGTGACCAGCCGGGAGATTGACGAGGCGGCGGCGCGGCTGGCGGCCAATGCGCGCGATCCGAAGGTGGCGGCGGCGATCCGCCGGCGACAGGACGCGGGCGACAGGCTCGCGGACCTCTATCGTCAGCGTGACGCGCTGGCCGGGAACGCGCCGCCGGGCAGTGCCACGTTTAGCGCGCCCGGCAGCCCGGCGGAGCTGGACAGACGGATCACCGATGCGCAGGCCGAACTCGCCGATGCCGATGCGGCATTGCAGACCGCGTCGCCCAATTACGGGCAACTCGTACAGCAGGTGGTGCCGGCCGCCGATGCGCTGGGGGCGCTTGGGCCGGATGAGGCGCTCGCCGCCATCACGCTCACGCCGCATGGCGGTTGGAGTTTCCTGCTGCGCGAAGGCGCCATCGATGCGGCGCCGATAAAGGGCGACACGGCCTCGATCACCGCGCTGGTGAAGCGGGTGCGGGCGAGCATCGAGACATCCACCGGAGCATTGCCGAAGTTCGACACGGCGGCGGCGCAGGCTTTGTATGACGCGACGCTGGGGCCGGTGGCCGCGCGGCTCGTTGGCGTGAAGGCGCTGGTGGTCGCGCCGTCGGGCGCATTGCTGTCGCTGCCATTCGCGTTGCTGCTGACCGGACCGGGCGATCCCGACAATCTCGCGGGCGCGCCGTGGCTCATTCGGCAGATGACCATCGCGCACGTCCCATCGGCGGCCAATTTCGTCGCGTTGCGCAAGGCGGGCACGTCGCGCGCAGCGCATCCGTGGTTCGGCTTCGGCGGGTTCCGTCCCGTGACACTGGCACAGGCGGAGGCGAGTTTTCCCGGCGCGGTTTGCGCCGACAGCGCGAAGCTGTTCGCCTCGCTGCCGCCGCTGCCATTCGCGCAGCGCGAACTCGATGCCGCGCGGATGCTGCTTGGGGCGTCGTCGTCCGACGAATTGCTGAACGCCGCGTTCACCGCCGATGCGGTGCGGCATGCGACGCTGAAGGACTACCGCATCCTGCACTTCGCGACGCACGCTCTGTTGCCGGCGGAACTGCGCTGTCAGAAAGAGCCCGCCATCGTCACGTCCGCGCCGCCGAACGCGCGCGACGCGTCAGGCATGCTGCTGACGGCCAGCGACGTCGTCGGCCTGGATCTGGACGCCGATGCGGTGATCCTCTCCGCCTGCAACACCGGCGGTCCGGGCAACAGCACCGGCGGCGAGAGTCTTTCGGGCCTGGCACGCGCCTTCTTCTTTGCCGGTGCCCGATCGATGCTGGTGACCCACTGGTCGATCAATGACCAGACCTCGGCATTTCTCGTGGCGGATACTCTGCGCCGTCTGGCTTCCGGCGAGCATGGCGGTCCGGGGGCTGGTTTCGCCGGCGCGTTGCGGGCGGCACAGCTTGGGCTCCTCGACCGTGCAGGCCGCGATCTGCCAGCCTATCTGGCGCATCCGTTCTACTGGGCGCCGTTTGCGCTGATTGGGGAAGGCCGGAACGGAGGCGTTGCGACACGCGGCGGCGCGTGAGGACACCCGACCGGTTTTCCATCGGCATAGCAACAACGACGGGTAACAGAATGATTCTATTTCGATAGTATTACGAAGTTGTGCCGCGGCCAATATCGTCAAGTCGCCTGCAAAATCGCATCAATGCCGCCAAACCCGTGATAACGTGGAGTTGGCGGCGAAATTCGTTGACCTCACGAGAAAGTGAGCTATCAGTGGGCCATGGAGATTGGCAAATCGAATCAGTTTCCATTTCGAAACTAATGGGTTCGGGAGCTTGGACGATATGCAATCATATGCAATCCGGCATGGGCACGATCAGAGTGTCCGTTGCCTTCTCAAAACCGAATTCTCGCATGTTGGTTTTGCAAACCATCAGCGGAATTCGAGATTGATCGTGCCAGCGGGCCTTCTGCGGGAGGCGACCCTAACGGTTCGCAGAGAGGCAACGCCTCTTTAAGCAATGGATGGCACAGTCGCTCACGCACGACTTTGAAGGACGCACCCGGCATCGGTGTAGTTCAGCCGGCTTCGACCTGAAGGGGATCGAAGGGGGCCATACGGACTGTCCCCCAATGCCGGGCTGACATCCGCCCTTCGGAAGGGAACCAGCGGCACTTGGCGAAGAGCACGCTGGTGGAGTCTGAACGTCTGCGAGTGGCATTGCCATCGCAAGAAAGAAAATCGCCAGCCAACTGACGACTGACGTTTGTAAGGCCAAGAAAGCTGCGTGATCGTCGCGCACAAAATCGGTACGTAATCGCAATATAAGCGAACAAGTTTCGCGCAAGATGGAGCTATATGTTATGGGTTTCAGCGTTTCAGGCGGTCAGATTATCGGTCCCAATGGCCAACCGTTCGTCGCGTTGGGCGTCAATCTCTATGATGTGGATATGCCGTCGGCTGTTCCGGTCCTGGAAAGCACGGTTCCGGGCGTGAACTTCGTTCGTCTCACCTGTTTCGACCTCGGTACGGATACCGCCAGCTATCTGGCTCCCTACATTCAGAAGCTGACCAGCGAGGGAATCACTGTCGAAATCGAAGACCACAACTATCCGAATGTTCTCACCGGATCAGCCCTGACCTCCGCCGTGCAGTGGTACCAAAGTCTTGCCAGCGCCTTCATCAACAATCCCAACGTCGTGTTCGGCACTCAGAATGAGCCGAACAGCGGCGATCCGGTCGACGACGAAAATGAGATTGCCGCCATCTACAACGGCATCCGCGCGACAGGGAACAATAACCTTGTAATGATGTGCGTCCAGGGCGGCTATACGGCGTCCGGATTCGATCCGTCCGTCTTTGCCCACATGACCAATGTCGCCTGGGATTTTCATTACTACAACTGGATCTCCGGCGACAGCACGAGCGTTGCCGCCAACGAATCTGCGCTGACCAGCGAAATCGCCAGCGCGCAGGGGATCACCGAGGCGAGCGGCACGATCCCGGTCATCGTCGGCGAGTATGGCGAGGCGGCCGACGTCAACAGTGCCTCGACGCCGGCCGATCCGGGCGGCATGCAGGTCTTGCAGGCGGTGCAGAACAGCGTGACCACCGGGCAGACCAGTGGCGCGGTCTACTGGGAGTGGAACCAAAGCGGCTTCCCTCTTGACGCCATTGTCACCAACGCGGGAGGCAGTTCGATCGTTGCGCCCTACGGCTCCGAGGTGGTCAATTGGATCGCCAGCGAGTCCGCCGCACTGAAGTCTGGGTCTGGCACGGGTACTTCCGGCACGGGCACTACCGGTACGGGCACCTCCGGCACGGGCACCTCCGGTACGGGCACCACCTCCGGCAACGGTGCGATCCTGATACACCCGGGCTCTGGGAGTTTCACCGACGCGGCCGGGAACAGTTACACGATCGACGCCGCCGGCAATGCCGACGAAAACGGCGCCGCCATCCCAAGCGGCTCGGGCACGGCCGCCATGGAATATTATAATGGTGTCGTGTACGGCGAGGACGGCCGGCACGTCGCAGTGGTACACGTGGAATCAGACCACCTGGTCCGCGAGTGCCGCGCCGCCCACCCCTACGACGGGTTCGTCAGGCACCGGTTCAACGGGTACGGGTTCATCAGGCACAGGTACGTCAGGCGGGGGCGGCTCCACAACGACCCCGGTCACGACCGGCGCCGGCTCCGACACGCTGGTCCTGAACATCTCGGAGGATGCCTACGCGAACGGCGATGGCACAAGCGACGCCAACGGGGACGCGGCGTTCACCGTCTCGGTCGACGGCAAGCAGCTCGCCGGCACCTTCTACGCCACCGCGGCGCATGCCGCTGGCGCCAGCCAGACCTTTACCCTCAAGGGCAATTGGGCGCCTGGCGCTCACACCGTCGCGGTGAACTTCCTCAACGACGCGTACGGCGGCACGGCGAGCACCGACCGCAACCTGTACGTGAACGATGTCACCTACGACGGAACGGACACCAAGCAGAGCGCGGCCCTCATGAGCACCGGGTCGCAGAGCTTCAGCGTGACCGACAACACGGCGATCCCGCCCACCGTCACCGGCGGCGGTGCGGACTCGCTGCTGATCAAGGTGTCGGAGGACTACTACCTGGCCAACGCGCAGTTCACCGTCTCGGTCGACGGCAAGCAATTGGGCGGCACCTACACCGCGACGACGCTGCACTCGTCCGGCAACAGCCAGACCTTCGCCTTCGCCGGCGACTTCGGATCCGGCTCGCACACGGTCTCGGTGAAGTTCCTCAACGACGCCTGGGCGGGAACCGCCGCGACCGACCGCAACCTCTACGTGAACGACATCGTCTACAACGGCACCGACACCAAGCTGAGCGCGGCCCTGATGGCCAACGGCGCCAAGACCTTCTCGATCTCCGGCGGCACGACGCCGTCGGTCAGCGAGACGGGCGATCACGGCACCTTGTCGAAGAACCTGTCGCAGACCGGCACCTACACCGTCGGCGGCGACACCTTCGTCCTCGGCAGCGGCAATGCCGACACGGTGACGCTGGGCACCGGGACCAGCCAGATCAAGTTCGTGGGTCCGAGCTCGGTCACGCTGACCGGGGGCTCCGGGCAGGCCACCGTGACGGCGGACGCCGGCAACAACAAGTTCGTCGGCCGGCTCCGGCAGCCTGGATGTCACCGGCGGGGCGGGGAAGGACGCTTATGTCTTCCATTCCACCAGCGGCCTGCTGACGCTGGAGGACTTCTCGCTAGCGAAGGGCGACACGCTGACCATCGACAAGTCGCTCCAGGGTTCGCTGCATGCGGCGTCCGACGGGGTGGGCGGTACGATGCTCAGCTTCGGGACGACGGGACACGGCGTGGACATCCACGGGGTGGCGGCCATGCCGAGCAGCAACATCACGTGGGCGTAGCCTCCTAAAGGGGGGTCTTTAGGCACGGCGGAGCGGGCTTGCGCGCCGGAAGGTTCGCAAGCCCGCCGCCTCCCTGGTCATCCCGAGGTTCTCAATTCCGGTCCGGATCAGGCCGGACCAGTTCGAGCCAGAAACGGCCTGATCCCGCCGCAAGAGCACCTCGCCGATCTCACTCTATCGTGATCGAGCCTCGCCGCAGCGACTGGAGCAGCGACGCGGCGATCACGCACTTGCTATCGTCACGTAAACGATATAATATGCATTCCCAGCTCAGAATTCTGGCGGCCCTATCCGGAATTGGAGCAAGTATGGAACTATGATTGCGCATAACAGGAAGATCAGGGCCCATCCGGCCAGACCAAGGAACAGACCACAACGAATGCCCTGCCAGAACCTCATCGCCGTACCGAATTGCAAATCCCCGCGATGCTATACTGGCGGTGCGCTTGGCGTGAACCAGGTTCGAGCCTCGGTCACGCGACGCCGCGCGGGGGTGTGGAGCCCCGGTTTTCACTCGTAACTTACGCGCGGTACACGAGAAATTCAGTTCTCAATGACACTGAAATCCGCCTACGATGATTCTCGTTGATCGACTGAATCTGCTTCAAACCGGCAACAAGAACACTCATAAGGAGGGCCACGGGCGTCTCGGATACGACAGGAACCAAGCGCGGGTGAGCTGAGGGCTGAATGCATTACCCCACGTCGAGATCGGACGACGCGGGGCTGACGGGAGTTGTTATGTCGGAAGCTGCGCGAAGGGATTTCTCGCCTTTGGTCATCGGGACCACCGCCCCACCGGGCTCTCCAGCGGCCACAATCCCCAACGTCCTCGCCAAGCAACCCAACCTGGTTGCCTTGGCGGCTGCCGCGTGCGTCACCGAAGCGCTGGCAGTCATCGGGGCGCTCTGGGCCTCCTATGCCGATCTGCCGCGCCCTGGTTTCCGCGTTTGAAGCGCCCCAACCCTGGTTCGGCGTGCTGGTCTGTGTCCTGATGGTCGCGAGCATTGCGGAGCGCGGCGACTATGGTGCGGGCGTCATGCTCGATTGCGGCATGCGGCCATGGAGCCTCGCGAAGGCCTCGCTACAAACTGCGGGAGCGGTCATTCTTTTGGCGTTCCCCTCGATCGCCGTCACGGAGACGGTGCTCGGCCGTTTGGCGGCCCCATTCCGGATTGCCGGAATGGCCCCGGCGACACTCATCGTCTGGGTCTTCACATTCGTAATCATCTGCTATGTGGCCGTTCTCTCCGTGCGGTTGGTCGGCCGGGTGGTCACGGCTCCCCTGGCGCGGCCGCGCCGTGTCGTAGTGGTCGGAGGTACCGATCGCTGCGACACCCTCATAAGCAGTCTGCACCAGGTGCCTCACCGATCGATGAAAATCCTCGGTATCATCGATCACGAGGTTGAGTCGCCCGGTGCCGAGCCAACAACGCTGGCGAACCGCTGTGGCCTGCCCGTCATGGGGCGGCTGGATGAGCTCCTGGACATGGTCCAGCGGGGCAAGGTCGACGTCGTCATCGTCGCGCTGCCATGGTCCGAGGCGACAAGGATCCGGGAGATCATCGGGTCGGTCGAGGGCGCCCCGGTGGACGTCCTGCTCGCGCCGGACCTGGGCACCTTCGCACTGCTCGCAACGCCGACCGCGGAATACGCCAGCGTCCCGCTGCTGCGCGCCATCTACCCTCCGCTGCTCGGCTGGAAAGCTTTCGTGAAGCGGGCGGAAGATATCGTGATTGCCGGAGCCGTCACTTTGCTTGCGGCGCCGGCGATGGTGGCCATCGCGCTGCTGGTGAAGGTCACCTCACGTGGCCCGGTGTTCTTCCGCCAGCGGCGTTTCGGCTACCGCGGTCAGGTTTTTGAGGCGCTCAAGTTCCGGACCATGTATACTCATATGTCTGACACGCAAGGAGCAGATCAGACGAAGCGGGGCGACCCTCGGATCACGCGATTTGGTGGTTGGCTCAGGCGCAGAAGCCTTGACGAGCTGCCGCAATTGATAAATGTGCTCCGTGGCGACATGTCCCTGGTTGGTCCGCGCCCGCATCCGGTCGGAATGACGGCGCGCGGTGTGCCTTTGGATCAGGCGGCGCCGGCGTACCGGTTGCGCCAGCGGGTGAGGCCGGGCCTGACGGGCTGGGCTCAGGTGAACGGCAATCGCGGGCCGTTGCACACCTCCGACGAGGTCATGGACAGGGTGACGTTCGACCTCGAGTACATCCGGGATTGGTCGCTCGCATTTGACCTTAAGATCATGTGGCTCACGATCGGTTTATTGATCAACGACAAGAATGCCTACTGACGTCGCTGCACGCCGCTCCGTTGGATGGCATTTCCCGGGCGGCGATCGGTGAGGTCTGGATGGAGGGGCGTTCCAGGTCGAATTCGCTGCGCTGGCAGATTGGTCCAGCGATTCTGGCGGGTGGACCGCGCCGCTATCTGGTCTAGAGTTCAATTTGGCCAGGAGTTATGGAGCAGTGGACGAGCCTTGGATGAACGAAACGCTACCGCGGGAGGTTGCCGAGCGGCAGCGCCGGGGTGAGTCGCGCTCGATCGCCCGGTTGAGGTCGAGCCTCAGCACGGCGCATCATCCCTCATTCGTGCAGCTCTACTATGCCCTGGAGGCCCGGCGCACATCGCCCAGCGCCTCCATGGTCGTGCAGTTCGTCTCTCCCTCGCCGGGAGCCGGCGTCAGCACGGTCGCGTCGGGCTACGCACGTGTTGCCGCGTACCGGGCGCCCCTCGCCGGTGCTGTTTGTGGACGCCTCCTGCCGCCCGAGCAAAAATGACCTGGCCGGGTCCGATACCATGACCCTGGTCGAGGCGTTCGATTGCGGTGGCGGCCTCAGCGAGGCCATCGTTCCCGCGAGGAATGCCGAAAATCTGCTCTGGGCGCGCCTCTGCAGCCATCCGGACGAGCTATTGGCGCTTGGCGGGGAACGGCTTCAGGACCTCGTCAATCTGCTTGGCACACGGCACCAACTGATCATCTTCGACAGCGCGTCGATCGATCGGCCCGAAGCGGCTGCCCTGTCCCGCTACTGTGACGGGTCTCTCCTGGTCCTCGAGGCCGGGGTCACGTCACACCTGCAGACGGATGCCGCCTGCAAGCGGATCAGGCAATTCGGTGGATTGCCTGTCGGTGTCGTGCTCAACCGTGAGCGGCGCGCCCTCGGGGGGAAGTCGGTTCAGTTCGCCTGAACACGATGGTGTCAGTCACTATGATGTGCAGCCAGAACACGGATGACCGTGATCGGGTGGGCCCGTTCGACGCCGGCCAGGCGTTGGCGGGACATCGCGATCGCCGGTCTCGGCTTGACGGGGCCACGCGTGAGACGCTGCACGAGGTGGGAATGCGGCATGCGACCTTGGTTCGCCATGATCGGAGCGCTGCGCCACCTACCCCAAGGAAATGCTCCGGCTGGAGGCAATGGATGGATCGCCGCTGAGCGACGAGCAGGTCGGCAGGCACTGGCACCGTCCGCCCTACGCCCTTCCGCTTCGGCTGGCGCGATATGCACCGCTGGCCGTTGAGCCCGAGGTTCTGGATATCGCCGTCATCGGTACACGCGGAAAGCGCAGCGAGTTTGACGCGCACGTCGATGCTATCGCCGCGCGGCTGATCGAGGATGCGATCATCGGGGTAAGCCGCGGACAGCCGGGCCTCTCGCTCGGATCCTGAGTGCGCTACGGGCGCCCCGCCGTTACCGTTCGGCGGCCATCGACCACGATGATCGCCGCCTGGCACACGCGGCTGTTCTCGGAGTGGTGGAGCGTCGGCATGACCTCGACGCCGATTACGGATATCGTTCGCACGGGTGCGACCGGCCCGGTTCAGTGGCTGTCGCCGGAGCGCGGCAACGCCTATCTGGCGGACCCGTTCCCGTGGCCGGGACCAACCGGCTGCTGTGCGAGGAGATGCCCTTCTCCGGCGGCTACGGACGTATCGTCGCGCTTGCGCCGGACCGGAAGGGCGCGTGGCGCCAGTCCGCCGTGGTGCTCGACGATGGGGCGCATCATTCGTATCCGTGCGCGGTCAAGGACGGCGAGGACACATATTTCCTGCCGGAGGCAACCAACCGGGGAGCCACGACGCTCTACCGGCTCATGCCCGACCAGGATCCAATCCCACTCTGTGCGGTCGCGCCCGGGCGGCGCGTTGGCCGATCCCACCCTGTTCAGGCACGGCGGCCGCTATTGGATCGCCTGCACGGACCTCGATATCGGCACGCATGACAACCTGTGCCTGCTGCATGCCGGCGAGCCGATCGGTCCGTGGCAGCCCCATCGCTGCACCCCGGTGAAGATCGACGTCTGTGGGGCGCGGCCTGCGGGTCCGGTTTTCATGCTCGGGACGGAATGGTTCCGGCCCGGCCAGGACTGCGCTCTGCACCTACGGCGCGGCTCTGGTGATCCACCGCGTCGAAGAGCTTTCACCAGAGCATTACCGGGAGACTGTGGTCGCGAGGCTCCGCCCGGACCCGGCTGGGCCCTTCCCGCACGGGCTCCACACGCTCGCGGCCGACCAGGAGCGGGTCTGGCTGGACGGCAAGCGATTTCGTGCTCGACTTCGCCGGGCTGCACCAAAAGATCGGGCGCGCGGCAAGGCGTGTCATGGATCGTGTCAGGGGCTCCCGGCAATGAACACGCTCGAGCGCCCCAGGCCGGCACAACGCCCACAGGACATGGCGAACGATCGTGGCGGACGGTTCACGACAGTCTCCGCTGAGCGTGTTGGTTTACCTGTATGACCTTCGTGGCGGAGGCGCCGAGCGGCAATGCCTGACCCTGGTGCGCGAATTGGTGTCGGCCGGCGTCACGGTCGAGCTGATCCTGCATCAGGCGCGTGGAGAATTGATCGATCAGGTGCCGCCGGGAATCCGCGTCATCGACCTGAACCGCAAACGAACGCGCCACGATGTGCTGCCGCTCGCGTCCTACCTGCGGCGGAATTCACCGGACATACTGTTGGCGAACGTCGACCATATGAACATTGCCGCCATCGTGGCCGGAATGCTGTCGACCACACGCACGAAGATTGTCATCACGCAGCACAACCCGCTCTCCGACGAGATTTCGGCCGATGGCCGGCAATACCGCGTCGTGGCGCCGCTCTATCGGATCCTGGCTCCCTTCATCAGCGCCGCGGTCGCCGTGTCGAACGGAATCGCGCGCGAACTGGTCACGCTTGGCGGGTTTGCCCGAGCGCAAGGTCGTGACGATTTACAATGCGGTGATCGGCCCGGGGTTCGAGGAACGCGCCAACGTGCCTGCGGTCCATCCATGGTTCAGTGACGGGAAGTCGCCGGTTTTCGTCACGGCAGCGCGGCTGGTCGCGCAGAAAGACCAGGAAACGCTGCTGCGGGCGATGGCGATCCACCGTCAGAATGGTGGGCAAGGGGCGGCTCCTGATCCTGGGTACTGGCCTGCTGCGTGAGCTATCTCGAGAACCTCGCTCGCGAGCTGGGCATTGCCGACGCCGTCGACTTCGTCGGCTTCCAGGACAATCCGCTGCCGTGGTTCCGCCGTTCCGACGTGTTCGTGCTTTCGTCGCGCACCGAGGGTTTCGGCATCGCGTTGGCCGAAGCCATGGGATGCGGCA
Source organism: uncultured Alphaproteobacteria bacterium (assembly GCA_963708565.1). Taxonomy (GTDB): domain Bacteria; phylum Pseudomonadota; class Alphaproteobacteria; order Acetobacterales; family Acetobacteraceae; genus JAMXLO01. The sequence goes on from CAVPTU010000030.1 coordinate 404,202, forward strand.
CGCCGGTCATCTCGACGGATAGCGGGCACGGGCCCTCGGAAATCCTTGCGCGAGGCCGCTATGGCATCCTCGTGCCGCCGAAGGATCCGGCCGCGATGGCGGCTGCACTGAGTGCGGCCGGTGAGATGCGCAATCGCTTTCCGCCGGAATCGCTGAAAGCGCGAGCCGCAGAATTCAGCAACGCGGCCTGCGCCGCCGGTTATCTGTCGCTGTTCAACCGGCTCGCGCCTCGGCGCCCGCCGGCACAGGCGAGTTCATGAATACGTCGTCCGCAACCAAGCCGTCCCACCCCGTGTTGCCGTTTTCGCGGCGGATCAACACAACCTCGTCAGGATCAATCAGCCCATGAGCGCGACAGTCGGTCTCCCATCCAGCGTTGTCATACGCGACCTCATGTTGGCCTTGTGGTTCCACCGCTGGCGGATCATCCTCATTACGGTCGGTGCAATGGCGATCGCCGCCTATGTCGCGATGCAGGTTCAGCCGAAATACCAGTCGAACTCGTCGATGCTGGTCCTGCTCGGTCCCGAGTACGGTTCGCGTCCGGTGGCAGGCCAGCAGCTCAACAGCGCCATCAACGTCGTCCCGGAAGAATTGCTGCACACCGAATCGGACATTCTTGCCAGCCGTGATCTGCACCGCAGCGTGATCGAGCAGATCGGCCTGGCAAAACTGTACCCTGACCTTGTGAAACCCCCGGGACCCGTGGCACAGCTCGTCAAGCAGGCGCGAACCTACGTCAAGGACTTCCTCGGACTGACGGATGGCCAGCAGCCGCCAGACCCAAATGCCGAGGCCATGGTGGCGGCCGAGACGAAGTTCGCGGACGATCTCGGCGTCAACGTCGACAGGAAATCGCACGTCATCCAGGTGTCCTTCCAAAATCCCAATGCAGCGTTGGCGGCCGAGACGCTGACGGTGCTGGAGCAGCACTATTTCGCCCTGCGCGCGAAACTGTTTGCCGATAAGCAGGCCGCGATCGTGGAGGCGGATCAAAGCCGCGCCGGCGCCCAGCTCGCCGCCGCGGACGCAAAGCTTGCCGACTTCAAGCGCGTGCACAAAGTTGCCGATTTCTCCGAGCGTCAGAAGATCCTGCTGACCGAACAGGGTTCGCTCGAGGACCAACTGTCGAAGGCGGAGAGCGCAACGGCCGGGCTTGCAGGCACGGCTGGACGGCCTTGCGGTGCAACTCAAACTGGCGAGCGGCCAGCCGAACGTCAAGGGCAACCCGAACGCCGCGGAAGCCTTGCAGGGCATGGTCCAGGCGTATCAGAAGCGCCAGAACGAAGCCCTGACGACCTATCGCGGCTCACCCGCTTACGACACGGCCAGGACCGAGATGATGAAGGCCCAGGAGGAGATCGCGAAGATGCGCTCCACCCAGGCATTCAACATTCAGCAGGAGTTCAACAAGGCCCAGGCCGACCTGCGCACCAGTCGAGGCGACGCGTGACGCCATCAAGACGCAGCTCACCAGCATTGCCGACGAGCTGGCATCGATCAATGCCAACGAGTCTCAGCTCCACGAGCTCGAGCGGAACCGCGGCGTGCTCGAGGAGAATTACAAGGCCATCGCCAAGGTTGCCACGGATCGGCAGGTCATCGAGGACGTCGATGCCAAACAGCAGCCGTCGGTTCGCATCGTCGAAGCAGCCTCGTGTCCCCGAGAGGCCCAAGCCCATCCGCATGGAGATCCTGCTGGTCGGGGCGATCGTCGGGCTCGTCGTCAGCGTGATCACCAGCCTGATGTCCGGCTTCTTCCGCGGGGTGTACCTGCGCCCCGAGGCCCTGGAGCTGGACACCGGATTGGCTGTGCTCGCCGTCGTGCCTGACCACAGGGCGTTGGCGAACCCGGTTGTCCTGGTGACGCCGCAATGAGGCGATCGCATGGCTGCGCTGCGCCAGCCGTCGCAGCGCATGCGAACTCTCGCCTCTCCGGTAGGACATCATGGCCGCAGGCCGCGACAGCAGGCAGAAGGTTCTGGTGATCGGCGGCGGGGAGATCACCGACGTCCGGCTGATGGACGCACTTGCCGCCCATCCGTCTGTACCAGGGGATCATCCTGGGACGAAGCGATTGGCGGGATGGCGCGTCGCATCGCGAGCCGAGCGACTGCGATCCGACCAAGTCCGCCGACGTCGCCACCGCTCTGGCCGGTGTGGACATGGTCGTGAACTGCATCGCCGGCAATCCGCACACCATCCTCGCCACGACCAAGGCGCTCTGCGATGCGGCGCGACGCAACCCGCCGCGCCGCATCGTGCATCTCAGCAGCATGGCCGTGTACGGTGGGGCCGAGGGTCTGGTGGACGAGGAAACCCGGCCTGCGCCGCCGCTCAACGCCTATGCCACGGCCAGGATCGAATGCGAGGCGCTGGTCCTGAAATACGTCGCGGACGGCGGCGACGCGGTGATCGTTCGGCCGAGTTGTGTATTCGGGCCAGGCAGTGAGACCTGGGCCAGCCGCATCGCCCGCCTGCTGTGCGCCAGGCGGCTTGGGAGACCTCGGAAATTGGGGCGATGGCGTCTGCAATCTGATCCATGTCGACGACCTTGTCGCCTTGATGATTGCCACGCTCTCCGCGACCGACGTATCCGGCGAGACGTTCAATGCCAGTGCCGACTGGCCGCGGCCGACGTGGAACGAGTTCCTGATCAGATTTGCCCGCGCGATCGGCGCTACCCCCGTCGAGCGGATCTCGGCGCGGAGGCTGCGGGCGGAAGAGAAACTCGTCGCGCCGCTGCTGCGAGGCGCCGGCATGGTAGCTGGCCGGGTCGGCGCCGGCAGGCTCGTCCCGGACGCAATGACGCCATCGTTCCTGCGTCTCCTGCGGCAGAACATCACCGTCAGCGGCGCCAAGGCCGCGGCCAGGTTGGACATCGCTCACAGGCCGCTCGATCAGGCGATCGACGAGACGGCGCATTGGTGGAAGTCGCGGCAGGCGCAGGCAACCAACGCCGGCCCGACGCAGCCAGTTCGAGCAGGGACCGCGCCCTCCGCTACGGCAACGTTCAGCGGGCCTGCACCCGACAGCGAGGCAGGGCGATGATCGGCGACGCCCGGAACATCGTGCACGGCACAACGATAGAGGCCGATCTTTGCATCATCGGGGCGGGAGCGGCCGGCATCACGGTCGCGCTCGAACTGCTTCGCTCCGGCATGCGGATCGTGCTGCTCGAGGCGGGCGGCACGGCGGAGACTCCCGAAGACCAGGCGCTTTACGAAGGCGAAGTCGCCGATCCCTCGTTGCACAGTCCCCCGGACAAGTACCGGCAGCGGCGGTTCGGCGGTTCGACGACCATCTGGGGCGGCCGTTGCGTGCCGCTGGACGCGATCGACTTCGAGCATCGCTCCTGGATTCCCGGCAGCGGCTGGCCGATTTCCTACGCGCGAGGTCGCGGCGCACTATCCGCGCGCGAATGCCGTGTGCGAGGCAGGCGACTGCATCTACGACGCGGAACATGCGGTGCCGGGCGGCATGCGTCCGTTGATCAAGGACTTCTCGCCGGCGGACTTCGTTACCGGACCGGATCGAGCGCTTCAGTTGCCCGACCGACTTTGGCACCCGCTATCGCGATCGGCTCGCCGCGGCGCCGGATGTGCGGGTCCTGCTGCATGCGAACTGCACGCGCCTGATCGCGTCCGAGGACGGTGCCGGCATCGAGCGGGCCGTCGTTCAGACGCTCGACGGCAATCGATTCGACGTTGTCGCTACCCGCTTCGTTCTGGCGACAGGAGCGCTGGAAGTGGCGCGGCTGCTGCTGGCATCGCGCGACGTCCACACGGCAGGCATCGGCAATGGGCGTGGGCTGGTCGGGCGGTACTACATGTGCCACATCGCCGGCACGATCGGCACGCTTCGCATCAACCGTCCGACCGAGCATGTCTGGCAAGACTATGAGCGCGCCGAGGACGGCGTCTATTGCCGCAGGCGCATCGCGCTGACGGAAGCGACGCAGCGGCGCGAAGGGATCGGCAATGCCGTGTTCCGCCTGCATCATCCGCGTATTCCGGATCCGCGACACCGCACGGGTGCGCTGTCGGCGATCTTTCTGGCCCGCCGGTTCATCAGTTACGAGTACGGCAAGCGGCTGGTGACGCAGCAGCCGATGGCCGCGCGGGATTGGCTGCAACACGTCGCCAACGCCGGCCTCGACGCGTTCGGGACGTCACGGTTCCTGTGGCATTGGCTGCGAGAGCGCGTGCTGGCGGAGCGGAAGTTCCCCACGGTCATCATCCGGCCACGGAAGAACCTGTTCAGCCTCGATTTCAATGCCGAGCAGATGCCGAACCGGGACAGCCAGGTGCGGCTGGCCGAACAGACCGATCGGCTTGGAATGCCGCGGCTGCACATCGACTGGCGCTACACGGAATTGGACGTGCGGACGGTCGCCACCGCATTCCAGCTCCTGCAACGGGATCTCGCCCAATCGGGGCTCGGGGAACTGACGCTCGATCCAGATGAAGCGGACATCGAGACGGTGATCCGGCGCGATGGCGCTTACGGCGGACACCACATCGGCACTGCGCGCATGGCTCGCGAACCGGCGAACGGCGTGGTCGACGCGGACTGCCGCGTCTTCGGCATGCACAATCTTTACGTGGCCAGCAGCGCCGTCTTCCCGACATCGGGACAGGCCAATCCGACGCTGACCATCGTGGCGCTCGCCATTCGGCTTGCCCACCACATTGAGGCCGAGACCAATCGGCCAGTGGAAGTCCTGCAGCCAGCCTGATAACCTGGACGAATCACATGCAAATGCGCGTGCCCGCAACAGCATGTCCGGCTTGCAGAAACAGTGAGCGAGCATCCGGCATGAACCTCGACGACACTCATGAGCCAGGCTTTCTGGGATCGCGTGGAACATGAGGCGTGGTCCCATGTGACCGGCACGAACGGTCTGATGCTCGCGATCTTCTGGGGCATCTTCGCCCTCGCCGCCGTGTTCACCTACTTCCAGGTGCCCCCGCCACGCTCGATCCGCGGACTGTTCGGTCACGTCCTGCCGCAAACGACACTGCGCCATCGCTCGGCGCGAGCGGACTTCCTGTTCTGGCTGTCGCGCCGGATCTTCATGCCGCTTCTCGTCGTGCCGACGGTGTTCTCCACCGTCGCCGCCGGCCATTTCGCCTATTGGCTGCTCGGCCTCGTGGTCGGCCACCCCACCCATCCCCAGGGCCCGGCAGGACCGTGGATGCTCTTGGCATTCACCGTCACGATGCTGCTCGCCTACGACATTTCCTATTACCTGTACCATCGGCTGCAGCATCAGGTGCCGTTCATGTGGGAACTCCACAAGGTCCATCACTCGGCTGAGGTGATGGTCGGGGTGACCAAGGACCGGGTGCATCCGCTCGACGAAATCATGAACCGCTGGTGGGACGGGATCATTCCCGGACTGGCCTATGGCGTATGGCTGTTCTTCGCATTGGACCCGGTCGAGCTCACGGTCTTCGGCATCAACGTCTACTTCCTCCGCAATACCATTTTGATGATGGACTTCGTCCGGCACACGCACCTGAAGGTTTCGTATGGGCGCTGGCTCAATCGCATCTTCCTTTGCCCGCACTATCATCAACTGCATCACAGCGTGGCGCGGGAGCACTGGCACAGGAACTTCGGGCTGACGCTGGCGATCTGGGATCGGATATGTTGGAACGCTGGTTACGCCGAAGCCGAGTGAGGACTTCGCGTTCGGTCTGCCTGACGGAGAGGCGGAGGAGTACCAGTCGCTCGCTCGACTGCACCTGGTGCCGCTGAAAAAGATTGCACTCCTGGCATGGCGCCGATCTACGTTCGGTGTTGCACATCGGCGACCCGCTGCTTCCCACCACCGACTGATAGGGGATGTCATGGCACCCCAGATTGAAGTCATCACGCGTCGGGAGCGGTTCGCGGAAATAAAGCCGCACTGGGACGCGCTCTGGCGGCGCTGTGCGGCCGATGTATTTCAGACCCATACCTGGATCGCCACATGGCTGGATGTCATCCCGTGGATACGCGGCGCCGCGCATTGCGGTGGCGTGGGACGGTGATGAAATTCTGCGCGGCCATCCCACTCGCGGTCCGTCGGCGATTCGGCTTTCGAACGCTGGAGTGGGCGGCGCAGTTGATGAGCGACTATTGCGACGCGCTGGCAAGCGCCCGAGGCCGTGTCGTATCTGCCGCAATTGTGGACCGCGATCTCGCAGACCGGCCGCTTCGATCTGGTCAATCTCATGCAGGTGAGGCCGGACGCTCTGATGCGGCCACTGCTCGATCAGGATGGGACGATCCCGCACGATAGTCGAGCGCCGGGATCGGCAGGAGCGCTGCTTCTCGATCGATTGCGTCTGGCCCAACAGCGAGGCTTGGTTCCGCAGCCTCGGCAAGAAGGGACGCAACAACTTTTGGCGTGGCGAAAGAATCCTGGCTGGACTTGGCGGCGAGGTCAGCTTCCGCTGCCTCGACCCGGCGAAGCAATCGATTGACGCCGAACTCCGGCACGTCCTTGCGCTCAAGCAGGAATGGCTGCGGACGACCAATCCATCCTCACCGCTGCTTGCGCGGGACGGCGAAGCGCTCGATGCAATGTTGCACGCCACCACCGACACCGGCCTGATGCGGTTGTTCCTGCTGATGTGCGGCGACCGAATTGCGGCGGCCTCGGTGAACTTCGTCTGCGGCAACAAGATGCAGGCCTACATGACGTCCTACGATCCCGCGTTCGAACGGGCGTCGCCAGGCATGATTCTCATCGTGCAGTATACGCGATGGGCGTTCGACAATGGCCTGAGGACGGTGGATTTCCTTCGCGGCGACGAGCCGTTCAAGATGCGCCTGGGGAACGCCGAAATGTACCTGAACGGCTACCTTGGGGCTCGAACGGAGATCGGGAGGCTCGCGCTGGCGGCGCATCGATGGCGCTCCCGGTTGCACGGCGACGGCGCGCGCGATCGCAATCGGGCGGATGTGCCCAGCTCTCCGAGCACCCGGAGTGCCGCATCTGTCGGGCGGGGACTAGCTCCGCATGGCGCTTCTGACCTTCGCGCCAGCCTACCTGGTGCCCATGCTGGCTAACCTGTTCGGCATCTACGCTCTCACCCGTATTCTGAGCCCGGACGAGTACGGCAACTACGCCTTCGTCATGAGCATCATGCTGCTGTTGCAAAGCGGCCTGTTGGACTGGGTTCTTCTTGGCGCCAAGCGGTTCTTCGAGCGAGCCAACCAGAGCAGCAAGCTGTCTGCGATGTGCACGACGCTTTATCTGGGGCTCGGCATCAGCGCCGTCGCGGTGTTTGCTGTCTGCGCGATAGGATTGCAGGTGTTCGATGTGCCACCCAGCATGTCCAGCCTGCTCTGGATCGGCGCGGCAGTCACCGTCGCCAGGGAGATCTCGATGGTCTCCAAGGGGCTCGAACTGGCGGCCATGTCGCGCACGCGATACATGCTGATGGAATGTGGCGAGAGCATCGTTGCAGTGGCTCTCGGCCTCTGGCTTTGCTGGTACCTGGGCATGGGTGCCGGCGGTATCCTGTATGGCATGCTGGTCGGCGCCCTGGCGGTGGTGGCGTTCGATGCGGGACGCATCGTGCACCGGCTGCGCGGCGGGACTTTCGATCTCCATCTGCAAAATCAGATCCTGGCATTTGCCGCCCCGATCTGCCTCGCGTTCTTCGTCGAGTACATCATATCGTCAGCCGATCGGATGATGGTGCAGTTCTTCCTTGGGTCCTATGACCTGGGCATCTACGCGGTCGCGTACAATATCGCCGAACGCGCGGTCACCGCGGTCTTCCTGGCGCTCAGCAGTCGCGGCCTATCCGCTCATCGTGCAAGCACTCGAGCGAGGCGGGCCGGAGGCCGCCAGAAAGCAGGCAAGACAGCATATCGACATGCTGATGGCGATCGGCATCCCGGCCTGGGGCGGCTTCACAATAGCTTCCGGCCACATAGCGGCGGTCCTGGCCGGCCCGGCCTATGCGGCTCAAGTCGCGGAGCTGCTGCCTCTGGCCGGCGTAGGCGTGTTCTTCTGTTCGCTCAGGATCCACTACTTCTCCTACGCACAGCAGCTCACCAGCCGGACCTGGACCCTGGTGGTGGCATCGGCTCCCGCCGCGGTGATCAACGTCGTCGCGAACTTTGTGCTGCTGCCGACCATGGGCCTCAAGGGAGCGATCTGGGCGCGGCTGGCCGGCTACGTGGTCGCGCTTGCTGCCAGCGTCTGGCTGGGCCAACGGCAACTGCGGCTGCCGTTCCCCTTTTGGGGCGCCACGAAGGCATCGCTGGGCACGCTTGCGATGTGCGCCCTGCTCCACGTGCTGGCCTTTCCGACCAATACGCTCGGGTTGATCGGCATGATCGTGGTTGGCGCCGCGTTCTACGGAGCCGTTGCGCTGGCCTTCGACATCGGCGGACTGCGGAGCATGCTGCTCCTGCGTCGCCGCTTACGGCCGCTGACCACCTGATGTAGCGGATACCCTGGAAGATGGCAGCGATGACGCAACTGCAATCAGCAGCCTCCGAAGGCCGACCTGGGATGACCTTGGCGAACAGGGTGCTCGACAAGATCACCGTCATTGCCGATGCGGCCGATGAGGCGGCGTTGATCGCGCGCGCCACCCGGACCGAGGAACCGCTGGTCATATCGTTCGTCAATCAGAACGCCATGACCCTCGCCTGGCGCTCGCCCGACTATGCGGCGTGCCTGATCGACAGCGATATCCTGTTGCGCGATGGCATCGGGGTTGAATTGTGCCTTGCCGCCATGGGACGGCGCGCCGGTCAGAACATGTGCGGCACTGACTTCATCCCGCGCCTCGCGGCTGCGTTCTCTGGCAGGAGGACTGCGGTGTTCGGCACCGGGGAACCCTGGATCAGTCGAGCCGCGGAAGCTCTGGCTGGAATGGGATGCCAGATCGTGGCGACGTTGGACGGATTCAGACCTCGAGTCGGACTATGTTGCCGAAACCGCGCGCGCGCTCCCCGATTTCGTCCTTCTGGCGATGGGAAATCCGAAGCAGGAGACCGTCGCAAGAATGATCGCCTCGTCGGTACGGCATCCGATGGTTATAGTGAACGGTGGGGCCGTCGCGGATGTCCTCGCCGGACGCTTCGAACGCGCCCCACTCTGGGTGCGCCGAGCCCGCTGCGAGTGGCTGTTTCGGCTGTTGCAGGAACCGAGGCGCCTATGGCGCCGCTATCTGCTGGGGGGCTTTCGTTTGCATGGTACCTGATGCGGTTGCGGATTGCTCCGTAGCGAGCGTGGCATCCAATGCTCCCGAGCCCTCGGGGGACCTGACCGGCGAGCCTGACCAAAGCGTCCCCAAGGTCCTGGTTATCGGCGCGAGCGGGTTCGTCGGCAGCGGCAATCGTTCAGGCCGCCATGGCGAGCAAGGACCTGCGTCCGGTCGCCTGCATGCGAGGGACGAGCCAGGTCGCTGGACTCCCTTGGGGTGGAAACCAGGATCTGTGACGCGAGCGATCCCGCCGCGCTTGCGCGTGCCCTGGAGGGGATGACCTACGCCGTCAACTGTGTCCTGGGCAATCGGGCAACCATGCTGGCGGTGACGCGCAACCTGTGCGGGGCCGCTCGCCAGGTCGGCCTTCGGCGGATTGTCCACCTGAGCAGCATGGCGGTGTACGGTCGGATCACCGGCATCGGTGGATGAAACCGCGAGGCCCCAACCGGTCGGCGGCTACGGTCTGGCAAAGGCGGAATGCGAGATCATCGTTGGCGACTTCATCGCCGCCGGCGGCGACGCCGTGGTGCTGCGCCCTGCCTGTGTCTATGGCCCGGGTGGCGAGCAATGGGTCGGTCGCATCGCACGATGGCTGCGCGCCGGTCGCCTCGGCCAACTCGGCGAGTTGGCCGACGGATACTGCAATCTTTCGTTCAACGACGACCTCGCGGGTGCGGTCATCGCCGCCTTGCAGGCGCGCGAGGTTGCGGGAGAGACCTTCAACATCGCCGACCCCGATCCAGGCACCTGGGACCAATATTTTCTGCGACTCGGCCGCGAGGTCGGCGCGCCTTTGCGGCGCATTTCCCGGCGTCGGATTGCCCTCGAGACCGCCATTCTCGCCCCGCCGCTGCAAATCGCGAAGATCATCGGGCGGCGGTTCGGGTTGCCGCCCGGAGCCATCCCGGAGCCGATCACGCCGTCGCTGCTTCCGCTATGGCGGCAACGCATGCGACTGAATTGCCGCAAGGCCGACGGCGCGTTGGCATTGCATCACACTCCGCTGCAGCGCGGACTGGCCCTGTCGGCGGACTGGTTCCGATCGGGGGCAATCAAGTAGGAAGACCGCTGCGTTACTTGTCGGCCACCACACGCGCGCCAAGCATGACCCGCAATGGCCTCGATCGCTTCCTCAGGCGCAGTGGGATGCGCCGAGCCAAGCTCTCGCCAAGCATCATTGTCCCCCGCGGCACCTCGACATAAGTGCCCCTGGCGCCGGCAAAATGCCTGCTGCGGCGGAAGCCGACCTCACGGAACAACTGGGACAGCTCCAAATTCGTATATTCCTTCAGATGCAGGCCATTCGCCACGAATGAACCGTCCACGACCGGACAGGGCAGATCATCGAAGCGCGCCGAACTGTCGTGGGGACCGTGCAGGCGGTTGGGCGTTACGCAGACGTAGGACCCTCCCGACTTCATGATCCGGTATATTTCGCGTAACTGATCAAATGCATCCTCGGGATGCAGGTGTTCCATCAATTGATTGCTGATCACGATGTCGACGCTCTCATCAGGGAGCGGAATCTGCACGCCGTTGGTCAGAACGTGCTGAAAATTCTCTGGCCTCGCTGCCTCGAGCGACAGGTCGGCCACGTCGACGCCATAGATCGTCTTGCAGTGCGCCGCCAAGGCAAAGGCGAATTCGCACTTTCCAGGCCCGATCTCCGCCACCACCGCATCAGGCGATACGAATTTTCGCGCGAATGCCAGTTCGTAACGAACAGTGGACTCCGGGTCATCATTCGCCGGATTGAGCACGTCCGGGAACGCCTTCAGGTACGCGTCGTACACCTCGCTGTACAACCCCATCCGCTCGCTGCGACTGGCGTTGCGAAGTCTCGCCGCAACCTGGGTCTCAAACGCACACTGCTCGTGCGTATGGTCATACATCTGTTCGGGCATCTGATACCTTTGGCACTCCGTTCGTCACTGATCTGCTCCGCCCCGCAATCGCTTAATCCGTGCCATTCCCGCCGCTTGGCCTGACTGCCATCACGGCCATAAGAGGTAGGTGCGAATGCGCTCGCCAGCATTGCGCAGAACTATGGGTGAAGGAGCCTCGAACAGAAGCCGCATCGGTACGTTGAACGGCGGCTGATCGAGAAACAATGCGGAATCTCGCCAGATGCGTGTATCGACCCCATGGGATATATCGCGGTTTGGCGTGCAAGGCGCCCCTGGTCCGGGCTGATAGTCCGTGTAGACGGCAAATCTGAATTGCCGCAACTTCGGAATGACGGTGAGGATCTCCGCATTTGATAGATGTTGAAAGACCTCGCGGATGAGGCAGAGCTCGCCTTCGGGCAATGTGCTTTCAATAATGTTGACGCATGCGAAGTCGACCTTGTCGCTATGGTAGCGGGCGGCGTTCTCGCGCACCAGCGGCTCGACAATGTCGACCCCCGTATAGCGAATGTCATCGTTGAGGAACATGCGGGCGACCCTGAAGTCGCCGCAACCAAGGTCGACGATGGACCGGATGTTTCGACCGATTATGAAATCTCTGATACCCTCCGCGTAGATGGACGCCGCATCGCACTCCGAACCGGGTCCCGAATAAAAGTTGCCCTTTTCTCCGCCCCATAGGTTCCGCTGGTAGATGTCGCTGAAAACCTGATCCACCGGCTGCCTGGCGCTGCGCGCCCAGCGCACATTCCGTTTGATTTGGCGCGATACCCGCCTGATTGCCCAGGGGGTATGAGCCTTGACCACGTCCACGACGCCCACCGAACAGTCTCCTACCGCCTGGTCCAATCCAGCGCAAACTCAAACGAGTTTTGTGTTTGTCGAATCGCAAAATATATAGCTGAGTTGCTCCGCAAGTGGCGTTGAAAGAAATGTGAGCGAGCCATGCCCTTCGGTTGGGCAATCTCCAAAATCGGCAGCCGACGCGCAGGTCCGCGGCATGGAATTGAATGCACCGCCCGACGCCCGGCCGGGCCGGTTCTCTTTATTTGGGCGGTCGCGGCGCAGCACCGAATTGAATCTTCTCACGCCGGACCGACAGCGATCTGCCTCTGGTAGATCAGACCAACCAGAAGTGGCATCAACCACACCACGCGCGCCTGGTAGCGATCCTCGGGACCGGAGAGCGCACCGCAAACGAACGCATTGATCAAGATGCCCACGATAACGATGATGGAAAATCTCCGCAGATCACGGTCGAGGCCAGCAGACCCCTTGTCGAAGAAGCCGATCACGCCAAGCACATAGACCGAGCTTGCCAGCAGGCTTGTCAGCACAATCGCGGACACAGCGAGGACCGGCAAATCCCCCTCCCACGCCTTCGTCTTCTCCGCGACGCGCAGATAGGACGGCGGCATCTGGCCGAGGTAGAAGGCCTTCTTATCGTCATCGTAATTAAAATCGTCCATCGACACCTTGCCGATCTGAAGCGCGGTGTTCCTCAACATGGCCGCGGCCACCCCGATGGGGTCGTGACGCAAAGTGGCGAGAAAGAACCGCATCTGCTCATCGGACAGGGCGCGGCGGAACTCAGGATCCGCCGGTGTGAACACGCCTCCATCGGCGGCATCGGCCCAGAGAAACTGATGCGAACTGGCGATCGGCAGCCGGTCGACAATGCGGCACACCGCAAAATTCGCTTGCGGACAATTCGCCTTCAGGTAATTCGCGCCTGGTCCATCGGCAATCAGCCTCGCGGTCAGTACGGGGAAACGAATCGGCGTCACGCCAAACCCTTTGATGGTTGCCAGAGTGAAGACTGCCTCCCCAGCGAATGCGATAACGATACTGAAGAGAATACCTGCAAGGCCTCGCCATGAGAGCGGCACGCGAAACAAGACCCGGCCCGCCAGCGAAAGCCCAACCATGCAGAGCGCGATCAGAACATGCGACGTATGAAACAGCAGCGCCGCACACAGCAGACCAATCCAGGCGATCAGGGACGCAAGGTTCATGCGCCCGCCGTAGACGCTGAGAGCGGCGGCACCCAGGATCGTCACGCCGGCAAAAATGTCCGGCATCAGGCTCGATGCGTTGAACGCCATCGGCGTGACGAGTGAAATTGCGACGACCACGATGGCGAATGCGATAGGGCGGAAGCCTACTGTCAGATGCAGCGTCAGGGCGATCGCAAGCATCACAGCCGCAGCCTGAAGAAGCACGCTGGTCCACAACCGACCGAAGGCATCGCCCAATCGCAACAGCGCGCCATAGTATATGGACCGGCCGTAGATCGGTGGCTGGCGCTGTGCTTCGGCATCAGCCTGGGTGGCGCCCTGCCCACTCGCCTGTGGCGCGAACCGGGGCGCCATCTGGAGCCACTCGGATGAATGTCCTGTGAGCTTTGCGATTCCAGCGTCCGCGTAGCGGATATATTGAAAGGTATCCTGGGTAAAAAATGGCTGCCCGTTGTAGACGGCCGGCCATATGCAGACCACAAGCAGCCCCGCAAACAATGCAATGTGGGCGACGGCTCTCCAGAGAGCATGCATCGCAAATCACTCACCACTGATCGAATTCACACCGCTACACCATGGGTCCAACTCGATCCAGAGCGTCCGCGCGCAAAAACTCGGTGGCTTGTTGATACTCCCGGGAACCTGCGCCCGCTGTGTCAGATCGGCGGCACGGCGGCCTTACTCGGCGGCGCAGGCCTCGTCCATCATTTGGCGGGCGATGCGCGCCTGCTCAGGCCGAGGATTACCATCGGGCAGCAGGTAGCCATCCGGGTTTTGGCCATCCAGATTTCCCCAGGCCCACCATGTGCCGCTCACGCCAAGCTGATCCTTGGGAAGCCTGAGACCGCCAGGAGCCTTGCCATTCATGTAAGGCAGCAGCGTATCCGCCCAGGCTTTGCCGTCGGCGCTTTTCATCGAGGAGCCCATTTCGCCGATCCATACCGGGGCGATGTTCTCGGTGATCAGGTACCCCCAGGCCTCGTTCATCTGGGCAATGTAGCGAGGCCCTGAGTCCACCGGGAAGTCCGATATCTCATGGGGGTACTCGTGTACGGAATAGACCACCTTGTTGGGAATGCGAAGGACCACGGGTTGATGCCTCACAGCCGTGAGGTCTCCTTCCGGCGCTATGCCGTTCCCGGCGAAGGTGCCGCGATACGTTCAACATGCCCTCGACAATGATCAGCGCATCCGGGTTCACTTCCTGGATCGCGTTGCCGACTTCGGTTGCCATCTTGTGGATATCGAACAAACCCCCGTCGCCCCAGGTGATACGACGGTTGACTGGCTCATTGTCGAGATCGAAACCGATCACGGTGGGATTGCCGGCCCAGATGCGGGCGAATGCCGCGGAGTTCTGCTTGAACGCCTCTGCCGTGATCGTCCCCTTGTCGCCGCAACCATTGGTACCGTCCGTACCGGGGCCGCTGTCGAACCATAGCCCGTTCACTTGCTGCCCCGCGCAGGCCCATGCGGCGGATTTCGTGCCCTCGTTCTGGTGATGGTCGAATATAATGCGAAGCTGCGCCGCGCCCGCGGCCCCGACCAACCTGTGATACGCCGTCATGTCCGACGGACTGCGCAGCGAGGCATCGGTCCAGGAAACCCTGACCGCGTTGAAGCCCGCCAACCGAATGTGCGCCAGGTTGTCCTCATAGCCCTTGAAGGGGCCATCGAGGCCGTCGAGGCCGTTGTCGATCACGCTCATGCCATTCCAGCCGACAGCGACGATGCGCACGGGATGGCCGTCGGCATCGACGATCTGGCTTCCGGCGGTATGCAAATAGCCGGGAGGAATGATCGGTGCCCGGTGTGCGATTGCGTCCGCGCATTCGGGCCGAGCGAGGCCGGGCCACAGCATGGCAATGGCCGCCAATGCGAACGGCGCCTTACACAGCTTGCCGAAGCGTGACATGCCTGTTTGCCTCGTCACTCCGCCGCCGCGAACCCGCCGCCGGCCGACTTCACTCCTTGGCCAGGGCGAATTGCACTTCCGTACAGCGCGAGGATCCGGCCGGCCGCGACGCCGATGTCGAACCTGTCGTCGAAGATCCGTTTGCCGGCGGCCCCGAGACGCCGACGCTCCTCCGCATCATTGATCAACCGCACCATTGCATCGGCAAGCTTCTCCGGTGCTCCCGGTGGTACCAAAAGCGCGGTCTGACCATCGGCCAGGAATTCCGGGATTGCACCGACCGGTGTCGCTATGACCGGCACGCCATGAGCCATCGCCTCGAGAATGGCGATCGGCATTGCCTCGAAGTGCGACGGCAGCACGAACATGTCCGCTTCCCGCAGGAGACCGCTGGCAGTTTCGCGACCGACCCATCCAGGCACTGCCACGCGGTCCTGCAACCCGGCCTTGGTGACGGCGGCACGAAATTCCTCCACCTCGCCGTCACCGGCCACCGTTGCGGTCCAGGACCTGGCCAACATCTTAGGGCTCTGGAACGCCGCAAGCAGGTCCGGCACGCCTTTTCGTTCGCCGAGCTGTCCGAGGAATACGATGCGGGCAGCCGCACCGCTCGGCGATCGAGGCCGGTCAAGATCGCCGGGGCCCGGAACCCCATTGACGATCACGGCAACCTTCTCCGCCGCAACGCCCATCCGCGAGATGAGGTACTGCCGCCAGTCGTCGCCAAGCACGATGACGTAGCGGCTGCGGTTCAGGACGAATCTCAGGATCTTCTGGCACGCCGCGGGCAAGCTCGCATAGAACTTGTAAAAGTTCGAGCCGTGCATGTGCACGATGACCGGGATGCCAAGCATGTCCCCGATCAGGATCAGCATCCCCTTGCGCAGCGCACTGCCGTACGCACTCATGTGTATGTGCAGAAGATCGATGCGGCCGAGACAGCCCCCCCACAGCAGGACCGCGATCGCCTTTAGAAAATGCAGCCCCATGTTGGCCATGCCGCCAGTGCCGCGCGTATCCACGACGCGAACCTCTGGCGTGCCGGGCTTGGTCGCCCATTCATCCGTCAGATAGCGGATGAACGTTCCCACACCTCCGGAGGCGTGTGTTAGACCACCACCGGCGAACATCATCACCAGCTTGCGACGTGCTTTCATGGGTGCGTTCCTACCCGGCGGCGTTCGTTCAACATAGTGCCTGCCGTCATGCCGGGGGAGTCAGCCACCGGCGCGTATGCTGGCGGAAACCTTCTCCGCCATCATAATTACCGGAATATTGATGTTGGCGCACGGCACGCTGGGCATCAATGATGCGTCGCACACACGCAGACCCTCGACGCCGATCACGCGCGCCGCGGCATCGGTCACCGCCATCGGATCCTCTTGATCACCCATCCGGCAGGAGCCGCAAGCGTGCCAGTTGCCGGCGACGCGCTGACGCAGATGCGACTCCAACAGCTCCTCATCCGCCGCCAATTCCGTCGGTGAACGCTGTGTGCCGACACCGAAGGTCATCATGC
Source organism: uncultured Alphaproteobacteria bacterium (assembly GCA_963708565.1). GTDB lineage: Bacteria > Pseudomonadota > Alphaproteobacteria > Acetobacterales > Acetobacteraceae > JAMXLO01. Next base: position 420,785 of record CAVPTU010000030.1, read on the forward strand.
GCCGCCGAACGGTCGTGCTCACATCCATCATGGGACCAGCCAACTCCGTTAGCGTGGCAATAAGACGGCTGGGCCGCGTGAGTTCCCGGATTCGTGGTGAATATCCCGTGGGGAACACATCCAGCACGGCGCCTGCCTGCCGCGCCGCCAACATGGCCTGCACGGTCAGACGAAACCCCGCCTTCAGCCGGGTCATGTCGCGCGGATCGGATAGCATGCGGAAATCGACCTCGGAACACTGGTCCGGCGCGGAGGACAGACGCACGCGGCCCGTGGAGTAGGCCTTGTTCACCCAGCAGGCAAGGGCGCCAATTCGTCGTCCGACCGCATGCCAGCCGCCGCGCGACAGGACGCAGATATGCATGTCGCCCGGCGGTACCCCGGGCATGCCGGAAGAAAATCGCAGCAGCGCCTGTAGATGGTGCCCCTCGCGATTCGTCAGCCGTGCCGATCGATGGAGAAATCCGGCGACCCCGATGGCGGGATGCTCCTGGAGGTTCTCTCCGACGCCGGGACGCGAAGAATGGACGGTGATGCCGTGCTCGGCGAGATGCGCGCCCGGCCCAATCCCGCTCTTCATCAGCACCACAGGGGTTTGCAGCGCGCCGGTCGACAAGATCACCTGGCGCGCCCTGATCGTGATCGGCTCGCCATTGCGCTTGAAACGTCCGCCCTCGACCCGCCCTCCCGCGATGATCAAATCATCGAGCGGCGCCTCGGTGAGAACTGTCAGATTCGGACGGCGACGCACCTCCGGCGACAGATAGATCAGCGCCGCGCTGGCACGATGGCCTCGCTGATCCAGGTTGACCGTGGTCGGATAGATGCCGTCCGACCAGGGGCCATTCTGATCATCGTGCATCGCATAGCCCATGTCGGCGAAGACTTTGGTGATCGTGCGGGTAAACCCGGTCCAATCGTCGCGACTGTGACGCTGGATCGGCATCGGCCCTGACTTGCCGTGCAGCGGTTCGTCGAAATCGGCGTCGGTCTCCAGCTTCTTGAAGTAGGGAAGCACGTCCGACCAACCCCAGCCTTTCGCCCCCTTGGCCGCCCACTCGTCATAATCGGCCGGCGCGCCACGATTCGCGCAAATGCCGTTGATCGAGGAACCGCCGCCCAGAATGCGCGCCTGCTCGTAGAGCCACGATTCGCTCGGCTCGTTGGTGCCGTTGTCGCCGCGGGACGCCTTCAGCGACGTCCACAACCATTCGGCCTGGAAGTGGGTACGGCCCGGATAGGCGGACGCCAGCTCCGGCGGCATGGTCGGCCTGCGTGAGGTCGCGTCCCGCCTCAGCAAGCATGACGCGAGCGCAAGGGTCTTCGCTCAACCTGAAGGCGAGGACGCAACCAGCCGTGCCCCCACCAATGATGAGAAAGTCGACAGGGTCTGCTGGCAAATCGGTGCCGGAAAAAATCGTTACCATCCAGGGCAAGTGGTTGTCACAGTCGGCGCCCTCGATGGCTCCATCGAAACCTCGGGCTGACATTCGTTCCGCGGAAGTTGCGAGCGAACGCCTTATAGCGAACTGGTCATTGTCTTGGCCAGCGTCGAAATAGGCTGGACCGATCGGACGTGTCCCGGGCGAGCCTCGGCCTGCCGCCATGCCAGACGGCCCAACCAGTTGTTCAGCTGGTCCTCGGCAATCGCGAGAGGAAACACCAGGAAGCCGCGCAGGTACCGCCACCACAGGCGTCGCGGTTCCTGGCAAACACGCCACAGCCACTCGCAGTTCAAGTCTGCGGACCATGACTGGTGCGCGCTTGGTCACTCCACATGCAATCCGGGTTCCCTGACCGACACATAACGCCCAGCACGGCGGCAGGTTGGCGCGGTAGGTATTTACCCAGATTTCCGACTTCGGTGCACCAATTCCCATGATCAGGATCGAAGTGTCGTGCTCGTTGATCTGCCGCGCCAGCTCCAGGCACTCGGTCTCGTCATCCTCGAACCTGGCAGGTGGAACCGCTGTCTTCACGGCCACGCCTCGCTGCCTGTGCCCAGCCATGGATACCCATCGCCGTCGCTTCACTGTCAACCACGAAGAACAGCCGATGGCCGAACAGGAACCCCGCCATCAGTCTTTGCAGGATATCGACACCGGTCACACGCCGCACGGCGATCCCGCACAGCGCCGCGTAATAGCGGACCGGGAAGCCGTCGCATACCACGATGGCCGCACTGCGATAGGCCCGTGCAAAGGCGGCGTTGCGTCGCAGGTGGACGATGTGGTCGATATTGGGGGTCACCACCAGCTCGACCCCTTCGGGCCGCAGGTTGATGACGCGTTGCGCCACGCGGTCAGCGTCGTCTCCTGTGATGCTCAGGCCGAAAATTCGTCGCTGTGTCCGGGAAGGATCTTCCATCGTTTCCTCCGCGCGTGCCTCTGACGCGGAAATCCGTATCCGTCCGATTGCTTGACACCCGGTGAACGTGCGGCGCGGCGTGCGCCGCATTGACCTGAGTCAATGCCGCCACGCGCGGCCGGGTCGAATGTGCCGGCGACAAGCAGGAGACACACCATGTTGGATGCAGCCAGCATCATGAGCCGCAGCGTCGTCACAGCCCGTCCCGACGACACCGTGGCGCGCGTGGCGCAACTGCTGGCGCAGCACCGGATCAGCGCGGTGCCGATATGCGACCCCGCCGGCGGTCTGCTCGGCATGGTGAGCGAGGGCGATCTGATGCGTCCCTATCTCAGCCACAACGTCCAGCGCCGCGCCCAGTGGCTCGTGTTGCTCGCCGATGGCACGGACCTGGCGCCGGAATTCCTGGAATATGTGCGCCTCGACCGTCACCACGGTCGGCGACCTGATGACCAAGCCGGCGATCACCGCCAGCGAAACCACACCGGTCACGGAACTGGCCGAAATGCTGGCGAAGCACCGGATCAAGCGCCTGCCCATCGTGCGCGACGGCAAGTTGGTCGGCATCGTCAGCCGGGCCGACGTGATCCGCGCAATCGCCAGATCGCCAGAGGCGATCGCGGACCCGGGCTGACCGAATGCCAGTGATGGCCGATAGCGCCGGCCGTATCAGGGCAGTCCGGGGCGCGGTGGTCGACGTCAGCTTCGCGCGTGACGTCCTGCCACCCATCGGCGAGGCACTGCGTATCGACACCGGCTCGGGTCGTCCCCTGATCGCCGAAGTGCAGAGCCATCTCGACGCTGGGACCGTGCGGGCGGTCGCGCTGCATGCCACCGCCGGGTTGGCGCGGGGAACGCCGGTGCAAGCGACGGGGGGACCATTGACCGCGCCGGTGGGGGACGCGGTGCTCGGCCGGCTGCTCGACGTGAGTGGCGCGGTGCACGACCACGGACCGCCCTTGCCTGCCGATACCCCTTGGCTGCCCATCCATCGCGCGCCTCCGCCGCTCGCCAGCCAGACCGCCGCGACCAAGGTCTTCGAGACCGGCATCAAGGTGATCGACCTGCTGGTGCCCCTCGCATTCGGCGGCAAGGCCGCGATGTTCGGTGGCGCCGGCGTCGGCAAGACCGTCCTGCTGATGGAACTGATCCATGCCATGGTGGAGCGCTACCAGGGCATTTCCGTGTTCGCCGGCATCGGCGAGCGATCGCGCGAAGGCCACGAACTGTGGTCCGACATGCAGGAGTCCCAGGTGCTCGGCCGCACCGCGCTGGTATTCGGCCAGATGAACGAACCGCCCGGCGCGCGATGGCGGGTCGGACTTACCGCACTCACCATCGCCGAGTACTTCCGCGACGCGAAGCGGCAGAACGTGCTGCTGCTGATCGACAACGTGTTCCGCTTCGTGCAGGCCGGCAGCGAGGTCTCCGGTCTGCTGGGCCGGCTGCCATCGCGTGTCGGGTATCAGCCGACACTGGCCACGGAAGTGGCGGCGCTCCAGGAGCGCATCGCGTCGGTGGCCGGCGCCGCCGTCACCGCCATCGAGGCCGTGTATGTGCCTGCCGATGACTTCACCGATCCCGCGGTGACCGCGATCTCCAGCCACGTCGACAGCAACATCGTGCTGTCTCGCACGATGGCGGCCGAGGGGATGTATCCGGCGATCGACCCGCTGGCTTCGGGGTCGATCCTGCTCGATCCGCTGGTGGTCGGTCCGGAGCATTTCACGTTGGCCGGCCGTGTCCGCGAGGCAATCGCGCACTACCAGGAACTGGCCGACGTCATCGCCCTGCTCGGCGTGGAGGAACTCGGTGCCGCGGACCGCCTGATCGTGGCGCGTGCCCGCAAACTGCTGCGCTTTCTCACCCAGCCCTTCGCGGTGACCGAGGCCTTCACCGGCGTGCCGGGACGCTCCGTCAGCCTCGCCGACACGCTCGCCGGCTGTCGCGCGATCCTCGACGGCGAGGCTGACGACTGGCCGGAAAGCGCGCTCTACATGCTGGGCGATTTCGTTGAGGCGCGGCAACGCGCGAAGGCCGCATGATGCGCCTGATCATCACCGAGCCAGCCCGGGTGATTGCCGACCACGACGACGTGGTGTCGGTGCGCGCGGAAGATGCCAGCGGCAGCTTCGGCATTCTGCCCGGCCATGCCGATCTGATCACCGGTCCTGTCTCCCTCGGTGGTGGCCTGGCGCCATGCCGACGGCCGGCTAGGCTGGTGCGCGGTGCGTCGTGGCGTCCTGTCGGTGCGCGCAGGACGCGAGGTGGCGATCGCCACACGACAGGCACAGCCCGGCGATGATCTTGCAGCGCTGGAACAGGCGGTGCAGGCACGCTTTCGCGCCGAACTCGACGCCGAGAGGCGCGCCCGGGTCGCCGCGACCAGGCTGCACACGGCCGCCATCCGCCAGATCATCCGGGCGCTGCGCCCGGACAGACAGCAGGCGTCATGACACGCAAGTCGCCCAGCGAAAACAACAACCTCATCGCTGCGATCCGTACGCGTTCGGCGCGCCGGCAACGCGCACAGCGCGAGGGTGAGCCATCCTTCGGACGCTATCTCGCGCAGGTGGGCGTGCTCGGTTGGACGATCGTTGTGCCGACCCTGCTGGGCGTGTTCCTCGGTCGCTGGGTGGATCAGCGTCTGGGGACCGGCATCTTCTGGACCGGCCCATTGCTGATCGTCGGTCTGGCGATCGGTTGCTGGGCGGCATGGCGATGGATGCATGGACGATGATCGCGGCGCTCTGGCTGCTGGTCGGCCTCGCAGGCGGCGTTGCCCACTTCGCCCTGCTCCACCGCAACACGACGCTCCTTCTATCGTCATGGCAGGCCTCGTGCCTGCCATCCACGTCCTCCCTGGCATACGCGATCGCACTTCAGGTAGCGCGTCTGGCAGCCATCGCGGTATTGCTGGGCTTCGCCGCACGGCAGGGCGCGGTGCCGCTGTTGCTTGCCGCCCTCGGCATCATGTTGGCGCGAGCCCTGGTGCTGCGAAGGATGCAGGTCGCGCCATGACCGAATCGCCACTGTCCATGCCTGTCGTCTTCCATATAGGCCCGGTGCCGATCACCGGACCGGTGCTGGTGACCTGGGGCATCATGGCGCTTCTCGGCGGCGGGTCGTGGCTGCTGACGCGTCGTCTGAGACTGCGCGCGAGCGCTACGCAGGCGGTGCTCGAACTGCTGGTTGATGGAGTCACCGCGCAGATCCGCGACACGATGCGCGCGGATCCGATTCCGTATCTGCCGCTCATCGGCACGCTGTTCCTGTTCATCCTCACCGCGAACTGGTCTTCACTGGTTCCCGGCGTCGAGCCGCCGACCGCGCATATCGAGACCGACGCTGCACTTGCGCTGATCGTGTTCGTCGCCATCGCCTGGTTCGGCATCCGCGCACGTGGCGCGATCGGCTGGCTGGCAAGCTTCGCCGAACCGAACCTGCTGATGGTGCCGCTCAATCTGGTGGAAAGCGTCACCCGCACGTTTTCGTTGCTGGTCCGGCTGTTCGGCAACGTGATGAGCGGCGTGTTCGTCATCGGCATCGTGCTGTCACTGGCCGGCCTGCTGGTGCCGGTGCCGCTGATGGCGCTCGAACTGCTGACCGGCGCCGTGCAGGCCTACATCTTCAGCGTCCTCGCGATGGTCTTCATCGGCGGCGCGGTCGGCGAGGCGCCACAACGCGACGGAGCAAAGCCATGAACTGGATTCAGATCGCCAGCATTCTCGGTGCGGCAATGGCGGTGTCGTTCGGTGCGATCGGTCCGGCGCTGGGCGAAGGCCGGGCGGTCGCGGCGGCGATGGACGCAATCGCGCGCCAGCCGGAATCGGCCAACACCCTCGCGCGCACCTTGTTCGTCGGCCTCGCGATGATCGAGACGATGGCGATCTACTGCCTCGTGATCGCGCTGCTGCTGCTGTTCGCCAACCCCTTTGTGCGGTGATGCATCTCGATCCATGGACCTTCGCGCTACAGACGATCAACGTCCTCATCCTCGTCTGGCTGCTGGCGCACTTCCTGTTTCGTCCGGTGGCCGCGATCATTGCCGCGCGGCGTGCCGCATCCGACGCGCTGATGGCCGACGCGGAGGCGGCGCGGGCAAAAGCCACGGCCGAAGCCGCCGCGTTGGCGCAGCAGCGCCAGGAACTCGCCAGCGACGGAGACCGCATCGCCGCCGCCGCGCGTGCCGCGGCCGAAGCCGAACGCGCGACCATACTGCGGCAGGCAAACGATGCCGCGGCGCAGCTTCGCGCCGACGCCCAGCAGGCGATCGCGCGTGACCGCAGGCCATGCGCGAATCGCTCGAGCACGAGGCCGCGGATCTCGCGGTGACGATTGCGACGCGGCTGCTCGAACGAATGCCGCCCCAGATCCTCAATCGTGCCTTCCTGGAAGGGCTGGCCGAAGTGCTGGCCACGCATCCGGCGCGCGCATCGCTGCTGACTTCCCCGATCGAAATTCGCAGCGCGGTCCCGCTGGATCCGGCACTTCAGTCCGACTGCCGCGCCATGCTGACGCGTCTGCTCGGCGCCACGCCGGAGACCAGTTTCCGCACCGACCCGACACTCGTCGCCGGCATCGAACTCGCCTCGCCACATGCGGTTATCCGCAACTCCTGGCGGGACGATCTGGCGAAGGTCGCTCACGCGTTGCACGAAGATCCCGGCCATGCAGTCGCTGCCCAGCGCGTGGCTTGACCGCGCGCGCGGTCGTGTGGCCGCGACCTCACTCGGGCCCGATCTGGCGGAGATCGGCCGCGTGATCAGCGTGGGCGATGGCATCGCCCTCATCTCCGGTCTGCCGAGCGCGCGACTGGACGAGGTGCTGCGTTTCGGCTCGGGCCAGGTCGGCTTCGTGCAGACGCTGGAAGCGGACCATATCGGCTGCGTATTGCTGGACGATGTCGGCACCCTGGAAGCCGGCGAGATCGTGCATGGCACCGGCGAAGTCGTGCGCACCTCGGTCGGTCCCGCATTGCTGGGCCGCGTCGTCGATCCGCTGGGGCGTCCGCTGGATGAAGCCGCGCCGATCGCCGCCGAGCGGCATGACCCGGTGGAACGGCCCGCGCCGGCAATCCTCGACCGCGCGCTGGTCACCGAGCCGGTGCAGACCGGCATCCTGGTGATCGATTCGCTGTTCCCTCTCGGCCGCGGCCAGCGCGAGCTGATCATCGGCGATCGCGCGATCGGCAAGACGGCGATTGCCGTGGATACCATCATCAACCAGAAATCCAGCGACCTGATCTGCGTCTATGTCGCGGTCGGGCAGAAGTCGGCGACCGTCGCGCGCGTGATCGACGCGGTGCGGCGGCTGGGTGCGCCGGAGCGCTGCATCTTCGTCGTCGCCTCGGCTGCCGCTCCGCCAGGGCTGCAATGGATCGCGCCCTTCGCTGGCATGACCATGGCCGAGTACTTCCGCGATCGCGGCCAGCACGCGCTCGTGGTGATCGACGATCTGACCAAGCACGCGGCGACACATCGCGAGATCGCCTTGCTGACACGTCAGCCGCCGGGACGCGAGGCCTATCCCGGCGACGTCTTCTATCTGCATGCGCGGCTGCTGGAGCGTGCGGCGAAGCTGGCCCCAGCATTGGGCGGTGGCTCGCTGACCGCGCTGCCGATCGCGGAGACCGATGCCGGCAATCTCAGCGCCTATATCCCGACCAACCTGATTTCCATCACCGACGGGCAACTGGTGCTGGATGCCCGGTTGTTTCACGCCGGACAGAAGCCGGCGATCGACATCGGCACCAGCGTGAGCCGCGTCGGCGGCAAGACCCAGGCGCCGGCGCTGCGCGACACGACCGGCATGTTCCGGCTCGACTATGCGCAGTTCCTCGAACTGGAACTGTTCACCCGCTTCGGCAGCGTGCCCGATGCGCGCGTGCAGGCGCGGATCACGCGCGGCGAGCGCCTTCGCGCGTTGCTGGCGCAGCCGCAGTTCGCGCCTTTGCGACTGGCGGACGAGGTGACGCTGGCGATCGCATTGCGCGAGGGATTGCTCGATGCGGTGCCGGCGGCAGTCATTGGCGAACTGCGACGGACCCTGCCGAGCTGGCTCGACAAACATGCCGGCGTGGCGGTGGCAAACATCGAGCGGAACAGGACGATGACTGACGGCGAGGCCGCATTGCTGCGCAGCGCGGTCGCGGATCTGCTGCAACAGCAGGCCAGCAATGGCTGACGACCTCGCCACGGTCCGCACGCGCATCCACGGCGTGCAGCAACTCGACACGGTGGTCGGCGCCATGCGCGGCATCGCCGCGGCGCATGCGCAGCAGAGTCGACTGTTGCTGCCTGGTTTCCGCGCCTACGCCGAGGTGATCGCGCGCGCAATAGCATCGGCCTTGCGGCTGCGCGACGAGGCGCCGCCCATGCGACCAGCCGGCACACCCATGTGCGCGCATCGTGTTCGGTGCCGAGCAGGGATTTGTCGGCGGGTTTGCGGAACGAATTCTGGATGACGCTCTGGCGCGCGGGACGGCGGAGCTTCTTCCTGGTCGGCAGCCGAAGCGTTTCCCTGGCCTCCGCGCGCAACGTTGCGCCGGCATGGCAGAGTGCGATGGCCACACAACCGGACGGCGTCGCCCCGCTGTGTATACGGATCGCCGGCGCGCTGTACGAGCTCATTTTGGCGCGGCGGATCGCGACGGTCGAAGTGGTGTTCCCGGTGTGGGAGCCTGGCGAAGGTCTGCGGGTGCAATGCCGGTCGCTGCTGCCGCTCGATGCGCGGCATTTCCAGACGACAGTCGCGACGATGCCGCCTTTGACCACCTTGCCACCGGATCTGCTGCTGGCGAGCCTCGCGGAAGAGTACGTCTTTGCGTCGCTGTGCGAGGCGGCGATGCATGGCTTTGTCGCGGAGAACGAGGCACGCGCGGCCACGATGGTGCGAGCCCGCGGGAAGATCCAGGACATTCTGGCGAATTGCACCTGTCCGAGCACCGGGTGCGGCAGGAGTCGATCACTGCCGAATTGGTGGAGCTGGTCGGTGGCGGCTGGCCGGCCTGCGCGCTCGATCAGGCCGCTTTGGCGCGCTGATCGCGGCGGGATCGTTGTTACCCAAGCCACTGGGCGTGGCTGGCGGCCCGAGTTCAGTCTGGCGCGAGACCGATGCAGACGGGCCATGTTCTCATGCGTCTCGCGGACCGCGGTCAGTTGCCGCATCCGCCAGCGTCCTCAGCGAGAACGGTTTTGCCAGCAGGGGGTAATCCAGCGTTTCGCTCGCGTCTTGCAATTCGAGATGCCCACTGATCAGCAGGACAGGCACGTTGTCGCTCGGTGGCACGTTCGGCCAGTTCAAGACCGGACATGTCCGGCAGCATGATGTCGATCACCGCAAGGTCGGGAGGATCGGTCTTCAGGAGCTGCGATCGCTCGTCGCACCGTTGTCAGCGCAAGTGACGGAAACTCCGCAGTATTCCTCCAGCCCCGTCTTCAGAACTTCGGCCACGTGCTCATCGTCATCCACAACCAGAAATTGCAGCATGGCCCCGAGACTCCCCGACGATCGTTGGGAGTCTAATACGGTCTTCCGGCGTGATATTCAAGTTAATTTGAAATGAACCGTACCGCCGGAATGCTCCGTTCGCGACGCCCTGGCCAGTCTGCAGGTCAATGTGCCATGAGGATCGGCAGGTCGGCTCCGGTCAGCACGTGGCGGGTGAAGCCACCGAAGATCACCTCGCGCACGCGGCTATGGCCGTAGGCGCCCATCACCAGGATATCGGCGCCTGCCGCGCCGGCAGCCGCCAGCAAGCGTCTCGACGGAAGGTCGCCGCGTCCTGCTTCAGACGCTGCAGGCTCGTGTTGGGATTGTGCCAGGACAGCGCGTATCGCAGCCTTTCGCAGGAGAGTTCCTCGGTTTCCCCGTCCTCGGCGACCGAAAGGATGACGACCTTGTCCGCCATCTCCACGAAGGCAGTGCGGCGGCGACGGCCCTTGCGGCCTCCGGCCGGTTCTTCCAGGCGATGGCGACGGTTCCTGCGAGCCGAGCAGGCGCGCTGGCGGGTGCGATCAGCACCGGACGGCCGGTCGCCATCAGGCAAGCCTCCAGCGCGTCCATGGCAACCGGCTCTCCCTCGCGGGCGCGTCCAACCACCAGCAGATCAGCCGTCCGGCCATGACTGGGCAAGCCATTCCGGCTCATCACCGACCTCCATGCGCCATTCCGCCGATGGCAGATCGGTGGTCAGGTCGCTGGATATGGCGAGCTTTTCCCGCTCGCAGAAATCGCGGAACGCCAGCTCGGCCTTCTTCTGCCGTCCGGCCGCGTCCTGTTCCAGCGACGCGAGGATGTCGTCGTATCCGACGCCGCCGCCCGTGTCGGCGGCCGCCATGGCCATCAGTGCCTGCTGAACGTCGGCCCTGACGTGCAGGAACTCCAGATGGCTGCCCAGCAGGCGCGCGGCCGCGAGCGCCGTGGCGAACACGGGTCCATCGCTGTCCGCCCCCGTAGCCGGAACCAGAATGAATTTGAACACCGCCTTCTCCATGCGATAGTTGGTCCGTGCATCGAAAGCGCGTCGCGTGCATTGACCTGGATCAAGGATGCCGCCGGTAAGCAATATACGGTCGCGTCTGACGGGAGATGAAACGATGCAGCAAATCTACCGCGTGAGCTTTTTCAAACGGCTCATAGACAGCAATGGCCATCCGGTCGACGCATGCCAGGGGACGGTCGAAGTGCGTGCGCCCGACCAGGGCGATGCGATCGCGCAGGCGAGGAGCCGGTTCGCCGAACTCAAGAAGGTCGTGTCCTGGTCGCTGCGCGCCGACTACGAGACGGTCGAGCTTCTCGCAACCCGCAAGCGAGTCTCGATCCGGCCATGGCGATACAGCCAAGAAGAACTGGTGGCGGACCACTAAGTCTTTGCTGTCGATCTGTCAGGCCAGATCGGCAAGCAGCCTCGAGGCAGCGGAGCGCAGCAGCAGTCTTGCGCGCCTGCCACTGCGCGGCGGCATCGAGCGTGGCGAGAAACTGCACCTCGCCGCCGGCCAGCCATGCGACCGGCAGTCCGTCGCGGAACAGCAGGCGGTTGCCGGTGAGCGCCGCGAGTTTCGCGCCCGGCGTGAGGATGCCCACGAGGTTCAGCGGATCCGCACCGGACAGCGAGACAAACCGCCGTCATGCGGCCGGCGCCGCACTTCGCGCAGCATGCCGACGGCGTCGGGCAAGGCATATTGTTCGCCGGAGAAGCCGGCGACGAACCGGCCGCCACGGATTTCGCCGCGCGCCTCCAGCCGGCGATAGACGCGCAGCAGATCGCGCCACGGCGGCAGCCACTCGGCCTCGCGCGCCAGCAGGCGCCAGAACACCACGCCGTAGCGGCGCAGCAGCGTGCGCGCCACGTGCTCGGTGGCGGCGGCCCTGGCCTGCGGCTCGGTGGCCGGACGGCGTATCAGCGCCCAGCGACCGGCATCCTCCATGCCGAAGCTCATGATGCGGCGCCGCCGTGTGCCGCCGCCGAACGGCTTGCGCCGATCGGATGGCACCAGCAGCGCGCGCAGTCCGCCAAAGCTGTCCGACGTCACCATCCCCAGTGAGACAAGTTCGCCGAGCGCCTCCTCGACCTGCTGGCGCAGCAGGCCGCTCGCCTCAGCCAGTTCCTCGAAGAACGACGCGCCCTGCGTCCGCAGGCATTCGAGCACCGTCGACGCCCGCCCGCTCGGCTGCGCGCCGTTCGACCGGACCGGCGAGCGCTGTCCAGAACGCGGCGTGGCGGCGCGCCAGCAGCGTGACCGGCGTCGTGCGTACCGGCGAGCTGACCTTGCAGCCCGGCGTAAGTCGCGCCCAGGCGACGCGGCCGGCCAGGCACATGTCGTCGAGCCAGGTCGGTTCGTAGCCGGTGATGCGCGCCGGCAGGATCTCCGTCTCCCAGGCACCGGCCGGCGCCTCGAAGCCCTCCAGCAACGCGACCGCGGCGGGAACCGAGTTCCGGCCCTTCCAGGCGCGTCTCGTCGGTCACGCGCTGCCAGGCGAACAGGAAGCGCAGGAAGTCGCGTGCGGCGACCGGCTCGATCTCGGCGCGCAGGCGGCGGACCGTGTAGTGATGGATGCGGGCGAGCAGCCGCCGATCGCACCATTCCTCCGCGTTGCTGCCTGGCGTGAAGCGGCCACGCAGCGCAAAACCCTCGACTTCCAGCGCGGCCAGCGCTGCGCCGATGTCGTCCGCCTCCAGTCCCAGAGGCGCGGCCAGCGCGGCCTGGGTCACCGGCCCCAGCCCCTCCAGCCTGCCGCGCACGATGTCGGCCAATGCATCGCTGCCGGCCGACAACGACTGGAACTGCTGCGCCCGTTCGGCCGCGACCCACAGTGTCGCCTGCGGCGTGGTCACGCTGCGTCACACGGTTCTCGTTTGCCAACGCGCTCAGCCAGCCGCGCCATTCCGGCACGGCGTGCACCTCATCCTCGTTCAGGCAGCCGAGCCAGAGCAGCGCGTCGTGCAGTTCCTCTGCGTTGACCGGATCGGGCCATGCCTCGGTGCGCACTCGGGCGATCGCCTCGGGATCGAGCCTGCCCAGGTCGGCCGCGCTCTCCGGTGCGAGCCAGCGCCGGCTCATCACCGCCTGCGTCCGCCGTTCCTCCAGCGGCGCGTCGTCGAGGTACGCATAGGGCCGCGCCGACAGCACCTCCAGCGCCAGCGGCGAGGGCTGCGTCAGGTCGCGGGCAACGATGCGGACATCGCCCGAACTCGATGCGGACCAGCAGCCGCTCGAGCCCCTCGATGTCCATCGCCTCGTGCAGGCAGTCCGCAATCGTCTGGTTGGTCAGCGGATGATCGGGGATCTCGCGATCGCCGGCCAGGTTCTCGGCGCAGGCCATCTGGTCGGGGAACACGCTGGCGACCAGATCCTCCGCCTCCATGCGCGCAAGCTGCGGCGGCGACCTTCTTGCCGCCGCGGAACCGCGGCAGCGCCAGCGCAACGCCCGCCACCCAGCGCCAGCGCGTGGCGAACATCGGCGCATCGAGCACCGCCTGGATCAGCAGCGATCGCACGCTGTCCGAGCGCAGATACTGCGCCACCTCCGCGAGTTCGAAACTGTGCGTGGTGGTCAGCGACAGCACGATGTTGTCCTCGGTCGCCGCCGCCTGCAGCTCGAAGTTGAACTTCCGGCAAAAGCGCTTGCGCAGCGCGAGGCCCCAGGCGCGGTTGATCCGGCTGCCAAACGGCGAGTGGATCAACAAGCTGCATGCCGCCGGCTTCGTCGAAGAAGCGTTCCAGCACGATGGTGTCGTGCGTCGGCAGGCATTCGAGTGCGGCGAACGACGCCGTCAGATACTCCAGCAACTGTTCCGCCGCCGCTTCGGCGATGCCGATCTCCTGGGTCAGCCAGCGCCGCGCGCTGCCGCCGGACGCATCGCGCCGCAGCCGCGTGACGATGCCCGCGCGCAGGCGCGACACCGATGCGGAGAGTTCGTCGCTGCGGCCGGGCGCCTCGCCCAGCCAGAACGGAATGGTCGGCGGCTGGCCTTGCGCGTCCTCCACCCGCACGACGCCGCGCTCGACCCGCATGATGCGATAGGCGTTGTTGCCGAGCTGGAACATGTCGCCGGCGAGGCTTTCGACGGCGAAGTCCTCGTTGACGGTGCCGATGGTCTGGTTCTCGGGTTCCAGCAGCACCTGGTAGTCGGCGTTGTCGGGGATCGTCCCGCCCGAGGTCAGCGCGGTCAGCCGCGCGCCGCGCCGGCCGCGCAGCATGTGGTTGATCGCATCGTGGTGGACCAGCGTGCCGCGCCGCCCGCGGCTGGTGGCGAAGCCCTCGGCCAGCATGCGGACGACGGCATCGAAATCGTCGCGCGACAGCGCGCGATAGGGCCACGCGCGGCGCAATCGATCGTACAGTTCCGCCTCGGCCCAGTCCTGCGCGCTGACCTCGGCGACGATCTGCTGCGCCAGCACATCCAGCGGCTGCTGCGGAATGCTCAGGCGATCGAGTTCGCCGCGGCGCACGCTGTCGAGCAGCGCCGCGCATTCCACCAGATCGTCGCGCGACAGCGGAAACAGGTGTCCCTTCGGAGTGCCGCCCACCGCGTGGCCGGACCGTCCGACGCGTTGCAGGAAACTCGCGATCGAACGCGGCGAGCCGAGCTGGCACACCAGGTCCACGTCGCCGATGTCGATGCCGAGTTCCAGCGACGCGGTCGCCACCAGCGCCTTCAGCTCGCCGCGCTTCAGCCGCTGCTCCGCCGACAGCCGCTGCTCCTTCGCCATGCTGCCGTGATGCGCGGTGACCGCCTGCTCGCCCAGCCGGTCCGACAACTGGCGCGCGACGCGTTCGGCCATGCGCCGCGTGTTGACGAACACCAGCGTCGTGCGGTGCGCCTCGGTCAGCCGCGCCAGCCGGTCGTAGACCTGCTGCCAGACCTCCGCCGACATCACCGCTTCAAGCGGCGAGTCGGGAACCTCCAGCACCAGCTCGCGCGGACGCTGGTGGCCGGTATCGACGATCGTCACGTCGGTCGCAGCGGTGCCGCCCAACAGATGCGCGACGGCATCGATCGGGTTCTGCGTCGCCGACAGTCCGATGCGCACCAGCCTGTCGCCGCATAGCGCGGCGAGGCGCTCCAGCGACAACGCCAGATGCGCGCCGCGCTTGTTCGACGCCATGGCGTGGATTTCATCGACGATGACCGTGCGCGTGCTCGCCAGCATCGTGCGGCCGGACGCCGAGCCGAGCAGGATGTAGAGCGACTCCGGCGTGGTGACGAGGATGTGCGGCGGACGCCGGCGCATGCGCTCCCGCTCGCCCGAAGGCGTGTCGCCGGTGCGCACCCAGGTGCGGATCTCGACATCCGGCAGACCGCGCTCGCGCAACGCCGCGCGGATGCCCGCCAGCGGCTCCTCGAGATTGCGCTGGATGTCGTTGGACAGCGCCTTCAGCGGCGAGACGTAGACCACCTGCGTGACGTCCCCGAGGCTGCCTTCCAGGCCCTGGCGGACCAGCGCGTCGATCGCCGCCAGAAACGCGGCCAGCGTCTTGCCGGAGCCGGTCGGCGCGGCGATCAGCGTGTCGCGGTTCGCCTGGATCGCCGGCCACGCCTGCGCCTGCGCCGGCGTTGGCGTCGCGAACCGGCCGGCGAACCACGCCGCGACGGCGGGATGGAATAGGGATGCAGGGTTCATCTGACCGGCAGAATAAGGGGACCCGGCCGCATTCGCGCAATCCTTTCCCCTCCCCTTGCGGGAGGGGCGGGGGGAGGCGGCCGCGGACCAGGCGCACATTGATCGAGATCAATGCCGGCGCGGCGCCGAACCGGCACCTTTCCGGCTATGGCACAGGACCCAGCCCAGCAGGCCAGCGATCTCGTCGAGCGACTGCGCGAGCGCGGCCATCACACCCAGGCCGAGCATCTGGCGCAGCTACTGTCCCTGCACACCATCGAGCGTGGGCTGCTGCTCACGCTGCGTGAGGCTTGCGAGACGATCCTGACAGCGATCGAGGCCATCGATCCCGCCACCGAGACGATGATCGAGGAGCTGCGCCTGGAGGTCGAAAAGCGCCTCCGCCTCGCGCACGACAAGGACCCGCAATGACGGCCGTATCGCGGCGTCTGTTTCTCGGCGGCGCGAGCGTCGCGGCCGGCGGCGTCGCGTTGATCGGCGAGGCGCACTCGGTCGTCGCGCAGACGAACCGCCGATCGCCGGTCCGGCGCCTGTCCCCATCACCCTGACGGTCAACGGTGTGGCACGCGAGACACGCGCGGCACCGAATGCCACTCTGGCCGAAGTGCTGCGTGGTCCGCTCGATCTCACCGGCACGAAGATCGGCTGCGATCGTGGCGCTTGTTCCGCCTGCACCGTGTGGCTCGATGGCGCGCCTGTCGCATCCTGCATGCTGCTGGCGATCGATGTCGGTGGCCGCGCGGTGACGACCATCGAGGGCCTGGCAAAGGGCGACACGCTGCATCCCGTGCAGGAGGCGTTCATCGCGCACGACGCTATGCAGTGCGGCTACTGCACGCCAGGCATGGTGATGAGTTGCGCCGCCCTGCTCGAGCGCATGCCGCAGCCGACGGCGGAAGACGTGCGGGCGGCCATCAGCGGTCATGTCTGCCGCTGCGGCAGTTACCCACATGTCGTCGAGGCTGTGCTGTCCGTCGGCAAAGCCTGAGCATGCGCGCGGAGAAATTCCCGGTCGGCATCGCCGGCGTCGAGCTCACCGAGATCGAACGCCAGGTGCCTGACGACGAACCACCGCCGATGCCGGTGAACGACGCGCTGCGGGTCATCGGCAAGCCGGTGCCACGCCAGGACGCACGCGCCAAGGTCACCGGCGCCGCGCGGTTCACCGTCGATGTCAAGCTGCCGGGGATGCTGCACGCACGCATCCTGCGCTCGCCGCTGCCGCATGCGCGTGTCCAGGCAATCGACGCCGATGCCGCCACACGCCAGCCGGGGGTGCGCGCCGTGCTGCTGGTCGCGCCAAAGGACGCCGTGCTGCGCTATGTCGGTGCCCCGGTCGCGGTGGTCGCGGCGACAACCGAGGGCATTGCCGAGACGGCGCTTCGCCTGATCCACGCCGACTACGCGCCGTTGCCGTTCATCGTCGATCTGGACGCGGCGCGGCGGCCGAATGCGCCGACGGTGTATCAGCACGGCGAATCGCCGCCATTGGCGGTTGCTGAAATTCCGGTCGCGCAGAACCTCACCATCGCCGGCAACATACGCGGGCCGGAAACGCAGGGTGGCCGCGGCGACATCGCGCAGGGCTTCGCCCAGGCCGAGTTCGTGGTCGACGGCGAATATCGAACGCAGACCCAGACCCATTGCTGCATGGAGCCGCATGCCATCGTGGCTGACTGGCGGCCGGATGGATTGACCGTGTGGATGTCCACGCAGTTCACCGCCGGCGTGCGACGCGAACTGGCCGAAAGCTTCGGCCTGAAGCTCAGCCAGGTGCGCGTGAAGGTCGCGGCGATGGGCGGTGGCTTCGGCTCGAAGTCGCAACTCGGCGCCTACGGGCGCTTCGCCGTCATGCTGTCGCGACAGGCACGCGCGCCGGTGCGCCTGGTGCTGGCGCGCGACGAGGAGCATCTCGACACCGGCAATCGGCCGGCGACGTGGCAGCATCTGCGGATCGGCGCGCTCCGCGACGGCACGCTGACGGCGATATCGTTGCAGGAATTCGGTACTGCCGGCGTGGGGGTCGGCGCGGGCGTCGGCAACTTTGCCCAGGCACTCTACACCTGCCCGAATTTCTCCGCCGCGCAGAACGACGTGTTCATCAACGCCGGGCGCGGCTCGCCGATGCGCGGACCGGGCAACACGCCAGGCGCCTTCGCCATGGAGCAGGCGATCGACGAGTTGGCCGACAAGATCGGCATCGATCCGCTGGCATTGCGCGAGCGCATCGACCCAAGCCCGGTGCGCCGTGAGGAACGCCGGATCGGCGCGCAACGCATCGGCTGGGAACGGCGTCACAAGCCGGACGTCGATGCGGGCCCGATCAAGCGCGGCATCGGCATGGCGCAGTCGCTGTGGGGCGCCAACGTCTATACAAACGCAGCCTGCGAGGTGCGGCTCCAGCGCGACGGCTCGGTGCTGGTCCTGTCGAGCGTGCAGGATCTCGGCACCGGCATCGGCACGATCCTGGCACAGGTGGTCGCGGAAGAGCTCGGGCTCCGACCGAACGACATCACCGTGCATATCGGCGACACCGACTTTCCCGCCGGCCCGCCGTCCTGGGGCAGCCAGACGACGGCGTCTCTCACGCCGCCGACGCGCAGCGCCGCCTGGCAGATCAGGCAGATGCTGTTCCGTCAGGTGGCGCCGCAGTTCGGTGCCGCGCCCGAGCAACTGATCGCGCAGGATGGCCGCATCGCCGTGCGGGACGACGTATCCCGCGGCATGAGTTTCCGCGAAGCCGCCGCCGGCCTGCGCACCGATGCGATCAGTGCGACGTCAGCGCGCAGCGACGACTATGGCGGCTTTCGCCGGCATGTGGGTGATTCGGCCGGCGCGCAAAACGACATCGGTGGCGTGCAGTTCGCCGCGGTGGCGGTGGATACCGAGACCGGCGCGATCCATGTCGAACGCGTGGTCGCCGTGCACGATTGCGGCCGGCCGATGAATCCCCGGCTGATCGAGAGCCAGGTGCAGGGTGGCGTGCTGATGGGCATCGGCTACGCGCTGCTGGAGCAACGCGTGATGGACCAGCACACCGGACACATGGTCAACGCCAATCTCGAACAGTACAAGCTGCCCGGTGTGCGCGAGACGCCACCGATCGAGGTGGTGCTGCTGGAGAACTACCAGGGTCAAAGCGCCACAGATGCCTATGGCATCGCGGAACCATCCAACATCGCCACTGCGCCGGCGATCGCCAACGCGGTGTTCAACGCGATCGGCGTGCGCCTGCGCGAACTGCCGATGACGCCGTCCGCGGTGCTCGCCGCACTCGGCAAACTGCCGCCGAGGAGCTGACGCGATGGAACGCTTTTCCTGGCAGTCAGCGCGTTCAATTCCGCAGGCGGCTGCGTTGGCCACCACGACGGTCGCCGACGCGATGCTCGCCGACCCGACGGAGGCGACCGTCGTCCTGAAGGCGGGCGGCATCGATGTGCTCGACCTGATGAAGGAGGGCCTGCTGCGGCCGGATCGCCTCGTGAACCTGCGTGAGATACCGGGCCTCGATGCGATTGCCGAAGACGACGCCGGAGTGCGCATCGGCGCGATGGCAACATTGCAGCAGATTGCTGCGCATCCCATGCTGCGCCTGCGCTACACCGCGCTGGCCGATGCCGCCGGCAGTTCGGCAAGTCCGCAGATCCGCAACGTGGCGACACTCGGCGGCAACCTGCTGCAACGCCCGCGCTGCTGGTATTTCCGCTCGGCCGCGCATTACTGCGCGCGCAAGGGCGGCGATCCATGCTTCGCCTTTGTCGGCGAGAACCAGTACCACGCGGTGTTCGCGCAGTACGGCTGCGCCATCGTGCATCCCTCCACCGCGGCCACGGCCCTGGTTGCGTTCGGCGCGCATGTCGAACTGGTGAACGCCCAGGGAGCATCGCGCGGCATGCCGCTTGCCGAGTTCCTGTTGGGGCCTGAGATCGACATGACGCGCGAGAACCGTTTGCGCGCCGGCGAAGTGCTCACCGCCGTGGTGTTGCCGCCGGTGTCGGCCGGCACACGCTCGGTGTTCCTGAAGCAGGCCGAGAAGCCCTCGTTCGACTGGTCAATCGCCGATGTCGCGGTGGTGCTGGATTGCGCGGCCGACGGGCGCTGCGGGCACGCCGCCGTCGTGCTGGGCGCCGCCGCGCCGACACCGTGGCGTGCGGCGCAGGCCGAGGCGGCGCTGACCGGACAGATGATCGACGACGCCGTGGCGCGCAAGGCCGGCGAGGCCGCGATCGCCGGCGCCGCGCCGCTGCGTCACAACGCCTACAAGCTGCCGATCTTCACCGCCCTGGTGCGCCGTGCCGTGTCGAAGGCAGCGGGCGTCACCGATCAGGAGAATGCACGATGACCACACGCCGCGCCGCCAATATCGCCATTCTGTCGGCCGCCGCGCTGGCGCTGGCACCGCGCATCGCTTTGGCACAAACGCAGCAGACCATCGTTCTGCCGCCGCCGCGGGCGGATTTCGGCAAGTCGCTGGCGGAGGCGCTGCGGCTGCGGCGTTCGATCCGCTCGTTCGACCCGCGTCCCCTGCCGCCCCAGGTGCTGTCGGAACTGCTGTGGGCCGCGTATGGCGTCAACCGGCCGGCCACCGCGGATCGCACCGCGCCTTCGTGGCGGCACGCGCGGGAGACCGACGTCTACGCCGCCATGGCGGACGGTGTCTGGCGCTATGACGCGATCAAACACGTGTTGGTGCCACAGCTCGCTGGAGACATGCGTGGGCAGACCGGCGTGCAGGACTTCGTCGGCACCGCGCCGCTCAATCTGGTCTATGTGTCGAATGCCGAGCACCTGAGCGGCGTGTCGCGCGAGGAGCAGCATCGGGTGGCCGCCGCGGATATCGGCTTCATCGGCCAGAACGTCTATCTCTACTGCGCGTCGGAAGGCCTTGCCTGCGTGTTCCGCGCGTCGCTGGACACGGAGCGTCTTGCCCGCACCCTGGGGTTGGGCGAGACTCAGTTCATCATGTTCGCGCAGACGGTCGGGTACGAGAAGGCATGAGGGAACGACAGCCTTACCTACCCACCGAAATATCCACAGGCAAACACGACCGTTCCGGCTGCGCTATAAATCCGCAGGGTGTTGATTAAGCGGAATATTCCGATAGATGGTTGGTCTTGCGCACCATATCCGGCTGCGCATTGAATCCCCAGGGCGGCGGGGTGGGACCAGTCATCGTAGCGCCTGACCATGACGAACGCGAATCGTTCCCTCAGTCAATTTTCCATCGCCCCGGCCCGCGCCCCAATTCAAGCATATTCTGCATGAAAACATTGTCCAATCGCCAGATTATCGTTAAATGAGCGCTCATCCCGCACCAAAGACAGCGACTGGAACGCGGGAAGAGACCGGCGAGCTGCCGGCCTTTTTCGTTTCAGCGCGATTTCATCCGTTGACCGCACGACCACAAGCCAACGCTGGAATCCCGACGCCCGCCTGTGCTTTATCCGCGCAACATCAGCGTAAGGACCCGCATACATGCGTATTGCGATGATCGGCGGCGGATATGTCGGCCTGGTCTCCGGCGCCTGCTTCGCAGAATTCGGCACCGACGTTACCGTCGTGGAGGCGGATGCTGGAAAGCTGGCCGCCCTGCACGAAGGCCGCATGCCGATCTATGAACCCGGCCTGGAGAAGCTGGTGGTGGAGAACGTGGCCGCCGGCCGGCTCGCCTTCACCGGCGACCTCGCAGCGGCGGTGCAGAATACCGAGGCGGTGTTCATCGCGGTGGGCACCCCGACCCGCCGCGGCGACGGCCATGCCGACCTCTCCTACGTCTACGCCGCCGCCGAGCAGGTAGCCCGCGCGCTCACCGGCTATGCCGTGATCATCACCAAATCCACCGTTCCGGTCGGCACCAGCCGGCGCATCGCGGAAATCGTCCGGGCGGTCCGGCCGGATCTGGACTTCGACGTGGCCTCCAATCCGGAATTCCTGCGCGAGGGCAACGCGATCGGCGACTTCATGCGGCCGGATCGCGTGGTGATCGGCACCGAAAGCGACCGGGCGCGCGATGTGTTGCGCCAGCTCTATCGCCCGCTCTACCTGATCGAGGCACCGATCGTGTTCACCGGCACCGAGACCGCGGAGCTGACGAAATACGCCGCCAACGCCTTCCTGGCGATGAAGGTCACCTTCATCAACGAGATGGCCGACCTGTGCGAGAAGGTCGGCGCCGATGTGCACGACGTGGCGCGCGGCATCGGTCTGGACGGCCGCATCGGGCGGAAGTTCCTGCACGCCGGCCCGGGCTATGGCGGCTCCTGCTTCCCGAAGGACACGCTGGCGCTGATGCGCACCGCGCAGGACTACGGCGCGCCCTCGCGGCTGGTCGAAACGACGGTCGCGGTGAACGACGCACGCAAGTCGGTCATGGCGATGCGGGTGATCGCGGCGTGTGGCGGATCGGTGCGCGGCAAGACCATCGCGGTGCTGGGACTGACCTTCAAGCCGGAGACCGATGACATGCGCGACGCGCCGTCGCTGTCGATCGTCGCGCGGCTCGCCGGCGACGGCGCCATGATCCGCGCCTTCGATCCCGAGGGAATGCAGCAGGCGAAACCGCTGCTGCCCGGCAACGTGACCTACTGCCACGATGCGTTCGATGCCGCGCAGGGAGCCGACGCGCTGGTCGTCATCACCGAATGGAACGAATTCCGCGCGCTCAGTCCGACCCGGCTGCGCGATGCGATGCGCGGCAAGGTGCTGGTCGATCTGCGCAACGTCTATGACCCGATCGCGATGCGGCAGGCCGGCTTCCGCTACCATTGCGTGGGACGCGCGGAGATGGCCTGAGGCGAAATCTCGCGCCCACAACTTGCGTTGGCGCGAACTTCGGGCTGAAAGACGGCAGCAGATGGCAAGAGGTCCTCACCACATGCACCCCGTCGTCGGCATTCCGGCCTGCGCAAGGCTGGAGAAGGGTCAGCTCCGCCACGACACGCCGGCGCGCTATGCCGCGGCCGTGCTGGGCGGCGCGAATGCGGTGCCGATCCTGATCCCGCCGATGGGCGAGGCGTCGCTCGCGGTGCTCGAGTGCCTCGACGGCCTGCTGCTGTCCGGCAGTCCGAGCAACGTGCATCCGTCGCACTACGATGGCGGCGATAGCCTCACGCCCGAGCATCATGACCTCGAACGCGACGCCACGACGCTGCGGCTGATCCCCGAGGCGCTCGCCCGCGGCCTGCCGATCCTGGCGATCTGCCGCGGCATCCAGGAGCTGAACGTCGCCCTCGGCGGCACGCTGCATCAGAGGCTGCACGAGGTGCCCGACCGCATGGATCATCGCCCGGGCCACGGCACGCTCGAGGAGAGATACGCGCCACGGCATCTGGTGTCCCTGTCGGGCCAGCTCGCGCGCATCGTCGGCAGCACGAAGATCCTGGTGAACTCGGTGCACGGCCAGGCGATCGACGCGCCGGCGCCGGGGCTTGCGGTGGAGGCGTTGGCGCCGGACGGCACGATCGAGGCGGTACGGGTGGATGGCGCGCGCGGCTTCGCGTTCGGCGTGCAGTGGCACCCGGAATGGGGCTACGCCGACGACAGCGCGAGCCTGGCGATCTTCCGCGCGTTCGGCGAGGCGTGCGTGGCGTATCGGACGGGACTGCGAAAGGCGGCATGAGATGGACCTGCAACTGACCGGCAAGAAGGCGCTGATCACCGGCGGCTCGAAGGGCATCGGCCGCGCGACCGCCGAATTGCTGGCAGAGGAGGGCTGCGACGTGACGCTGGTGGCGCGCGACCAGGGTGCGCTGGACGAGGCCGCGGCCGCGATCCGCGCGCGGCGACAGGTGAACGTGCGCACCATCTCCGCCGACCTCTCGTCCGATGCCGCGGTGCGCCGCGTCGCGGCGGAGGCGGGCGAGCTCGACATCCTGGTCAACAACGCCGGCGCCATCCCGCCCGGCGACCTGCTGTCGGTCGATGACGCGACATGGCGGCACGCCTGGGACCTGAAGGTGTTCGGCTACATCTCGTTCTGCCGCGTGGTCTATGCGCAGATGAAGGCGCGCCGCGCGGGCGTGATCGTCAACGTGATCGGCGCCGCGGGCGAAAGCTTCCCCACCGGCTATATCGCCGGCGCCGCGGGCAACGCGTCGCTGATGGCGTTCACCCGCGCGCTGGGCAAGGGCGCGCCGGCGGACGGACTGCGCGTGGTGGCGATCAATCCCGGGCCGGTGGAGACCGACCGCCTGGTCATGCTGCGCCGCGCCGAAGCGCAGGTGAAGTTCGGCGACGCGGAGCGCTGGCGCGAACTGTCCGCCGGCGATGCCGTTCGGCCGCGCGGCGTCGCCGCGCGAGATCGCCAACGCCGTGGCGTTCCTCGCCAGCCCGCTGTCCGGCTACACCACCGGCACCGTGCTGACGATCAACGGCGGCGGCTGATCAGGCGCGGTAGCGCCGCGGGATCATGTGGTTGGCGGCGGCGGTCAGAACCAGCGTCGTCGCCATCAGGATGAAGGCGATCGCGGCCGCGAACGGCCAGTTGTTGTCGCTGCTGAACGCCCAGAACAGCAGCGGCGCCATCATCTGGAAATGCGGCCCTCCGAGCAGCAGCGGCGTGGCGAACGCATTCATGCACAGGATGAAGCACAGCACCGCGGCGATCGCTATGCCGGGCAGCGCGAGCGGCAGCACCACGCGCCAGAACGCGCGCGACGGCGCCGCACCCATCGAGGCGGCGGCTTCCTCGAGACGCGGGTCGATGCCCTCGAACACGCTCTGCAGCGTCAGCACGGTGAACGGCAGGTTGATCGCGATGATGCCGGCGATCACCGCGGGCTCGGCGTACATCAGCTTCATCCCGGTGAGCGTGTCCAGCAAGCCGCCGCGGGCGAACAGGATCATCCAGCCGGCCGTGCGCGTGGTCGAGCCGACGAACAGCGGCAGCACCATCAGCACCACCAGCGCCGACTTCCAGCGGCTTGTGGTCCGCGCGAGGCGCCAGGCCATCGGCAGACCGAACAGCAGACAAAGCGCGGTGACGATGACGGAGACGCGGATGGTGGTGAGCAGCACGCCCCAGTAGAACGGATCGGCGAAGAAGCGCAGGTAGTTCGCGGGCGTGACGGCCGCGATCATCAGTTCGGTCGGATCGAAGCGATTGAGGCTGTCGCGGAACAGCAGCGCGAGCGGCAGAAGCAGCAGCAGGACCATCAGCAGGCTGGCGGGGCCGAGCATCAGGGCCGGCTCGAGACAGCCCCGCTCCCCCCTTCGCTCGCGGGCGGGGGCTGGGGGGAGGCGGAGGTTCCCGTCCTCACCCGTGCTGAACGTTCTTCAGCCACCAGTCGTTCAGGTCCGGCAGCGCCTTGGACAGCACCGCGTAGTCCGGCGTGACCAGTTTCGGCATCGGCTCCGGCAGCGCCAGTTGCTCGCCCACGCTGCCGGACAGCGGCGCGTCGTCTACCGTCGGCAGATAGCCCATGTGCGCGGCGAACCCCTGCTGCGCCGACGGTTCCAGCAACGCGTTCAGGTATTGGCAGGCGGCCGTCCTTGTCCGGCGCGTTCTTCGGCATGACCATGCCGGACACGTAGAGAACGGCGCCTTCCTTCGGAAAATGTCCAGCGACCGGGAAGCCGCCGTTGCGCCACATGAAGCTGCGCGCCAGCCAGATCATGCCGACATCGATCTCGCCCGACTTGAAGGCTGGGGCGAGGTTGTCGGTCTCGGGATACAGCCGCAGGCCGTTGTCGTTCAGCTTCGTCACGAACGCCTTGGCCTTGTCGAAGTCGGTCGTGGTGCCGCTCTCGAGCAGGCTCGCCGCCTGCAGCACCCATGACCCGGCGGTGGAGACCACGCCGACCTTGCCCTTCCATTTCGGATCGAGCAGATCGCCCATCGACTGCGGCGGCGCCTTGACGGTGTCCGGGTTGTACACCAGCACCTGTGCGCTGTAGATGTGCGGCACGAAGCCCGGCATGCGCAGTGCCGGTGTCAACGTGCTTCAGGTTCGGCACGGTCTTTTCATCGAGGGCCTCGACCAGCCCGGCCTCGTTCACCCGGTAGCCCCACAACGCACCGAGACAGGCGATGTCCATCGTGCCGTGCGGCAGCTTTTTCTGGGCATACATCTTGGACGTCCGCGGCACCTCATCGCCGATATCCTGCACCACGTCGATGCCCGCCGGCTTCAGGATCGGATCGTCGATGTTCTCTCGCAGCAGGCGCGCGTAGTCGCCGCCCCAGGTGCCAACGACACACTGCTCCGCCGCACGGGCGGGGCGGATGATCGCCGGTGCGGCGAGCAGTGCCGCGCCGCCCAGCACACGGCGTCGCGACAGGCTGAATTCACGCATGACTTGTCTCCCTGATATCCGCCTCCATCGCGCGGCCCGCCGCGTCGAACAGCCGTTCGTCCTCCGCCCCCCAGTGCAGTGCCACGCGCGTGCCGGCAGTGTGACGGCGCGTCGCATCAGCGCCAAGCCCGGGACCGCGCGCCAGCAGCGTCAGGTCGGGCGCAATGCGCACGGCATGCTCCACGACCGCGCCGAGCCAGGTGCAGAGTTCCACCTCGCCTTCGATGCGACCGCTGCCGGGCGGCGCCAGACGCACGCTGTCCGGGCGCACCGCGAGCGTCGCCTCGCTCGTCGCGCGCATAGCGATTGGCAAGGGCGATCGCCGTGCCGTCGGGCAAGATGAGGCGATCGCCCGCCAGCCGGCCGGAGACGATGTTGCTGCCGCCGATGAAGCGCGCGACGAACGGGTTGGCGGGGCGCGTATGCACGTCCTCCGGCGTGCCGATCTGCTGCACGCGGCCCTCGTGCATCACCACCAGCCGGTCGGCCAGCGCCATCGCCTCGGTCTGGTCGTGCGTCACCATGATCGTGGTGATGCCGCCGCGCCGCTGGAGCATGCGGATCTCGCGCGCCATCTCCTGGCGCAGCGCGGCATCCAGGTTGGACAGCGGCTCGTCGAGCAGCAGCACGCGCGGGTGGATCGCCAGCGCGCGCGCCAGCGCCACGCGCTGCTGCTGGCCGCCGGAAAGCTGGCGCGGCAGGCGTGACGCGAAAGCCTCGAGCTTCACGAGGCGCAGCATCTCGGCGACGCGCGCCTGCGCGGCGGCGGACGCCATGCGCCGCATCTCCAGCCCGAACGCGACGTTGCGCGCGACGGTCAGGTGCGGAAACAGCGCGTAGCTCTGGAACACGATGCCCATCTCGCGGCGGTGCGGCGGCAGCGCGACGATGCTCGCGCCGTCGAGGCGGATGTCGCCCGCGACTGGGCGCCACGAAGCCGGCGATCATGCGCAGCGTCGTGGTCTTGCCGCAGCCGGACGGACCGAGCAGCACGATCAGCTCGCCGGGCCGCACGTCGAGCGTCACCGCATCCACCGCGGTCTGCGCGCCGAACAGCTTGCTGACGTTGTCGAGCGCCAGTGCCGCGGCGGTCATCGCACCACCTGGCCCAGGCGGACGAAGCGGTCGAGCACCAGCAGCAGCGCCGCCACCACGACGATCTGCGCCACCGCGACCGCCGAGACCAGCGGATCGATGTGGTACTCCAGGTATTGCAGCACCGCGACCGGCAGCGTGGTGACGCCGGGGCCGGTGAGGAACAGCGCCAGCTCCAGGTTCTCGAACGAGATGACGAAGGCGAACAGCGCCGCGGCGATGATGCCGGCGCGCATCGCCGGCAGGGTGACGCGCCAGATCACCATGAGCGGGCCGGCGCCCAGGCTGGCGGCGGCCTCCTCGGCGGCGCGGTCGTGGTTGCTCAGGCTGGCGAGGCAGAGCCGCACCACCCAGGGCGTGGTGATCATGACATGCGCCAGCGCCAGCCCGGTCATCGACCCGGTGACCGCGGAGCCGAGTTGCTCGTCGACCGCCACCAGTGCCACGTAGATGGCGAGGCCGAGCGCGATGCCCGGCACGGTGAGCGGCGCCAGCAGCAGCATCGAGATCGCACCGCGGCCGCGGAAGCGGTGACGCGCGAGGCCGATGCCGGCGGGGACGCCGAGCGCCAGACTGCCGGCAACCGACAGCGCGCCCAGCTTCAGGCTGGTGACGACGGCGCCGCCGAAATTCGGCACGATCGCCGGATACCAGGCGAGCGTGTAGCCGCGCGGCGGAAACAGGATCAGCTTCTCGTCGAACAGCTGAGAGGTAGAGCGTCAGCACCAGCGGCACGACGATCAGCATGGCGCCGCAGACGATCAGCGAAAGCACGACGAGACGCTCGGCCGCGCGGGCGACAGTGTCGTGGCGATTGCTGATCGGTAAACCGAGGATCACGCAGTTTGATCGCACGCAGGATCGGCGAGCGACATCGGCCAAATCCGGTAGCGTTCCCGGATGATGTTCTGACCTGACAACTTATCCTGCTCAACAGCGGACGACTTCCCACATTAATTGGCACACTCCCGTGCCTGGCACCACCGCGCCCGGGTGGCCGAGGATGCGATGAAGGCGCGACCGCGGACTTTTTGTCATGAGCCCGCAACTTGCGCCCATGCGGCTTGATCTCTATCAAGGTAGCCTCTCAGGGGGCTCGATACCGATGCAACTGCTCATCGTCGACCCCGATGATGGTGTTGCCGATGTCCTGGCGAAAAGCATGGCTACCCTCTGCGGGGCTGTGACTGCCAGAGCCAGCGACGGTGCAACGGCAATGGAGTTTATTGAACACCGGCATGTCGATCTTGCGGTGAGTGAGGTGCTGCTGCCCGACATCTCGGGATACGATCTCGCCGAACGTGCTGCCAACCACAATGTTGCGGTGCTGTTGCTTCCTGGCCGCTTCGAGGACCAGCGGAAATGCAAATCCTCGGGGTATCCGCATCTGGACAGGCCGTTCAGCATGGCTGCCTTGGCGCGGGCACTCCCGATGGCCATGCGCGATGCCCAGCAGATCATGCAGCGTATTCATCAATCGCACGCGGAGCTGATGGCCACGCTCGAACAGAGGGCGACCTTGGTCAGCGAAGCGCGCCAACTCCGCAGCGCGAGCAGACGGCTTCAGGCCGAAAGTGTGGCGATCCGAACACAACGCAGCCGCGGCGCGGTGCATTACGGAATTGGCACGCCGAACTCCAGATGCTCGATGTGCCGTCATTACGTCCAGTGGCGCGGAGATCTTGCCGTCCGCTGCAATCGCGTGGGCGGTCCGATCAGTCCTGGCGGGTGGTGCAAGCTGTTCACTCGTCGGCAATGACGCCTGTCACGTGCCGGTGGCTGCCGCCCCGTCCGCTGCGGCAGCAATAGCCGCCGGTCCCGCCCAGCGTCGTCGCCGCGATCTTGATGATCCAGAAGATCAAGGTGACTTCCGGCACCTTGCTCAGAGCGCGTTGCGTCAAAGCGTCATGCAAGCGTCACGTCCTGCCGTCCATGTTGCGAATGCCCTCGGCGCCGTCGCGCAGTCGGAACCACGTCGGCTCGCGACGAGGCCGTGCGCGCGATCAGGTGCCGCAGATCAGGTCAGAACGTATCGTCGTTCGATCCGCCGCCGCTGTTGTCCCAGCCGGAATCGCCGCCGCTGTTGTCGTCGGTCCACGAGGAGGACTGGTCGCTGCCCGAGGTGTCCCACGAGCCGTTGTCGACATAACCTGGGTCGGCCTGGCCGCCGCCCGAATTGTCCGTCCAGGTGCCCTGGTCCACGTATCCCTGATCGGCGGGCGGGGCGCCCCACGGGCCGCCAGCCATCGGCGCCTCGGCGCGAACCCGCCGCCGCCAAATCCGCCGCCGTGCGAACCGGAGAACAGGTTCATCAGCGCGTTGCCCGCGACCAGGCCGCCGGCGACACCGGCCGCGGTGGTCAGCGCGGAGCCGAGGAACCCGGAGCCGGGCCGCTGGAACATGCCGGGCTGGTAGCTCGGCGCGTATTGCGGAGGCGGCGGCGGCGCCTGCTGGTAGCCGGGCTGCGCGCCCTGGTTCCACGCCGGCGCGCCCTGCTGCGGCGGCGGCGCGGAGCGTGACCCGCCGCCGAACAGCCCGCCGAAGAAGCCGCCGGAGCCGCTGCCCTGCTGCTGTTGCGCCTGCTGGGCCTGTGCAGGCCTGCCGCGCCTGCTGCAGCTCCCACTCCAGCCGCTGGATGCGGTTCTGCGCCTCGGCCAGCGCGTGCTCCTGCACGAAGGCGAGCTGGGTGATGCGATAGCGCGCGTCCGGATAGCGGGTGAACAGGTCGCCGATCAGCCGGTCCGCCTCGGGGTCGACCGGCGGCAGCGGCTGGCGTCGTGGTCGCCGGCACCGAGCCGCCGAAGGCCGGCTGCGCCTGCGTGGCCGCCGCCGACGCGGGCGATGAACTGGTTGATGATGTCGCGTTCTTCGTTTGTCATTGGGGCACCCTCTGGGTTCCGTGGCGTGCGATGTGGCTTCGCGGCCTCGTTGCTTCAATGGCGCAGGCGGCCCCGCCAGGGGCAAAAACCTCGGCATTGCCGCCGCGCCCGTCTGCTCTATGTGGCGCGCAATCAATCGATCCCGGTCAGATGCACAGCACGAAGCCCAGTTTCCAGGCACTGATCCTGCGGCTGCACGACTACTGGTCGCGGCAGGGCTGCGTGATTCTGCAACCCTACGATGTGGAGATGGGCGCCGGCACGTTCCATCCGGCGACCACCCTGCGCGCGCTCGGGCCCCGGCCCTGGCGGGCCGCCTATGTGCAGCCCAGCCGGCGGCCCACCGACGGCCGCTACGGCGAGAACCCGAACCGGCTGCAGCACTACTATCAGTACCAGGTCATCATGAAGCCCTCGCCCGAGGACGCGCAGGACCTGCTGCTGGGCAGCTACCGCGAACTCGGCCTGGACCCGCTGCTGCACGACTTCCGCTTCGTCGAGGACGACTGGGAAAGCCCCACCCTCGGCGCCTGGGGCCTCGGCTGGGAGGTGTGGTGCGACGGCATGGAGGTGGGCCAGTTCACCTACTTCCAGCAGGTCGGCGGCATCCCGGTGACGCTGCCCAGCTTCGAGATGACCTATGGGCTGGAACGGCTGGCGATGTATGTGCAGGACGTCGACAACGTCTACGACCTCGACTTCAACGGCGCCCCAGGGGATCGCAACGTGCGTTACGGCGATGTATTCCTGCGCGCCGAACGCGAATACAGCGCGTACAACTTCGAGCACGCCGACACGGCGCTGCTGACGCGCCATTTCGCCGATGCCGAGGGCGAATGCGCGGCGCTGCTCGGATCATGGGCTGGCGCTGCCGGCCTACGATCAGTGCATCAAGGCAAGCCACCTGTTCAATCTGCTGGATGCGCGCGGCGTGATCAGCGTGACCGAGCGGGCGAGCTACATCGGCCGCGTGCGGACGCTGGCGAAGGGCTGCTGCGAGGCCTGGGTGGCGGGCGACAATCAATGACGCGGAAATGGAATGACGCGGAAATGGAGGGAAACGTCATGGAAGAACTGGTGATCGAGGATGTGGAAGCCTGCCAACTCGCGGCCGAACTGGTCGAGTTGACAGGCGACAGCCTGCGGATGGCGGTGATCACCGCGCTGCGCGAGGAACGCGACCGCGCGCTGGCCCGGCGGCGGCGGCACGAGCGGATCATGGCGATCACCCGGGAGATCGCGCTGAGCGCGGCATAGGGCAGCGCGGTGCCGGTTGAGCGAAGACGTGACTTTCGGCGACCCAGGCACTAATTCTACCTGACGCTCCCAAGTTTCTACCAAGGAGGCGGGTATGGGCGCTCAACTGAACATCAAGAGCGAGGACGCCTACCGGCTGGCGTCCCGTCTGTCCGAGCTGACCGGCGAAAGCCTGACTTCGGTCGTCACCAGGGCCCTGCGGGCGGAATTGGAGCGGGAGGAGAAACAGCGCGACATCAAGGCCCGGGTGGATCGCGTCATGGAGATCGCGAGAGAGATCCGCGCCCACATGCGCGAGCCGGTCAGTTCTGACACGAGTTGGATGTACGACGATGAAACGGGCTGCCGAAATGATCGTGGACGCGTCCGCGCTCTTGGCAGTTGTGCTCGACGAGCCGGACGGCCGCCGTTTTGCCGAGATCATCGCATCAGCACCCAGGGCGAGGATGCCAGCACCGACTTGGTTTGAAGCAGCTCTCGCTGTCGATACCCGAGGTGACGATCTGGCCAGCCACAGATTCGATGATGCAGTGCGTGACCTCGGGATTGAGCTGATGGCGTTCACTCCCGAGCATGCGAAGTCCGCGCGTGAGGCTCGGAGAGTGTACGGCAGAAGGCAACATCCTGCTCGTCTGAACTTCGGTGATTGCCTTGTGTATGGCGCGGCAAAAGCCGAGCGCGAGCCGCTGCTGTTCAAGGGCAACGACTTCTCGCAGACCGACATCGAACCGGCGCTGAAGGACTGAGCATGCCGGAGCTGTTCCTCGAGCTGTTCAGCGAGGAGATTCCGGCGCGGATGCAGGCGCGGGCGGCCGAGGACCTGAGCAGGCTGTGCGGCGAGGCCCTGGCACCACTGGCGCCCGCCAATGTCCGCACGTTCTTCGGCCCCCGACGCATCGCGCTGGCGGCGGACGTGGCACCGATGGTCGCCGCCAGCAGCACCATGGAGCGCGGCCCGCGCACCAGCGCGCCCGAGCAGGCGCTGGCCGGCTTCCTGCG
The DNA here is from genome assembly GCA_963708565.1 of uncultured Alphaproteobacteria bacterium. GTDB lineage: Bacteria > Pseudomonadota > Alphaproteobacteria > Acetobacterales > Acetobacteraceae > JAMXLO01. The sequence continues at coordinate 452,805 of CAVPTU010000030.1, forward strand.
CAAGCACGGCGCGACACGCGAGCAGTTGCGCCAGGAGGCGACTACTGGGTGCTGGAGAAGACCGCCGCCGCGGTGCCCGCCGCCGCGCTGATCGCCGGTGCGATCCCGCCGCTGCTGCGCCGCTTCCCCTGGCCCAAGTCGATGCGCTGGGGCGGCACCAGCAATTTCGTCTGGGTCCGCCCGCTGCGCCGCATCGTCTGCCTGCTGGACGGCGCGGTGGTGCCGTTCGACCTGCGCGACGGCGAGGACGATGGGCACGGGCTGGCGTCGGCCGACCTGACCGAGGGCCACCGCTTCCTCGCGCCCGGCGCCTTCGCGGTGACGTCCTGCGCGGATTGGGCGGCCAGCCTGCGCGAGCGGCGCGTCCTGGTGGATGCCGACGGAGCGCAAGCGGGTCATCGCGGAAGGGGTCGCCGCGCTCGACCAACGAAGCGCAGGTGGTGGACGATCCCGGACTGCTCGACGAGGTCGCGGGACTGGTGGAATGGCCGGTGCCGCTGCTCGGCCGCATCGACGATGCCTACATGGACCTGCCGCCCGAGGTGCGGCAGGTCTCGATGCGGGTGAACCAGCGCTACTTCGCCTTTCGCAACCCCGACGGCTCGGCCGCGCCGTATTTCGGCTTCGTCGCCAACATCGAGCCGGCGGACGGCGGCGCGACCTCGATCGCCGGCAACGAGCGCGTGCTGCGCGCCCGCTTCGCCGATGCGCGCCACTTCTGGGACCTCGACCGCAAGGCGCGGCTGGAATCGCGCGTGCCGCTGCTGGACCACGTCACGTTCCACGCCAAACTCGGCTCCCAGGGCGAGCGGGTGCGCCGGCTGGAACGCCTGGCCGAGGAGATCGCCCCGCTGGTCGGCGCCGGCCCCGCGCTGGCACGCGACGCCGCGCGGCTCGCCAAGGCGGACCTGGTCACCGGCATGGTCGGCGAGTTCCCCGAACTGCAAGGCGTGATGGGCCGCTACTACGCGCTGCACGACGGCGAGGACCGGCTGGTGGCCGACGCCATCCGCGATCACTACGCGCCACGCGGGCCGGCCGACGCGGTCCCCACCGCCGACGTCTCGATCGCGGTGGCGCTGGCCGACAAGCTGGACCTGCTGGTCGGCTTCTTCGCGATCGGCGAGCGGCCGACCGGCGCCGGCGACCCCTACGCCCTGCGCCGCGCCGCGCTCGGCATCATCCGCATCATCCGTGAGAACGGGCTGCGGCTGAACCTGATCCCGCTGATCGAGCTGGCGGGCCAGGGCTGGCATCACCGCGGCGTGCATCCGGTGCCGCCGCAGGAGATACTGGATTTCCTCGCCGAACGCCTGCGCGTGCAGCTTCGCGCCGAAGGGGCGCGACACGACGTGCTGGCCGCGGTGTTCGCCGCCGGCGCCGATGACGACATCACCCGCCTGCTGGCGCGCACCGATGCGGTGGCGGCGCTGCTGGACACCGACGACGGCGCGAACCTGCTGACCGCCTACCGGCGCGCCGCGAACATCCTGCGGATCGAAAGCCGCAAGGATGGCCCTCACGACGGCCCGCTGGACGAGGACCGGCTGAGAACGCCAGAGGAACATCGTGCTGGCAAGCGGCATCGCCGATGCCGATGAAAGCATTTCGCAATATCTGCGGGATGACGACTATGAGAGCGCTTTGCGGCTTCTCGCCAACCTGCGCGCCCCGCTCGATGCGTTTTTTGATAAGGTGACCGTGAACGCACCGGAGCCTGATTTGCGCCTAAATCGTTTGCGTCTTCTTCATAAAGTCCGGTCAACGATGGACCGCATCGCCGACTTCGGAAAAATCGAGGGCTGAATTGCAATGACAAAATGGGTGTACAGCTTCGGCGCCGGCCATAACGAGGGCGGCGCGGACATGCGCAACCTGCTGGGCGGCAAGGGCGCCAACCTGGCCGAGATGGCCAGCATCGGCCTGCCGGTCCCGCCGGGCTTCACGCTCACCACCGAGGTCTGCACCGCGTTCTACCAGAACCAGCGCAAGTACCCGAACGACCTGGGCGCGCAGGTCCACGAGGCGCTTGGCGCGGCTGGAAAAGGCGCAGGCGCTGAAGTTCGGCGACAAGCACAAGCCGCTGCTGGTCTCGGTCCGCTCCGGCGCGCGGGTGTCGATGCCGGGCATGATGGACACCGTGCTCAACCTGGGCCTGAACGACGTGACCGTGGAAGGCCTCGGCGAGGCGGCGGACGATCCGCGCTTCGCCTGGGACTCCTACCGCCGGTTCATCCAGATGTACGGCTCGGTGGTGCTGGGCGTCGATCACCACCGGTTCGAGGAGATCATCGAGCACACCAAGCTCGACACCGGCGTGACCGAGGACACCCAGCTCTCGCGCGCAGGACTGGCACCGCGTGGCGCAGAGCTACAAGGACATGATCGAGAGCGAGACCGGCAAGCCGTTCCCGCAGGACCCCGAGGAACAGCTCTGGGGCGCGATCGGCGCGGTGTTCGGTTCCTGGATGAACCAGCGCGCGATCACCTATCGCAGGCTGCACGACATCCCCGCCGAATGGGGCACCGCGGTGAACGTGCAGGCCATGGTGTTCGGCAACATGGGCAACGACTGCGCCACCGGCGTGTGCTTCACCCGCGATCCGTCCACCGGCGAGAACGTGTTCTACGGCGAGTATCTGGTGAACGCGCAGGGCGAGGACGTGGTGGCCGGCATCCGCACGCCGCAGCCGGTGTCCAAGCTGCGCGCCAAGCCGGACGAGACGCCGCTGGAAGCGGCGATGCCCGAGCCGTACGCGGAACTGCTGAAGGTGCGCGAGAGGCTCGAGCAGCACTACAAGGACATGCAGGACCTCGAGTTCACCATCCAGCAGAACAAGCTCTACATGCTGCAGACGCGCAACGGCAAACGCACCGCCGCGGCGTCGCTGCGCATCGCGGTGGACATGGCGCGCGAGGGCCTGATCGACCAGGCCGAGGCGGTGCGGCGGGTGAACCCGTCGTCGCTCGATCAGTTGCTGCATCCGACGCTGGATCCGAAGGCGCACCGCACGCTGCTGGGGAAGGGACTGCCGGCCAGCCCCGGCGCCGCCTCCGGCGCGGTGGTGTTCACCGCCGATGAGGCGGAGAGCCGCGCGCAGAAGGGCGAGGACGATCATCCTGGTGCGCATCGAGACCAGCCCCGAGGACATCCACGGCATGCACGCCGCCCGCGGCATCCTGACCACGCGCGGCGGCATGACCAGCCACGCCGCGGTGGTGGCGCGCGGCATGGGCCGGCCGTGCGTCGCCGGCGCCGGCGGCATCTCGGTCGATTACGTCGCGCAGACGCTGTCGGCCGGCGGCAAGACGGTGCGCGCCGGCGAGACCATCACGCTGGATGGCGCCGCCGGCGAGGTGTTCGTCGGCACCGTGGCGATGATCGAGCCGGCGATGTCGGACGACTTCGCCACGCTGATGGGCTGGGCGGACGAGGCGCGCACGATGGGCGTGCGGGCCAACGCCGAGACGCCGCTGGATGCCGAGACGGCGAAGAAGTTCGGCGCCGACGGCATCGGGCTGTGCCGCACCGAACACATGTTCTTCGACCCGGAGCGCATCAGCGCGGTGCGGCAGATGATCATGGCGCCGGACGAGGCCGGCCGCCGCACCGCGCTGGCGCTGCTGCTGCCGTTCCAGCGCGACGACTTCCACAAGCTGTTCCGCATCATGGGCGATCTGCCGGTCACCATCCGGCTGCTCGATCCGCCGCTGCACGAGTTCCTGCCGCACGCGCGACGCGGAGCTGGAGGAGGTGGCGCGGGCGCTCGGCGCCAACATCGAGGCGATGCGCCGGCGCGCGGCGGAGCTGGCCGAGGCCAACCCGATGCTGGGCCATCGCGGCTGCCGGCTGGGCGTCACCTATCCGGAGATCTACGAGATGCAGGCGCGCGCGATCTTCGAGGGCGCGCTGGAGGTGGCGAAGGAGACCGGCAAGGCGCCGGTGCCGGAGATCATGATCCCGCTGGTCGGCGTGAAGAAGGAGCTGGAGATCACCCGCGCGCAGGTCGATCGCGTGGCGGAGGAGGTGTTCAAGGCGGCCGGCCGCCGCATCGAGTACAGCGTCGGCACGATGATCGAGCTGCCGCGGGCGGCGATCGTGGCCGACAAGATCGCCGAGGTGGCCGACTTCTTCAGCTTCGGCACCAACGACCTGACGCAGACCGTGTTCGGCCTGTCGCGCGACGATGCGGGGAAGTTCCTGCCGCAGTATGTCGAGCAAGGGATCTTGCCGAAGGATCCGTTCGTGTCGATCGATGTCGAGGGCGTGGGCGCGATGGTGCGGCTTGCGTCCGAGCGCGGGCGGCAGACCAAGAACCACCTGAAACTCGGCATCTGCGGCGAGCACGGCGGCGATCCGGCGTCGATTTCGTTCTGCCAGGAGGTGGGGCTGGATTACGTGTCGTGCAGCCCGTACCGCGTGCCGGTGGCGCGGCTGGCGGCCGCGCAGGCGGCGCTGGGGGTGGAGAGCGACCGGACGGCGTGACCGCGGGCCGGCGCGCGGGATGGGACCGCGCGCCGCCTGATCCGCGCCGGCGATCGACGATACGCCGGACGGCGCGGATCCGCGGCGCGACCCGGCAGATGCCTTCCTTGCCGAACCCAACCGATCCGAGATATATCGGTAGCATACGCGCGCGGTCGATGGTGCCGTATCCGCACGCCGGGGAGCGACAAATGCCGGAACCGGACCGAGATGATGAACATGCCGTCCGAGAGAGGGCATACTACATTTGGGAGCGCGAGGGTCGCCCCGAAGGGCAGGCCGAAGCTCATTGGCTGTTGGCGGCTGCGTGAACAGTCCGGCAATGAACCCACGGACGAGTTCATGGAGGACGAAGAGAAGATCCTCGCAGGCCGTCCCGATGCAAATATGCCGGCGTTGCTGACAAAGGATGTACACGGCGGGTAACCGTATCGGGCCAAGCGCCGCGCACCCCTCCTGCACGCCGATTGAACGCAACAGACGTGATCATGCGCCCCGACATGGTCTACCAGTTCCCGATCTGGGCGGTGGGGCTCTCACTCGCGATTATCGCTGTGCTCGCCACCATCCTTCTGGAGCTGGGGGTCAGACATTTCGTTTCGGCGGCCTTCCGCCGGCAGCACAACGACGTCGCGGCGGCCATCTTCTCGATCATCGGCGTGACCTATGCCGTGCTCCTGGCATTCGTCGCCATGCTGGCGTGGGAGGGCTTCAACAAAGCCAAAGCGGCGAGCTATGCGGAGGCCGCTCTGGTTCTGGATGTCGTTCAGATGGCAGACGGCCTCGCCGAACCAGCCAGGGCAAAACTGCTCGATGACATGAACCGCTATACCAGGGCGGTGATTGCTATCGAGTGGCCGGCGCAGGCAGAAGGCCATGTGGTACGCGCCGGCGACAGATATCTCGATGAGCTTCAGGGTCTCGCGGTCAGCCTGAAGCCCTCCAGCCAGGCGGACGCGAATTTTCACGCGCTGCTCTTGCAATCCCTGATGCGGCTTCGCGACGCCAGACAGGAGAGACTGTTGGCCGCGGAGTCCACAATCCCTGGGATCGTCTGGATCGTCGTGATCGTGGGCGGAGCGATCACCGATCGCCTTCAGCTCGTTCCTGGGCGCGCCAAGCGTACGGATGCACCTCGGCATGTGCTGCCTGCTGGCTGTCTCCGGGGTCCTGGTGCTTGTTCTGATTATCGCGCTGAGCAATCCGTTTCGCGGCGACTTCCGCATCTCCACGGCGCCTTTCGACTACGCCTTGTCCCGGATTGGCGGGGCGCCCTGACTACGCTCGGCCACTTGCGGGCGGTCACCTGCCCCACTACCTTACATTTGTCTTACTCTACGGTTCCAACCATGGCTGACGCAGCCAGATCCACGACGACAACTGTCGACCAAGGGCCAGGTCATCCTGCCGGCAACCATCCGTCGCCGGCACAACTGGCGGCCCGGCACGAGGCTGACGGTCGAGGAAACCGCCGACGGCGTACTGCTGCGGCCGGCGCCTGCCTTCCCGCCCACCACGACCGAGGAGGTCTTCGGCTGCCTGCGTCACCAGGGCGAACCGAAGACATTGGAGGAGATGCGAGACGGCATCGCAGCCGAGGTGCGTCGGCGCCATGCTCGTGGTCGATACTAACGTCGTCGTCAGACACCTGACGAACGATGACAAGGCGCAGGGCGCGCGCGCCCGTCGTCTGATCGAGCAGCACGACGTGTTCGTGCCGCTGACGGTGTTGCTGGAAGCCGAGTGGGTGCTGCGCAGCGTGTATGGCTTGCCGGCGGCGAGCAGTTGTCCGCGCGCTGCGCGGTTTCGCCGGCCTGCCACACGTGATGGTCGAGAGCGCCGACGCCGCAGCCGCGGCGCTCGACTGGGCGGAGCAGGGGCTGGACCTGGCCGATGCGCTGCACCTTGCCGCGGCGCGCGGGTACGAGGGGATGGCAAGCTTCGACAAGGCGCTGGCCAAGACGGCGCGGCGGGTCGGAGCGCCCACGGTAAGCGAGCCGTAGGCTGGCGCGCCGGCCCGTGCGTGGTCATCGGGCCGGCACTGCGCTACAGTTCCTCCACATGCCAATCGAAAGGAAACGTTGAAATGCCTGGTCAAGCAGTCACGCCGGTCGGCCTGAACCACCTGGTCCTGAACGTGCGCAACATCGAGGAATCGCACCGCTTCTGGACCGAGATCATCGGCTTCAGGCAGGTCGGCGAAATCCACGCCACGCCGAAGCGCCCCAACCCGCCGAAGATGCGCTTCTACAGCGGCGATCACGGCGGCGGCGCGATGAGCCACCACGACGTCGCCCTGATCGAGAACCCGAACCTGCCGCCTCCGCCGGCCGAATGGTCCATGACGGCATGCCGTGCGCGATCAGCCACATCGCCATCGCATATCCAGATCGCGAGGCGTGGCTCAGGCAGCTCGCGTATCTCCAGGAGCGTGGCGTGAAGTTCGACCGCCGCGTCGATCACGGCATGACCCACAGCCTCTACATCCACGATCCCAACGGCTACGGCGTCGAGCTGCTGTACGAACTGCCGCGTGAAGTGTGGGAAGGCGACATCGATGCCGCGCTGAACTTCGCCGAGCAGTTGCCGACCGAAGGCCCCGAGGCGCTGCAGGACACGACGGAAGACGTGCCGGTGTTCAAGGCCGCAACCCGTCACCGTCTGAGGTCCGCCATGGCAAAGCGTCAGAGCGTCAACGGGTCCCGTGCGCGCCACGAGAACCCGATCCCGAACGCCAGCCGCATCGGCAACATCGTGATGTCGAGCGTGATCGGCGGAGCGAACCCCGGCACGCGCGAGCTGCCGCCGACGCTGGAGCAGCAGGTCGCCAACGTGTTCGGCTACATCCGCCACGACATCGAGGCCGCCGGCGGCACCGTCGACGACATCATCAAGATCACCTTCTGGGTGAAGGATCCTGCCAAGCAGCGCGCGGCGCTGAACGACGAGTGGGTGAAGATGTTCCCCGATCCGAACGCGCGGCCGGCGCGGCACACGCAGCCGCTGCCCGCCGACAGCCGCGCGCTGGTGCAGGCCGACTTCGTCGCCGTCCTGTCCTGAACGATGCGGCTGAACGATGCTGGATGAGCGAACGATCGAGACGATCGCCCGCGCCTACCACACGGCGGAGAAGCGGCGGGAACGCACGCGGCCGCCGAGTGTGGTCTATCCCGGCTTCACCACCGAGGACGCCTACGCCGTTCAGCGCAGGTGGGTGGCGATCAAGGTGGCGGAAGGCAACCGGATCAAGGGCCACAAGATCGGCCTGACCTCGCGGGCGATGCAGCGCCAGGCCAACATCACCGAGCCGGACTACGGCGCGCTGATGGAGGACATGTTCTACCAGGACGGCGCGCAGATCCCGATCGGCCGCTTCATCCAGCCGCGGCTCGAGTGCGAACTCGGCTTCGTCATCGGCCGGCGCCTGAAAGGGCCGGACTGCACGATCTTCGACGCGCTGAATGCGACCGACTACGTCGTGCCCGCCGCCGAGATCGTCGACGGGCGCACCCATCGCGTCGATCCGGAGACCAACACGCCGCGCTGCGTGCTCGACAGTATCGCGGACAACGCGGGCAACGCGGCGGTGGTCGTGGGCGGCCGGCCGGTCAGGCCGATGGAGGTGGACCTGCGCTGGGTCGCCGCCCTCTGCTACCGCAACGGCATCATCGAGGAGTCGGGCGTCGCCGCGGCGGTGCTGAACCATCCGGCGAACGGCATCGCGTGGCTCGCCAACAAGCTGGCACCGTTCGATGTCGCGCTGGAGCCCGGACAGTTCGTGCTCAGCGGCTCGTTCACCGGCGTGGTGGAGGCGCGCGCCGGCGACCAGTTCCACATCGACTACGGACCGCTTGGCTCGATCTCGTGCCGGTTCGTCGAGGTGCCCGGCGCATGAACGACATCGCGGGCTCGTCGGCCACGATGAAGTTCGGCGTCGGCCAGCCGATCCGTCGCCTCGAGGATGTGCGGCTGCTCACCGGCAAGGGCCGCTACCAGGACGACCAGACGCTGCACCGGCAGACCTGGTGCGTGTTCGTGCGCTCGCCGCACGCGCATGCGCGGATCAGCTCGATCGACACCGCGGCGGCCGAAGCGTGCGCCGGGCGTGGTCGCGGTATTCACCGGCACCGACTACGCGAACGACGGCATCGCCATGCCGAAAGCGGCGATGCCGCGCAAGAAGCGCGACGGCTCGCCGATGTTCGCGCCGCAACGTCCCGCGCTCGTCGTCGATCGCGCGCGTTATGTCGGCGATCCGGTGGCGATGGTGATCGCCGAGACGCTGGCGCAGGCGAAGGACGCGGCGGAACTCGTCATCGTGGACTACGAGCCGCTGCCGTCGGTGACGTCGGTCGCCGAAGCGGCGGAGCCGGATGCGCCGCGTGTGTGGGACGACAATCCGGACAACATCTCGCACACCACCGAGCGCGGCAACCGCGCGGCGACCGAGGCGGCATTCGCCCAGGCGGCCCACATCGTCAAACGGCGCTATGTCGTCACGCGCGTCCACGCGCAGTACATGGAGCCGCGCGGCGCGATCGGCACCTACGATCCGGCGGAAGACCGCTACACGCTGTTACGCCGACGTGAACTACCCGCACCGCGTGCGCAACATGCTCGCCAACATGGTGTTCAAGGTGCCGGAGAGCCAGGTCCGCGTGGTGTGCCGCGACGTGGGCGGCGGCTTCGGCGCGAAGGGCTGGCAGTATGTCGAGCACCGGCTGACCTGTGGGCGGCGCGCAAGATCGAGCGGCCGGTGAAGTGGCGCTGCGAACGCTCCGAGGTGATCCTGGCCGACGAACACGGCCGCGACAACGTCGGCACGATCGAGCTGGCGTTCGATGCCAACGCGAAGATCATCGGCCTGCGGCTGCACATGCTGGCCAGCATCGGCGCCTATATCGCGTCCGATCGCCAGTTGCTGACGCCGTTCGGCCAGATCGGCACCGTGGTCGGCATGTACGACATCCCGGCCGCCTGCGTGACCATCGATGCGGTGCTGTCCAACACCAGTCCCACCGCGCCCTATCGCGGCGCCGGCCGTCCGGAGGCCAGCTATCTGATCGAGCGCGCGATGGAGGCCGCGGCGCGCGAGCTGAACATCGATCCGATCGAGCTGCGCCGGCGCAACCTCATTCCGCAAGCGAAGATGCCGTACAAGACTGCGCTCGGTCCGTTCTATGATTGCGGCGAGTTCAGCCGCAACATGGAGATGGCGCTGGAGGCCGCGGACCACGCCGGTTTCGCCGCGCGCCGCGAGGCATCCCGCGCGCGCGGCATGCTGCGCGGTCTCGGCTTCGCCAACGCGATCGAGCAGGCCGCCGGCCCGACGCCGGAATATGCGGAAATTCGTTTCCAGCCGAGCGGCAGTGCGATTTTGCTGATGGGCACCAAGACGCACGGCCAGGGACACGAAACCGTCTTCAAGCAGATCCTGTGCGAACGCCTCGGCATCGATCCGAAGGAAGTGCAGTTCATCGACGGCGACACCGACCGCGTCGCGTTCGGCATGGGCTCGAACGGTTCGCGTTCCATGGTGGTCGGCGGCTCGGCGCTGACGCTCGCCGCGGGGAAGATCATCGACAAGGGCAAGCGGATCGCCGCGCATCTGCTGGAAGCGGCCGAGGCGGATATCGAGTTCGCGGAAGGCAGGTTCAGCGTCGCCGGCACCGATCGCGGCGTGACGCTGAAGGACGTGGCGCGCGCGGCGTTCCAGCCGGCGCGGCTGCCGCCTGACATGGAGCCCGGGTTCTACGAGCACGCCACCTATGCGCCGACGCTCAACACCTTCCCGAACGGCTGCCATGTCTGCGAGGTGGAGATCGATCCCGATACCGGCGTGGTCGATTTGCAGTCCTATCTCGTGGTCGATGACGTCGGCACGGTGATCAATCCGCTGACGCTGGCTGGGCAAATTCATGGCGGCGTCGCGCAAGGGCGTCGGCCAGATCCTGATGGAGCAGGTGGTCTACGAACCGGAATCCGGCCAGTTGCTGACTGCGAGTTTCATGGACTACTGCATGCCGCGCGCCGATGACATGTGCAGCATGCGCATCGTCTCCAACCCGGTGCCGACCGAAGGCAACCCGCTGGGTGCGAAGGGTGCCGGCGAGGCCGGCTGTGTGGGCGCGATGCCCGCGGTGATGAACGCCATCATGCATGCGCTGGAACCGCTCGGTGTGCGCGAACTCGACATGCCGGCGACCAGCGATCGCATCTGGCGCGCGATCCGCGACGCGAAGGCGGCCTAGGTGCACGAACTGCGGACCGGCGCCGAGTACCGCAATGCGCTGCGCGACGGGCGCAAGGTCTGGGTCATCGGCGAAGGCGCCGTCGACGACGTCACCACGCATCCGGCGACGCGCGCCATGGTCGATGAATACGTTGCCTGGTACGACCGGCATTTCGATCCCGCGTGGCAGGACGTCATCCTGACCGCTGACCGCCTGCCCTGGGGCTACGTGCTGCCGAAGAGCGCGGACGATCTCGTCGGCATGGGACGCTGCTTCGCGGCGACGACCTTCCTCAGCGCCGGCAACATCACGCACACGCCAGCCTATGGGCATCTGATCGCACTCGGCATCCTCGGCGAGGTGCAGCAGCGCAATGCCTCGGCGCAGCAGATCGACAATGCCGAAGCGTATCGCCAGCAGATCGTCCGCACCGGCCGCTTCCTCACATTCTCCGCGGGCGCCGCCACCATCGGCTATCGCATGCGCCCCGATCCCGCCGATCGCACCGCGCTGCGCATCGTGCGGGAGACCGACTCGGGCGTGGTGCTGCGCGGCAAGATCGGCATGCACACCAGCCCCGCCTATGCCGAGGATGTGTATATCGGTTCGCATTGCGGCGTCGACTACGACAAGCACCGCGCGACCTTCGTCGTGCCGGTGAGTGCGCCTGGCGTCACGGTCATCTGCCGCAGGATCGCCACGCGCGATGCCAATCCGTTCGCCTCGCCGCTCAGCAGCCGCTATGACGAGCTGGACGGGCAGATGTGGCTCGACGACGTGCATGTTCCGTGGGAACGCGTGTTCCTGGTGGATCCGTCGCCCGAGCTGATCGCCCGCTGGCTGTTCTGGCATCAGCTGTATTGCTGGCTGTCGAAGGCGGAGTTCACGCTGGGCCTGGCGTTGGCCTGCACGCATGCGATGGGCCTGACGACGCATGATGCGACGATCGACTATCTGCTCGACCTGATGACCGACGTGCAGACGGTGCGGAGCTGTCAGGTCGCGGCCGAACGCGATCCGCAATTCACCCAGGCGGGATATTGCTATCCCAACCAGTGTCATCTCTCCGCCGGCAGCATCGCCATGCTGAAGGCGCGTCCGCGCATGAGCGAGATACTGCGCATCGTCCCCGGTTCCTCGCTTGTCGTGGCACCAACCGACCGCGATCTTGCCGCGCCAGAGATGGCCGCCGGTCTGGAGGAATCGTTCGGTGGCGGCGGCTACACCGCATTGCAGCGTGCCGCGTTGCTGCAGATGGCCTGGGACCACGTGTCGTCGGCACTGGACGCGCGCGAGTCGGCATTCGAGCTGCATGCCAATGGCGGACTTCCGGCATGGCGCGGCCGGCTGCGGACGCAGCTTCGAAAGCTACAACGAACTGGCCAACGGCGTGCTGCGCCAACTCAGCGTGGCCATGCCGGAGATCGACCTCAGCAGCATCCGCGCTGCGCCGATGGTGCCGCGCCGGCCGGTGGACGTGCGCCCGCCAGGTTCATAACGGAGGAAACCAATGAGCGAGTTGTCGCCCAAGACACGGGACGCGCTGCTGCGGGTCGGTACGTCGACGCTGACCGGCGTGCTGAACCGCCGCGGCCTGCGCAGCATGTTCATGCAGGACGTCTGGCCAATTCGTCACGACATTCCGCGCATGGTCGGGATCGCCTTCACCATGCGCTTCATCCCGTCGCGCGAGGACAAGGATGGTCCCAATGCGCGTGGCCCGCGCGGACAGATCCAGAGCCAGGCGATGGAGACCTGCCCGCCCGGCCATGTACTCGTCGTCGATTCGCGCGGCGACGCGCGTGCCGCATCGGCCGGCGATCTCTATGTCGGGCGGCTGAAGGCACGCGGCTGCGCCGGCATCGTCACCGATGGCGGACTGCGCGACACCGACGGCATCTTCAAGACCGGCCTGCCCGCGTATCACCGGCGCGCTTCATCGCCGCCCAGCCCGATCGCGCATCATCCATGCGATCTCAATCTGCCGATCGCCTGTGGTGGCGTGGCGGTTTATCCGGGCGACATCATCGTCGGTGACAGCGATGGCGTCGTGGTCATTCCGCCGGACATCGTCGACGAGGTCGCGGAGGAGGCGCTCACCACCACGCTCTACGAGGAATTCGCCGAGGAGGAAGTGGCGCGCGGTCGCGCGTTGCCGGGATTGTTTCCCGTTGCCGGCGAAGAGGCGAAGCGCGACTTCGAGGCCTGGAAGGCGCGCCGGGCACACGCTGAAGAATCCTCGGACGCCGCATTGCCGCGACATCGTTACAGCGTTCTGTCATTGTTAGTTGGCGAGGTAATGATGACACATGGCTGAGATCAAAGGCGCCGACTTGCTGGCGAAGAGCCTCAAGGAACAAGGCGTGCAATTCATGTTCGGCGTGGTCGGGTTCCCGGTGGGTCCGCTCGCCGAGGCAGCGCAGAAAGTCGGCCTGCCCTATATCGGCATGCGCAACGAGCAGACCGCGTCCTATGCCGCCGGCGCCGTCGGCTATCTGACCGGCCGCCCAGGCTCGTGCATCGTCGTGACCGGTCCTGGCGTCATCCACGGCCTCGCCGGCCTCGCCAACGCGCAGCAGAATTGCTGGCCGATGCTGTTGATCGGCGGCGCGTCGGAGACCTACCGCAACGGCATGGGCGCCTTCCAGGAGGAGCGCCAGGTGCTGGCCGCGACGCCGCTCTGCAAGTGGGCGCACGCCATCGAGCACGTGAACCGCATCCCGTTCTACGTGGAGATGGCGGTCCGGCAATCGATCTACGGCCGGCCCGGCGCCGCCTATCTCGACATCGCCGACGACATCATCACCGGCTCATGCGACGCGGACAAGGCGCACGTCGCCGCGAAGTGCCCGGATCCGCCGCGCATCCAGACGATGCCGGAGTACATCGACCAGGCGCTGAACGTGCTGCAATCGGCCGAACGGCCGCTGGTCATCATCGGCAAGGGCATGGCCTTCTCGCGCGCCGAGGACGAGGTGCGCGCGTTCATCGAGAAGACGCAACTGCCGTTCCTCGCCTCGCCGATGGGCAAGGGCGTGATGCCGGACGATCATCCGCTGTCGGTCGGCGCGTCGCGCAGCCTCGCGCTGCAACAGGCCGACGTCGTGTTCCTGATGGGCGCGCGCTTCAACTGGATCATGCATTTCGGCCTGCCGCCGCGCTACAACAAGGACGTGCGGGTCATCCAGCTCGACATCGAGCCGGAGGCGATGCACCAGAACAAGCCGGCCGAGGTCGCGCTGGTCGGCGACGGCAAGGCGATCGTCGGGCAGCTCAATCAGGCGCTCGCAGATCGCGGCAGTGGTTCTATCCGAAGGAGACGCCGTGGCGCGCGGCGATCGCCAAGAAGTCGGCCGAGAACGCGGCGCTGATCGCACCGCAGATCGCCGATGATTCGGCGCCTGGCGGCTACTATCGGCTGCTGCGCGATGTCGCGGCGTGGGTGCCGAAGAACGCGATCATCTGCAGCGAGGGCGCCAGCACGATGGACATCGGCCGCACCCAGTTGCCGAACTTCAACCCGCGCTCGCGGCTTGACGCCGGCAGCTATGGCACGATGGGCGTCGGCCTGGGCATCGTCATCGCCGCCTGCGTCGTGCATCCCGACAAGCCGATCATTCACGTCTCGGGCGACTCGGCGATCGGCTTCTCCGGCATGGAGATGGAGACGCTGTGCCGCTACGGGATGCCGGCCAAGATCGTCGTGTTCAACAACGGCGGCATCGGGCCGGGCATGGAGGAAATCCCGAGCAATCCGATGCTCAACATGCGGCCGAACTCGCTGATCTGGGGCGCCCGCTACGACCTGATGATGGAGGCGTTCGGCGGCAAGGGCTTCTATGTCGAGGACCCGAAGGACCTGCGCGGCGCGCTCGACGAGGCGATGAACTTCCGAGGGCCGGCGCTGGTCAACGTCAAGCTCAGCCAGGGCTCGCAGCGGAAGGCGCAGGAGTTCCGCTGGCACAGCTAAGACCAACCACAGAGACGCAGCCAACACGGAGGCGGAGCGCTCGGCTCCGCCTCTTTACTTTGCGCCATGTTGCTCGCGTCTCCCCGTTCTTGATCAGTGATACCGGGTGTGGCAAGGTTTTGCGAAGAGACACGGAGAGACACGAGGCGGGGCGCTTTGCCCCGCCTCTTGCTTTCCGCCATCTTGCCGCCGCAGAGTCTCTTGAACAAACTCCCTCGCCCGCTTTGCGGGAGAGGGCGAGGGACTCTAGGAACGGCGCTCCTCCGGCAGTGGCGATTATGCTATGCATGAGATGCTATAGGTCGGAGCTGACCATGCACGCCGTCGTCAGCAGCAGAGTGGACGCGCTCGCCGAGATGTGCCGTCGGTTCCATGTCCGGCGGCTGGAGGTCTTCGGCTCCGCCGCACGCGGCAGAGGATTTCGATCCTGAGCGCAGCGACGTGGATTTCCTGGTCGAATTCGAGCCGGGCCGATCCCGACATGACCGCTTCCTGGATCTGGAGGAGGCCCTTAGGATGTGGTCGGGCGGCCAGTTGATCTGGTCGACCGGCATGCTGTCGAAGAAAGTCGGCAATTATCTGCGGCGCCGCCAGATACTGGGAGACGCAGAACCGGTTTATGTCGCGGGATGAAGCCTCTATTGCTCGACATGCTCATGGCTGCCCGCGAGCGTGGGTTTGTCGCTCGCTGATCAGGCGCAGTTCGCGCCGCAAGATGCATCAGAACGCGGTTATCCGCTGCATCGAGATCGTCGGAGAGGCTGCTGAGAAAGTGTCACGCGGTTCCAGAGTGCGCATCCCGAATTCCTTGGTCCGACATTGTCGGCATGCGCAATCGCTTGATTCACAATTATTCGGATGTTCGCTTGGACTCCTTGGGTTGTGTGCACGATAAGTTACCTGATTGATCGCTGGTCCTCGCCACTCGTCCCGCCTGATCCTGGTGATGGCTAATGACAGTGCGATCCGGTCCGCTCGCCGGCATCCGCGTGATCGATCTCACCACGGTGGTGCTCGGTCCGTTCGCCACGCAGACGCTGGGCGACATGGGCGCCGATGTCATCAAGGTCGAAGCGCCGGACGGCGACAATTGCCGATGGATCGGGCCGCACAGCGACACGGGCATGGGCAGCTACTTCGCCATGCTCAACCGCAACAAGCGCAGCGTCGTGCTGGACCTGAAGCGCCCGCCGGCGCGCGAAGCGCTGTTGCGCCTGGTCGATGGCGCCGACGTGTTCGTCCACAACATGCGGCTCGGCGCGGCGGAGCGGCTCGGTCTCGGCTACGCCGCGCTGTCGGCGCGCAATCCGCGGCTGATCCATGCCTGCGCGTCCGGCTTCCGCAAAGGCAGCAGCAAGCAGGAACACCCCGCATTCGATGACCTGATCCAGGGCATGAGCGGCATGGCCACGCTGAACGCCGGCCCCGACGGCGCGCCTCGCTATGTGCCCAGCGTCATCGTGGACAAGCTGACCGGCCAGATGCTGGCGTCGATGATCGGCATGGCGCTGTTCCATCGCGAACGCACCGGACAGGGGCAGGAAGTGCACGTGCCGATGCTGGAGACCATGCTGTCGTTCCTGCTGGTCGAGCATATGTGGGGCGCGGTGTTCAACCAGCCGGAACTGGGTCTCGGCTATCCGCGCATGCTGACGCCGCATCGCCGGCCCTATGCGACGAAGGACGGCTACATCTCGGTCATCGCCGTCAGCGACGCGCATTGGGGCCGGCTGTTCGAGGCGATGGGCCGTGCGTCGCTGATCGACGATCCGCGCTTCGCCACGATCGCCGCGCGATCGGACAATGTCGATGCGCTTTACGCGGTGCTGACCGAGGGGATGCGCGAGCGCACGACGGCGGAATGGCTGGCGACGCTGAGCGCGCTCGACATTCCCAGCGGGCCAGCCAATACGCTTGCCGACCTGCTGGACGACGAATACCTGCGGGAGACGGAGTTCTTCCAGCGAGCCACCCATCCGCACGATGGCGATGTCACCATCACCGCGATCCCGGCGCGCTTCTCCGCCTCGCCGCCGTCGGTGCGTCGCCTGTGGCCGGCGCTCGGCGAGCATACCGAGGAAGTGCTGCGCGAGATCGGCTGCGACGCGAACGAAATCCGGACGATCACCGGCGCCGCCTGATCCGCGGGTCATCCCAGTCGCGCGCCGCCAGTTCGGCCGCGATCGCCTGCGCGACATCGTCCCACCGGCGCACCGCCGTCTGACGGAACAGCCGCACGCTCGGATACCAGGGCGTATCGCGCGCGATCGAGCAGCCAGCGCCAATCCGGCGCGCGCGGCAGCATGATCCACACCGGCCGCCCCATGGCGCCGGCCAGATGCGCGACCGAGGTATCGACCGTCACCAGCAGATCGAGATTGTCGAGGATCGCCATGGTGTCGTCGTAGTCCTCGATCTCGGCGCCGATGTTGATCAGCGGCGCGCGGCCATAATACGCGCCGGCCTGGTCGGTCTTCGGTCCCTTCTGCAACGCCAGCAGCGCAACTCCGCCCACATCGGCCAGCGGCGCGAAGATCGGCCAGCAGCGCCGAGCGATTGCGATCGTTGTTGTGCGTCGGGCGGCCTGCCCAGATGACGCCGACGCGGTGGAAGCCGCGCGGCACCAGGCCATCCAGCCGTTCCGCCCACTGCGCGGCGCGGGCCGGGTCGGCGCGCAGATAGGGTATCGGCGCGGGCACGTTATCGATGCGCGTTGCCGCCAGTCGCGGCAGGCCGGACAGCGGGCAGAACGCCGCGAAGTCCGGCGCGTCCTCCCAGCGGACGAACTGCCGCGCGGCCGGCGCGATCTGCCGCAGCAACGGCCGCACCTCCGTGCTGCCGGCGATCGCGATGTCGCGGCAGCGTTCGGCCGCCCACGGAATGTAGCGCGCGAACTGGATCACATCGCCAAAGCCCTGATCGGCGATCAGCAGCAGCGTGCCGTCGCGCAGCGCGCCGCCGTCCCATTGCGGCTTGCTGGTCGGCGGCATCAGCGGCGCGGCGCCGCCGATGCGGAAGCGCCATTCGTATTCCTCCCAGCCTGCCGCCCATTCGCCGCGCAGCAGCAGCGCCTCGGCTCGCACGAAATGCGCGCCCGGCAGGCTGGGATCGATCCGCAGGGCGCGACCGGCGCAGTCCAGCGCGGCATCCAGTTCCAGCCGGTGGTAGTGGATGACGGCCTGGTTGTGCAGGCACAGCGGATCCGCCGGTGCCAGCGCGGTGGCACGCCGCGCGGTCATCGAGCGCCTCGTCGAGCCGGCCCGATCGCGCGATACACCTCGCAGATGTTGCGCAGATAGAGCGGCGTATCGATGCCGTGGGCGAGCGAACGCTCCATCAGATCGAGCGACTTCGCGATGTCGCCCTGGCGAAACGCCACGATGCCGGCAAGATGCAGCGCATCGCCCTGGTCCGGCGCAGCGGCGAGGATGCGGTCGAGCAGCCGCTTCGCATCGTCCAGCCGGCCGCCACGCTCGTATTCATTGGCGATGCGCAGAACCTCGCCGATCGGCAACGGGACGGTGCCCGGCGCTGGCGCCCGTGGCGCGGGCGCGGGTGTCTCCATCAGTCCACCGTGTAGCCGAGACGCTCGATCATCGGCTGCAGTATCGGCAGTACCGGTTCCAGGTGCGTGCGGTAGTGGCGATAGCGATACACCGAACGCTCATACAGCGGCTCGGCCACCTGCGCATAGCTGGCGGTGCGCGCGTAGCGGCGGTTCTGGTGGAAGGTCAGGCAGGCCTTGTCGAAGTCCTCGCCGATGAACGCCAGCATCGCGCGCACGCTCGCTTCCTGATCGGCGACGATGTCCTCGTAGCGGATCGGCAGATAGCGCAGCGTCATCTCGGCGCGGTAGTGCTGCACCAGGTCCATCACCCGCACATAGTGCCGCGCGGCCGTCGCCAGATCGTACGAACAGAAGAAGCCGTGGGTGAACTGGTTGGAGAAGGCCGAGACCATGATGTCGAGCGGATGGCGCAGCACATGGATCAGCGGCGCCTCGGGGAACAGCAGCGCGATCAGGCCGAGATGCGTCTCGTTCAGCGGCATCTTGTCGGTGAAGCGCGTGGCACCCTCGCGCAGCACGCCCATCTGGCGGACCTTCTGCAGGTAGTAGTCCCGCAGGTTGTCGAGCCCCTCGCGCTGATCGCCCATCCACAGCTCGGCCAGCGCCTCCGGATAGCCGAGAGGGCTCGCCAGCATGCGCGGCATGATCGCCGTGATCTCGCGCGAGAAGTGCGACGCCGTCGCTGCGAACGGCTACGAGGGCTTCACGCTGGAGCGCTAGGCGCACCGAGGCAGGGTGAGCGGTCGGACCCGCGTGGGCGGCACGCGCGTGACCGCGTGATCCCGGCGCCGTCAGCCGGCGTGCACGCGCTCGTGTCCGGGCACGAGTGCGCCCACACCGCGAGCCACGACCGCCGACAGGCCGGCAACGCCCAGGAGCCGCCGGAACCAATTGACGCCGGTCGTCGCCTCCTCCCACGCCCATACCGTGAGGCCGAGCACGAACACCGCTTCGCCGGCGTCGCGTGAGCGGCGCCGATGGCCGGCCACCGCGGCAATTGCGTGCCCGGCCAACGCAACCAGCAGCGGTGCGTTCGGGGCCTGCGCCACGGGAAAGCAGGACGGCCAGCCCGCCAGGCCGCGACGATAGAGCTCAGTCGTCCCCACCCGGTGATGTTCGCACCTCGCGCGCGACGCTCCGGCGCGCACACCTCCGCCCGACACCCCGATCCACGTCTCGCGCGGCACGCTCACCCCTGGGTCCACGTCCGGCGTCCAGGCGCTACGGTTCCGCGATGGCGTCGTTCGAGACCCCGTCCGATCTGCAGTTCAACAGGGGACTGATCGCCGATCCCGAGGGTTTCGCGCGCGACGCGCACGCGGCATCGTGGCTGTTCCTGTGTGGCGAGGAGTTCGCCGGCATGGAGGGAGGGATGTCCTACGCAAGCGTGCAGGCGGCGGTCCCGCGTCCGCCAATATCGTCTCCGATCCGCCCCGGACGCTCGACATGGAGCTCGCTCGAGCGCACGTCGCCGCACTTGACGAGCTGCCTCGGCCGACCCTCGTGACGTGCCGCACGGGCCCGCGCTCGTCCGCCCTGGTCTACCTCTACGCCGGCCTGCGAGCGGGAGCGACGCCCGAGCAGGTCCTGGAGCGTGCGCAAGCGGACGCGGCGCCGTTCACCGGCTCCGAGGATCTGAAGGCCTGGGTCCGCCAGGGCCTCGCCGAGCTCGCCTGAGGACCCCGCGCCGGCACCCACCGCCCGCTCCCGGCTGCCCGACCGGCCGGGGCACGCGATGTGAACACCGCGACGCGCCGCGTCCGGTCCGGGCCCCCCGCAGCGTCTACCTTGTCGAGATGGACTTCGACGCACTGGTAGCCAACGAGGGACGCGACCTGCGACGCCACCTGGTCGCTGCGCTGGGCGGCGACCGCGACACGGCCGAGGACCTCGCGCAGGAAACCTTCGTGCGGGCGTGGCAGCGGATGCCGCACGACCTCGACGGACCGCGCCGGCGCGCGTGGCTGCGGCGCACCGCGAGCAACTTCGCGGTCGACGAATGGCGCCGGCGCCGGCGCCGCCCCGCGGTCGCGTTCGAGGACACGAGCGAGATCGTCGCGGCGACCGGCCCGGGCGAGCCGGATGCGGCGCTCGAGGCGCTCGGCCGGCTCGCGCCCCCCGAGCGCTTCCTGCTGCTGCTGCGCTTC